>NZ_NMQW01000099.1 GCF_002234615.1 Paenibacillus rigui | reverse complement strand
AGATGTGTATAAGAGACAGGCATCAGGCCGAGCGTCTTGTCGATGCGCTCATTCAGCGCGACACGGTCTTCCTTCTTCTCCAGCGCGGCTTTGATGCTGTCCAGCCCGACACGCTGCACCCATTCGCTCGTACGCTCGTTCCACTTGCCTTCCTCGCGGTAGTATTGCAGGAACGCGCCCGCCCACTCCATCACTTCGTCCCCGGTCGTTACCTTGCACAGCAGTTCCGTCGCGCGGACGTTGATACCGCCGTTGCCTCCGACGTGCAGCTCCCAGCCGCCGTCAATCGCAATGACGCCGAAGTCCTTGATCGTGGACTCCGCGCAGTTCCGCGGGCATCCGGATACGGCCAGCTTGACCTTGGCCGGTGTATTCAGCCGCTCGAACCGTTTCTCCAGATCGATCCCCATCTGGATCGAGTCCTGGGTGCCGAAGCGGCAGAAGGTGCTGCCGACGCACGTTTTGACCGTGCGGAGCGCTTTGCCGTACGCGTAGCCGGACGGCATATCGAGGTCGGCCCACATGCGCGGCAGGTCCTCCTTCTTCACGCCGAGCAGGTCAAGCCGCTGGCCGCCGGTGAATTTCACCATCGGCACGTCGTATTTCTCGGCGACCTCGGCGATCCGTTTCAGCTCGGCCGGGGAGGTGACGCCGCCATAGATCCGCGGTACGACCGAATACGTGCCGTCCTTTTGAATGTTCGCGTGGTTCCGCTCGTTGACGAAGCGGGATTCCCGCTCTTCGGCGTGCTCCTCCGGCCAGGCCATGCCGAGGTAGTAGTTCAACGCCGGGCGGCATTTGGAGCAGCCTTCCTCTGTCTTCCAGGAGAGGACATTCATGACTTCCTTCGATGTCGTGAGGCGCATGCTGCGAATCGCTTCCACGACTTCGTCGCGGCTCAGCTCGGTACAGCCGCAAATACCTTCTTTGGTGGTGACGACGCCGTCGGCACCCAAGGTGTAGGTCAGCAGGTCGGCGACGAGCGGCTTACAGCCTCCGCAGGAGCCGGACGCCTTGGTGCAGGCTTTGATGTCGGCGACGCTGGCGCAGCCTTTTTCTTGAATGGCCTGCACGATCGCGCCCTTGGAGACGCCGTTACAGCCGCAGACGATCTCGCTGTCCGCCATCGCGGCAACGAAGTCGAGTCCCGATGCTTTGCCTCCGCCGGCGGATTCGCCGAGCAGCACGCTTTTCTCGCGTCCGGTGACGTCCTCGCCGTTGCGGATCATCGAGAACAACCGGGAGCCGTCGCTGGTGTCCCCGAACAGAACCGAGCCGATCAGCTTGCCGTCCTGGATAACGGCTTTCTTGTACACTCCTTCAAAATCGTCCTGCATCCGCACGGAGCGGGTGCCCGGTTCTTCGGTGAACCGGCCGGCCGAGAACACGTTGACGCCGGAAATTTTGAGCTTGGTGGAGACGACGGACCCTTGATAGCCCTCGGAGGCAATGCCGGCCAGCCGCTTCGCCAGCTCGCCGCCCTGCTCATACAGCGGGGCGACAAGGCCGTAGGCGACGCCGCGGTGCTCCGCGCATTCCCCGATAGAGTACACATTCGGCACGTTCGTTTCCAGGCAG
>NZ_NMQW01000098.1 GCF_002234615.1 Paenibacillus rigui | reverse complement strand
ACCTCTTGTTTGCAGCGGCTGAATGCACGTTTGAGGCACGTCAAAACAAAACCCTTCTCGAGTGTATTGGACACCTCGTAATCGATTACTTTGCGGCTGTACCAATCGATGATGTTGAACAAGTACATAAACCCCTTGCCCATTCTCAGATAGGTAATGTCGATTCCCCAGACCTGATTGGGCCTGTCGATCGTTAAGCCTCGAAGTAGATAGGGACGTGTATATTTCGCATGGAGGCGCTTGCTTAGGTTCGGCTTCGGATAGATCGCCTCCAAGCCCATGATCTGCATCAGGCGACGAACGCGCTTACGATTGATCCCCAAACCCTGATCCCGAAGAAATGTTGTCATACGTCTGTAACCGAAATAAGGGTGTTTCATGTAGATCTCATCGATTCGATGCATGAGTTGCACGTTCTCTTCGCTTTCCTGTTGCTCCTTCCTCGAACGGTACACACTGGTTCGGTTCACACTCAACAGGTCTGCTTGACGTTTTACGGTAATCTCAACATGGTCCCGTTCGACCATTGCTTTCCGGACTTCCAGCGGTTCATTTGAGACCAGATTTTTTTTTGAGCCAATCGACTTCAACGGTGAGTTGGCCGACCAGCTTCTCTAGGTGCTCTTGCTTGCTCTCGTACTCCTTTTTCAATTTCTCGGTTTCCTGGGTTTTCTTCTCGAAAACGGTCGAAGCCCGTTCGAGGAATTCCGCCTTCCACCGGCTGAGCATAACAGGACCTGTCTCTTATACACATCTGACGCTGCCGACGAATAAGAAGGGTTGAGTTAGGCG
>NZ_NMQW01000097.1 GCF_002234615.1 Paenibacillus rigui | reverse complement strand
AATAAAGGAGCCATTCCTGTAATGAATTAATTTGAGGTTTGAAAAGAAAAAGCGCCTCCTGTATGCTGGGTCTCGAATGGTGCACATTCAGCCCTAATTAAAAGGAGGACGCTCTACCATGAAGTATAAACAATCGAAGAAGCAGAATCAACGTATTGAACAAATTACCGAATCTGCTCTCGTTGTCGGTGCGGACATAGCCAAAGAAACGCACGTAGCTCGCGGGATCGACTATCGCGGCCTTGAACTCGGTAAAGATTGTGTGTTTCATAATGATCAAGCAGGGCTGCTAAAGCTAGTATCGTGGATGAAGGAGCTAGAGCGGCAACATGCCAAGACAGACGTCATCTTCGGCATCGAACCGACCGGACACTACTGGTTTACACTAGCAGAATTCCTGAAAAGTGAGGGAATCAAGCTCGTCATCGTCAATCCACATCACGTGAATAAGAGTAAAGAACTCGAGGACAATTCACCGACGAAGAACGACTACAAAGATGCTAAAGTCATCGCGGATCTCGTTCGAAACGGCAAGTATACGCAGCCCCATCTTCTGGAGGGAGTTTATGCAGATTTACGTATTCTCATGAATCTGAGGGAGAAGATCATGGTAGGGCTCGGACAGGTCCAGAGACGGATTCAAAATTGGCTGGATCGTTTCTTCCCCGAATATCAGCAGGTATTCAAAGATTGGGAAGGAAAGGCCTCTCTCATTACGCTTGCAGAATTTCCAACACCGCAAGAGATCATCAGGCAGGGTGCTTCTGCGATCCTGAAACGGTGGAAACAGGACGTTAAGCGGGCCGTTGGTATGAAACGAGCAGAGAAGTTGGTTCAAGCGGCTCGAACCACCATTGGCCTTAAAGAAGGGCTAACGGCAGCTAAGATTGAGCTAGCGGCCATGCTTGAGCAATATGAGCTGTTTAGCCGTCAGATCGAGGCGATTATGATCCAAGTGGAACAACTGCTCGAGCAAATTCCAGGAACTGAAGAAATGTTAACCGTCCCTGGAATCGGCATCGTCACATTGGCTGGCTTTCTAGCGGAAGTCGGTGATCTGCAAGGGTATGAACACGGACAGCAGATCATACGGCTTGCAGGTTTTAATCTGAAGGAGAATAGCTCTGGAAAGAAGAAAGGCAAGTCCACCATTACCAAACGTGGGCGGTCAAGGCTTCGAGCGCTGTTATTCCGCGCAGTACTGCCAATGGTGGCTAAAAACGCCGAGTTTAAAGCGCTACATCACTATTACACGAAACGTAATCACAATCCGCTCAAAAAGAAACAATCTATCGTGGCATTGTGTGGAAAGCTTATTCGTGTACTCCATACTTTGGGCACAAAACGTATTCGTTACAATGCAACAGATGTTTTAGGGCCGGTACGCCAGTCCCAGCTTCAGATGGCTGCTTAAAATAATCTCAAGCCATTTGCTTCATTCAACGCTAGGACTTTAACAACGACAACAGAAGCACGGAGCAGCCGCAGATTTTAAACCATAAGGGCAACGACCCAGTAAAGGAGCAAGAAGCGGCGTCCACCCCTTGAGAGGTAGAACGAAGGAATGTGAGGGCTTAGACCCAGTGTGACATGGGAGGGTAAACCGTCGAGGGAATGGTGTGGATATCCACGGTGCGATCATATGAGAGCGTCCACAGATTGGAAAAAGGCATCCAAGCTCTATTCCCGCCACCGGCTCCTTCAGAAAAATATGTCATGCAATCATAGTATTTCCATCCCTTAAGATAGTCGATGTTGAAATTCTAAGAAAACGGGAGCAAATGAAAGAAAAAATTAATTTATAGTGGGACTGTCTCTTATCCACATCTGAGGCTGCCGACAAAAAGAAAGGTGGAA
>NZ_NMQW01000096.1 GCF_002234615.1 Paenibacillus rigui | reverse complement strand
AATCATTATGAAATTGATTCAATTAACTATATACAAAGGCGGGTTCAACATCTCAAAAAGCATTTGTTTCAACCATCCTAGACGGAACCCGCTCCTGCTTCTGCCTACTTGCCCTTTACGTTTTTCTGATACCAGTCCTGGGCCAGCTTATCTACGTTATCCCCGCCAAGACGCTTCCATTCCTTGCGAAGCTGCTCCAATCCCCATTGCGGAGAATATTGGGCGCCTCCTGTGATTACTTTCGTCTCAATCTCTTCGGACAGCGGGGAGAAGGAGGTTTGGGTCTCGCTTAATTCCGGAAACGTCGGATTGAACGGCAGGTCTCGCCGGAATTTATTTTTCATTGCGACCTTCAAGGATTCCCCCTGAACCTTTGCATACTCTTGGGATATCGCATCCTGTGCCGCCATGATGGGGAAGTCCTCCGGCTTCGGACTGTATTGATCGACAACCGCATATTCCGGTGCATAGATGATTTCTTTCTTGTTTTTCTCCGCATCGATGGCTTGAGGCACGCCATTGACCAGCTTGTAATGCACTCCCTCTTGACCAAAACGGACGTCGAACCAGTTTTTATCAATGAGCCAATCCAGCAGCTGGATCGCCGCTTTCGGATCCTTCATATTTTTGTTAAATACGATCAAACGGTTTGCAGGCGGTTCCTGAAACAGACCGAACTTCCCGTATTTCGTCGATACAGGCTCCAGAGGTACCAGTTTGCCTTCGGGTACATTTTGCTTAAGCTCCCGGTATTCGGACGGAATATTCCAGCTCGCGAAGTACACTCCGGCTTTACCGGTCACGAACAGCTGCCGCTCCTTCTGGAAATTCTTATCGGTAATGTATTCTTTATCAACCAAGCCCTCGTCGAACATCGTCTTCAGCACGGCCAGCACATCGGTGTACCGATCAGTGAAGTTTCCCTTGACAATTTTATCATTTTCCAAATACCATAATCCGCCTTGCGCAGCATACATCGCCTGAATAATGCCGGTGTAGTTAAAGTTGAAAGCCGCCCCAAGCGTATCATTTTTCCCGTTACCGTCCGGATCCTTCTCCTTGAAAGTCCGCATAACCACCATCAGCTCATCCATGGTCGTCGGTGTTTTGAGCCCCAGCTTATCAAGCCAATCCTGACGGATCCACATGGCATGGTTGGCAATCGCATCAATCCCCCTCGCACTGGTAGCGATATACGTTTTGCCGTCCAACATCGTGTAGGGCTTCAGTTCTGGATGCGCTTTCAGATAGGCCTTGTAGCTGGTGCTGTATTTCTCAATATAGTCATCAATCGGTTGAATCGCCCCTTGGTCCTTCAAATTGGACATATAGTCCCGCGAGAATTCCCACATCAGATCCGGCGCTTCGCCTGCCGCAATCAGCGTGTTCAGCTTTTGAGTGGACTGCGTACGTAAGATGGGAACCCACTTCACATGAAGACCCGATTTCTCATTGATATATTTGGTCACCCGGTTGCTCTCATACGTTCCTTCATCGCTTGCCACTTGACCTCGATCCAGGATGGAGATGCTGACCTCTCCCGGTTTCTTACTGCCAGCATCCTTGCCTGATTCCCCGCTCTGCCCCGTTTCTCCGTTCGAGGAACAGGCTGCAATCAGCGTCGTACATACGGTAACGCCCAGCAAGACAGCCAAATTTTTGCGTTTGAACATAAACTTTTCGCCTCCCAGCGGTTGGATTCAGACGTATAAGATGACCCCAGCTGCACTTAGCCTTTAAGCGAACCTATCAGCACGCCCTTGACAAAATATTTTTGCAAAAAAGGATACACGCACAGGATCGGCGCGACGGAAATAATAATGGCAGCGGCACGAATTCCCTCAGGCGAAACAAGCGCTTGCATCGTGGCCCCCTCACTGCCGTTCGTGGCATTGGCGTTGAGCAAATTCTGGCTTGTCGTATCAATCATCTGCAGCAGCTTGACCATCAGCGATTGCTTCCCTGAGCTTGTAATATACATCAGTACGTTCATGTACGAATTCCACCACCCTACGGCGTAGAACAAAGTAAGCGCAGCAAGGATCGGAAGGGACAGCGGCAAAATTAATTTCCAAATAATAATTAAGTCATTCGCTCCGTCGATGGCAGCGGATTCTTCCAGCTCGGCAGGCAAATTCTCGAAGAACGTCTTCATAACGAAAAAGTTGTACGTGCTTAACAATCCCGGCAGCCAGAGCGCCCAGTATGAATTCATAATGCCTAGCGTTTTGATTAGAATATAGTTGGGGATCAATCCACCGCCGAACAGCATGGTGAAGGTAATTAGCATCAAGAAGAACGTACGCCCCTTCAACCGCCTCCGGCTTAGAGGATATGCGGCGATGATCGTGGATACGATGTTCAATGCAGTCCCCACAACTGTAATCAGCAGTGTATTCTTCATTGCATTCAGCAGCTGCCCGTCTTCGATGAGATTACTGAAGGAAGAAAAAGTGATGTCCTTCGGCCACAGGAGCACTTCCCCGGAGCTAATAGCTCGCGAGCCGCTCATCGACACTGCGAGGACGTTTAGGAACGGAAATAAGGTGAGTACGGCAAGAAATGCCAGCAAAACGTAAACAAGACTATACAGCAGCTTCACGGATCGGGTTGATTTACCGGTCAATCGACTCCCTCCTTCCTTCTCACCACAGCCCGTTCTCGCCCATGGCCTTGATGATTTTATTGACACCTACGATGAGAATGAGGCCGATAATGGACTGGAACAGCCCTAATGCCGTCGTATAACTGTATTGAGACCCTTCAAGACCTACATGATACACATACGTACTGATCACATTCGATACCTCATACACCGCTTTGTTCTGCAAAATAAAAATGTGCTCGAAGCCGACATCCATCATTTGGCCGACGCGCAAAATAAGTAGAATGGCAATTGTGCTCCGGATACCTGGAAGAGTTATATGCCAAATGCGCCGCAGTTTCCCGGCCCCATCGATCTTGGCGGCCTCATACAGCTGCGGATCAATGCCTGCCATTGCGGCAAGATACAGAATCGTTCCCCAGCCTGCACTCTGCCAAATTCCCGACAGGATGAACATGATCGGCCACCAAAAATTGCTGGCCATGAAATAAATCGGCTCCATGCCCAGTGACTTCATTACGGTGTTTACGATGCCTGTGGACGGCGATAGAAGGGCAATAACGATGCCCCCGAGTACAACCCACGAAATAAAATGCGGAATATACAGCAAATTCTGTATCGTCCTCTTGTACCATTCGATCCGAACCTCATTCAACAAAATGGCCAGCACGATCGGCACGGGAAATGCAAACACGATACTGTATACATTTAACAGCAATGTGTTTTTCAGTACGTTAAAAAAATCAGGACTCGTAAATAACCGTTCGAAATGCTTCAGTCCAACCCACTTGCTCCCCCAAATCCCATCGGCAAACCGGTAATTTTTGAATGCAATGACTTCACCGAACATCGGTGTGTACTTAAAAACAACATAGTAAACCAGGATTGGAAGCAGCAGCATGTACAGGTACTTGTCTCGTTTGACGGATTTCCATACAGTCCTGAATCTTTGAGACTGTGTGGAAGCTGTGACACCCGTCTGTCCTGCCGCTTCGCCGATTCGTGAATTCAAATGCTCCACCTCCCTTCTTCTCTGCTCTGCGAATCACACGTTTATCGTAAGTGCATACGAGCCAGGTTGGAAATATTCACTTTTTAGGGTCTTCACCATTTTTAAGCTTACGGCCTACCGGAGCCGATTTCCCCTATATTCGCCGGGTGTTTGGCCGGTAACCTTTTTGAAGATGCGAATAAAGCTTTGAGGGTTGTTATACCCAACGAGCTCTGCAATGCTTTGAATTTTGAGCTTAGGATCCAAGAGCAGCTCCTTCGCTTTTTCCATCCGAATGCGGATTAAACAATCCATGAAATTCGTTTCCGTCGATTCCTTGAACAGCTTGCTCAAATAAGGAACACTCAGATTGAATTTCTCCGCAAGTAAATTGAGAGACAAATCGCTGTCCATGTAATGCTGCTCCAAATAAGTCACAATCTGCTTGACGGTATCGTTACCTGCCTTTGCCTCCCGCTTCTCCTCGGTTCGCACAATGAGCTGACGAAGAAATCCCGCGATATAGGTTTGGATATCCTCGACAGTGGCACACGTATCAATCTGGAGATATATATTTTCCTTCGGATCGAGGAATTCCTTGCTGTCCAAGCCTTTATCGGATAGGGCTTTGATTGATTTCATAATCAACTGGATGCACATTTGCTTGACCATTTCAGGTGGGACATTGCTCGCCACCATTTCATCGAACAGCTTTCGAAGCTGTACTTCAAGCTTCGCTTGCTCCGTATCGCGGATAACCCCGACGACCGAGTCCCCCATCGCCCATATCCGATAAAATTTATCGTTATGATTCCCCGCAATATCATCGATGCAGATAACCGTATTGATACCCATAATCAGCTTGTATTTTAATGCATGCAATGCTTCCTGGTATGATTTGTGTATTCCCTCCAGCTGAACATGAGGACTTCCGACGCCTATCGTTACAGTCTGCTTGAAATGGGTGGATACATAATTTTTGACCAGGTCGGCCACCTGAAGCGCCGTAATTTGACTGCCCTGCGGATCGTCTTCCTCGAAGCTCATAATGACGGCTACGCTTCCGTCACTGATCTCCACCGAAACCCCTTTGCACACCCCAGAAACCAGCTCCTCTGCAACATTGCTTATAGCATAGGTGAATAAATACACGTCTCTCGGGGAGACCGCATCCTGCTGACGGTCCAGCTCAATCACCAGCACGACGAAGCACGATTCGTATAGCTGGATGCCCAGCAAATCCAAATATTTGCGCATTCGGTTGTAATTCGTTTTATCGGCCATCAGTAGGCTCATGATCAAGCGCCATTTTAAAGCAGGCAAGCTTTCATGCATTTGCTTTTGCAGCGATTCGTTATCCGACATCATCTGCTTGAAAAACTTTTCCAAATACGTAAGATCCGCAGGACGTCCGGTTTTTTTCTCCGCAAATGACCGAAAAAACCGCTCCAACGGACGGAACGTATAATTGCTTACCGCATAGACGAGCACAAGCGCAACGACGAACATCCCTGCCGCGATAGCATAAAGCAGGTTTCGAATAATTTGGAGCGGACGGTTCATCTCCGGGTTCGGCACGATACTGATATATTTCCAGCCGTTGTATGAGGACGACACATAAAAAGTTGTAAAGCTGCCTTCCTTCGTGCTCTTCATCGTATAGCCGCTGCCATTCAATTGCTCCAAGCCTGGAGCCGCTTCAATACGGGTTAAGGGCTGAAACAGCTGCGCTTTATTTTGCGAAGATATAATTATTCCCTGTTCATTGACGATCAAGGTCTGTCCGGGCCTCTGCTTGTCAACATCTGCGATGAGGCTCGCTACCGTACGCTCATCTACATTGACGATGATAGCCCCTTTGCGGTACTGAGGGTTGCTGATTAACGGAAATTGCCGTACGAGTGTCATCACATTTTTATCCAGCTGAAAGCCGGAGCTGATTTCGGTAATTTTGCGTGTACCGAGCCATTGCTGGTATCTTTGCATGTTCTGAAATGGCTGAAGCCAGTTCATATCGTAGAAATCCGCTTCATCCGCAAAAATGCTATCCGTCAGCAGGCTTTTATTTTGCATCGAATATAGGTAGAAAGAAGATATATTGCTGTTCGCATTCATCAGCACTTTGAATTTGGCATTCAGAACATTAAAATGATTAAACCGCAGATCATCATTGGTATAGCGGCCGTTCAAAAAAAACGCTACCTCCGGCTCCTGAATAAAGTTAATGGTGTTCGTATCGATCTCACGAAGAATCATCTCGATTTTTTGCTGGCTCAAATGGAGCAAGGCAATGTTCGTATCCTTCAGCTGCTCCTCCAAGCTCCCCTTGGAGCTTAAGTAGGACAACCAGACAGTGGAAGTAATGATCAGCAGAAACACGACGCCGTAAATCATTTTGAATCGAGCCGATATATTTCCTTGAAACAAAGCAATCTCTCCTTTTTAGTTCAGGTCTATCGATCCCGGAGGACATGAGTGAGATTCGATTTCATATGTAAGCGCGTGCATTTTCTGAGGAAGTTTTTCGTAAGCGTCAAACAAGCTGGCTCTTATACACATATCCGAGACCCCGAGACTAAG
>NZ_NMQW01000095.1 GCF_002234615.1 Paenibacillus rigui | reverse complement strand
TTTTGTAGAATGAACCGGCGAGTTACGTTCCCGTGCAAGGTTAAGGTGAGAAGCCGGAGCCGCAGCGAAAGCGAGTCTGAATAGGGCGATATAGTACGTGGACGTAGACCCGAAACCGTGTGATCTACCCCTGCCCAGGGTGAAGGTGCGGTAACACGCACTGGAGGCCCGAACCCACGAATGTTGAAAAATTCGGGGATGAGGTGGGGGTAGCGGAGAAATTCCAATCGAACTCGGAGATAGCTGGTTCTCCCCGAAATAGCTTTAGGGCTAGCCTCGGGAGATGAGTAGTGGAGGTAAAGCACTGATTGGGTGCGGGGCCCGCCAAGGGTTACCAAGTCCAGTCAAACTCTGAATGCCACATACTTTATCCCGGGAGTCAGACAGTGAGTGCTAAGATCCATTGTCAAGAGGGAAACAGCCCAGATCATCAGCTAAGGTCCCCCAGTGTGTGTTAAGTGGGAAAGGATGTGGAGTTGCAAAGACAACCAGGATGTTGGCTTAGAAGCAGCCACCATTGAAAGAGTGCGTAATAGCTCACTGGTCGAGTGACTCTGCGCCGAAAATGTAACGGGGCTAAACACACCACCGAAGCTATGACCTGAACAAGTAATTGTTCTTGGGTAGGGGAGCGTTGTATGTAGGTTGAAGGTGTACTGTAAAGAGG
>NZ_NMQW01000094.1 GCF_002234615.1 Paenibacillus rigui | reverse complement strand
TCTGCATTTAGTTCTCCCATAATATAATTCCCCCATTTTTTGCTTGTCTTTCGTATAACGTTCTTGTATTCACGAACCCGAGAGGCTTAAGGCGCTTTAGCGCCGGGTCGCCAGACTTAGCCTCGCAGGGTTGTCTGCCTGATTCCACTTCCATGAAAAGCCTCGGGCAGACCAAGGGAGCGTAAGCGACCGCAGCGTGAATACGGTGTTAGACGATGTCTCGGACAGTTCTACTTTCAAGATATTCCTTTAATAAATATTTTCTTGTCTCTTATATTATTTAATTTTAAGTAGTCTATTTTATGTAATCCCTTATAATGATCTGACAAACTTTGAAGGATTGCTAAATCCTCAGGTATTGACTGTTCATATAAAAAAATACCTTCCTCATCTACATGACAATGTGTAAAATACCCTGACGAGTTAACATAATCTATTAAATATGTCTTCTTCCATTCGTCATCTGAATAACCTAGTGAATTCCATTCATCTAATGTCTTTGGTACGTCGGCAATAACTCCTATAATATCCTCGTTAGTATAAGCATAAGGATTTTTTAGGTTACCCATTACAAAAACGATGTCACCTAATGAAAAAGAGTTTCCATTTATTTTCCATTCTGATTCATAGTTCCAACCATTATTATTAACAAACTTCCTGCATAGGTTTCCTTTAATATCATATTCCCATTTCATTTCGTCATCCCATGGATCAAATGAGTTCAAATAAACCGAATTGATTATAATTCGACCTATACTATAAATGTATTTATTTGGGTTTACAGCACTAATTTGCTTTACAAATTCTTCTGCTTTATTAAAGGAGTTAAATATTCCTTCTTCATGAATTGGCCCATTAATATAATACTTACGTACTAAAAAAAGTCTTGTCATTAGTTCTCCTTATAATCCTTAGAGATTTCGTCTAACGTTCTTGTATTCACGAACCCGAGAGGCTTAAGGCGCTTTAGCGCCGGGTCGCCAGACTTAGCCTCGCAGGGTTGTCTGCCTGATTCCACTTCCATGAAAAGCCTCGGGCAGACCAAGGGAGCGTAAGCGACCGCAGCGTGAATACGGTGTTATATGCTGTCGGGGCCTTCTTCGAATGCTCTAACATAGTTCCTTTAATGGTTTATTCGTCTTTATAGTTTTGTAGCCCTTTACTGCTTTATCGATCTTTACTATCTTTGTAGTCTTTAACTGCCTTTTCGATCTTTATAATCTTCTCGTCCCTCTAACGGTTTTCGTTTTTATAG
>NZ_NMQW01000093.1 GCF_002234615.1 Paenibacillus rigui | reverse complement strand
CACAAACTATTTTACAGACTCCATTCAAATTAAAGGGCTTCTAACTTATTAAATAACTCATCAATATTAGACATTGAATAAACATATGTATCATACTTCTTATCTAATTGTTGCCGCTTAATTCTGTTCATTTGATCTTTATCAGTTAAGACGTAATTACAAAATGGCAGCAATGCTGAAATATTAGATATATCAGTTGGATCTCCACTATCAAGAAATTTCCTTCTTGATGTAAATAAATCCGCGGTCATCCTTGCATTAATGTCTACATATGGAAGATTCTTATATTCAACTGATTTAAGAAACTCAAAATAACCATTTAACCCACTTGATTTATATCTCTTCCAATAAGTTAGGGGAAGTGCAAGCATGTTATTGATCTGGTTAATTTCTCTTTCAGTAAATGGCAACTTATTGCTTGATTTGTACATAAGCGTTTCATACACATACCTAGTTGCGCTAAAATGTCCCATAAACTCATCCTCTAGCTGCTTGTGAAAATCCTTATCTATATAATAATTTTCTTTAACACTTTGTAATTCTTCCAAATTTAGTATCTTGGTTTGTTTTCTTCTACTTATTTCTTCTGAGGTTGAATTAACAACAACGGATATGATAAATGGATTATTATTATTAAGCTCTTCTAACGGATCCTTATAAAAAGCATCTTTATATGTGAGTACGGGTATCTCGTTCGTCTCATACAATTTAATTGCTTTAAATACTTGCGTCTGTTGTATATCTTCGTTAGCCTTAAATCTTATGCCAAGTGTTAAATCCAATATATTGTTAATTACCTCCTTAAGATCTTCTTCTATTTCTGCTTCATGATCACCTAATGGGCAAATTAGCTTTCTATCCGAGACTTTCAATTTAATCATATCGTGTAGCTTCTGAATTCTATTATCGATTGATTTTCCTGTTTTTGTTTTATATAACTCAATTATTGCAAGGGTATCTAACCAGATAATAGGTATTGGTGATTTTTCAATTTTTATCTTCATTGAATCGCATCCTGTAATATTAATATTTTCGCCTCAATTTCCGATAACGTTGTTGTATTCACGAA
>NZ_NMQW01000092.1 GCF_002234615.1 Paenibacillus rigui | reverse complement strand
GGCGGACAACCCTGCGAGGCTAAGTCTTCGACCCGGCGCTTTGCGCCTTAAGCCTCTCGGGTTCGTGAATACAAGAACGTTAGGTGAAATCGGACAAAACAAATAAAGATTAGGTGATAATCTTGAACATCTACGGACATTTAAAGAAAGTAAATGAAATTCTAGACAAGACATTGATTTGCCAACAATCCAGAATAGATTCTCATGTTTTAGTTAAAGGATTTAAGGATTCTTGGTATTACATAGAAAAGTATATTAAAAATGTACACCCTGAATGGACAAAAAAATGGAATGATAGATTAACTTCCATTGAACCAGAGGAATTAGCTTTATCGATAGATATGATACGAGAAGCTAATGATAAATTTAATAAGTTAAAGGAACAGAAGGATGTTAAGAACTATTTTGATTACTACATTTCAATAATTAACGGTCTAACAATATTCAATAAGTCATATGAAGAATGTTGCGATATTTGTCAGGGTGAACTGAGGTATTATACAGACTTAAATATAGATACAGTTGTCAAGAGATGTGTTACATGTGGGTGTTTCTATAATGGTAAGTCAGGGTCTAAAATCGGGTTAAATATGAATGATGCTCTTAGACCGTCAAGTAAAAGTGAATTATTAAGAGACGAGATTATAAAGCAGTAATTTAATGGAGTTATTCCAAGAAGTGTCCGACATCACCTAACACCGTATTCACGCTTCGGGCCATACGGCCCTCAGTCCGCCAGAAGATAATTCGGAGAAGTGAAATCAGGCAGACAACCCTGCGAGCCTAAGTCCTGGCGGACCCGGCGCTGCCGCGCCTTAAGGCTCTCGGGTTCGTGAATACAAGAACGTTATGTGAAACTCAGCTAAATCATATATAAAATAATTAATACCAACATCAAACCCATAAAAACGAGGAACTTATTATGAAAGAAAGAATGGATTGGATCCCGTTAAACACTCAAGAAGATTTAGATAAGTTTATGAATTTATTCGGATGGTTTCATGATGCTTGTTTGAAAGAACTTTATCTGTGGACAGAACATTATGTCGATTTTAATTATTCAATGGGAGTTAGCGATAAACTGGATAACCGTATAAGAACTTTATTTCAAAGACAATGGCAGAATCCGTCAGCGATTGAACTTTTATTTGAAGAGGTAATAAAGTTAAGTATTTCGCCTAGTCCTGAGAACTATGATTCTATAATATATGAGGGTACTTTTTTATATGATAATGGAATATTCTACTGGGCTGATGATAGGAACTGGAATCCAAATAAAAAGCTTGATTATAAAGTGAACTGGATTGCTGCAAGGAAAGTGAGTTGGAGAGAAGTAAGTAACTGGATGGGGAAACAACAAAGATATGGGATAGTAGAATAACCTTCCAAGTAACTCAAAGAAGAGCTGAGCATCACATAACACCGTATTCACGCTGCGGGCCATACGGCCCTTGGTCTGCCCGAGGCTTTTCATGGAAGTGGAATCAGGCAGACAACCCTGCGAGGCTAAGTCTGGCAACCCGGCGCTAAAGCGCCTTAAGCCTCTCGGGTTCGTGAATACAAGAACGTTAGGCGAAATTCATGCAAAAAATGGGGGAATTATATTATGGGCGAACTCAAAGAAGTAAATAAATTATTATTCGATCATACTCCACATACTTCTTGTCATGATATTTTCCATAAAGTATGTGATGAGATTGGAAGCTATTATGAAAAAAGAGGTTTTAAATATTCAAGATCAAGTCCAAAGATAGTCTACAAAGATTCGCATATACAGTTAATTAGGGCTTGCTGAATAA
>NZ_NMQW01000091.1 GCF_002234615.1 Paenibacillus rigui | reverse complement strand
CTTGTTTCAGCCACATGTACGGAAGCTACGGCTTCTCTTTTTATCTATTTTTCGATGGCTGCTTCGTCGAGGCTTGCTGCCACAATTAGCCTAGGGGGCAATTGTTCAGCAAGCCCTAATTAGTCGACAAGATTTATTTCCGTGGCTTGCATGTCTATACATTTCTCCGGATTACAGAGGGAAAGCAATCGGAAGAAAACTTCTAGAACATGGAATAACAATATCGAAAGGCAAGGGGTATAACAAACTATATTTATGTACAACACTTGATAATTACTATGAAAGATATGGCTGGGAGTATTTCGATAAGGGGTATTACCTTAACGGAGAAGAAACCAAGATATATATATAGACTATTATTTAAAGATCTTATGGAAGTGATTCGAAGAAGTGGGGTCCATCGGATAACACCGTATTCACGCTGCGGTCGCTAACGAGGCTTTTCATGGAAGTGGAAGCAGGCAGATAACCCTACGAGGCTAAGTCTTCGACCCAGTCGCTATGCTCCTTTAAGCCTCTCGGGTTCGTGAATACAAGAACGTTATATGCAATCGGGGCAAAGCTTAATAAAGAACGAATAGTACCATTACCAAATATTTGAGGTAGTGGTATATTTATTCTAGGAATAATTGATGTTAGGCAGCATGACTAAAGGAATTAAATTGCGGTAAACCAGTAAAAGGACGACAAGACTATAAAAACGAAAACCGTTAAAGGGACGAGAAGATTATAAAGATCGAAAAGGCAGTTAAAGACTACAAAGATAGTAAAGATCGATAAAGCAGTAAAGGGCTACAAAACTATAAAGACGAATATTCAAGGAAGGCATTAACTTCTGCTAACACCATATTCACGCTGCGGAGCTTACGCTGCTTGGTCTGCCAGAGGCATTTCGGGGAAGTGGAAGCAGGCAGCCGGCGCTTTGCACCTTAAGCCTCTCGGGTTCGTGAATACAAGAACGTTATCAGAAATTAGGGCCAAGAATATTTAAAAACAGGGAAGGTGAATTCTTGAAGCCTTTTTTCCACTTTGATACAGACGAAACAAGACAAAGTTTACTCTCACGAGCAAGGAACGTTGCTCTAAGGGCAATTCAACAGTATGAAATCGAATGGAATTGTATTCGTTTTATTCAATTATCAGATACCATCACATACAAAATAGAGACCAACAGAATGGATAATTATTTACTTCGCATTCATTCAGAAAGAGTAAATAAAGAAGAAATCATTTCTGAACTTGTTTTTCTTCATGAATTAAGGAAAATAGGTGACTTGATAGTACCTGAAGGGATTATAAGTCGCAATGGTTCTTATGTTTTGGAATGTGAAACAGAGGAGGGGTATCGGAAACCTTGTGTCACAATAATGAAATGGGTCGAGGGAGAGCGCTGGAGTGAAGAGTTCACAGATAGTCATGTATCCAGCATTGGCGTTATGATGGGGAAACTGCATGAAACCTCAGCAAGTTTAGATGCACCACATAATTTTGTTCGACCTCATTGGGGGATTTCTAGTTTTAGGAAAGAGATAACCAAGTTAGAGCGTTATTATCCACGATTTCTATCGGGCGGATCATGGATGCTATATCAAAAAGCCATAGATAAGATCATTCATCAATTGGAAAGCATGCAACGAGATGTTCGAAATTACGGTCTAATTCATGCGGATTTGCATTCCGGAAACGTTGTGTTTAACAACGGACTCCCATACCCAATTGATTTTGGAAGATGTGGGTTTGGATACTATTTGTATGATATGGCTGCTGCATTGTTGGAGCTTTATCCTAAACATCGATGGTTGCTTATTCAAGGATATGAGAGCGTAGTCAAACTAGGCAAGGATTACATTCGCGACCTAGAATGTTTTTTTATCATGTTTATGATTGAAAACTATTGTCATCACTCGTCTGATACTAGAGAAATCCCTAGTTTAATCGAGGAACAAAAATATGCTCTGGCTTATATTACAGAATACACAAATGACAGATCATTCTTATTCAAAATAATAGAACCTATAGAACCCGAAAAAATAGAGTTTTTTAGCGAACTCGAGGAGGGCCCCAACATCTGATAACACCGCATTCACGCATCGGGGCTGACGCCCCTCGGTCCGTAAGAAGCATTTCCAAAAGCAGCCGAATCAGTGGACAATCCTGCACTGCCTAACCGCATCGCGGCCGTTCCCTTCGGTCACTTAAGGCAGTAAGGCTTCGTGAATACAAGAACGTTATGTGAAATAAAGGGCAAGAGAATATTATTTAAAAGGGGGAGTTTCGGGAAGTTATGATAAATCAAATTATACTTCAAGGACGATGCCCTCTAGACTTTATTAATTTTTATAGAACCGAACTGATCTATACGCAAATCGATCGATTTTCCAAGGAAATTGATATTAAATGGAAGACAGTAATAAATAACTATTTAAATCTATATATTGATGTGAATACGATTCATGTATTTACATCAATTATGGAATATGATGTCGAGCTTGATAACGTATTTAATCGTTTTTTTGAAATGAACAATCCTAATGATATCAGATGTATTGATTGTAAGATAAGTTCATTAATAGATAGTACAACACTACTACCAGTGAGTAAAGTTTACGCTGGTCACAAGGCAATTTGTGTTATTGATTTTAATAAGAATAATGAACAAAGAATCGAACTTCCCATTATTAAAGAGTTTCACAGTAAAGATTCAAGAGAAGTAATAATATTTAATGAATTTGAACGCAGTTCTAAGTAGGCCCATATAATGCTCCCATAGGTTG
>NZ_NMQW01000090.1 GCF_002234615.1 Paenibacillus rigui | reverse complement strand
TTGTATTCCCGAACTCGAGAACCTTAAGGCTGCTTGCTGCCGGCCGCGGCGCGGTTAGGTTCGCAGGGTTGTCCGCCGGATTTCACTTCCCCGAATTATCTTCTGGCGGACCAAGGGCCGTATGGCCCGAAGCGTGAATACGGTGTTAGACGATGGATTCGCCTTCCTTGAACTACAGTCACTGAACTTGATCTTGTATAGTCTTTGATCTGTATAGTCCTTGACCTGTATTGCTCTTGATCCGTATAGCTCTTGACCTGTATAGCCCTTGACCTGTATAGCTCTTGATCTGTATAGCTCTCGACCTGTATATAATCCTCAACCCTGCAAGTAAAATCCAATTTATTCGATAATATCACGTTAAAAGAAACATGGGAATACATGTAAATATGCATCCCCATTAGTTCTGTATATAGCTTTGCGAATCTTTCGTCTAACGTTCTTGTATTCACGAACTCGAGAACCTTAAGGCAGCTTGCTGCCGGCCGCGGCGCGGTTAGGTTCGCAGGGTTGTCCGCCGGATTTCACTTCCTCGAATTATCTTCTGGCGGACCGAGGGCCATATGGCCCGAAGCGTGAATACGGTGTTATATGATGTTCTCCCCCTCGACCTCTTTGAATTACTTACAGCTCTTCGATCTTTATACTGCTCTTCGATCTTATACTGCTCTTCGATCTTATACCGCTCTTCGATCTTATACTGCTCTTCGATCTTATACTGCTCTTCGATCTTATACTGCTCTTCGATCTTATACTGCTCTTGATACCTCTTTCAGAATGATGGTGTGCCACACCAAATTAAGCTCTTTTCTTGAGGGGGAGAATGTCATATAACGTTCTTGTATTCACGAACCCGAGAACCTTAAGGCAGCTTCAGCTGCCGGCCGCGACGCGGTTAGGTTCGCAGGGTTGTCTGCCTGTTTCCACTCCCTTGAGTTATCTACGGGCAGACCGAGGGGGCTTGACCCCCGATGTGTGAATACGCTGTTATCTGATGGATTGGGCCCACTTCCTCGAATGAAGACAGGACGTCGACCCTCAATTTTTATTGCTTTATCAATCTTTATTGTCTTCTAAGTCTTTATTGCTCTATCGGTCTTTATTGTCTTGTCAGTCTTTATTGCTCTGTCGGTCTTTATTGTCTTGTTAGTCTTTATTGCCTTGTCGGTCTTTATAGTCCTACCAGTCTTTATTGGCTTGTCGGTTCTTTATAGCCCTGTCAATCTTTATTGCCTTGTTAGTCTTATAAAGTCTGTCGGTTTTAATATCTATGCTTCACGCAACAGGACGTTGCAGGTCGATTAACCCACATAATCCTTGGGCTCAATCTTTCAGATAACGTTCTGCGTATTCACGAACCCGAAAGGCTTAAAGGAGCGAATGCGACTGGGTGGCTCTGCCACTTAGCCTTGCAGGGTTGTCTGCCTGACTCCACTTCCCCGAATTGCCTCGGGCAGACCAAGGGAGCGTAGCGACCGCAGCGTGAATACGGTGTTATATGAAGTACGAGCCATCTTGAGTTAGCTTTCAAATAAATACCTTATCAATGTTTTTTTGTACATATGTCTTCATTTGTTCAATGATATACGCTCCATAAAGATGAATAATTTCATGATGATCTTCACAAATAAGCCATTGATACTTCTTGGACACCAAAAAATAATCATTTAGATGACATAACTCAGGAATCACTTCAAAAATTGTGTCTCTAGTACCCTCATAGACCCACATCTTGTCATACACGTCTTCTACAATGAACCAGATATGCTCATCTTCAATAATGTCTTTTATATATTTATATGGTTGATCAACAAATCTCACAGTATGATTGGGTTCTTTAAGTCTATTCCATCCCCAATGTAATCCATGGGTATAATGAGCCTTTGTTAAAAACCGTTCTTCAACATTACTTAAAATATCTTTCCATTGGTCCTTCCTAACTTCAAATAGCTTATCTCTGCTAATTTGATGTTTCTTAATCAACTCTTGGATTTCAATTCGAACAGATAAAGAGTTCATACATAACTCCTTCAAATGATTTTCTTATTTAACCGATCTGCTCGTATTTCATATAACGTTCTTGTATCTGTCTCTTTTACACATTT
>NZ_NMQW01000009.1 GCF_002234615.1 Paenibacillus rigui | reverse complement strand
AATCATTATGAAATTGATTCAGATTATTAAAAATATCAAGGATTCGATTGGTATCTTCTTCATTTATCCTTTTATTTACGTACAGATTCTGTAATTTTATATTTATTTTTTTTACATTTCCAGGTTGTTGATTTAATTCATATAAGTTATCAATAAGCTTTTCAATTTCTGAAAACAAAATAATGATGAATGTCATTTTCTGATATTCTAAAAAATTCATCTCTATTCCCAAAATCTCTTCTTCGATTGGGAAGTATACTTCATCTCTCGTTAGATAAATCTCATGACTTTCATCAGATTTTAAAATTTCTTCTATATTATTTTCGATGTCCACTCTTTCTTGATTCTTTTGATAAAGAAGATCTTGATAGCACTTCATTGAGTAATTATAGAAATCAACTAAATGCTTTATTCGATCATAAAAAATTAAAAACTCAATTTGTCCAGAAGCTGAATAGATTGTATGTTCATCTTCCAAATCTAAAAAGCTTATCATTCAATTCTCCTTTGGTTTAGCTGTTAATATAATTACAAAAGATTATTATTCTTCAAAAAGAAGAAGAGCAACTATAGGTTTTAATCCCTAATCGATTACTATATCCACTTCTCCTTTTGTATCCTGTAAGCCTCCAAGCAACGGGTCAAAAAATCTCCTTCATCCTCGGTTAATGCTTCCTTGTTTCCGCTTGTAATGATCATATGAATACTCGATTTGGGTATCACCATTGGGCCAAAAATGGTATTGGCTTGAAGGTCTTCTGAAGAGAGAACCTTCTCTAGAGGTAGCTCATTGAATTTTTTGAAAAATTTGATAACGACAAGGAAAAGCTCCAATTTATCAGAAAGACTGAACGTCTCTTTGCTGTACATTTGAAGGATGGAAAGCCGCTCCGCAATCGCTCCTGAATTAAACTTCTCATCGTCTCCCAAATTTAGAAGGCCGATGTGGGGGGACTGAAGATTTGCTTGTTGAATGTGAGTTATAAGCTCGCGTAATTGACTAATATCTCCATTAAATAAAATGTAATCGACGGTATCCCACAATATATCCTCGATCTCTGTAATGAAAGCTTTGATTTCCTCAGGTGCTCTATCAATAACTCCTACATTAATTAACACATCTGGGTCCCCGCCCGTTATTTCCGCAAGTGCTCGAGTTATCTCCACAGATGCCGGTAGTTTGGCGCCGGATTTTAGCTTGCTTATATAAGAACGATCAATAGTGATGCCCTTTTCTTTAAGCCGGTCCGTGATATCGGTTAGGCTTAGACCGCTCTTCTGAATATATTGCTCAAGTAATTGAGCATAAGCCACTTATCTTCCCACCTTTTACTTTACTGATGCATATCATTATACGCGATTCAACTGATTTGACAAATACGAGAAATGGAGATAGGATAAATACAGTCATATACGTGACTAAATAGGTCACTAACGTGACTGTAAAAATAGAGGTGACGACATCCATATGGAGCCATGTCTGTTAGTACGTCCTGAACCGTTCCCTGATGAGAGCTTTAAAGGCTACATTATTCGACTGTCAGAAGCAAATGGGTATCCTGACCCTAATCGAATTTACAGAATGGCAGGACTCTATAAGTATAGCAATGGTGTGAATGTATGCATGGTTGATGAGAAGATTGATGTATCACGATTAAGTCAGCTAACAACCTTGACCGAGGAACAACTACTATCACTTAGCTTTTACAATGAGATTGCAAAGTTAGAACAAAACAGCAGACTCGTCCACAAATTGTGGCGTTTCGGCACCTGTGTATATAAACAGCAATTATGTCCTGTTTGTCTAGCTGAAACCTCGTATCACCGGAAATTGTGGGATCTGAATATTGTAACGACATGCCCGGTTCATTATTGTTTTCTGATCGATCAATGTCCGAAATGCCAGAAAAAAATTTCTCCGCATCGCCCGCACCTCGTGTACTGCAAGTGTGGTTTCGACTTTAGAGAAGCACCGTTAGAAAACGTTCCGAAGGAACAAACACATGTTTCGCAGCTGCTCCATCGGAAATTGTTCGAGTGTACAACTTCAGATATTTCCATATCAAACAGACCTCTGGAACACATGGAGTTTCGGCACGTTGTTTATGTCATCATGATTTTTTGTGACGTTATCTCATTATACTTTCATGGTAATAAGCGATTGCAATTCGCACAAATATTCAAGCAAACTGGGTTGCATCATCTTGTCCAGCATTCGGTTCGTATCTTCGAACATTGGCCTGACTCCTTTGACAGTTTTGTAGACGAATTGAGAGCTCTTCCCAAAGGAATGAGAGATGGAGGACCAATGGGAAAGGAATTTGGAAACTTTCATCAAAAGTTGCAAGAACGCTTATATCATCCGGATTTTATGTTTGTAATTCAGCGGCTTAGCGAGTACTTGGATCAACACGATTCTGTACACCCCAAAGCAATCGAACGACTGAAGAAGAGATTATATCAAAAGACAGCAATTCAAGTGAACACCCAGTGTTTAAAGGATGGTCAGCTTTGCACTTCCAAAGACGTTATGAGGCTACTCGCTATAGGACAAGATCAAATCGTTCCTTTGGAGCAAAAATCTATTATTAAATGCGTAAGCGGTCCAACTGTAGACGGTAAGCATGAATGGTTGTTTGATTTGGAAAGTGTAGAGGAGCTTTTGAGTAAAATTCAAAACCATATGCAGGATTCACCGTTTGAAAGTTCTTCCATGATTACTTTTCAGAAAGCACTTCATATATTTGTTAAATGGGGCCATACTTTACCTGATTTTGTGCATTCGATCGTATCGAAACCAATAAGAGCATGTGGACGGACCCAAGAAATCGGGTTGAATGGATTTCTATTCATTAGTAGCGACATTGAACGTGCCGCCAAAGGTGAATGGTTATCGGTGGATGATGCTGCACGTGAACTATCCACGAAAAGAGAAGTGATCATTTCATGGATTCAAAAAGGATTCTTACCTGTTCACAAGCGTATCCGCAAACAGGTATATCCGATTCACCCTAAGGATTTCCACAAATTTACGAGATTATACGTATCTGCGATAGATTTAGTCAAACGGCATCCTCACATTCGCTCCTCTGAGAAACTCATCCGCTGGCTGGCTAGTGAGGGGATACATCCCGTAACAGGGCCTAAAATTGACGGTGGCCGTGGATATCTTTACAGGAAAAATCCTAAATTGAATAAGCTATTGGTTTAATAGATTCATAGATTGGAAATGATAATTAGTAGATTCTAGTAAAGGGGGTGTCAGGAGAGTGAAACAGGTTGCCAGAAAAATCCCAGTAAGCCGAGGGAAGCATTACCGCTGGAAAATCCCGTTTCTCAAAAACGGAAAGATGATTCATTGTGAAAGCCGATTGGAACGTGATTATGTGAGGTTATCTGATTTTGACCAACATGTCGTTGATCTAGACTATCAACCGCTTTGTATACCTTTTCTTTTAAAGGGCAGGCAACGTTTTTATTATCCCGATTTTAAAGTTACGACAAGAGATGGTGAGGTACGACTGATTGAAGTGAAAGCACACTCAAAAGTATACAAGCCTGAAGTTCAATTGAAAGCTATTGTTGGCCAATTATATTGCAAGCAAAAAGGCTGGCAGTACATGATCGTAACTGAAGCGCAACTATATGAGGACAGTTGTTTGCAATTTAATTTGGGCTACCTGAGAGCGCTTGGTCATCAACCGAATGTGCCTACCGATACATTGCAACTTGTATATGACACATTAATTCATTCGGGGGCCTGCACCATAGATATGCTCCGCGAAAATTGCCCCGGTATTGAAGATGAGTTTTTCTATGCCGCCATTTATAAGCTTATCTATTATCAGAAAGTGTTGGCCGATTTGATTACCATGGAAATATCCGACGAGACGATAGTATCAATCAATTCAAACCATGAGACTGGAGGAGAGGCATATGCGATCTAATAATCACAAAGCTATTGTAGAGAAATTTTTTATGCAAATGAACATGAATTTACTTTACCGTCTTCCCAGCGCAGAGAAGCCGAAAGACGGTGGTAAATAAATGCAAGGCTTTTCCTTTACGCCGGGAATCCGGTTCCGTATGAAGGATCTGGAATATATTGTTCGCAAAGAGAAAGGTAACGATATCGAAGTCACGAACTACTCGTACGACAGCGTAGAAATGTTTCGTTTGGATGAATTGGTTGAAGCGTGGTTCAATGGGGCGCTGGTGGTCAAACAGGATGATGTACCCGAGAAAGCACAAGTAGCAAGGCATGATTTGGAGATGTATTCGGATAAAGAAAAGTGTGTAATGGAAACACGGTACAAAATTTTAGAGCCGATTATTCTTGGACAAGTAAAACCTTCGGGATATCAAACCTACATTGATGGATTACCCGAACAATTGCGTAAAATGACATCGGTTGCTTCAATCTATCGATGGAAAAAACGTTGGGACGCTACGCAGGATAAGAGAAGCCTCATAAAGCGTAATGATTTAAAAGGCCCTAGGAAACGAAAAACGCCGACGGAAGTGATCGAGATCATTAGAGGCATTCTTCGTCAATTTGAAAAGGAAGGATTAAACATTTCTAATAGAAAAATACACATCGAGTTAAAGAAACGAGTGAATGATATGAATTTAACTCGAGACGAAATTCGAATGGTTAAGGCTTGCAGCGATACGACGGTATATCGGATTGTTCAGGAACTTACGGATACGTACCAAAAAGATAAATCGAGACACGGAACCGTGCAAGCCAATTTAAACAAAAATGGCGCGACCGGTGAAGTGCATGTAGAACGGCCTTTAGAGAGGGTAGAACTCGATTGGACGCCGATAGACCTCATGATTGTCGATTCGATGACACTAGATACAGAACGATATTATCTCGTTTATGCTGTTGATAAATTAACTGGATATCCACTTGGGTTTTATATTTCTGAAAAGGAGCCGGATACGTTCTCCATAAAGCAATGTTTATTACATATGATGCTACCTAAGGTTGATATTCGCAGATTGTATCCAAGGCTGAAACACGACTGGCTTGCCTACGGTGTCCCGGAAACGATTGTCGTCGATAACGCGAAAGTTAACGATTCGGAAGACCTGGAAGAAATATGTGCCCTGCTAGGTATTGAACTGCAGTATCCGCCTGTGGCATCAGGGCATCTGAAAGGCTCCATTGAAAGGGCATTTGAAAGTCTAAATGAAAAAGTATTCCATGGCATTCCAGGAACCACATTCTCTAATACTCAGCAAAGATCCCAGTATGATTCAGAAGGCAAGGCATGCGTAACGCTTCGAGCTTTATATGAAATCATTCATATTACTTTGATCGAACTCGTCGCGAATGATTATGACACCTCACGAGGCGGTACGCCTCATTTCCTTTGGAACGAAGCATTGAAAGATACGCGAGTGCAGAGGAGACTGCCGTTTAAGAAGGAAGATCTAAAGGTACTGCTCGGGACAGGGGTCGAATATCGAACCATCACCAACAAAGGAATCGAGATTCAGGCACAATTTTATCAAAGTCCCGAACTAATGAAACTGCGGGACCGCAAGGAACGAACCAATGACGATGCTAAGGTGAGAGTACGGTTCGATAAAGCTGATATGAGAGTCATCTACGTCTGGGATGACGAGAATCGCCAGTATCTGGAGGCATACCCGACCCGAAACAGCTTGCGCCGCAAAAAGATGGACCCGCAATATCCTGTGCATTATGCGCAGCTCCATAACTACTGCTATAACAATAATAAAGCATATCGAGAATTTGATACGGATCAGGTTGCAGAGGGATACCGTGAAATAGAAAATATTGTGAGTTTGAGCAAACTTGAAGTGGCAAAGCTTGAAAAGCTGACACAAGATGAACGGGCTGCAAGGTATTATGCCGATATTTCATCAATCCAGCTCGTATACGAAGCGCAGTTAACACCAGGTGGGCTAGAGACGCTTCAGCTTTTGGACGACAGTGAAGTAAAATCTAGTCATAGCAAAGGAAACAACAAAGGTAAGAAAGCCGGAGAATCACAACAATCTGTTCCATCACCAGCAGAGCAACAAGACAGTAAAGTAGGTGCAACTGAGGTATACATTGATGATCTGAATGACGACGAAGACGATTGGGGCACTTCATTAAAACAAGCGAGGGGATAAACGATGATAGAGCGGATGGAGCGATTTCCAACATTAAACGGTACACCGCCAACTTTTCATGAGTACGCCAGACGGATAGAACATGTCAAAAAAATCATAGTGAAACATCCTAAGTTCAACGAAGCCATGAGACAGCTCGAAGAAGTACACGAATTATCTAAGGAGTCCGTCTTGGCCGAAAGCTTGTATATTGGGGGACGAACGGGTGTTGGGAAAACCACGCTTTTGGAACAATACTTGGAACGTTATCCCCGCAAAATGATGAAGACATACACACATGTACCTATCTTATATGTGAAAGTGCCGCCCAGGGCAAAGTCGCCCAAGGCGCTGGCTTCCAAAATCTTAAGGCAACTCGGTGATTTGCTTTTTGATAGCGGATCCGAAGAGAACATGACCGAACGTATTCAGACTTATGTGCAAAAATGTCATATTGAAATGATCATCTTGGATGAGTTCCAGCACTTAATTGATCGGGATACGCAGCACGTCCTTGCGTTGGCATCTGACTGGTTGAAGACACTAGCAGAGGAGATTCGAATTCCGGTCGTTCTTTGCGGCCTACCGGAATCCCAGCGGATCTTTGAGCACAATGAGCAACTCGATGGACGGTATGCGAATCGTATTTTATTTGAGCAGTTTCACTTCGGGAGCCGCGAGGAGCAGCTGGAATTCCGAAAATTTTTAAAATATATGGATGACCAGCTGCCTTTTTGTGAAAGCTCGAATTTGGGTGATCCACAGACAGCGGCGAAAATCTACTATTTTTCACATGGCGTCCCCCGTTATATCAAGGATTTGTTACGAGAAGCAACGAAAATCGCTCTCCGCAAGGGGGAGGATTGCTTGACAGAGAGAGCGTTGCGGGATGCTTATCACCGAATTACTCGTTCTGTCCGCCCTTTTGCCATAAACCCGTTTGAACAATCTAATTTCGATTTGAGAGAGGTAATGGAAGTGGAGCAAAAGATGGAGGAGGCTTTCCTTAAGAAGTCCCAGGAGGCAAGAAAGCAGGGGCGCAAAAAGAAATGAAGAGTTCAACAGAAGAGCATTTGCGATGATGCAGGTGCTCTTCTTTTTTGTTTTTGTAATCTACCAGGTTATAAATTTATCAAAATCGGAAATAATAGAATTATATCTAATAGAAAGGGTGAATTTTCATGATGATTATGAACAGCTCATCTGGGCAAGGGGTGATCTTGCCATGGGGCATTTTATTCGATGGTCATTTTTACTCTTGCAGCCGAGCTATTCAGGAGCAGTGGTTTTCAAGTGCAAGCAGGATGATTTTAAGCAAAGTGAAGGTTTATTTTTTTCCTTGTTACCGAGATATCATTCAGATCGAGCTCAACAATCGAAAGACTATCATCACTTGTTATGTGCTAAGTGATACTGTCACTCCTCTTAAAAATAGGCAAAAGTACTACAAGCAGTTACAGCGGCTTCAACAACGTTATCCAAGAAAGCGGAGAATGAAGCGATGAACGAACTAATAACGCTCGTGGAGCGAAATATCAAATCATACCAAGCATCAATTGAGAGAAATAAAAAATATTTTGATTACCCTTTTACAAACAACAGTGATCATTATTACAAATTAATACTTCTTCATGATCGTTTGGAATGCTGGGAGAGCTTTCTTAGGCTTCTTTTTCGGTTTAAAAACAATCGTGTGGAGACCGTTGAGAAACAAAGCGACATGTTTGATAAAATGATTAAGGTTCAAACAAGCGGTGTTCCTGGTTTTGTAACGAAGCCCACAATAGCTCGCATGTTGGACTATATGAAAACATTGGAGTGGAGAATAGAAGAACTTCATGGGATTTGGAAAGTCCCGGACGACGTGAAACGGAATGATGAACTGGAGGGTACCGAAGATGTTACTGATAAGGCCGGAGGTAATTGAAGGAGAGAGCCTGGCGAGCTTCACACATAGGCTAGCTAAAGCGAATGTGTATCCTTCCGGCTCAAATTTGGCTAAGATACTGAGGTGTGACGCATCTCGAATTAGCAGAAATGATTTCGATGACAAGATGATAGAAAAACTGAGTCAAATCTCCGGATGCGCTGCTGAGAAATTAAAAGCCATGTCAGCTGAGGTGTTTCAATCCTTGCTGGGAGAGACGTTCTATCAACAAATGATCCAGCGTCGTCGGGTAAAATACTGTCCGGCATGTATCACGGAGGGAGTACATCGACACTGCCGGATCTGGCTGTTGTATCCTTTAACCGTTTGCACAGAACACATGGTATTGCTTATAGACAAATGCGATGCGTGCGGAGCTTACATTAGTATGCACAATTATATGAAAGGGAAATGTTCCCGTTGCGGCCATTCCTATCTTGCATCTCCCTACAAGCGGATAGAGCCAGAAAGTATAGTGTACTTATCACAAAAGGACTTAACTGACCGAATCTCTGGAAGGAAAGAGTCACTAATTTTTCCTGAATTCTCACTACAACAATATATGTCACTTGCCTATCACAGTTTCTACCTGTTAGATGGAATGAACAGTTTTATTCATGATAAACCGATTCCGATTCGCGGCTTTCTTCGTAATAAGAATGGCCAACAGAGCGTTGAGAATGCGACAACTGCATTTGCTAATGTGCACTGGATGTATAGTAATTTTCCGACCCATTATTATCAGGTGCTGCTGGCCTTCTTCCGACATAAATATCGTACCAAATACGAAAAGAAGGCATTCTATGAGAATGTATTCTCAGACAGGGCGTTTCTTCCTATTCAAGAGGCATATGATACTTACTGGTTGGAGCAATGGCACGAAGGTAAGATACGTTCGGATTTCTCAGTATTCAAGTCCAATCAAGCTTTACTTACAAAACGTGTGTTTCTATCACGCGAGGAGATCAAGGATAAGTTTGGCTATGGGAAGGTAGAAAAGCTGGCGGATAGTAATATGATTCAAACGAAAATCTTAAAACAAGGAAGCAGAAAACGATATTTTGTGGAAAAAAACTCGTTGGAAAAGGCCGTTCAAAGAAGGGGACAATTCTTTACCCGAATACAAGCAGCGAGTTTACTGGGGATTGGTCGAGATGCGGTACCGTCAATCCTGCAAGCCGGCTTATTGCATGAACACAAAACACCATTCTCCGAAGACACGCTTTTAGTGAAAAATGAAGTCGCGGAGTTAATGAAACGTTGCCGCGGCCGAAAAGGAGAGAAGACAGATGATGATTTGTCATTCCATCAAGCATTAATAAAGTTTTCTGTGAATGGGCTGACTATTGTAAAACTCATTATGTTCATAATGGAAGGTAGACTTTCCCCACGCACATCCTCTCCAGAAGAAAAACTCTCCGATTTGTTTTTTAACGAGCAGCAGTTGTGGGAATGTGTTTCTGATCTGAGGAGGGAAAAGCAGCATTCGGATGGATATTACATGAAAGATGTTATGCTTTTACTGCATGTTGGTGAAAGCACCATGAACCGTCTGATGGTCGAGGGAATATTTGTGCCAGAACGAATTTTATTGTTAAGGGATGGCAGAAAACAGTACCTATTTAACATGTCGTATATAGACAGATTCCTAAGTGAACACGTCAAGATTGATCAGGCGTCAAAAGAATTTCAGGTATCAGAAGTGACCATACGCCGAAGGATAAAGGAAGGCAATCTACAAGATGCAATGAGGGGGATCGGGAAAAAGTATTGGCTAAGTAGAGCAGAAATACGGAAAATAGTTCTTTGTCATAATGCATCACCTGCGGCCTGACTTCATTAGGTGCTTCTTCAAGAATTATTGAGTTTACAAATTAAATAGATTGGAGTTGAACGTACGTGACGTTGTTAAATGATGCTGAGAAAGTGAACTATTTGATTCATATTTTAGATCGTCATATTAAAAAAATTCCGACTGAAGGCACCTTTGCATATTATCTGGAATCACTATGCATTTTTCTGAAAACGAAAGACGCAATTCTCCAAAAGGAAGCCATCTATAATAGTGAATTATTTATCGACACTATATCTCATGGTTTAAGAAAACAACTTACTTATAAACATGTTATTGGTTCTTTAATAGCTGCGTTTGATAAAGCCGGATACTCAGACTCAATGGATGCAGCGGCCATTATTATTGAGTTTGAGCAGTTTCTTAAGCAGATGCCCTCAGAAGAAGTCGAAAATGTGTATAAGGAACGTTGGAGTGAATCATAAAACTAGTCTTGACAATATTACGTAAATCCCGGATAGCACCTCAGTCAACTTGGTGCGTAATCCGGGATTTTCGTAATATTAATATAATAAGCATTTATCTTAGAATATTTGAGAGATTATTTGACATGATCGTTCTGTTTTTTTTTGTTAATCTTAATATCTCAACTCTCGGTGCGACCAAGCCTAGGGTGTGAAGTTTAGCAGGTGGAAATCCTGCTTGGGAAGGCTAAAGCCAAGCTACCAATAGCGAGTCGTGGACGGCTGAAAGTAATTTCAGACTTAAGCGAAGACAGAAGGTAGCAAGCCTGAGATGGCCTCCCTTCTAGCGTCTGCAAGGGAGAATCCAGCCAACTGGCGAACCTGAACGTTTGCGCAATGCAACTGGGTCGAGGTGCTTTAAACAAGCTACATGGTCATTAGAAATTTGTGCACCATACAAGCGACATTGACGAGTGGTACGACTTATCCGTGAATCCTAGAGTTGGAGGGAACTCCATCATATACCGCTTTATGTATATCAAATAGATCGTTTGTAGAAAGAGGAAAAAGAAGGAAAAGATCGAAATATATCAAGAATATTACTATTTTTCTATAAGTCAATAGTCATATTTTAAGTGGTTGAGTATTGATCGCGGTGAAAAAAAGAACTATAGGAGATTTAGATTTGTATGGATATAGACTATGGAAAAATCAGGTTATACAAGGATCGTATCAGAATATTTTTTATAATCTATTTCTTTGGCGAAGAATGCCAAGATTCAAGTCGGCCGAATTGTTGTAAAGTTCTGCATTCTGAAGTGAAAATCCAAAAAATAGATTTTTTATTAAGAAACCCGGATTACCTCGCATATGAATTGCTGGAACTAGTAAAGACTGGAACAGTGAGTAAGACAGAAATTAGAGATGTTATAAAAAAAATATTCGTCGATAACGAACCGGAAGTACGCAGATTAGAAATGGAAAAATTCTTTTTTGGTGCCTATGAAGACATAGATCATGTTATTGCATTTTTGATTTCGTGTGGGTTTATTGAATATTCAAGTGAACGCGATACAAGCTTAAGAGTGATTAAAAAGAGTTATTATGTTACAGATGAAGCCGATGAGAAAATGGCTGAGAATCTCAAAAGTCTTGGATTGTTAAATTGGTATGTTAATAGGTGTGGGTTAATCAAAAAGTATTTCGGTGATTATTCTGGTTCAAATTTAAAAGCCCTCCAATATCAGATTGATGAATATAGAAATACTTCTTATAAAGAGTATATTACCGATATTCAAGAACTCGTAAAAAAACAGTTTTTTAAGGAGTTTGGTGAGAGTCTATGAATAAGGATTTAGAAAGTATCATTAATAAACTAGTGGAAGAATTCAAGCATGTAAATATTAATCAAGCAAAGGCTCTTATTAATTTCGATTCTGCAATCGAAGATATGCCCATTTCAACAGGAAAGAGATTGGTTATAAATTATCTGGAATTTAATGGTCAAAAGAAAAACGGTGAAAGTATAAATTTCATAAAGGAGTTTGAACAAGGTGTAAATATAATTATTGCAGACAACTTGAGAGGTAAGTCTACAGTCTTTAAAGTTCTAAAGGCTGCTTTAACTGGAGATGTAAACAGTATTAAAGCTGATGTTAAACAGTGGATAAAAAACGTTACTTTAGGTTTTAAGATTAGTAATAAAGACTACACGGTAATGATATCTTTGGAAAAAAGATTCAAAGGAATTCTATATAGTATTCCATGGAAAGAGCTTGCTGATGTTAATTCTATTGATGACAAGATCATTTTCCAGGCGAATAATAACACAAAATACTACGATGAAATTCAGAAGTTTTTCTTCAATCAATTTTCCTACTATTCTTTAAAATGGACTCAAAAGTCTTCAGCAAAAGACAGCAATGACCTTGTGGAAGCAAGTGCAAGTTGGAAAACATACTATAAGTCTATTTATTTAGAATCAAAAGATAGTGTGTCTTTCTATGGGGGACAGGATCAGAAGGTTTTTCAAATGTTGTTAGGTTTTGAATATACTAATTTGATAAACCATCTCAGCGTCAAGAGGGATATGTTGCTGTTTGAGTTGAGCAAGCATAAGGAATTCGAGAACCGGAAGGACAATGCGGCAAAAAACGAAAATGGTGAAATTGAACATAAATTGGAGCAGATTCAAGGAAAACTAGAGCAAATTAACAATAATTCACTAATGCAAGAACTTTCTCGACTTCAAAATGAATATAATCGAATGATAAGAAAATTGAACCATACTAATACAGGAACGTTGAAGACGAGTCAAGAATCTCAAAGAGCAATTAAAAAGCAGGCGGAACTATTAAGAAAACTTGAGGAGTACGAATACGAAGAAAGAAGAATTCGTAAGGAAATGATAAGATATAATCGACTCCTTAACGATTTATTAGAATATATAGAGATTGGGCAATTTTTTTCTAATCTAGACATTAAGTGTTGTCCAAGTTGTAATCAAGAGGTAAATAATCATCACTCTCAAATTGATGAAATATGCCCTTTATGCCACGAGCATGTAAAAATCGATGATGAGAATAGGCAAGTTTATCTCCATAAGATTGAAGAAACAAAAACACTACTAAAGAAATTAGAAAATGAGATAAGTTTAATTAAAGTGAAGATACAGGAAATTAAAGATAATTTGGAACAAGCGAATCGCGAAGTTGAGGTAATAAGAAATCAGCTGAAACTACAGGGAAAATATGAAGAAGAAATGGAATCTGAGCTCTCTAATATTATCGGTAATATTAATTTGGTTAGACAAAATAGTAGTGATATATCGGAAGAAGAGAAAAAATTAATAGCTGAACGTGCTGTGTTGCTATACAAGAGGGATAGTGCTAGTGATAATAGTAACGAACAGATAATAGTAGAAAAAATGGAAGAGGAACTAAAGGTACTAAATTCAGCGATTGATTTCCTGGATCAAAAAAGGTATGAAAAGAGCAAAAATATTTTAGACACTTTGGCAAGTATGATGTTGGCAGAGATCCATGAATTTGGACTTGAATCGATAACAGATATTGAGATCGATAATAAATTTAATGTAACTTATATACAAAATGATGTTAGTATGAAATTTGATGACATTGCAGAAGGTGAACAGTTAAGAGTAAAGCTTGCTTTTTACTTAGGACTAATGCAGTTAGACATAGAGAAAAATTTTGGTCGCCATACACGATTTCTTATTATTGACAGTCCTAATAAAGAAGAAGGGGATTCTAAATATTTGGAAGGGTTAAAGGATGTACTAATAAATATAAACGATAGATACGGTGAAAATTTGCAAATAATTATTGGTACTGCAACTCGTGAATTAGAGAACGTTTTAAAGAATCAAACGGTCTACCCTAAAGGAGATTATGTGTTCTAATGAAACTAGGTGAAGAATATTTTAATTGGGAGCTGAAGGAAAGAATACGATATTGGGATGAAGAGAATTTTCTCTCTGAAGCAGAAACATTAAATGAAAAAGAAATTTATCTTTTTGCTAAAAATGTTTTGAAAGAATCTAGTGAAAAACTATATTGTAAGCGAAGAGCCTTACAGGATCTACTAACCTTGGTCTACAGGGGGAAAGTGAAGCCACGACGAATTATTGGGTTATTGCTTGATGAGTGGGAAGGGGAACAAGAGACCAGTTTGGAATGTTTACGCCTTAAGTACTTATCTTTATTTTATCAGAATGAATCGGATGATATAAAAGAAATTCTAAAAGAAAAATCTAATGATAAGAATTGTGAAATAGTGTCAGAAGCAAGTTATCAAATGGGATTAATCCAAATTTTCGATGCAAACGATACATTATCGAAAAAAGATTACCAGATTAAAATAGCAGCGGCAGAAAGTTTTTTTGAATCAGCAGAAAAAAATGATGATAACAGAATAGATGCCAGGATACTCAAACTTATCTGTCAATATTTAATAGATAGTTTATCCTTCAAGTCAAAGTCCGCAGATGAGTTATACTTACGTATTATGGCTTTAATTTGGGAAACAAGATTACTTTCGTTAGATGAATGTTCTAATGCAGTATTTATTGGAATTAGTAGATGTATTTCAAAGTTACAAAAAATTAAGTGCGAGAATCCTGATTATTGGATAGATTACAGAAAAGAATTTAATTATTTATGTGTTCAATTTTATGAATTGAAAAATGTTGAGTATAAAGAAAATTCCTTCTTTGAAAAAGTAGTAAAGGATACAAGCGAAAAAATCATTGAGCATTTTATTGAACCAATATTTAAGTTTAATTATAAAGCTGCTCTTTCAAAAATAGATGTTTTACTAAATCAAGATAGTATAGTTGACGTCGAGAAAGGGTTTTTAAATTACTTAAAAAATATTGTCATCAGTGATACTATTTCTGGACAAGATACAAGTCTTAGTTATATTAAAGAGATTTATCCAATGGTTAATGATACTGATATAGAAGAATTTATAAAAGGTTTGCATGAATCCAATAAAACTGTTGCAGTGTGGAAGCTTCTTGAAAGTACAAAACGTTATTCATATGATGTGTTATTAAATTCAATTGTTAATGCATGTGTAAAATTACAAGGAAATCATATATATCGAAATGCCTCTGAAGATGATAGGAATGGATTCATAAAGAACATCTTGGAAACAGCAGGATTTTATGTAAAGGATCAAACAAGGTGGGGGATTTCAAATACTGGTAAATCTGCAGGTGAAGTTGATCTCCTTATTGAAGAAAAAAATTCTCCATACTCAATTATTGAAGCACTGAATTTATCATCTTTAAATGAAAATTATTTAAATCTCCACATTAATAAGATTTTTAAATATGACACCACAGGACTTCCGTTTAATTTTATTGTTAGTTATGTGAAGATAAAAGATTTTGGTGTATTTTGGGAAAAATATAAAAAGCATATCACTGAACATAAATATCCAGCTGAATTAGAAACTATTGATTTTAGTATAGACAACGAATTTTATTATTCGGGGATTAAAATTGTATTAACTAAGCATAACAGGAATGGCGTGATAACTGGATTATATCATATATGTGTTAATATTTCTGAATAAAAATAGCGTATAGAGCTAAAGTAACGGCTAAATCTGGGTTTTCTAGATGGAATATAACAAGGCTAACTGGCCTAGAGCGTTTCGTTTAAGCAGTAATTTTGAAAATGAAGACAAAAAGAGGTAGCATGAGGCGTTCCAACTTGGTGTGATGTTTTCTTGAGTCTGTAAAATAAACTGTGTAAACTCTCAAACCTGCTAAAATAGAAGTAACAGAAAGGTTGGGAGCACACATGGGATTATGGACAAAGGAACAACTCCGCGCATTCATCAAGGAGAATAAGCTGATCACCGCGCAGGATGCACAGAATGCCTTGAAAGACCTGTTCGCTGAAACGTTGCAAGAGATGCTCGAGGCCGAGATGGATACGCATCTAGGTTACGAGAAACACGATGTACAAAACAAGCAGACAAGCAACAGTCGCAACGGTAAGAGCAAGAAGAAGATCACTAGCGAGTACGGCGAGCAGGAAATCACCGTGCCTAGGGACCGTTTCAGTGAGTTCGAACCTCTCGTAGTGAAGAAGAATCAGTCCAGTGTAACCGGCATTGAGGATCAAATTATCGCGCTCTATTCCAAAGGAGTCAGCACAAGAGAAATCCAGGATCATCTACAGAATCTATACGGCATTGACGTCTCGCCAACAATGATCTCAAACGTCACGAACAAGATCATTCCCCTCATCAAAGAGTGGCAGAATCGCCCGCTACAAGGCGTTTACGCAGTTGTCTTTCTGGATGCCATCCACTTCAAGGTCAAGCAGGACGGCGCCATTGTAAACAAGGCAGCCTATATGGTCATCGGGATCGATCTGGACGGCAACAAAGACGTACTGGGCATGTGGATCGGTGAGAACGAGTCGGCGAAGTTCTGGCTCAGCGTGCTGAATGATCTCAAAAACCGCGGCGTACAGGACATTCTCATCACCTGTGTCGACAACCTGACGGGCTTCTCACAAGCGATCACCGCATGCTATCCGAAGACCGAAATCCAAAAGTGTATCATCCACCAGATCCGTAACTCTACGCGCTACGTCTCTTACAAGGATCTAAAGAAAGTAACGGCGGACCTGAAGCCGATCTACAAAGCGGTAACGGAGGAAATGGCGCTTGTGGAGCTCGATCGTTTCGAAGAAGCCTGGGGAGCTAAATACCCGCTCATTATCCGCTCCTGGCGCAACAATTGGGACGAGCTGGCCACGTTCTTCAAATATCCGCCCGAACTACGTAAACTCATCTATACCACCAACATGATCGAAAGCTACCACCGCCAGCTTCGCAAAGTAACCAAAGGAAAAAGCATCTTCCCAAGCGATGAAGCGCTGCTGAAAATGCTCTACCTCGTCACCATGGACGTCACGCGTAAATGGACGGGACGCGTCCAGAACTGGGGGCAGATGCTTCTCCAACTTTCCGTTTTCTATCCGGATCGGATCGGTCAGCATTTGCCTTGAGTACCGAACTCCCCTCGGGGAGTTTCTCTCTAAATGAGTTTACACAAAATTATTGACAGACCCGTTTTCTTCGCTGTGTCTGCCTGCTTCGCAGGTCGGCCGAGTCGGTGCACAGAGCCGAACGCCTCACTTCCTGAAGTACACACGGACCTCCCGGTTTTAGTAGATTTAATCGGCCAATACTTCCTTTGGGGACACCTGGAGCCGGACCTTGTTCCATCGCTATACTGTACGCTTGTTTGAGGAGACAAACCATTACGATTGTCTCCAAACGTTTAGTTATACACAGAATTCTAAAATGTTTGCGCACAACCGATATGAGATCATACTCGGGTTCAGTGGCTTTCTTTCTGGTTGACGTGGTCCTTTGACATAGACTTACGACAAACTTCAAATTTGATACAATACAGAAGAAAGGTGGGTTTAATGAGAGAATATCGAATAAGTGGAGTGACCTTTTCGGGTGTTAAAGTGGATGAAGCTGTTAATGCATACTCGTTACCTTCCGCGCTACGCGTAATCCTTCTCAAGTACAACGAAAGACTAAAGAAACCCTACACTATTTTTCTCATAAGCACAATTGAAGATATTTCACAGTTGCCCGATAGCAGGCCGTTACGTCCGATTGATCCGCTCTTGTCTGATGATAATGTCATTAGGATTGGTGCCCTGCTAAAAGCGAACCTTTTCGTGACGGAAGAGGATAAATCGCGCTTTATAGGTTATTTCCATCCAATGGTACGCAGAGCAGTATCTTGGCTATGGACGGATGCTTCCATTGCAACTCATGAGGATAAAGAGCAGGAAATGTACTCAGCCATAATCGCAGAATTTTTGCCGTCGTTCTCTCCAGAGCTTGGAAGGTTAAGGAGGTACATTAAGCTCTGCGTTCAACGTAGATTGATTCGTGATTGGAACCAGGAAAAGTACATTAATGCCGGGAAAACAACAGCACGGCCTAAACATGAACTCTTGGAGGAATATAACCGCCAGCTTCAGGCGCGTGATATACCGTTAACCGATGAGGGAGAGCGACAAAAGCTAATAAACGCTTGTATCCGAATTATTCAGGAAGGTACTGAGTTGACCATGAACAATCGTCGCGGATTGTTTGAGTGGGTCGTTCGCACGGGCCTACATCGGGAATTAATAAGATACAAGAAGCAGGTCGAGGCGTTGGACCTGGTGTACGGTACAACTTCAATGACTGAAATCGAGGCTGCAATTACATTGGGAGTATCTCAGCAAACGTTAAACAAGAACAAATGCCGTGGTGAGGCCAGCCTCTTTAAATATATAAAAAAATTTTTTGTAGATAATTAAAACGTCTGTAATTTGGATCTTAAACTCGGGAACCATTCCCTGTACAGGTTTTAATCTGCATTGTATGATAGTTATATAATATTAATAAATTTAAAGTGACATCTATTTTTCAATCCATCTAACCGCTATTTGTTATTTATACCCCACATGTAATTTTCATTTTTTTAATATGGACGTTTTTTGTAGCGAGTCCTGTGTTATGTGCAAGCAGCAAGTAGCTTTATCTTTTCAGATCTCCTTATGTGACTTCAGGTCCCAATGCGCAGTTGTTATTAGCTGCCGCATTGGGGCCTTTTTTTGTTCCCCCAAAATTTCGTTAAAAATCAGCCAAGAATTCATAACAATATATTAAAGGACTAGGCCCAGAAGGATTGACGAAGACAGTAGCTCGCTCTTTCTTGTTTCCCTATTTTTCATTAAAGATCAGCCAAAAACTCAGATCAATACATTTAAAGGATTAGGCCCAAGTGGCTTGCCGGTAAAGGCAACCCACTTGGGCCTTTTTTTGTTTTCTCCGCAACATCTGCGGTCGAGCGCTGGACTTCCAGCGCTTTTTTTATTTCTTCCAAAGGAGCGATGTAAATGAAGACAAGCACTGACTGGACAGGCATCCCGGGTTCGAAGTATCCTCTTCTTATGGCACTTCGACCCACGAACATGCGAAATAAAAACCAGCGAATCTACCGGGATGCTCAGGGTTACTACTACCATAAGGACGCTTTGCATAGCGAGGTAGAGGTCTATGATACCCGGGGCAAACATCTCGGTGTCAAGACTCCCGAAGGTGACTGGCATCCGAAAAAAGGTCAGGACAAGCGGAAAACCCTTAAGGGAATCATTTAATCTCCTCAAAGCCAGCCGGCAGTAGAATCTGCCGGTTTGCTTTATTCGGTGTTCTATTCGATTTTTATGAAGAGTAGGTTCCAGCAGATTTCCTTATGCCTCAAAGGAAATCTCGCATAATGCGTCGAAATCTATCTGTAGAATTGAGTCGAGTATAAGTTGGTCTTGTCATATTTTCTTGGCTGAATTGAATATCTGGAACTTTAGAATCCAATCCAAGGAGTGCAAAGTATATCGCTAATCAGAAAAACCTTAATAAATAGGAATCGAGTAAATAGTTTTCTAAAGCTGAATACAGATGAAATTCTTGTGAAGGATTTTGATCTTCACGGTAAATGCGTTAGTTTCTATTTACTTGCAGGAAATTGTCATGCAATAAAAGATCCCTCAAGACAATGTTCATTGTTTCTTCAAGGTCTTAATGATCTTTGGGATCATAAAGAAGAAGATAAATCAAATCCGAGGCATTGCCCTTATATTAATCAGTTAATGTTGGAGCAACCTGAGCGAATGTTCCCAATATACTTTTACAAATACAAATGTGGGCATTACGGTACAGGTTAAGGTCAACACAGGAATTGTATCTCTGGAACATTAGGCAAAGTATTGCCCAAAATTCTTTTTGGTTTTGAAAGGCATATAAATTGCGGAGCATGTAATGAACCAGACCACTATACTCTAAAGAGTTTTTAATAAGGATTACTACACCCCCAAATTGATGATGAGAGGAATGTTATTGTGTTAGAGTCAATAAATATATTGAAAGAAAAAATATATCATCATAAAACCAAGTCGTATTTTAACGAAGTCATTAGTTCAATCGAACATCGAAATTATAGATCAGCAGTTGTTATGCTCTATTCGGTTGTAATTTGTGATTTAATATTTAAGCTAATGGATTTAAGGGATATCCATAACGATGACAAGGCTAGAAAAATACTGGAAGACCTAAATGCAGAGAAGGAAGATACACCAGTTTCACCGGCATGGGAAAGTAATTTAATTGAAAAATCATTTAAGGAAGCTAAGCTTTTGGAGAATGACGTTTATACTCACATTGTAACCTTGAAGAGTTATCGAAATTTATCGGCGCACCCTGTTTTGAGTTCGATAGATATTCTATATGAACCTAATCTTGAACTAGCGGTGTCGCTCACTACTAATATGCTTGAGGGATTACTGACCAAGATTCCCATATTATCGAAAAATGTATTTAGCCCTTTCATGGAAGAGATAGAACGAATAAAAAATGAGTTTGCAAATTCAGAAAGGCTTGAATCTTATATCCACTCTAAATACTTGCAGCATTTTAATAAGGAATTGACCGAATATATCTTTAAGAATTTATGGAAAATTGTATTTAGGAATAATGGCGATAAAGAAAGAAAAAATCGAGATATTAATTACCAGGTACTCATAATCATTTATCAAAACAACGAGGGCATCTTATTTCCGTACATAAAGAACGAGAGTACGTATTTCAGCGAATTTTTGGACAATAGCCTTACAATTAATAAGTTCGTAGATTTCTTAACTCTATACCCGAATGTATACCCTTTATTAAGCGATCACGTGGCGGAACTATTAAGAAACCGAATCCGGGATAACTACAAATTACTCATTAAAGCTCATTTTCTATCAGGATCATTTGAAGAGCATCTCAATATGCTCGAAGAAAAATTATGGGAGCAAAGTTATTATTACCATAATCAACCTTACGTTCACAATTACGAACTACAATCAAATGAGGTTAAATTTCTATATCAATTGTCTGAAAAAAATCAATGCGTAACACAATTTTACGATACCATGATTAGTTACTACGTTCACAGTGGTCAATATAGTTCGGCTGAACACGCATTTGATAATTGTATCGAACCTTATTACAAAAACTTTACTGGAGATCACTTCAAGGATCTACTAAGTGAAGCAAATTATAACGAGCAGTGTTACCAAAGAAGGTATGCTGGTTCTCAACATAATCGTTTGTTAGAGGAAGCGAAAAAACATTTAGGGGATGATTTTGATTTTAAGAAAGAATACCCTAATTTATTTTAGTAATGCTTTTGGGAGGATAAATGGAGGAACTTAAGAGGGATAAAAGATAATTCTATGAAGCTATCTTGCACACGGAGGACTTACCTTCCCCATACAATAATTTTCCACTTGGATGCTGCCAAGATGCATTGTGGATATTGCATAGATATTTATATGAAAATGGCTGTATCACTTTGAAGCTAGTTGGCGCTGAATACCACGGTGATAATGGAGAAATCATGAGCCATGCATGGCTTGAATTTGACGGAACGATTGTAGATATCACATACTCTCAATTCAATGAAGTCGATGATATTATAATCATAAAAGAGCGGGATTTACATCAAAAGTTCATTGAGAATTACAGGTATAGAAAGCCATACTGGGAGAAATATACGGATGATCATACATCGATTATGCTCGACTCTTTCTATAATAAGGTTATTAAAAATTTGAACATTAGTGGGATGAAATAATGAGTAAAGACCTGATTGAGAGGCTAAGACCACTTGGTGAAGGATTTGACAAAGAGCCATTCGCTGAGTAAAAGTTGTGCGTTGGATCGGAACTTCTAAATTTCCCCGAGTGTGCCTTGGAAAATTGGATATATAGACATTATTCTCAAATTAATGATTATTCGTTCCTTGGGTTTGAAAAGATGGTCTTTAACGATGAGCTTTGGTCAAAAGAAGATATCTTCGATAATATCAAGTCATACTACCCAAATTTGATTGACTCCTTGGGGTATCAGATTTATGAACGACATGATAGAACATGGTTGCAGAAATACATTCTAGAACATAGGACATGGAATGTGCCTATTATTGTGTACCAAAACAACTCTCATCCGGACATGGGTAAACCTATCATTTGATAGAAGGTCATCTTCGTCTAAACTATTTTAGGACGATATACCGTAAGGAGAAAGAGACACTGAAGGATACACATAGGCTTTGGGTGGTCATAATACCGTAGATAAGGATTATTGATACTATTGAAATGAAGGAACGTGAGAATTCTATGGGAGATGATTCAAAAGGCAGTAATATGAAGCAGAAAGAAAGGTTAACTTCTCTGCTTAATCTAAATAAAAATGAAATAAATTATGATTCAAATTTCGACATGTACCTAAAGAGAATTCGAACTATCAGGAAAACCCTTGCTCTAAGTGATAGTACTCAAATCGAATTAATACTGAAATGGTTACACACAAAAGAAATGACGTTGAAATCACTCACTGCAAAGAATAGGGCTAAAGATGATTTTGAGGCAGATTTGAACGAAGTGTTAAAGTTACAGGAAGCTTACTATGAGGCAGAAATATATCCTAATGTTTACGAAGATGCATGTAAAAGCTGTCGTAGCCTCTCTGATGTAGACATTCGATTAAATGAGAACAGATACAGATATTCAATTCCATTGATGGCTGAATCATCACATCTATTTGACATGGATATTGTCTTGAATTCTATGGAAGAGAAGAAAAATGAGCTCAACCATTACATTGATAAAACACTTAGACTAATTTTTGTTCACTATTTCGAAGATCCCATTGAAATACTAAATGTTGAGTACTTTGAGGAAATTGTACTGGAGGCTATCAATAAATACAATCAAGTTAAAGAAAATAAGAAAGATTCTGATACTCAGCAACAACAGAACCCATATTTAAGGTTTTATCATTTTATGAGAACAGCTTACGTTAATAATTATTATGAACTTCAGTTACCTGGTAAAAGTTACTTTACAGAATGCAAAACTGATAAGGTCACTGTAGATGTGAAGAGTGTTTATGGGCTAAAAGACGTAGCAGTTGTACTTGCAAAATTACTCGCGGGCAATAATGATCCCTCTTCAAAAGAAATAAAGAAGAGCTATGAAAGGCTAAAAAAGTGTTTTCAAGAATACACTCCCATTCAGAGGTACAAAGATAATAAAGATAATTATGCGTTTTCCGAAGTAGTAACTCCACTTTCGCATTATTTGTTTTTACGTAAAAAGAGTAATCAGACCTTGAAAGAACCAAGATATTTAGCTGCTAGTAATTTAATTTTGTATAGGATACAGCCGATTTTGCAATCACTATTAAATGGTGAGGAAGATAGGCTAAAGACTGCATTCAAATATATCGATTTCGTAAAGACTGAATTTAAAGACATAGTAGAATCAGTTGATCATCGGTATCAAGTCACGATGTTGGATTTTTGGTTTGAAACTATCGTAAATATTTACTACAGAACAATGGGACTCAAAAGTGAGTCAGTCTATTTTCGATATCCATCGGGGAATATTCAAGATTAAAACTTTCCACGAAAAATTTCATTTTCCTCAGTACAATTGAGTTATCAAAACTGAGGAGTGATTAATATGACAAATCGTCTTAAAGGAAGAATCGTGAATATCGAAAAAACTGTTCACCAAGTAACTCACTTACTCACTGGAATCAAAAAGAAAGACCAGCCGAAATACCGCCATCTTCCGGGATCAAATGGCACTGTAGTAACTGGTTCCGAATACTTTGGAACCACAATTGATGTAAAGATATTTGTGTATGATTATAAAGAATGTGTTGAATTTGACATCAGAGATTATGTTCTCAGGGTAAACGACAAGAAGAAAATCTCATCCAAACTGCTGGACTACATCATCAGCGTTAATGAGGGTGAAAAAGTAGTTGTTGAAGAAGCGGAAGATGGTTGTCGTTTCGATTTTACTCAATTGGATGTAATACCTCCAAAGAGAAAATCAAAAACAAAAAAATAATTTTAGAGCAGTACTGAACTTATTTGCTGAGGTCGGTATTATTTTCCGCCAAAACCTCTCGGATTTCGTTAAGTTTGGAACTCAGCGTATCAGTTCCCGAGACAGGCGGATAAGAAAACGGCAGTATAGGACTCGTTTACCGAGTTCCTATACTGCCGTTTTGTATTTCAGTCGAAAATATCGCGGTGCTTTTGAGAACTTCTCGTAGGGAGGAGCAAAAGTTCATTTTCGGATATAAACTAAGAGATTTAACACGATAGGTGTATACAAAATCGAATGAAGTAGCAGCTTAAAAAATATAAGATGAAAGGCAGCATGAGCCGTAAAGGGGATAATGCTTGTAACGAATCGTTCCACAGCGTGCTGAAGAAAGAACTCGTATACTTGGTGAAGTTCAAGACCCGCAAAGAAGCAAGAGAACGGATTTTTGAGTATATTGCGTGTTTCTACAATGGAAAGCGAATCCATTCCTCCATTGGCTATTTTACTCCCAATCAGTGCGAACGTATGTACCGACCTGCTGCGTAATTCTCTCGATTCTATGTGTCCAATCTATTGACAGTAGTTCAGTTCTCACAAAAGGTCAATCCGCATATCGAATGATCATCGAGAAGCGAAACGAAAAGGGGGTTAAGCAATCCTTTTACGGATTAACCGATGAAAAAGGAAACGCGGTTCTCCCTTGCACCTGCGTTCATTTTGAACTATTGGAGAATGGTCAAATCAATGTTAAATCCAGAAGGCTTCATTGGACTATTTGATTTATCTGGTAATGTGGTCGCTCCCTTCTCTTGGGGTATCGAGCTGTAAGTGGTTTATCCGAAAGGTTGCGTGCATGGTAGCAAACGGGGTATTGACTGATTCTCGCTTATGGTGTTAAAATGACACCATAAGCGAGAATGACTTTTGATAAGAGGTGTATAAGATGGATGAAAAAACTCGACTGAATTTGTCTCTCTCCCAAGACATCGATGATGCACTGACTAACCTTGCTGACAAGACGAAGATGAGTAAGAATTCGTTAATCAATCATGCCCTGTCAAAGCTACTTGTTGATTTCAAGGTAATTGACTTACACAAAGAAACAAATGAAAAGACGGAGATTTTGAAAAGTACCGAATATTGCGACCTGTTAAAGCAAGGTCGATTGGTTGATGGTGAAACAGTCAGCACTATTGAGCGGATAACTGTAAAGGCGAGCGGCGAGGATGAAATTAGGTTCGCTTACTATAAGAAAAACAAAAATGATAACGAGAGGTTGATTCTTCGTCCACTTGATATCAATGAGAATGAACTTCTGATGCTGTTTGCTGATGCGATAAGTAAGAATGTGTTCACTCCAGACTTTCAACGTAAGTTAAAAGCGATCTTGTAACCAATGGAGCTGCCTGTTTGACGTTAAAGTTATTTATCTGAAGGGGAGACTCATATGCCGAAGATTTTTATAAGTCATGCTGTAAAAGATGCCGATGTGGTCGTTCAACCTTTTATTGATTTACTTGTTATGGGGTTAAAGGTTGATCGAGAAGAAATATATTACACTTCGGGTGGAGATATTCCAACCGGTGTTAACTTCCCTGAGCATATTAAAACCAATATTAACTCAGCAGAATTGGTTATTATGATGTTGACTGATAACTATATGGACAGTGATTTTTGCCTGAATGAAATGGGAGCAGCATGGGCGAATAATCAAAATATTTACCCGATTGTAATACCACCAGCGTCATATAAGTTATTAGACCGATCTGCTCTGCGCGGGGTTACGAACGTCTTGACGGTAAACGAGAATGATCTTCTCAAGTTAAGAGATGAAATGGAAACTAAAGGTTTAACAGGTAAGATCCGTTCGGGCGAATATAACTTGAGGTGTAAGCAATTTTTGGACTCTATAAAGAAATACATGAAACAGCGTCAAAAAGAAGGGCCACTTACAGTTCCAGTAGGGGTATTCACTAAGCTTCAGGATCAGTTGAAGGAACTTGAAACCGAACTAGAAGAGAAAATCAATGAGTGTGATGAAAAGGAAAGCTTGATTGAAGAGTTGAAGAAACTAAAAGATCAAACTTCGGTCAAGCAGGTTCTTAGGTCGCACAATACTGATGAATGGGACGAATTGCAAGAATTTATCGATGATGCCAAGTCATCCCTAGACCAATTAGATTCAATGATGGTGAGCCTGATTTTCCACTACAGGTATTTCTCACACAACTTCAAACCAGAGCCAATTGACGGCTGGAGTGCAATACATAAATTAGCGGCAAGAAAATTTATAGATCAAGATGAAAATAAGATTACGATAAATGATGCTCATCCGTTGGTAAGAAAAGCGGACAAAGCATTGGATTTATTGAGCGATGCACTCGAAGGTATGTCACCGGAGGTAACCGAACAGTTTGAGGAGGAATACGGATTAGAACCGGATCTTTCCAATATTGACGTCTGGCAAAAGGTTCTGAGGATCAGGGGTATGGAATTGTCTTATTGAATTGGATTACAAAGCAGAGAAGCCGCTAATAGCTAGCGGCTTTTTATGCTTTAGTCTTTGACTCCCTAAAGCAATCGTTATGAGACTTTTTTACTAGATAAAAGAAAGGTTTATCTGGTTATTTATCGAAATATTTCATCAATTGGAACATAAGAACTGGTACCATGGATTTAACCCTAGAGGAAGATTATGAGAACGGTCAAGGTGTATAGAAATCAAATGCATTAGGAGTGTTGTTCAATAATGTTGTTCACGCCAGAGTATATTAAAAATTGCCTGAAAAGTTTGAACGAAACGTGGTTTCCAAATGAGTTGGCTATTCTCTATAGCAATTCTAGAACTGAGTTGAATATCCGAGATAAGTTTAACCTTCACTTCGCCAAAACCCTCAAAGACAATGAAGACTACTTTATTCAACGAGAGTGGGAAAAGAGACGGGATTTAGCAATAATTCGATACCATAATAGGCAAACAAATCCTGTCGCAATATTTGAGTTCAAGGCGCGACATGCATGGTTCATTGCCAGTACCGAGCGTGGGAAAAGGAATGGCGAAAGTGGCTATGAAAAGACGTTCTACGGAGATTCAGGAGTGAAGAATGGTGTACTGCAGGATATCTATAAACAGACTGCTTATTCAGAGAAGATCCCTTGTTTTAATATTCTGATTGGAGTAAATCCTTTGAACAGGATTCCAAGAAAGTATGAAGTATATAGCGAAGATTGCAAGGAGATCAAGGGAATTAATGACTCTTTTGATAAGTTCGGTAGTGCGGCTAAGATTAAGGAACTGTGCCACTCTAATGTTAAGAGATTTTGTGACGAGCAAGAACATAGTTTCTTTGCAATAGAGTACAACATTGGTCAGGCACTCGATATTGAGTGGGAAATGCTCTTATGGGGCATTTATCGAGGCTTTGATACATGAGGGGGTCAGTAGGCAATTCGTACGGTTTGACGCGAGAAGTTTTTTTTAATATACACTGCGCGGCGGCAGCCTACGGCTGCCTATTATTTATCGAATTTTTAGAAGCTCTCCGTGCATAAATATACAATAATCATCATGTTAGATTTATCTCCAAAAAGGACTGAATAATATGCATGATCTTTGCATATTTGCAAAGTGACCTTTTTTGCATTATTTATGAAAAATCCTTTAGTAGGATAAAATGTGGAGAACAAAATTCTCATTTTTGTTGACACAATCACTTACGAAAGATCAAAGAATTTAGGCCTATAATTCTCACCTATTATGCAACATCACACCTCTCTCTCTCACTCTGTGAGTTGTAAATAATTTTGTCGTCGATTTGAACTTAATTTGTCGTTGAGTTTGAACATAAATGTCGTTGGCCCGAGCCTTGATGGTCGGGCTTTAGTTCTAATATATGGTAATTTACATAATGGCAAAGGGCAGACAGTTACTGCCCTTTTTTGTATTTACCGCTTGACTTGGTGTTAACACCAAGTTGTAACATGAGCGATGTAATGTTCAAAAGCGTAATGATGCACGTCATTCCGCTCAAAAAGAGAAGGATAGGTGAGAAGAAATGACCGTACAATTGAGGAAGGTAGCTTTGATTACGGGAGGCAACAGAGGGCTTGGATTTGAAACGGCCCGCCAATTGGGGAGTCTAGGGTATACGGTTCTGCTAGGAGCGAGAAACAAAGAGAAAGGGGCAGAAGCGGCAGCAAAACAGCAAGCCCAAGAAAATGATGCACATTGTATCGAACTGGATGTGACCGATCAAGCCACCATTGACGCAGCAGCTCAGAAAATCTCAATGGAGTATGGAAAACTGGATGTGCTTATTAACAACGCAGGAATTGGTGATATTCATAAATTTACGGATCTGAGCGTAGCAGATTTAAAGAGATCATTCGACACGAACTTTTTTTGCGCGTTCTCGGTCAGTCAAGCTATGCTCCCCCTCATTGAAAAATCGGATGCCCCGCGAATTGTCAATATTTCAAGCTCCATAGGATCTATAACGCTGCATAGCGACCCGGCTAGTGGCGTATATCCTTTAAAGGCATTGGCCTATAGTAGTTCCAAAACTGCACTGAACCAGCTTACCACTCATCTTGCTTTTACTTTGAAAGATACCCCTGCTAAAGTAAATTCTATTTGCCCTGGTTTTGTTGCTACCGATTTCAATAACGGATACGGCGATCTGACACCGGAACAAGGTTCACGAATCATTGTCCGTTATGCTACACTTACGGAAGAAGGTCCCACGGGAGGCTACTTCAATGAGCAAGGCGTAATTCCTTGGTGACTTTACTTCATGAAGATAGGAAGGTCTTAGGATGGGCAGTGCCGCCGCTTTTTCAATCAAGGAAATCTCAAAAATGACCGGATTGACAGAGGATGCACTCCGCTATTACGAGAAGATCGGACTGCTTCCCCGGGCGAAAAGAAGAGAGAATGGCCGACGAGTGTATAACAAGGAAGACATGCAGTTAATGGAGCTTATTATTTGTCTGAAGAAGATGGGGGTTTCTCTTAAAGATATAAAAGAGTTTGCATCTCTCTCCTACAAGGAAGACATCCTGTCTGCACCCGAAGTGTATGATAAAGTTCAATCGTATAGAAGGAAGCTCCAAGACCAAATCGATCATTTGCAGAAAATTTTAGGCGTGCTAGATTACAAAATTGCGAATAAGAAAAGCCTGCTGAAGGATTCGTAACATTAAATTCCGTAGATTGCTTGGAATGGCGCTGTAAATAGCATATGCAATGACAGAACACTGTGAAAGCGACTACCGGTGTTCTGTATTTTTTTATGGGAACCAGTATTCGGCATGGTTCTTTACATTAACAGCGGCCAATAATTCTTGACTGTCCAGTCTAGGCAGCACCGAGCGGATCGCCATTCCGGCAGCTGCCCTTTTTCAATGAAGTAATTGGTAGTTTAGCGTATCAAGGTTCAATGCCTAAAACTAAGTCTTTCTTGAAGAGAGACATACTTTGAGATAGTCTATTATAAGAAAATGCAGAGAGGATAGTGGACGAAGATATGAAAACAATCGCTGTATACTGTGGATCAGGCACTGGAAATGACCCTATTTATATGAATGAAGCAAAGAAATTAGGGGAAGTTTTGGTAGCGCATGGATTGGATCTTGTATACGGAGGAGCAACAGTCGGTTGTATGGGTGCTGTTGCCGATGCGGTCATAGAGTCTGGTGGTAAGGTCATCGGAGTAATACCAAAAAAACTGGCTAATGTGGAAATTGCTCACGAACATCTAACAGAACTTCATATCGTTGAAACTATGCATGAAAGAAAAGCTTTAATGGCAGAGCGTGCTGATGGATTTATCGCACTCCCTGGTGGGACCGGCACGTTAGAAGAATGGTTTGAAGTCTTTACATGGGCTCAGCTAGGATATCATAATAAACCATGTGCGTTACTAAATATCAATCAATACTACACGCCGATGTTATCGCTTTTTGATCATATGATTGAACAAGGGTTTGTAAAAGATCCGTATAAAAATTTAATTGTAATTGACGATGATTCAACAAACTTAATCGAGAAGCTAAAGAACTATAAAGCGGAATATATACATAAATGGTAGCTCATTTCAGCTATTGGAGAACATTAGCTCAACAAAAAGATGCGGAAGGAGTTAACCATGTCACAATAACGTAAGATTATTTCTACCATAACCATATTCTATATAATTTTGCTTCTTTATTTTTATTTTTCGCTTTCGGTAGAGTAGGTGGTGGTGTCGCAGAGCGCTACACCTTTATTTTTGGGCATGGTTTTCAGCGAGTGGGCGAGTTGACTTGAAGCCTCCTCGCACCGGCAAACAGCCTACCATGCCCACCACTCCAAATAAAGCCGCTTTTAGCGTACTTGGACGCGTTCGGGGTAATACACGGTCAGTTGAAGCAGGATTTGGCCCCAGTTCTGAACCCGTCCTGTTCATTTTCTCAGTACGTCCATCGTGGAGAGGTATAGCATTTTCAGCAGCGATTCGTCTGTCGGGAAGATGCTTTTGCCCTTCGTCACTATACGCAGTTGCCGATGGTAGCTCTCAATCATGTTGGTGGTGTAGATGAGCTTGCGCAATTCCGGCGGGTATTTAAAAAAGGTGGTCAATTCATCCCAGTTTTGCCGCCAGGAGCGCACAATGAGTGGATATTTTTCTCCCCATGTCTCCTCGAAGCGATCCATTTCGAGCTGGGCTGCTTCTTCGGTTGCCGCTTTGTAGATCGGCTTGAGATCTGCTGTTACTTTCTTTACATCCTTGTAAGAAACATAGCGGATGGAGTTGCGAATTTGGTGAATAATACACTTTTGAATCTCGGTCTGCGGGTAGCAAGCTGAAATCGAGAGAGCGATCTTTATAACACTTCTGTTGAAATGACCGATTGGACCTCCATTCAAATCCTTGAGTGGATCCGGGAGCTTAGTACTGGTTTCATGAAATGGTTTCATAGATGGCAGGAATGGTATAGTGAAAATAAAATTGATAAAGCTCTAAAATATATTAAACTTCATTATGAACATGAGTGTAGCTTGACGGATGTGGCGTCCTATGTTGGCAGTAATTTAACAAGAAGCAGTGATTGAGGCTTTGTTTGCGCTGGTGCAGTTATTGTGCTGGCGGGTTGTACATGAAGCTCACCTAAGCGAATCATGTAGTTTACTATATCTTTAAATTAGCCCAAAAAACTTATAGATTAATCTATAAGTTTTTAAGGGTTCTTTTTTTTGACATGATTATAATAGGCATAAATATAGCATAAGGAGTGACATCATTTGACAACGAAATTAAAAAGAAAGCATGTAACCTTGGCATTGGTACTGCCCCTACTATTAAGCTCTCTGAATGGAAGCTTTGCAGGTGCGGCAGCATTGCCAACTACAGTAACTCCGCAGTCAGCGCCGTCTTGGGGGTATTTTGTAGATAATTATCAAAATAATATTACAGCTAATAACATGGTAAGCTCTAATCCCGCCATTGGGACGCTATCTAAGTTTCTGGATCTTTGGACGCCTGGAGACAAAGTAACCGATTCGGTGTATTACTGGAAAAATGGCACCAAGGTGAACCCCGGTGTGCTGGATGCTAATATGCAGTATGTGGCAAATATTGCAGCTACCCGCACTGCTGATCAAGAAACAGCGGCATACTTAGATGATCGAAGAAATCAAACCTACTCAGTAACGGAAGGTCTGGGATCACTCACCGATGTCTATCGTTCCAAATCGGGAACATACACAACGATTCAGGATGTTGCGGCTGATGCCACAACGAAAAAATACGACGACGGCAACAGTTCCAATGCTGCAGGAAATGTGAACTCTGAGCTTGGCAAGATGGTAACTCTGATCGGAACGGTCCGAGGCAACTATGCATCAGGCAATCCATCCAAAAACTTCTATCAGTATCCTCGACCATGGCGTCAGCTTGGCGAAAATGTTCTTATACCTACCTTGATACCGGCAAAAAGCAGCACTCCGGCCTCGGACGGCGGTTTTCCAAGCGGTCATACGAATGCTGCGTATCTTGCTGCTTTCTCGTTGGCTTATGCTGTACCCGAAAGGTTCCAAGAGCTCTTGACCCGAGCCTCGGAACTTGGAAATAACCGGATTGTAACCGGGATGCACTCCCCGCTGGATGTGATGGGCGGACGTGTCTTGGCAACGGCCATGGCGGCCGCTACTTTGAATGATCCGGCTAATGCCGCGATCAAACAGGCTGCTTATGACAATGCTCATGCGAATTTGCTAACCCAAACCGGTACAGCGGAAGATCGTTTCAGTGATTATGTAAAGAACAAAAAAGAGTATACGGGGCGTCTGACCTACGGATTTAACCAGATCAATGCAACTATGAACCCAATGGTAGTTCCTAAGGGAGCGGAAGTTCTGCTGGAAACACGGTTGCCTTATCTCGACAACACGCAGCGCCGGTGGGTTTTGGCCACGACGGGTATTCCATCAGGCTATCCACTGCTTGATGATACGGAAGGATGGGGAAGGCTTAATCTCTTTGCAGCCGCTGATGGTTATGGCGCATTTGTGGGAGACGTTACGGTAACCATGGATGCCTACAAAGGCGGTTTTCATGCCTTGGATCGCTGGCGGAACGATATTTCCGGCACAGGAAAGCTGACTAAAGGGGGAACGGGCACATTAAAGCTGCAGGGTGACAACACTTATTCTGGAGGTACGCAGATAACAGACGGTATACTAGATGGTGATTCCAATACGGCTTTCGGAACCGGAGATGTTGCGGTCACCGGGGGAGCCATGATTGAGAATGTTGCTGGAACGATGACCATCGGTGCAAGTTACACGCAATCTGCTGAAGGTGCGCTTGAACTTAATCTTGGAAGTAATAATGATTTGCTCGAAATAAAGGGCGACGTAAGTCTCAATGGGAAATTGCGTCTGAACTTTACAAATAACTATGTACCTGACAACGGCATCGTCACGATCATCACACATGGTAAGGATCGGCGAAATGGACAATTTTCATCTGTGGAGACAACAGGTTTGCCTAGCGGTTACACGGTGAAAGTGATTTATGATACTGACAGTATCCGGGTAAAAGTCACTAATGACACAGCGCCTCCAAGCTGGCCTGAAAAAGGAGGCTTAACAAGCTCGAACGTGGGCCAAACGAGTCTTACCTTGAACTGGCCAGCGGCTACGGACGAATCGGGGGTCGCCGGCTACAGCGTATATCGTGACGCATTGCTGATTGGAACGGTACCAGGTACCACATACTCGTATACTCTGACAGATTTGATTGGAAGCACCAGTTATTCTTTCTCGGTAGTAGCGTATGATCTTGAGGGCAACCAAAGCAGCCCGCTCAACGCATCATTTAGCACGGATGGACGTCGTAGATCATCAGGCGGCGGATCAACCGGCAGTTCTGCAAGCAATTCGGGCGAAACTGTGAGCAATAACACGGATCCTGCAGGAACTTCATCTCTCGGCACGACACCTGCCGTACCGCCAACGTCAACTAAACCAGGTGCCCCAACAGCTTCTACCGGGATTTCCGCAGGATCTCCATCAAAATTATTTAGCGATGTTGATGGAACTTATTCTTGGGCCGTTGAAGCTATTGATACTTTGGCTTCTAAAGGTATCATACAAGGAACTTCGGACAAAATGTTTGCTCCTGATAAGAGAATTTCTCGTGCGGATGTGGTGTTGCTTCTTGTTCGGGCTTTGGACCTGAAGTCGGAATTTACATCAAACTTTAGCGATGTGGCAAAAGAGGATTACTACTACGAAGCGCTTGGCACTGCGAAGCAGCTAGGCCTTGTCAACGGTTTGGAAGGTACCACTTTCGGGCCTAAACAGGATGTTACCCGGGAAGATCTGATGCTGCTCTGCGCCAGAGCATTCATGCTTGCTGGCCATGATGTTCAAGCGAACACTGCTGACCTTTCCCAATTCACCGATCACACTCAGATCTCACCATATGCGGCGGAAGGCGTAGCATTCTTAGTCAAGAAAGGTATTGTAGAAGGAAACGGCCATGAAATCAATCCAAGTGGAGCGGCCACCAGGGCTGAAACGGCAGTTATGATTTATCGAATGGTAAATATGAAATAAGCAGTCAAAAGCTCGCCTTTCATTTTCCTCATGGTTGCATACATCGTTCGAAAATATGTTTCATAAATCTTTAGATATAGATTTTGTGTAATCCGAGATATGCCGAACAATTGACAAACAACCATTCCTACGATGTTAACATCATGGAATGGTTGTTTGTGTTTATATTGATTTTTTTACTAAAATTGGAGCAGCGATGAGCACAATCATTTTGCTCCAAAATCAATTAAAGCAACATGTCCCGTTCGACAGTTGATGTAATATGCAAAAACATATTGACATGTTACATGGATTTGAATAATATGGTAACATGCAAAACTGTTTTATCATATTACATGCAAAGGAGTTACCTTTTATGAGAAATGAATCGGGGATCGTACAAACCTCACTTGGCTCACTTCAAGGCATTCGATGGAAAGATATCGTTCAGTTTCGTGGTGTTCCCTATGCCGAAGCACCCGAGGGGGAGCCTCGCTTTTCTCGGGCACGCCCTGTATCCGCTTGGACGGGAATTCGAGATGCAAGTAATCACGGCTTTATTGCTCCACAACCTCCTTCTCCATTACGCCATACTATCGGAGATTCTACTGAACTGCCGCAGGGAGAAGATTGTTTATCGCTCACGATTTCAACACCTGCCATCGATAAGGAAAAACGCCCTGTTGTTGTCTGGTTGCATGGCGGGCATTATATGACTGGCGCTGGGTCGCTGGATTGGTACGATGGAGCGGAACTTTCCAAGGCTGGAAACATCGTTACCGTAGGAGTCAATTACCGACTCGGTGCTTTTGGATTCTTGTATTACCCTGAGGTTAGCGATGGGAAAATGGGGATTTACGATATCCTGACTGCATTAAAATGGGTTCAAAATCATATTGCGTGTTTTGGCGGAGATCCTGATCAGGTCACGGTTATGGGACAATCATCTGGAGCCCATGTAATTATGTGCCTTTTGGCAATGCAAGAGGCCCGCGGGCTTTTCCATAGAGCAATTCTTCAAAGCGCACCTGCAGGCCTTACGCCTTTATCGGAAGCAAAAGCATGGGAACATACCAACCGGCTGCTGGAGATCTTGAATGTGGATCAAAGGAATTCAAAAGACATAATTACTCAGTTGAACACCATGTCGCCGATACCAATCTTACAGGCAACAGGAAAGATAGCCCAGGAGATTGCACGATTTGGTCAAGTGGTTCTTCCTTTTATGCCTGTCTTCGATTCTCTTTCTACTACGGATCGATTTATTGAGATGGCTGCAAAAGGTGCTGGCGAAGCGGGTATTGATCTTATTATTGGTACCAACAGAGAGGAGGCGAGTGCACTTTTTGGGAGCATAAAGGCCCTTGATCCAGCTTTGGTGAACGAGCATTTTTTGGCCTTGACCGGGAAGGAAGACGCAATTGAGCAATATCGTTGGCGGCGACCTGGTCATACCCATATCGATCTACTTACTGACTTGGTTACTGAATATACGATCCGGTTTCCCTCTTTGCGGTTAGCAGAAGCAGCTCAGAAATCCGGTTCCCGTACTTGGGTTTATCAGTTTGATTGGGCGCCGCAGGGTTCTCCTTTTAAAGCCTGCCACGGCATAGAGGTACCGTTTGTATTCGGAAATTTTGAAGCTTGTAGGGAAGCACCGATATTGCAAGGGGCTAATCCAGAGGTTGTTGCAGATTTATCAGCTGCTATACGCAGGGCTTGGCTGGGGTTTATACGAACTGGCAATCCCGGCGTCTCCATCCCATGGCCATCTTATGAGCCGAATCAGAGACAAACCATGCGGTATGCTACGGTTATTGGTGCTGTAGGTGACTTAGCTGGGATAAATCATTTTCAAAAAGAGAGCGAGTGAGGAAATGGAATTCGTGAATAAAGATATTCGTATATTGCACCATATTCCTTTCGAATAGGAGAGATGATCCTATATGACTAATTTATCTACCGGTTCACCGGTTCATTCCGCATTGCTGCGCAACAGAGTATTGCAGGTTATTTTGACATCAGCCTTGTTCCTGCAGATCGGCATCTGGGTACGAAATATTGCCATCCTTCTTTATGTCACCGAACAAACGAACAAAGATCCGTTCGCAATCTCGATGATTTCTATCGCGGAGTTCGCGCCGATCTTCCTGTTTTCCTTCATCGGGGGCACCTTCGCCGACCGCTGGCTCCCAAAACGGACGATGGTGGGCAGCGATTTGCTCAGTGCGCTGTCCGTGTTCATCGTCCTGCTCGGCATGTCGTTCGGCGGCTGGCAAATGGTGTTTCTGGCAACGCTCGTTTCTTCGATCTTGTCGCAATTTTCCCAACCTGCGGGCATGAAGCTGTTCAAGCTGTACGTACCCGAGGAGCTTATGCAAGCGGGTATGTCGCTGTATCAGACGCTTTTCGCCATATTTATGATTTTGGGGCCGGGGCTCGGTACGTTCATCTTTCAACAGTGCGGCATCCGCATCTCTATTGGCATCGTCGGCATTGCGTTCTTCTTATCCGCCGCTTCCTTGATGCTGCTGCCCGCGGACCGGCATATCGAAGTCGAGAAAAAGGATAGCTCCATCTTCCGTGAAATGAAGCTTGGTTTCCGTTACGTGCTGGCGAGCAGCACACTCAAAATACTTGGTTGGTGCTTCGTCCTGGCGGGCTTGGCGCTCGGCCTTATCCAGCCGCTTGCCATTTTCCTTGTGACGGAACGTCTAGCGCTTCCGAAAGAGTATTTGCAATGGCTGTTGGTGGCAAATGGCATTGCGATGATGATTGGCGGCGGGGCTACGATGGCCGTTTCTAAAAAGCTGCCGCCCCAGCATTTGCTTTCGCTTGGTATAGCCATAAGCGCCGTCGGGATTTTCCTCTCCGGGCTATCTACCCAGCTTTGGCTCACGATCGCAGCGAATTTTATTAACGGGCTCGCTTATCCCGCCATTCATATCGGATTCGGCACCCTCATCCTGAAAAACGCCGAGGAAGCATTCGTTGGCCGGGTAAACGGCTTTCTGACGCCGTTGTTCACGGGTGCCATGGTGCTGACGATGGGCATATCCGGCTGGGTGAAGGCTTCTGTCACGCTCTTTGGAATGTATTCGGCAGCAGCTGTTCTTTTAGTTGTTGCTGTGGTCATCATGATCCCGCTTCTGAAAGAAGCGAAGCAATCGCAAACGGCCTGATCGGGCCGTTTTTTTGCGTCCCTGCTTTCTCTTATTGGTGTAACATGTTAAAATCTTATTGCATGTGATAGTTACAGATAAACAGGAGAGGCCGGTACAATGAATTTTACATATTACGAATCATTATCCATATATCTTGGCGTGGACCTCATCAATACGCTATGCCCTGTCAAAGGAACCGATAACTTGTCGACGCCACAAGAATTAAAGCAATTTCTTGTTGATAGCGAGAAGCGAATCCAGGATTTGGTCTCGGAGAAGAATGGAGGCTTTGATTGGGATGCCGCTATCGCAATACATCGGGAAACCGTTCAATCGTGGCCTGTGAGTACGGAGGATGTCAAGATCGTCCGATCGCTCAGAAAATCTTTGCGCACGGTGTTCGAGCTGGCAAGAGAACGGAAGGCACAGGAAGCAGCTGCGCTTTTGAATGAGCAACTGCGAATGAGCGGGGCGACGCCAAGAATAAGCTGGCTGCATGGACCTTACCATTTGCATTTTGAATCGGTGGAGGACGGGTGCGCTCATTGGTTGGCGACGACAACTACAATGGGGCTCTCTTTTGTATTGATAGAGTTTGGAACGGAGAGATTTGGAATTTGTGCTTCTACTTCCTGTCAGAAGGTCTTTATCGATACATCCAAAAACAAATCAAAGCTTTACTGCTCCGAGGCATGTGCTCATCGTGAAAGCGTGGCGGCCTTCCGCAAACGCAAACGCTCCAATAGTTGAACAAACGACCCGACTGCCCTACAAGAGAGCGCTGCGGGTATCTGCTGGGAATATTACAATCCAATCAAATTTGCAACAACAAAAAAGGAGCCAAGCGGGTTTGCGGGCTCCTTCCCCTGGTTAATCATGGAATACCGCAGACTTCTCCTCTTTGTGAACGTGTAATTAAAAATGTCGCTGCCGTTAGCTTGAATATAAATGTCGCTTGCCCGTGCCTTGATGGTACGGGCTTTTTTTAACATTTACGCCTCTATACCGTACAAGGTTTATTTTAGGGGTATACCCCTATAGGTATTCATACCCGCTTATTGTATGCTTTGTGTGTAGAACAAATATCATACTCAACCATCCAAAGGAGGTTGTTTTTATGGATACCGCAAACAAAACGACGATTGCCATTGTCGGAGCAGGATCGGCCGGCATTTCGATTGCTTCCCGATTGATCCGTAAAGCACCACATCTGAAAGATCACATCATTATAGTAGACCCGTCGGACAAGCACTATTACCAACCATTGTGGACGCTTGTCGGGGGCGGGGCTGCTCGGCTGGAAGACTCTGTAAGGAATCAATCGAGCTTGATTCCGGAAGGCGTCAAGTGGATTCGCGATGAAGTCACTGCCCTATTGCCTGATGAGAACAAGCTCTTGACTGGCAGCAGCGGAGCGATCACATACGATTATTTGGTCGTTACCGCTGGCATCCAAATTTACTGGGATCAAATTCCGGGCTTGAAGGAAGCTATCGGCAAAAACGGAGTATGCAGCAACTATTCCGTTCAATACGTGCAAAGCACCTGGGACAATATCCGCAATTTTAAAGGCGGAACGGCCCTTTTCACGCAGCCTTCCACACAGGTCAAGTGCGGCGGTGCTCCGCAAAAAATTATGTACCTGGCTGACGATTATTTCAGACAGTCGGGTGTTCGCGATAAGAGCCGTATCTTGTTTGCTTCCGGACTGCCCAACATATTTGCCGTGAAACGGTATGCCGACACGCTGAATAAAGTGGTGGAAAGAAAGAATATCGACACGATGTATCGTGTGGAATTGGTTGCCATCGACGGAGAAAACAAAAAAGCGACATTCAAGCAATTGGACACGCAGGAAACATCCACGCTCGATTACGACATGATTCATGTCACACCGCCAATGGGACCGTATCGGTTCATTGCCGAAAGCGCGATTGCGGATGCGGGCGGTTGGGTCGACGTAGATAAGTATACGCTTCAGCACAATAAATATCCGAACGTGTTCGGCGCTGGGGATTGCACCAATCTGCCTACATCGAAAACGGGCGCGGCGGTACGCAAGCAGGCGCCGACTGTTGCGGACAATTTGCTTGCGCTTATGGACGGGAAGAGGATGAATGCCCATTATGACGGGTACACCTCCTGCCCGCTCGTTACCGGCTACAACAAGCTGGTGCTTGCGGAATTCGACTATGATAAAAATCCTGCGGAGTCGTTTCCTTTGGATCAGTCACAGGAGCGAACCAGCATGTATTTAATGAAGAAACATTTGCTGCCGGTGATGTATTGGAACGGAATGCTGCGCGGACTCATGTAATGGAGGAAAGGAGGGAGTCTTTATGATCAGCCCTACAACCGACTCGCAAATAAAAATGGTGCTGGAAAATCCCGAGCACGGCGAGGCGCTGCTCTACTTGCTTCAAAAGCTGCCTGAACTTGCCGCTGGAGTTCAATTTATGGAAGAGAAGGCTGCCTTTGTGCACAATGTGCTGAGCGACAAACACTCGCTCTTCAGCATGGCTTCCGAAACAGAAGCCAAGCTGAAGAGCTTTCATCTTACCGGAGAGCATGTGGATTCGCTTGTTGCTTTGATGCAAAAGCTGCCTGCGCTGCTCGAAATGCTGGAAAAGGCGGAGCAGTGGGTCCAATTTGCGGCGCAGGTCGCGACGGATAAAGAATCGGTTGGCTATTTGGCCAAAGGACTCGAGGAGCTTCCGCTCGTTCAGGCGGGGGCGGACATTTTGAAGGAGACTAATGAAAAATTTCACTCCGAAACGGACTACGGGTCAATATCATTGGTGCGTTTGTACAAATTGTTGAAAAATCCGGTGCTCATCCGCGGCTTCCGCTATGTGGAAACACTGCTGGAGGTCATTGGAAAGCATAAAAAGTCGTAATAGGTGAACGTAAATCATTTTCAGAAAAGGACAGGTGAAGCGTAATGTTTTTCAGATCGTTTTTTGACGAGAATCTTGCTCATATGTCTTACTTGGTCGGCTGCCAAAGAACCGGGGAGGCGATTGTCATCGACCCGGCCCGTAATGTGGAGCCTTATTTGAGAACGGCTAAGAAGGAAGGACTGACGATTACAGCGGCGACGGAGACGCACATTCATGCCGACTTCGTCTCCGGAGCCAGGCAGCTTGCGAAGGAATGCGGAGCTGTGCTCTACTTGTCGGATGAAGGGGACGAAAATTGGAAATACCTATATTTGAACGATGTGCAGCATGTGCTCGTTAAAGATGGCAGCACATTCAAGATCGGCAATGTGGAGTTTCAGGTGATTCATACGCCAGGGCATACGCCGGAGAGCATTTCCTTCCTGCTAACTGATCTCGGCGGCGGCTCTGTGGAGCCAATGGGCATATTCTCCGGAGACTTCGTTTTTGTTGGCGACATTGGAAGACCGGATTTGCTGGAGAAAGCGGCGGGTATCGTCGGTACCTCCGATATTGGAGCAAGACAAATGTTCCGTTCGTTGAAAAAGTTTAAGGCCCTTCCCGATTTCCTTCAGGTATGGCCGGCGCATGGTGCAGGCAGCGCCTGCGGCAAGGCACTTGGCGCCGTACCAGCATCGACAGTCGGCTACGAGAAGCGGAACAATTGGGCGCTGCAAATTGAAGACGAAGAACAGTTCGTCAAGACACTGCTGACGGGGCAGCCGGAACCGCCGAAATATTTTGCTATGATGAAGCATCTGAACAAAGTAGGACCCGCGTACGCGGCATCGGAGCGTATTCCGGTGATTGCCGGTGCAGACCAATTAAAAGAGCTTCCAGCCGATACCGTTCTTATCGATACGCGGCCGTCCGCCGACTATGCCAAAGCGCATTTCAGCGGATCGATCAACATTCCGTTTAATAAATCGTTTACGAACTGGGCGGGGTGGCTCGTCAAATACGATCAGGATATCGTTCTGATCGCCCAAGGGGAACAGTTGGACGATATCCGTAAAGCGCTCGCTTCGATCGGTCTGGATCGCGTTGTCGGCTTGATTGAGCCTTCGACCGCGCTGGCGACCCCGCAATCGGTCGAAAAGTACGAAGAGATCGATGTTCATCAGTTGCAGCAGCTGCTTGGCGACGAGAGCTATTATTTGGTGGACGTGCGCAACCAAGCCGAGTGGGATGAGGGCAGAATACAAGGTGCGAACCACTTCATGCTCGGAACGCTGCCAGACCGCATGCAACAGCTGCCGCAGGGCATGACCTATGTGATGCAGTGTCGAAGCGGGGCGCGCTCGGCGATTGCCGCCAGTTTGCTCCAAGCGGGCGGATTCAAGAACGTTCTGAATGTTAAGGGAGGCTATTTGGAGTGGACAAGAGCTGGACTCCCCGTCGTTAAATAAGCTTTCCGCTCTACGGTTTACTTTACAAAATATTCCCGGTTTGCGGGGACTGACTCGGTTGAGCTTGAACCTGGTCAGTCCTTCTGTTATTCATAGGGATGGGGGGCTGCTATGAAGCTGATTAAACAAGAATTGATGGACAATATTTTTCTTTCCATTCAGGACGGCATCATCATTATGGACCAGCATCGGGAAATTGTCGAGATGAATCCGGCGGCCCTCCGGCTGACAGGGTGGAGACTCACGCAGAAGGTGCCCTATTGCTCATATTGCCAGCAGCGAGAGGTGGCTGCCAATGAGGAGCGATGCTATCTGATTTCCAAGGAAGAGGTGCCGTTTTTTTTATCAGAAATGCCTACCTACCATGGAGAACTGATTGATGTGGAAATGAGCACAGCGCTTATTTTGGAGGAAGAGGAAAGCGACAAGAAGTATTATCTGCTCATGCTAAAGGACTTGACCGCTAGAAAACAGGAAGAGGAAGCGCGTATTTCCAAATTGATGCTAAAGCAGCTGATCGAGGCGAAAGAAACGGAGCATCAGCGTCTGGCGAAGGAACTGCATGACGGCGTTGGACAGTCGCTTTACAGCATCTCGATTGCGTTGGATGCGATCATACGAAGAATTCATGACGAACGGCTGTACACATACATTGAAGAAGTCCGCAAAGAGCTCGGTAAGGTGATAGAGGACGTGAAAGCCTACTCGCGGCAGCTGCGTCCGCAAAGTCTGGACAGCCTCGGGCTTGTGCCCGCAATCGAGCAGTTGGTCAATTCGATTCAAAGCATTATGCCCGGCACCCGGTTTACTGTCGTTTCTGATCTACAGGGACGGCTGCCTTCTATTGTCGAAATCAATGTGTATCGCGTCATTCAGGAGGCGCTGCATAATATGATGAAATATTCGAACGCCCAGCATGTGCTTGTCCAGTTCAGAACGAAGGCTGACTTTTTGCACATCTGCGTGTCCGACGACGGTGTCGGGTTTTCTTTGGATCAAAAAAAAGAGGGGATGGGGTTAAGGCACATGGCGGAGCGCATTTCCCAACTCGGAGGCACGATGGAAATTCGTTCGCAGATCGATCATGGCACGGCAATCGAAATGATGGTACCGCTCCCGTCCGGAGCCGAAGCATGAAGGCGAAGCTATTGATTGTCGATGACCACGAGCTTATACGTAAAGGGTTCCGTTTGCTGCTGGAAGGGCTGCCGGATTTGGAAATCACGGCGGAGGCGCGCGACGGCTCTGAGGCGGTCTTGCTGGCCGCGAGGCATCAGCCCGACGTTGTTCTGATGGATTTGTCCATGCCCGACGGGCTAGATGGTTTTGTCGCATCGCAGAAAATAATGATGGAACAAAAATCAGTCAAAATTATCGTGCTAACGATGCATGATGAAGAAGTTTATGTAAAAAGAGCGCTTCAGCTTCACATTCATGGGTATTTGCTTAAAAACAGCCAAGCCGGCGAGGTGTACGAGGCGATCCGGGCGGTGCTGCGCGGAGAGCGATATTACCGGACGCGCATTCCTGAGGAACAGCTGTCCCGCATCATGAAGGGCGAAGAGACGGAGTCAGTGTTGACGCTGCGAGAGCAGGAAATCGTCCGATTGACAGCGCTCGGCTTCACGAATGTGCAAATCGCCGGGCAACTGACGATCAGTCCGAAAACGGTCGAAAATCATAAGGCCAATATTATGCAGAAGCTGCATTTGAAGGACAAGCATGATTTGATTAAATACGCGATAAAAAACAAGTTCATAGAGTTGTTATAAACTCGCCGAAGCGGTAGCGGCCGGCTCATCGGCTTCGGCGTTGTTTAAATGGTCCTAAATTGCAAGCCATTTTTGATGAGTTAACGTTTGTTGGAAATCACTTTATCAAGGAACTTATCTGCGTCACTATTAAATTTCCAAACGACACCGAATTTATCAACCAGCATTCCAAAGCAGGAAGACCAAGGCATTTCCGATAACGGCATAATAACATAACCACCTGCAGACAAATTAGAAAAATAATTTTCCAATGTCTGCATATCATCCATAACAATACTAATCAGTATATTGTTGCCTTTAACCAACTCGCCCGTTACACTTTTCATCGAAGGCAGAATATCCGACATCATGATTTTTCCGCCCGCGAATTCGATTGAAGATTCCATGATCATATGTAATTCATTTTCTGGCAATGGATAGTTTGGGTCTTGCGGAAAATCGCCAAATCTTACTTTTTTTACCTCATTTGCCTGTAAAGCCTCCGAATAAAATTCAATTGCTTGTTCTGCGATTCCATCAAAATTTAAATATGCAATAGCTGCCATAAAATCATGCCTCCTTCTTGTGATAGATGAAGTATAATAGATAAGCGGTGACATATGTATGTCACCTTTTTAAAATAAAGCACAAAAACAGAGGGAGAATATGGAGAAGATTGAGAGATTATTATCTATCATTATGATATTGCTGAGAAAGGATATCGTAACATCAAAAGAATTTGCGCAAATATTTAACGTTTCCAAAAGAACGATTCTTCGAGATATGGAAATATTGAGTTTATCTAACATCCCGATCTATTCTATCAATGGAATTAATGGCGGCTACGGCATACTGGATGAATACAAGGTTGATAAACGTCTTTTCAGCAGCTCCGACTTTGAGAATATATTGACAGCGTTGGGTGGATTGGAACAGATTCTAATTAATGAAGAAGTGGAAGTGACCATAAAAAAAATAGAAGCCATGGGGAGCCCGTTGTCTCCGAAAGGTTCAATTCAACTGTCATTTTATGATTGGGAGGGACGGTCTGAGATTATTCAAACCTTGAAAATATGCCAAGAATCGATATTAAAGAGAAGGTTAGTTTCATTTGATTATATTGATAAAAATGGCACCACGACGAATAGAATTGTCGAGCCCTATCAGCTTCATTTTAGTGAATCGAGTTGGTATTTGAAGGGCTTCTGTTTACATCGTCAGAGATATAGAACATTTAAATTATCCAGGACCGATCATCTTGTTATGGATGAAAACACATTTAACCCTAGAGATTATTTATTTGAACAAGAACATGAAGCAAGTTATCAACCGCAATTAGTCGCTATTAAGGCGTTGATTTCGCCTAGCATAAAAGACCAATTCATTGAGCGGTACGGTCGAAAGAGCATTGAAAACTATAGCTCTGAATATTTTTTAGCCACCATTTATGCTCCTCAAAACAGTATTGGCTTTCAATTTTTGGCGGGCTTCGGGACAAATCTGGAAATCGTAGAGCCGAATACCTATGTTGAAGAATTTCGAGCTTATTTGAATAAAATGGTGGAGAAGTATACTTCAAAAGGCTCCCATTAACATCAACACGGGGATGACGCAGCGTCCTCCTCGTGTCTTTTTGATCTGAACTACAGTTCTATTGGAACAGCAAAAGGATGACTATTCATCCAAAGGTCTGAATAAATGCCGATATGTAGCATCCAAGATCATATGAGCCACTAGCAGGCTGGCAGCGCGAAAAATTCCAGAAACATCAAAGGGAGACGCTTGTCTCCCTTTCTTGCCTTATTTAACTTTTTACAAGCAAATAAATGCTTATCTCCAAAAAATCAACTTTTTAAAGAAGAAATTACATCGAAATTCTATAGTGACTCCGTTATAATAAAAGCATTATAAAACAGGGGGGTAGGCTAGGTGATAGTTTACAATTTAGAAGCAAGAAGCCGAACTTTCGAAAGATTATGATTTCAAGCCAATGAGCGTCAAAGGACAACAGCTTCCCATTCCAAGTTGCTGATTTTCGGTCAATCGGAAACATGATATACCCATGCCGTACATACGGCGAGCCTTTTCCAAAAGGCTGTTTTATACATCAAGTTAAGCCCTCGATTAACAGTCTTCATGCCCATCACATTTTTTTACTCAATGCAGACCTTTATTTCACCAGCAAGCTCCTGAGTCCGTTTAAGCTTTCTGACATCTCCGAGTTCCTTACTTCCCACAATGTTGTGAAATGCTAATTATGTTACAAATCGTAGCGTCACTGTTAGATTCAATCAAGTTTTCCTGTACATGTTAGAAATATAAAGCGCTATCAATAACAGCTTGTGAACATTACACAACGACAATATTTATGTGCTATAGAGGCAACAGTTATCGTTTTTTGTTTAAATGGTCAATTTGATTTATAGATGAAGCAAGAACGGGGAGGAATTCAGATCCATGGTTAAAAAAATATATGTAATCGTTTTCATTTTTACATTATTGGTAGGCGCTCTTCCGGGCATATCGGCCTATGCAGATAGCACGACCACTGCCAAGAACCCGATCATATGGGCGGACGTACCTGACGTTGATGTGATCCGCGTAAACGACACTTATTACATGACCAGTACGACCATGCACGTGAACCCGGGAGTTCCGATTATGAAGTCCAAGGATCTTGTCAATTGGGAAATCGTCAATTACGTATATGATATTCTTGCGGCGAATGACAAGCAAACGCTTTCCAACGGGCAAAGCTTATACGGGCAAGGCTCATGGGCAAGCAGCATTCGGTACCATAACGGCAAGTTTTATATCGTATTTGCCTCTAACGATATTGGCAAAACGTATATCTTTCAAACCACCGACATCGAAAAGGGCCCATGGGAAAAATTTGAGCTCGCCGGCGGAGTCTATCATGACATGTCGCTGCTGTTTGATGATGACGGACGCGTCTATCTGGTGTATGGCGCTGGAACCATCAAGGTGATCGAGCTGACCTCAGATGCCACAGCGATCAAAGAAGGTGGAATGAACAAAACCATCATTCAAAATGCAAGCGCTCCCGGAGGCACCGGCGGGCTTGGGGCTGAAGGCTCTCACATTTATAAAATCAATGGTAAATATTATATCTTCAATATTTCTTGGCCTTCCGGGAGCATTCGTACCGAGTTAGTGCATAGGGCAGATGCTATTGACGGTACGTATGAAGGAAAGATTGCTCTAAGATCGGGAAGCAATTCCAACAGCGCCGGTGTAGCCCAAGGAGGGATCGTTCAAGCTCCTGACGGCAAATGGTACGGAGTCTTGTTCCAGGATTACGGCTCCGTAGGGCGCATCCCCTACATTGTGCCGATGACATGGAGTCAGGACGGCTGGCCCGTATTCGGTGATGTCAATGACACGGGGATTCCTGCCGAGCTTTCCAAATCGTGGGTTTCATCGGATAACTTCGATCAGAGAACAGACAAAGTTGGAGCCTATCATACAGAGGTTGCAAGCGGGGAAAATGATTACAACGGATCCAATCTGGGGTTAGTCTGGCAGTGGAACCACAATCCCGATAATCGATATTGGTCTCTTACCGACCGTCCGGGGTATCTTAGACTCACAACCGGAAGAACAAGCACCAGTATCCTGAATGCCAGAAATACGCTTACTCAAAGAACCTTCGGACCGGAAAGCTCAGGGACCATTGCAATCGATGTCAGCCACATGAAAGACGGGGATTACGCCGGGATTGCCGCATTCCAGCAGAACTACGGATTTGTCGGTGTCAAAATGTCCGGTACGACCAAATCGGTTGTGATGGTGAATGGAAGCTCAGGGTCTGCGGTCGAGGCTGCAAGTATCCCACTCGCGCAGGACATCGTCTATTTAAGAACCGAGCTGGACTATAAGAATAGGACGGATAAAGCCTATTTCTATTACAGTCTGGATGGCGTGCGCTGGGCATCGATAGGCAACACCCTTCAAATGGCCTATACAATACCGCATTTTATGGGCTACCGTTTTGGCTTGTTCAATTACGCGACAAAGACAACAGGCGGTTATGTTGATTTCGATAGCTTCAAAATAGATGATAAGTTGTCAGGTTCCAATTTTGATACAAATTTGAAGTACCTCCAGGTGAATGGCACACAAGTGAGTGGGTTTAACCCAAGTATATATAACTATTCGATAGATCTTCCTGCCGGGTCGGTTCCTCCTCAAATTACTGCGACGGCAAACGATCCAGGCGCCACAGTTTCGATCACTCAAGCGACGACGGTACCTGGAACGGCCTCGGTGACGGTAAGCAGGGATGGATTGCAAACGGCGGTCTACACCATTCAATTCAACACTCCTGCCGTTGTAGCCATTGAGGCGGAAACTGCAGCTGACAATTCTGTCAATGCTTATGTGTACGGCAACGCGAACGGCCATACCTGGTCGCTTGTGGACGGTCAGTCCACGAAGGCGATGCTGTTTGGGCCAGACAATGGCTACGCACAGTCGGGTACGGATGCAGCCTCTCTCGCTGCCGATTCGAAACTTGGTTATAAAATTAACTTTGCGACGGCAGGAACCTACAATGTTTGGGTGCTTACCAAGACTCCTGATTTCAATGGGGACTCCGTCCACGTTGGATTAGATAATCAGTATAAATTTACCGCCAACGGCATTCATGGTGTGAGCGGTGGTCAGTTCAAATGGGCTAATCTGAGTGGGAATAATGGCGGTGTATTTGGCGGAGCTACATTGAGTGTTACCGCTGGTGTACACGAATTGAACTTCTGGGGAAGGGAAGACGGTTTCATCATAGACCGGATCTATTTAACTACAAGCGACGCTACCACAGATCCTGTCTGGCCATCCGTTGAACCGAAAGTACCTGCAGCTTCGTTAACGGCAGACAGCAGCGTGAAGCCGGGCAGCAGCTTTACCGTAGGCGTGAGCTTGGACAACTTGAAGCAAAGTGTGTATGCCCAGGACCTCACCTTGACCTATGATGCGAACGTATTTGACTATGTGAGTACAGTAGGGGCTAACAACAATATCCAGGTCGTGACAGAGGACAAAGCGACTGCCGGTAAGGTGAGACTGATCACCGCCAATATTGGTGGGGTATCCGGAACCAGCACACCGGTGCTGAATCTGACCTTCAAGGTGAAGGCCGGCGTTCAGAACACGACTGGAACCATTGCGACCACTCAGGCGAAGCTTGGCGTGGCTCCAGAAGGAACGGTCATTCAGGCGGAGCTTAGCAGCAAGAGCATTGCTATAGGCAAGATTGAAGTGGTTGTTGATAAGACCGCTTTGACAACGGCCATTACGAATGCACAAGGTCTGTATGATGCAGCCGTTGTGGGCACATTGCCGGGGCAATACCCGCAAGCAGCCAAGGATGCCCTCGGCGTAGCGATCAATACAGCCAAAGCGGTAAAAGACAACTCGAGCGCAACGCAAGCTCAGGTGGATAGTGCAACAGCCGCACTGGCCAGCGCAGTCGATACCTTCAAGGCGGCCGTGATTAAGGAAGTGTCGGCAGATCTGAACAAGGATGGAGTCGTCGATGTCGGTGACCTTGCGATGGCTGCTTACTATTATGGTAAGGATTCCGCAAGTGCAGACTGGGCAGCAGCCAAGATTGCCGATATGAATAACGATAATAAGATCGATATTACGGATCTTGCGTATGTGGCAACCAAAATAGTGAATTAAGCGATAAGGGTATCAGGGGGCGGGATACATGTGTATTCCTTCCCCTTATGCTAACAACAGGGAGAATCAGCCCGGTTTATCTGTGGTAAGAGAAGTGGAAACAGCCAAACCCGTTAAACAATGAATGACTTTATCCATGTATGAGAGGTGGAAAAGGTTCAATGAAGAAATGGAAGAAGAAATTATTGGTGATGACAACGGCTCTGACTCTGGCAATCACCTCTATCCCGGTTATGGAGAGGGTAGAGGCGGCCGCAGCTACGATCACACCGGCACTGGCCAAAACGCCTGGCAACGCAAACCCGTTATTTACTCAAAAATTTGGTGCCGATCCCTTTGCTATGGTTTATAACGGCAGAGTATATGTCTACATGACGAATGATGTATTTGAATACAATGCGGACGGGACAGTCAAGGATAACGGATATGGTTCCATCAATAAGATTACGGTTGTTTCATCTGATGACATGGTGAACTGGACAGACCACGGAGAAATAGCTGTAGCCGGCCCGCAAGGTGCGGCAAAATGGGCAAATAACTCCTGGGCGCCGGCAGCTGCACATAAAACGATAGACGGTAAGGAGAAATTTTTCCTGTATTTTGCGGATAATGGAAGCGGCATAGGTGTGCTCACAGCGGACAGTCCGATTGGGCCCTTTACAGATCCGCTTGGAAAACAACTGGTGAGCAGAAGTACTCCAGGAGCAAGTGATGTTACGTGGCTGTTTGACCCTGCGGTGCTGGTTGACGATGATGGAAGTGCTTATATTTATTTTGGCGGTGGTATTCCGACGGGTAAGGATGCTGACCCGGGAACGGCACGCGTTGCAAAGCTTGGGGCGGATATGATTAGTTTGGATCTGGCTGCCAGCGGGGGAACTGCCAAGCCCATCAATCCGCCATGGTTGTTTGAGGATTCGGGAATCCATAAATACAACGGGAAATACTATTACTCCTATTGCACGAATTTCTCTGGCGGACATCCGGCGGATATACCTACGGGGGCTATCGGCTATATGGTAAGCGACAACCCGATGGGTCCATTTACTTTTGTCAAAACCGTACTGCCTAACCCTGGTGCTTTCTTCGGCGTTGGAGGCAACAACCACCATGCCATCTTTGATTTCAATGGCCAATGGTATATCACATACCACGCGCAGACTCTTGCAAAGGCCATGGCGGAAAGTGGTTCCTATCCACAAATGGGCGGGCAATCGCATGGATATCGTAACGCACACATCAATAAGGTAAGCTTTGACACAAACGGAGTGATCCAGAATATTACTGGCGATTATGCAGGTGTTCCACAGGTGAAAAATGTGGATCCTTATAAAAGGGTTGAGGCTGAAACCATTGGCTGGAGCGGAGGCATATCCACTGAAACCACTACACAACCAGGTACAATAGCAAGCGGAATAAACCTGGCTGTCAGCAGCATTAATGACGGAGACTGGACAGCCGTATCCAAAGTTGATTTTGGTGCTGCAGGCGCGGGAACATTTACAGCTAATGCTGCAAGCGGTTCGGACGGCGGAACCATAGAGCTTCATCTTGACAGTGCGGACGGCGCATTGGTCGGGACGCTTCCCATTTCCAATACAGGCGGAGACAATGTTTGGAAAACAAAAACAACAAGTGTCTCCGGTGCTACAGGAGTCCATGATCTATATATGGTATACAGGGGAGCAACCACAGGCAATCTCTTCAAGGTAGATTACTGGCAGTTCGGTCAAAAGAGCGCTGCTCATGATCTTGTTGCCATCAATGCATCCACAGATAAGTATAAGATCGACACGGTGTCCGGAACCAACAAGGCAAATATGAAGGTTACAGCCGTATATACCGACGGAACCAGCGAAAATGTGACTACCCAGGCTGCTGCGACACCGGCGCAGAGCGGGATCGTCAGTGTCGGTGGCGGAGTCATAACCGGGGTGGGCTATGGCGCAACAAGCATTAATGTCAGCTATGGCGGAAAATCAGATACACTGAATATACTTGTAAAAGATTTGAACAGTGAGCTGACGGTGAAGAAGCTTACGGCAGATAACAGCTCGGTGTCCTTATGGATCGGCGGCACAAAAAACTTTGCCATCACTGCCGAGTATTTTGACGGCCGCACGGAGAACGTAACGAATACCGCAACCTACAGCAACCCCCATCCGGAAATTGCTGAGGTGAGTAACGGGAAGATTACGGCTAAGTCTAACGGTACTACGAATGTTACGGTGAGCTTTAAAGGCGCATTGGGTGAGCCTGTGACAACTCAATTGTCGATAACCGTTACCAAGCTGACGGAGCTGCTCGAAAACGGCGGATTTGAAAATGGACAATCGCCATGGATCGTGAATGAAACGGCAGATCTCTCCGTATCGGATCAAGTTTTTTACAGTGGTTCGCATAGTATCCATGTCACCGGCAGAAAAACAACAGGTTCCGGTCCTAAGCAATCGGTTGATGGAAAAGTGAAACCTGGAGTGACCTATAAATATTCTGCAAAGGTTAAATATGATACAGGTCCCGCTACCAGACAATTTAATCTCACGATGAGAAATGAAGATTGGATCAATATGAGTCAATCGGATTCATCCTGGTGGGTGTTTAAAGATTTTGGGCATGGAACCATTACGAAAGGAGTCTGGGGAACCATTGAAGGGACGGTTACCGTTCCGGCAGATGCCAACTTCAGCAGACCGGCTATTTTTGTTGAGACGTCGTGGAAATCCGTACAGGATCCAACGGATGATTTAATGGATTTCTATGTCGATGATGTATCATTCCTGGACACGACTGCGCCAACGCAGGTAACGCCTGCGGCTGCCATCTCTGCAGACAACAGTGTGAAGCCGGGCAGCAGCTTTACCGTGGGTGTGAGTCTGAACAACGTGACACAGAGTGTGTATGCTGAGGACATCACCTTGACGTATGATGCTAACGTATTTGACTATGTGAGTGCAGCAGGGGCAAACAACAGCATCCAGATCGTGACAGAGGATAAAGCCACTACGGGCAAAGTTAGGCTCATTGCCGCCGATATCGGCGGGGTATCCGGAACGAGCACACCGGTGCTGAATCTGACCTTCAAGGTGAAGTCCGGCGTTCAGAACACGACCGGAACGATTGCAGCAACCCAAGCGAAGCTTGGCGTGGCCCCTGAAGGAACGGTCATTCAGGCGGAGCTTGGCACCAAGAGCATTGCTGTAGGCAAGAGTGAAGTGGTTGTTGATAAGACGGCTTTGACAACAACCATTACGAATGCACAAGGATTGTATGACGCAGCCGTTGTGGGCACATTGCCGGGACAATACCCGCAAGCAGCCAAGGATGCCTTCGGTGTGGCGATCAACGCAGCCAAATCGGTAAAAGACAATTCAAGTGCGACGCAGTCCCAGGTGGACAGTGCCACAGCCGCATTGGGCAGCGCAGTAGACACCTTCAAAGCAGCAGTCATTAAGGAAGTGTCTGCAGATTTAAACAAAGATGGAATCGTCGATGTCGGTGACCTTGCGTTGGTTGCATATCATTACGGTAAAACTTCCGCAAGCGCAGACTGGGCAGCTGCGAAGGCGGCCGATATGAACAGCGATCAAAAGATCGATATTACCGATTTGGCGTATGTAGCTACCAAAATAGTAAATTAATAATCATCATTGAAGCTGTAGGCGGGGATACTTGGTATCCCCGTTCATATCCCATAGATCGTTTTATTGATATTGTTTAGGGAGGCGGGAATTGTTAATGAAAAAAGCATTAAGCCTATTAACTTTAATCTTTTTGATCTCGACAATGCTGACGTCTATATCCTTTGCAGACAACCCGGTAGTACAAACCATCTATACTGCTGACCCTGCTCCATTGGTGGTTGGCGATACAGTCTATCTGTATACCGGACATGATGAGGATGGCTCGACATACTACACTATGAATGACTGGAGAGTCTATTCTTCAACAGACATGGTAAATTGGACCGATCACGGATCGCCCTTGTCTTACAAAACGTTTAGTTGGGCAAAAGGCGACGCATGGGCAGGTCAGGTGATTCAAAGGAATGGAAAGTTCTATTATTACGTTCCGATTACAAGTTCAGCACTGGGAAGACCGGTCATCGGGGTTGCAGTCTCTGACAGTCCTACTGGACCATTTGCAGATGCTCTTGGACGTCCGTTAGTTGCCAGCGATTGGGGTGATATTGACCCAACTGTATATATTGATGACGATGGTCAGGCCTATCTCTATTGGGGAAACCCTGGACTAAAATATGTGAAATTAAATGCTGACATGATTTCCTACGACCAAAACGTTGGTGTTGTTACAGTACCGTTGACAACAGATGGTTTTGGGACACGAACAGGGAATGACTCTAGGCCGACATTGTACGAAGAGGGTCCATGGTTCTATAAACGCGGAAACCTATATTACATGGTATATGCTGCCGGGGGTATACCTGAATATATTTCGTATTCCACCAGCAATAGCCCTACTGGTCCTTGGACCTACAAAGGGGTCATTATGCCTACTCAAGGCAAAAGCTTTACGAACCATCCGGGAGTCATAGATTTTAAAGGACATTCTTACTTCTTTTATCATAATGGCGCCTTACCGGGAGGGGGTGGCTTCACTCGTTCGGTAGCGGTTGAGGAATTTAACTATAATCCCGATGGTACATTCCCGGCTATCAATATGACAACCCAGGGTCCGGCTGCGATCGCAAATTTAAATCCCTATGTCAAAAATGAAGCCGAAACCATTGCTTGGGAGTCGGGCATTAAAACGGAACCATCCAGTCTAGGCGGAATGGACGTTTACAATATTGACAACGGAGACTATATCAAAGTAAAAAATGTGGATTTCGGAACTACCGGGGCTGGACAGTTTTCTGCAAGTGTTTCAAGCGCTACCAATGGAGGCACCATTGAACTTCGTCTTGACAGTTCAGGTGGAAAATTGATAGGTACACTTCCAGTTTCTTATACAGGCGGTGCGGATCAATGGAAAACAAAAACTACGAGCATTTCCGATGCTGCAGGTGTTCACGATCTGTACATGGTATTTAAGGGCGCAGCTACAGGGAACCTTTTTAAGGTGGATAATTGGAAGTTCGAGAAAAAGAGCGCAGCCCATGATCTCGCTGCCATCAACGCATCTATCGATAAACAGAAGATTGATACGGCCTCCGGAGCCAATACAGCAACCATGAAGGTTACAGCCATATATGCTGATGGAACCAGCGCTGATGTTACGGCTCAGGCTGTTGCGACACCGGCGCAAAGTGGTATTGTTAGCATCAGTAACGGAGTGGTGAGTGGAGCTGGCTATGGCTCAACAAGCATCAATGTCAGCTATGGCGGAAAATCAGATACAGTAAATATCGTGGTAAAAGACTTAAACAGTGAACTGTCAGCGAAGAAGATTACCCTTGATAATAATTCCTTTGCACTGGATTCCGGCAAAACAGCGACATTTAAAGTGACAGCGGAGTTTCTTGACGGACACACGGAAGACGTAACCGAAGCGGCAACTTATAGCAATCCAAGTCCTGGTATTGCCGATGTTTCAAAAGGTACAATCACTGCGAAAGCGAGCGGAACCACTCAAGTTGTTGTGAGTTATAAAGGGGCCATAGGCGATACGGTGACAGCGCAATTGGTTGTTTCTGTCGATACTCCCGCCGTCGTGGCTATTGAAGCGGAAACCGCAGCTGAAAACTCGGTTAATGCCTATGTGTATGGCACCATCAACGGTCATACTTGGTCGCGTGTGGACGGTGAGTCCACGAAAGCGATGCTGTTTGGGCCCGATAATGGCTACGCACAATCCGCTACAGATGCAGCCACTCTCGCTGCCGATTCGAGGCTTGGATATAAAATTAACTTTGCGACGGCAGGAACGTACAATGTTTGGCTGCTTACCAAGACTCCTGATTTCAATGGGGACTCCGTTCACGTTGGATTAGATAATCAGTATAAATTCACGGCCAATGGCATTCATGGTGTAAGCGGTGGTCAGTTTATATGGGCTAATCTCAGTGGGAATAGTGGCGGTATATTTGGTGGAGCTACTTTGAATGTTACCGCTGGCGTACATGAACTGAACTTCTGGGGCAGGGAAGACGGTTTGATCATAGACCGGATTTACTTGACCACCAGCAATTCAACCGCAGACCCGGTCTGGCCGCCCACTGAACCGAAAGTACCTACAGCGGCCCTCTCGGCAGACAGCAGCGTGAAGCCGGGCAGCAGCTTCACCGTCGGCGTCAGCTTGGACAATTTGACGCAAAATGTGTATGCCGAGGACTTCACCCTGACGTATGATGCCAACGTGTTTGACTATGTGAGTGCGGCTGGGGCAAACAACAACATTCAGATTGTGAAAGAGGACAAAGCGACTGCCGGTAAAGTGAGACTGATCGCCGCCAGCATCGGCGGGGTCTCCGGAACGAGCACACCGGTGCTGAATTTGACTTTCAAGGTGAAGGCCGGCGTTCAGAATACGACTGGCAACATTGCAGCCACTCAGGCGAAGCTTGGCGTAGCTCCTGAAGGAACGGTCATTCAGGCGGCGCTTGGCAGCAAGAGCATTGTCGTAGGCAAAATTGAAGTGGTTGTCGACAAGACGGCTTTGACAACGGCCATTACAAATGCACAAAGTCTATATGACGCAGCCGTTGTGGGCTCATTGCCGGGGCAATACCCGCAAGCAGCCAAGGATGCCCTCGGCGTAGCGATCAACACAGCCAAAGCGGTAAAAGAAAGCTCAAGCGCGACGCAGTCCCAGGTGGACAGTGCCACAGCCGCACTGGCCAGCGAAGTCGATACCTTCAAGGCGGCCGTGATTAAGGAAGTGTCTGCGGATTTGAACAAGGATGGAACCGTCGATGTCGGTGACCTTGCGATGGCTGCTTACTATTACGGCAAGGATTCTACTAGTGCAGACTGGGCAGCTGCTAAGGCGGCCGATATGAACAGCGATCATAAGATTGATATTACGGATCTGGCGTATGTGGCAACCAAGATAGCTGACTAACATTGTGGGAGACGATGGACGGGGAACGGTTGGACCCCGTCTGCAGCTCCTCAATATGGAAGGGGATTTGTCCATGAATAAAGTCTCAAGCATGTTAGCTGTATTCATGATGATTTCGACAATGTTTACGACTATTTCTTATGCAGACAACCCGGTAGTACAAACCATTTATACTGCCGACCCAGCCCCGCTAGTGTACAACAATACCGTGTATCTTTATACCGGACATGATCTGGATATAGCTACAACCTCATATAAAATGGTTGATTGGAGATGTTACTCTTCTACCGACATGGTCAATTGGACCGATCACGGTTCAGTGCTGGATGTCACTGCATTTAAGTGGGCAAACCAGACCCAGGATGCCAATGCGTCACAGGTAATTTACCGAAATGGAAAGTTTTACTACTACGTATCAGTTTCTTCTACGATACCTGGCCATGGAGGAATAGCTTTAGGGGTTGCTGTAAAGATGCGATTGGTGCACCACTTGTTACGAATGATATGACTACCTATGCATCGCACTCCTGGGATGATCTTGACCCGACGGTATTTATTGATGATGATGGTCAAGCCTATTTGTACTGGGGTAATAATGCCTTGTATTATGCAAAGCTGAACGACGATATGATTTCGCTGAACGGCTCTATCTCGGCGGTTCCTTTAACCACAGAAGCCTTTGGACCGGACTATGAGGAGGCTCCCTGGATATACAAACGCAACGGGCTGTACTACTTGGTCTATGCGTCCGGCTTTCCGGAATCGATTCGTTATTCTACAAGCACCAGTCCAACCGGACCGTGGACGTATAGAGGGGTCGTCATGCCTCAACAAGGCACCAGTTCGACAAACCATCCGGGAATCATCGATTTTAAAGGAGACTCCTACTTTTTCTATCACAAGAATGGCTTGCCGGGAGGCGGAAGCTACAAGCGTTCCGTTAGTATAGAGAAATTCGCCTACAATTCTGATGGTACCATTCCAACCTTTAATATGACATCGGAGGGTGTTGTTAGCAGTGTAAGTAACTTAAACCCCTATCAAAGAAATGAAGCTGAAACAATAGCTTGGTCATCCGGCATTACAACAGAACCATTCGGTCAAGGAGGAATGTATGTAAGTAATATTGATAATGGGGACTACATCAAAGTAGAGGGTGTTGATTTTGGCGCAGCAGGTGCCGGGACATTTACAGCTAATGTGGCAAGCGGTTCTAGCGGTGGAACCATAGAACTGCATCTGGACAGTGCCGATGGCTCATTAATTGGGACACTTCCCATTTCCAACACAGGCGGGGACAATGTTTGGAAGGCCAAAGCAACGAACATTTCCGGTGCTACGGGAGTTCATGACCTGTATATGGTATATGGGGGGGCCTCGACAGGTAACCTCTTTAAAGTCGATTCTTGGCAGTTCGGGCAAAAGAGCGCTGCTCATGATCTGGCTGCAATTAACGCATCGATCGATAAACAAAAGATTGATACCGTTGCTGGAAACAACACGGCAACCTTAAAGGTCAATGCTATATACACCGATGGAACCAGTGCAGATATTACGAATCAGGCCGTTGCGACACCGGCGCAAAGCGGTATTGTCAGCATCAGTAACGGCGTGGTGAGCGGAGTCGGCTATGGCTCAACAAGCATCAACGTCAGCTATGGCGGCAAAACCGATTCGCTGAATTTGCTTGTAAAAGACTTGAATAGCGAGCTGACGGTGAAGCAGATTACGGTGGATAATAGTGCCGTTGCGCTGGATTCCGGCCAAAGCGCCACCTTCAAAGTCACAGCGGAGTACCTTGACGGGCATACGGAGGATGTAACCAAATTGGCAACCTATACCAATCCGAATCCGGACATTGCTGAATG
>NZ_NMQW01000089.1 GCF_002234615.1 Paenibacillus rigui | reverse complement strand
CATTATGAAATTGATTCGATTGTTGCAATAAAAATTTCTCATTTTCAGCAGTGGCTCCTTACATTTTGAACTTCATAATTCAGCAGATGCATAAGATCACCATATGAAAAGCATCTTCCCAAGCAATGAGCTTCAGAAGATGCTTTAAGTGATTCACACTGAATATTTCAGAGATAAGTTTTCCTTAAGGTTCCTGTATAGGATCGGTCTACATTGGCCTCAAAGAACTATTTTTTATCATACACTGAATTTGTAACACTTTCAGTGTTCTTCTTATATACGCTATCCGTAACAGAATCAGTGTTTTGTGGTTGTTGTTGTTCTGGTTGTGGTTGTGGTTGTGGTTGTGGTTCTGGTTGTTTTAAATACTTATTAACCACCATGTTGGTGAATTTTTCTATCCGCTTATATTCTGGGTTCTCTTTATTATCTTCATATATGTCAACCGACCCATTTGTAGAATATTTACCCTGATTAATAGCAACGATCCCATATCTATCATTTTGTGGGTCTTTAAAAAGAAACAATATATATTCTCCATCTTTCTTCATTGCTTTGTAGCCTTCAAAAGACGAAATAACCCCATTAAATGTACCTACTGGCTCTACTACTTTAATAGTATCTTTTTTGTTTAAATTTCCTTTGAGAACTTTTGAAACCTTAAAAGTAGATTCGGTTATAGAATAGTTCCCTTGATTTTATTGGTTAATTATTGACGTATGTTTGTGTCGCTGGACAATGATATGCCACATTATATTTGTTTGTTTATGAGTTGTTCTCCTCGCTTGAAATACTAAGTTGTTTTTCTTTCTTTTGAAGCAGTTTATCCCTCAGTCTTCGCGTCGCAGCGCTAAGTTTCTTTTTTTCTAAAATGTAGAACAAGGAAAGTTTTGACGAAAAGAATAAACCGCCCAATATCCTTATTGGATTTTGGGCGGTTTATTGTTCTGCCTATTTCGCTTGAACTGTCTGCCTGTCTACACGCTGTTCTAAACTTGGTTAAGAGCATTTATAAATACCTCTGTTGGTTGTGCCCCGGATATCGCGAATTTTCTATTAATGACAAAGAAAGGTGCTCCTGTTATCCCTAATTGCTTTGCTGTGGCTTCATCTGAACGCACTTCGTTAGCATATTTGGATGGATCATGAAGAACTGCCATTGTGTAATGCTCCCCAATGTCTATGTCTTATACACATCTCCGAGCCCACGAGACTAAGGGGGATTACGTACGCCGACTAATGCTTGAACGAAAGAAAAAGTTCTATTATAAACATCTCCGA
>NZ_NMQW01000088.1 GCF_002234615.1 Paenibacillus rigui | reverse complement strand
GAATGTGTATAAGAGACCGAGCATTGGTTAAGCTAATAAGAGCACACGGAGGATGCCTAGGCGCTAGGAGCCGAAGAAGGACGTGGCGAACGACGAAATGCCTCGGGGAGCCGTAAGCAGGCTTTGATCCGGGGATGTCCGAATGGGGGAACCCAGCTGAGGTAATTCTCAGTTACCATGCAGTGAATACATAGCTGCATTGGAGGCATACGAGGGGAACTGAAACATCTAAGTACCCTCAGGAGAAGAAAACAAGAGTGATTCCGTCAGTAGCGGCGAGCGAAAGCGGAACAGCCCAAACCAAGGGGCTTGCCCCTTGGGGTTGTGGGACGTCAATGTGGGTTTAGCAGAGTAGATGAAGCGGTCTGGAAAGGCCGGCCACAGAAGGTAACAGCCCTGTAATCGAAATTTTGCGAAAACCCTAGACGGATCCCGAGTACCGCGAGACACGTGAAACCTCGTGGGAAGCAGGCAGGACCATCTGCCAAGGCTAAATACTCCCTAGCGACCGATAGTGAAGCAGTACCGTGAGGGAAAGGTGAAAAGAACCGCGGGAGCGGAGTGAAATAGAACCTGAAACCGTGTGCTTACAAGAAGTCAGAGCCCGTTAATGGGTGATGGCGTGCCTTTTGTAGAATGAACCGGCGAGTTACGTTCCCGTGCAAGGTTAAGGTGAGAAGCCGGAGCCGCAGCGAAAGCGAGTCTGAATAGGGCGTTGTATCA
>NZ_NMQW01000087.1 GCF_002234615.1 Paenibacillus rigui | reverse complement strand
AAATGTTTATAAGGGACATATCTGAGAATGGGCAAGGGGTTTATGTACTTGTTCAACATCATCGATTGGTACAGCCGCAAAGTAATCGATTACGAGGTGTCCAATACACTCGAGAAGGGTTTTGTTTTGACGTGCCTCAAACGTGCATTCAGCCGCTGCAAACCAGAGATCATGAACAGCGATCAGGGCTCTCATTTTACCAATGCGGATTACCTGGAATTGTTAGAAAAAGAAGGGGTACAGGTATCAATGGACGGCAGAGGCCGGGCAACGGATAACAGCCGAACAGAGCGGTACTTTCGGTCGCTCAAGTATGAATGTATCTTCCTAAATGAATTTGAAGACCCTCGCGCGCTGCGCAAAGGGATAGCTCATTATGTCCAATTTTACAATCATGAACGCCCCCACCAGTCTCTTAATGGGGCTAAGCCTGTACAATTTTACACGCAAAAGCTAGAGCAACTGGCATCCTAAGGTAGTAGATTACGAGATGGGAGGACATAACTTATTCCTCGTAAAATCGTGTCTTGACACTGGGGAGCATTACACACTCCCATTGGAGTTTTTCGAGTAGAGTCGAAAAACTCCAATGACTACTCTAACGGAATTGTCTCAAAATCTAAATGGGATTGGAATACACCTTATTGTTAGACGCTTACCATGAACCGACGCTATAGCATATACATCATTATCTATAGGAACTAATGAAATTGCTGTAAATACCAATGTAAGCGATTTCAAAAAAAACGCAATTTGACAAATTTTATAAATGTAGTTATCCATTTAACCAAAAATACTATATTACCACGAAAAGGTAAAGAAATAAATCTCTTCGTGGTAATATTATATATAACTGGGATCATTATAGAAGACTACTAATTAGGGCTTGCTGAACAATTGCCCCCTAGGCTAATTGTGGCAGCAAGCCTCGACGAAGCAGCCATCGAAAAATAGATAAAAAGAGAAGCCGTAGCTTCCGCTCCAGATTCATGATCAGCAACTGAAGGGCGATGACCGTTTCGCTCGTTTCACGAAGGCGTGCTCGAATACGCCCTAGACCATAGGCGCGTTTTCCTTCTCCAAACTTGCCTTCGATGGCGTTGCGTTCAGCAGCATCTTGCCTGGCGATGATTTTGTCTTGTTTGTTTTCTTTCTTCGGCCGGCCCAATTGTGGTCCGCTGAGTCGAATGCCCCGTGCTTTGCAGAAGGCCAGATTCTCGCGATTTCTGTAGATCTGGTCGGCCAGTACCGCTTCTGGATAGTAAGCATGCCGCGCATAGTACGTTTCTACCGCATGTTGCAAGGTCGTACATTCATTGAAGTTGTCCCAGGAAAGCTTCTCCATCCGCGCATAGCCAGAACATAGACTGATCGCTATCTTGGCCCCAAACTCAACAGGCGCATTCACTTTTCCTCGTACGATGGGGCGTACATGTGGCTGAAACAAG
>NZ_NMQW01000086.1 GCF_002234615.1 Paenibacillus rigui | reverse complement strand
AGCAGATTGTATACTTGATCAAAGCCCAGATCCAGGAAGTTGCCGATTTCAAGCAGGAATAGTATCAGCACCGTAGGTAAAAGAAGCGGAAACGTAATGTGGCGGATTTGCCTGAACTTGGATGCTCCATCGATCATCGCCGATTCGTACAGCTGAGGATCGATCGCGCTAATGGCCGCCATATACACCACCGTTCCCCAACCGGCATCCCTCCAGACGGAAGCGATTACGTAAACAGGCCGAAAGTACGTGCTATCCTGCATCGCCAGCAAAGGTTCAAAACCGAACCACCCGAGAATAATGTTGAGCAATCCGCTTAATGAAAAGAAATCGAAGACGATACCGGCAACAATAACCCATGACAAAAAGTGCGGAATGTATAGTGCCGTCTGGATCCCTTTCTTCAATGCCGCTTTCCGAATCTCGTTGATCATCAGCGCCAGCAGAACGGGTACCGGGAAGACCAATACGAGCTTGAGAAATCCAAGCATCAGTGTGTTGCCGAACACCCGGAAGAAATCTGGATGGTGAATCAGCGTTTTAAAATGCTTGAGACCGACCCAGGGACTATCGATGAACCCTTTGAAAACCGAATAGTCCTTGAAGGCGATTACAGCTCCGGCCAGCGGAATGTATTTAAATACAATGAGAAAAACGATTCCCGGAATCGCCATCACATACAGCGGCCAATAGACCTTCATTCGATGAATTGCAACTGCTTTCAACTTGTTTCCTCCACTCTCTAGTCTTGAATCCGCTTACACTGATAACTATACAGCCAGAGGAACCATCGCTCAATTGGGCATTTTTAAGTTTAAACAAGGGCATTTTTAAGAATTTATTCAAAAATAATCAGTAAGGCCATTAAATTTCCACTTTACATTGCCCTTCTGCGTTACAGACAAACAAAAAAAGCCTCAGTCCCCTAGAATGTAGGACTGAGGCGGCTTCATGGAATTAGAGTAGCACCTCTAGATTCATTTGAGCCGGATTCGGTAAGACGATCCAAGGTGCCCCAAAGCCAAGTATGGTTCATTGGACAGGCAAACTAATGAAGCTTCAAAATCCAAGCTTCGTGGCCTGGAAGTTCCGCTTCGCCGCACGTCAGTTGAAGACCGGTCAGCAGGTCCACGCCGGATCTCCCGTTCAGGTCGACCGTTACTGCATCCGCATTATGATTAAGCACGAACAAGTAGGATTGACCGTCTTTGGACCGAAGGGTCGTTTCTACACCTTCCGGTACAGCGGAAACGAGAGGTGTGATGCCGTGGGAGGCGCACACCTGTGGCAGCCAATCTCGCAGGAACGCCTCTTCTGGGCTCGTTGCTAAGTACCATGCTTCTCCGGCACCGAACTTGTTGACTGTAAGTGCCGGAGACCCACGATAGAAATCCTCACCATACACTGCTATCACTTCGGCACCTTCGGAGTGAATCAGGTCGCAGAGCATGCCGCACTCGTATTCCGGGTTCAAGCCGGAAGTGGCATCCTGCACGATAATCCGGTTGCGCTGCTCGGGGAGCAAAGCGTCGATTTCTTCGGCCCAAATGCCAAGCAGCTTTCTAAGCTCACCAGGATATCCGCCCAGTGTGACAAGGTCGTTCTCATCAACGATTCCACTGAAGTAGGTGGTGATGAGCGTTCCCCCCAGCTCGACGTATGTTTCAAGCTTGTTGGCCACACCCTGCTTGACCATATACATGACGGGTGCGATAACGAGGTCATAACGTTGGAGATCGGCTTCAACGCTGATCACGTCGACGGCGATTCCTGAACGGTACAGCGCATCGTAGAACTTGTGTATTTCCTCCACATAACGGAGCGCGATGGTCGGTCCGCTGGACATTTCTACCGCCCACCAGTTTTCCCAGTCGAACAGGATGGCGACTTTGGCCTCTACCCGGGCGTCCAGAAGTGCAGAACTAAGTCCGCCGAGCTCTGCGCCGAGCCGAGCGCATTCGCGGAAGACGCGGGTATGCTCATGGCCGACATGTTCAATGACAGCTCCGTGGAATTTTTCACACCCTCCGACCGACCGGCGAAGCTGGAAGAACATGACCGTATCCGCTCCTCGGGCCACCGCTTGATAGCTCCACAATCTCATCACACCCGGACGCTTGAGTGAGTTGTAAGGCTGCCAGTTTTGCTGGCTTGGAGTTTGCTCCATCAGCATAAACGGCTGCCCGTCCTTCAAGCCGCGCATCAAATCATGCATCATGGCCGTGTAGCTATGCGGCGTATTGAAGCGTGGATAGTTGTCCCAGGACACGACATCCATGTGTTTGGCCCATTTGTGGTAGTCGAGCTTCTTGAAGGCGCCCATCAGATTCGTCGTGACGGGAATACCTGGCGTATACCTCTTGACCGCTTCAACTTCAAGCTTGTAGCACTCGAGCAAGCTATCGGAATAGAAGCGGAGGTAATCGAGCGAGATGCCTTGAAAGTTCGTCTCCGTCCGCCCGTTGGCTCCCACCCATTCCTCGCTGAGCCCACTCGGAAGGACGATGTCTTCCCAGTCGTAGAACGTGTGGCCCCAGAACGCCGTATTCCAAACGCGATTCACCTGGTCCAGCGTGCCATAACGTGCTTTCACCCATTCTCGGAAGGCCTTTTCGCAATTGTTGCAGTAGCAATACCCGGCGCCGCCGTATTCGTTGTTGATATGCCAGATGAGAAGAGCTGGATGGTCCTTGTAGCGTTCGGCAAGTTTCTCGGCCATTCGCACCGAATACTTGCGATAAGTCGGGCTGTTCGGGCAAGAGTTGTGGCGTCCGCCGAATTTGCGTTTGCGCCCGTTGAAATCGACCTGAAGCACGTCGGGGTATTTACGCGCCATCCATGCAGGATGCGTTGCAGTGCTTGTCGCGAGACAGACGCCGATTCCGTCCGCATGAAGCTTATCCATCATTTCATCGAGCCAGTCGAAATCGTACGTTTCCTCATCGGGCTGGTTTTTCGCCCAAGCAAATACATTTAACGTCACCACGTCGATGCCCGCAAGCTTGAACATGCGTAAATCCTCGTCCCAAACCGATTTTTCCCATTGATCAGGATTGTAATCGCCGCCGTACCAAATTTTTGGTTTATTCGTATGAATCATCTTGTCACACCTCGTTATGAATACTCTTAACCCGGACAGGCCCGATGAGCCCGCTTGGTTCCTGCTGTGCAAAGGCTGACAAGAAGTCGCGCTGATCTTTCACTAGCGTATTCGTCACTTCGATGACCAGCTTGTTTTTGCCCTTCTTTATCAGACCATCGATCTCCAAGTGGTAGGGAGGACAGATGCGTACCCCCGCTGGCTCGCCGTTTAACCATACCTCTGCTGTTTCATACACTTCGCCCAGATCTACTAGAGCCTGGCTCTCGGACTCGTTCCATTCAAATTCCGTTTCATAACGAAAAGTGCCGGTAAATCGTGGTAAGCAGCCAGGCCCACTCATGTTCGTCAAGACCTTCAATTTTTCCCATTCCTTGAATTGAGGATAATGCTCAGCATCCGCGGTGGAAACCGTCCATTCGCCTTTGAGCTCTAGACCCGCTCCAGCTGTATGCTGCCGGAGCGCGACATTAGCATAACCTTCAAGGGCAGCTCCATGGAGCAGGACGGTGGATTCATACGGATGCAGGGTAAGCTGTACCGTCGTTGCGCCTTTCTCTCTCGTTATATTCAAACGGGTTAATCGGTTAAGAAAGGCATCATACGCATATACATCACCTTGGACAGACAAAGCCACCGTCGTATGAATCGTATGATTCGGGTGTTCGTTGAAGAACATAAACACATCCAACCCATCATGAAGATAGCGATAGTTCCGAAGATACGGTTCGTATTTTTCGACTTTCATATCATAATGTCCGTCTGCGATAAGGTCTTGCGCCAGCTTGTCTAAAGGTACAAGCTTCACATGCCGGTGATCTGCAAGACAAGACAGTTCGGCAGAAACATCACTGCCCTCGCTCGATCGTAACGGCAGCCCGTCAACAAAGCGAATGGCCAGTCCTTGTTCGGCAAATTGGACCAAGCTCCGAAGCATCGCCGCCGGAAGCGCTTCTGCATAAGGCACGATCAGGCACTCGTAATCCTCGAGATTTACATGTAACTTACTCTCTTTCACGCCCGCCGCTTCCAAAAGAACATCGATAGGAAGAACGTCGCAGTCGATCTGGTTCTGCATCAATTCCTTCACCGGCTTATGAAAATACATCGATTTCCCGGACCATTCGGCTTCAGCATGATAAACGACGGCTGCGGTGGCCACATGTCTTCCACCTGAAATCAGGTGACTGATCCGATTCATATATTGATTTAAATGCTTATAATAGCGGTACTGCGGATTTTTCCCGCTCGCATACATATGCGGCGGACAATCCGGATCCGGAAAAGCTTTCTGGGTAAAGGAGTGCGGGACAAAATAATTGACGCCGCGAACGAGCATATGGTCAGTAAGCCACTTCATCAGCTTCAACCCTTCTGTCCAGCCATAGGCTCCATACACTTCGCACATCGTTCGGCCTTGTTTTTTCGGATCGACGTGTCCAAGCGATACGCCAAGCTTAGCGAGACCATAGTGGAAAAATTCACTATCCGTCTCCCCCGCCGGCCAGCGGAAACTTAATTCATCGAAGCCCGGCACGATCTGCCACAGCACCACATCAAGACCCGACATGTCTTGTCCCCAGAGAGAGCGGAAGAAGTGTCCCGCCCCAGAACCTAGCCTTGCATGAACGTTATTGTCTTCGAGTACATGTCCGATATATTCCACTCCATGGGCTCTGCACCATTCTCCGATTTGACTGCAGAAGCTGTCCGCATAGAGCTTACTGACGATATCCATATAATGGTACCGCACCCTGTTCGACAGGTCTCCTGCATCCTGCCATAGGAGGTGCAGCAGCTTCCGGTAGTCGAGTCCTAAGGCTTCCTCCAGCAGGGCCGGCATTTCCCGGCTCCAGGGCAGCACCACTCCCGGCTTCCCAGGCTTCGAATGGAAATCGAACGTTTTCTCATCATTATAAAATCCCGGTTCATCCGAAAAGAAACCAACAAAGGTCTTGCCGAAATCCGCTTTATACCGATCGTAAAAAGCCTCATATACCGTATCGAGCAAAATACAAACGGAATCCCGGTCCAACGGATTCAAATAATCTGCCTGCTCCTTGCTGCCGCCGTCCTTATTTTCAGAAATCATAAATACTCGCCAATACCCCTCCGGGATATCCCAGTAAAGGGTACCATCTTGTACAAATTCGGTTATGTCGACCGAGTCACCGGTTAATGTTCCATTAGATGGATCGCGACGGACAGCCACAACTGAAATCAGCTTGTTTTGACCAATCGCGTTTTGTGGCGTCGAGATGGTCGGTCGCAGCCCGCGCATCTGCAAGGTATCCAGCAGCAGGGATGTGCCTTGGGCAGGACCGATGGTATCGATATAACGTTCACTCAAAAATAAGCGATGAAGCTCTTCCGGAGCCTCCTTCACCTTGCCTGCCGCATGTCCCGTTGGAAAATGATCGTCATCCAGCATCCATATCTTCATGCCGCGCTTTCGGGCTTCATCCATAATGATGTCCATATCCGACCACCACTTCGGTCCGAGAAAATCGGGATGAGGCCGAGCCTCCACGCAAACGGCCCCGATTCCAGATTCATGAACACGGGCTATCTCTTCCCGAATTATCGCCTCTTCCTCACCATGCTGCCACAGAAAAGGAAGGATATAATTATGTTCTTGACCCTTAAGCACTTCCTTAAGACGATTGCCCATAATAGCCCCCTGCTTCGAATTAGTTGTGACGTTTTTCTTCCGACGTAGTTGACGCATGCCATTTAACGCGCGCCTAGAATTGGCGCGCGTTTCGGCACTGCGGACGGTTGATTCAACATTTGGTGCAACCCTGAACTTTTCGCTTCTCTCGTTAAGACAACTCATTTCGCTCGAGCGATTATTTCTTCACCTTCGCATACCATTCCCTAGCACGCTTCGTGACCTCTTCACCACCCGATTTGTTCCACTTGTCTACGAATTCATCAAATTTGCTGATCGGGTATTGCCCAAGGATAATCTTGGTGGCATATTCCACGTACAGCGTACGGTTGTTTATGTCGGCGAAGCCGTCGTACACGCTGGCCGGCATCCCATCACCGGCAATGACCTTGGCAAACTTCTGGGCTTCCTGCATATTTTGGTTAACCTGATTAATAGCCCACATTCTGTCTTCCGAAGCTGTACTCTTATTTAGTTCGGTCATGAAATCAAGGGTAGATATTTTTGCGTATGGATCGAGAATGAGGTTCTCCTGGGTACTCTTGTCATCCGGAAGCTTGACTGGTTTGCCATCCTTCATCGTATGGTGCATGCCTTCCACGCCAAGATACAGAGGGATCCAATTCTTTTTATCGTACATGTTGTTCAGCAGCTTCATAGTGGCCATTAATTTCTTCTGATCTTTATTGTTCTTAACCACCCAGGCCGGGGGCTGAAACCTCTTCCAAGTATAGAATCCCTTATAGCCCGCAACTTCCGGTACGGGAAGAACCGAAAATTCAGCCTTCACGCCAGTGTTCTTTTGCAAATTTTCCAAATTCAGATTGAGCTGCTCTACCCAGTGGAAGTAGTTACCAGCCTTATTGGCCGTAATCTTGCCATCCCATTTGGCCTTGTCGTTCAGGAGCGTTTCCTTATCCAACAAACCGTCCTTATACAGCTTGGCGATGAACTCCAAGGCGGCCTTCATATTCGGAGTAACCGCGGAATACGTCAGCTTGCCGTCGTACAGGTCCCAATCCGGATACCCTTCAAACATGGCCACACCGTACATGGCGAACAGATGGTCCATCCAACGCGCCTCTTGACGGCCACCTGTCGGCAGCTCATCCTTCTGTCCATTGCCATTGGGATCCTTATCCCGGAATGCCTCCAGCACCTTAACGTAATCATCTTGGGTCTTTGGCATCGCCATTCCCAATTTGTCGAGCCAATCCTTGCGGATCAAGCCGGCGTATCTCCCATAGTCCACCATGCCGGGGATATAATAGATTTTCCCTTGACCGGTAGGGTCATTGGCTTTCACCACATCCCACATTTCCTTCGGAATGGCTTGCCATAAATTCGGTGCATATTTGGGTAACAGCTCCGTCAGGTCAGCGATGGCGCCGTTTTTAGCTAAACTGTCTTCAATACCCTGCTGGGGTAAGAACAGGTCCGGCATTTCATTGGCGGCAATCTTCAGGTTTAGCTGATTCAAGTAGTTGGTGCCTCCGTTCCACTCTACATATGGATGGATGACGCCGACACCAAGCTTTTCCTTGTACAATTCATACAGCTTTCTGCCCTTGGTAATTGGTTTATAGCCAATGTTGGTACCCCATACCTCAATATCGATAATTTCATCTGCACCCGCGGTCTGATTCTGGGCAGGGCTTTCGGAAGAGTTCGTGTTCCCGCTGCAGCCGGTGACAGCCGTAATCGCAAGGACACCTGCCGCAGATAATAATCCCAGCTTTTTAAAATTCATATGGTTGTTCCCCTTCTTGATCGTAAATATATGTTTAATCTAGCTTTTACCCTTTAACAGCTGTCTCTTATATGCATCT
>NZ_NMQW01000085.1 GCF_002234615.1 Paenibacillus rigui | reverse complement strand
GTACTTTCCCCTGCTCCCCCCTGCCCGCCTCCGAGGCTGCGAATGCCCCTACGGCATCCACAACGCCGCCAATTGCCCCGTGGAGAAAGCGGAGTATGAACAGCTGAAACGGGGTGCTGGCAAAGCCCATCGCAGCAAGGACGCAGGCGGACGCCGCCAAGGCCCGTACCACCATCCATTTGCGGCTTGTGACATCACCCAGCCTGCCCCACAGCGGGGCAGTCAATGCGGCGGAAACTGCAGGCGCCGTTAAGCTTAGGCCGCTCCAAAGCAAAACCGAGGCTTGGCTGCCTGCACCCAGCTGCTCCATATAGAAGGGCAATAGAGGGGCGATAATCATGGAGCTCAGGACCGATAAAAAATGACTGCCCCACAGCAATCGAAAATTGGAATACCATGCAATTGTCATGTGAATGGAAAGCGCGCTAGCTGCTTCACCTTGTCACCTCACCCGCCAGTTTAAGTAACAATGATAATGATAATCATTTTCATTAATTCCCGTGAATTATCTTACCATTTTTAGCTAAGGGCGAGTATGCTCTATTCGTATAGTTTTGGTTATCCAAATGAAGTACGCGCGGCTCGGAAAAAGAACGCCCCCCGTAATCCGAGATGCGTTCTCTTTACAAGCCCGTTCAAATGGACAGCCTTTTCCTGCACCCGTTAATATACTTTACGCAGCTCCTGCTTCCCCTTGAACTCCTGCCGGGGAATGATCTTCCGTCCTTTTCCGTGCGGAATGCATACCGGGGTGCCGAACAATAGATCGGTGCCGATCTCGCACTCCATCCCGAAGACGTCCCGGATCATTTTCTTCGTCACAACCTCCTCCGGCAGCCCCTGGGAGTGAACCCCTTTGTCGTGGACGGCAATGATATGGTGCGCATACCGGCAGGCCAGATTCAAGTCATGGAGCACCATCACAATCGTGCGCTGCTCCTCCTGATTGAGATCAAACAGCAGATCCAATATTTCCACCTGATGCGCCATATCCAGATAGGTGGTCGGCTCATCCAGCAGCAGCACCTCCGTATTTTGCGCCAATGTCATAGCGATCCAAGCCCGCTGCCGCTGCCCGCCTGAGAGAGAATCTACCGCACGCTCCTGTAGTGATTCCAGATGCGTCATCCTCAGTGCCTTGGTCACCTGACACTCATCCTCCTCCGACCATTGCTGGAACAGCCTCTGGTGCGGGTAACGGCCCAGCCGGACCAGCTGGAGCACGGTTAGGGCTTCCGGCAGTACAGGCCCCTGCGGCAACACCGCCATTTGTTTGGCGACCTCCTTGGTCGACATTTGGGAGATACTGCGGCCATTCAGCAATATCGTGCCCTGCTCCGGCTTCAATAAGCGGGCGAAGGAGCGCAGCAGCGTCGATTTGCCACACCCGTTGCTACCGATCAGGATGCTGATCTTCCCCTGCGGGATGTGCAGATCAAGGTGATCGATAATGGTCGTAGCCCCATAAGAAAGCGATAATGATTGAGCGGCCAGCTTCTCCATAAATGATTGATTTCCCCTTTCTATTCATTCTGTTTTTTTCTTCGTCTTGACCAGCAGGTATAGAAAAAATGGCGCTCCAATCACGGCCGTGAACACCCCGGCAGGCACGTCGCGAGGCGCAAATATCGTTCGCCCGATGAGATCCGCCGTCATCAGCAGCAGCCCCCCGACAATCGCCGAGCAGATCAAGAGGAGACCGTGAGAGCCTCCGACCAGCCTTCGGGACAAGTGAGGCGCCATCAGGCCGACAAACCCGATACCGCCGACAAAAGCTACGGCAGAGCCCGCCAGAGCGGCAGCCGTCACCAGAAGCGCGAAGCGCTGCAGCTGGATTCGTCCCCCCAGCACAACAGGCAGCTCATTGCCGAGCACCTGGATGTTCATGCGTCCGGCGAAAACAAACAACAGAGGCACGAACAGCAGCAGCCAGGGAGTGAAAAACTTCACGGAGGTCCAATTGGCTCCATAGACCGTTCCGGTAATCCAGATTTTGGCCTGGCTCGTTACAAAAATCGGACTGAAGATGAGAAAGATCGTCTTCAACGCTTCGAGCAGCGCCGTCACACCCAGGCCCACAAGGATCATCCGCATTGGCGATACGCCCTTTTTCCAGGCTCCGAAATAAATAAAGGCGGATACCGCAGCCGCTCCGGCAAAAGCAAACAACGGCATCCAGACGATGCTCGTCTTGACATTGAACACGGCCAAGTACAGCACCGCCATCATCGCCGCCCCGCTGGTGACGCCAATCACATCGGGAGAGGCCAGCGGGTTGCGTACGACGGCCTGAAGTATGGTTCCCGACAAAGCCAGCGCCATCCCGGCCAAGCCGGCCATGACGAGCCTCGGCATACGAAAGTTCCATATGATATTCGCTTCCATCGAGCCCGCATCCGTCCCGAGCATCACTTGAATCGTCCGCAGTGGCGAGATATAGAGGGTGCCTATGCCCACGCTGAAGATCGAGAGCAGTGCTAACACGAGGAGGAGAAACATAATCATCCAGGCGCTTTTTTTCTCAAAAATAAAGGATAGCTTCAGACGCGGCCATCGAACCGCAGCATACCGGCTGCTCATTTGCTTAACAGCTCCTTTCGCGCCAAATAAATAAAGAAAGGGGCTCCGACGATCGCCGTCATGACGCCGACAGGCACTTCCTTGGGAAAAGCGATGAACCGCGCCCCGATGTCCGCTGCAAGCAGCAACACCGAGCCAAGAACAGCGCAGTACGGGAGGACGAAGCGATAGTCAATGCCAACCAGGCCGCGTACGATATGCGGAATGACTAATCCGACAAAGCCCACCGGTCCCGCCAACGAAACCGCTCCTCCGGCGAGAAGTACGACAACCAGCAAGGAAGCCAGCTTCACCCGAAACGTATTTTGCCCGAGGCCTGTGGCTACCTCTTCTCCCACAGAAATTACGTTCATTGCTTTGCTTAGCAGCAACGCACTGAGCAGTCCGACGAGGAGAAAGGGAAGCATGGTTACAATCTGCTCCATCTTCCTCCCCTCAACCGAGCCGGCCAACCAGAAAAATACGCTGTCCAATGTCTTCTCATCCGAAATTAACAGCGCCGAGGTAAACGAAGAGAACAACGCGGCCATCGTGGCGCCCGCTAATGTCAGCTTGAGCGGTGTCAACCCTTCACGGCCAACCGAGCCGACCACATAGACGGACACAGCTGCTGCGGCAGCTCCTGTTAACGCGAGCCATGCCAGCTCCCCCTGACCTGATAGCGACATGAAAGACACGCCCGTAACAACAAAAAATCCGGCGCCCGCGTTCACGCCCAATATACCGGGAGAAGCCATCGGATTACGGGTCAAAGCCTGCATCATCGCTCCGGATACCGCCAAAGCCGCACCGACCAGTGAAGCGACAATGGCCCTGGGCAAACGAATATCCCGAATAATGACCTGGCCGTTCGACCCGTCAAAATGCCGGTATGCACCCCAGACCGCAGACCAGGTCGTATCCGCATACCCATATACAATGCTTGCCGCAAATAACAAAGCGAACAGCATTAAACTTGCAATCAATCCCGCTATTTTGGATCCGGTGCTTTGAAGTATCATCTTACGAAACCCTTCTATATTAAATGGACAGCTTGAAACCCGCATCGGGATTTTCGTTCCCGGATGCGGGTAAGCTGCGTTATTTCAATAAATATTTGGCCAGATCATCCAGCAGCAGGTTCGCCGAAATGATCCCGCCGGAAGAATTCCATACGCCGTCGTTTACTTTAATTGCTTTTCCATTCTTCACGACGTTCAGGTTTTTCCACAAGGCTTCTTCCTGCCATGCCTTCTCGGTTTTGGTTGTCTCTCCTTTTTCATCCTCCAGCGTGAAGTAGAACAAAATGTCGCCTTCCAGGTCTGGAATACGTTCTTTGCCGATAATGTCTGCAAACGTTGGTTTATCTTGAATTTCCGGACGCTTCAGACCCACTTGCTTGATAATCCCGCCGGCGAACGTATCATTATAATAGATACGTACTTTATCGCCGATATAGAAGCGGACAAGCGAAATTTTGGTGTTGATTTTATCGCCAAGCTTGGTGCGCAAATCCTTGACCTTGTTATCGAAATCGGCGAGCTGCTTGTCGCCTTCCGCCTTCTTATTCAATGCTTCCGCATAAATCTTGAAATTGATCAGCGCATCGGAATTCGTCCGCTCCGAGAATACGGTTGGCGCGATGCTGGTCAGCTGCGCATATATTTTTTCTTGACGAAGCTTGTTGCCGATGATCAAATCCGGCTTCAAGGCCGCAATCGCCTCCAGGTTCGGCTGATTCTCATCCCCTACGATTTGCACGCCCTCCAGCTTGTCTTTCAGATGGTCGTAAAACGGCTGCACACCCCATGCTTTTACCATGCCGACCGGCTTGAAGCCGAGTGCCAGCGATGCTTCTACCGCGTCATTCACCAGAACGACGACTCTTTTGGGCGTTCCCTTTACGGTGGTTTCCCCCATGGCATGCTTTACCGTGTAAGGCGCGCTGGTATCAGGCTGCTTGCCGCCTGCTTGCTCCGCCGGTTTGGCTGTATTGTCAGCTGCGGTCTTCCCTGCAGTCGTAGAGCCGCATGCCGAAATGAGCAGCACCAGTGACAGCAGAAGCATGGTCAAGAATGAGCGTTGCGGATATTTCTGAATCATGAATGTTTCTCTCCCCTTGTCTATTGATAATGATTCTTGTTATCATTCTTGGTATAGTGTAATACGTACTGGAATTATCGTCCATGTCCTGAAGTATCCGTTTTGTTGCACAATTCTACCTCATGAAGAGAGGGGCTGCCTTTCCATGGCCTTACCGGTTCTCCAAAAGACCCCGCATACCATGTTTCTACTTTCCTCCATAAGAAAGTATGAGCGAAGAAAGGTCTTTCACCTTCACCGCAGGAACCTTCCTGTTCCTGTGCTTTGTTTTATAGCCCGGGGGGAAGGGACCGCTGTTATCGATGGGACTGCTCATGCTTTACAGCCGCTGCAGCTGTGCTTCCTGCCGCCGGGCTGCAGCATCGAAGTGTCGATGACCGGTCAAGAAATAACCTATTACGTTATCGTATTCGAGGCATTGCAGGCAGAGAAACGAAGGGGGCGATGGCAGTTGACGCCTATCATCCCCCGTTCCGCTACGTTCCCCCACTTCCCTGCCGCTCCTGTGCCAACCCCGGAATCCCGCGAGGTAGAGCGCAGAATCGAGCAGATGTATGCTTTAAGTAGGGCCGACCAAAAGGATCCGCTTCGGACCACCGACCCTCATGCCACCGGCGAAGCTTTATCGCAGCCACCCCTGTCCGATCCCAATCTGCCGCTGCAGTCGCTTCTGGAGCTGCTCCTGCATTCCGGTCCCCGTCAGCAAACGGAAGCGGAGCGGAACGCGGATCCCGGCTTGGAATTGTGTATCGCTTATATGCGTGAGCATTACCAGGAGAAAATTAGCCGCAAAACGCTGGCGTCGCTGGCCAAGCTGACGCCCAATGCCTTTTGCCGCAGCTTTAAACGAACGACAGGGCTTTCCCCAACCGATTATTTAAACCGCATTCGGATCGAGCAGGCGAAGCAGCTCCTGTCGCCGGCTGCCTCCGTGAAGGAAGTAGCCGCTGCGGTCGGTTACGGAAGCGAGTACTATTTTAGCCGCATATTCAAGGAAACGGTCGGCCTCTCCCCCTCCCACTACATCAAACGGGAACGGCTGAGGGTGGCGACAGCTTCCCGCTGCGGGCTACATGAGAACCTGTCCTCAATGGGCATGGAGGCGGTAGCCGCCGTCGATTGCTACAGATATCCGTGGATGAACGATGAAGAGTATCATCGGCAATTGTTATCTCAGCTGGAGCAGCTGCGGCTGGCGAAGCCGGATTTGATTGTCGCAGACTATGCCCAGCGGTCCTGCTATGAGCAATTCAAGCAGATTGCTCCTACGGTCCTTCTCGAGCATCATTTGGATTGGCGTGTAGCGCACCGGAGCCTCGCCGGTCTGGTCGGGCGTGAAAGGGAAGCGGAGCATAGCCTGACCCGTCTGCAGGAGAGCGTCAACGAAGTCCGCAGACGTCTGCTGGCATCCGCAGAAAACTACAGCAGGGTTGCCGTCGTACAAATGCTGCCGCAGCGGATCCGCGTTCAAGGTACGGTGCTTCATCCGTTGAACGACCTGATTTATCAGGAGCTGGGGCTTCAGCCCGGGTCCGGCGTTCCGAGGAATAAAATGAGGGACGAACGGTTTTCGCGCGAGCTGCCGGGACTGGAAGCGGATCATCTGTTCATCATTAAGCAGGACACTCCGCCCCCGATGGAAGGTGAGCCGGAACAGCTGCCGCAGGCCATGCCTATGGAATTTAATCCATCCGGCCGCAAGCGAACGGTCCATCTCATTCCGAATTGGCTCGTCATGAGCTGGACGCCGCAAGGAAGGAGCCGTATCGCAGAGGAGCTTGTGAACAAGCTCACACAGCGGAAGGTATAACGGGAACGACGGAATACGGCATGGCTAAATCAGCCGGAGCAGCTATCAACCTCTACCTCTATGCAACCATACAAAATGAGCAAAACACCCCCACACTTCATCAATAGCGTGGGGGTGTTCCTATTTTCAACTATGGCTTACGGAATGGAACCATATCGGGCCGTTAAACAAATTTCGGCAGCCAATCCCCGTGAGCTTCGATCAAATCGTCGCACATGGCGACAATATCATCGATCGAAAGCTCGGCAGCCGTGTGAGGATCAAGCATGGCCGCATGGTATATGTGCTCTTTTTTACCTGTGATTGCCGCTTCCAGCGTCAGCAGCTGGGTATTGATGTTCGTGCGGTTCAGCGCGGCGAGCTGAGGAGGCAGGTCCCCTACATAGGTCGGTGTTACTCCGCTGGCATCCACCAGACAAGGCACCTCGACGCAGGCTTCTTTCGGCAGGTTTGTAATCAGTCCGGTGTTCATTACGTTGCCGCCGATTTTGTAAGGGCGGTTCGTTTCCATCGCTTCCAGCATGTAGGAGGCGTATTCCTTTGAACGGTTATGCTCCAAATTTTTATTGTTCACCAGCTCCTCGCGCATCGTCTTCCATTTCTCGATCTGACGGATGCAGCGGCGCGGGTATTCATCTAGCGGAATGTTGAACCGGTCAATCAGCTCGGGATAATTTTTCTTAATAAAGTACGGATGGTATTCCGCATTGTGCTCGGACGATTCGGTCACGTAATAGCCGAAGCGGAACATCAGCTCGTAGCGCACCATATCCGTGTGCTTCTCTTGTTGCTTCTCGCGCGCTCTGCGTTTAATTTCGGGATATAAATCTACGCCGTCCTTCGTCACCTCAAGCAGCCAGGCCATGTGATTGATCCCTGCAATTTTTGTCTGCACGCCTTCGGTTTCCAACTCCAACGACTTGAACAAATGCGGCATGCAAGCCTGAACGCTATGGCACAAGCCTACGGTTTTGACGCCTCCGTACGTATTCATCGCGTTGGTCAGAACCGCCATCGGATTCGTATAGTTCAGGAACCAGGCATCGGGACACACCTCTTGAATATCTTTGGCAAAATCAAGCATCACCGGGATCGTGCGAAGGTTTCGGAAAATGCCTCCAATGCCCAGCGTATCTGCGATCGTTTGACGCAAGCCATATTTCTTGGGTATTTCAAAATCCGTAATGGTGCAAGGGTCGTAGCCTCCGACTTGAATCGCATTCACCACATATTTGGCGCCGGTCAGAGCTTCCTTCCGGTCCGAATACGCTTTCACAACACAGGTGCTGCCAAGCGAGCTTTTCAAGTTATTCAACATATTCTCGGAATCCTTGAGGCGAATCGGGTCAATATCGAACAAAGCCAGCTCGAAGCCTTGCAGCGCCGGAGTCATCATGCAATCGCCAAGCACATTTTTGGCAAAAACGGTAGAGCCGGCACCAAGAAAAGTAATTTTAGACATTGTAGTACAGCCTCCCTGCTTATAGTTGGTGTGAACTGCTTCTAGGTTGACTATACTCCTGCGACCGATATTTTCATATGGACGCAATCCACTTTTATATGGATAAATGTAGCCAAAGACAAATCTGTCCGCAGTTGCCAATCCCGTGTTCACCAAGTATAATCAGTCCATATCGCTAGTTTACTGCCAAAATATGAAGCATCCAGCTATCATCAGCGGGTTAGCCCTTCAAGACATATGTAGTCCGATCTTATGAATCTTATGAACTCGTCCTCTGCTTCTTATCATCAAACATCGTTGGAGGTATGCCCGTGTCCTCATCACAGCCCTATCATTCCGTCGCTTTCAACCCGCACCCCGGCAAGGGGGAGCTTACGCTGCTGTTCAGCGGACAAGAGCAGACGAAGCCGCAGCATATCGTAGGTCCGCAGGTATTGGATTACCATCTCATCCACTATGTCGTCTCCGGCCGCGGCACCTTCCGCTGCATGGGCAAGGAATATCAGCTGACCCGCGGCAGCAGCTTCTTTATTTTCCCCGGTGAGCTTGTCGGCTACAGCTCCGACGAGTCGGAGCCTTGGAGCTACCGCTGGCTCGGGTTCAAAGGGCCGCGTGCAGACGAGTACCTGAACGTCATGGGCATTTCGCAGCATAAGCCTGTTGCCGTCACCCGAAATGACCGGAAAATGAGAGCGCTGTTCCACCAGCTCGAACAAACGCTGCATCAAAGGCAGCCTCATTGCGATATGCAGGCCCAAGGCTACTTAAGGCTGATTCTCGCTCAATACGCCCAGGATCTGGTCGCCAATACCGCCCCCCACGGGGAGGCTTCCGGTATTCAGCAGCAAGTCGAGCAGGCCATCCGCTGGCTGACGTTCCAATACCACCAGCCCATATCGATCGAGCAAATGGCGCAGAGCCTCGGCTATCACCGAACTCATTTGTCCAAAATGTTCAAGCAGCATACCGGGCTGTCGCCGATGAGCTTTCTGCTCAAAATCCGGATGGAGCGGGCCAAGCTTCTGCTGCATGAGCCGCTGACGATTGAGCAGGTCGCTTCCTCCGTGGGCTTCACCGATCCGCTGTATTTCTCCAAGCAATTCCGCAAGTGGTACGGTCGTTCCCCTTCGGAATACCGCCAGGACCACACTGCAAATCCATACGATTGCAGCCAGTAAGCGGCTTGCTGCCGCATAGCAAAGAAAAGTAAAATAAAGTAAAGTAAAGTAAAGCATTTCGCCCCCGCTGTTCGTCTCTGACATCGGCGGGAACACGAAGAGAGGGAGCCGCAACTGCATCGGCTCCCTCTCTTGTTTCTGTCTGGCCGCTGAAGCGGGCCCTTACACCGAAAAGCTGTACTCCACCTGCTCGATGTCCGGCTGCAGCAGGCCCTCCCACTGCGGACGCGGTACGATATCGACCACCGCCTTGATTTCAATACGGCCGAAATCCAGCGTTGGCACTTGCTCCAGCGTCAGACGATTCGTCATAAGCCGCTCCAGCACCCCTGGAAACAGGTCCTCCATTTGCTCCAGCCGATAGAGGCCGGTTTCAAAGTTTTTACGTGAGGCATTGACGGAACCGAGAATGCATTTATTTTCCAGCACGATCTCCTGGTTGATCATGTCGCTCTCGATTTTCAAGCTCCTGCTCCCCGGCGTGACGCCAAGCAGAGCCAGTACGCCGCCCGGGCCGAGCGCCGTCATCGCCTCGAATGCAAGCGGGCTGTAGCCCGTGCATTCGAAGATCAAATCGGCGCGCCTGCCGCTCTGCTCCAGGAAGCCGCTGAGCGTATCCGCTCCATCGGCTTCCTGCGGTGCAGCGCTTTCCGCGCCGGCCGCCCCCGCCTGCCGGTACTCCGCTCCGCAGGCGCGAACCAGCTCCGCCGCCAGGCTGTCAGCCGGCGACTTGGACCAGACGACGGTGTCCAGGCCAAGACACCGTGAGGTCAGGGCCGCAAGCAGCCCGAGCGGCCCGGAACCAAGCACCAGCGCGGTCTTCGGCTGCCATATCAGCCGCTGCTGAATCCGTTGTACTTCTTCCCATACCTTCTCTACGATACTCTGTGGCTCCGTCAAGACGCCATAGTCCAAGCAGGTAAAGGGAACCTTGACCAAATATTTCGCTTGCTCGACGTAATATTCGGACAAGTAGCCGTGCATCCCTTTGATGCCGCGCTCCACGTAAGCCCCGGTTTCGCAAAAATCCGCGTGCCCGTTGCGGCAGTTGACACAGCCCGGCTCCTTGCACGGTCTCCGCACGAGCGCGCAGACAAGATCGCCCTGCATCAGGCCGCTGTCCTCCCCTGCTTCCTCCACGATGCCAAGCGACTCATGACCGATCGTTAATCCGGTTTCCCCTTCCGGGGGGACACCGTATTTTTCGGTCATCAGCTCGCGGTCCGTTCCGTCCAGCCCGACGCACAACACACGGACGAGCACGTCATCCGGCCGTTTCAACGGAGGCCGCTCCACCTCGGTCAGCTCCAGCCCGGGGCCTTCCGATCGCTGCATCGAGGGCGGTGCCGGCTGAGAGGCGGCAGTCCGATCTGCCGCGGTTCTGTCGGTCAGCTCCCGCAAGCTCCCATCCCTGGTTATTTCCAAAGGCGCATGCTTCCGATCATATTCCTGCTGACGCTCCCGGGCCTCTTTCGACTCCCGTTCTTTGTCCTGTGCCTCCTTGGTCTGAAGGCCATTCAAACGAATTGTCTTCATACCGGAGCCCCCGTCGTTTGCAGAATCGAGGCATCGCTCCTGTCCTCTTCGGCATTCGCTTGATTGCGCAGCTGTCTCAGCTTCGATACATACTCCTGCACGACCTTGACGAACGAGGCATGGGACCAGGTCAGCGGCGATACCGACATCGGCTCGCCATTGAAGGGATGGACCTGCTCCGCGAGGATGCCGCTCGGCAGTGCATGCCCAATGGTCCAACGGATCAAATCCAACGCTTCCTTCAGATCGGACTCCTTCTTGGCCATTGCAATAATCCATTCTGCGTACCATAAAGTACAAATGAACCAGGGGTTCCCGGGCACCGTATGAACATCCTTCGTCACCTGATGATAATAGTCGTTCGTGTAGCGCGCTATGCCGCCTACCTCCGTTTGCACCCACAGCTTCCCGCGAATGGCCTTCATCGTACTGACGATACGCGGGTCATCCGGAGCAAACAAGCCGAAATCAAACAACGCATACATGCTCGCATCCAGAGTCAGATCGGCATCATATGTATTCTTGTCGCGATTCCAATAAAGCGACCGTACGAAGCGCTGCTCCGATTCCAGGAACATAAATTGTTCCACAGCTTGTTTAACCTTCGCTGCTTCATCGCGGTAATAAATCATCCGTGCCCCGTCTTGAAAATGCTCTGCAAAGTTAGCCGCAGCCAGCAGCCCTCCATAGACGCTTGCCACCGTGAAGGCATGAACCCCGTAGCGCTCTTCCCATAAATCATAGGATGGTAAGGGCAGACCGCTTGCATCCTTGTACCTCGCCAAAAAAGACGCCGCAGGCACGACGAATTTATCATAATCATCCCGGGCTTGATCCAGGGTCTTGGCCAGCTGGTGATGATGCCACATCGTATACAGCACCAGCGCCGTTTCATCCTCCTGGATCGGCAGCTGCTTCTCTCCCGCTTCGTTCACCCACGGATGCCAGCTGGAGCCGGGCGATCCGTCCGGATTATATTTGTGCTGCAAATATCCATCCTCGGTCAAAGCACGTTTACAGAACTCGTAAAATCGCCGAGTCAGCTCCTTGTAGCCGGAACGGTCCAGCGCGTGAGCAATTAACGCTCCATCTCTCGGCCACATGTACGAATACGTATCCTTGGCAAATTTCATAATATCCGAGTCATTAGCGGCAATAATTGCGCCCCGGTTGTCCATATGGGATCGCACCACCAACAGGCTTCTCTTATAAAAAGAAGCTATATCTTTATCCAGCAGCCCCAGCTCATGCCGGTCCTTCGCAAGCCATTCCCGCCAGAAGCTGTAGGTGCGCTGCAGCAAAATTTTGGGGGACGCCTCCCGTACGTGCCCTTCTATTCTACGTATTTCTCCAATACTTTTACCAAAGCAAACCCAGAACCAGCCTTCCTTGCTGCCTTGGGCAGGGAGCTTCATTTCCAGCTCAATCGTCCCGTCTACCGAGCCTTGTGCGATCGGGTTACGGCCGAGCTTTCCGTCTTCCGCATCTCTCCATGTTCCCTCAAGCCCGTGCATTTCCTTTTGCCCGATGGCATAGCTTGTGCAGGCTGCGCTCTTTTGGTCGGCTGATTGACATGATAGGGACATGTACCGGTGCCCTTTATAAAATACGAGCGATCTCAGATCCGGATCATAGTAGATCGTGTCCCCTACTCCATTGCCGTACAAATGCAGGTCCAGGTGAAAATACAATTTGACGGTCCGCTCCCGGTCTGTCGTATTTTCCAGCGTTACCTTCCGGACAAAAACATTTTCCCTTACATCGACACCGTCTCTCAGCTGCACCTTCATGCCCAAGCGTTCATGGACACCCTCTACATGGGTAATCAGGGTATCATTCAAATAAGAGGCCTGCTTCTTCAGCTCCGGATGATCGATCCAGAAGAAGTCCTCCTCCGTCCGTATGCCAAAATGAGATAAGTGATCTGCAGCTTGATTTTCCTGCCCGACAAAGGGATAATACAAATCACGCACATTATAGCTCGTATCGAAATTCACTAATACATTCCCGTTACCTATAGGTAAATCCCGTGGCATAATTGACACTCCTCCTTTGCTCGCTCTTCCTAATTTTCCCGAAGTAGGGGTTCAATTATGCGGAACGGCATACGAAAAAAGCATGGGCTAAAGAAGCGAGGCCACTGAAAACGTTACGGCTGCATGGACGGATCATTCTTCCGATCGCTGTTGTCCCCGGATTTTATCACTGTCTCTTATCCCCATCTCCGCTCCACCGA
>NZ_NMQW01000084.1 GCF_002234615.1 Paenibacillus rigui | reverse complement strand
GGATTCAGGCAGACAACCTCTGCGAGGCTAAGTCTTCGACCCGGCGCTGGTGCGCCTTAAGCCTCTCGGGTTCGTGAATACAGTAACGTTATCAGAAATACTTGCAGTTTAATAAAGAGTTAAATTAAACCTAAACCTAAACCTAAACCGATATTGGAGAGGTCCATCCAATGGATATTAAAATACTAATTCCTAAACACAAATTCGATTTTGAAAGTGTAGAGAAATTAAAGAAACTGAATCTTGAGGAAATCAAACCAATATTACCTGAACTTTTGGAATGGTTACAAGATATGAATTGGCCAATTGCACAAGAAATAGAAACTTTACTTTTGAGCTTTCAGGAACAATTAATACCATATATTAAGAATGTTCTTAATACAAATGATGGAACTTGGAAATATTTTTTACTACACGGCTTAATTAATAAATTACCTAAACATGTATTAAAGGATTTAAAAACAGATTTAGAAAGAATGAAGAATAGTCCAACTGACGATGAAAAATATGAAGAGCTTGAAGATATATTAGAAGAATTATTAGAGAAAATTTGAGGGCCAAATCAAGAAGGCAAGTACTTCTGATAACACCGTATTCACGCTTCGGGGCATACGCCCCTCGGTCCGCAAGATGAAAATTCGAGGAAGTATATTCAGCGGACATACCCGCACCGGCTAACTGCGCAAGCGCAGCCGGACCTATGGTCCTTAAGCCGGTGGGGCATCGTGAATACAAGAACGTTATATGACATTCTCCCCCTCAAGAAAAGAGCTTAATTTGGTGTGGCACACCATCATTATGAAAGGGGTTTCAAAAGCAGTATAAGATCGAAGAGCAGTATAAGATCGAAGAGCAGTATAAGATCGAAGAGCAGTATAAGATCGAAGAGCAGA
>NZ_NMQW01000083.1 GCF_002234615.1 Paenibacillus rigui | reverse complement strand
CAATTGAAACAGCATCCGGAAATATCCGCAGCCCTCAAGAAAAGCGGCTTCCTCCAGCTCCTTGGAAAATTGCTTGAAGAACGTTCTCATAATGATCAGATTGAACGGATTCAGGATATGCGGCACGACCAGAACCAGCGGATTATTATACAATCCGATGCCGCGAACCGTCAGGAAGTATGGCACGATCGGCGCCTTGAAGATCATCGCAATCACGACGCCAACCATAATCACGGGCCCCCAGCGGAACTCCGTCTTCGACAGCGGATATGCAAGCAGCGCGGTCATGAGCAGAGCCAAAACCGTTCCGATCACTGTCGAGCCCAAGGTCAAGAAGAACGATTTCCACAGGTCGGGACGGCCGATAATATACCCCCAAGAGTCGAACGTAAACTGCTTCGGCCATAGCGTAACCAGGTTCATATCCACGGCACTTTTGGAGCTCAGCGAGGTCGAGATCACGGACAAGAGCGGTACGAGCGCGATGATGGACAACAGAATAAGAAAGACCGTGACGGCTGCGACGAAACTTTTTTCCCCTCTCGATTCAAACATGTCTACCAGAGCCCCCCGTCCGATACTTTCTTCGACAGCCTGTTGAATACGTAGACCAGAATAAATCCGATCACCGACTGGAATAAACCGACCGCCGTTGCGAAGCTGTACTGCGCCTGCTGAATGCCTGTCCGGAACACGTACGTATCCAGAATATCTCCTACACTGTACGTCATCGGAGTGAGAAGATTGTATACTTGATCAAAGCCCAGATCCAGGAAGTTGCCGATTTCAAGCAGGAATAGTACCAGCACCGTAGGTAAAAGAAGCGGAAACGTAATGCTGACTCTTATAAACATCTCCGAGCCACCGAGA
>NZ_NMQW01000082.1 GCF_002234615.1 Paenibacillus rigui | reverse complement strand
TATGCGGCACGACCAGAACCAACGGATTATTATACAATCCGATGCCGCGAACCGTCAGGAAGTATGGCACGATCGGCGCCTTGAAGATCATCGCAATCACGACGCCAACCATAATCACGGGCCCCCAGCGGAACTCCGCCTTCGACAGCGGATACGCAAGCAGCGCAGTCATGAGCAGAGCCAAAACCGTTCCGATCACTGTCGAGCCCAAGGTCAAGAAGAACGATTTCCACAGGTCGGGACGGTCGATAATATACCCCCAAGAGTCGAACGTAAACTGCTTCGGCCATAGCGTGACCAGGTTCATATCCACGGCACTTTTGGAGCTCAGCGAGGTCGAGATCACGGACAAGAGCGGTACGAGCGCGATGATGGACAACAGAATAAGAAAAACCGTGACGGCTGCGACGAAACTTTTTTCCCCTCTCGATTCAAACATGTCTACCAGAGCCCCCCGTCCGATACTTTCTTCGACAGCCTGTTGAATACGTAGACCAGAATAAATCCGATCACCGATTGGAATAAACCGACCGCCGTTGCGAAGCTGTACTGCGCCTGCTGAATGCCTGTCCGGAACACGTACGTATCCAGAATATCTCCTACACTGTACGTCATCGGAGTGAGCAGATTGTATACTTGATCAAAGCCCAGATCCAGGAAGTTGCCGATTTCAAGCAGGAATAGTATCAGCACCGTAGGTAAAAGAAG
>NZ_NMQW01000081.1 GCF_002234615.1 Paenibacillus rigui | reverse complement strand
CCATGACCAAAAAGCATCGAGTACAGGCTTTTCCTGCACCAGACGTTGTTCCTTTCGCTCTTCAGGCGGATGTGAGGCGAGCTGCGCTTCTACCTCAAATAGCTTGTTGCAATAAGCTACCCCTTCGCTGGCGAGGGTCCCTTCTGGAATATTCGCCTCCGGTGGCAATGCCTCGACAAACTTACGCCGAAGATGTGCCCAGCATAAACAAGATATCGTCCCTGTTAGATTCGCATATCCGGAGTAAGCATCGCTATGTAGATATCCCTTGAACCCTTTCAGGAACGCTTGCGGGTACTTCGCCCCTCGTCCTGGTTGGTATTCAAAGATCCGTATAGGACGCGTACTTTGCTGACCACTGCTGTAGATCCACATGTAGGAAGAGGTCGTGTTCTTCCGTCCCTTCTCATTCATCACCTGCAAGGGGGTCTCATCGGCATGCAAATATCGCTCTTGTACAAGCAACTCATGCAGTCGATTCACCAGTGGCTTCAGCCAGTCTCTCGTGGCCGCGATCATCCAGTTGGCCATCGTGGCTCGACTCAGATCCAAACCGATGCTCTTCCATTCCTTTTCCTGACGGTACAGCGGCATGCTGTTCACAAACTTCTGGTACATCACCCATGCCACGGAGGAAGAAGAAGCAATTGAATGCTGAATAACCGGCGCTGGAGTCGTCGCCTTTTTCATTTGAGGCTTGTCCGCTTTCCGACAGGTTCGGCACTCTAAGGTTTCTCTGTACACATCAATGGCTTGCACGCGGGCAGGAATAAACTCCACTTCCGTACGAACAAACTCTTCGCCCACCAAGACAAGCTCGCTATGGCATACGTCACAACACCGGTCCTGAACCTGAAAGAGTTGCTTTTCACGAGGAAGATCCTGAAGTAATTCTGCTCGTTCGCCTACTTGCTTCTTTCGCTGGTAGCTCTGGATCTGCTGGGTGGTCGGCTCTGGTGCAGTGCGCGAAGCTGCTGCTTCCGCCTCATCGAAAATAGATAGCTGCTCCACACCGACTGGGAGGGAAGCTGTTTTCTCGGAGCTTTTGCCCTGTCCCTTATACCCATTTGCCGCTGCCGACGAATATGAGGGGGGAAGTAT
>NZ_NMQW01000080.1 GCF_002234615.1 Paenibacillus rigui | reverse complement strand
TGAGAGTGCCTCCTACACTGCATCCACCTAGCTATTCGTCGGCAGCGTCAGATGTATATAATAGACGTGTCTCAACCTATGGGAGCATTATATAATTCCATAAAGCGCCACACTTAATCGGGAAAGGTCATTCATCGATACAATGCACTTTCTTCTATGAAGTAAAAAGAAATTCGCATGCCAACTATAAAAAGAATCTGAGGTATCAACTTTTGTTGATTGAAGTTTAAGTTCTTTTAATAAGTTTTTCGTCACTCGGATCACTAGCATCTAGAGGTCCCCTTACTATTTATATGTTTTTAATATAATTGCGCTAGTTTCATATATCGTTACTGTAATCACGAACCCGAGAGGCTTAAGGCAGCGTCAGCTGCCCGGTGTGGCTCCGCCTCTTAGCCTCGCAGGGTTGTCTGCCTGGCTCCGCTTCCTCGAAATGCCTCGGGTGACCAAGGGGCTTGCCCCCTGACGCGTGAATACGGTGTTATATGCCGTGGGCTCTTCATGAGGAGCTATCAATTATTTATTTCTTATTGAATAGTTTAATGTATTGGTTTGTTCATATAAATTGACCATTCCATTATTCTTTAACCACATAAGTCTATTAGATTCTGGGCATTCATATATTCTTTCAGTTATATTAATAATTCTTGCATCAGGAGTAGTTAATTCTTCACATTCTTTTGTATCACTTTTTGGTTTTGACTCACTTAATTTAGACTTTAGCCCCTGAGAAGTAGATCATCTTTCAAACTTTGCCTCGGGACAGAAACCCATTGAGGTTTTGATTAAGATATCTCCATCAAGTCCCGCCTTTCCATTATATCAGCCATTGTAAATATTGGAAATTTAAAAGGAGGCTCACAAAGTCTCTTAAGACATTGCAACCCCCCGGTGCTTTCGGTTCTATTTAAGGTGTGAAAAATCATTTACGATTGTTCAATAAGAAGTGATGTTTCCCCTCTACTGAAACAGCATTTCAGACATTACCTCCATACGGAAATCATCGATGCGATTTCTTCTACATTAAACATACTCCAAAACTATCCCTTCCGCACAAGCGTTATAGATGGGGTACAAGTACCCCTGCTTAACAACTGGAGCGAGCATTTTATGGATTCCTTGCGTACCCATTGCTGTTGTTCCGGATCTGTCGCATGGAAGAAATCGTCGCAAGTCCCCAGCCGTAGCAGCGTACTCGTTGCAGCTTCGAAGGCCAGCTTTTCGCTGCGTACGAGATAGAGGCAAACGCTGTAGCACAGAACCTCATGTTGCTTCAATACGCTGCACCGCTCATTTGTCCCCATACCAACCATTCCTTACTTGTATAATTGGTTCCTGTCGCCAGCAATCCCATTATACTCCTTAATCACATCCTTAAGTCAGTACTATCTTTTTCTAGTACCCTGCCGGCTTAAACGGATTCCGGTCTGATGTCATCGGGAAGCAGGCGAAGCAAATCCTCAAGCTTTGAATCCGGCTGAGGGTATTCCAGAGGCAGCTTCCTCAGAGCGTCCACTACAATTTGCAGAACAAGGTAATCCCGAAACCACCGTTGATTCGCAGGTACGATATACCAGGGGCTTTCTTTAAAGCTGCAGTGGCTGAATACATCCGCGTAAGCTTCTTCATAAGCATCCCAGTAATTCCGTTCCAATAAATCATTCGGGTCGAACTTCCACATTTTCGAAGGATCCGATAGCCGCTTCTGAATTTTCGAGATTTGAAACGACTTGGAAATATGGAGAAATATTTTGACGACCTGCGTATCGTGGCTTATCAATAGCTTTTCAAAATGTTTGATTTGCTTAAACCGCTGTTTCGCTTCTTCCTCGTCAATTTGCCCATGAACTCGAGTAATCAGCACTTCCTCGTAGTACGAACGGTTAAACACCGCTATATAGCCTCGGCCCGGCACTTCTTTATGCGTTCTCCATAAAAAATCATGCGACGCCTCTTCCAAAGTCGGTTTTTTGAAGGAAGCGACGCTGACCCCTTGGGGATTGATCCCAGAAAACACTTTTTTGATGACACCATCCTTACCACTGCAATCCATGCCTTGAATAATGACGAGCAATGAGTGCTTTTTCTGGGCAAACAGCTTATCCTGCATTTCAGCAAGCTCCTCTTGCAGCTTATGATATTGTTCCGCAATCTCTTCTTTACCTACAATGGAACCGGTGTCGTCCGGATCATATTGATGGAGTTTGATTCTTTTCCCACGCGGCAGCGTATATGATTTGAGCATTGCTGGACAGCCTCCTTGTCTTCGGATAAATACGCTTAACATGAACCTTGTTTTCAATATATATCACATCATTCAGGTCCCGTGTTGAAAATATTTTCGTTCGCCGACCCCAACGGTATCATCATACTGGACTTAAGTCCAGTTGCACGACTTGTCTAAAGAAGGGTGACAGCCCAAACCTTTCCATGGTACTTTGAAAACAGTGAAATTGTATTCAAAGGAGTGTATGGCATGAATAGAAGCATTGCGGGGATCGTTCTGATTCTCTTAGGGGTCGGCTTATATCTAAACCATGGTCAACCGGTCGATGCCGGGACGATCTTCGGACATTTTTGGCCGAGCCTGTTTGTGATCCCAATCGGTTTGTTTTTCCACTGGCTTTATTTCTCAATGCTCGCCCCTAGAGCGACAGGGCTGCTAATCCCCGGAGGCACTGTGTTTACGGCGGGGATCGTATGCCAAATCGCCATGCTGACCGATGGCTGGGCCTATTTGTGGCCCGGGTTTATTTTTGCGGCAGCTGTTGGACTTTTTGAATTTTACTGGTTTGGCGGTCGCAATCGTTATCTGCTGATCCCCATTTCTATTTTGATGGTACTATCGCTGCTATTTTCTGCCGTATTTACGATCGGGGCGCTATTTAATCAGGTCGCTGTCAGCGGGCCGACATTGGCTATCCTTTTCGTGCTAATTGGCGCCTTCACGCTGCTAGGCGGGAAAAGCAAGACATAATACGAATGAAAAGCTCCCGGCGCGGGAGCTTTTTCATTTACTTGGATAATCCCGTATAGATTTGAATCGCATCTCTAAGAAATGCTGCCGTTCCGGGCTGCTCTGCATCATAATACGCCTTAAACCGTTCGTCGTCCACATACATCTGGGCGAGTCCCGCATGTGCTTCTTTGCTGTATTCGCTCCAGTAGTAGGTCAGCCACTGCTTATGCAGCTCCGCTGCCTTTTGAGCAATATCACTTGCAGGATCCCCGTTCCTGTATGCCTCGGACAATGTCTTGGTAACTTCATTCGCAACCTGGGTGATCTCCTCATATTCCTGCTGCGTCATGCTCTTCCATTTCGCATTGGATTTATTTACGGTATCCTCTCCATACTTCTCGCGAATTTCTTGACCGTACTTGTCTTCGTTCTCATCGAGCATCTGTTGCTTAAAGCCTTCGAATTTTTCTTGATCCGTCATGGTTGTTCTCCCTTCGTGTAAGGCAATCGTTTTTTCCACATTGGCAATCAACAAATCCAGCTGATCTCTACGATCGAGAAGCTGCTTGCGGTGCTCCTTCAGCGCCTTCGCCCCATCATAAGAAGGATCCGTCACCAACTCTTTGATCTGGTCCAGAGGAACGCCCAGCTCTCGATAGAACAATATTTGCTGCAGCCTGTCAACCTCTGTCTGACCATAGATCCGGTAACCTGATGAGTTGATTCGAGCAGGCTTAAGCATTCCGATCTGGTCATAATATCGAAGGGTTCTGGTGCTGATTCCCGCCAGACGACCCAGTTTTTGTACGGTGTATTCCATGCCATCATCTCCTGACCCATTCAATGTACACCTTTACGCTGCGTCAATGTCAATCCCTTATTTATCATCCCTCCTGAAAACAAAAAAAGGCATACTGCCGCTACAGTATCCCTTAACAATTTAAATTCCGAAAAGGCTGCCACCACCCAGGGCGACGGTTATTTTTTGTATTGGCTCAGCAGGTTTACTGCCCTTTGCTTCATCTCGTTCATTGGAAAATGGGCTCCCGGACAGGTCGTGGTAGGAGTCAGGTCTTTATGACCGACGACATCCTTTGCACGAAGACCGTATTTTTTCATCAAATAAGCCGTCAGCCACACGCCGGACTGCATTTGCTCTTCCAGCATGGGCTGGAAATCAAAGTCTCCCTGAAAGCCGATGCCAAGCGATTTATCATTCCATCCGCGAACATGCGCACCGATGGATTCCCCTCTCGCTTCATAGATGGTCCCATCATAGCTGATCCAATAATTGTAGCCGATGCCTTTCCAGCCTTTGTTCTTATGGAATTCGTGCACATCCTGAAGCCCCCAATTGGACCGGGACATATGGTGGTAGATAAGCTTCTGGACCCTCGGCAATCGCTGCAATGGGGAGCTGAACCGAAGTCTGGATTTCTTAATAGCAGGTGATTTGCCCATTGCTGCTTCTTCCTCTCGCTCGTTGGGGTACGTCTCGCACACATACACCTTAAATACCGCTTCGCTACAATATATGGGAGACCAAGCGAAAGGACACGGTGTATGCCCGTACCACAATGAACCGAGACCTGATATAGCAAATACTGCTTACCCTTTCGTGCCGCCTCCGAAGCTAAAGCCTTTGGACATAAATCGTTGGCTCAAAATATACAGTACGACCGTCGGAATGGTGTATAGAATAGAAAAGGCAGCCAGCTTACCGTACTCGACCAAGCCGTGTGCGCCGAAAAATTGATAGATGCTTACCGATGCCGGCATTTTCTCAGGCGTTTGAATTAATATAAACGGAACGAAGAAGTTGCCCCAGCTTCCGGAGAAGGTGAAAATACCTACCGTAAAAATGCCCGGCAGCATCAAGGGAGCCACAATCACCCGAAGCCCCTTCCAAATCGAGCAGCCATCAACCCAAGCCGCTTCCTCCAGCTCCAGCGGAACGGAGTCCATGAAATTTTTGGTTATCCATATGGCGTAAGGGAGTGAAGAAGCAGTTAGAAAAATCATCACCCCGATGAGAGAATCTTGAAATTTAAGCGCCACGAACAATTGATACACCGGAACCATAACGGCTGTAATGGGGAGACTCGTGGAGAATAAGATTAAATACATGAACGGCGACTTATACCGAAGAGCATACCTGGATAACGGATACGCCGCAAACCCGGCAACAATCACCACCAGAATCGCTTGACCTAATGAAAGAAAAATACCGTTCTTGAAAGCACGCTGGTTCTCGGCATTCATCAGGATGCCTTTAAAATTGTTCAATGTGAGCTGACTAGGAAGCTTCAGCATTTGATTCGCATTGGGATCGACCGAGGCAAAAATAATCCATAATAAAGGAATAATGAACACGATGCCGATCAAGCTCAGCACGAAATACGGGACGACCCGGCCGGTCATATGATAATTCCATCTCTTCTTCATGGGCTGCTTCCTCCTCTCGTTCTACTAATCATAGACAAATAATGCTCCCGCTGTGCTGATGGGTCCTGCTAATACTTCTATATTTTCACTTTCAAAAGCCGAATGTACGCGATACTAATCAGCATGCCGATGAGCAGAAGGATCAATGAAATCGCCGTACCGTAACCCAGCTGGAAATTGACGAATGCCTGGTGGTACATGAAAATGGGAAGCGTCTCCGTCTTCACGCCCGGTCCGCCTCCGGTAAGCGCATAGATGAGCGTAAATACCCCCAAGGTCTGCAAGCTCACCAGCACCATGTTCGTCATAATCGAGCCTTTGATGATCGGCATGATGATTCTCCATAATCGCTGCCACACCGTTGCGCCATCAATCATAGCTGCTTCCTCCAGCTCCTGCGGGACGCCGCTTAGGGCGGCCTGAAAGACGAGCATCGAAAAGGCCGTGCCGTGCCAAATGTTAGCGATCACGACAGAGGTCATCGGGTATTGATACAGCCATTTCAACGGCTCCAGGTGCACCGCGGCCAGCATCGCATTCATCGTCCCTTGATCACTGAAAAAGGCGAAGAATGTAAAAGCAACGACGATCTCCGGCGTCACCCATCCGATGAGAACGAGCGTGCCGATCAGCCTGCGAAAGTTTTTGTCCCGTTTATTCATCAGCAGCGCGATCAGAAGACCTAACGCTTGTTGGCCTATGATGGCAGAGAGCACCAGAAAAATCAGCGTATTCAGGATCACTGTCATAAAGCTCGGATCTGCGAAAAAAGAAACAAAATTGTCCAAGCCGATAAAAAGGACATCCTCTGAAGCGGCCCCGGTGAGCGTCATGTTCGTAAAGGAGAAGTAAAACGTAAGCAGTATCGGGCCGAAAAAGAAGACAAGCAAGAGCAGCCAGCTTGGAAGTAAAAAGAGGGCAGCACGCCAATGATTTCTCGTATCCGTGCTTATTTTTTTATGGGGATGGGCAATCGGTTTCAATTTTAGCGATTCCAATGCTAGTACCTCCTCCTGGCAAAGAATAGATGATCGACACCACCGAAGGCATCGATCATCCGCAGCTTCGATTATTTTTCGATCGTTTTCCCCTCTCCTACAATACGCTTCACGTTTTGTGCGTAATCCTCCATCGCTTTTTCAGGCGTTAACGTACCGGTTGCAACCCCTTCGACCAAAGCCTGGATCTGGGTGGAAATTTGCGGATACTCGGCATTGCCCGGCCGATAGTGTGTGAAGGCAAGGAACGAAGTCGCTTGTTTAAAGACGGTGCCTGGAGCATTCGTATACTCCGGATCGACCGCCACATCCTTGCGCGGCGAAAGATCGCCCGATTTCAGCGAATGCTGCTTGATGCTTTCCTTCGTGGAAGCCAGCTTGATGAATTCAAGCCCCAGCTCCTTCTCCTTGGACTTGGAACCGATCGAAAGCGCCCAACCTCCCGACATACTTGTATATCCCGGCGCCTCCCCTTTTTGCGTCGGCATCGCGGCCAGCTGATACACGGACACCCCTTCCTTCCAAGGTGCAGGGCCATCCGGCTTCCAGGCCGACGGCACCCAGTTTCCGTTGAGCACGATGCCCACCTTCTCCTTAGGCATCATTTGGTTCGAGACAATATCTCCGGCTTGCCCGGTCAATACTTGGGACAGCTCCGGCCCAAGCCCTTTTTTATAAATATCATTAATGAATTTCAACGAATCGAGGAACCCCGGGCTTTTCGCTACCCATTTGCCATTCTCGAACAAAGTATCCTTCGTCCCGTACAGCAGCATCTCAAAGGTTTGCATGGTGGTCGCTTCCCCTGTAGCCTTGCCGGAATTGATCCAGAAAGGGGTTACATCGGGCACCTTCGATTTAATAGCTTGCGCCGCAGCGAGAATGTCGTCCCAGGACTTCGGCTCCCAAGGAACGGGAAGACCCGCTTTTTTGAAAATATTCGTGTTGTAGAACATCCCCCGGGTATCGGTACTGTACGGAATGCCGTAAACTTTGCCGTCTGCGGCCTTCATGCCATTCTGAACCGGCTCGAAAAAGTTATTCCAATCCGGCCAGCTTTTGATTTGATCCATCGGCTCCAGCAGACCGGCTGCCACATCCGAGCTGATCATGAAGGTATCTTCTGCGACCACCTCCGGTGCCGTATCAGGCGACTTCATCGTCAACGCAAGCTTCGCAAAAAAGTCTCCTTCCGAGGCGATAATCGGTGCAAATTTCACCTTGACCCCCGGGTGTGTCTTTTCGAATTCCTCCGCAACCGGCTTCAGCCAATCTCCGAACGAATCCGCCGAGCCGAATTTCCGGTACGTGATCTTGATCGTTTTCTCCGCTGCTTTTTCCTCTTTTACCGTCCCTGCCTTCTCCCCTGCCGGGGCCGGTGCCGGCGTATTCGCCTTCGGTGCCGGATTACTGCTGCAAGCGGCCAGACTCAGAGCAAGCAAACTCACTAATGTCGTAGAACCATATTTCGGTAAGAAAGACATCGAACCACCCTCTCCTTGGATCATGGGAACTGGAAACTCATCTGTATACGTTTACAATCTGTCTTACTATTAAACTATGTTTGCCCGGTCCGTTCCAAACCTATGATTTTCGGCACAAGAGTCCAATATCGTGACATCATTAGGAAAAGCGACGCTATGCCAGAGAAACCTCATCCTTCCGGCAGCAAAAAAAAGCCGCGGTTTACGCGGCCTTGTACTTTACTATTCTCTATTCGATGCTATCGTACCGTGTCAGCTTCATACGGCACTTGCAGCTTGGATACACTTTCCTCTTGGTTCAATGGATTAGACAAGCCGGAGCATTCCCGAAAAGCTCTGTGCTTGCAATGCAAACATTTATTGTAGTCAAGCTGCTTCAGAGCGTGATCTATCGCTTCACCCGTGTGGTCAAAAAAATGGTCTGGGCCGATGCTCAAGTCCAAACCCGTTTTCTTCAAATAAGCTCTGGGCTGGCTCCGTATGCCAGAGATGAAGACTTTCCCGCCTGTACTCTGAATATGGCGTATGACGTCGGACAAATGGGAGGCCCCCGTTGAATCCATGAAAGGCATCTTCCCCATGCGAAGCAAGATCATGCGCGGTTCGGGTGACAGCACTTCCATAATCCTTTGCTTGAAACGGTCAGCCGAACCGAAAAATAATGGCCCCTCCATGGTGAATATGCTGAGCTGCGGACAGTCATGCGTGTCCTGAACCATATATTCCTTTACCTTCTCATGCTTCAACTGAGGGTCCGGCAAGACTTTGAACACGGTAAAATGGTCCCCCAGCCTTTTAATGAATAATATGGCCGCCAAGAGCAGACCAACTTCAACTGCCGTCGTCAAGTCCGTAAATACAGTGAGCAGAAAAGTGATCACTAGCACGATGGAGTCGCCCGTTTTCATTTTTAGAATATGGATAAACTCTTTCCGCTCGCTCATATTCCAGGCGACGACCATCAGGATCGGAGCCATGCTTGCCAAAGGAATGGCCGAGGCCATCGGAGCGCATAACAATAGGATCAGCAAAACCACGACTCCATGAATCATCCCGGAAAAAGGAGATGCCGCACCGTTCTTGATATTGGTTGCGGTCCTGGCAATGGCTCCCGTCGCAGGAATGCCTCCGAATAATGGAGTCATCAGGTTCGCAATACCTTGGCCGATCAGTTCTTTATTGCTGTTATGCCTGCTCCCCGTCATCCCGTCAGCGACAACCGCGGACAGCAGCGATTCAATACCGCCTAGAATAGCGATAACCAGTGCCGGCTGCAGCAGCTCCTTCACTTTATCAATGGACAGGTTCGGTAGGGTTATATGAGGCAGCGTGCTTGGAATACCCCCGTAAACAGACCCAATAGTGGCCACGTTTCCGTTAAACCAAAGGGCTGCAACAACGGTCGACAAAACCAACCCGACCAAGGAACCCGGAATCTTTGAAGAAACTTTGGGCATAATTAGAAGAGCGCTTAAGCTGATCAAGGCTGTTGCAATACTCCATCCGTTCAGAGTTGCCAGGTGCGTGCCGATTTCTCGCATATTCGATATGAAATCCTCATGGCGAACCAATCCGCTCAATCCCAGGAAGGGACTTATTTGTCCTGAAAATATAATAACCGCGATGCCGGAGGTAAATCCTATCGTCACCGGGCGCGGAATGTAGCTAATCAGCACACCGAGCCTCAAAACGCCCATCAAGATCAGGATAACGCCTGCGAGCATACCGGCAATTAGTAAATTTTCGTAGCCATACTGTACGACAACTCCCAGTACGATCGGAATAAAAGCTCCTGTAGGGCCGCCGATTTGAAACCTGGATCCGCCCAGCAGCGAAATGAGTATGCCGGCAACAATCGTCGTATAGATGCCATATTCCGGCTTTACCCCGGAAGCAATAGCGAATGCCATGCCCAACGGGATAGCGATGATGCCCACGATAAATCCCGATACCAGATCCCGATGCAGCATCGAAGCTTGATATCCTTCAAATCTTCCCCACCACTTCATGTTATCCCTTCTTATATCTGATTATTTGAATATACAGAAACAATAAACCTGAAATCAAAAAAAATCAATGCCTTTTTCTTTGGCATTGATCCCATTTTTCCAATTAATTATCCATGGCCCGCATACTTTCCAGCATCGTAATCGTTCCGACCAGGTGATTGTCAAATATGCGTTTGGCCACTTCCAGCAAGTCTTTAACCAGAGGGTCCCGCAGGCTGTATACAACCGAAGTTCCTTCTTTACTTCCGGATACCACGTTCTTGCTTCGCAATATGGCAAGCTGCTGAGACACGGCCGAACCTTCGCTGCCAATAATGGTTTGGATCTCGTTAACCGTTTTGTCACCTTCCGACAGCACCTCAAGAATACGAATTCGCATCGGATGAGCCAATGCTTTAAAAAATTCCGCTTTAAACTGCTGGAGTTCAGCGTTCATTGCACATTCTCCTCGTAAATTTCAAATATATAGATATTATCATAACATAATTTGGACTTCCTTCAACTCTCGCTTTATAATATCATTATATTCAAATATTCAAATATAAAACGAAAATAAAAGGTGACGCATGATTACTGCAACGAAGCAACAAATTATTGATCATGGAATGGATTATTTGAGCAAGCTTGGAGTTGAAGTAATCTGCCAAGTGTGTATACTTAATGGAGGATCCTGCTGTAAAGGATGTATTCATCTGAAGGACCGATCCGGTTGTCAATTACGAAACATTAGCTGTACGGGCTGGTTATGCGGATTTCAGCAATATATTTTTCACGAAATGGGACTGCTGGAGCAATGGAACACTTTTTGGCAGGACATTCCCGGACAAGATTTCAGGCAGGACTTTACTCCACCGGAAGTGAAGATTGAAGGCTGGATGGACCCGCCTGACGCCCGAATTCGAAGCGTAACGTCGGCATTCGCAAAGGATTTGCATGAACAAACCGCCCAAAAAAAACTGGGCCTGCCCCAGCTCAATGACAAGCTGTTCTCGAGCATGGACAAAATCACATTTTACAAGGATTCTGAACTTATTCGCTATACGATCAAAAAGCAAAAAATCCTGATGAAGGATTTTCAGCATTTTAAAGTGGCAAAACTGAACTACGATAACTTTCTCATGAAAGAAGGTGAATAAGATGGGTATTGGCAGTGCATACATCATAGGGTTCATCGCGGTCATTATCGTCTGTGCCATGACGTTCTGGGTGACCAAAAAAGCCTACTCCCGCAAATGGGATGAGGAGGAATAACGAAGAAAAGAGAGTAAATCATGAAGCCCTATTCCCCTTACTACGAGTTTGACCGGAAGGTGTGGGCAGGTTTAAGAGACCATACCCCGCTTCCACTGACGGATGATGAGCTGCAGGAGCTTAAAGGCTTGAACGACCAAGTCTCGATCGAGGAGGTCGAGGAAATCTACCTCCCTCTCACCCGTTTGCTTCATTTGTATGTCAAGGCCTCACAACAGCTGCATCAAATGACTTCGTCGTTTCTGCACAATGAAGCCCCGAAGGTTCCGTATATTATCGGAATTGCCGGAAGTGTTGCTGTAGGCAAAAGCACGACAGCCCGATTGCTCCAGACCCTGTTAGCCCGTTGGGATCATCATCGAAAGGTTGATCTCGTCACGACGGATGGATTCCTGTACCCGAATGCTATTTTGGAGAAAAAAGGGATCATGAATAAAAAGGGCTTTCCCGAAAGCTACGATATTAAAAAGCTGCTGCGTTTTATCGGCGATGTCAAATCCGGGAAACCCGAGGTGAAGGCCCCTCTCTACTCCCATTTGACCTATGATATTGTAGAGGATGAGCAGCAAACCATTCATCAGCCGGATATCCTGATTGTCGAAGGCATTAACGTGCTGCAGGTGAACAAGGACGCCAAGGTGTTCGTCAGTGACTTTTTTGATTTTTCAATCTATGTCGATGCTGAAGAGCACGATATTGAGAATTGGTATATCGATCGTTTCCTTCTGCTCCGCCGTACCGCATTTACGAATCGGCAGTCTTATTTTCATCCCCGGTTCGGCAACCTGACGGAACAGGAATCGATTGAAGCCTCCAGGCAAATCTGGAAGGAAATCAACGCCAAGAATCTGCACGAAAATATTTTACCTACCAAAAGGCGCGCCCAGCTTATTTTAACCAAAGGCGCTGATCATACGATTCAGAAAATTCATTTGCGCAAGCTGTAGCCGAGCATATAAAAATACACAAACGGAATAATAAGTCGGTAAATAATCTCTCTAGATCGGGGTGATTTTATTGACTGACTCTAAGCCAAAAGGTCATGTGGAATTTCACCAGCCTGCCGCGAAGCTGGTCGCAGATATTCCCGGAGACGAGGAAATGCGGGAGCACTTGGATGAAATGATGCAAACTGACGGATATCCCGGAAGCTGTGCCGTTATCGATACCGGTAAGCAGGATGCGCAATCCGCTAATGCATAAAAAACACAAGAAAGGAGCCTCCAGCAAGGCTCCTCTTTGTATTTCTTATTACTAAAGTGCTGGAGTATTCCCAGAACGATCGTCTTCTGCATTGTCTGTTCACTTAGCAGACGCCGCTTCCTTCAACCTCCTGAGGCGAAGGCTTGTTTTTCCATCCCAATTGACTAGAAATATGCCGCCGCAAATGAAGATGCCTCCAACGCCAACATACCATGCTACTTGCTCACCGAGCAAAAACCAGCTGGAAAGAACGCCGAAAAACGGGGCAAGAAACAAAAAAGAGCTTGTTTTGGCCGGGTCTCCTTGATGAAGCAAATAAAACCAGACCGAGAATTGAATAATAGAGCACACGATGGCCAAAAGAAGGATTATAGTGATCGACGCGGATGTGACGTGGAAAAAGGGTTTCTCCGTCCATAAGCTTAACAAGAGCAGCACCACGCCCCCGGCAAGCATTTGATACGCCGCCAGGACCGTTCTGTCGAAGGCAATCCCCCAGCGTTTAATGAGCAATGTAGCCACCGCAAAGCATACCGCGCCTGCAAAGCATATGAAGGTGCCGGGTTCCAGCCCCAGATGGAATCCGAAGGTGAAGACGACCCCAATGAAACCTACCACAACACCGATCCATTGAAGCCCCCGGTATACGGCACCGGTCAGCGTTCCAAGAATGATGACAAGCAGCGGATTGACGAAGGTGATGATAGCCGATTCACCCGAAGTAATCCAGTTCATGCTGTAATAGACGCATCCCATGACACCTGCAGATTGGAATAACCCGATCACCGATGCTTGCATCCATTGCTTTCTTCCTTTAGGCTGCCGCTTTTTGGCTACAAGAATCGCAAGCAGGCCGCCTGCCAGCATATAACGAATGCCCATCAGAAGAAAGGGCGGCGCATACAGCATCCCCATCTTGCCGACAGGAAAAGCGATTCCCATAATAAAAGTGGTGATGATAATAAGTGTGAAATATTTGTACCTGTTCATTCCATAGCCCTCCATCTCTGGTTGATTGATTCTTATTGTAGTGGAGGTTTGCTGTTATGTATAATGATTGTTAAAGATAGTTTCAATCATTATTTATGATAGCAAGGTCCTACGACATCCTTGATATCGAATTCAATCTATGGAGGCTATGACATGGAAAGTACAGACCTGCGCGTATTTCAAATGGTTGCCCGGGAAGGCTCGATCACCAGGGCCGCTTTGCGGCTCGGTTATGTTCAGTCCAATGTAACCGCCCGAATCCAGCAGTTGGAGACGGAGCTAGGTACCACACTCTTTTACCGTCACAACCGGGGAATGACCCTTTCCTCAAGCGGCAAGACGCTGCTGGCCTACGCTGACAAAATCGTCGGTTTGCTGGACGAAGCCGCTCGTGCCCTTTCCGGCAGCAGCACGCCTAACGGACCTTTACTGATCGGATCCACGCAAACCTGCGCGGCCGTTCGATTGCCCAAGCTGCTTGCCGACTACTTTGAACAGTATCCGGATGTCCGTCTTTCGCTGACGACCGAGCATTCTCCCCTGTTAATCGATAAAGTGCTCCATTATGAGCTGGACGGAGCCTTTATCGGCTGTCCTTGCCACCATCCGGAGCTTCAGGCTTACCCGGTATTTAAAGAAGAGCTGGTTATTGCTTCAGCCTCATCAATTGCTAATCTGGATCAAGCTATGAAGAAGCCTATTCTTGTGTTCAGCACAGGTTGTTCTTACCGGGAAGTACTGCATCAATGGCTTCTGGCTCAAGGGCTGCCGCAATCCGTCATTATGGAGTTCGGCACATTAGAAGCGATTATTGGCGGCGTCTCGGCAGGTTTAGGCATTTCCCTGATGCCAAGAGGCGTCATAGCGAAGCATGAAGCCGAGGGTACGGTGCGGTCTCATCGGATAGAGGAGCCGTTCCGGCACATGACAACCGAGTTCATCGTTCGAAAAGATTCGCTCATCAGCAGTGCGCTTCGTGCTTTCATGGATATGCTGCCCCAACCTTCTGTTGAGCAAAGCCTGCTGCCCTCAGATCCGAACTAACACCATACTGGTGCAGGTCATTTCATGATGACAGAAATTATAAAGACGTTTCGCGATTCGTCAAGGGTCTCGATAGCTTGTTAGTTATCAATTGTACCAAGCCGTACACCACCAGAAACAGGAGCATGAACCCTGCGGAATAGCGGTACATGACGGCATAACCGGTCGCACTGGAGATCGCACCCAATAAAAGCGCACCTATGGCAACCCCGAGATCGGTTGAGTTGTAGAACATACTGTTTGCTACACTATGCTGCTCTGGAGATGCCGATCTCAGCATCCACGCTTGAATGGTCGGCTGAATGGCTCCGAAGCCAAGTCCATAAAGCAGTGCGGACACAATCAGCATAGGGATTGACGCCGTGAATGATAAGACCAGCATGCTGGCCACCACACATGCAGCTGCAGGGATAAGAACGGCCGCATGGCCTTTGCTGTCGAACAGCCGACCGGAAATCGGTCTAATAATAATGATCGTAATGACGTTAAACAGGAAGAACAATCCGACCTGCTCCAAGTGAACAGATTGACCGAATAGCGCGATGAAGCTTAGAAGTCCGCTGTAGGTTACCGAAAGTAATACATTGAGAAATGCAGGGAATACTAATTTCATGTTAAAAGGCTGCTTTACAGCCTTCCCGCCCGATGATGCTCCCGAACCCGATGGTTTCTTATTTAGCTGCTTCGGTATGGAGCTGGGTCCTAACAGTACCGGAAAAATAAGCACCGCGGCCAACGCGCCGATCATAGCAAGGGAGTTAAACCCATAGTGATTCATCGTATTCAATCCGATCATGGGCCCGACTGACATGGCAAGGCTGGTGGAAAGTCCGAAGTAGCCAATCCCCTCCCCCATTCTTCGGCTTGGAATAATTTGCGATACCAGCGTAGGGATAATCGTGCTCGCCATCCCGAAGCCGATCCCATAGCCTACCCGCATAACAAGAAGCGAGCCGACGGAGCTTGCCCATATATACAGCGCAGTGATGAGAGCGGCAATGCCAACGCCTATAAATAAAAGCACATTGCGATGCACCTTACGAATCAGCGCAGCCGTCAAAAAACGAGTGGCTATCGCGGATATCGCGAACACACTCGTCACAAGACTAACCGTAAAATCTCCTGTCATAAACTTCCCTTTCACATAAGCGGGAAACGAAGATAACAGCATTTGCAAATTTAAAAACAATAAAAAGGAGCTTATCGTTAAACTAATAAAAGATCGGGTCCATAATTTGCCTGGTTGTTCTTCTAGTGGATTCATGATGTGTTCAACCTACTCTCTGTCCGTTAGTTCACTTACACGACGATTAATACGAAGAAGGAGCCCAAGAAACATACTGTATTCCGCATCGCTCATACATTGCTTCACGTCTTGAATGACCTGCATCTCAATCGGCAGCGTTTCTTCTACCAGTGCCCTGCCTTTATCGGTAACATAAACGAGAAAGGAACGCCGGTCATGCTCTCCGGTTTTTTTGTACACATAGCCCTTCCCTTCCAGGTGATCCAAAATCCTGGTTGTCGTCGGCTTATCTTTACCGCAGCGCTCAGCAATCTCCTTCTGGATCAACCCGTCGGTTCGGTCTACCTGATACAGCACGGACCACTGTTCAGGAGTGATCTCATACATTTTCAACCGGGTATGCAGCAAATTCGATAATTTGCGGTACGTCACACCCATCTGAAACCCGATTGAATTGTCCAGCTTGTTGTCTTTGCTTGCTGTCATGGTGACATCTTTCCTTTTCGTTCAATTAGTTGCTATGACAATTATATTCATAGCAACTAATAATGTCAACACGGATTACATCGTTTGACCACTGTCTACCGTAACTATTTGCCCGGTTATCGAGTCCTGCTCTAGCAGGGCACATATCATGTGCGCAATGTCCTCAGACGTTGAAATACGCTGCAGCAGCAAGCTTCCGCCCAGCTGCTTCATTTGCTCCTCGCGGCCGGCCCACCAGCGGGTTTCAACTGCGCCAGGGACAACGCAGTTTACTCTAATATATGGAGCCAGCGCTCGCGCTAACGATTTCGTTAGCCCATGTACCGCCGCTTTAGATACGGCATAGGGCAGTGAGGAACCGAGGCCGGTTATCCCTGCGATACTGCCGATATTGACAATCGCTCCCTGCATGGACTCCTTCATATAAGGTGCTGCAGCCCTTGCACAGTAAAACATCCCTTTCACATTCACTGCGTAGAGCTCATCCCATATGTCTTCCGATGCGCCGTCCAAATCGGCAAACGGTAAATGATGAGTGATACTGGCGTTATTCACAAGCAGGGTCACGGATCCAAAATGCTCAACCGTTTGCGTAACCATAGCTCGAACCTCCTTGTCTATGGATACATCCGCCTTGATAGCTATGGCGCTTCCTCCTAAGCTTCGAATGTACTGCACAGTTTCTTCCGCTTCGGCTTGCGAACGTGAGTAATTCACGGCTACGGCAGCTCCTCTTCTTGCCAGCTCAATACTCGTTGCTCGTCCGATCCCTGTACCTCCGCCTGTTACCAGAGCCACTTTGTCCATCAAATTCATCGAAATCCCACCTTTGCTTTTGTTATTTTCAGTGTACCCCCTTTTAAAAATTTTGTATAATTGAATTAATTAAATAATTTATTCAATTTTATTGAATCATATGAAGAACAAAGGTGATGACTTTCGTTGGACTTTAAAACTTTCAAAACATTTAAATGGACAGTTA
>NZ_NMQW01000008.1 GCF_002234615.1 Paenibacillus rigui | reverse complement strand
CAGCTTCGCTCCCGTCACCGCTCCGTCCTGCAGCTGCTCCGCTCCTACCGAGCCTTCGCTCAGCTCCGCGCTGCCGATCGCTCCTGCCGCGATATGCGACGATTCCACGCTGCCCGGCGCCAGCTTCACACCCGTCACGGCACCGTCCTGCAGCTGCTCCGTTCCTACCGAGCCTTCGCTCAGCTCCCTGCTGCCGATGGTACCCGCCGCGATATGCACAGCTTCAATAGCATCCGGTGCAATCTTGGCTCCGGTCACAGACTCATCCTGCAGCTTGGCACTGCCGATCGATTCAGATGTCAAATGACGGCTCTCAATCGAGCCGATGGCTAAATGCTCCGCCCCGATGACTTCGGGAGCAATCTTAGCCCCTGTCACGGCTTGATCCTGAACATGTTCCGTTCGGATCGACGCTTCTGCAACGTGGCTGCTTTGCACAGCTCCCTCCGCAAGCTTGGCAGAAGTAACCGATTCGTCCTGCAGTTGAACGGTCCCTATCCCATCAGAGCTTACATGGTGGCTGGTGACCGCACCTTCTGCCAAATGCCTGCTGCCCACGGCACCATCCGCCAGATGTGCGGCATCCACCGTGCCTCGAGCCAATTTTGCCCCGGTCACGGAATGCTCCTGCAGCTGTACCGAACCGACAGACCGCGCAGCAAGATGCTTTGCAGCAATGGACTCCCACGCCAGCTTCGCGCCAGTTACAGCCTCATCCTGCAGCTGTGCCGTGCCGACGGCGCTATCAGCGAGCTGCTCGGAGCCTACGGAGGCATTAGCTATATGCACAGCGCTTACGGCTGAATGTGCCAGCTTCACTCCTGTCACAGCTTCATCCTGCAGCTGTTCCGTACCCACGGCGCCTTCGCAGAGCTGCTCCGTACTTACGGAGCCTTCGCCTAAGTGAGCGGATTTCACGGCACCGAGCGCGAGCTTTGCTCCGGTGACCGATTGCTCCTGCAATTGCTTGGTACCCACGGCGCCTTCAACAAGATGGAGCGATGTAACAATCCCGGCTGCCAGCTTGGAGCCTGTTACCGATTGCTCCTGCAGCTGTTCCGTGCCCACCGTTCCTTCCGTGAGATGCCCTGCCTCTACAGAGCCCCATGCCAGCTTGCTCCCCGTCACAACCCCATCCTGCAGCTGTTCCGTACCTACCGCATCCGCAGACAAGTGACCGAAGCCTACAACACCCGGCGCCAGCTTCGCGGCTGTGACGGAATGCTCTTGCAGCTGATCCGTACCTACCGTTCCCGACGACAAATGTCCCAACTCGACCGCACCCGGTGCCAGCTTCTCAGCCGTCACCGACTGCTCCTGCAGCTGAGCGCTGCCAATCGCTCCGGCAACCAGATGAATCCCTTCCACGGAGCCCCATACCAGCTTGGAGCCCGTGATGGACTGCTCCTGCAAATGCTCCGTCCCGACGGTACCTTGACTCAGCTGCTTGCTTCCAACAGCTCCTTCGGCGAGGTGCTCCTTTTCAACAGCTCCCAAGGCCAGCTTGGAGCCGGTGACAGTTTGATCCTGAATATTGACGCCGCTTACCGAGTTCGGCGAAAGATGAACGGCTTTCACAACCCCTGTAATCAAATGCTCACTCAATACCGATTGGTCGGCAAGCTTCTCCGATGTTACCGAGCGATCCGCCAGTTTTTCCCGGGTTACCGCTTCGGTAGCGATGTGGGAGGCTTTAATCGCCGCCTTAGCCACATTAGGCGATTGTACGGAGCTAACAGCCAAATGCTCGGCAAGCACGGCTTCACGGCCGAGCTTTTCACTCGTTACGCTGGCATGGGCCAGCTTGGCTGTTGTAACGGATAAATTGGTCAGCTTATCGGTGGATACCGATTCACTTGCCAGCTTCGAGGTCGTTACACTTTGATTCGATAATTGTCCGGTTAATACCGAGCCTTCCTGAAGATGCTGATGCTGAATGGAGCCGAATGCCAGCTTCTCTGAGGTCACCGCACGATCCTGCAGCTTCGACGTAATCACCGACTGCTCCTGTAAATGCTCCTTCCCGATGGCTTGCGAAGCGATATGAGCCGATTGGACCGCTCTATCGGCCAAATGCGTGCTGCTCACAGCACCTCCCGCCAAATGATCGGAGGTTACAGCCTTTTTAGTCAGCTTGGAGGAGGTCACGGAAAGATCACTCAGCTTCGATACGTTGACAGCTCCGTCGCAAAGCTGAAGCGAGCCGACGCTTTGTTCGGCCAGCTTACTTCCGGTAACCGAACCGTCTGTCAAATGATAGGTCTCAATGCTTTTGGATTGCAGATGGCGCCCCTCCACCGATAATTCCTGAAGGTGTGCGCCTGTAACCGCCAGGTTAGCCAGCTTACCCGAGGTCACTGCGCCGTCCTGCAAATGGGCTTCAAGCACTGACTCTCCTGCCAAATGTTCGCTGGTCACTTGATTGGGCGCAATGTTTCGGCTTCGAACAATATCGCCTGACAAATGCTCATTTAAAATCACATTGGACTGCAAATGCTCTGAGGCTACGCTCCAAGGCGCCAGCTTTTCTTCGGTAACCGCATGGTTATCCAGCTTTTGTGAAGTAATCTCGCCGTCGGCGATTTTGGCCGCGGTGATGGATTGATCCCTGATCTTCTCCGCCGTCACGGACATATCGGCCAGCTTGGCGGTATTCACAACATAATTTGCGAGGTTGTTGGTCTGAATGGTTCCACTTCTTATTTTTTCAGAAGTAATGGACTGATTGAGGATCAATTCCCCGGTAATCGCCTCTTCCGCCAGATGCTTTGTATGAATAGATCTTTCCGCGATTTTCATCGCATCAATGGTCTTATCGGCCAGCTTCTCGGAAGTGATGCTATTGTCCTGAAGCTTCTCCCCGCTGATGGCCCGTTCCTGGATTTTCTCTCCCGATATGGCATAAGAGGCGATATGCTCCTCTGTAACGGAGCGGAATCCAAGCTTTTGCTGCGTGACGCTGCGGTCCCCGAGCTTTGACGTCGTAACCGCGTAGTCGTCCAGCTGCTCTTGACCTACGGCCCCGTGCTTGATTTTCGTCCCGTCAATAGCTTTATGTGCAATTTTCTCCCGGGTAATCGATTCATCCGCGATGTCATCCGTATACACAATCGGACCAGCGGTCTGAGCCTGCTTGCGCTGGCGCACCATAGACTCCACGGAAACGGGGCGGGAAACCACCTTCGCAGCAGCAGGCTCCTCCTTCGGCTGTACGGTTATAATTTCATTGCGAACCACTTCCACAGGGGGCGTTTGCACCTGTACGGCTTCCGGCTGTACCGGTTTTTCCTCCAATACCAGATGGCTGATGATGACGTCATTGTTCGTCTCCGTGCGCTCTCTCTTGCTTCTATCCTCCTCCTGAATTTTGTCCAGCCACTTTAATTCGTTAATAAAAGAGGCCCCTCTTCGTTTTCCTCGAACAAGGCTTGCTTTGCTTTCGCTTCGGGTGTGTTTCTTCATTTCGCACTTCCTCCCTTAATGGTTCCATGCTATTTCAAGAGACGTTGGGTGCCCCTTGGTTACCAGAAGTAGTCATTTGTAACATATGCATTCACCCAGAAGGAAGTCATAGGGTTCACCAAAAATAGGCGTAAACCTACTGCGCGTCACATGAAGCATCAAATTTCAGACCGAACATTTCAATAAAAAACGCCTTGCGGCGTCCTTGGCCGAACCCTAAACGTTTGTGCTAGCTCCTTTAATTCTGGCAAAGAAAAACAGCCCTCCTCATACGAAGAAGGCTGTTCCCATTAACGCTGACACCGATAAAACCACTAAGGGGTGCAGCTTATATTTAACTATGCCTACAACAGCAAAAACAAAAATGATAGCCAGCATCAGCGTGTGTGCGTTCAGCCCCAGAAGAGGCTGACCGTTCTTTGCGACGCGGTACGCTGCATAAAGCACCAAAGCGGCAACCATCGGCTTTAAGCCGTAAAATAGGGCCTTCATGAACTTATCGCGGCCCGCTTTATAAAAAAACAAGGCCAAGGCCACGATAATCAGAAACGACGGCAAGATCATCCCGAACGTAGCTGCAAGCGCGCCAGCAATCCCTGCGGTCTTGTATCCGATAAGAACAGCGCTGTTGGTGGCAATCGGCCCGGGAGACATACCCGCGAGGGCAACCGCATCGGCAAAAGCAGAAGGGGTCATCCAGGCCTGCGCTACCACTTCATGCTCAATGACGGAGAGAATGGCAAAGCCTCCGCCGAAGGAAACCAGTCCAATTTTAAAAAAAGTCCAAAATAATGAAAACAGCACCGTTCAACGCCCCCTTCCGTCTCAAATACCGTCACCCCAAATATATTGACCTTGTTGAATCAACGATGGAGCGGCGGAGTCGGACTCGGAGGACGTCTGTCTTCCCAGAACAACGCCCCACTTTTCTTTCCATTTATAAAATACAAAACCGGCTGCAGTACCAAGCAGCAGCAGTACTGCGGGATGAAGACCGGTGAATAACAGCGCAGCCAAGGCTCCAACCACAATGAGAGTGGTCATTGTATCGTACACTGCAGATTTCAACATGCGCCATCCGGCTACAGCGATAAAAGCCACGACGGCTGCATGAATCCCTTCAAAGGCAGCCGTAACCTTTTTCATCTCATGCACGGCCGAATAACCTATTGTTAATAGAAGCATAATAACAAAGGTAGGCAAAGAAATGCCCAGTACAGCTGCAATTGCCCCTTGAAGCCCGGCCAAACGGTAGCCTATCAAAGTAGCGGCATTGATCCCAATGCCCCCCGGTGCCGACGAGGCGATCGACAGCACATCATTCATTTCCTCCGAATCCATCCACTCGCGGGTATCGACGATCTCCTTCTCTATAACCGGAATCATCGCATAGCCTCCGCCGAACGTAACCGGGCTTATTTTGCTAAAGGATAGAAACAAATTCCACAGCAAGGACGCTTTCCTCGTGTTGCGTTCCCCATTCATCTACAGCATCCCCTGTCCATTGTGACCTTGTACGTCCATTATAACCGACTTTTTATCTTTTTGGAATAAACTATTGCATAAAAAATCCTTATCCCAAACAAAACATGTCGTTATAGCTTATTTCCAACGTAAAAGTCTTCTTTATTCAGCGGGATACTATGAATTAATGAGGCCTTTATTTCATTTTTATTTTTTCATTTTTGGAACCGACCTGTATAACGCCAGCCACCGTTCCGCCGTACGCTCCCAGGTAAACTGCTCTCTTACCTTACGGATGCTTTCCTCCCCCAATTGGCGCACAAGTCTCTCCTGCTGGAGCAAAGTTACGATCCACGGCGTCAGTTCTTTATTCAGTACCGACGCATCCACCAAATACCCGGTTACCCCATGATCGATAATTTCCTTCATCCCGCCGGCCCTCGTAGCCACTACCGGAACGCCCGATGCCATAGCTTCGACATTCACCAGTCCGAAGGCTTCCTTCTTATTTGAAGGCACTACCAGCACATCGGCTAAGCGAAACCACGCAGCAATCTCCGAGTGCGGAACATAAGAAACAAAACGGATGTGCCTCGGCATCTGTCTGGCGATCCGGTACAGCTTTTGCACATAGGGGGTCACCCGCCCCGAGCCGTAATAAGCGCTGCCAACCACCAACAACACTACATCCTGGACCTGTGCAGCAATTTGAGGCATAGCTTGAAGCAGGTGATGAACCCCTTTGATCTCAATGAGACGGCCCACGTACAAAATAACCTTTTTCCCCGAATACCCGAGCTCTGAAAGCTTCCTCTCCCTCAGTGCCCGCCCTTCCTCTGACCAGCGGGAGATGAACGCCTCCATATCCACCCCAAGATGGTTCACAGCAATCTTCCCCCGGACGGCCGGCGCTTTACGGATCAGCTGCTCCTTCAAGAAATTACTGTTCACCACGATTCGATCGGCGGCAGCCAGACAACGGCGAAGCTCAGCGTCTCCGATATGCGGCCGGGAAACAAACGTCAAGGAATGAAGCACAAGCCAGATCGCGGCATTCGGATGAACCCTCCGCAGATGGCGTGCAAAACGCGGCCGATTCTCCACTTGAATCAACGCGGGACGCAGTTCATTAAGCTTGCGGGCTGCTTTGCGGATGTAAGCCTGGGGGGAAGAGGCCGGGACACGGACATAGGATACGCCGTCGATCACCTCCGAAGCCGCACTGCCCTTCACCGTTTTTCCGATGACAACAGGCTGCACTTCCCGTGTTAACCGTTTGGCAACCTGCTCCACAACAAGCTCAACCGAGCTGCTGGTTGCCGACGGGATAGCAAACGAGCCCGGTGAGATAATGACAACCACGGGTCGGCTCATACTGTGCCTCCTAACGTACGGACTAAACGAGAACCGTCTGAAATCCAATAATATTGCATCATATTCAGGGCACAGGTTCGTGGTTAAACCCAGGTTGAAAAGATTTGGCCTCCCGATAAAGAAGGGCTGCCGTGCAATGAAGCGAGACAGGCATCCCATAGTTCAATCAATGCCCACCGCACCTGTCCATAACGCGAAGGGCAAGCAACACATATGCTGTAGAATCAACCATGGTATATGCCAAATTGTCAGCCAAAGGAGTGAACCCCATGCAATCTCCCTACGTGGGCATCCTCGTCAACAACAAGCTTCACCGCAGAATCCCCTTAGGGAAAACCAAGTATGAAGCTGTGGATTTCTATGTAGAGGCAGGAAAAAAATACGGCTTTACACCTTGCTTTTTCCGGATCGAAGATTACCGGCTCGGGCGGCAGCAGGTTAGCGCTTATGTCATGGAATCCGGTTCGTTCGTCAAAAAAAACGTCCCCGCTCCGAATGTCATTCACAACCGGGCCATCTACTCCAGCATAAAGCAAAACAAGGAGCTCAAATCATGGGCGCAGGCGGGGAAACAAATATTTAACCGTTGGAATCGTTATGGCAAGCTGCAGATTCAAGAGCTTTTGAATGAGGAGCCTAATCTTCGCCCGCATTTACCGGGAACGTACGAGGCTACGGCAAGCAACATAGCGATCATGATGAGGCTTTATGACGAGCTTATCATTAAGCCCAATAAAAGCAGTATCGGACGGGGTATTATGAAGATGGAACGGATATCCACCGGCTGGAAGCTCACCTATCCCTTAAGCCTGAGCATTCATAACAAAAAATGGAGAACCATCTGCTTCAAGGGAACCCTATTACCGCTGCTCTTAAGGAGCAGATTGAGGAAAATGAAATACATCGTACAGCAGCGCCTCCCGCTTGCCACATTTCGCGGCCGCCCCTTCGATCTCCGGGTTTCGGTACAACGCGGCGGAAATGGCAGCTGGCAGGTAACAGGTATTGTTGCGAAGGTCGCCTCCAACAAAACCTTTTTGACCAACGTGGCCCAAGGGGGCTCCGTCTACAGGCTGGAAGACATATTGAAACAGGAGTATGCCCACCTGAAGACAAGCGAGGTCGTTCGTGACATTGAGGATTTCTCCATCCGTGTGGCCCGTTACCTGGCACAAAGCCTCCCTCATATGGCTGACCTCGGCCTCGATATCGGGATAACGACATACGGCTTTCCGATGTTTATCGAATGCAACAGCAAGGACCAGCGGTATAGCTTTCGCGAAGCGGGCATGGACAAAGAATGGAAATCTACCTATTTCACTCCAATGGCTTATGCCAAATATTTGTTGGACAAAAACCCGGTCATCCAAAGCGACCCTTAATCGGGCCGCTTTGGTCCTACCGGACGGCATGCCAACGACAACACCATAGTTAGTCCGTAACTAAAGTTTCAGTTTCAAAACCCGGCACCGGGTTCCCTTGCCCTTCCGCCGTTGTCGAATACCTGAAACAAGCCTTCACATGGTCGTTCACCATACCTGTAGCCTGCATAAACGCATAACATATTGTCGTTCCGACAAACTTGAAGCCCCGCTTCTTCAAATCCTTGCTCATCGCATCCGACTCCGGTGTGCTGGCCGGCACCTCACTTAACCGGGTTCTATGCTGATGAACGGGACTCCCCCCTACAAAGGACCAAATATACCGGTCAAAGCTTCCGAACTCATGCTTAACCTTCAAAAAAGCCTGCGCATTCGTGACCGCAGCCTGCACCTTCAGCCGATTGCGGATAATCCCCTCATCGGTCAGCAATGCTGCAAGCTTCTGCTCGTCATATGCCGCAACCAGCTCCGGGTCAAAGCCATCGAACACTTTGCGGTAATGCTCCCGCTTCTTTAATACGGTATACCAGCTCAAGCCTGCCTGTGCACCTTCGAGCACAAGCATTTCGAACAGCTTACGATCGTCATGAACAGGGACCCCCCATTCCTCATCGTGATATCGTATGTATAACGGGTCGGAATTGACCCACCCACAGCGTTCTTGCTCCATTAGCTCAGCCTCCGATTGCGATTTTGAATAATTCCATTGTATCACATGAGTAAGACAGGTTATGTCATATTTAAATGGAACACCAAAAAACCTCGTCCCCCAAAGGACGAAGTTTCGGTCAAACACTCTGTTACCCTCTCATGAAAAAAGCTCCTACACCGAGCGCAAGCAGGATTCCCCATACGGGGTTTAAATTCAGATACTGCACCATCACGAAGAAGGCCGCACCGAGCAAGAAGGGCAGAAAGCTGACAAACGAATGCGGTGAACCCTGGAACATGTATTTCGCAAAATCGTAAGCCAGCATCGCCATCATCACGAAGATGATGGGTTGAACACCGCGGATCATCCCTTTGATATAAGGGTTGTTATCCAGCTTCAGCATCACTCCGGCCAGCGCTACCATGATCAAGGCCGTAGGCATCACGACCGCAGTCAACGCAACAAGCATGCCGGCCCAGCCCGCCACCTTAAAGCCGATAAAGGCCGCCAATTTGGTAGCGATCGGTCCAGGCAGCGCATTTCCAAAAGCCAAAGTCCGTCCGAACTCCGCCGTATCCATCCACTGGTTCCGCGTGACCACCTGATCCTCATACAGCGGAATAATGGAAGGACCGCCGCCGTAGCCCAGCATCGTCGCCGTGCCGAACGCTGCAAACAGCTTCCATAAAGTCATTAGCATCTATCTCATTCCTTTGACTATGAGTTCGTCTTATAAGCAAGCTCTACCAACCGAAGGCAATGCCGTCCCCGCGGGGATCCGCCGCTCCGGAGAGCAGTCCGTCGGCTCCAATGGATATCCCCTGCGCCTGCCCCATCATCCCGTCCCAAGGATTCACCAGCTCCACCTTATGTCCCCACTGCCTGAGCTGGGCTGCAATCGGCTCGAAGCCTCTGTTCTCGATACGGAGTGCGTCACCGTCCTCTCCCCAGGTCCTCCCGTACACCCATCGCGGCAAAGCAAGCGCCTCTTGAATGGTGCAGCCATAATCCAGCACGCCTGTCATGACAGACAATTGAGTCTGAGGCTGCCCTTCGCCTCCCTGCGTCCCGAACAGCAGCACAGGCTTGCCGTTTCGGCAGATCATCGCAGGCATGAGGGTATGGAAGCATCTCTTGCCCGGTTCCAGCACGTTAACTTCCTTTGCATCCAACGAGAAGAACGAGCCTCTGTTTTGCATCAAAACACCGCTGGCTCCGGCCACATAAGCCGAACCAAAGTCGAAATACAGGCTTTGAATAAACGAAACCGCATTCCCTTCCTCATCAACGACTGCGGCATATGCCGTATCCTGCCCGATCGCCCGTGACAGGAACGGATCCCCTTGCGGCGGGTCCAGCCTTAGCTCCCGATACAGCTTGCGGGCATACTCCTTGGACAGCAAGTGATCCAGCGGTATGCTGACGAAGTCCGGATCCGTCAGAAAACGGTCCCGATCCCGGAACGCCTTCTTCACCACTTCCGTCATCAGATGATAAAATTCGGCGGAATCCCTGCGTACCGCCCCCAAATCAACGGATTCGAGCATATTCATCATCATCAATGCCGAAAAGCCTTGAGAGTTCGGAGGCATCTGAACTATTTCCTGCCCCCGGTAGGTTGTCGATACAGGCTCAACCCAATCGCTGTGATGGCGGATGAAATCTTCTTCCTCCAGACATCCGCCGTCCTTCCGAATGGCATCGACGATCAGCTGCATGACCTCGCCTTTATAAAACACATCCCGCCCCTGCTCCTGCACGGCCCGAAGCGTGACGGCAAGCTCCGGCTGAACGAGCCGGTCGCCCGGCAGCAGCAGCTTGCCCTGGGACATATATACGCGCGACAATGAATCCTGCGCCCGGATCAGCTCTTCATTGCGGCACATCCAATAATATAAATTCCGCGATACCGGGAACCCTTCCTCTGCGTAAGTAATGGCCGGTGCGAGCAGCGCCTCCCAGGGAAGCTTTCCGTAACGAGCTGACAGCTCCCACCAAGCATCTACCATACCCGGCACCGTAATCGCCGATTCCACGCCCCGCTGAGGTATCGCGGTGAATCCTCTATTTACATAAAAATCCGGTGTCGCCCGACGACCGGATCTTCCCGTTCCATTAAGACCTACTATGCGTTTCTCGCCCGCATGATACATGAGCATGAAGGCATCGCCGCCAAGCCCCGTCATATGCGGGTATACTACTGCAAGAGCAGCACTAATGGCCACTGCCGCATCAAAGGCATTGCCGCCCTGCTGTAAAATCTTCCCTCCCACCATGCTGGCCAGGTAGTGAGGTGCCGCAATCATCGCATGAAAAGCTGTCGGCATGATTGGATTCATGGTGAGTTCCTCCTTCGTGTTGAACACATTCATTTTTTTTAGAATTATAAAAACGGCGCCTCTACTTCTTATCGGCGTAAATATCCAAAGCGGCTTGAAGTGCCCGGCCGGCACGAACGTCGACCTGATGCCGGAGCAGAACAGCCTCCAGCGCACCCAGCAGGTGGAGCACATTTTTTCGGCTGCAGCTGTAACCCATCGTACCAATCCGCCAAATACGGCCTTTCAACGGTCCGAAGGAGCTGGCGATCTCGATGCCGAATGCATCCAATAGCATGGAACGGACCGACTCCCCGTCCAAGCCCTCCGGTATTTCAATGCAGGTTACCACCGGCAGCTTGCAGGACGCATCCCCGTAAAAGGTTAGCCCCATAGCCTCCAGTCCGCTGACCAAAGCCCGTTCATGAAGCAGATGCCGTTGGAAGCGAGGCTCAAGCCCTTCCTGGAGCGCAATCCGCAAGCCCTCGCGGAGCGCATAAAGCATGGACGTCGCTTCCGTATGATGATTGAGACGGGCCGGGCTCCAATAATCCTGCAATTGGCTCAAATCCAAATAGTTGCTTTGGACCGTTCGTCCCATTGACGCTGGAGCGGGTGTTTGATCCCGGAGTCCCCGCTCGATTTTTTTGCGGCGGAGCACCTTTTTCTCCACGCGATCGTTGTACGTAATGGGCGACATCCCGCTCGGAACGGACAAGCATTTTTGCGTGCCGCCGATGACCGCATCCAGCATCCACTCGTCCGTCTTGACATCGACCCCGCCGATCGTAGCAACGGCGTCAACAATAATCAGAATGTCGCGTTCCCGGCACGCTGCGCCAATGTCAGCTAACGGTTGGATGCGTCCCGTCGAGGTTTCTCCATGAACGATTGCGACAATATCCGGCTTCTCCCGGTCTATAGCTTCTATCACTTCACTGGAGTCGAATACCCGACCCCATTCTTTTTCGATCGTAACGACTTCCGCCCCGCAGCGCTCGGCAATTTCCCACAGCAGATAGCCGAACCGCCCATAGATAGGAATAAGCACCTTATCCCCAGGCTCGATAACACTGGTTAATACCGCTTCGATCCCGCTTCGGGAAGTACCGTCCACAGGATAAGCCCACTGGTTATGCGTTTGAAAAAGATGCCGCAGCATCTCCATCGTTTCATTCATTAACGTGGTAAACTCCGGGTCAAACTGGCCTAATATAGGAAAAGACATCGCCCGAAGCACCCTGGGATCGACCTCCACAGGTCCGGGAGTCAGGATGGTCCGCGGAGAAGGATTTAAATCGCCGTAGGTTTTCATCGTATCATTCCTTTCATCGCATCCGTGCTGCCGGCGGAGTAACCCAAATCATACAGCAGTCGGGATAACACAAAAACACCTGTGCCCAAATCTTCTAATGAGGTATATTCGAGCGGTGAATGACTGATGCCCCGATGGCTCGGAACGAAGATCATCGCCGTCGGGCACACCCGTTGAAACATCTGTGCATCATGTCCCGCACCGCTCACCATATGCCGGTAAGGAATACCGTACTGTTGGCATATCGATTCGGTTAGAGAAGACAAGGACGAAGTCATCGGCGCCGGGGCCGCATCCATCCAAAGCGAATGCTGCAGGCCTAGCTCCTGTGCAGCCGCTATGCGCTCGAACTGCTCCAGCATCGCTGTGCAGAAACGATCCAGCACGTCAGCCTGGTCATGCCGAACATCAACCGTAAAGGTAACCTGGCCCGGAATGACATTGGACGTATTCGGCACGAGCTCCAAGCGGCCTACCGTAGCTACCAACGGGGCACCGTATTTCAATGCGGATGCCCGCAGCCATTGCATCATATCCACGGCGCCGGCCAAAGCATCCCGCCTCAGAAGCATCGGCGTCGTTCCCGCATGGTTGGCCTCTCCGTTCACCTCGAAGGTGAACCGCCGTTGGCCTGCGATCGCATCCACGATCCCGACGGACAAGCCTTCTTTTTCCAATACAATCCCCTGCTCTACGTGAAGCTCGATGAATGCCGCAATATCGGAACGGACAGGGTCCTTCTGCTCGGGTCGGCCGAAGCCTGCCGCCTGCATCGCATCCTCGAAGCGGATCCCGTCGGCATCCCGAAGCCCTGCCACATCCTGCAGGCCCAAAGCGCCGGTAATGCTGCCCGAGCCCCAGTACGCTTTAGGAAAACGGCTTCCTTCCTCCTCGCACATGGAAACGATCTCGATCGACCGCTCGGGCCTGCCATGATGCTCAAGGATATATTCCAAAGAAAGCAGTGCGGCGGCAATGCCGTAAGCTCCGTCATAGCGTCCGCCCTGCGTAACCGTATCGATATGAGAGCCTGTAACAATGGCGGGAGCCTTCGGATTCAAGCCTTCCAAGCGTCCGTAAACATTGCCGGACCGATCGAACGATACGGTCAAGCCGGTTTGTTTCATCCGTTCCGCCAAAGCCTGCTGGGCTTCAAGCCAGCTCTCGGAATAGAGCAGCCTGGTCACTCCGCCGCTCGGGTCCGCACCATACCGCGACAGCCACAGCAGCAATTGTTCCGTTTGCTGGCCGAGCCTTGCGCACTGTTCTTTTGCCTCTTCATGGATCATGGACAACCATTCCTTCATCATCGTCCCCCCTCGCTCTTCCCGGGCTGGTCATTGCCTTGCTGCCGATTCAGCCGCTACAGCCCTTTGTGCCGCACTGCCTGCCTCGTATTTCCTCGGCTTCACCCATTGTCCATGCCCCAACGCACCGACAAGCCCATTGCCGACATGATACACCTCTTGTCCCCGGCATAAGGTTATCGCCACCCGCCAGGAAAAGGTCCTGCCCACATAAGGGCTATGCTTATGGCGGGAATACAGCTGCTCCGTCTGGAGCGTATAGTTAGCCTTCGGATCCACTACAACCAGATCCGCATCGGCGCCGATTCGGATCTCGCCTTTGCGATGCTCCAAGCCGAAACGTTGGGCAGGCCGGTAGGAGAGCATTTCCATCAGCTCCGTAAGCGGCATGCCCTTCAGGACATGCGCTTCGTGCAGCATGACCTCCAGCGTGCTCTGCGCACCGGAGATACCGCCCCAGGCATCGAAGAAGCTGCCGCTCTCCGGTTCCTTCATGCCCGCAGGGCAAGGGGAGTGGTCGGACGCAATCACATCGACGCGCCCCCCCTGAACAGCCGACCACAATCGCTGCTGTTCCGATTCGTTACGCAGCGGCGGCGCGCATTTGGCGACAGGGCCCAGCGTCTGCATGTCATTCTCGGTAAGAGCCAGGTAGTGGGGGCACGTCTCGACCGTTACATCCATCCCCGCAGCTTTCGCGCGGTCGATCAGCTCGATCGACGCCTCGCTGCTGATGTGCACGAAATGCAGAGCACATCCGGTATGCCGGGCATAGAACAATGCCCGATTGACCGCTTCCAGCTCCGCGAGCACCGGGCGGCTCGCCGCGAAATCCAGCGCAGACGTCAAGCCTGCGCTCTGCGCGCGCTGCGCCAGCCGGGCCGTGAGCGAATCGCTCTCCGCATGTAGCGCCAATACGCCGCCCAGCGCGGCAATCCGTTTCATGCCTTCAAATAAAGTGAGGTCATCCACCTCACGGAATATATCCTCTCCCTCTCCCCCAGGGGAAGAGAGAAACGCCTTGAAGCCGACGACACCGGCTTCCGCCAAAGCCTCCAACTGGTCCTTGTTGCCGGGAACCAAGCCTCCCCACAACGCATAGTCCACATACGATTGTCCTTTCGCAGCATTGAGCTTTTGCTCGAGGGCGGCCGTATGGACCGTAGGGGGAGCGCCGTTCAAAGGCATATCCACATAAGTAGTCACACCCCCTGCAGCCAAAGCCGCCGAACCGGTTGCAAAGCCTTCCCAATGTCCCATACCGGGTTCATTGAAATGTACATGCACATCCACCGCCCCCGGCAGCACATATTGCCCTCCCGCATCGATAATCCGGGCATGGCCTGCTTCGAGCTTGTCAGCCAGTTCAACGATCACTCCGTCGCGGATTCCGATGTCCAGCTGACGAACCTCACCGCGGAGTACCACCATTCCGTTCATAATTACCGTATCCAAAGTCGCCCTAGACATGGAACTTCCCTCCTCGCTCTTTCCAATCCCGAAAAGCCTCTGTACAAACGATGCATCCGTTCCCTGCTGCAGCCCGTTGCCGGGTCTAGCTCCCCCGGTACGTGCTGTAGCCCCCTGGAGCAACAAGCAGCGGAACATGGTAATGACTGTCCGCATCTCCAACACCGAAGCGGATCGGAACTTCATCCAGAAACGGAATGGAAGCTCCCTCCGGCTCGCCGCCCTTACCGCCCCGCTGCTGCTGCGCACGGTAATATTCCGCTACATGAAACACGAGCTCATAAACACCGGTACGCAGCAGTTCTCCTTCCAACAAAGGGCTATCCACCCGACCGTCCGCATTCGTTGAGCCGCCTAGCAGGTGAAGCCGTTCGCCAAGCTCATTGAACCGGTACAATTCCAGCCGCATGCCTTCGGCCGGCTTTCCGCAGGATAGCTCCAGCACATGTGTCGTTAACCGTCCCGCCATCGGCATCCTCCTTCTTTCTTCTTCCATTACTTTTATTGATGTATGAGATCGTTCAATCGAAACCGGGCAATTTTGGAAACCTCATGCAGCGCCGTCTCCAGCTCCCTCTCCGGCTCATTGCCAACCCGCTGACGCATGGCCGCTGCTATTGTATCCTTGGTTTGTCCGCGAACCGCCATAATAAAAGGAAACCCGAACCGCTCCGTATACGCCCGGTTCCAGGCTGTGAATTGTTCATACTCCGCTGCGGTAAGCCGGTCCAGCCCGACCCCCTGCTGTTCTTTGACCGAGGCGTCGGTCATCTGAAGTCTTCCCGCCAAATCCGGATGTGCCCGGAGCAGCTCCAGCTGTTCCGAAAGCGCCGCCTCCTCTACCACTCTCACCATGGCACGGTGCAGCTGCTCCAGCGTCGAGAAAGGCCTGGCCGTCCAAGCCCTCTTGGCAACCCACGGCGAATGCTCGAAAATCCAGCCAAGTGATTCGATGAATGCCTCCGAGGTCATCCTGTTCACATGTCCTAATGTGATTTCCATGACAGATATCGCCTCCAGATTCAATTTCAAACCGCGTATATGTTATGTTTTATTACACGATTATGAGGTCGAGGGGGGCCACTGTCAACAGGATCAGCGGACATTCGGACGGTTTTTGTGCACTAAGACGAATGAAGCACACATTCTTAGGTTCCCGTGACTCTTTTTTTATAAAAGCATTTCCACATTCCATATGCGCTTCAACCGAGCCCTGCTCGTTTCCATATTTTCTTTACACCGTCCCCACCTTGACCCCCAGCTCAGTAAGCCAACGGCGGTAAGCGACCGAGAGAACATCCGCTTTATGATTCAGCTCAGCCTGCAAATCCAGTGGAAGCAGCTCCGGCTTCTGCGTTTCAATGATCCAGGCATCCTGCTCGAACACCGTATTTTGAAAATCGATAAACTGCTGGTCCGGCACATCGAAAGCATAATTTCTCGATACGACCATGTATACCGCACTCTCCATGTCGCTTACCGGATTAATTGTCAGCAAAATCCACAGCGTCTGCCCCGTGTCTGCATCCCGCTTCGACAAGCGGGCGGCCAGCGGCCGGAACACTTCTTTTACATACACGTAGGTTGTACCTTCCCGGGCCTCGGAGCCTGAATGGGCTACAGGTTGAAAAATAGGAATATCCTCCGTATAGATTCGGTCCGGCTCCTTGAAAATTTTGAAATCCGGCAGCTCCGCAAAATCCGGGTGGCCGAGCAGCCCGCCATGCACAAACATCAAATGGGCAAAATCCGTGAAGTTCTCAATAATCCGGGTCGCAGCGGCATTGACGTGATAAGGCCCGCAAGCGAGCGGCCGGTAAGCCGGGTTGTCAAACTCCTCGAAATCCGGCAGCGGCTTCGCCGGTTCTCCGATGCATACCCAGATCAAGCCGTATTTCTCCACACACGGGTAAACCGTCGCCGCAGCCCTTACCGGAATCCGTTCATCCTTACGCTGCGCCGGAATACAGACGCATTGCCCTTCGGTATTATACTTCCAGCCATGGTACGGACAGACCAGCACATCCTTCTCCACCCAGCCTTTCGACAGCATCGCCCCCCGGTGAATGCACAAGTCACGAACCGCATGCACTCCTTTGGGCGTCCGGTAGATTGCCACTCGTTCCCCCAGCACAATGACGCCCTGCGGCTTATCGCCCAGCTGTTCCGCCGCAAAAACGGGATGCCACTCGCGTTCCAACACCGGATCATTCAATCTTTCAACTGGTTTCATCGTCATAATCAACGCCTCCATCGATTTAAGTTTTATGATTCGTATACTCCCATCCGTCATGCTGCCAGGTTATTCGACGATACGAAATACAGGATATTCCGGTGAAAGCTTCTGCCGCAGACGATCCACTCTTGCTTGCGCCCTGCGAATGAGCTCCTGTTCATCTACGAAAGTACAAGCCCCATTCTCCACCACCACCTGACCATTAACGAGTACGGTATCTACATCATTCCCATTGGCATTATAGACAAGTGCGGAGCTCGCACGATGGACAGGACTAATGTGAGCCTTCATCATATCGACGATGACCACGTCCGCCTTTTTCCCCGGCTCCAGGCTCCCCAAGTCGTGCTCCCTGCCCATCGCCTTGGCTCCGTTCACCGTCGCCATTTGCAGCACCTCCATCGGAGGGAGCAAAGTCGAGTCCAGCCCATTGACCTTATGCAAACAGGCCGTAAATTTCAGTACCTCGAGGTTGTCCTGGCAGTTGTTGCTCCCCGGCCCGTCGGTGCCTAGCGCCACGTTGATACCCCGCTTCAGCATCTCCGGCACCCGCGCTACGCCTGAAGCCAAGTACATATTGGATACCGGGCAATGCACGACCGAAGCTCTCGCTTTGGCAATAGCCTCCAGCTCCCCATCATCCAGCCAAACGCCATGCACCACCTGGGTTCTGGGCCCCAGCAGTCCCACCGCATCCAGCAGCTCCAAATTCCGAAGACCGAAGCGGCTCATTGTATTTTCAATCTGCTCGCTTGTCTCGGCAACGTGCACATGGGAGATCAACTGCCGCCGCTCGCTGTACTTGGCCGCGTTCTCCAGAAACCCCCTGGAGCATCCGTATAAATTCAGCGGCCCCATCGCTATTTCGATACGCCCTGAGGCGGCGCCCTGCCATGCGTCCAGCAGCTTATCGGTGTTGGTGAAAATATCCGGCTCCGCCTCCCTTAGCCTCGGTTCATAGCTCAAATCTACGCCGCCCCGGGCCATACAGCCCCGAATGCCCGATTCCGCCATGGCTCGAAGCACACCGTTATCATTTTCCGGATGCGTATGCACATAGTGATGATCCATGATGTAAGTGGCTCCCGATTTCAAATTCTCGACACAGCCGATGAGAGCGGCCAAGTAGAAATCCTCCTCTTCCATGGCAAGGCATGAGGGCCATATGATTTGGCGGAGCCACTGGGCAAGCGGCATATCGTCCGATACCCCGCGCATAAACGTTTGGAACAAGTGCGTGTGCGTATTGACCAGACCGGGGATGACAGCCTTTCCCTCCGCGTTATGAACCCAGCCGGCATCTGCAAGCAAATCATCCTTGGAGCCGTCCTGCGGCCATGCGCCAACTTCCTTAATGACATCATGCTCGATGTATACATAACCCGGCTTCCACACTTTACATTCCCCATCCATCGTCAAAACCGTTCCGTTATAGATAAGCTTCGAGGACACGCCAATCACCTCATATTTAAATGTTATGTTTACTCACTCGAAATTCATGATTCAGATTAACCCAACCTCAGAATGTTATGTTGTATGACACGATTGTGGATTGAAAATCGTGCTCCGTCAACGCAAATGTTAATCACTTATGCCATATTTGTTTACGAATAACACATATTCAATCGTTTTTTGTTACGATTTATAACAAAAACCTTGGTAAGTAATTAAGACTAGGCTGCTCCATTTTTCGATGATACTATGTAATAATATATGACGTCGTAATTCGAAGGGATGTGATCCTGTGGAACTGCCTAACATTGATCAAGTGGATCAAGAAATCATAAGAATGCTGCTGGACAACGGCAGAATGTCCTATTCAAGGATCGGAGAGCTGTTGAATTTATCCCGGGTTGCAATCCAGAAACGGGTCGAGGCGTTGGTTCAAGCCGGGATTATCGAAAACTTCACCATTCGTGTAAATGCAACGAAGCTGGGTCAGTCCGTACCGGTTTTTTTCGAGGTAGAAGTGGAGCCGCGCCACGCGGAGTCGGTGGGGAATGCGTTGGCGGAAGAACCGAATGTCGTGAGCATTTATCAAATGACAGGGCCCAGCACGCTGCACATGCATGCTTTGTTAAAGAACGAGCCGGATTTGGAGCACTTTTTGTACAAAAAAATATACGCCCTGGAGGGCGTTGTTCGTGTGGAGACGCATTTAACCATCCGCAGATTCAAGCAGGGAACCGGGCTGGAGTTGTAAGGGGGGATATTTTTTTACTGAGCAGGATGCTCTCTTTCCTTCACGTAAGCGGAGGGGGACAGCCCGACTTCCCTTTTGAATACCTTATGGAAGTAAGACGGGTCGCAGTAACCCAAATATTCGGCTATATCCGCCACGGTCATGCGGGAATGCTGGAGCAAATAAATGGAACGCTTGATTCTCTCCGCATGAATATAATCGCCGATCGTTTGACCGGTCATTTCGCGAAAAAGCACCGCCGCATAGTTCGGGCTTTTATCTATAACGGAGCCAAGATCATCCTTGGTCACCCGTTCCCGGTAATGATTCTGGATATACAACTTCATCTGCTCCGCATGCCGCTGCTTCACAGTAGACCGGCGCCCCTCATCCATCTCCCGATTCCAATGGGTCAATGATTCCAGAAGCAGTGCCTGGCACATTGCTTCGCAGTAAGGAAGCTTCTCGCTCCATTGCTCGAACAACGTGCGGAAGCGCTGCTGGAGCAGCTCGAACCGTTCCGTTCGCCAATGCAGCGGCCTCGCCTCCGAAAGGATGGGCAGCAGACCGGCCCGGTCATTTACGCTAAAGGAAACGACATACTTTGCATGGGTTACAGTCGGAATCGACTTGCCATAGTAGGCGACTTGCTGGGGAAGCAGCAGCAGGTCGCCTTTTTCGAGCATCATTTTTTCCCCTTCCACCCAGTAAATGCATTTGCCGTAAGTCATCAGGACGACCGAATGCAAATGGACGCCCCGCTCCCCTTCATCGAACCAATGAACTCCCGTATCCTGTACGACATGATGAACCTGCAGCATATAGTCCCCGCCCCTTCCAATTACGTACTATTATACATCTGTCATACTATAGTTCATAGCGTGATTCGACATTTTTCCCTACAATGGGTTTCAACAGCAAACAACAAGGAGTGAAATCAAGCATGTTACGTAAAACTAAAATTATGTGTACCATGGGTCCGGCTTGCGACTCTGTAGATACTTTGAAGGAGCTTATCAAGGCAGGCATGAACGCAGCCCGGCTGAATCTTGCCCACGGCGATCTGGAGGATCATAAAGGAAGAATCGATCGGGTTCGCCAAGCGGCTGACGAGCTGGGAGCAACCGTGTCTATCTTGCTCGATATTAAAGGGCCGGAAATCCGCACCGGCTTGCTGCAGGATCCGTCTTACGAGCTGCGTACCAATGAGATGCTCACGCTGACGACGGAGCAAATTCAAGGTACGGCGAGCCGCATATCCGTTTCTTACGACGGATTAACCCGCGATTTGGTCGCAGGCTCCCGCATCTTAATCGACGACGGCTTGATCGAGCTGAAGGTCGAAGCGATCGAGGGAACGGAAATTCACTGCCGGATTTTGAACGGCGGCGTCATCAAGTCCCGCAAAGGCGTCAACCTGCCTGGCGTTCGCACCTCGCTGCCGGGCGTAACCGAGAGGGACATCATGCACATCCAATTCGGTATTGAGCAGGGTATCGATATTATCGCCGCATCCTTCGTCCGTAAAGCAAGCGACATCCTCGAGATTCGCCGCCTGCTGGAGGAGAATAACGCATCGCACATCCAGATCATCTCCAAGATCGAGAATCAGGAAGGCGTCGATAATCTGGACGAGATCCTTGAAGCTTCCGACGGCTTGATGGTAGCCCGCGGTGATCTCGGGGTCGAAATTCCGGTCGAAGAGGTTCCAATTATTCAGAAGCAAATGATTCTCAAAGGCAACGCTGTCGGCAAGCCTGTCATCACCGCGACCCATATGCTGGATTCCATGCAGTATAACCCGCGCCCGACCCGTGCGGAAGCGAGCGACGTGGCGAATGCGGTTTATGACGGTACCGATGTGCTGATGCTGTCCGGAGAAACGGCTGCCGGAAAATATCCGATCGAGGCAGTTCGTACCATGTCCGCTATCGCGGCTAACATCGAATCCTCGCTATCTTACGATGAAATCTTCTTGAAGAAGACAGCCATTCACAAAACGAACATTACGGAAGTGATCAGCCAGGCTGCTGTCAGCTCTTCGCTGAACCTGGAGGCGAAGGCTATCATTACCCCGACAGAGAGCGGCTTCAGCGCGAGAATGGTGGCCAAATACCGTCCGAAGGCACCCATTATCGCAGTTACGCCGGACGAGCGGGTTCAGCGCCGTCTCAGCATTTTCTGGGGTGTCATTCCTGTGAAAGGTCAGTCGGTGACTTCCACCGATGCCATGTTTGAATCCGCAATTCAATGTGCGACGCAAACCGGCATGGTAGCGTCCGGCGATCTTGTCGTCGTCTCTGCCGGCGTTCCTGTAGGACAATCCGGTTCGACGAACCTGATCAAGATTCAACACGTGTAGTCATTCAAAAAAAAGCCCGCCGAAATCATGTGCAGCTGCACTGCTTTTCCGCCGGACTCACCCAATATACAAAAAGCTGCAAGGTCCTCAGGGACCTGCAGCTTTTTTATTATACACCCGACAGTGGCATACCTTGATCACACACTTTTTTTATTTCTATTGGAGATGTCTAACCAAACGGCGAAAACCAAGATGCTGCCTTTCACCAAGTACTGCCAAAACGATTCCAAACCCATGAGTGACATTCCGTTGTCCAACGACGTCATCACCAAGGCGCCGAGAATCGCTCCGCTTACTTTACCGGATCCGCCCATTAGCGAGGTTCCGCCAATAACGCAAGCTGCAATCGCATCCATCTCCGCCATATTCCCGGCAGAAATCGTAGCGGAGGTCAAACGGGAGGTTAGTACGATCGAAGCTACGGAAGCCAGCAAACCGCTGAAAATAAAAACAATCATCGTTTTCAACCTGATATTAATTCCGGACATCCGTGCCGCCTCGATATTCCCCCCTATCGCATAAATATGGCGTCCGAAAGATGTTTTCGTCGATATAAACGAAAAGAGGATCGCCAATGCGAGTACGAAAATTATCGGAAACGGAATTCCTTTGTAACTATTTACAATCAGTACAAAAGCGACGACAAGCAGGCTAAGACCGGTTACCTTCAGCAAATCGATCGCAAGCGGCTCGACATGAAATCCATACCGCTGTCTTGACTTACGTTTGTTAAAAGCGGACCAGACCAGGCAAATAATCGTTATTGCGGCTAAAATCAGTCCAAATCCTTTGGCAAAATAAGCATTGCCCATAAGTGCAAATACAGGATCCGATACGGGAACCGTTACCGATTTGGTTACCCCCATTAACAGGCCCCGAAAGACAAGCATGCCGCCTAAAGTCACGATAAATGCCGGGACCGCTTTATAGGCAACAAGCCATCCCTGCAGCATACCCAGCACTAAGCCCACCGCGAGGGTGCCAAGTATGACAACAATTGTCGGCAGCCCCAACCAATTGCTGAGGATGGCAGCGATCCCGCCCGTTAATCCGACGATGGAGCCGACGGACAAATCGATATGCCCTGCTACGATGACCAGCACCATACCAATGGCCAAGATGGACGTAACCGACATTTGTGTGAACAGGTTGGATAGATTTCGAGGAGTCAGAAACGTATCGTTTAATAGTCCAAATAAAACCCATATTAAAATTAAGGCACCCACCATCGTATAGGCGCGAACATCCATTTTGAATAAAGATTTCCACCATGTGTTTTGCTGACTCATCTCGGTTGGATCGGTTCTTTGTTGTGTGGCCATGCCCATGTCTACTTCCCCCCAGTAGCGGCTAAAATAATATTTTCCTGTGTTGCTTCCCGATAGTCCATCTCCTTGATAAATTGCCCTTCGCACATCACGAGAATTCTGTCACTCATCCCGAGAATTTCAGGCAATTCAGAGGAGATCATGATAATCGCGACGCCTTCCTCTATCAACCGATTCATCAGATTATAAATCTCATACTTGGCCCCGACATCAATCCCCCGCGTCGGTTCGTCCATAATCAAAATCTTCGGATTGGACATCAGCCACTTCCCGATAACGACCTTCTGCTGGTTGCCACCGGATAATGTGCCGACAAGAGTTTCCAGTGAAGACGTCTTGGTTTTCAGTTCCTGTACATACTTTTGACCCCAATTGATCTCTTCATTATCATTGATGATTCCATAACGGGATACGCGATCCATCGTGGCCAATGTTGTATTCATCTTAACATCCAACCCGAGCACCAATCCCTGTCTTTTACGGTCTTCAGATACGAGACCGATGCCCGCACGGATAGCATTCGCAACCGTTCGGATGCTTACGACTTGCCCCTCAATCAGAACATCTCCTTCAGATTTCCCCTCGTATGCTCCGAAAAGAGAGGTGACCAGTTCGGTCCGCCCTGCTCCCATCAGTCCTGCAATGCCTAAAATTTCGCCTTTACGTAATGTAAAATTGACATCTTTAATGATTTTCTGATTTTTCTTTTCTCGATGCCATACCGAATAGTTCCGAACTTCCAAAACCACTTCTCCTGGTTTATGCTCTACCCTTGGATAGCGATCGGTCAACTCGCGCCCAACCATCAAAGATATGACTTGATCATCGTTGGTTTGATCCGTTTCTATGGTTGCAATCGTTTGCCCGTCACGCAATATAGTAATACTGTCAGAAATGCGAAAAACTTCAGGCATTTTGTGTGAAATGTAGACGCAGGACACGCCATTCTGACGAAGCTGCTGTAAAATCTCCATGAGAATCTCGACTTCGCTTTCGGTTAATGCGGCTGTCGGTTCATCCAAAATGAGGATTTTCGCATGCTTGGATAACGCCTTGGCGATTTCAACGAGCTGCTGCTGACCGATACCCAGTGATCCGATTAGCGTATCCGGGCTCACATGAAGCCCAACCCGCTTCAACAAGACGGACGCATCATGATAAAGCTGATCCCATTGGATCATCCCCCGTTTGGTTGGTTCCCGACCCAAGAAAATGTTTTCCCCGATGGTCATATCTTTGACCAAAGCCAGCTCTTGATGAATGATGGCAATTCCCGCATGCTCAGCATCCGTTATCGTTTGAAATTCTTTTATTTCACCGTTGATCCGAATTTCCCCGGAATAGGTCCGTGCCGTATGGAGACCGCTCAGCACCTTCATCAATGTTGATTTCCCTGCGCCATTCTCGCCGCAGAGCGCATGAATTTCCCCCTGCCTCACTTTAAAATTCACATTGTTCAGCGCCTTCACTCCGGGAAATTCCTTGGTAATGTTCATCATCTCTAATGCATACATTTCTCCAGCTCCTAACCATTCATATTCCAGAAACTAGATTGGAGGCAGAAGCGCCCGCAGGACGCTCCCCCTCCAAAAGAAATTACTATTTCGGCCATTGATCCTTCGGAACGTTTTTGTAAACGTCCTCCACCTTGTGGTAGCCGTCCTTGATAACCGTGTCCGCCAGGTTCGACTTGTCAACGGAAATCGGATCCAGCAAAATGGATGGAACATCAATTTTGCCATTATTGACCTTGCTGGAAGCACCATCTACCTTGCCATTTTTCGCAATAGCAACTGCCATTTCCGCAGCTTTGGTCGCAATGGCTTTAATCGGCTTGTAAACGGTCATCGTTTGCTTGCCTTCAGCAATGCGTTGAACTGCCGCCAGATCGGCATCTTGACCGGATACAGGAATTTTTCCTGCCATACCTTGCGCATTCAGTGCTTGAATGGCACCGCCAGCAGTGCCGTCATTTGCCGCCACAACGGCTTGAATATTATTATTGTTGGCAGTCAGCGCATTCTCCATATTCTTCAACGCTTCCTCAGGCTTCCAATCCTTGGAGAACTGATCATATACAATTTTAATGTCGCCTTTATCCTGCAAAGGCTTCAAAATGTTCATTGTGCCTTGTTTAAACATATGCGCGTTATTGTCCGTGTCTGCTCCGCCAATGTACACAAAGTTACCTTTGGACACTTTTGCCGTAATCGCTTTTGCTTGCATCTCACCTACCCGAACATTATCAAAGGAGACATAATAATCCACGTCGGAATTTTTGATCAGCCGGTCATAAGAGATGACTTTAATGCCTTCTTTATGCGCCTTTTCCACAATCACTGCTGTTGCTTCTGCGTTATGCGGGATAACCACCAATACGTTTACGCCTTGCGAAATGAGCTGTTCTGCTTGGCTCAATTGAGTGGCATCATCCCCATTGGCCCCCAAAACCTTCACTTCACCGCCTAATTCCTTCACTTTTGCAATGAAAAGATCCCGGTCCTTCTGCCAGCGTTCTTCCTTAAGCGTATCCATGGACATACCGATGACGATTTTTCCGTCACCCTTTTTCCCGGCATCCGTTCCCGTGCTATCGGCTTTCTTGCTATCCGTCGATACGACTCCGCATCCTGATACCACTGCAGCCAGCAGCAGTCCGCTAAAGCCCAAACCTATGAATTTACGCCATCTATTCATTCTTTGCTCTCCCCTTGTCTTTCAGTTTTTTTGAATGCGCTTACAAACAAATGCTTCTTATTGCTTTGCTTTTCATTGTAGGAACCTTTTTTCTATCACCTCCGACATTTGCGGTTTTCTTGATCCATTTCCTTTACAAGACTTATTTTACCTGGAACTTTTCCGAATCACGATGTGATTTATTTTTTTAGTATTTGTTTTTTTACACATTCTCTTTATGATCCAAATATTCCCTATACTCGGTGGGATTGGTTCCTACTGCTTTTTTAAATGCGGCGCTGAAATAATGAGCATCCCGGTATCCAATACGTTCAGCAATCTCGTAATTTCTCAAATCGCTAGTCCTCAGCAATTCCTTAGCTTTGTCGATGCGAATTTTCGTTAAATAATCGATAAAATTTAGGGAGGTTTGCTCGCGGAACAATAAGCTTAAGTAGCTGGGGCTAATTTTAAATTCTTTTGCAAGTGAAGTTAACGTAATGTGCTCGTTATAATGCTCGTCAAGGTATTGCTTAATGGTTATGACGAGGGAAACGTTGCGATTATTATGTTTCATATGGATATGCTGATTGATCTGTTGGAAGATGTGGAGAATGTGCTTGCGCAGCATCTCAAAGTCCTCGAAATCTCCCACGTTCACCCGGTATAGTTCGGCTCGGCCTATAATCTGAAACGCATTAAAACCTAATTCATTGACAGCCTTATACGCCAACAACAGCATATGGTTAATCACGTTGCCGCAAGCTTCCGGATCCATCCGGGCATTCTTGATCTCGAACAAGATTTCATCTACGTCGTTTTTTATGTCCTGGAACAAACCATATTTCATATGTCCATATAGCTGATGGTCGACGAGCATTTGCAACTGCTTGCTGTAAGCCTCTCGCTCGCTATTCAGATCAGAAATCGTATATACGATTCCTCTTCCATGGATTTTGCTCAACGTCACCGCCGTACAAGCCTCCTGATAAGAGCCGTACATCGCCTGAAGGGAAGCGCACATGCCTCCGATACCGGCTGTCAGGCGGCAGCCTTTTTCCATCCACGCCCGTTCAATCCATTGTTCCAGTTTTGCAGTCAATGCATGAATATGGTCAAATCCGATGAGGACTAATTGTTCCAGCTTATAATTGATAACGAGATAGATGGGCTCCTTCCCCACCGTCTCCCGCTCAAGCCATTGATAAAGCATGAGATTCGTTATGTATAAATCCTCATCGGACGCTCCCTCAAGCACCGAATCGATTTGCAGAGCAATCACATGATAGGAACGGGCTTGAAGATCGTTCAAACCTAAATACGAAATTTGTTTTAAAGGCTCATTGACGACACAGTGACTAAGTAAATCCCGAAAAAACTTTTCCCGCAGCATCTCCCGATTCTCTATCAGCTGTCTGCGCATTTCTTCCCGCGCCTCCAGCTCATGCTGTGAATACTCAATATCCTTCTTGGCTTTTAATATTTTTATCAGCAAATTCTTGCATTGAAAAGGCTTTAAGATATAATCGTATACATTCAAACGAATGGATTCGACCGCATAATCAAATTCTGCATGTCCAGAAATAATAATAACTCTGCATTCTGGAAAACCTTGCTTGATGAGCTTCGTCAATTCAATCCCGTTCATCTCTGGCATTTGAATATCCGTTATGACGATTTCCGGGCGATGCTGCAAAAATAAACGCCAAGCTTCATTCCCGTCGCCAGCCTCATAAATCTCTCCGAATCCATTCGCCTGCCAGTCGATATTGTTCCTGATCTTGTCCCGAATCATATCTTCGTCCTCTGCAATCAATACCCTCAGCATAAACTTACCTCCTTGGAGCTTTGCTTTGTAAAATTCCGCCTAGCGCTAACCCTTTGTTACAGTTACAGGAAGGTACACGACTGATTTCGTTCCTCCGCCCGCGACATTCTCCAATTGCAAACCAAACTCCGGTCCAAAAGTAAGCTTGATCCTGTCATTCACATTGCGAATCCCGAAATAATCCGATTCATCGCCTACCCACTCGCGTCCGGAAAGCACATTATTGATGTGTTTGATTTTGTATTCATCCATGCCCGCGCCGTTATCGATCACTTCTAGTCGGATATGATCTTTCAGCATGCAGCCTCTGACGACGATCCGTCCCTGCTTCATTCCTCTCACACCGTGATAGATACTGTTTTCCACAAGCGGCTGGAGAATAAGTTTAACGGTTAAACAGGATTGTATGGCGGGGTCAATCTCGAATAAGTAATCAAATTTGTTGAAAAAGCGGAATTGCTGGATATGAACATAGGTACAAACATGCTCGACTTCTTCTTTAATGGTTATGATCTCCTTGCCATGACTAAGACTCGTGCGAAAGAGCTTGCCCAGTGCTTCGATCATATCTGAAGCTTCTTCGATGCGGTTTTGCTCAAGTAAACCAATGATCGAATCGAGCGTATTATATACGAAATGCGGCTTAATCAATTCTTGCATCGCTTTGATTTCCATCCTTCGCATTTTGTCCTGATCATGCACAATTTGTTCCATCAACTCATGGATGCGCATAATCATCCGGTTAAAGCTTACCGCCAATAATCCGATCTCATCCCGCCCCTTGACTCTAGCGTAATCGGTAAAATTTCTATCGGCCGCCGTAGAAGCCAGTACTTGCAGTTCCCGTATCGGCTTCGTCATAATATTCGTGATGTAGATGGATAGGAGGACGACAGCCAAGATACAAATGGCTACCGCAGCGATCGTAATCCCGCGAATCCGGTCGACTCCCTTAACCAGTTCCGATTCCAACGATACCCCTACAATTCGCCAATTAGTCATCTTTGAAGTTTTAAACGTCACGATATAGGCCTGTTGTTGTTCCGTATGCCTAAAACTGCCGCTCTCCGAATGAATAATCCGCTCATTCTCGATCATCGCTTTGGGATATCCGAATTTACCCGTATCCGCCTGCCGATAAATCATTCTCCCCTGCTCATCCGTTAAATACACATAACCGCGTTTCCCCATTTCAATGTCTTTCACAATACGATTAAGAAACTCGGTATTCACATCTATACAAATCGCACTCGATTTACTTAAAGCGATCGAATTCACTCTTTTGCATATCGAGAACACACTTTCATTAAGTAAACTTTGATGTGGAGAAAGAATGATCGCTTCGTCCGTCTGTTTGTTATTTAAATATTGAAAAATCGCGTCTCGCGGATCAGACCAGTACACCCCGTTGGACCCGATCGTTTTCCCGTCTTCCATAATAATCCGAATATCCTCAAGGTCTGTTTTCATCGTTTTGAATTGATTGAATTGTTCCCACATGCGCACGGTATATTTTCGATTTTTTTCGATATTTCCGGCCTCTGTGAGCTTCAAATACTGCAGTAGATAGTAGTCATCCCGCATACTCAATACATTGATAATATCACTAACGTACGTCTCCATATTTTTATCTACCCGGCCAATAACCTCATTGGAATACACAATCGTATTTTCTTGAAGATTTTTGATATAAAATTGGTAGGATATATACCCGACGATGCAAATAGGAACTATGCTTAACGTCAGGAAACATATAATCAGCTTCACCTTTATGCTCGTAGCGACGAAATTTTTCATTAATATCACTTTATCTCCCAAGGTTCTTTCCTTTGCAAAAGCTTATCGAAGTTGCTGCGGTCTGCATATTCCAAATCGGTATAAAACTCGGTTTGTCCTAACAGTTCACCTTTCATAGCCTCAATCATATGTTCCACACTCCAGCGCCCCATCATCGTAAAATCTTGCCCGACCAAGCTGTCGGCCATCCCATTTTTAGCAGCCGTTATCATCGGATAGAAGGTGTCTATGGCCACAGCTAACCCGCCTTCCTCCCGCCACTGCTTGTATTTGGGCAGCGCATCCAATGGGGCAATCAACGGCCAGCCGCCGGTACTAAAAAACAAATCAATGCCATCGTGCGTTCGAATATATGTTTCCAATAGCTCGCCCGCCAAAGTGAGATCATCGTTACATTCAAGAACCGCCTGATAATTGATGTTCGCACTCTCCGCAAGGGCATCCTGAAAGCCTTTAAGCCGTTGATTTAAGTTCAGACTGTCTCTGCTCCCCGTCATTACAAGCGCTCTCAAGGGTTCGTGGAGTCTGCCCTTTTCCTTTAGTATTTTCAGCATCTGCAAGCCGCTTGCCCGGCCAATATCGTAATTATTTGTCCCGACATAAAAAAGGCGCTTACTGTTCGGGCAATCCGAATCGAATGTCGCCACCTTGATTCCGGCATCCACAGCCTTGTTGATCAACGGGCTTAAGCGTTCCGGGGCGATGCAGCTGACTATGATCCCATCGACTTTGCGTCGGATTAAGCCCTCAATAATTTTTTCCTGCTCCTCTGACTTCGTGTTCATTGGACCTAGCCATTCCAACTTGGCTCCATACTTCTGAACCGTCCGTTCTGCTTCCTCCTTAGCCTCCAAGAAAACAGGGTTGTTCAGCGATTTGGGTACGATCGTAATTATCGTGTCTTTTGATTTGCTAACAGCATTTGCAGTCATTTGCGACTCCTTCCAAATGGTTGAGCCTGAGGTGCTCTCCTCAATGAAACCGCTCTCACAACTTGTTAAAAGAAACATAAGAAGCAAGAGAAGAGCAGGGAGACGTGTCATCATTCTATAGCCTCCTTTAGAAAAATAACCTTATTTGTTAATTTTAAAGACAATAATCCAAATATAACCATATGCGACTGTTTGATGAATAGTGTACAAGAATACAACATGAACTTCAATCCCTTGATGAAGCTGAACTCACACACAAATACAACATAATGCACACCCGCGTCGCCATATGGAATTGAAGCCAAAGCCATGTATAATGAGAGTATATTCTCAAAAACGTGAATAGCATTCCATGAGGGGGATATACGCATGAATTCCAGCGGGAGCTTGTACGAGCAGCAAATTGCCCGGGAGTTGAGGCTGTGGGAAAAAGAACTCCTTAAGCCGCCGGGCTTTTTGGAGAAGACGTCCAAGGCCGTATCGGTCCGCATCAACCAGGTCATTCCGGACAAAGTACATCAGACGATTACCGCTACAGTCAAGGGCATCGTTCAGACCGCCTTATTCAGTATCGAATATATGCCCAAGCATCCTCCCCTGCTCGGCTTGACGCTTGCCATGCGGGATCATAAATCAGAGGAGCTGCTTGCCTTTTACAAAAAGCTGGCCGCGGCCGAAGGAGCCGGGACGGGGGCTGGCGGAATTTTGCTCGGATTGGCGGACTTCCCGATTCTTATTGGCATCAAGATGAAATTTTTATTCGAGCTGGCGCATCTGTACGGTCATTCCACACAGGATTACAGGGAAAGATTGTACATCCTTCATGTGTTCCAGCTGGCTTTCTCCAGTCAACGTAAAAGACCGGCCTTGCTTGAAACGCTGCGCAGCTGGCCGGTTACCTCCCGTACCTTGCCACCCGCGGAGTCGTACGCACAGCATATCGATTGGCTGCAGCTGCAGCAGGAATATCGGGATACGATCGATTTCCGGAAAATGCTGCAGCTGGTCCCGGGCATCGGCGCTGTCGTAGGCGCGTGGGCGAATTACGGCCTGCTTGAGGAGCTGGGGAGAATCGGAATGAACTGTTACAGGATGCGTTGGCTGGAGCAATCCGGGACGGAATCGATAACTTAGAACACAGATTGTGAAAAGGAGATACAGGACCGATATGAAAATAAGCAAACAGAACGGGGAACATTATGTATGGGGAAGCCAATGTGACGGCTGGCATTTGGTGAAGCAGCCGGAATTAAGTGTCATCCACGAACGGATGCCTTCCGGTACAAGTGAAATCAGGCATTATCATGTCCATTCACGGCAATTTTTCTTCGTGCTGTCCGGAACCGCGGAGCTGGAGATGCAGGGCGAGACCTTCCAGCTCCATGCCCAGGAAGGCCTCGAGGTAGCACCCGGCGTGCCGCATCAAATGAAAAACACATCGGATAGCGATGTGGAATTTCTCGTGATATCTCATCCGCAAACCCGCGGTGACCGTGTGACTGCGAGTTAGCGATTCTGCAGCAGCCGGAGGCTTCGAACCAGCTGCTCTTTCGTCAGATCAAGCCGTTTCTTGGCAAGCCCCGAGGTCTTTGGCTCCGTCCACATAAAGCCGTCCCCGACATAACGCGGAAAGACGTGCATATGGTAATGGCGCAGGTCGTTAAACCGCCCGCCGTTCTGGATCACCGTAATCCCGTCGGGACGATACAATGCTTTGAGCGCCCTAGAAAGCAGCATCGATGCATCCATCACCGCTCGTGCGGTTGACGGCTCCAGCTCGTCCAATTCAACCGCATGATTTTTCGGTAAAATGAGCGTATGCCCTTCCGATAAAGGGTCGATATCAAGCAAACAAGTGACCCAATCGTTCTCCAATACGATATGGGCCGGGTCGATTCCAAGCGCCAATCGACAGCCCAAGCATGCGTGGGAATGCATTGTTTTCCGTCCACCTTCCTTACAGACATCTACCATTCATCATACCATATAATGGAAAACGAATGAACTGCCCCCTCCTAAAGCTAAGGAAAGACGCCTCCAGCACCACTTAAAGTGAAGCCGGAAGCGTCCTTTCCTGGCGTCTGCCCCTCAACCTGCCATACGAACTCCCCTCCGGTTAGCGGTTTATCCCCGTGTGAGCCTTCACGACGATTTCATCAAACTTTGCTGCATCCGAAGGACGGGAGAGCCAGGTGCCGACGATCGCCCCAATAAAGCCGAGAGGGATAGAAATAATACCCGGATTCACGTAGGGGAACCATGCAACGCCAACGAGAATCGCTTTCCCGGCCTCCGGATTCCACACACTGGGGCTGATTGCCACAAGAATAAGCGCGCTGATCAACCCAGTTAGCATCCCGGCCACCGCACCTGTCGTGTTGAACCTCTTCCAGAAAATCGTAAATAAAATGACCGGCAGATTAGCACTAGCCGCAATGGCAAAGGCAACGGAAACGAGAAAGGCCACATTCAGCTTTTGTGCGAACAGCGACAGCAGAATGGAAATGACGGCTACGCCGACGGATGCCCAGCGAGCGACTTTCATCTGCTCCTGCTCCCGCGCTTGGCCGCGGCGAACGATATGAGTATAAAAATCATGTGCAAATGCGGATGCCGCTGAAAGCACGAGCCCGGTCACAACGGCCAGAATGGTCGCGAACGCAACAGCCGAGATGAAGGCAAAGAAGAAATCGCCGCCGAGTGCTTTGGCCAGCAGCGGTGCAGCCATATTCCCCCCTTTATCCGCCGCAACGATGCTGTCGTAGCCTACGAACGCCGCCGCCCCGAAACCGAGGAAAATGGTCATTACATAGAAAATACCGATCAGCCAGGTCGCATGCACAACCGAGCTTCTTGCCGTCGGCGCATCCTTCACAGTAAAGAAGCGGATCAAAATATGCGGCAGGCCGGCGGTCCCCAGCACCAAAGCCAAATTCAGCGATAGCGTATCGAGCGGAACTTTATACTTGTTGCCCGGATTCAGGAAGCTGTCCTTGAGCGGGGTCGCCGTTTGCATCTGCGTGAACATTTCGGTCACACTGAAATGGAATTTAGCCAGCACGATGAGTGACAAAATGAATGTGCCCCCCATCAACAGCACCGCTTTCACAATTTGCACCCAGGACGTAGCCCGCATGCCGCCGAATACGACGTACACCGTCATCAGCGCCCCTACGATCAATACCGAAGTCGTATAATCCAGCCCAAGCAGCAGCTTGATCAGCGAACCCGCCCCCACGAGCTGAGCGATCATATAAAAGATCGAGATGGTCACCGTGTTCAGCGCCGCCATCCCCCTTACCTTCTTATCGTCGAAGCGTGCGGCGATCATGTCAGCTACGGTATATTTGCCAAGATTCCGCAGCGGCTCGGCCACAAGATACAGCACGACAAGATAGGCGACCAGAAAGCCGATACTGTAAAAGAAGCCGTCAAAGCCGGATAACGCAATCGTTCCTGCAATCCCGAGAAAAGAGGCCGCCGACATATAGTCGCCTGCTATAGCAAGCCCGTTTTGCCATCCGGTCAGCCCGCCTCCGGCCGTGTAAAACTCGTTGGTGCTATTCGTTTTTTTGGCAGCGTAGTAGGTAATGACCAGAGTCATCGCAACAATGGCGAGAAACAAAATAAAGGCCGTCGTATTCAAAGGCTCCGCCTCCCCGAATGGTTATTGTTCGAATTGATGACGAATCTGTTCAATCATTTTGTCGTACGCATTCGATTTGCGGGAATAGATGATACACAGAACCCATGTCATGATGAATTGCGAGAACGCAAACACCCAGGCCCACGAAATCGGCCCGAATGCCGGCTTATTCAACACGGTGGAGTAAGAGGTTAGCAAGGGGAGGAGGAAATAATAAGCGAAGAAAAATATGGACATGGGGAGTAAAAATTGCTTTTTCCTGCGCAGCAGCGATTGGAATCGCTCGGATTGCGCGATTTCACTATAAGACAACGCTTTGGCCTTCATGGGGGTTACCTCCAATACATGTTAGATTTACGCCACCGTCCGGGAGCGTTTTCAACATAGTGTATTAGGCCGGTACCCAAATTAGTACAGCTTCACACCCAGGTATAGACGGCTTTGTCGTGCCCTGTTCAGCAAAAAAACCGCCTGTCGCCCAAAGGCAGCAAGCGGTTGTGCTATTACTTGTACGAAGGCCAAACTTCATGCGTGTAGGCCATTTCCCAGAACATATATTCATAATGACTGCTGATGATAAAATGCTGCTTCATCCGCGCTCGATCGGCTTCCGACAGCCCTTCCGCCAGCTCATCCAGCCGGTCGATCTGCTCTCTGACCATCTCCCCGAACCATTCCCCGCCGTAAGCGGCGATCCATTCCCGGTATATCGGCTCCTTCGGTGTCGAGCCCTGCAGCCTCTCGCCGATCTCGTAATACAACCAATAGCACGGCAAAATCGCTGCGATGATATCCCCCAAATGCCCGTTATAGGCCGCACGGAACATATGGGACGTATAGGCATAGGCCGTAGGGGACGGCTGGAATGCGCGTCGCTCCTCCTCGGTAATGCCCAGCTGCTGCATAAACGTTTGATGCAGGGACAGCTCGGCGTTATAGGTGCCTTGAGCGTGCACACTCATCCGGTTGGATACAGCCAGACTGTCCGCTTTGGCAGCGCCGAGGGATTGTACCCTGGCAAATTGCGACAAATAATATGCATCATTTAATACATAATGGCGGAAGCTCGATAAAGGCAGCGTCCCCTTGGCGATGCCTTGAACAAACGGATGCTCGAAGCTGGCATTCCAGCTTTGATCTACTGCTTGCCGCAGCTCTTGAGAAAACTTCAACGTCATGAGTAAGTCTCACTCCTTGTGTTTAATTTACTTTATACCGCACATCCCCGATATGAAAATAAGGAAAATGCAGTCCTGCATACAAAGCAGCAGCCAGCATACCGGTCAAATATAGTAGAAGAAACGCATCTCCCGCTGAGAAGCCGATGCGGTAATAATAAGTCCGAGCGCGCGCCATGGAGAACCGCTTTGCTTCCATGGCCACGGCAATCCGCTGTGCGCGGCGGATGCTCTGGGCCAGCAGCGGCACGGAGTACAGCCGCAGCGTTTCGTAAAAACCGCGGAGCCCGACCTTCCGCTCCACGCCCCGCACCTTCAACGCCATGCCGAGCGTGCGGAATTCTCCCGCCATAATCGGCATCAGCCGTAGAGCGGCCATGAAGCTGTAGGCGTATTTCGGCGGCAGCTTGCACTGCTGCATGAGCGAGTAGAATAAAGCGACAGGCTGAGTCGTAAGGGCGAACATCAGCCCCATAAGTGCCATATTGACGGTTTTGAGCCCGATGTGCAGCCCCCGGAAAAAGCTCTCTTCACTGATACGGACAAGCCCCCACTGAATCCATACCGTGTCCCCTTTGCCGAACATCATCATCGACATGGAGGAGGAGACGAACAATAGCCCGAACGGGAGAAACATCAGGGCGAGTCTTCGTATCGGTTGACCTGAAAAGCACAGCAGCAGCGCCAACTGAGCCGCGGTCAAATTAATCAGCACATTGATGTTGTCCGTCAGCAGCACAACAAAGAACAGCACAATGGAGCAGATCAGCTTCAGGCTGGGATTAACTCGATGCAGCCAGGTTTCCTTGTAATTCCAAATCGAATGCACGGCTTTAACACTTCCTTTATACCCCTCATCTGATCAATGAACCATAGGAGCCCTCTCCATGGAGGACGAAATCACCGAGTCTGCTTCGGAAGCTCTCAAGTAAGCTTCGGGTCGCGTATCGGCAAGGAGCCGCCCCCCCTCAACAACCCACACCCTTGTTGCAAAATAACGAACGATTTCGAGGTCATGCGTCACCATAATGATCGCAGTGCCTTTGCGGCGCCATTGTTCCAGCCGCTCCAGAATAGCAAACGTATTCGCCGCATCCTGGCCGAATGTCGGTTCATCGAGCAGGATCAGCTGTTGGTTTCTTGTCATGGCCGTAGCCACACTAAGCCGCCGCTTTTGGCCGAGGGACAGCTGGTAAGGATGCTGATCCCGCTGCTCTTCAAGAGCGAAATCCCTTAACAGCTCCCCGACATGCCGCTTTGTCTCCGCTTCGGAAAGCCGGTCCTTGCGGAAGCCGAATGCCAATTCATCAAAGACCGAGTTGGTGACAAATTGCATTTCCGGGTTCTGGAAAACGTAAGCCGCCGCTGCGATTACATCCTTGAAGCTGCGCACGTTTCGTCCCTGCAGCTCGTAGCTTCCTCCCGACGTCGGTATAAGCTGCATCATGCTCTGCAGCAGCGTGCTTTTTCCCGCTCCATTCTCGCCTACAACGGCAATCCAGTCGCCGGGGTTCACCTTGGCCGACTCGACGAATATTTTGGGCTCGCGCCCTTGATACCCTGTCATTTGCCGCAGCTTGAGCAGATCCGTTTGCTCACCTGGCGGATTGACAGGCCGAGCCGCACGCAGCTCAAGGCCCCCTTGCAGCATGCTGTAAACCGGCCCCTCCACGTAGTCCTTCCATACGCCTGGATACCAGATACCATACGTCTGCAGCTCTGATTTATATTGGGAGAACACCTGCCTCGGAGCTCCGTCCGCCAGAATGCGTCCGTCGTGCTGAAATAAAATGACCCGATCCACGAAGTCAATCACTTCGTCAATTTTATGCTCCACAATGAGAATCGTTTTATCGGAACTCACCGCTTTTATCGTTTCCCATACCTCACAGGTGCCCTCAGGATCAAGCAGCGCCGTAGGCTCATCCAGAAACAATACCTCCGGCTCCAAAGCCAGCACGGAAGCAATGGCCAAGCGCTGCTTCATCCCCTGGGACATCGATGCAATCGGGTAATGAAGCTCCGGCAGCGAAAGACCTACCTCAGCTATTGCGGAACGAATTTTGGGCAGCATCTGTTCTCTGGGCACACCAAGATTTTCAAGCACAAAGGCCAATTCCTCATCGGCGTAAGGCATGCAAAATTGCGTATCGGGATCCTGAAACACATATCCCCAAGAGGAGGGCACCTCAATGCGGTCATATCTCACAGGTACATCGATAGCGCTTGGAATCAGCCCCGAAAGCACCTGAAGCAGGGTTGATTTCCCGCATCCGCTCGGTCCAAGCAGCAGTACCTTTTGTCCAGGCTCGATAGCCAGAGACAGCTCATTGAACAACAGCGACGGACTGCCCGCGAATTTCAGCCGCAGGCCGTCAACCGATGTACGTGCACCCATTAGTTTTTGCGCTCCAGCGCATCAAAATCGTCACGGCTCGCCGGACGAACAAGCTGTGTGACGCCAGTCGCTTCCAACGCTTTAACGAGCCAGTAGGCGCATAAGCCCGTAATGAAAACGCCGCCGATAAAGCGGAAAACGAAGTACAGGATTAAATTCCAGGATTGCAAATCGAGCAAATACCCTTTAAACCCGTCGAACACAAGCGAACCAGCTGCCGCTGCGATCCCCGCCAGACAAGCCGTTGAGGCCGAGAAGCTGCGGTAACGGAACAACGCAAAGACAAGCTCAGCACACAAGCCTTGAACGATACCGTACGTGAGTGATTCTACGCCGTACTGCGAGCCTGCAATCAGCTCGCCAGACGCAGCCGCTACTTCAGCCAGCAGTGCCACGCCCGGCTTGCGGATCAATAGCGCAGCTACCGTCGAAGCGATAAACCATAAACCGTAGAGAAGCTGATCCAGCTGCCAGCCCGCGAGCTTGACTACATTGGAGACATCGCCCCATAAACGATAAATAATGCCGAACACAATGGCGATCACGATCGTGACCAGAATATCGGATAGCTTCAAACCTTTGGACATGATGAACCACTCCTCTTCATTTCATGGGGTTCCGTACTGAACCTCTGTTATGCGATATACTTTCCTGTACACGCAAAAAGACCACCTCCAAGGCTTGGAAGTGGTCTGCATGTTATGTAGGAACACACGCTTCTAACGTTCTCCACTTCCCTACGCTGGTGCAAACCAGATCAGGTTCAGAGGGTCTAGGATCTATTGATCCAATCTCAGCCGTTAAGGCTCCCCTAGTGACATATCCATATTAACATGTTTGTAATAAATGTCAATGCATCTGGTGCAGGTAGCTTTTTACAAATATTGATCAGCAAAACGCATCATGGCTTCTTCATGGAAAGGCAGAGCCTCATGCCCAAAATCAGGATACAGCTTCAATTCCTTTTCCACAGTCAGATGATTGTAAGCCGCAAAGCATGTGGAAGGCGGGCAGGTCGTATCCTGGAGCGTAATCGCCATCAAGGTTTTCGCTTGGATTCTAGCCGCCATATTCATCCCGTCAAAATAGCTGAGGGTACGGTACACTTGCTCCTCCAGCTCATGCGCAGGGTCGAACCTGCGGAACCAATTTTTAATTTCGGCATACGGTCCCGTACTATGCTGCTCAACCGAACGGCGGAAGTGGCACAAATAAGGAAACACAGGCATACAAAGCTTAGGACGGCTGTCCAGTCCCGCCACAGCCAAAGCCAATCCCCCGCCTTGACTCCCTCCATATACGGCCATGCGGCCGGCATCCACTTCCTCTCGGGAAACGACGAAATCCAATGCACGAATACAATCGAGGTATACTTGCTTGTAATAGTAAGCTTCCGGGTCCAGCAAGCCCAGCGTCATCCAGCCTGGAGAGCTGCCCTGCGGATACACTGCATAATCGGGGGATGCACCGCATTGTCCCCTGACATCTACCGCAAAAGCAGCAAAGCCCATGGCTGCCCATTGCAGCAAATCGTTAGGTCTGCCTCGGTCCCCGCTGTATCCGTGATACTTCACAATGACCGGAAGCGAGCCCGGCCCATGCTCACCTTGAGGTGTCACATACCAGCCATGGATCGGTGTCCCGTCAGTTCCGTTGTAGACCACATCATAAATACGGATGCTTTTTAACGGATGGTTCTCTACCAGCTCGATCTTAGCATCCAATGCCACTTTTGACGATTCCGCTTTGGCACGGTCCCAAAAGGCATCAAAATCAGGCTCGGCCGTGAGCTCGGGAACATATTGCAGAAGCTGGGATAAGGGATAATCTACATTAGGCACAGGTTACTCTCTCCTTCGATTCACAAATTGTCCAAACCATTATTTGGTATATTATGGTTTATCTGTGAGTTGCATTGTGTTACTATTGACATGTATGCGTTATCAATGAGCCGCAAACAATAAGTTCATGTAAGGGGGCCACCGATTCGTGGAAGAACTCCAACAGACACAAAAAGTTCTCCTGCACGTGACCGCAGAACTCGTCTCCAGCTGTTCGTATTGCATCATGATTTCCGCAGACCCGCAAAGCAAAACACCCATTCATTGTACCAAGTTTTCCGGCTCGTGTAACCCTATTATGGTAAATGTATCCTCTTGTTTATCGTGCGGGGAATACAAATCAGGGCCAACCGCAGAAAACCCTGAAACCACGGAAACCAAGACCGCTTAGACTTGCAGCCCGGGAATCCATTTAAGACTCTCTTCACCGCTGAGCGGTGCTTAGGAGGGTTCTTTTTTTCTTGCTTAAAAGCAGGTTCTATGTCAAGATAATCGTTAGACCACATTACGAAAGAATAGGTGAATTGACTGTTATGACCAAATCGTTTTTTCGCTTGTTAACGGAGCTATCTTCCCGCAAGACGATCTCCCGATTGACCGGCGCCTTTGCTAAATCAAGAGCAAGCCGCAGCTTCATTCCGCGCTTTGCCAAAATATATGGAATTCGAATTGAGGACGCTGAGAAAAAGCTGAGCGAGTACGCTTCCTTGAACGATTTTTTCACAAGGCGCCTCAAGACCGGCCTTCGTCCGGTGGATGTAGCTCCACATAAAATCGTAAGTCCGGTGGACGCCGCCATTACCGGTATGGGACCCATCAGCGAAGGACTTATCCTGAATGTGAAGGGACAAGATTATACGGTGGAGGAGCTGTTGAATCACTCTCCTCGTACCGTAAACTATACGAACGGATTTTACTATGTGCTTTATTTGAGTCCTACCGATTACCACCGGATCCATACCCCTGTAGAAGGTACGATTATTGAAAAAGAACATGTGCCCGGCCGAGTCTATCCGGTGAATGAGTTCGGTCTTCGCCATATGCGCAGAGTATTGAGCCGCAATGAAAGGCTGATCACTTACATGCAGCATGAGGGCGGTGAGCTGGCCGTAGTCAAGGTCGGCGCAATGAACGTCAGCAGCATTCAATATGTGTCACCGCTTCCGGAACAGCCGGGTCGCGGAGATGAGTTGGCTTACTTCGAATTCGGTTCCACCGTCGTATTGTTGATGGAATCCGGTACCTTCGAGGGCCGTAAGGACCTTCAGGTTGGCAGTAAAGTCAAAATGGGAGAAGCCTTGGGTACCATTAAAGAGTCGTAAACCGTACGGCCCACAGAAGAGGAGATTTGGACATCATGCAAGCTCAAGCCGGAACGGCAGCCTTGAAGTCAACGAAATACAGTCAGATCCCCGATGCGCGGCCGACGGTATTTCGTATTTTGCTGGCCATTAGTATCGTTCATTTGTTTAACGATTCGATTCAATCCATCATTCCCGCCATTTTGCCGATTCTGAAGGATACGATGCACCTGAACTATATGCAGTCGGGGATGATCGTCTTCGGTCTGAACATGACGGCTTCCGTGATGCAGCCCGCCGTCGGCATGTACTCGGACCGGAAGCCGTCGCCCTACATGCTCCCTCTGGGTATGGCTCTCACCTGCTTAGGGGTATTCGGTCTGGCGTTCTCTCCGAACTATTGGCTCATTCTGCTGTCTGTCATATTCGTCGGCTTCGGCTCCGCCATCTTCCATCCGGAAGGCTCACGGGTTGCCTACATGGCCGGAGGGTCGCGCCGCGGATTGGCCCAGTCCATCTTCCAGGTTGGCGGCAATGCTGGCCAATCGCTTGCTTCCATTATGACTGCGCTCATTTTTGTACCGCTCGGTCAAAAGGGAGCCATTTGGTTCACAGTCGTCGCGGGACTGGGGATTGCCGTGCAAATGTTCATCGCCCGGTGGTATGGGGGATATTTGGCTGCGCACCCGAGACCGGTAAAGTCTGCCGTTGTACGCCGAATGAGTCCCCACCGGAAAAAGCAGATTACCTTCGCGGTCATGCTGCTCATTTTCCTTGTGTTCGCGAGATCATGGTACCATTCCGGCGTTTCTATTTACTATCCGTTCTATTTGATGGAGAAGTTCAACATTACACTGGAACACGCCCAGCTGTACATTTTCTTATTTGCCGCTGCAGGTGCGGTGGGCACTTTCCTGGGCGGACCGCTCGCCGATAAATTCGGCCGCCGCAATATGATTTTCTTTTCCATGCTCGGATCAGCCCCGCTGGCGCTGGTACTGCCTTACGCCAATGCATTTTGGGCCTATGTCATTCTATTAATTAACGGACTTATTATTTTATCCAGCTTCTCAGTCACGGTTGTGTACGCCCAGGAGCTTATTCCGGGAAAAGTTGGCACCGTGTCGGGCCTCATTACCGGCTTGGCGTTTGGACTGGGTGCCCTTGGCGCCGTTGCTCTAGGCGGATTGATCGACCTTTTTAAATTACCTCTTGTCATGCAGATGGTCAGCTTTCTGCCGCTGCTCGGCTTATTGACTTTCCTCCTCCCGTCGGACCGCACGCTTAAGGAATGGGCGGCGGAGGCAGAGTAATAGATTTTCTTTTTACCACTTCAAAAGCAAAACCCTTTTAGTCGCCAAGGACTAAAAGGGTTTGTTTTTTTGTAACGCTATTTTTATTTGCTGAAGCTCAGATGGTTAAGCATTCTGTTTAAAATCACTGTACTTTCCGCGCGTGTTGCCGTTTGGTTAGGAGCAAACTTGTTAGCTGTTACGCCATTGATGATCTGCATATTTGCTAGAGCAGCCATGGCTTCTTTTGCCCAGCCCGCGACTTCCTTCTCGTCGCTAAATGATGGAGCCGAGCTGGTGCCCTGCGAATAACCCGCAAACTGCATCGCACGGTAGATCATAACCGTCATTTCTTGTCTGGTCATTTGATCGTCAGGTCGGTACGTCCCATCCTCAAAGCCTGATACAAGTCTGTGTTCCGCTGCTGCGGCAATTACACCGTTATACCAATCCTTCATTTGAATATCGTTGAAGGAGGCTTTGGATTTCGGATCTATTGAAGAAGTAAGACCTAAGGTTCTAACAAGCAATGCCGCGAATTCTGCGCGGGTAACCGTACGGTCAGGTGCGAACTTCTCGTCAGTGGTCCCTTGAACGATCAGCTTATTGGCCATGGACTGAACTTCCGCTCGAGCCCAGTGACCGCTCATGTCTTGGAATTCCTTCGTATTTTCCACTACAAGATACGTACTGTTCGTCCTGCTGAATATCGTGACCTCTCTGCCTGTTATGCTGAAAGGCACCGGATTATAGATGGTATTGCCCTCACCATCTTGCTCCACTCGTACAACCGCCAGATTATTCCCGTTTAATGTGCTGTCGATAACTAATTTCCGAGGTACATACTGGGTAAATTTGGAAATTACCTTACTTTGACCCTCGGTTGTCGTAGCCGTCAAAGTAAATTCAACGGCTGCTTTAGCCTGCAAGCCTTTTTTCGTGGCTGCTGCTGCGGCATAATCATCGTGACGGATATCGATGGTCAGATCCAATTGAGTCTGAGGGATACCGGACATGGCAGACCAGCTGCCAAGCTGGATCTGAGCTACCGGAATCTCATAGGAGCCCAAGGGGGTAGCAATGGCAAGGATTTTCAAGCTTGGCTCACGGAGCAGTGCCTGTAGAGATCCTTGTTTTACGACAACCCGTGTGCTGTCAACAATCTCATTTGAGACAGCCTTTAAAGTTACTTTCCCGTTGCTTGCTCCCTTGATCGCAGCATCCATAGCTGTCGGTTCATAGGTAAAATCGATCCTTGCCTTTCCATTCTCCGACTTCATCTCACCTTGTACCCCGCCGGCTTGTTCTTCCGGGATAGTGGCAGACGTACTGCCGCCAGGCTTGTGATTGTTTCCGTGTCCTGTGCTCAGACGGTAAATAGAAAGCTTATATTCCTTCGCTGTCGTTCCATCCTCGGCAGTCAGTTGAATGGAAACGGAATTAACTCCACTTTGTAAATATTGTGTATACACAGCCCCGCTCACCGTAGCTGTCCCATTGACCTTCATTGCGGATGCAGAAGACGATGCAACTGGTGTTACGGCAACCGAAGCCGAATATACCTCTACGGTATATTCTGTTGTATTCGGATCAAACGCCGGTGTCAACGTCCCTTCGCTAACGCTCAGTCCTGATAAGGTGGCATCATGGGACGGCTCCGCCGCGGTCTTGATCAATTCTTTCGTATCTCTAACGCGGATACGCATCCCTTCTGCGTATTTCCCTGCGAGACCCACTGCTTCTAACGTATCCCCTGCTTGCAGAACAGGCACAGAACCGCTTTGGTTCACAATATAGCCGTCGGTAAATACCAGAATAGGGCCACTTCCATCGTCAACAACATAGGAGTTCTCGTCGTATTTGGATGCTACCTTTCCCTTCACCTTAAGAAGCAGCCCTTGGTTCTTCTCCAGGCTCGCCTCCCCTGTCGACACGAGTAACGGCTCGACAGGATCGGTATGGCCGAGCTTGATGACATCGAGATTAAATGAGCCAAAATCAAGCTCCTTGTTGTTCTCGAATGTTTTCATTTGACCATAAATGCGAACCTTGTCCCCAGGCTTCAGGCTTCCCTCCGGCGCTTCCTTATAAGCCATGATACCACCTGTCGCATCCTGCACATAGAAGGCATCGAAGAAAACGCCGGCTGCCGTCGTCACCGTTCCTTCAATAACAACCGGAACTCCATCCTCCTTGGCACGCACCTCTGCAATGCTGCTGACGACAGGTTCACGGTGGGCAAGCCAGTTCATTACATTCAAGGAAAGCTCATTGTTCCCTTTGGGATTGTATGCTTCATCCATTTGCTTATCATTCAGGAAATTCATGCCCGACACGACCACTCTTCCCTTGCCCAACTGCTCGGAGGCAATCACCGGAATGGCCGAGCCTCCTGAAGTATCGTTCGTGATATCGTAAGCATAGCTTCCATTCTTGATATTGGATTGATACGATGTTTCGTTCCCTCTTGCCAAAATCGTCACGGCATCGGTATCCGTCAAAGGCGCATGCCCCGTACTCTCCAAGCTTGCTCCACTGTAATATTCAACCGTCAACACCCGGTCGGTTAATCTATTTTTCACTAAACCGGGATGAAGCCGGACAGCCCAGGCCGTATTCACCGGGTCACCGAAGAAATTCCCATCCTTACTGGTGTCAAAAATCCCGTCATCATTAATACGGATGGATGAGCCTATTTGGGCCAGCAATTTATTATCCTCTGCTGGGCTGGTGCTGTTATTACTTTTGCCTGCCAGGAATAATGAGCCGCCATTGTGAACAAATGCGGTAACGGCAAGGCTCTCGTCGTCCGTTAAAGCTGTCATCGGGTACGTGATCATGAGCACCTGCGCATCTGAAAGCGTAGAAGGCGAAGCCAACGAATAAGTGCTTTCGACCACCGTGTACCCTTCTTGCTGCAGCTGTTTGGTCACTGCCTTCAAATTATCCTTGTAGCTGCTGCTGTCTTTAGTCGTGTTTTCATTTTGATGGGAAGCATCTATGACAATTTTTATGCCAAGAGGCTCTTTCACTTGAACAGGCAATTGAACGATATTATCTCCGGCAGCATCCCCCGGTGGACCATCAATGACAACAAGAATAGTATGATTTCCAGAGACGGGACTCCCCCATATCACACTCGCCGTAGCCGTACCTTTGGAGGCGATGGAGGCAATGGTCGTCTCGCCGATAAGATGATTCGAATCTGCCGAATCGTAGTAAAAGTGTGCCTTCAAATTCGTTATATCCTGTGTACCCAAATTGGAAATACCCGCTTGAATCGTCGCAGGGATCGTCGCTGTCAGACTGTCTCCAACAACGTTGACGCCGCTGATTTTAACGTCCGTATTCACCACCTCGGACCAGATAGGCGACGAATAGATTTGATCGCCGTCTTTTTGCGTGACTTTAACGACGAACCATTGCTGTCCGCCCGTTACGGTATAATTCGGATTCCAGGTGAAATTAGCCGTCATCGGGGAGTAGGAATCGATAACCTTTCCTCCGTTAGTGATCAGCTCGACTTTGGCGACTCGGTCATCAGCCTGGTAAGACGCTGGCAAATAACTATATTCGGGCATCGTGCCGGATTCCGCCACGTCATCTTTACCGGAAACGGAGAAATTCAATGTTTTTCCTTTTACGGTAGCGCCCATATACTGGCCATTGGCTAGCACATCCAATGTAAAGTTCGGATCCTCCGCCATGTAAACCCGCATGTTGCGCATCGAGTGCAGCAGCGATTCCTGGGAAAGATCGTCAGCGACGATAACCGTCCTTCTCATCGTTTGCCCCCATGTCGCATCATGGTTATCCTCACCGAACGTAGGAGCTACGTGCCAGCCCAAATCAAGGGCGCTGTAAAACTTTTTCTCGGCGTTGTAATAATTGTAATGTCCCGATCCGTTTCCAACCTCAAGCATGGTGAACAGATTGTCAACCTTGGCATCGTAAGGCATGAAGTTATTGAAAGCATTGGCCGACATGTCGGGATGATTAAACTGTGCCGCTACATCATCATAAGTCATGACCCATGCATAATACTTGTTCAGATCTTGATAGAGTCCGCCATTTTGCTTACGATCGATAAAATTGTCCGTTCCAAACACATTGGAGTGGCCCCATGTGGTGGCCGTCATCTCAAATGCAGGGAATACAACAAAACTATCATTTGTGTAATCCTTGGCCAGTTTCTTCGTTAACTGCCAATCGGCCCCCCCGGTCCGTTCGGGCTGCCCCTTGTGTTCTACCGTATCCTGATCCACCTGTGTCGAATCAATATCATGGGAATGATCGGAGAAAGCAAAGAAATCATACTTATGCGCTTTGGCCGCCTGCAACGCCGCTTCCGGACTTCCGGCACCGTCATGCGAAATATTCGTATGGTTATGCGTCGTTCCTCTGTAGTGGTTACCGCCTGTAAATACGGGAACTACCTGGAACGTCCACGAACGTGTTCCTGGATTCCCCTTGGTGTCGCTAACCATCACGTTTACGGTATGGCTGCCAATCGATAAATCGGAGCTTAGTGTCAACTGGATCGTATCCGTTCCAACGGAGGTCTGTGAAGTAACATCCGCGCCATCGATAAGTACCTGCAAGGATTGTACATTTAACCCGCTTGGTTCGTTAAAGTGGACGGAGATGCTTGGACGATTGTCCTCCACCTTCATCATGTCTCCTGGAAGCTCCTGATCTAGAACGGGGGCAAACGTATCCGCCACCACATTCACCGTATATGGAGCGCTTGGCGACCCGGATTGCTTTATGTCGCTTCCTGCCTTGGCTTCTACGTAATATTCGAAAGCATTGGCTGGTACAGAAGCCTTGGGCAGTACAGCAATATATTGCTGTTGATCCGTTGAGACCATCGATAGCGTCTCGTAACCGGAAGCACCCACCGCACGATAGTAGATCGTGACTGAATCTGCATTTCTGGCAGAAGCGGTGAATTGGACATCGGTATCGGTATACGCTTCTGTTAATGCGCTGTGCTGCAGCGAAACCTGTTTCATTTCAACAACATCCGCCTTGGAGCGCGGGAAAATCTGATATCCGGTCGTATAAGGCGAACTGGAATCATATTGGCTAAACATAGCGGTAAACGTATAGGTGAGTCCGTTGATAATATCTGCGGCCACCTGAATATCGGTTGTCGCCATCACGCGAAGTGTCATCGTCTTGCCTTTGTCATCCGCGATAGTAACATTGTAGCCGCCTCCCGTATCGGCACTTGCCGGTACACTGGTCACTTTGCCCGTTACTTTCACAAGGCTGCCTTCCCATGACTCTGCCTTGGTGTAATCGGTCAGCTCCGTTACCGTTCTCACCGCCGGTTCCGGCAGCAGTGCCGTACCGTCCTTCGTAATCGTTGAAGGAACCAGCTCCGTCAGTCCATTATAAAAGGCTATCGTACCGTTGATGGTCACAAGGTCTCCTTGTGTTACGGTAACGCCTGCCGGGAGCCCATACACATTGATCCCGCCGGTCGCATCCTGAATGTAGAAGGCCTTGGAGCCTATGACATTAGGAGCTACGGTGACAACCCCTTGAACGGTAAACGCCAAATTTATTTTGTCGGACTTCCCGTTGCTATCATTCGTATGCAAGCTGGAAATGGGTGTGATGAGATTCGAATCCTTCTTTGTGATTGCAACTGCAGCGCTCTCCAAGCTCTTGCCTTGGCTGCCATAGGTAAGCTGGGTTACGTATACGTCATTTGTCCCATTGCTAAAGTAGACGGTGAACGCCCCGCTAGCGTCGGCTTTTACATAATCTTTGCCGTCCGCAAGGGAAATGAACCGGTTGCCAACAGACGTATCTGAGCTTGGATAAACGAATATGTAAGCATTCGGTGCTGCCGCCCCTGCGGCTCCCCCTAAGGTCCCTTTTCCAGTGGCGTCTATTGTGTAGTTGATCTTATCGGATACGGGTATGACGGCCGGAGTCGCAGCTTGAATCGTTACGGCATTGCTTTCGGCCTTTGCCGGCTCCGTTGAAGTAACATATACCGAGGACGCGTTCATGGCATTCGTAAAATGCAAGCTGAACGCTCCGTCTGCCGCCGCATAAACGGATTCGATAACCGCTCCTCCTACTGTAGGATTTGTTGTGTATAACGAAACGTAGGTTCCGCCTGTCACCGAGCTGGCATCCCCTGTTATTGTCCCTATTCCTGCCTGATTCACAAATTGGATCAACAAAGGATTCGGATCGGCACTGTTATTAGGAATCGAGATAGGACTGGATGAATTGTGAGGGTTGGCAGGCACGGCTGCAAAGTCGTTTTTATTGTCGTCCGTGTCTCGTCCATTCCCTTTTCGTTGAACACTGTTGGTCAGCGATGGTGCAGGGGTCGGTCCTGTGCCTTCATATGACCCTGCGGCGCTTCCGTAGCCTACATAGTCCACTACATCCACGCTGGCATAATCTGCAGGGAGCGCACCTCCGGTTAGTGCCTTCGTGGAACGAACGAGGGCCACCTTCCCTGCTGCTGCAGACATAGTGATAGCACCGGTATCATCAGCGCTAGGTATGGCACTGCCGTTCGTACCACCCGCTTCGCTGATTAAATAATAGCCGTAGGCGGGTATTTTCTTCGTTAGATTGGTGACCTGCCACGTACTTCCGGTGGAGGAAGCGTATTGTACAGACCAACCGCTAAGATCGATCTCTTGATCCATAGGGTTATATAGTTCAATAAAGTCATTTTTGTATGTGGCTCCGCCGTTACCGCCCGCTCCATAAATTTGATTAATAACGACGTGCTGCGCTGCCGCCTTCGCCTGCTGCAGCATGGGCTGTGGAACGAATGAGCCGATCAGCAGCAGAAAAGCCAAGGCAAGGCTTGTCCACCTTTTTCCCTTTTGAAGCCAAGCTGTCATGTTCTCTTTCCTCTCTTTCATGGATATGCTCCCCGATTCGTCTATTACTTCCTGCCAATTGGCCAAGGACATCGAAAACCATACCAACTATACCAGCATTTTGTTATACCATTGTTCTCGCCGTTCAAAGATTTTGTAAAATTATTAACCTTCGGTTGACATTAGCTTAATACTGCGATGAAACTGGCAGGATACAATCGATGATGAGGAAAAACAAGCTTTTGTTATTTTCTTATCACATCCACTAGGAGGAACATCCGTGCAAGAGCGATCCTTAAACACCATTTTTTTACATCTAATGACATTAAAAACAAAGAGCTGCGCTTGGATTCTCATGATTATTATGCTGCCTGGAATCTTGCTTTTTTCATTCGGCAATGGGGTGCAGGCCCACGCGTTAAGCGCATCCTTTACTCAAATCAGCTTTAATACGACCGAAACCGATATGTCCTTTTCACTGGATATGCTCTCGGTAATGGAAAGCATGGGAGGGGACTCGAATCATGATGGAGCATTGGATGAGCAGGAATTGGGGGCACTTCATCGACGTTTGGAAGAATGGATTGATGACAGTGTAGTGCTGGAGATGAACCAGCGGCAGCAGGAAGGAGAATTGCAAAGTATACAGCTGGAGAAAAAAGGGGACAAGCAGGTCGTTACGTGGACATACCGTTTCCCTGCTTATGCAGCAGGCCAAACGATCAGCCTTAATGATGGATTGTATACGCAGTCTACGGCACCGGCAGGGACTTCTTATGTCAATCTGTTGACGGCCAAACAAGGGGGGCAGGTTAATCAAGCCGTGCTTCAAGGCAAGGACCGCACTTGGATCCTGCTGCTGAGTGAAGATCAGGGAGGACAACAAGCCCAGGAGCAGCAGCCAGCACTTGCTGTTCCTGAGAAACCGCAAGCTGCTGCAGGAAATCAAGCGGAAGCGGCCCCGACACCTGCTTCCACTATGAAATCAGAAGGCAGCAGCCCCGTAGTCAAAGCGGCCCCCGCCTCCTCGAACGGAGCCGCTTCCGGCTTCTTCTCTTTTTTCAAGCTGGGCATGCATCATATTTTAACGGGATATGACCATTTGTTGTTTTTACTCGCCCTGCTGCTTCGAAAGCAAACTTTCAAACAATATGCAGCCATTATCAGCGCCTTCACAATAGCACACAGCTTAACTTTAACAATGGCTGTGTTAGGGTGGGTCACCCTCCCTTCGCGTCTTGTTGAATCCACCATTGCCTTAAGCATTTGTTACGTAGCTTTGGAAAACATTTTCCGCCGGGAAATCAAGCATCGGGCACTGCTTACTTTTGCATTTGGCCTGATTCATGGCTTGGGCTTCGCTTCTATTCTCCAAGAAATGGAGCTGCCTAAAAGCCATTTGGCGATTTCGCTCGTCAGCTTTAACCTCGGGATTGAGGTGATTCAACTAAGCATTGTCCTTCTGCTGTTCCCTGTACTGAAATTTTTTCACCAAGCACGTATTTCGGGTGCCTCCATTCGTTATGGCTCTGTTACCATTACACTGCTAGGGGGATTCTGGCTATTTGAGCGTCTGTTCCTGTAGTCCAAGCTCAACCGCTATTTCCTCCATCCGGTTTACACCGTAAACCATGGCCTCCTCGCGAAGGTGAGGGAAATGGAAATAGGCGCCGTATCGCGGCTCCCTGCCCACACTATCCGTCGTCTCTATTTCCGACCAGCGGATGCCCTCAGCCTTGCATTGCGCTGCAAATTGCACATACTGCTCCCGGGTGCCCCGCCACCATCCGAAAATATGCAAGCCTGCATCGCCGGCAACCCATGCAAACAAAGAGGACAGCCGGGAGAGGAGCAGCTCATGCAGCTTGTAAAATTTTTTTCCGTAAATTCGCTTCATTCTTCTTAAATGCCTCTCATACTGGCCGTTTTGCATCCATGCAGCCAGCGTCCTCTGCTCCAACAGGTTGGTCGGCTGGCGCTCATACAGCGCCTTGGCTTTGGTGAAGGGCGCTACCAGTGCCGGCGGAAGTACGGCATAACCAATCCGGACACTGGGCAGCAGCGTCTTCGTAAAGCTCCCGATATAAATGACCCTTTCTTCACGGTCCAGCACCTTCAAGGGCTCCAATGATTTGCCGCGATGACGAAACTCGCTGTCATAATCATCTTCGATAAGGATAGCGTCCCTCTCATATGCCCATTTCAACAGCTGCTGACGCCTTTCCATGGGAAGTACGACACCCGTAGGGAACTGTCTGTTCGGGGTGATAAAGGCCATGCTCCCGTCCCAATTCCCCGGGACAATACCGTGCTCATCCACATCAACCGGTACGCATTGCCCCCCGGCTGCCTGGACAGCGCTCCGCACGCCGGCATACCCCGGGTTCTCAACAATCACCCTGTCGTTTTCATTGATGAACAGCTGAATAATTAACGCGATGAACTGCATGGAGCCGTTCACAATTGCAATTTGCTCCGATGGAACAGCTATCCCTCTGGCGCGCCGCAAATACTGGGCAATGCACTCGCGAAGCTCATCATCCCCCAAGGTAGAGACCGCGGCATGCCTTGGATCACTGTGTCTCAACCGCCTTGCCTGCTCATGCAGGCAGCGGTTCCATTCGTCCCCCGGGAACCAATCCGGGTCGGAGGCAAATGCATGAAAATCCACAACCCATCGCTCACCATCTGTGTGTAATTGCTCCCATGACTGTGGGAGAACGCGGCTTAACCGCTCCCCCCATGCAGACAACCGGTAGGCGTCCTCTTTTACCTTCTGCGGCTCCAGCCTATCCTCTTGATAGGACACGAAGGTGCCCCTGCCCGCTTCACTGGACAAGTAGCCTTCAGAGGAGAGAATGTCATATACCTGGTTCACGGTTCCTCTGGATACTTCATATAAAGCGGCCAAAGCTCTGCTGGAAGGCAGCTTCGTGCGGTAAGGCAGCACGAGATGAATAATTGAATCTCTGATGGCATGATACAGGGCAAGGCGCTTCGTCGCATACTTCCCGCTATAGCTGTGAAAAGGAATTTGAAACTGCATGTCCGGTCCCCTCCTCAGCTCTCCTAAATTGGTCTATTAAAATCAATGTAAATTGGAACTTTTTATTTGTCAACATATGCGATATCTTGGTTTCATGCTTAACGGACTACCCAAGGAGGAGAAAACCATGAGAAGAAAAGAATTCGAAGTGATGGATGACCAGGAAACGGAGCAGTTTTTGCATGAAATGAGCTTCGGTTTCCTTGGGACATGGGGAGAGGACGGCTGGCCGAGACTGACTCCGCTCAATTTTGTATTTCACGAAGGAAGCCTGTACTTTCATGGAAGCAGGGCGGGAGAGAAAATGAACCAGATTCAGTCTAATCCCAAAGTTACCTTTGCCGTGGCCAAGGAATATGCCATTATTCCTTCCTATTTCACGGATCCGGAGCTGGCGTGCCCGGCGACCGCTTTTTTCAAATCGGTTCTTATCCGGGGCTATGCCGAGCCGGTCTCCGACCCTGCGGAAAAAGCATCGGCTCTGTCCGCTTTCATGCGAAAGCTTCAGCCCGAAGGCGGCTACAACCCTATAGATCCGGCCGATCCCGATTATGCCGGGCAGCTGAAAGCTACTGCTGTGGTACGCATCGCTATTCAAGAGCTGTCCGCCAAATACAAATTCGGACAAAACATGAACAGCACGAAATTCGAACAGGTCACCGAAGGTCTGCAGCAGCGCGATGCCGGGCTGGACGCGGAGACGATTGCTTTAATGAAAGCGTACTGTCCTCATCATCAAAAGAAATAGGCCGGAGTCCCTTGCTTGGGACCCCGGCTTTTCCGGTTCTTTCGATGAAAGTTCCCTCTACAACGTACTGTACGTGTAAGGCAGATGCTCCACGTAGTCTTCCGGCAGCACGATGGGCAGCTCAATTTGAACCGTCGTCCCAGCCCCTTCCGCACTTTCGATATGAATCCGGCCATGATGATGCTTGATGATTTGGAACGTAACCATCAAGCCCAGTCCGATTCCTTTTTCCTTGGTTGTGTAGAACGGTTCTCCCAGCTTAGGTATGCGATCCTTTGCTACCCCGCAGCCCGAATCCTTAAATCGGATGACAACAAGCTCATCCTTTACGTTCACTTGAATGAACAGCTGTCCCCCGTCTTCCATGGACTCGATTGCATTTTTTACAATATTGATAAATGCCTGCTTCAGCTGGCTTTCTGCGCACGTAATATGCGGAATCTCACCGGTCATTTCCATCTGGATTTCCACATTGTTCATGTTGGCTTGCGCGTGAAGCAGCTGAATGACATTTTCAAGAATGAGGGTAAGATCCTTCTGGTGGAAGGTGATGCATTGCGGTTTGGCAATAAACAGCAGTTCACTGACGATAAAATTAATCCGGTCCAACTCGGACAGCATGATATCGAGATTCTCACGCTTCGTGTGAGGGCTCGTATGCAGCAGCTGAATGAATCCGCGCAGCGTTGTCAGCGGGTTGCGGATTTCATGGGCGACCCCGGCCGCCAGCTCTCCGATAACGGATAGCTTATCGGTTTTGCGGATGATTTCCTCCGTGCTTTTCCGCTCGGAAATATCACGAAAGGTGACCACACCGCCGCGGATTTTGTTATCCTCCACGATCGGTGTCAGCACATATTCGACGGGAAACATCAAGCCGTCTGCCGTATAAAACAGGTCCTCCTGCATAAATATGACGCTGTCTCCGTCAAAAACGTCAAAGATAGACGCCGCCGAAGCTCCGCTTTGCATGTCGGGAGGCTGGAGAATATGCTCATGCTTTTGACCGATAAGTTCGTTTACCGTCAGTCCCAGCATTCGGGCAGCCGCGGGATTGCAGAATGTAATTCTGCCGTCGAGATTCAGTCCGTAAATGCCTTCCCCGGCCGAATTCAGAATCAGCTCCAGAATCCGGTGGTTCTCCCGCAGTTCTTCCGTTCGATCGTTAATGATAAGCTCAAGCTGCTCCATTCGTATCGCATTGGACAGCGCAGCAGCCGTTACATCAATGATGGACTGTGCGAGCTGCATGTCGACCTCCGAGTAAGTACGCACCTCTCCCAGGCTGACCACGGCGATGGTACCCAATACTTCAGCGGTTGCAACCAACGGCAGCATGAACACTCCTTTAATGCCGAATTGATGGCAGGCCTCATGGTTCGGTCTGGGGTCGGCGTCAATATCCGGGATCAGCACATATTTCTTCGTCTGGATCACTTCCTGGAACAGCAAATCCTTATCATAATTCAGCTTAATGTGCTTGTGTGTCTTGCGCCATTCCTCTTCTGTCCAGTCGGAGTGATTACTTAACCGCGCCGGCCGGAACGTGCTTCCGATGGAATCGCATAAGTGAACGCCGATATTTTTATTGTTTAGCACCTGGCCCACATAACGGAAGCACGTATCCAATATTTTTTCTGTGGTGGAGCATAAAGACAGCTCGCGTGTGACGTCGAGCAGCAGCTGCTTTTCCCTGAGCAGGGATTGGATTGCATTGAATTGGTGCATGTTATGAATCGCAACCCCGGCCATATTGACATAGGCCTCTACAGTCTGGATCGCAGATTCCGATAAATTCATCGACATCCCATAGTTGAACAAAAAGACAAGGCCGAACAGCTCCTCCCCGTACGAAATCGGAAGCCCGAGCAGCGAATGAATCTTGAACATCTCGATCGGACGGGGATCCGGACGACGGTCCAGCGACGTATCCGGAATATAGATGCTTTTTCTCGTACGAATGATGTCTGCGGCCAAAGAGTCCACTTTGGGATCTACAATCAATTGATCCAGTGTAACGCCGTTAATGTTGTTCGGCTTCCCTATGTACCCTCTGAAGGTACCGTCCGGCTGAGGAAGATAAATGCCGACCGAATCGCATAGAACAATCTCTTCGGAGATGGCGGCCGCCACCGAATCGAGTACGGCATTGAGATCCAGGTTGGAATTAATCGCTTGACTGATTTTGGCTAGACGAGCATATCTGGTTTGATCTGCTTGAGCATGCATGGTATGAAACACCCTTTTCCTTTAGATATAAGTCGCCACTGGTTTCGGTTATAGCTGCGCTGGCTTTTACGCGGAATAACCGTGGTTTTTATTTATTAAAGGAAGAAAGGAATTTCACCCGATCCCCCATAGGTGGAATGTTATTATCGATAATGGAAATTTCCAAAACAGCAGGCCCGTCGATGCACAAATCGTTCAGCATGCCTTGGGATATATCCTCCAGTGTCTCCACTCTCCAGCTCGGAATCCCCATGGCGTACGCCATATCCGAAATGGATACGGGCTGCTGTTGAAAACGGGGATGACTTCTCCGGTACTGGAGCTCGTGCCCGTGGTACACCATGCCAAGACGGGAGTTATTGATGACGATAAAGAGGATGGGAAGCCCGTACTCTTTGGCAGTAAGCACCTCCATGCCGTGCATGAAAAAGCAGCCGTCTCCCGTAATGCAGACAACCGGACGATCCGGATCTGCAAGCCTCATCCCGATCGCGGATCCGATGGCCGTCCCCATAGCGCCGAAATGAACGTTAATATCGAAGCAATCCGGCTCCGGTACCTTCATATAATGAATGACATAGGACATAAATTCCCCGATGTCTACGGTATACCGGCTTGAGCCCGACATATATTGCTGCAGCGACAGCAGTACATTTTGCGTGTTATATGCCTGATACGAATGAGAGGTGGAGGCGGAGCTAACCGGCGAATAAGAGCTGCGGTGAAGCCCCATAAGCTCCAGCTCCTGGAGCAGGGCGCTCAAGGTCGCTGCAGCATCCCCTTGCAGCGCAAGGTTCGCAGGATACGCTCGATGGAACACCTTTTCATCGATATCCAGCTGGATCATGTAACGGTCGGCCGACAACTCCGGCTTCCAGTTGCTTGTTGCCGTCTCCCCGAGGCTCGACCCGATGACAAACAGCGTAGGAAAGCTCGAATCTTCTATAATATGGGATGCGCTTTGCTGACCCGCAAATCCGAATACCCCATGATGCAGCGGGTGGGAATCCGGAATCAAGCCTTTGGCTTGCGGCGTTGTGACGATCGGCCAATCCAGCATTTCTGCCAAAGCAATTACTTCACCGATAGCGCGCCGGGCTCCCTGCCCTACGAACAGGATGCCTTTTGATGCTTTACCAAGCTGCCCAGCAGCAAGACGAAGCTGTGAAGCATCGGGGACAGCGGGCAGAAACTTAGGAAATGGAGGCAGCTCTGCTGAAGGCACCTGCTGGATTTGAATATCAATCGGCATCTGCACGTGGACAGGCCCAGGGACGCCAGATAGCGCAATGCCAATCGCCTTCTCCACCTCGGGAAGCAAATCCTCCGCGTTTTTCACCGAAACGCTGTACTTCGTAACGGCTTGAAACAAAGGAACGGCATCCAGCTCTTGAGAAGCATTCAAGCCGAAGGTCCGTACCGGTACCGCACCCGTTAAAAAGAGTACGGGCAGATGCTCCCGCATGGCATTGGCTGCCCCCGTAATCAAATTGGTACTGCCCGGTCCGCTGCAGCCGATGCATACGCTGAGTTGATTGGCATATTTGGCATAAGCGCCCGCCATATAAGCAGCCGCTCCCTCATGCTTCGCAATAATGGGTGTCAGCTGTGGCGTGTCATACAGTTCATCAAAGAAAGCGTTGACCGATCCGGCCGGAATCCCGAATACGTACTTAATTCCACCCTCTACAAGATAATCAACTACCGCTTTTACAGCCTTCATAACATCCATCTCCCCCTCGGTTTAATTTTCGATTTCGTTCGACAGATTTCTACACTATCCCTTTTTTGGTAATTTTTTACTTACACGAAGAATTAATATTCTACAGGTCGATACAAAAATCCTTTTTTTAAAACCATATAATTAAAATTTCTACACAATATTCAGTCATGATCTATAGAAAGCACAAAAAAGAGCGCTTCTCAGCGCCCTTTCGTCATTCATATGGCTTACATCTGTAACAAAAAATGATTATTTCAAATCCTGCGGTGCTACTTTATCCATATCGTGGAATACTTGGTTCTCGCCGGCCATAGCCCAGATGAAAGTATAATTGTTCGTGCCTACGCCGGAGTGAATCGACCAGCTTGGGGAGATAATAGCTTGTTCATTGCGGACAACCAGGTGACGGGTTTCGCTAGGCTCGCCCATGAAATGGAACACAAGACCGTCTTCCGGCATATCGAAGTAGAAGTATACCTCGGAGCGGCGGTTGTGCGTGTGGCAAGGCATAGTGTTCCACATGTTGCCCGGCTTCAACAAAGTCATCCCCATAACCAATTGACAGCTTTGTACACCGTTCAAGTGGATGAATCTGTGAATAACGCGCTCGTTGGAGGAATTGATCGAACCCAAGTGCTCGGTTTCCGCATCGGCAAGTGTAACTTTTACCGTTGGGTAGTTTTTGTGAGCCGGAGTAGAGTTGAAGTAGAAGCGAGCCGGATTTTTAGGATCCGCGCTGTTGAACAATACGTCTTGGTTACCAAGACCGATATATACGCATTCTTTCGTATCCAGTTCATAAACCGTACCATCTACAGTAACGGAGCCTTTAGGTCCAACGTTGATGATCCCGATTTCACGACGCTCCAAGAAGAAGTCCGCACCCATTTCATGCTTGTCCGCTTCCAATTTGATCGGCTCGTTTGTTGGAATTACACCACCTGTAATAAAACGGTCCACATGGCTGTATACCATGTTCAATTGGCCTGGAACGAACAGCTCTTCAATCAAAAATTCATTTCTCAAACGATCCGTATCGAACGTTTTCGTTTCAGCAGGACTATTAGCGTATCTGATTTCCATTGTAAAAAAAGCCTCCTCAAAATAATTTGGGGAATCGAATCCAGGCAAAAGCCAATAATAAAACGTTTAAACTTAAGCCATAGGCAAAGACCGTCCCCTCCACACGTCTTCTATCGTAACATAAATTGCCGCATCCCGCTACAATCGGCGCCGATCTTCACAGGATTGAAAATTGTTCTCACTTTTGCCATTTCAACAGTGACGCACCTGAAGTAAAATGATATAATATAGCCTAATATTAGCTAGCTCAATGGAAGGATGAACAAGAAATGAACCCTCTTGCACAACAGCTGAATGATACGATTGCCAAAGAAAACCCGCATGTTTATGACATGCTGTCCAACCTGGGTAAACAAATTTATTTCCCTAAGGTAGGCATTCTTAGCCAATCTGCTGAAGCCAAGCAAAAAGCCAAAAAGTTTAATGCTACGATCGGAACCGCGCTGGAAAACGGCAAGCCTATGCATCTTAAGGTGATCCAGGACACTCTTTCCGCTTACGATCCGAAAGACATTTACGAGTATGCTCCTCCTGCCGGTAAACCGGAACTTCGTGCTGCTTGGCGTGTGAAGATGCTTGAGGAGAATCCTTCGCTGCAAGGAAAAAGCCTTGGCCTTCCCATCGTAACCAACGCATTGACACATGGCCTTAGCATCGTAGCCGATCTGTTTGCAGATGCAGGTGATGCCGTCATTATTCCGGATAAAAATTGGGAGAACTATGAACTGACGTTCGGCATTCGCCGCGGCGCCGAGATCGTAAACTATCCTTTGTACAATAGCGAACGTCAATTCAACGCGGAAGGCCTCCGGCAAGCGATTCTCGCGCAGCAAAGCAAGGGGAAAGCCATTGTCGTTCTGAACTTCCCGAACAACCCTACCGGTTACACGCCAGGTCCGGAGGAAGGCAAGCAGATCGTCGCGGCGATTAAAGAAGGGGCGGAAGCCGGAATCAATGTTGTTGCCGTTACCGACGATGCTTACTTCGGTCTTTTCTTTGAAGATTCGCTGCAAGAATCGTTGGCAGGTCAATTGACCGATCTTCATCCGCGTGTACTGTCCATCAAAATCGATGGCGCGACCAAAGAAGAATTCGTATGGGGCTTCCGGGTCGGCTTCATTACCTATACCGGACAAAGCGAAGCAACCTTGGCGGCGCTGGAGCAAAAAACGCTGGGAATCATCCGTGCGACGATCTCAAGCGGACCGCATCCTTCCCAAACATTCGTGCTTCATGCATTGAAAGCACCCGAATTCCACGCCCAAAAGCTGGAGAAATTCGAGATCATGAAGGGCCGTGCCAACAAAGTGAAGGATTTGCTGGATCAAGGAAGCTTCGATGCGGCATGGGAATACTATCCTTTCAACTCCGGCTACTTCATGTGCTTGAAGCTGAAAACCGTCGATGCGGAAACGCTTCGTGTTCACCTGCTTGATAAGTACGGCGTCGGCACGATTGCTCTTGGCGATACCGACCTGCGCGTCGCATTCTCTTGCATTGAGGAAGCGAATCTGGAAGAGCTCTTCCAAACCATTTTCCAAGGCGTACAGGATTTGGAGAAGGTCGCTGCACAATAATTAACACATGTTTTGAATAACGAATTGAATCCCTATTCGGAGTGAAGCACACCCCGCGGCAGTCTTACCTGCTGTGGGGTGTTTTATTTTTCTATACCAAGGAGAGAACAAGCCCATGAATCCGAATTTAATAAGATACAGCCAACAGCAATGCAGGCAAGAAAACGATTGGACGCGCTCCGAGCTGCTCTTCCTGGAGCAAGTCTGGGGCCCTGCTTTTCAGTACGATTACCACGGATTGCAAGCCGGTTTTCCATACGAAGTATGTGAAGAATCCCATAAGGCACATCAGGATTGGGTTCAATTCATGTACAACCGCTTCAACCTGAAGCTGCTCATTGAAATTACCGATTGCCCTCTTCTCTCCTCGTCCATCTCACAGGAGGAGCTAAATAAAAGGTGGACAGCACACAACCAGCTTGTCCTCTCGGGTTGGCTCGTCCTCCGGTTTTCTGCGGATCAAGTAGAGAATGAACCGCATCACTGCCAGCGGCAAATCAAGCAGGCCATTGGTCATTGGTGGTCCCAGCAGAGCAAGACGGAGCTTCAGCCGCAGGATGCGGATATTTGGAAGCTGCGCAGGAGCCTATTGATTCAGATGGCCCGGCAGCGAAACGGGATTTTGAAGCCGCGGGATGTAGCTGATGCGTTCCAAATGACCAGCCGTGCCGCCGTCAACTGGCTCAAGCGATTCCAGGCGGAGGGGATTTTTATAGGTGAAGCCTCCAATCATAACCGGTTGACGCGGTATAGGTTAAGCAGCCATGCATGAAGCGATTCCCCCATCCCTGTTAAGAACAAAAAAACCGACGCTCCCCTCATTGGAAGGGAGCCCGGCCGGTCATTGGGTCACGATCAAAATCAATAAATTAAATCAATAAGTTGAACAAATGCGGATTTTTGTTAATCTCCACATACTTGATGCCTTTGGCCGCCATTCGTTCAATCAAAGGCCCATAATCCTCTTTGTTCTTCAGCTCGATGCCAACAAGCGCCGGGCCGTTCTCCTTGCTCGTTTTCTTCGTATATTCAAAGCGGACGATATCATCGTTAGGCCCAAGCACCTCATCCAGAAACTCACGCAGCGCTCCTGCCCGCTGAGGGAACTCGACGGTAAAGTAATGCTTCAATCCCTCGTAAATGAGGGAGCGCTCCTTGATTTCCTGCATCCGGTCGATATCGTTATTTCCGCCGCTGATGATGCAGACTACGTTCTTGCCGGCAATCTGTTCCCGGTAAAAATCTAACGCAGTGATCGTCAGCGCGCCAGCCGGCTCAGCGACGATCGCATTCTCGTTATACAGATCCAAAATCGTCGTACATACTTTGCCCTCAGGCACCACGACGATATCGTCAACGACATCTCGGCAAATCTCATACGTCACCTCACCAACCCGCTTGACGGCCGTACCATCCACGAATTTGTCGATATCCGTCAGAGTCACGATCTCACCTCGATCGAAAGCCTCCCTCATCGAGGGCGCTCCGGTTGATTCGACTCCGATGAACCGGGTTGAGGGGCTGATGCTTTTGATATATGTACCTACACCTGCAGCCAAGCCGCCCCCGCCGATGCCTGCGAATACAAAATCAACGGGATCACGCATATCTGACATGAGCTCCATCCCTACCGTCCCTTGCCCGGCAATAACCTTCAGATGATCGAAGGGATGAATAAATTGCAGGTCCTCCCGCTCGCTGTACCGCAGCGCTTCGTTCAACGAATCATCGAAGGTATCTCCGATGAGAATGACTTCAATGAATGATCCTCCGAACAGCTTCACCTGCGAAATTTTTTGGCGCGGCGTGGTCGTAGGCATAAAAATTTTCCCTTGTACGCCTAGCGCTTTACAGGAATAAGCCATCCCTTGGGCATGGTTGCCCGCGCTTGCGCACACGACACCCCGAAGGAGCCTCTCCTCCGGCAGGCTGCGCATCAAATTGTAAGCTCCGCGGATTTTAAAGGAACGCACCACCTGCAAATCTTCCCGTTTCAAGTAGACGTTGCAATTATATTTCTCCGACAAAATAAAGTTTTTTTGCAAAGGCGTGTGATGTACGACATCCTTCAGAACATGACTGGCGACAAGGATATCTTCAAGCTTGATGGATGAATGGGTCATAGCTTCCTCCGGTTGTTAAGTAATTTTATTATTATACACCTTTGGAAACGTCTGTCCAGTGAATTTTCTGAAAATTTACTAATTGCGCCGAAGCAGCTCCATCTTCTTAATCGTAGACGATTGGAGGCTTGCCTTACTCACAATTTCCCGGAAGGAAAGGGAAAAAAACGCCGGCTCTGAGGGGCCTACAACACCAACTGCGGATGTAACCGGGACCCCGGAGACGATAAACGGCTCGCTCAGCCTCCGAACCAGGCTTTGTACATCCTCCTCCGCTTGCAGCGTAACAATAACAAATTCATCCCCGGCATACCTGCAGAAAAAATCCTGGGAGGTCGACAAGGCTCGAATCCGTTCCGCAAAGCCTCTGATCACATCATCTCCGACAGGATGTCCGTAAACCTTGTTGATTTTACCGAAATTATTCATATCTACAAAAAGTAAATGGAAGGGCTGCCGGTTGTCCAGCATCTCCTCCCCAATGCTTTGAATGTAACCTGAACGAAACATGCCCGTTAACGGGTCCAAAAGCTCGCTCAACCGGACACGGATCGCATCTCGCGTAATGATCCCGACGACTTGTTCGCTTTCCCTGATAAGCAGCCGTTCAATGCCGTGGCGTTCCATCACCTGCAGTGCATCCCAGCCGTAGCTGTCTGTAGAGACAGTAATCGGCTCAGGGGTCATCGCATCCGCAACAATCCGGTTCGGGTGTGCTTTTCTGGCATCACGTGATGTAATGATTCCTGTAATTTCCGAGTGGTCCATAACCGCCAGTGACCCGATTCTAAGCTCTTCCATGAGCTCTGCCGCAAACTGGACACTTTTGTTAGAGGAAACCGTTCGGAGCGGCGAAGACATGATCTCCTTCACCTTCACAGCAATTCCACCTCCCGCTGCACCGATACTTCGATTTTGAGCTCGGATCGAATGACCATCGTATCATTGATCAAACGTTCTGCCTCCTCCAATACAATATTGATTAAAACCTCCTTCTCCAGCATCTGCAGCAGAGAATTACGGATTAAGACCGCTTCCACCTTAGGATGATCGATCTTAATAACGGTAAATTGCTCGGGCGATAGGGCCTCAGCCATCCGTCTCACTGCCTCCGGTCCAATAGGAGCCTTACGTCCGATAACAAGCAGATCCTGCATGGGAGGCACTTCAAACTCCGACATTTTTAAGGAAAGGGTTGCTTTTCTTGAGAACACTTTCTTGGCATTCATATAAAAACTCCTTTATTTCAATTCATTGCCATTCCGAATGACGTTTATTAATGAGGAGCAAGTCCTGGAATCGCGATTCCATCCATTTGCTGTTCACGGCCACGCGCCACTCCTCGAAATTCAAATTCATTTTGAATTCATGAATGTCTTTATCCCAAATAATAACCTGGGCTTCTGCCAGCTCTACCAGCTCAGCCTTAATTTTGGTTGATGAAATTCCGCAAAGCTCAAAGTCCTGCAGCTTAGGAATAATAGCAGACGACTTATCCAGCTCAAAGGATAATAAGGAGATGAAATGAATGATGGTACGCTGTCGCTTGGTGAAATCTCTGCGAAACACTTCAAATTAGAGATCAATCTTGACAGGCCGTAAGGACAAGGTGTCCGCTCCTCCCAAATTGGAATCAAGGTTACCGTACAAGGGGCTCTACAAACAACTTCCCATTTTGGGAAGTATGCTCATTAAAATAGTTCCTTGGAGTTCCATCTGCTCCAGATCGTCTAATGTCGGATGATGTAAAAGGTGATCCGGCAGGCTCAAAAACTGCTTCACATACATTTCATCAAATTGAATACCCGCTTGGGCCAGCAGCTCTGCCTTGGCCTCTTCCAGCGACATCCCTTTTTTATACGGACGGTCTGACAGCATGGCATCGAACGCATCAATAATAGAGCACATCCGGGCAAGCTTCGGTATATTTGTACCTTGAAGTCCCTGAGGGTAGCCAAGCCCATCCCAGCGTTCATGATGATACATGACAATGTCCAGTATGTTGGGATTCTTAATCTCTTCAATGGACAGCAAAGTTACCCCCAGCTCCGGATGCATCCTCATCAGGGTCCATTCTTCCCGATCCAGCTTGGAGGTCTTTTGCAAAATGTTCGTATCAATCAAAATTTTCCCGATATCGTGGATGAAGCATCCCGCGACAAAGGCTTCACGCTCCTCATACTCAAGCAGCTCCAGCTGGGAAGTCCAGCAATGGGCAAGTGTCCCTACCCGTAAAACGTGCTCATAGGTTTCCTTGTCTTTGTCCAGCAGCCTATCCAAAATAGGATGCACAGCATCTTTCACTTCATCAACACCCCTCTCGTCAGACGATTTCGTAATTAGGAAATATCACTTCCTAGTAGCGGCGATTTGTACCTCGTGTCGAAAAGAAATGCAAAAAATTGAATACTTAGTCCTATTGATTCCTATTCATTCTAATATATTTGTATAATTTTGTCACTAAAATCAAGAATTTGTCGTTTTTATAATACAGTGCATTCGAGTGCATAATAATTAAAGCTTGACGATTTATAAGCTAATATACTATAGTAAACCCATCGGAATTGACTTGACTGACGAGTCAGTTAAGAAGAAAGGAGTTTATGAATCTGGCAACATTATCGAATGAAGAACAGCAGCGGGAGCAGATATTAATGAAAGCGGCTTTGGAATTGTTCGCCCGCAAAGGATATCACAATACGAAAATTTCAGACGTTGTGAAGGCTTCCGGCGTATCCCAAGGCACGTTTTACTGGTATTTCGAAAGTAAGGAGCAGCTTGCTATCCGTCTCATCGACAACGGCAAAGCAAAGCTGACTCAAGTGATTGAGCAGGGGTATCGTAAGCATGCGGGAACGGTTGACGATATGATTAGCTCCTCTGCCAGATTGTTGACGGATTTATTCGAATTCGGTCATCAGAATCGAGATTTAATGGCATTTTTACTTATTAAGGGTCAAGGCGCGGATCCGACAGTACGCGAGGCCGTATCGCAAACCTGGATTAGCTTCGAGGACGCGTTTAAGAAAAATGTGAACCGGGCCATTGAGCTGGAAATGATTCCTAAGTTGGCCGATGTCGCTCTTCGTGTCAACATTCTCGTTTCCTTAATTACAGGAGTTTTGACCAAGTGGTTATTCGGGCCTATGCAGGATGTGGATTACCATTCCCCGTATACCCCATCCCAAATTGCTGAAGAAACGGCAAGGTTCGAATTCCGGGGATTGCTTGGCTAACCATAAATAAAAATCGACTAAGGGGTGCATCAAAATGAAATTTCAGGTTAAACCATTATTAAAAACCGTCTCGCTGCTTGCTATCGTTGGACTTGCCTTGGCGGGATGCGGAAAGGCAGCGGACAAGCAGCCGGCAGCCAATCCGGCGACTGACAACAAAAACACAGCCGCGGTGACCCCTGCTTCCGGCAATCTGCTGGAGCAAATTAAGAAAAACGGCAAAATCAAAGTGGGCTTGATGGGAACTTACGCCCCCTACAACTTCTTGAACGATAAAAAAGAAGTTGACGGCTATGACGCTGACATTGCAAAAACCGTGGCACAAAAGCTGGGTGTACAAGCTGAATTCATTACCGGGGAATTCTCGGGATTGATTGAAGGTTTGCAAAAAGAGAAATACGACGTGCTGATCAGCCAGGTAACCATTACGGAAGATCGCAAGAAGACAATGGATTTCTCTATTCCTTACATCAAGAACTCGGTTAATGTCGTCGTGAAAGGCGATAACAACACAATCAAGGCAATTGAGGATTTCAAAGGCAAGAAGATCGGTGTCGGTCTTGGCACGAATGACGAGAAATATTTGCGCGAAACTGCAATGCCGAAAGTCGGCAATTTTGAAATCGCCACGTACAACGATGTCATCACCTCTCTCACAGATTTGAACGTTGGAAGAATTGATGCGACCATCAACAACATGTTTGCCCTGAAGCCGCTGATTGAGAAAAACAAATTGAACTTAAAAGCGGTAGGCGCACCGATCAAGGAAGACTTCGCAGGTGTCGCTACCCGTAAAAATAATCCGGAGCTGGTGGAAGCCATCAACAAAGCGTTGAATGAGATGAAAACCGATGGAACACTGAAGCAAATTCATCAGAAATGGTTTGGTGTGGATCCGAGCTTTTAAGTAATCATGCCTTGGGAGGCCGCAATTCATGGAACTCGTCTTAGAAAATCTGGGCTTTCTTTTTACAGGCGCATACTATACCCTGCTGATCACCATCGTCTCGATGTTCTTCGGATTTATCATCGCACTGCTGGTCGCCATTGCCCGGCTTAAAGGTAATTGGCTGATTAGCAATGCGGCTAGAGGCTATGTTTCCATCATCCGCGGTACGCCGATTATTGTGCAAATCTTCATCATTTATTACGGTTTACCCGATTACGGTATTACCCTAGGGCCGCTCACAGCGGCCTATATTTCGCTTAGTATCAATATTGGAGCCTATTTATCCGAGACATTCCGGGGGGCGATCCTGTCGGTGCCGAAGGGCCAAACGGAAGCCGCTCTATCTCTCGGGCTGTCTCCTTGGCAGACGATGCGCAAGATTATACTTCCCCAGGCGGCAAGAGTGGCGATTCCCCCTATGGGGAATACGTTTATCGGTATGCTGAAAGAGACTTCACTCGTTTCGATCGTGACGGTAACCGAGCTGCTGCGCTCCGCCCAGCTGCTTATTGCGCAATATTATGTCGCCATGCCTTTTTACATTGCCATCGCTCTCATGTATTGGATTATGAGCATGTTCTTCTCCAACATTCTTGACCGCATCGAGAAAAAATTATCAAAGGCTTATTAAGGGTGTGAGTGGGTTTGATAGAAGTTGCAAATCTTAGTAAACGTTTCGATACTTTGACGGTGCTGAAGGATATCAACCTCAGCGTTCGTGCCAAGGAAATTGTCGTTCTCTTAGGTCCCAGCGGCTCAGGGAAAAGCACTCTGCTTCGCTGCCTGAACGGGCTTGAGGAGGCAGATGCAGGATCGATTCGTGTTGGCAGCGTCCTGCTGGACTCCTCCATGACGGGCTCGGCAAAGAAGAACGCGATCCGTGCGCTTCGCGGCTTGACCGGGATGGTGTTTCAATCATTTAACTTGTTCCCCCACTTGACTGCACTGGAAAATGTGATCACGGCTCCTGTAACAGTGAAAAATATGCCTAAGCCGCAGGCCATCGAGCTGGCCGAGTCGCTGTTGAGTAAAGTAGGACTTGCAGAGAAAAAGCACGAATATCCTTCCCGGCTGTCGGGAGGACAGCAGCAGAGGGTTGCCATTGCACGCGCTCTGGCAATGCAGCCTCAGATAATGCTGTTCGATGAGCCGACATCGGCACTGGATCCGGAATTGACCGGCGAGGTGCTGTTGGTCATGAGGCAGCTGGCCGAGGAAGGGATGACGATGATTGTCGTCACGCATGAGATGAAATTCGCTCAAGAGGTGGCGAATCGGGTCATTTTTATGAGCGAAGGCATCATTCAAGAGGAAGGAGCCCCTGAGCATTTTTTTGCCCAGCCCCAAACGGAGCGGGCACGCAAATTTTTGCGGCAGATGGCTCACGAGTCCGAATAAAGCCGGAGATAGGTCAACCTAATCCGAAGGAGTTGAGATTGTGGTTCATGTAGATCAGGAGCATTTTAGAACGATTACCGAGCGTGCCCGGTTGATCATGGAGAACGAACAGATCGATGCTCTCATTGCCTCCAGCTGTGAAAACTTTTATTATTTATCCGGCCACCAAAGCGCATTCATGTACACGCTGCGTATGAGTGATGTGGCGCTTGCTGTCCTGTTCCGGGACCCCAGCCGTAAAACGGTCTTGATCATGAATGATTTTGAAGCGGCAGGCGTAGCAAACAGCCCTCATCTGGAAATCCGGACTTATCCGACCTGGGTAGATGTAGACGATCCCTTGGGTCTCATCGGCGGGAAATTCGAAGGAAAACGGCCGGTCTCTCCACAAGCAGAGGAAATGTTCAAGGTGCTGCAGCAGCTCCTCGCTGAACATGGTGCTGCCCAGGGAAGAATCTCTGTCGAGCTAAGTGCCATGCGGCACCCTTCCATCATTGCACTGCAGCAGTCCTGTCCCGGCATAGCCCAGCTGGTGGAAGCCGGCCCTCTGTTCACAAAGCTGCGTGCGATAAAAACCCCATGGGAGATCGCCCAGCTGCGCAAGGCATGCACTTATGCGGAGGACGGCATTGTTTCCGCAGTAACTGAAATCAAGGAAGGCAGCTCCGCGGCAGAAATTGTGGAAGCCTTCCGCAGAGGATTAATGAAATATAGTGACGGCTCCAACGCCCGCTTTCATATGGTTTCTGTCGGGGCTCAATTTGCCCCTGTACAAGTATTTGATACACGTCCCAGTCAACGGGGAGATTTGATCAAATTTGATGTTGGTGTCGATGTTGCCGGCTATGGCTCCGATATTGCCCGTACCTTCGTGTTGGGTCCACCGACGGACTTAATGAAGCGCATCTATGGCGCGCTCAAGCTTGGCCATGACCGCCTGCTGCAAATGATCGAGCCAGGAATGCCAATGCAGACGGCCTTTCAAGAGGCGATGAATCTTATTCGCTCCTCGGGCTTGGCCAATTACAATCGCGGCCATCTCGGCCACAGCGCGGGCTTAAGCCTTGCCGCAGAGGAAGGCCCCTTCCTCGCTCCTTCGGAGACAACCGTTTTTCAGCCGGGAATGGTCATTTGCTTGGAAACGCCCTATTATGGCTACGGCTTGGGCTCAATGATGATTGAGGATATGGTTCTCATTACAGAGAACGGATGCGAGAGGCTGAACCGGTTAACCCGGGATCTGGTTTCGATCGAATAAGGATAAACAGCTTCGCCATCTTACCAGATGGCATGCGTTTGTCAAGGTAGACGCATGTTGTGTAACTTATATATCTACAAAATAAAACCCGTCTTCCGGCCAAGCTGCGTGAGCCTGGCTGAAAGACGGGTTTCGTGTATTCTAACCTTTTTCTGTTATATCTTATTAGCGAATCACAATGGTGTGAACCACTTGGTCTTTTCCTCTCAGCTCGATCGAACGATTGGCCGTCAAATCAGACTGGCTGCCGCATTCAAAAGTCAAATCTGAAGTCGTTGTCACGTTGTACACGGCTGTTTGCACAGTACCGCTGCTCAAGGTTTGGTTGATAGAGATCGTGTTGATTCTGCCACCGGAATTGCGAGTCAACGAATTGAAGGTTCCCAGAACTGTAAAGTTTATTTCCTTCGCTGCCATCGTCGTCACTTCCACGAAATACACTTTACCGTCAGAAATACGCACGGTTGCCACGTCGCCGTTTTTCAACTCGGATGCACTGACATTCGTTAAGCCGTTACGAATAATCGTTACGTTGGAAGCCAATGCATAGCTGTACGATTGCCCGTCCTTCGTAAACGTCAGTGTGTTATTGTTTACCGCGGCAGTGATTGTCGCTCCTGTGAAGTCTTTTTGCTGGTCTACGACCGGTGTCGTTACTTCCACATAATAAGCTTTGCCGCCCGAAGTGCGGACCGTCACAATGTCGCCGTTTTTGAGCGAAGATGCACTTGCATTCGTAACACCGTCACGAACAATTGTTGCATTGGAGGCCAGCTCATAGCTGAACGATTGGCCGTCCTTTGTAAAGGTGATGACGTTATTGTTCACTGCAGATGTCAGTGTAGCTCCGGTGAAATCTTTTTGCTGCTGTCCGCCATTGACCAGCGTTGTTACTTCTACATAGTAGGCTTTACCATTATAAGTGCGAACTGTGACCACATCGCCGCTTTGCAGCGCGGATGCACTCACTTTGGAGCCGTCACGGAAAATAAAGGCGTTGGCATCCAGCTCGATGCTGTAAGATTGACCATCCTTCGTCAAAGTCAATGTGTTATTGGTTACGGCAGAAGACAAGGTCGCGCCGCTGAAGGATGCATTATCCGGAAGCTGGTTGCCTGTGCGATCCAGCAATGCAGCCAGCTCGGCACGAGTGACAGGACGGTTCGGACGGAACGTGTTGTCCTCATAGCCGTCAACCAGATGCTTCTCAATCGCTTCCTCGACATAACCGACGGAGCCTGCCGGGATTTTGTCCGCGTCCTTGAAGGTCAGCTTCGTATTCATTTTCGTTTTCGCTTCATCCTGAAGCTTCATCGCTTTAATCAGCAGCGTCGTCGCCCACAGACGGTCCGCTTCCTTCTCCGGCTGTACCGAATCGTCAGATTCCTCGAACAGGTCGTTTTGAAGCGCTACCGCAACATACCCGACAGCCCATGGATACTTGGATTTAATTTTATCCGCATCTTTGAAGTTCAAGTTAGACTGCTTCGCTTCAGCCGATTCCGCTTGATCCTTCAGGCCCATCAGACGAACCGCCGCCGTGATGGCCTCGATGCGAGTAATCGTTTTGCGAGGCTGGAACGTACCGTCCTCGTAACCTTCAAATACGCCTTTGGACGCCAGGCTTGCAATGTATCTCATGGCCCATTCCACATCGGAGCCTTTTACATCGTCAAAAGTCAGTTTAATATTTATGTTAATGTCTTTGCTGTTATCATCGCTCTTAATGTTCCATACGTTGCGGGTGCTGTCCCACACTTTGTTGCTATCCCAAGATTTTTTGTTGTTCCATTTCAAGTTAGCTTTGTCTTTCCCTTTGCCATCGGCAAACGCAGCCGTTCCTCCCCCAAATACCATAGCCATTGTCAGGCCCGTAGCCATAACCTTTTTAAACGTATTATTCATCGTCATTCTCCTTTTTAAATAGATACGATAGTATTGGTGAAGCATCTCCTAGGATTTACTAAACGTTTCGCCGGGCCCGGATCGTTTGTGGGGGTCTTTTGAACAAGCCTCAAAAATGTTATTCTACTAAGGTGTGTGGTGCCACGTCACGTCGCCATCACACGAAGCTCGTGAAACCGCAGAGCTGGAAAGGAGCCATCGGAATGAAACGGAAAGGAAAGCAGCTGTCGATCGGCATAGCCATCTTTACTTTAGTCGCATTGGCCGCGGTGTACAGCATATTTTTTTACGGAAAAGGAGCAGCTCCCGGGGAGCAGCAGGCGACCCCATCGGCAGGCGATGCCAAAACCGGCGAACTGGTGAAAAAACAAGCGCCGGAGCCTGAAATCCCTAGCGAGAAAGTCGATGTCGTCGTCTTCGGCAGTGAACTGGAAGGGCTGTATTTGGCAAGAGCCGCGGCAGACGAAGGCTTGAAGGTGAAGGTCCTCGATCCCCGTGAAGCGTTTGGAGGACAAGTGCTGCAGGGTGAAATGCTGTTCCTGGATGAAACCCGGGATGATAAATACCAGCTGCTTGTACAAGGACGGGCCAAAGAGCTGTTCGACGGCTTCCGCAGCGGAAAAATTCGCAAGCTGCCGGAGTTCACCTCCTATTTTGATAAGCTGAAAAAGGATATTCCCGTCGAATCCGGCATCCAAATCCAAGAGGTCAAGCAAATTCCAGGGCAATTCGGCCCCCATGCCATCGAATCCGTCAACTACATAGATAAAGCAGGCACCAAGAAAAAAATCAAGGCAGGCTACTGGGTCGACAATACGGATTATGCCGCGTTGCTCAGTAAGCTCGACGTAAAACGGATGCCGGGCCTGGAGCAATTTTATGGTCAAAAGAACATCGAATATATGAGTGCCGGCTTCATGATGAAGTTCAAAAATGTGGATTGGGCGAAATTTAACGCCTCGTTCAACAGCCTGACCCCACAGCAGCGCAGCGCCAAATACGGCGGCGGGTCGGTCAATGAGAGCTTTGCGATCGGGTTAAGCGGCATGACCTCGGCTTACAAGCCGAGCAGCGACAGGCTTTTCCTGCGGGGGCTGAACGCGGTGAACCAGCGGGACGGCGAAGTCATTATCAATGCCTTCCTGGTCTACACGGTGGATCCTTCCGACGATAAATCGGTAGCTGAGGCTATGGAGCTTGGAAAGAAGGAAATGCCGCTCATTCTGAACCATTTCCGTAAAAATATCGTCGGCTGGGAGCACGCGGAGCTTAACGGGTTCCCGAGCTATTTGTACATCCGTGAGTACAACCATTATGAGAGCGATTATGTGCTGAAGCCGTCGGATATGCTCGGCGCCAAAATGTTCTGGGACAACGTCAGTATCGCCGGCTACCCGCTTGATCTTCAAGGCACCAGCGCCAACAAGTGGGGAATCGAAATGGGCCGTCCGGATAAATACGGGATGCCGTTGCGGAGCTTTTTGCTCAAAAATTACGATAACGTCATTATGGCAGGCAAAAATGTCGGCGCCTCTGCTATCGCCTTCGGCAGCGCTCGTATTCAGCCGAATACGAGTCTGGCGGCAGAGACGATCGGCATTCTGATGGGACAGCTGCAGGGCAAGAAAAAACTGAAGGAGCTGCAGGAAGCGGATATGCCGAAGCTGGACAGCTACCTGCAGACCAAGTACAAAATCAAGCTGACCGGTGTAACCGGCAACAACAAAATCGCCGGCTGGACCGCGGACGAAATCGCCAAGCTCGATACCGGCGAAATTACGTACCCGTCCTATGTAAAAACAAGAAAAAAATAAAGCCTGGCAGGCAAATAGGCAAGCCCCTTCCCTTTGACCGCGCGTCGATTCATCGGGCGAGGGGCTTTTATTCGGTAAAGTTTTTATGATAATCATTTTGTACCTGTTGAAATTGTCTTTTATTGCATATACTGTGCGTATTCTAATCGAACGGAGTGATGTTTGTATGAGAGTTCATGTTCAAGCAAATCAAGTAAAAATGAAATTATACGATAACGGGAGGATATATGAACGATATTACGCAACCCATTTATACACTCGAGGCGCTGGGCTTTAAGCCCTTTTGGGCGGAGCAGCAGAAGGAAGGTTATGGTTCCGGTCGCATTGCTTTGGAGCATAAGCACATGTACCGGATTTATTCGGAGGACGGCGAATGGCTGGGTGAGCTGTCAGGGAAATTCCGGCATGAGGCGGCTGTGCGCGAGGATTACCCCGCTGTCGGCGACTGGGTCTGGATGACCAAGCTGCCGGGAGAGAACAAGGCCATCATCCACGGTGTGTACCCTAGGCTGAGCAAGTTTTCCCGCAAAGCGGCGGGAAATACCGTAGAGGAGCAGATCGTCGCGACCAATATCGACCGCGTCTTTCTCGTCATGGCCTTGAATCTGGACTTCAATGTCCGGCGGCTTGAAAGGTATCTACTCATTGCCTACGAGAGCGGCGCCCAACCCGAAATCGTGCTGACCAAAAAAGATTTGTGCGGTGACGTGGCAAGCCGTATCGCCGAAGTCGAGGCCATCGCCTTCGGCGTGCCGGTACACGCCGTGAACAGCCTGACCGATGATGGCGTGGAGCCCATCGTTCAGTCCTTGGCCGCGGGCGAGACGATCGCCCTGCTCGGCAGCTCGGGAGCCGGGAAATCGACGCTGCTGAACCGGCTGTACGGTGAGGAGCGGCAAAGAACGGGCGGCGTCCGCGAAGGCGACGACCGGGGCAAGCATACGACGACGCACCGCGAGCTCGTCGTCCTGCCCGGCGGTGCGCTGGTCATCGACACGCCGGGCATGCGTGAGCTGCAGCTGTGGGAAGGCAGCGACGCGATGAGCACAGCGTTCGCGGACATCGACGAGCTCGCCCTGCGCTGCCGCTTCGCCGACTGCAGCCACGACAGCGAGCCCGGCTGCGCCATCCAGGCCGCGCTGGCCGACGGGACGCTGCAGGCGAACCGCTACGCGAGCTTCCTCAAGCTGCAGCGCGAAGCGGCCTACGCCAAGCGGCGAACCGATGCAGCCGCGGCCCGCGTCGAGAAGGAGCGATGGAAGAAGATTCACAAGCAGCAGCGCGAGCGCGGCAACCGGTAAGGGAGCCCGCCGCCGCGCATGCGGATAACGGCTCCCAAAGCACGGCCAAGCCGCAGCAAGGAGCGCACCTGCGACATTTTATTGCAAAAAAGCCTAATCCCCTCTTCGCTACTTCGGGATTAGGCTTTCTTTTTTTACTAGCGCAGCTTTAAGGCGAGCTTCACCTCATGGTTCTCAAATGCAATCCCCCGCACGCCAGCCGGCTTGGGTAAATAATCATTAAGCGGAATTTGCAGCGGCTTCAGCTGGAACCATTCGACAGGTATTCCCGCCTGCCTGATCTGCGTCCCTGTGTGTACCGCTGTAAGGTAAGGCTCATGCCACTGCATGGTAAAATACAGCTTCGCTCCTACCTCCCATTGCTGCTTGTACAGCAGGTTTACATCGGCAATCCATCGGTCTCCCTCAAGCGAGAACCGGGCACCGGTTATCCGCACTCCCTCCTGAACCTCCGCATGCGCTGCCAAAGCCTTCTTCAGCAGGCTATTGACCTCAGACTCGTTCAGAGTCACTTCCAGCTTGCGGTTAGCCAGTATTTCCGTCAATTTGCTGCGCACCGGCAGCTCCGAGTAGGCCAGATCCAACGCCTGCGTCGGACGGGCATACCAATAGGCGGCGGCTGCCAGCAAGGCGACCACAACAGCCAAAGACAATACCGAACGAAAAAGCTTCCCCATTTCCCTAACCCCTCCCGGGTCAAAGAGCTCCGGCGAGAAAAGCCCGCCGCATGGCGGGCTTCTACTCCCAAGGCTGTGCTTCCAAAGTCAGTCGGCTTATACCACACACTTCTCCAAAACGCTTCGCCCTCTTCGCTGCTGTTTCACCGCGCTTTTACGTTGTAGGCTTATTTTGCTGCTTCTCCTTCAACCAACGAGGCGCCCCTTTATTTTTGCGTTCCTTCGTACGTACCCGGTCATTTTTGCGTTTGTTCGCCGGCGCAGCGGCAGACGGCTGCTTCACTGGCGCGGCACCGTTGGAAGCCTCGGCTGGGGCTGAACTCTTCACCGGACGCGCCGGCTCAGCGGAAATACGTGCCTTGGCTGCCTCAAGCTTCGGTGGCGCCGGCTTGTCGGCAGGCTTCGGTTCCGCCGTACCTGGACTGCTTCGGCGGGCCGGTTCTACGCGGGCACGACGCTGCTCATCCCATTTGCGCTCCTGCCCCGGCTCAACGGCTTTGCCGTAAGACAGCTCTCTTTCCTGAATATCGATGCCAAGGGTTTTGGAAAACTTGTTAATGATGAACCGTTCCTTCGGCGTAATGATCGATATCGCGGTTCCCCGCTTGCCCATTCGGCCGGTTCTGCCGACGCGGTGAACGTAATGATCAGCGTCGATCGGCGGATCGAGATTGATCACCTGTGTCACATGCGGAATATCCAGTCCGCGCGCGGCAATATCTGTTGCCAGCAAAAGCTGGAACTTCCCTGCACGGAACTGCTGCATGACTTTGGCCCGCTCCTGCTTGCCCGCCTCGCCGTACAACGATTCGATGGATAATCCGGCGTACTGCAGCTTGTTTACAACCTCCGCCACGTCATCCGTTTCATTGACAAAGACAATAGCCGCAGGAGGATTGTATAAACGGACAATTCTGCGCAGGGTATCTATTTTATCCCGCTCATCGCATACGAAAAACAGATGCTCCAGCGTCTGTGAAGTACGGTGCTCCGGGTTCACCTGCACATAAACCGGATCGCGCATCCAGCGGTCAATGACCGCCTGAACCGGCTGCGGCATCGTTGCGGAGAAGAACAGCACCTGACGGTCGCGCATCATGCTTTTCAAAATCGCCTCGACTTCCTGCATGGAGCCCAGCTCGAACACCTGATCGACCTCGTCTACGACGACCGTACGGACATGATGAAAGCTCAGCTTGCGAATCTTCAGCAGCTCCATAATCCGTCCGGGTGTCCCGACAACCAGATGAGGACGAAGCTTCAATCGATCGATTTGCCTGCTGATCGCCGCACCTCCGATCAAGGACTGGACACGAATACCGGTCCCCTCCGTTAATTGCTCCAGGGTTTGTACAATCTGCATGCCCAGCTCTCTTGTAGGCACCAGCACAACCCCTTGTATGTCTTTGGCGGTCTTGTCTATTTTATGTAGTAACGGCAGTGAATAGGCCAATGTTTTGCCTGAACCTGTCTGTGATTGCGCAACAACATCCTTACCCTCCATCGCAACGGGAATAGCTTCAGCCTGGATAGCTGAGGGCGATTCAATATTCAATTCGCGAAGCCGGCGCACATAAAAATCATCAATAGGTAAAGAAGTAAAATGGCTGTTCAACCTAGAAACGCCTCCTTTCATAACTGCATCATACCAATGCAAAGACAGAACATCAAGCGCTGCCTCCCGCTTCCTGTTTCTTGGCTATCCAGCGGAATACCGCATCGAGCGCCCGCTCGTCATCCTCCTTCGGAAACCGGTGCTCCAGCCCGTCGTACAGCTCCATTGCATAATCTTTGCCGAGTCGCTCCAAGCCCTCCGCCAGCTTGCGTGCATGACCGACGCCGACCTGCGGATCCGCGGTACCGTGTACAATGAAAACCGGGGAATTCACCTGCTCCAGCCAATATACAGGGGAGCGGGCCTCATACGCTTCCGGCTGCTTGCGGGGGTGACCGACTACTCTTTTGAGCATCCTCCGCAGATCGACCCGTTCCTCATACGTATCGAACAAATCGCTTACGCCGCCCCATACGACGACAGGGCCCGCCAGCTCGCAATCCTTGGCTGCCTGCAGTGCCATCAAGGCCCCGCGTGAAAAACCGATGAGCGGCACAGGACCCGGCTCCACCTCAGGGAGCGACTGCATCAGTGTGATGGCATGGTACACATCATGGCGGTCTTCACCGCCGAAATCCTCGCGCCCCTCGCCCCCTTCATTGCCACGGTAAAATGGCGCGAATACCGCATATCCCCTTTGGGCCATCGACAGGATGCGCCGTTTGCGCACCATGCCTACTTTGCGGATGCCCCCGCGGCAGTATATAAGTCCCGGGCTTTGCGGCTTTCCTTCGGGTACGGCCAAGTATCCTTTAACCTTTAACCCCTCGCTCCAATAAGTGAGCCGGTACAGTAAAATTCCTTTCCGCAAGCTGTTCAGCGTCTCCCGCTCCAGTAAAGCACCGTTCGGCGCTGCCGACACTGCCATCACAGGATCGGTCAGGCTGCTGCGCTCCTGCAATCGCTCTGTATCCCTGTGCTTCACAGCTTCCCCCCTTTCTTCCTCTTAAGATGAAACAGACCCGTCCTTCCTGATGCAGCCGGCAAAGGAACGCCCCTCTTTTGACACGTGCCCCGTCGTACGCTAGACTGATTATTATTATGTTCTGAAAGGTGGAGCTTCTTTCTATGGGCAATCCGTTTGCTACTGAATTTGAATCCCTGGTCGAGAAATTTGCCGAGCTGCTGACCGGCGATGCTTCTCCCGAGATGGTTGAGAAAATCAAGATCTGGTCGATCTACAATCATATCCATAAAACGATGCCGGCCTTGGCCAGCCACTGGAATCAGTCCCATCCTGAGGGCAAAGCTGCGATTCGTTCCTTATACGAGGAGGTTCGCGAATTGAACCTTGCTCTGAAAGCCCGCAACAAGGACGATGCAGCCGGCAAAGAGGAATAGCCTCTGTTCCTCAGTATGATTCCCGGCACAGCCGAATTATTTTTTATTGAGCATACCGGAGGCGACTTTGTCGAAAAACCGCGGGAACAGCTGAAACATTTTCACCCCTAAGCCCGCTACAAAAGGCATGTCCACCTCCGGTATTCGCTTCTCAATGGCGTGCAGCACCTTAGAGGCCACCCGTTCCGGCTTTAGCATAAACCACTTCACATTTTTCACATAATTGCCGGAAGGATCGGCCTTATCAAAGAAGGGCGTATCAATCGGCCCGGGATTGATTGCGCTCAAATAGACGCCGGTCCCGACCAGCTCCTGGCGCAAGCAGTTCGTGAAACCGAGAACAGCATGCTTCGTTGCCGTATAGCCTGATGACTTCGCCGACCCGATCTTGCCCGCCATCGAGGCAATATTTACGATATGACCGCTGCCCGCCTTCAGCATATGAGGCAGTACGGCTTTCGTGCACCGCACGGTCCCCATGTAGTTTACGTCCATCATATTGTCTATTTCTTCGAGGGATGCCGTGACGAACGCATCGAACACCCCGTAGCCCGCATTATTGATCAATATATCAATCCGGCCGTAGCGTTCAATCACCCGACCCATCACCTCCATCACCTGCCCGGTCGAGGTAACGTCCAGCGTGTACTTGCCGTATTCACTACTGCCAAGCGTGGCTGCCACCGCGTCCAGCTTTTCCTCCGAGCGCGCCATGAGTACCGGTACGGCGCCCCGGGCTGCAAGCTGCTGCGCCATGATCGCTCCGATTCCACTGGACGCCCCTGTGATGACAGCAATTTTACCCTTCCACATGATCATAACCTCCCTCTATATAGATGCAGATAAGTTATTGTAGCACGATTGCACATGAAAAAACCTCTATCCAGGTCTGCACAAGACCGACCGCGGTAAGAGGCTGCTTTTATCGCCAATAGGAATGCTGCGCTTATCTATTTAAAAAAAGTGGTCCGCTCCCTGCACAGGAAGACGTCCCACTCTCCATTTACATCATTAATACTTGAATATCCAGTTCGCCGATGCCATCCATGATCAGAGGAATGGTTAGAGCTTTCTTCGGTAAAAATCCGGCCGAGTTCGCGGAATGCAGCAGCTTCGGCGGTGTAATATCCACCTTAACCCCTTGATTGAACAGCATCGTACTCGCATTGCCGCTGATCATGTTGCCGAGCTCCGAGATAGCGCTCTTGCTCATGTCGTCCATTTCCGTAATCGTAAATCCGCCCATCATAGCCGAAACCATTTTCAACGCTACATCCTCATGCAGCCCGAAAACGACATCCCCTTGCATTTGTCCGGTCATTCCGATCTGAATCCATATGTACTTTTCTACGAACTTGACGTCTTTGATCCCAAGCTGCCCCGTGGAAGGCCGTATATTTGCGACTTGCTCAATGACAATTCTGGCAGACTCCAAAAAAGGATTAATATATTCAGCCTTCATGAGTTCCGGTCTCCTTTGCGGCAAAATCATTCCGTGTCCATAGGTCTCTATTCCCTATCATTATACCTAATCTTGTCCGATAAGTATACAACTTTTGACACCATCCGCGGGAAAACAACCTGGGACCCCGGGCTTTTCTGGGGAAGACACGGCTCACATTCGCATATCCATCCGATTGCCTGAGCTGTATTTTTTCAAGCCTGCGTAAAAAAACAGCGTTCCCCCGACAGCCAGCAGAAGAGCTGCACCAAGCGCTTGCCCCAAAAAGAAGGGATCGACCGAGCGCAGCAAGCCGATGGGCAAATAGCTTATAAAGCCGGCAGGGATGATCGTAAACAATATCAGCTTCCCCCACCCGCTGAATATTCCCGTCGGATAAGTCGAGAAGGCAAGAAGCCCGTTGAACAGCTGCTGGCTGATCCCTTCGGCATTCCCCATAAAAAACGCCAGCGATCCCGCGATGACGACGAAGAACAGGAAGATGAGCATCGCGATGCCAAGCGCCAGTCCGAATTTGAGTATGCCCACGAAAGACCGGTCTCCGAATACCCCATACAGCATAAGCGCAAATAACACATCGCCAATCGCAGAAACAGACATTCGGCTGACCAGCATATGAAGAAGCACCGGTTTCGGTTGAGACAATATGATGTCGAGCTGCCCGTTCGCAATGAGCGGTGCAAGGCGGTAGGCATTGCCGAACAGCACCGCAGACAGCCCGAATCCTCCTGCGCTGACAGCCCACATCATCATGACATCCTGGAACGACCAGCCGTTGACGACCTGAAATCTGTCGAAATACAAAACCCAGAACAGAATCCATACGATATTATTAATCACCATCATCCCGGCCGTCATCAGAAAGCTCAGCCGAAACTCCATCGCGCCTGCCAGATTGAGCTTCCAGCAGCTCCATACGAACGCAAGAATGCCGGTACATCGGTGCATCATTCTCATCTTGCTCCCCCCTTTTTCACTAGCCTCCGTTCACATTCAGCTTGCGGCTCCCTCGCCAATAGATCAATCCCACCACAGTTCCCAGCAGTACAATCCAGATCATTTGCACACCGAGCATGGGAACCCAGGTCACATCCGACCAGCGCACCGCGGTTTTGGCGGGAAAGTACAGCACGGTCTGAAACGGCAGCCAGCGGCACACCTCCTGCAGCTTCCCGGGAAACAGCTCCAACGGCATCAGCATGCCGCCGACCGTAAACAGCAGCTTATGATAAACGAACTCCAACCCTCTCGTTTCCTCCACCCAGAACGCACATAAGGCAAGGCCCATATTCAGTAAAAAGTTGACTGTTACCGAGCCTACGGACATCAGGAGAAATCCTGCCCAACCCCATCCGAATGACGGCCATCCGAACAAGCTGCAGCCCAGTATACCGCCCACGCCCAGATTGACGAGCAGCCGGACCATCACTTCACTGACGTAGCCGACATAGTGGAAGCCGATATAGCTGAAAGGACGCGTCAGTTTGTACCCGACGTCCCCGTTCTTTACTTCCTCCTCGACCTTGGTGGACAAGCTCGGGAATGCCGTTGCTAACGCTTCAGCGAACAAAATGTACCAAATGATCTGCTCGTAGCTGTAGCCCTCGATAAACGAGCTTCCCTCTCCTTGATAAGTCACGCGCCACAGCTGGATGAAAATGTACATAATGATAATGAGAAAAATGGAGCGTACGATGAAATCGGTCACATAGGCAAAATGATTTCTCAGCGTCACTCGGCCAATGGCCGCATATTTGATGCTCTTGCCCAGAATGGCCCGCGCAGTAAAGCGCTCGAGCGCAGGATCGGTTTGAGCCGCCGTTGCCGGACTGGAGCTCCCTTCATTCCCCGTTTTTAGTCCTTGTCCCCATGAATTCATACGTCCGCCACTCCCCTCAGCCGCTCCCGGCCCTCCCGTGCATAAATGTGAGTGATGATCTCCTCCATTGGCGGGTTTTGAATCGTAATATCCACCACCCGATATTCCTTTACAATATGGGAAAGCACCCGCTCCATACTTGCGACGGTGGTCTCAACCGACAGCTCGATCTCCGCTTCGCTCTGCCGAAGCAGCTTCACACCGGGAAATTGAAACGGCGGTCCCGGCTGCTGGAGCTTTAAATGCACCGACTTCTCTGTCAGCAGCTCCCGCTTCATCCGGTCTACGTCGTCATCCAAAATAACCTGGCCATAATTGATGACTATCGCCCGCTTGCACAGCTGTTCAATATCTCCTGCATCATGGGAGGTTAAAAATACGGTCGTGCCTTCCTCCCGGTTCATTTCGAGAATCAGCTCGCGAATTTTTTGCTTAACAATGACGTCCAATCCGATCGTCGGTTCATCTAAAAATAAGATACGGGGCCGGTGCAGCATGGCCGCCGCGATCTCGCAGCGCATCCTCTCCCCGAGGGACAGCTTACGCACCGGCACGCTCATATAGGGCTCCAGCTCAAAGCGGCGAATCAGCTCATCGCGGCGGCTGAAATAATCGGACCGCTTCAATTCGTAAATGCGGCTCATCAGTTCAAAGGAATCGCTAGGAGGCAGGTGGTACCAAAGCTGCGATTTCTGCCCGAAGACTGAGCCGACGGAATACGCCAGACGGCCCCGCTCCCTCCATGGACAGTACCCCAACACGCTTGCCTCACCGCCGGAAGGGTGCAGAATCCCGGTAAGCATTTTTATCGTTGTGGACTTTCCTGCGCCGTTCGGCCCGAGAAAAGCCAAGGTTTCTCCTTGATCCACCGTTAAGTCAATGCTGTGAACGGCTATTTTTTGCTCATAATCCGGCTTGATGAACGATTGGATACTGCCCAGCAGCCCCTGCGGCTTTTGTTTGACTGCAAACGATTTGGTTAACCCGCGCACTTCAATTGCACTCATCAGACCTCTACCCCTTCCCCTCCAAAGCTATAATTGTCATATATTACCACGCAGGAAGTTGTCTGACAATATAAAAAACCAAGCACCCGACTCCTCCGAAGGAAGAATTCGCATATGCTTGGTTCTCGGCGTTGCACGGGGATGAAATGAGGCTCTACACTTCATCAAAGTACCGCTCATCCTCAAATGGATTCCCGCAGGTTGGGCAAAACCTCACATCCAGCGCTACGACTTTCCCGCAGGAGCAAACCTTCTCATTTTTGATCTCCTTCATTTTGACCTCCAGCACGCTAATATCCCGCCGCAGCCCGGTAATATGCAAGCAGTAGCCTTCGATATCCTTCCCCGCCTGCTTCCAATCGCCGTTCGCATAAGAACGAAATACGGCTTCCCCGATATATGTGCATGATTTTTCGATTTCTCTTTCCTTCAAAGAAATTTGCGTTTTCAGCTTGGTGATTTCCACCGTTTGCTGAGCTTTTTTTGCCGCATCCGATGCTCCTTGCTTCATTTTATCAAAAAAAGACATGGGACCTGCCCCCTTCAACTCATCTCCATAACAATGGCTCATACCTATAGGTATGACAGAGAGGGCCGTACACATGCCTAAAACAGTCCGGTATCGTTACTTTTGCATATGCCTCTGCCGGATTTTCCCTACGATCAACAGGAGCAGCGGCAGTCCAATCATATTGACTGGAAGGACTAAGGGAACCCAATAATTGTTCAAGTAGTTACCGGTCGCTTCCGAAATATTATGGGGAAATAGCGCAAACACCAGGACAACCGGAGCAATAAACCAGATCATCATTCTCCAATTTTTCACCTGCAAAAATTGGGCCGTGCCATAGCTGGCTACGAACATATAGATAGACAGCTTAATGAATACGCTTGATATCCAGATGATAACTGCTATCGCATCTAAATTTTCAATAAAGCCGAAAATAGAAATTTTTTTGGTCATCTCGAAAAAGGGGTACCACATTTTGGAGGCCAAATTGACGCCTACAGTCAAAATGACCATGGTCATGGACAATACTACCCAAATCCATGCGATAATCACGCCCCAGACAACGTAAGCCCCCCCTTTACGCGGAGTATGTAGAAACGGTGAGACCATGACAAATTCAACCGCGTGTCCCAGATAAGAGGCAGACGGCAGCGCTCCTTTGAAGATCGCTTTGGCCCCGCTATCCACATAGAAGGGCCTCAAATTTTTCAAATGAATATTGCTGACGCTTGCCACGAGAACAAACAGTACCATCATAATAATAAGAGGTCCCAAGATCTCGCTGCACCGTCCGATCCCGTCGATGCCTCCGGAATAGGTCACATACACAACTAGCAGGACCATCACAAGGATGATCGCTATAGTCGGTGTCTGATGAAGGAGCAAAATCCGGAGCAGATCGCTGAATTGGCGTAAAACAATGGGAATAATGGTGTACCACTGGACAAGATAAACGATGATGATTATCCTGCCCAGCCATTTCCCCATGATCGTTTGGCTGAATTGTATGAAAGTCTGATCAGGATGAAGACGGACCAGCTTAATGGTAATCAAAGCGACCAACAATGCGATACATCCAGAAACAATCATCGACAGCCATGCATCTTGCTTCGCTGCCTGTAAGCCCGGTGTAAATGTCATCAGTAAGGTCATACCCAATTCCATGACCGTTATCATCCAGAAAACCTGAAGCCCCGTTACTTTCATCGTCAACAACCCTCATTTTATAATCATTGCTTGCTCTCAATTTTTTAGTTGCGCAGGTGCTTGCGTTCTGCCTATACGCTCGATAACGACTTCAACCTTGACGTTAACCGGAACCTGGGGATAAATATCGTTCCATTGATTCTTGATTTTTTTCCAGTCAGCGCCATGCTCGATATGGATTTGCTCGCCCAAACCAAAAATATCCGACTTCAATTGTTTTTGGACGTGAAGAAATAGATTTTTTATTTGCTTTTCCATATGCTCGGTCAATTTGCTTTCAACGCGCTTTATATTTTCTCCTTTACTCAAGTCCAGTCTTGTATCGTTCTCCACTACTCTTCCCTTAAATTTGAAGGTGATAGACGCTTCAGGGAGGTCATCCTTCATCCGGGTCTGTATTGCTGTATGAGCACTTAACACAACGATGCTGACCGTCCCCTTAAATCCTGGTTCCTTCCGCTCAACCTGCGTTTGTATTCTCTCATTTTTGAGCTTTCCTCTCTCCCATTGCAAAATCTTCATTTCATTTTCCGTCAGGAATCCGACCAGCTTACCTTCCCGATAAACTGCCGCTTCATTGATCTGGAAGGACGCCTCATTCGCATCCTTGCTGCTAAGCCGTATCGCCCCGGTAACCGGGGATTTCCCGATGGAAGAGAGTGTACCCAAAAAATCATCTACTTTTACCGAGTGACTACTCTCGTTGGATTGCATTTTTTTGAGGGCTGTAGCCGGTATGGATTCCAGCAAATAAGAGGTTTTCAAAATTTGCTTGGCCGTTGTTCCATGTGCGGTCAGAACATAAACCAAGTACCGATTTTCAGCAGAGCGCGTTAATTGATCCAGAACCTGATCCAACCCGTGCCTCGCGTATGCTTCACCAATAACCAAGACCCCTCTGTGGCCAAAAGAGATTTTTCGTGACAAGCGCTTCTGTATTTTGCTCAGTGAATCGGGACCGTCCTTTCCTGTTTCCGAGACCAGCATGAACGCTTTTTTTGTTTTTCCCCCGCCCTGTCCGGTGGTAGAGGATTGGGGAATTGCGATTTGCAGCGAGGCTTCTACCTGCCCATTCTCACCCAGGTCGAGACCGCCGGCCATGACAAGCGCAAGATCATTAATTTCTACGCGATCCCAACAGCCTGTCAATACACTGAGACAAGTGATAAGAACGATGACTTTGTACCGCATCATTCGAGTCATTTCTTCTCCATCTCCTGTTCGGTATGAATGTGGTGCTGCCGCTTGTGCAGCACCCACCACGGGGCTCTGACCAATATATCCCATATTCCGGCTGCGCTGAAAGGAGCAAGCGGCGCCATATAGGGAACGCCAAAGGAACGCAGATTCACAAGATGAATCAACAGCGCAAGCATGACCGCCATAAAGCCGTACAGTCCAAAGATGCCTGCAAACAGCATCAGCGGAAAACGCAAAATTCGAATCGCTTGACTCATATTCGTGTTGGGAATCAGGAATGAGGCGATCCCCGTCAAGGATACGATCATCACGATCGGATTGGATACGATGCCGGCCTGAACGGCAGCTTGTCCGATCACAAGCACGCCTACAATACTGATCGTCTGGCCCACCGGACGGGGAAGACGAATACCCGCCTCGCGGATCGCTTCAAACGTAATTTCCATCAATAGCGTTTCCACAAATGTAGGAAAAGGAACCGTTTCTCTGGCTGCCGCAAGACTCAGCGTTAAGCTTGTGGGGATCATTTCCTGATGGTAGGTCATCACCGCGATAAAGAGCGACGGCAAGGTTAAGGACAGGAAAGCAAAAAAGTACCGCAGCCATCGAAGAAATGTAGAAAAAATGTAGCTTGTATAGAAATCCTCAGCGGATTGAAAGCCGTGCCAGAACGTAACCGGTGCGATAAGCGACATCGGGGTTCCGTTAATCAGCAGGGCCACTTTCCCTTCAATCAGGCAGGCCGCTACCGTGTCGGGACGCTCTGACATTTGCAGCACCGGAAAAGGCGAGTAAGGTGCGTCACGGATCATCTCCTCGATGTAACCCGACTCCAATACGCTATCCAGCTTGATTCGAGACAAACGCCTCTTCATTTCTGTGATAACCTCAGGAGGTGAGATATTCTCCACATACAGGATCGCCAATTCCGTTTGTGTGATTGCTCCTATTGTCATCCTCTCGACCTTCAGCTGCGGGGTTCGAATTTGTTGACGAATTAAGGCCATATTGGTATAGATGTTTTCAATAAAACCGACTCGCGGCCCTCTTATTACAGCCTCCGTCTCCGGTTCCTTCAGCCCTCGATGCAATTGATTTTCTTTTACATTGACCGAGATTCCCTGCTTTGAGCCCTCCAGCAGCAAAACAGCTTCTCCGCCCAGAATATGCTGAATCATTTCGTTTCTATTGTGAATCCTTTTGGTTTTCGCTACCGGGACCAGTTCGAGTTCTATGCTTTCGATCAGCTGGGGTACCGTACCATATGTCACCGATTTATTTTTCAATAATGGGCTTAGCAATTCCTCATCCAGCTGTTTCATATCTATTAATTCCTGAAAGAACACGATGATACAGGGGATGGAATCAAATAGTTGTAATTTTCTGATCATCAGATCCGTGCAGTTCGCGAACGTTTCTTGAATCCATTGCTCATTGTCACTCAAGCTGCTGAGGAGCTCCCCTTCGACGGCATTTTCATCTCCGAGTCCCTCCAGCTTCAGCTCCCTTTGCCTGGGCAGCCATTTTTTATAAAACATAAGTATTCACACCTTTGTTATCTTTATCCGTTAAAGTTTCCAATATATGATCGGCTCATTCAGAAAAAGATGCCAGATTCCCAGAGGCCGCTGAAGAAGTTACGGCTGCATGGACGGATCATTCTTCCGATCGCTGTTGTCCCCGGATTTTATCCATTTCAACCCGCTTATAGTGGTCAAAATCCGGGGACAAAGGCGAACGCTTATGCTTCTACAGAACGATTCCGTCCACTCCGCCAGTTTTTCACCGGCTTCGATTTCCACGGTATATATTGTTCCAATCGAGGTATGCTATCCCAATAAATGAAAAATCAAAAAGTGAAGGTAACCCGGTATGAGCAGTCAGGTCATTTGGAAGGTTTTCAGTTTCTTACTCATTATCGCTTTAGCAGGTCTGGTGCTCCACTATAGCATTACAAAGGGGTAAGGAGCGCTGGGGCGTTAACAAAAAAAACAAGCAGGATAGATAAATTCTATCCTGCTCGAGACGTTTATCCGCTGAAATAAGCTTCAGCCAGCTTCTCCGAGGTTCGTGTCGCCAGTGCCTGCGTCGTAAGGGTTGGATTGGGGCCGCCGATGCCATTATAGTGAACGCTATTGTCAGCGATAAATAAACGCTTTACTTGCATAGCCTCGCAGTTCGTATCCACGACATGGCCCATGCGCATCGTGCTTTCAATATGAAGCAGCCACCCGGCCGGGGAATCGGATCGGATAATGGTTTTGGCGCCGGCCTTCTGTAAAATTTCAGCCGAATACTTTGCCAGCTGATCACGTCTTTGGAGCGTTTTTGCGCTCGGTTTGTAATAGACAACCGGAATCGGTCCATGTTCGTCCTTCAGCAAAGGATCTACCGTCACTCTGTTGTGATACAGCGTTTCGTCATCCGCCAGAATCAGCATGCTCATCGTCCTGCGGTAGTTCATCATCAGTTCCTTCAGCTCGGGTCCGACGACCCTGCCGCGGATATTCCACGGGGCTCCCGGCTCCGGGGGATTTAGAGCATTATAGCCGGCATCGCTGAAGCCGTAGGTTAAGAAGGAATGCAGCCCCGGACTCAAGCCCGATACTTGCGTCGAGCCGAGCCCCGGAATATCGACTCGGCCTCCCGACGTCGCTCCCACGAACGGATCCACAAATGGAATGCCAAGTATATTCGTCAAATCCTTTTCGTCAAAAATACCTGACACCCAATCGAAATAATGAATGGTGAGCCCTCTTCCCACCCACGCATTGTGAGGCAAGCCCGAATTGATCCAAAGCCGCGGCGATTCGATGCAGCCTGCCGCCATGACCACCGCCTTGGCCGAAAGCTCGCCGATCTCCCCTGTCCATGTATCCCGGAACTGCACACCGGTGGCTCGCAGTCCTTCCTTCGGATCGTGCTCCGTCAAGATTTTGATAGTAAACGAATTAGGCCGAATCGCTACATTGCCTGTCTTGAGAGCAAGCGGAATATAACTCACCAGCGTACCCCGCTTGGCGATTCTATCCACGGTAGGACCGGCCGTACAGCCGTTAATGCAATTCCCCTTCATTGTGCAGCCTTCCATCTCATACAACTGATCCATGGAATAATTCGGATCCATCAGGTGCGGGTTCGGAGGGAGAATCGCATTCGGATGCGGACGATAGCCCGGACTGACGACATCCAGCGTAGGAATGAGCGACCACCCCGCCTTCTTGGCTCCGTAGAAGAACAGCTCTTCTTTCGGGGCCAACGGCGCGAATTGAACAGGTAGCGTCGCTTCCGCCTTCTCGTAATACGGGATCAGCTCCCGGTAGCTGATGGGCCACACATTATCGACGGCTACCGGAAAAGCGCGGGGCGACTGGGCCCAGTAGTGCTGTGTCGTTCCGCCGACTCCCGCCAGCTGCCAAATATCTCCCCTTTGCCGCATGATCCGGTGCCATGGCGTGCGCCGGCGGTCGGCCGGCCCGAATCGAAAGACGCCGGATACCCGTCGTTCATGTTATTTTCATAAGCATTGTAGATTTTCTTGTACAGGCCCACATCCAGATCGGAAGGACTGGAGCTCCATTCGCCGCCGCGCTCGGCATTGGGATTCGGCCATTTGCTGTTGCCATACCAAGGGCCGGCTTCAAGCACCAGCACTTTAAGTCCTTTCTCCCCCAATTCCTTGGCTGCTACGGCGCCTCCACCCCCAGACCCTATGACGATCACATCGGCATCAACCATCTCGAGATCCCCCTCCATTGCGCTTGATAGTCAATAAGAAACCGCCAAAAGCCCGGTAACCTTTGACTACACCCGGATATCCGACCTGCCGCCAACTGATTGGGAAATATTCCAGCCTTCGCTCTGTTGGCGTCCGTAAACGTGTGGAGCCGTAGGCGGACCATTCCGAATAAAAACCGAACATCGTACCCCGGTTTAAATAATCCACAATAAACCTGACAAATCCTCCATCATCTTTATAAGGAGGCGGCAAACGGCCCAAATCGACTTGAAGCTGCTCCAGCATGAACAATACCCGAATACGATCGAAGGGCGAGAGGCTGACAAAAGGACACTCTCCCCCCGGAGCAAAGCTGAAAGCCGGCTGCGCATTGCCCGATGCCAGAAGCTCGGACGCCCCTGCATTGAGCATCTGGGCCGTAGCACAAGCCAGAGGGATATTCGCGAGGTAGAATCCCATAAAAAGGGAGAGGCTGTGATTTAATTCCCAGATCATATACTGATGTATATCCGTATCTACAGCACCTGCCGCCTGCACTCCCCCATCATCAGGCATATTCGGGACAATCGCTTCGACCAAAGCCCGGAACGTTGCCTCCGTCTGCCAGCTTGCATTGGAACCATGGGACGGATTCATAAGAGTCCTCCTTGCTTCACACGAATTCTCCTATTACCAGATCAACTCAATATATATTGTATAAACGAACAAAATATACTTACTATTTTGATGTTCTTCGATGTCTGTCGGTAAACGTAAAAAAGCTCCTTCACCCCGCTTAGGGGCAAAGAAGCTTAAGCTGATCAGATCAGGATGCAGCGGCAAGCAGCTGCCTGAATTGCCGGTACATGGCCAGCCTCCATGGAAGCAGCATGCCGAAGGCAACGATGAAGAAAATGGCGCCCGTTTGCGGCAGTGTAACATACTGTTCTATGACGCCGCGCAGCAGCAGCCGAATAACGAGAAGACCGATCAATATAAACACAAATGCTTTGGAACGGACCAGGAACACATCATCTCCCCGCCGCTCCAGCCTGGAGTATCGGATAAGCGGATACGCGAACAACAGGGCACCTGCTGCAAAAGCAATAAGGCCCCATAGCATCGGAATTCGCATTACCGGCACGACAAACATGAGAAAACCGGTGCTCATTCCAACCGGGGGCATGAGCAGTTTCTTGGCATTGACCGGTTTGTCGGATGCCCGCATCCGGAAAATAATCGCCATCACAGCGGTCATCATCGCGCCTAAAGTCACGGTCGCCTGTGGAACAGCAAGATGTGCGAGCTGCATTCATATCACCTCTATCTGTTTAACGTTCCCGAATAATTCATATAAGTTCGACACTTTTATTATACTCTTTTTTCGTTGGTTTGAAAGTGCAGCCTGCTGGAACATCAGCTTGATTTTCCTTGTTCTGCTGCATTTCCCCGGATAAAATCGATCTGTGTATAAAGATGCCCCCGGCTCGTGTAATGGCCGTTAAACGGAAATACCGTCAGCTGCTTCGGCCCGGTGATCCGGTTATATACACTGAAGATGGTTTCCGGAACACATACCGTATCTTTCAAACCTACGGACATCAGAACGGGCGCTTGAATCCGTTCATACAGGTGAAGCATGTCAAAGTAGCTAAGCGTTTGCAGCACCTGCTCCAGCTTGTCCGGATGAGCCGCAACGAATTCCGCCGCTTCCTTCAAAGACCCCGTCGAATGAAATATCCCGTAATCCATGTGACACATGTTCGGAATGTCGGCGATAATTTTCACCGGCTTCTCGCTAAGTGCGCCGACCATGAGGGCTAGCCCTCCCCCCTGACTCTGCCCTGAAACAATGAGCTGCTCCGTATCAATCTCAGGCTGCTGCGATACCCATGCCAGAGCCTGAAGCGCATCGACCGTAATCGCTCGGTAATAGCTTTGGTAAGGGTCAAGGATTCCTTGTGTCATCCAGCCTCTGGACATCCCGTACTGCTGCGCGAGATGGTTGCCGGTTTCTCCGCCCTGCCCCCGCACGTCGACGGCAAATACGGCATAACCGTTCATCAGCCACGGCGCATGCTGCTCGGGAATGCCTTTACTTCCTGTATACCCGTGGAAGGAAACGATACAGGGAAGCTTGACATGATCCGCCATTGCAAAAAGAGGAAGCAGCAGCCAGCCATGGATAGGCGTCGTGTCAAAGCCGTTGTAGGTAACGCGATAAGCTTGTATGTAAGGAGACAGCGTCTCCGCCGCCTCCCGCTGCCCATTCAAGGGCTTCGCTGCCGCTTCCTGCAGCGTAAGCTCCCAGAAACGGTCCAGATCGGCGGGAGGGGTGCCGTCCGGACGATAAGCGTACAATTCGGACAGCTTTTTCTCGATATAATTCACTGCTTTACCCCCTCATTATTCAAACATCGGACTCTTTTGTTTTTTACTATATCACAACAGCTCAAATAACATAATCAAGCACTTGCTCATACGTATAAAACATTTTCGTCTCACTTAGCTTGGGAGCATACACATGAAAGGAGACAAGCCTGCCTGGACCCGCATTGCTCATTTGATGAATTTGCCCGCGGGGTGCATACAGAAATTTCCCTGGCTCAATCACATGGGCTGCTTCCTCGTACGCGTACCCTTCTCTGCCAAGGCGATAAATCCGATTGGTCAGCGCTCCTTCCAGTACAAAGGCGCAGCCCACGGAAGCCCCATGGTCATGAATAAAGGTCTCGGTTCCCTGCGGCAAGTGAACTACGATCACCTCAACGTTGGCAGATTGGTACATCACCTTGCGTCCATACGGGAGAAGCCCCGGTTCCTCAATCCAGGGGGCCAACAGATCCGAGGTCAGTCCCAAACCGCCGATGATTCCCCGCAGCTCGTGTGGGTTCGGCTGCTTCACATTGCGAAACGCTTGCTCAATGGATTCAAGTAGTTTCATCTGTCCCGCTCCACTCCTCGATAAATAACATTTCCTTTGGATTTCAATAAGAAAACCTTATAGTTAATTGGAATGCTATACTTGTATGTCGGGAAGCTCCCGCTTGTGCTTGTCCATTCCTGCAGGATAAAGAAAAAAGAACGCCAGAGCCGCTATCCCGCTGCCTCTGACGTTCCTTGAACCGCTTATTTGTGAAGCAAATTCCATATTACCTGAGCGCTTTCTGCACGGGTGGCGAAGCTGCGCGGATCGAGACGGTCCGCCTCTTTCCCGTTCATTAGGCCCCATTGGACGGCTGAGCGGGCGTAGGGTCTGGCCCATGTGCTGATCTGCGATTCATCCGCGAAGGATGCGCCCTCCCGGCTCCCGCCCTCCTTCTGTCCTGTACGGACCTCGCAGGCCCGCACGAGCATAGCAGCCATTTGCTCCCGTGTCACCTTACCTTCCGGTTCGAACGTCCCCTCCCCTTCTCCACGAATGATACCGGCCTCTACCGACGCCGCAACCGGATCGGCATACCACGCATCCGAAGGTACATCCGTGAAAAAGGCTTTGCCGCCTTGGGCTCGAAGCCCGAGCCCCCTTGCAAGAAGCGCGGTAAATTCGGCGCGGGTAATGTAGCCGTCGGGTGAAAATTGCCCGTCTGACGTCCCTTGAACGATATGCCGCGCCGTCAGCTCTTTTATCGCTGCGGAAGCCCAATGATCCGCAGGCAGGTCATTGTATGCTTTATTATATTCCAGCACCGCGTAGGAACCGAAGGCATCTATGGATACTTCCATGGATCCATCCTTCATGCGGCCGCCCACATATTGCAGCTTCCCGTCATCCAGGATGCGATAAACGCCCAGTAAGGCAGGATTCGCCTTCCCACTCACCTGAAAGATCGCGGCAATCGGCTGATCCGAGACAGACACCGGAATTTGCCCGTTTTTTGCTTGGAGAGAGAGGGAAACATCCATTATCTCACTAGCTGCACTTATTTGGGCGTGATTGATTTGAGACGCCAGCATGAATGACTCCATTCGGGAATCCGCATCCAGCCATTTCAATTGAAAAAACAGCTTCGTATCTTGTACCGTTCCCCCCGCCGTGCCGAGCTGTGTTCGAATCGATTGCAGCGTCTCTTTGGAAAACATCAGAGATACCTTATCATTAGCCAGCTGCAATTGCTTGTTCTCCAGCAATGTTCCTGGCAAAACCACCGCACGCTGATTCCCGGTGAGCATGACTGTAGCCCTGTCCTGGTCCACGACCCCGTCTTCAGGTTGAAGCATGGTCTGATTCCCAACGTTTGGGGCTTCTCCTGCCGAAGCCGGCTCGGGAATCATTACCCCCGTCGTACCGGAGGAAGGATTATTGCTCCGGTGCTTCGCATGGACAGAAACCCGTGCTTCCGAGCTTCTTCCTCCGTATGTGGCAGTAATTACCGTACTGCCGGGTGCGGCTGCGGTTAACCAGCCTTGGGCGCTTACCAATGCTGCGGAAGGATTGCTGCTCGTAAATACCGTGTCCGATGTCACATCTACCGCAGGAGCATTTCCTTTGTTCTGAAGCGCATGGAGCTGGGCTTCAGTGCCCTGAACCAGGACGTTCGGAGCACCTTGAATGGAAATATTTCCATATCCCTTCCATACCGATAAATCCAGCACCTGTACTCTGTCCAGCGGCTGCAGTGCCGTGGTTCGGTAGGCATTCGCCCCGGATTCGAACAAAACATACAGCTTGCCTTCCCTGTCTACGACGCCTTCCGCCATCGGAGGGGCAGCTAGCTCCCCGTTGCTCTCGATCCGGCTTTGGGAATCCAGAAACCATACGGGCACAGGGTACTGCCCAAGGCTTACCGTCGTATCCGGCACCTGGCCTAAAGGCTGCTTGTAGCGGACAAGGCTGCTGCCCTTTGCACGGGTGAACGATTGAGTGAGAATGATTTGATCGTCAAGCACATCGACTCCTTGAATGTTGCCGGGTATCGACAAAATATAGTCCGGCACAAGGGCATCATTGACACTTGGATGGTCAGGTGCAGGTCGATCTGACACATCATCCAGCTTATAGCCGGCCAGCCATGCACCATACATTTCCTGATCCCGGTTCATCAGCTTGTGACTACTGTCCGTCGGATATCCCGGCTCTTCATAATATTCGCCTACCCACAGAACACCGTTATGGTACGCGGCCAGAGATGCCCGTGTCGGCGTCAATATTTTATCTGCAAAAGAGACCTGATCCTGATTCTCCGCTTGAACGATCGTCTCCAGCGGAATTCGGTACAAATAGCTTCCCGAGGCAATCCAGACGTTGCTTCGGCTGATTGCAACCCCGCCTGCATGACCGGTATAGGGCGTATTATTTTCCTGATACAGGTTCAACGATTTGATCATCCGATTCGTCTTGGCATCAATAACCGATAAGGTGCTGGGTCTGCCATCTTCCCGGTAATTGGAAATGAGCAGCCAGTCTTTTTCCTTATCATATGCCATCCCTTGAGGTACGACATCCTCGACTAAACCGGGTACCACCAGTCCGGGCTGACTCATATTCCAGAAATCTGGGAATAAGGCCGTATCCACCGCTTCACTCCGATCCTGCTGCGTGATGCTTTGATGTCCCGGTACAGCATGGACTGCTATGGACTGAGGCGATTCGTTACCATAAATATCAACAGCCGACAGGGTGAAGGAATAATCGACGTTCCCCGTCAGCATCGAAACGATAGCTTGCCGCTGGCCGAGCGGTACCTCCAGCTCCGGCTTTCCGTTCCTATAGATGCGGTAGGCTGCAAGATCCAGCTCCGTATTAGGACTCCAGCTTAGAGTCACCTGGCCGTTTCCCGCAGCAGCCTCTACGCCTGAAGGTACCGCTGGCGGCTGTACATCAGAGCCGGGAATAGCGGCAAGCTGTCCGCTGATGAGCTGCCCTGGTGTCGGGACGGCTTTCGCTTCCGTCTTCCGCATCCGATTCGTACCGTCGACAGGGTAACTGAATACGATGCTTGTATTCGTTTTGACATCCGTTGCAGAGTCATTATAGGAAGCACGAACCGTTTCCTTGCCTTCCGCATCTTGTAAAACAACCGTCTGCTTCCCGGAATTAATTAAACCGCTGACTCCGTCGACGAATATAATCGAGTCCTCGGCAGCGTATTTTGCCATGTAGGAGGCATAAAAATTACGGTTAAAGGCTTCCTTGTCCAGATGAGCGAGCTCCGCCTTTCTCGTCCAGAGGACGACCGTTTGTTTCGGGCGCAGGACAGCGGTTTGCTCGATGGATTGCTGCCAGCTTTTGGCCGGATCGGAGCTTTCCAGCTTCAGCGTGTAGCCTTTCAGATCGATCGCCTCCAGACTGTTGTTGTACAGCTCTACATATTCAAACGCGTCATAGCCGGTATAATGATTATCCGTATCCGGAACAAGCTCCGTGATCAGCAGCGCGGGCACCGGTGCTGTATCCGGGACTGCCCGGACGGCAGCGGATTTGACGGATTCGTTGCCCGCTTTGTCCAAGGCGGTAAGCTGAAACGGGTACGCTCTGCCCGGGGTCAGCGATGCCAGCTGCGTTCTGTAGGTGGCCGCCGATACCGTTGTCAGCAACGCTCCGTCCATGAAAACCCGGTAGCCTGCGATGTCATTTTCGTGATTTGGCGACCAGCTCAAACCCACGGTGCCGAGTCCTGTGGAGGCCGTCAATCCGGTCGGTTGCTCCGGTGGGGTCGTGTCCACGATCAACTGTGGAATCGCGGCGGCGATGGATGAGCCGGCCGACTCGTTCCCGTTCGTATCCACAGCGGTTACACGAAATTTATACTCCGTTTCATTGATAAGCCCGGTTACTCGGTATATCGTATCCGTTACGGTCGCCGGCTGTGCCGCCCCCTGCTGATATACCTTGTAGCTGGCGATATTCGCCTCCTCGTTCGCAGTCCAGCTGAGTGTCACGCTTTGATCCGAAGGCTGAGCAGTAACACCGGCGGGAGGATTCGGTCCCGGAATTTGCCCGTTTATCAATGAGCCGGGGGTAGCCGTCTGGCTGTTGGCCACCTTCGTCATTTCAATCCCGCTTCCCGGATAACTGTAAACAATGCCTTTATCCTTAATCCCGTCGGCAGCTCCATCGTTAATATAGGCGCTGACCACGATAGTGCCTGAAACGTTGGCCAGTGTAATCCGCCTCTTGGCGGTATCATGCAGGCCTTGCCCGCTTGTCGTCAATTTCACCGGGTACAGCTGATCCTGCGATAATGCAGCCCCGTAGTTGCTGTTGAAATCGGCTAAAGAGTTCGGCCCCGAGGGGTTGTTCAGATTATCGAATTTTTGAAGCCATAGCACCATGGCGCTGCGCGGAGCTATCGTTTTGTTCACAAAAGTCCATTCGTTGGCGAATGTTGTATAAGGGCTCGCGCTGTAATACCGGAGCTTATAGTTGTTCAGATTGATCTCTTGGGAAGTATGATTATAAATTTCTACATACTCATACGCCTGATTGCTTCCGCCGGATGCCGCTACAATCTCTGTAATGAGCAGCTCCGGAGCAGCTGTAAGCGCATACAACTTTGATGGTACAAACAATCCTGTTAAGCAGCCCTGCAGGATGGTCATCACTAGCATCGTAATGGCCAGCTTATGATGGCGGTAGTTTTTCATTTTTTTCCTCCTAAAAGTTTTCCGTAAGGAAAGCTGACTTCGTAAGCATTCGCTAAGAGCTGAGAAACCCAGGGAAGCTATAATTTGCCATTATACTCCGGTGGGGTATTCCCCTCCAGCCTCTGTTGTTACCGGGAACTTAGGATTGGATTCACTTTACAGCGGTTCGTTCCCGATAACAAAGGCGGACGCTATCGCTCCTCCAGGGAATACCCCACCTCTGTTCATAGCAAATTTCTAGCGTGATGATTTCCCGGCCGCCTGGAGCTTTCCATAAGGAAAGCTGGCTTCACAAATAAAAGCCCGGCGTGCAGCAAGCAGGCTTGTCACGGAATACTTTCCGTCACTTGCCTGACCTGCATGCAATCCGGGCTTCTCTTATTCTCCAGCCTATGATTACACAGCTTCTATGTCCATGACACACTGCTTCCATTTTTCCAGCTCATTCGTACAGATCCATACATGAGGGTATTGCTCCCGCAGCTTACGCATCTCCGCCTCATCGTCTATCGTCCACGCGATCAGTTGAATGCCGCGTTGTTCGCACTCTTGGACAAAGTCATCCGTTAAGTAAATGTATTTGACCGAAATGTAACGCGCTCCCAGCTGCTCTGCAAGGGGAAACACGGCAGGCGTGGCCCCGTATAGGACCAGGCCGAGCTCGATTTCTTTGGATAGCTGCCGCATTCTCTGGATGGAGTAATGATCGAAGGAGGTGACGAATACTTGATCCTGAACGCCGCATTCGGCAATGACCTCCAGCACCTTTTCCTCTAATCCGGGGTATAAATTCCCGCTCTGCTTCAATTCAATGTCGACCAGAACCTTGTCCTTGGCGAGCATCAGCACTTCCGCCAGCGTCGGGATCGATTCTTCTCCCCCCGCGTCAAGCTGGCGCAGCTCCTCCAAGGTGAAGTCCGCTACATGCCCCTTGCCGTTCGTCGTCCGGTTGACGGTAGTATCATGAATAACGACGGGGACACCATCTTTGCTAAGCTGTACGTCCAACTCCAGATGGCTGAAGGATAAATCCATAGCCGCTTGAAAAGAAGCCATCGTATTTTCAGGAAATTTCTTGGGATAGCCCCTGTGCGCCAATCCGGCAATTTTCATTGTCGTTCCTCCTGCTTATGATGTTGTACTTCCCTTCCCTGATCATAACCCATGCTGCGAACGGATACCAACCGTTATTTTGCCGGGATGATCTGCAGACGATCCAACGCATAGCTGGAGGAGCTTCGATAAGGAGCTGCACCCGACTCAAACAAAATATACAAGGAGCCTTCGGATTCGGCAATCCCCTCCGACATGGGCGGCAGCTCCATCGATCCCGTCCGATTCTTGCTGTCGAGGAACCACATAGGGATCACAGCGGAGTTCAAGGATACCGATGCATGAGGCTTCTCAGCCAGACTGTTCTTGAACGTGAGCAGTGTACTTGCGTTATTGCGCCCGTACGATTGGCTGAGCCGGATACTGTCCTTGCCTACATACATCCCCTGCACATTGTCAGGTAAGGACAAGATATAATTCGGCGTAGGCTGCTGTCCCTTGGCATCCGAAGCGGCCCCAGGCGGCAAATCGGTCGCTGCATCCAGCCTGTAGCCTTCCGCCCAAGCTTTATGCTGCTTGTCATCCCGATTCGTTGCATAATGCGACTCCTTGGTAGGGTAGTCTTTGCCGTGGGCAAATTCCCCGATCCATAAAATCCCGTCCGCATAAGCGGCAAAAGAGGCACGGGTATCGCTTCGCACCGATCCCTGAAAAACAAGCCTGCCTCCGTCTTCGGCCTTCTGAATATCATCGATATTCAGAATACTGACCTCCTCGCCGGAGGAGACCCATACATGCTTGGGGCTGGCCGCAATGCCTCCGGCATGGCCGTTATACGGAGTCGTCGCATTGGTATACAGCTCGACTACCTTCACCAGCTTGCCGGAGCCTGCATCAATCACCGACAGCAGGCTGGACTTGCCCCCGGTTCGGTAATGCGATATAAGGATCCACTGTTTATCCTCCACCAGGGCAAGCCCCTGCGGTACCGCATCCTGCAATAAAGCCGGAACGATAGGCCCTGCCTTGGCCTGCTGCAAAAAAGCCTGGAGCTCCGGCATGTCAACGCGAAGCTTGATGCCTGCTTCTTCCTGTGTAAAGCCCTTTCCCTGCAGGCTCTTCCGGCTTTGCTGATCTGGGGCTTGCCCCTGATTCTGACCCTGGCTCTGATTCTGCTTGGGCGAACCGGTTGAAGACGGTGTGCCTTGATCGCCGGCACTTACAGACAGCCCTGCCGGGGCTTGCTGGCATCCGGCGGACGCCAGACTTATAGAGCCTATCAAAGCTAACAAGATGATGGCTCGCTTCATTTTTTCACCTCAAATTTCGATTTACACCGTCGGGCACAGCAAAGCCTTTAATCGCCCCGGATAATCGGTAATAATACCGGATACCCCGTACTGTATCGCAAGCATCATATCCTCTTCACGGTTAATGGTATACGGGAATACCTGCAGTCCTTGCGCGACCGCATCGCGCACATCTTCCTTGCTGATTCGTTTGAAGTTAGGATGCAGCGAATAAACCGGAGCCCCCAGCGAGGAAACCAGTGCCGAGTGGCGGCCTAAATTGACGTCATACAGCAGTCCCATTCTCGTCTCCGGCTCCAGCAGCTTCAAGTACTGCAAGCTTTTATGATCGAAGGAGGACACGACGACCTGCCCGACCCGGTCCTTGTTCCTCATCAGCTCCACAAGTGCAGGCTCCGTCCGACGACCGTACGAATCTTTAATCTCCACGTTGATCATGATGTGAGGCGGTACCAAATCGAACACTTCCTCCAGCAAGGGGACGCGTTCGCCTGCAAAGCTTTCATGAAACCACCGCCCGGCGTCGGCCTGCCTAATCTCCTCCACCGTCAGGTCGTTCACACGGCCGGTCTTGTCGGTCGTCCGGTCCAGCGTGGCATCGTGGATGACGATGAGCTGCCCGTCTTTGGACAAATGGATGTCCAGCTCAATGGCGTCGCAGCCTTGCTCCAAGCCAAGCCGGAAAGCGGCCAGCGTGTTCTCCGGCGCCTCCCCCTTGGCCCCCCGATGGGCGATATTCAATAATGTAGAGCTCATTGTCATGTTCTTGACTCCTTTGCCAGTTAGATTGGGCCCGGCACTCCGGGCACTATTTAAAGGTGGAGCTTGCCATCGCAGCCACGATATATTTTTGAGCAAAGACGAACACGATGACGATCGGCACTATGACCACGACGCTGGCAGCCATCAGCAGATGCATGTTCAGCGCTTCGTTCCCCGCAATCGAATCCCGCATCATCGCAATCCCTACGGTCAGTACACGCATTTGGTTCGAGTTGGTCATAATCAATGGCCAGAAATACGAGTTCCAGCTGTGAATAAAGCTGATTACGATCATCGTTGCAACCGTCGGAAAGGCCATCGGCGTCAAGATTTGATACAGCACCTGCATCCGGTTGGCCCCATCCACCTTCGCCGCCTCGATCACATCGTTATTAATGGAACGGAATGTTTGCCGCAGCAGGAAAATGCCGTAGGCCGACGCTGCATGAGGAATGATTAGAGCGTAGTACGTATTAATCCAATGAAGCTTAGACATCATCACATACACCGGAACAAAGATCACCTGCTCCGGTACGATCAGTGCGGCGAGCACGATCAGAAACCATTTGTCCCGCCCTGCAAACGACCCCTTCGCAAAGGCATACGCCGCCATAATGCCGATGTTGATCTGCAGGACGACGATTCCCACCGTTTGGACTACCGTATTAACCGTAAACCGGTAGAACGGGATCGTATCGAAGGCATCAAGGAAATTTTCCCACATCAGCTTCTCCGGCCAAAAGGTCGGCACGGCCAGCCTTAATTCCGCCGGCGTCTTGAATGCGGTGATGAGCATCCAGTAGATCGGAAAAAACATCAGCGCCGTGATAAGTAAAGCTGCTGCAATACGGGTAGTTTTCGTTAAGGTCTGAAGCATAAGTCGATCCCCCTACCCTTCGTAATGAACGGATTTCTTGGAAATGTACATCTGCACCATCGTCAACAAAATGATGATGATAAAGAAAATAACGACCAGCGCGGACGCCCTGCCTGTTTTGAAATCGGTAAAGGCCATCTCGTAAATCCAGTACACCATGGCCTTTGTAGACTCCAGAGGCCCTCCGTTCGTCATAATGTCAACGGACTGGAACACCTGCATGGAGGAAATAAAATGCGTAATCACCAAAAACAGCGTCGTTGGAGACAGCAGGGGAAGCGTAATGTGCCATAACTGCGTCCACTTGGTCGCACCGTCAATACCCGATGCCTCGTAATATTCAATCGGAATGCTTCGCAGCCCTGCGATAAAAATAATCATGGTAAAGCCGACGCCTTTCCATACGGAAACGACGATCAACACCCATAAAGCCGTGCGCGGGTTTGTCAGCCACTGCACCGGATCCATGCCGAACAGCTTCAGCAGCTCGTTTAACAAGCCGTATTGTCCATTGAAAATCCATAGAAAAATCATCGAGATAATGACCATCGATATATAGTGCGGCATAAAGATGAACGTTCTCAGGAAATTAAAGAAGCGTGCCGTTGAATTGAAGAGCAGCGCGAGCAGCAGCCCCAAAATTAATGTAATTGTGACATCAAGAATCATGTAAGTAAACGTAATTCTCAGCACATTGTAGAACGTATCGCTAGTAAACAAGTAAACATAGTTATCGAACCCGATAAATTTCTTGACGGGCTTCGTCATATTCCAGTTCGTAAAGCTAAGATAAAACGAATTCAGCATCGGATAGTAAATAAATACGAGCAAAATGAGGAGTGCGGGAAGGGCAAAGGAGAAATCCTTGAGCCCCTCCAGCATCCGGTAACGGGAACGCTTACTTTTTCTGACTGTCTCCTGCTGCGCGCCGGCCTGCCGGCCCTCCATCACGTTCATATCGCGTGTTCCCCTCTCAAGCGGTATTTATGGTTATTGCGAATCCTTAATAATGGCATTCATGTCCTTGACGGCATCCTTCATCAGCGGTACCGGGTCCGCGTTTTCGAGAATCATTTTGCCGACGACTTCCATGTACTTCTTGCTGAATTCCGGATAAGCCGGATGCTGCGGACGTCCAACCACATTGTCGAAGTTATCGAACACGGCCTTGTACTGCGGTAATTTTTCAAAATACTTCTTGCCTTCCTCCGTGTTCAGCACGGACTTGTGCGTCGGCAAATAGCCTGTGCCCTGCGCCCACTTAATGTTGTTTTCGGCGCCTGTCATAAACTTGACGAACTTCCAGGCCGCTTCCTTCTGCTTCGCCGGCGCGCCGTCCATAATGACAATACCCGCTCCGCCGATATGTGATTTGCGCTCCTTGTCACCCGGAATGAATGAGACGCCTACTTCAAACTTGGCATTTTCCAAATACGTTTTGATAATGGCGGACGAATGCTGAACCATCGCGACTTTGCCTTCGAGGAACATTTGCCGCATCGTGTCCGACGCTCCTTTGCCGTAGCCCATATGCATGGAGCCCTCCTGCATCCACTTGCGGAAATTTTGGATCCATTTCAGGCTGTCGGGTTGATCCAGCAGCGTCGCTTTATGATCCTGGCTTAGAATGGCCCCGCCCCCGTTGGAAACCCAGGGATCATAGTACCAGGTGTCCCAGCCGGGTACCGAAAACGCGTAGCGTGTGGTCTTCCCGTTATCCTTTTGCGTCACCTTCTTGTTGAATTCATCGATTTCCGCCCAGGTTTGCGGCGGCTTCGTGCCGAGCTGATCGAGCATCGTCTTGTTATAAACCATGACGCTTGTGCTGACGATCAACGGAAAGCCATACTGCTTGTTATTGTATGAATACGCTTGCAGCATCCCTTTGGAAAAATCGTTCATGTCCACGGCATCCCGTTTAATATACGGGCTCAAATCCGCAAACACACCGCCATCGGCGAAGTTCGGCAGTACGGATACTTCTACGTTCGTTACAGCGGGCACCTCTTTGGCCGCCACGGCCGCCTGAAGCTTTTTGTGCAGATCCGTGTAGGCCCCTTGGAATACCGGCTCTACGGTAATGTTAGGATATTTCTTCTGAAATTCCGCAATCATATAGTTCAGCGTTTCGATTTGCGCGTCCGCATGGGAATGCCAGTATTGAATCGTTACAGGGGAATTATCTTCTGCTGCGGTCTTCGCATCCTCAACCTTGTCGGCTCCCGAAGACGAGCACCCTACGATTGACATGACCAGCGCAAGCGATGCCGCTTGAAGTGTTAACCATTTTTTTCTCAACATATGTATCTACCCCTTTCGAATGTGTGAAGCGCTTCCATACAATTTCTTCATCCATGAAACGAAGGCAAAAAAGAAGACCACGAGAGAACGTCAAGGAACACCTGCCGCAGCACTGCAGCAAGACAAATGTCCCTTGGATTATCTCATGATCTCCGCATCCAAGTGAGTCCGATATACAATTGCTAAAGCCTTCTTACAAAAGAATGTCACATCATGAAAGCCTTGTCAATAACGCTGTGCCCTGTTTTTTCCTTCCAGCTACAAAGCTCTTGAGCCCTGAATTTCCGCTATACTATAGGATTTTCCATAACTGGATTCCATCATAATGACGTCGCCGCTGTGGGAAATATGCTCGATCGCCCGGATCAGCTTCTCGTTGCTGTTCGTCTGAACGCTGAATTTGAGCTCCATAATGGGCTCCGCCTCGTCGTCCGCAGCCGCGAGTGCCTCAAGCTTCATCTTCATGTTGACGATTTGAATTCCCTGCTCGCCGAATAAACTGGAGATTTTGCCTACGACGCCGGGCCTGTCGAACATCCGTATCATCACCTCCTGATGCCGTCTATGGCGCAGAATTCGCTTCTCCCACTTATTAAGGACGAACAGGCTGATCAGAACAATGAACGTGGCCAGGCAGGCACAATAAAAAAATCCCGCTCCCACACAAAGGCCGATGGCCGCAACCACCCAGATCGATGCGGCGGTGGTCAACCCGGATACCGTCGAGCCGTTTCGCATGATCGCTCCCGCACCCAAAAAACCGATCCCGCTGATGACCTGCGCCGCCAAACGCGCCGGATCTGTTCTGACATTCGGCTCGGTGACGAATTCGCTGAACCCGTAAATCGACAGCAGCATAATGCTCGCCGAGCCGATGCAGACCAGGATATGGGTGCGCAGGCCTGCCGCATGATTGCTCCACTCCCGCTCGAAGCCAATCAGCCCTCCCATAGCGGCAGCCGCAAATATGCGAAGGGTCAATTCCATGTCCGTAATATGCCAAATGCTGTTCATTCCCTAATCTCCTCTATCGAAAATGAGAAAACCTCCCTGAAAAAGGACAGACGGGCACCTGATCCGTCTTCCCTTTCTCAAAGAGGTTTCTCTTGGTCTCCAACCCTTTGAAAACGTTTGCTATATGATTTATTTTTGGAGAGCGGCTGCTACCACAGCTTCGATGTTCCTACGGATACAGCCAGCGCACCGGCTCTTAAGGCCTCGTCAATTTCCTCTTGATTGCTGACCAGACCGCCGGCAATAATGGGAAGCGGCGTCATGTTGGTCATCTCGCGAATGACGCGCGGCATAATGCCCGGCATCACCTCGATCGCATCGGGCTGACTTTGCTCCGTCCCTTTGATGCCTCGGTATACGGCGTTGTTATCAATCAGAAACATGCGCTGTATGGCCATTAAATTGAATTCCTTGGCGGTACGGATCAAATTGCTTTTGGTCGAAATCAGTCCCGTGGGCTTAACATTATTCGCCATATAGGCAACCCCGGTCTTGTCAGGCGCCAGCCCTTCGATAAACTCCATATGGACAAATACGTGCTTGCCTGCGGCTTTGATCTTGTGGACGAGCTCATCGATATTAAACAGAGAACCGGTCAGCAAAAAAACGATGTTCGTCGCGCTTTGGGCTGCAAGCTCCAAATCCTCTTCTTTCTTGACGGTTGCAATCGTCTGATGCTCTACCAGATCAACGATGGGGTAAATCATATGGTCCCCCCCTTTCTAAATAAGACCATTATATCACGACTCGTCTACAGCCCCACGATTTCTTTGATGCTGTTCACCACATGCTTGGGGCGATCCTGTGCACGCTCGGCCATCTCCCGTGTCGTAACGCCGGTAAGCACCAGCACGGAATCCATCCCCGCCTCATTGCCCATTCGGATATCCGTTTCGAGCCGGTCACCGATCATGAAGCAATCCCCATAGCTTAAGCCCAAATGCTCCACGGCCGCTTCCGCTGCGATAAGCGACGGTTTGCCGGCCACCAGATCGATCGCTTTGCCCGTCGCCGCTTCCAGCGCTGCAATGAACGTGCCTGTATCCGGAATTTGCCCATCATCCAGGGGACAAGTGGCGTCAGGGTTCGATGCGATAATCTTGGCGCCGTTGATTGCCGCTTGATAAATGATATTGAGCTTATCGTACGTAAACTGGCGATCCCACGATAAAACCACGTAATCCGGCTTTTCATAATCGTCTGTCAACGAGATGCCATGCTCCCTGAGCTCATCGTGAATAGGCTCCTCGCCGATCACGTAAACCCGGTCGCCGGATTGAATCCGTTTCTTCAAATAGCGTGCCACAATCAGCGAGGAGTTCAATACGTCCTCCACCTCGGTCGGTATCCCCATTCGGGTCAGCTTCTCGGCATAAGACTGTCTTGTAGCAATGGGTTTATTGGACAAAAAGACAACGCGGTCCCCCCTTTCCCTCAGCACCCGGATGACCTCCGCCGCGCCTTCAATCATTTTGTCTCCCAAATAAATCGTCCCATCCAAATCAAACACATAGCCCCTCATCGTATCTGCCTCGCTTTTTCAAAGGAATAAGGAAAAGAAAATGCAAAAAAACCCTTATTCCACAGCAGGCCATTCCTCCTCCAAATGAAGAAGAAATGCTCTGCTAAGGGTAAGGGTTTCTCGGGTATACTCAAACCTGACCTTAAAGCAACGTATTGAATTAATTTGAATTATATGTCGGGAGCTGCATTCTGTCAACCCATTTTTTGAAACGCTTTCAAGACATGGGCACATAATGTCCTTCACGGGTTACACATGAATGCAAGCCTAAGCGCCTGCGTACGCGCGCAGCCCTGGCAAGCGACGGCGCTGCAGGACGCCGGTTAACCGATCAGGTTGCTGCAGGCTGCACGTCTATAGGCAATGTCACGATAAACTTTGTTCCCTTCCCCAGGGAGCTCTCCACCCGTACATGTCCCTTGTGCGTTTGTACGATCTTCTGCACGATCGACAGCCCTAATCCGCTCCCGCCGCTTGCCCGGTTACGAGATTTGTCCGCCTTGTAGAAGCGCTCGAAGATGCGCTCTTGCTCCTCCGCAGAGATCCCTATCCCGGTATCGGACACCTCAACCGCGACTTCATCCGGCTGCTTCCGCAAGACGATGCGGATGCAGCCGCCTTGCGGTGTAAATTTGATGCTGTTATGGATAAGGTTCACCCAAACCTGACTCAGCATTTCTTCATCCGCAGTCAGGGTTACCGGCTCCAACTCCAGCTCCAGCTCGATGCCTTTCTCCAGCCACTGAGGCTCGCTCGCCAGTACCAGACTGCGCAGCTGTTTGTCTAAACGGAAGGCGGCGGGGTCGAAGCGGTGAAACTCCGATTCGAGGGAGGTCAGCTTAAGCAAATTGTCGCTGAGACGGGATAAGCGCGTGCTTTCCATCTCAATAATCTGCAAATAATGACGCCGTTCCTCTTCACTCAGTTTGTCGTTGCTCAACGCCTGGGCGAAGCCGCGGATGGAAGTCAGAGGCGATTGAATTTCATGGGAGACATTGGATATAAATTCTTGACGCATCGCTTCCATCTGCTTGAGCTTCTCCGTCATCTCGTTCACACTGTCGACGAGGATTTCTAAGTGCCCGAGCTTGCGCCGCGGGTCCCGTTTCAGACGAACATTGAAATTGCCCTTGCCGATTTGCCGGAATACCTCCATGGCTTCCTCGAAAAAATGAGGCTGGTGCCTTTTGGTCACAACCATGATGAGGCTAATGATACAGAACAAGAGCAGAATGCCGCCGGCGATGTTGATCAACTGGATAGCCAGCATCGGCAGCTCAATACGGTAGTGACGAAGGATCCCAAACGAAATGACATAGACAATGGCGCTGCTGACGAGCAGTAAAGCCATAGCTACAGTCAAGCCAAGGATACGTTGAAAAATGACCTGCCACTTCGGCTTCATGCTCCCCCCGCCTCCAGCCTGTATCCCAATCCGCGAATCGTCTTGATGAGGCAGGAGCAGCCGAATTCCTCCAGCTTATCTCTCAGCCGATTCACATGAACATCGAGGGTCCGTTCGTTCCCCTGATAATCGAAGCCCCAGATGTCCTCGATCAGCTGCTCTCTGGATATCGTTCGTCCCAGATTCGAAGCCAGCTTGAACAGCAGCTCGAACTCCTTCAACGGAATAGTCACGCCTTGACCGTTCATGACAACCTCGAAGGTTCGGCGGTTCATAAACAATTCGCCCACTTGAACGATCTGGGATGCTTCGATCCGGTAGCGCTTCAGCAATGCCTTCACCCGGACGACGAGCTCGGCAGGCTCAAACGGTTTGACCAAGTAATCATCCGCCCCGATTTCGAAGCCTCTGACCTTATGCACGGTTTCCGCTTTTGCGGTCAGCATCAGCACGGGAAGCTCGTAATCCTTTCGAAGCTCCTCGCACATGCTCCAGCCGTCCCGGTTCGGCATCATAATATCCAGCACGACCAGATCGACTTTATTGCGCTCCAAAACCGCCAGAGCCTCATTGCCGTCAGAGGCCTCCAAGGTTGAAAAGCCGGACTGTTCCAGGAATACCCGGACCAGCTCCCGGATGTGGGCGTCATCGTCTACGATCAATATGACAGGCATGTGCGCCGCCCTCCTTACGTTGTTAGATTTGCTTGCGGCGCACCCTGCATCCGCAGCTGTTGATCGGCAAACTCCCTGTACACCCCATGGTTCCCATACAGCTCAAGGTGTGTACCGGTGCCGGTCACTTTTCCTTTTTCAATGACAACAATTTGATCCGCATCGACAACCGTGGAAAGGCGGTGGGCAATGACCAGCGTCGTCCGTCCCCGCATCAGATTCGTGAGCGCTTGCTGCACCACCGCTTCCGAGCGGCTGTCCAGACTCGAGGTCGCTTCGTCGAGCATCAGCACCTTCGGGTTGCGCAGCAGCGCACGGGCAATCGCGATCCGCTGGCGCTGTCCTCCGGACAGCTTGATGCCCCGCTCGCCTACCTGGGTCTCATACTGTTGAGGCAGCTCCCGGATGAACAGATCCGCATAGGCCATCCGCGCCGCATATTCCAGCTCCGCTGTACTCACCTCCCGATCCATCCCGTAGGTGATATTCTCACGGATCGTCCCGGCAACTAGCGGGCTTTCCTGCGACACATAGCCGATTTGACTACGCCATGACTCCAGCGAGAAGCCTTCCATCTCCTGCTCCCCTAGACGAATCGCTCCGCTTTGCGGGACATAGAACCGCTCCAGCAAGGAAAAGAGCGTCGTTTTGCCGCTGCCGCTGGGCCCGACGATGGCGGTTACTTTCCCGGCCGGCACCTGAATGCTGACATCCTGCAGCACAGGCTCCTCATCATGATAGCCGAAGCTGACCCGATCGAGTTGAATCGCTTGGTCCAACTGCCGAACCGGAGCGCCGGCCGTAAGGTTTTCCTCCGCGACCTCAAACGTCTGCATGATCCGTTCCGTCGCTCCGATCGCTTTTTGAGACTGCGTGAAAAACTGCGTAATCTGCGTGATCGGCATCACAATCTGGAATAAGTACAGGATAAACGCAACCAAATCTCCCGACGTCAGCTCCCCCGAGGAAACTCTCATGCCCCCATACCCGATTATGGTGACGAACAGCAGCATCAGCACGAAATAAATGAGCGGCGACACGAACGCCTGAACCTTGCTTTCCCGCATGCCGTATTTCAACAAGTTCAGGATGCCGCTTCGTCCCTGTTCATATTCGACGTGCTCCGCGTTCGAGGCTTTGACCAGACGAATTTCCGACAAGACCCGGGTCAATACGGAGGTAAAGCGGGCAGTCTCCTCCTGCATCCCCTTAGAGATGCGATACATGGTGCGGCCGAGCGGCATGAGCACCACCATCGACAGCGGAACCGCGAGCAGCATCAGCAGCGTCATCCGCCAATCCAAATACAGCAATACGACAATGGAGCCCACAATGGAAATGATGCCCGTAATGAAGCTGCTTAAATGCTCGGTCACTAAATTTTTGACAATCCCTGTGTCGTTTACCATGCGGCTGATCATGTCTCCGGTTTCGTGCTTATCGTAAAAAGGAATCGGCAAGCGCAGCAGCTTTTGCCACAGCTTATCCCGCAGTGAAGCGACAATGGTATTGCCCGCCCCGCTCAACAAATACACGGATACCCCTCCGGCTACCGCCTGAAAAATAAACGCGGCTCCGAGCCAGACAAGCTTCATCCGGTCTAGCGATTCCAGGGAAAATTGATTGACAACCTGCTTCGTCAGCAGCGGGATCGTGATCCCTACCAGCGTTGCCCCTACGCTCAGCGCAAGCGCAATACTCATCAGAAGAACAGGCGGCTTCGTTCCCCATATCAGCTTGGCGAAATCACGCCAGCCTCGTTTCGTTTGATTCGTTTCCATCACACATCATCCTCTCCGGCAAATCTCCTTATGCTGAACAAGATAACGGATCCTTGTTAACTGAATATAAACCGGAGAAGTTTTTTATTTCTCCCGACTCACCTCGGGCTTGTGCTCAGGCTGCGCATCCACACGGGTGCCGTCCGCAAGCCGCAGCCACGTTTGGAACCCGCGATTCCCTTCTGTAAGCCGAATGATGCGCGCACCCCGAGGCCAGCCATCCCGGCCATACGTGTTATAGCCGGTCGCTCTGCCGTAGCATAGACGAATGCCGTGCAGCTCGCCCCAATAATCATTGACATGGTCATGCCCGACAAATACGCCGTCGATATTGCCCTGCTCGAGCATCGCGGCGAACATGCCCGAATTTACCTTCGGGCTGGCGACTCCTTCATCCTTCTCGCCAAAGCACGTTTCGTGAGCCCACACCTCGACATATTCCGGGAGCGGGATATGAAAGAAGGCTAGTCCCGGGAGCGGCCTCCCGTCACTCATCCCTGCGTAAGCCTCCGACTGCCGCACATACCAATCGATCTGGTCGCGGCGAATCCAGTCGTATCCATGGAGAAGCGGCTTCGCATACTCTCCGGAATCGAGGGCATAGAGAACCGCCGAGAGAGCGCCGTCACGTCCGTATACAGGAAGCGTATAATTGCCGATTCCGCTTAGCTCTTCAGGCCCCGCTTGGGACCGGCACATCCCGCAGCTCAGCTGCGCTTCCATCAGCTCCGCCTTCGTCACGCTGCCCTCCGCATCATGGTTGCCGAAGACGGCCGCCCACGGGATGCCGCGGCGATCAACCGGGGCCACCGCATCGAGGTACGCTTGCCGCGGATCGGCAATGGTCCCGCTCTCGATCGTATCACCCGTAAAAAATACGAAGTCCGGCTGTTCCTCCTCCAGCACCAGCCCGATAAGCTGCTCTGTCCGGCGATCTATTGCATCGCCCTGCTTCCAATGCAGATCCGTCAGCTGCACAATGGTAAACGTGCCATCCTCACGAAAGGTTAATCGGTTAGGATCCCTGAATTGATTCGTCTTCATTCTGGTTCGGCCCCTTCCACCCATGCCATAGTAGTGTATCCATCCCACTATGTTCGGTAATGGTTACCATTTCCCTGCTTTCCCTCGAGCAAATAACACAAAAAAGAAGGCATTCCTCCGGGCTTGTCCCGGGCGCCTTCTTGCTGCTGCATTGCGGAATTGCGGAATTGCGGAATATAAAAAGCAAGCTTACTTTTTCAATACTAACCGGAGCTGCACCTTGACATCGTTCTGTGTATCGAGCGTGACGGTATGCGGATTTTTCATGCCGAACTGATCGAAGGTCACAACCGTGCTTCCCTCCAGTGAAATCGTATTTTGACTGTATTGTCCTTCCACTTGGAACGTTACGTCCTTGGAAATCCCTCTGACCGTCAACGTTCCATTCATCGTAAAAGGAAACTTCGTGCCTTCCTTCCATTCCTTCGGCAGGTTATCGAACGATTTCACCTTAAAGCTGGATACCGGAACCCCTGCCGTATTCAAATAATCGGCGCCTTTAATATGCCCGTCTCTTTGCGGGTTACCGGAATTCAGGCTGTTCATGTCGACGGTAGCTTCTGCCTTCATCGCCGAAGGATTCGCCAAATCAATGATCCAATTGCCCTGCACCGCTCCGCCTTCAATATTGACCGTTTCCTTCGACGTCGTGACGGAAAAGTACACTTTGGATTCCGGCTGAATGACCCATGTTCCGGCTACCTGCTTGGCCTCCACCGGTTGATTGCCGCTTGGTGCAGCGACGGCCTCCTTGGCGATGACATCCTTGACCTCCACATGATTTCCCGCAAAATAATCATAGGCGCCATAACCGCCGCCTGCCAATACCAAAATTCCAATTCCTGCTGCAATGAACACTGTTCTCGGTTTCATCCGTTTGTCCCCTTTCGATTTCACACTACGCTATGTAGTTTAAATGAGTATAAGTTCCCGTCATCCTCACACGGCAGCCATGTTCTAAGTCTCCCCCCCTTTTAAGTCCACTTTTTTTATTAAGCTCTATCGCGCTTCCTCGGGTGTTGACGTCACACTACAGAGTGTAGTGTAATTGATTAGACAAAGCCCTTCTCCGTAGAAACCGTACGTTTTCCGGGAGCTTGTCATTTTTTTATTATAGAGGAATGCCGCTATGATTTCAATTTTTGCGCAAATAGGAGGCTCCAGCCCTCGTTTATCTGGCGTAAATCCGTCCTCCTCTGGTACAATGTCTTTTATTTGAATAAAAAGGAGGCCCGCGCCATGCCCGGGTTTTTATTGGATTTAGACGGTACATTGTACCATGGGGATCAGCCCATTGCAGGGGCTGCCGAATTTATACGTTGGCTGAAGGAGCACGGCTATCCTTACCTTTATGTGACGAACAATTCATCGCGAACGCCGGAGCAGGTAGCGGCACATCTCGCCAAAGTGGGGATTGACGCAGCTGCGAAAGAGGTGCTGACCTCCGCGCAAGCGGCGGCATTGTATATGCAAGAACAGCGGCCCGGAGCGAATGCCTATATCATTGGGGAAACGGGGCTCCAGCTCGCCATGCAGGAGGGCGGCTTCACAACGGCCGATGAAGCCCCGGCCGACTTCGTCGTGCAGGGGATTGACCGGAGCTTCAGCTACGTGAAGCTTGCGGAAGCGGTGCGCCGCATTCGCGCAGGAGCTGCCTACGTGCTGACGAACCCGGATCATCTGCTTCCGTGGAACAACGAGCTGCAGCCGGGAGCCGGCTCCATCTCCGCCTCGATCGAACGGGCGAGCGAAACGAAGCCTGTCGTGATCGGCAAGCCGTCCCCGATCATCATGAACTATGCCATCCGCAGGCTGGGCTTGCCGAAGGAGCACATCTGGGTCGTCGGGGACAACCTGCTGACGGATATTCAAGGCGGTATTGCCGCAGAGTGCCACACGGCCCTAGTCCTGACAGGCCTTTTGACGCGCGAAACCGTGCAGGAGCATGTGGAGCGTACCGGGGTGAAGCCTGAGCTGGTGTGCGATAACCTGCAGCAGCTATCCGGGCATATCCAAGCCATTCTGTAAAACGAGCTTTCTTGAGAAACCTTTATCAAAGCCTTTCAAGATGAGCGACCGCCTTCAATTATGCTCAAAAAAAACTGCCCCCCTTTAACGGGGAAGCCACTGAAAAATTTACGGCTGCATGTACGGATCGTTCTTCCGATCGCTGTTGTCCCCGGATTTTTTCAATTTCAACCCGCTTATAGCGGTCAAAATCCCGGGACAAAGGCGAACGCTTACGCTTCTACAGAACGATATTCCGTCCACTCCGCGAATACTTCAGTGGCTTCCTTAATGGGATAGGCAGTTTTTTCGTTTACTCTACATGGTGATGATAAGCTTGCAGATCCAAGGCCTCGCCAAATTGTCCGAGACGTTCCTCGCGCGCATCCTGAATGAGCCTCTCCAGCCAGCGCAGCTCCGCCATCCCGTGCTCGTATCCGGACATCATCAGGTGCAATACGCTTCGGGGAACCTTCGGAATATGCTCCTCATATACCGCCCAAAGCTCCTTCACCTTCTTCTGCTGCTCCTTCAGCTTTCTTTGCAAAATGAGCTCGATCTTCTTCTGATCGCCATATTTCGCAAAGACAAGCGCTGTGCTCATCGGGTGGAACACCTGTTTTTTCCCACTGAACTGAAGCAGCAGCAGCTCCTGGAACAGCTCCTCGCCCGCTGCCGTAATCGTATAGATTGTCCGGTCCGGACGGCTGCTGTCCTTGACGACCTCCACAGGCGCGATGTAGCCGTCCTTCTTCAATTGATCAATGGCGTAGTACAACGAGCCTTCCTGCATTTTGACGTAATGATGCATGGCACGGTCCTTCATCGTCTGGCGAATCTCATAAGGATGGCGATTGCCTTCCATCAATAATCCCAGGATGACCAGCTTCATAGACATGATGTAGACACCTTCTTTGTGTTGTCTTAGCGGCTTCGCCGTCTTTCGGGACGGCTCTCGGGCTTTCTCTCTCCGGCTCTGCAGTCCCCAGTTTTCCGTCATGATTCGGCCTGCATCGTTGCTCGTGAAATTATGCTTTTTGCCCCGCTGTACCGGTCTTGGCTTGGGAGACGGCTCCTTGAGCGGCCCCTTGCCCGTTTGTTCCTTGAGCTCCCTGAGGACGGATTTCCATCTTCGCCTTGCCCATCAGGAGGACAAAAATCAGAACCGCTACCGCCATCAGAATCGTACAGAGGAAGACGAAGCCGATCGAGTCGGCAAGCGCTACGGTCATCTTTTGCAATGTGGCCGCGTCCATCGTTGCCCTTACCTTCGGCTGCAGCAGCGCTTGAGCATCCAGAGGCACCTGAGAGACGCCCCCCTCCTTCAGCCGGGACTGCAGTGCCATCGCCTGCACCGTACCGAATACGGTGACGCCAATGGCCGAACCGATCGAGCGGAAAAAGCTGACCAGCGAGTTCACAACCCCCCGCTGCTGGTAAGCAATATTGTGCAGGGAAGACATCGAAATAACCGGAAACGATACGCCGATACCAAGTCCCATAAGCACCATATACACGACAACGAGCCACTGCTGCGTATTTATGGAGACGGAGCTCAGCAGCGTCGTAGCAATAAGTAGCAATACGGCCGAGACGAGCAAAATGCTGCGATAGCTGGTTCTACCGATAAATCTGCCGCCGAACGTACTGCTGACAACGACAGCAAGCATCATTGGCGTCAAGACTTGGCCCGCGCTGGTTGCCGAGCCTTCAAATACCCCTTGAATAAAGATCGGAATATAAGAAGCTGCCGCCATCATCAGCGCGCCATAAAATATGCTCGCCCCCATGCTCGCGGTAAACAGCTTGTTACGGAACAAGCCCAGCGGCACAACCGGACTCTGTACCTTCGTTTCCACCCAGATGAACAACGCTAGCAATAAAACAAAGCCTGCGAACAATGCGAAGCTTTCCCAGGAATTCCAGGCGAACTCCTTGCCGCCCAGCTCCAATGCGAACATAAGACAAAGAATCGAGCCTGCAAAGACGACCGTTCCGAGCCAATCGATTTTTTGATTCGGATTTTTGGGCATCACCGGATGATAGAACATCGCGATGAGCGCAAAAGAAACAATACCGAGAGGCAGATTAATATAGAATATCCAGGTCCAGTCCAGATGATCCGTAAAATAGGCGCCTGCAAGAGGTCCCAGTACACTCGAAATGCCGAAGACGGCTCCGAACAAGCCCTGCATCTTACCGCGCTTCTCTGGCGGGAACAAATCGAATACAATCGTAAAGGTGATCGGCATTAAGGCGCCGCCCCCGATCCCTTGAATGGCGCGGTATACGATCAGCTCGAACATCGATGTCGAGGTGCCGCACAATGCCGAGCCGAGCATAAATACAACCAGGCCGAGCAGGAAAAACAGCTTTCTTCCGTACATATCGGACAATTTGCCGAAAATCGGCATCGATACGACGTTGGCAATCAAATACGATGAGAATACCCAGACGAATTTATCTAGACCTCCGAGCTCTCCTACGATGGTAGGCATCGCCGTCGATACAATGGTTTGATCGAGCGCCGCAAGCAGCAGCCCTAGCATCAACCCTACGATGGTCCAACGAATATTAGATGGTTTTGCAGACATGCTTCTCCTCCATTCTCCTCCAAAACATAAAATTATTATATTCAAATTTGAGTAATTTGCAAATAAAGATTTTGTGAAATCGCCTGTCTGCCGTTTGCCCGAAAACGGTAAGTGTCATATAATGAGAATAAGTTCGAGAAATTGTATTTATATTATTTAAAAAAGCGATAAATTATATCTATTTTATTACGTGCCTTCTTAAGCGCGATATTGCTTTTTATCATAGAGAGAGGAGGGCTCCGGTCATGAATTTAAATCAACTGGAAACGCTAATTACGATTTCCAAAACAATGAGCTTCCGCAAAGCGGGCGAAGTGCTGAATCTGACACAGCCTGCCGTATCCGCACAAATCAAAAGCTTGGAGGACGAGTTCAAAACGGTGCTTATCGACCGTAACCAGCCCGTAACCCTAACGGACAGCGGACGTGTCTTTCTGGAGCATGCAGAGCTAATTCTGCAGACCGTCGAGGACTTGAAGCAGCGGCTGGCCGATCTGAATTTGACTCCGCAAGGTCATATTCATCTGGGGACGACAACCTCTATTGCGATTCAGATTTTGCCCCGGGTGCTATCGTACTTCCAAAACCAGTTCCCGTTAATCAAAACGACAATCCATTCCATGACCTCTTCGCAAATTATGCAAAGCGTTGAGAGCGGGGCGATTGATATCGGCATCACCTATTTGTTCGAAAAGCATCCGGCACTGGAGAGCTCTGTACTCTACTATGACACCTTCGAGCTCGTCGTCTCGCCTGAGCATCCGCTCAGCCGCTACCGTCATGTTCCGATCGAGAAGCTTCACGATACGCCTCTCATCATGCTATCGCCGGAAACGGCTGGCCGGCGTTTTGTCGATCAAATATTCAAGCAGCTGTATATTACACCGCAGATTGTGATGGAGCTGTCGAGCAGCGAGGAAGTGAAGCGGATGGTGGAGCTGAATTTGGGTGCCGCTATCATATCCAAGCTGTCGATCGCCAACGAGCTGAGGCTCGGCACACTGCAAATGGTCAAGGTCAATGAGCTGGAGCTCAGCCACCCTGTCGGTGTTGTTTACAAGTCGGGCCGCTATTTAAGCTCGGCGCTGCATCAGTTTTTGCTGGATTTGAAGGGCATGCAGGAAATTCATTTTATAGGATCGGAGTGAAAAGACAAATGAAATTCGATTTGCATACACATCATGAGCGGTGCGGCCACGCGCTGGGCACCATTCGCGATTATATCGAAGCAGGGATCCGGCATGGGCTAACGGTTATCGGCATCTCGGATCACTCTCCTTATTTCGCAAGTGACGTGGATCGGGAGCAGCCGGGCATTGCTATGGCCAAAAGCGAATTTTCACGGTATGTGGAGGAAGTGCTCAAGCTGAAGCAGGAGTACAGCGGGAAAATCGATGTGCTGCTAGGTGTGGAATCGGACTTTTTCCCCGAGCACGCGGCATTGTACAGAACCATGTATGAGCAATACCCGTTTGATTATATCATCGGTTCCGTGCACTTATCGGGCGGTGTGAGCATTTTTAACAAAAAGCGTTGGAACGGCTTGACGGACAAGCAGAAGATCGAGCAAAAGGAATTATATTACGATCTCATTCAGCAGTCCGCCCGGAGCGGAATTTTCCAAATTCTCGGGCATATTGATGCGATGCGCGGCTTTTATCCGGCCTTCGCCGATATCCCGACGGAAGCGGTGGACCGGACGCTTGCGATCATCGCCGAGCAGGATATTGCCATCGAGATTAACACCTCGGGCAAAACCAAGGATTGCGGCGGCTGGTACCCTCACGACGCGGTGCTGGAGCGTGCGCATCACTTCGGCGTAAGAGTCACCTTCGGCTCGGATGCCCACAAGCCTGAGCGTGTCGGAGACGATTGGGAGCTGGTACGTGCCAGGCTGAAGGAAATCGGCTTCAAGGAATGGGTGTACTTCAAGCAGAAGGAACGGCAAATCGTTCCACTTTAAAGCTTGCGGCCTTGTGCAGAGACCGCTGTGATACCCGCATCACACATCACGCATCGAAAATAAAAATCGACCAAGCCCTTTACGGGTCTGGTCGATTTTTTATCTTTGTTTTCCGTTACGCCTCGTACAGCTCCAAAGGCAGCCCGTCCGGGTCCTTGAAAAACGTATATTTCTTCCCCGTCACCGGGTCAATCCGTACCGGCTCCACCTCAATCTCCTCGCGCTCCAGCTCCTCCGCCGCCTTCACAACGTCGTCGACTTCAAAAGCCAAATGGCGGAGTCCCCGGGCTTCAGGATATTGAACCCTCTGCGGCGGATCCGGGAACGAGAACAATTCGATTTGTGTCGTCTCGCCCACCAGGAGATCGAGCTTGTACGATTGGCGTTCCTCACGATACATTTCGTGAAGAATGGGCAATCCAAGCTTTTGCGTATAAAAGTGCTTGGATACCTCATAGTTCGAGCATATGATGGCTACATGATGGACCTTATTCAGCTTAAGCATGCGGACCTGTATCTCCTTGCGTAATCTGGTAAGCAACCGCACGTTTCCAGCCTGCCGCCTTCTCTTCGCGGAAGGCATCGTCCCGGTTAGGCGTAAATGTAGCTCCGTACCCTTTGAGCTGCTCCAGCTCTCCCGTATTGTTCCAGAAGCCTACGGCAAGTCCCGCCAAAAAAGCCGCGCCCAGCGCTGTCGTCTCGATGACCTTGGGACGTGTCACCTGTACCCCCAGCAGATCCGCCTGGAACTGCATAAGGAAATTATTTTTGACGGCCCCGCCGTCTACGCGAAGCTCCTTCAGATGAAGACCTGACTCCTGCTCCATGACCTGCAGCACGTCATTGCTTTGATAGGCGATGGATTCGAGCGCGGCACGGACGATGTGTGCTTTCGTCGTCGCACGCGTCAATCCGGCAATCATGCCCCGCGCTTCAGGTTCCCAGTACGGCGTGCCCAGCCCTGTGAACGCGGGCACAAAATAGACGCCTGCCGTATCTTCTACCGTTTGAGCCAAACCCTCGGTCTCGGCTGCATCCCGGATCATACCAAGCCCGTCACGCAGCCATTGAATGACGGTTCCCGCGTTGAACACGCTCCCCTCCAGGGCATAATACACCTTGCCGTTCAAGCCCCAGGCAATGGTCGTAATCAGCCCTTTGTCGGAGAAAACAGGCTTCTCTCCGGTTTGCTTCAGTACGAAGCAGCCGGTTCCGTATGTGTTCTTGGCCATCCCTTCGGTAAAGCAGCCTTGCCCGAACAAAGCGGCCTGCTGATCCCCCGCAGCTCCGGCAATAGGTACCGCATGGCCTTCTGTGCCAAGCATTGTCGTATGACCATACACCTCACTGGAGGAGCGCACCTCCGGAAGCATAGCCTTTGGAATATTCAGCTCGTGCAAAATTTCCTCATCCCACTGGACGGTATGGATGTTGAGCATCATCGTTCTGGACGCATTGGATACGTCCGTTACATGCTGTCTTCCCTCCGTCAGCTTCCAGATCAGCCAGCTATCGATCGTACCGAACAGCGCATCTCCCCGTTCCGCCTTCTCCCGGATCGACGGGTCGGAATCCAGAATCCACTTCAGCTTCGTTCCGGAGAAGTAAGCGTCCAGCAGCAAACCGGTCTTCGCGTGGATCTTCTCCCCCCAGCCCCGGCTCTTGAGCTCCTCGCACAAGGCGCTTGTCCGGCGGCACTGCCATACGATCGCAGGATGCAGCGGCTTCCCCGTGTGCTTATCCCAAACGACCGCTGTTTCCCTTTGATTCGTAATGCCTATGGCTGCAATCTGCCCAGCCGGAATATCATGAACCGCCTGCTGCAGAACCTCCCACTGCGTCTGCCAAATTTCATCCGCATCATGCTCCACCCAGCCCGATTGAGGAAAAAATTGGGTGAACTCCTTTTGTGCCGTTCTCACGATCGTTCCTTCATGGTCGAACACAATCGCCCGACAGCTTGTTGTTCCCTGATCTATTGCAACAATAAATCGATTCTTTGTCATGGGTGGATTCCCCCTTCTCAAACTAGACCGCCCTGAACCGCTTTCAAGTTGAAATCTAACACAGGAGCTTTTTTGCTGTCAACTGTATTGATTAATCATCCATCCCATGTTATGATACGGTTAATTGTCAAGCATGAAACATTACAAGTTAATACTCAGGTCAGAGAAGAAGAGTAGACCGTAACAGGCTGTGCAGGCGTTTTGGAGCGCTATGGCATGGTGTTGTTAGCGGTCTTTTTTGCGTGTTTTTTTGCCGCAACCGCTCTAGTGCGGTCCCTTCTTGGAAAGACTTTGATACAGGTTATCCCACAAAACAGGAAAAGGGTGGTTCGTATGACAACGAATTTTTCAGCAGAACAGCGGCACGCTTACTTACAGGAGATGGCTGGACAAACTTTGGACTTGCTTGTCATCGGAGGCGGTATTACGGGAGCGGGGATCGCATTGGATGCTCAAACCCGCGGCTTGAAAACCGGATTGATTGAAATGCAGGATTTTGGCGCGGGAACCTCCAGCCGTTCGACGAAGCTAATTCATGGCGGACTGCGATATTTGAAGCAGCTGGAGTTCAAGATTGTTGCCGAGGTGGGAAAGGAACGGGCCATCGTATACGAGAATGCACCCCATGTCACGACACCGGTATGGATGCTGCTGCCGATTATCGAAGGCGGAACGTACGGAAAGCTGGCGACCTCCGTCGGCCTGCTCGTCTACGACTTTCTGGCCGGTGTCCGCAAAAAAGAGCGGCGCATCATGCTATCCAGGGAAAAAACGCTGAAAATGGAACCGCTGCTGCGTACCGATAAACTAAAGGGCGGCGGCTACTACGTCGAATACCGGACCGATGACGCAAGGCTGACGATTGAGACGATGAAGGAAGCCGTGCGCCGCGGCGTGAAGGCGGTCAATTATGCGAAAGCGGACGACCTGCTGTATGACGACAAAAGAACGATCGTCGGCGTCAAGGTTACCGATCAGCTGACCGGAGAAAGTGTGAGCATTCATGCCAAAAAGATCGTCAACGCTGCAGGCCCTTGGGTTGATACAATCCGTGAAATTGACGGCTCCAAGCAAGGGAAACGGCTTCACTTGACCAAAGGCGTCCATCTTGTAGTCGATGGCAAACGGTTCCCGCTGCAGCAGGCCATCTACTTCGATACGCCCGATGGCCGCATGGTGTTTGCGATTCCGCGCAACGGCAAAACCTATATCGGTACAACCGATACGAACTACACCGGCAACATCACGCATCCTCGCATGACCGTGGAGGATAGGGACTACATTCTGCGGGCGGCGAACTTCATGTTCCCTAAGCTGGCGCTTACCCCGAAGGATGTGGAATCCAGCTGGTCCGGCCTTCGTCCGCTTATTCATGAGGATGGCAAGTCGCCATCCGAGCTATCCCGCAAGGACGAAATCTTTGTTGCGCCGTCCGGGCTCATCACGATTGCCGGCGGCAAGCTGACCGGCTACCGCAAGATGGCCGAGCGCATCGTCGATCTGGTGGCCAGCCAGCTCCAGCAGCAGGGACACCCGGCTTACCCGGGCTGCACGACCGACCGGGTGAAGCTGTCGGGCGGCGACGTCGGCGGCTCGCAGGGCTACGCATCCTTCGTCAAGGAGAAGGTGCGGGCAGGTCAAAGCGTCGGCCTGACGGAAGCCGAAGCCTTGACCTTGGTGGAGCGCTACGGCTCGAACGTCGACCGTGTGCTGGAGCTGTACACTGCGCATCAGGAGGAGGCGCAGAAGCAAGGGCTATCCGGCGTCTGGTTCGCCTCGCTGCTGTACGGCATCGAGTCGGAGATGGTTTTGACGCCGGTGGACTTTTTCGTGCGGCGTACCGGCGCGGTGTACTTCAACATCCACGCCGTGGAGCGTTGGAAGCAGCCGGTACTGGCCTACATGGCGCAGCGCTTCGGCTGGAGCGACGAGCAAACGAAGCGCCACGCCGATGAGCTTGATCGGCAGCTTCGCGATGCAACGGAGCCGCTCAGCGCAGAGCAGGGCTAAAGCGGGCGACCCTGCGGCTTCGGCTATCAGCGGCATCAACGCCGCACGCTTTTGTGGCATGCTGCTGCCGCCGGGCGCATTGCCCCGCCCATGCCAGCGCTTGCATGCTTCGCGCTTTTGCTGCCTGCTGCCTCCGCCCGGGCGCATTGCCCCGCCCATGCCAGCGCCCGCCTGTGCTTGCGCTTTGGCTGCAGCCAGCAGGCTATGCCTCCTGCGCGTGAGGCTGTGCAAGGACATCCGGGCCGCCTAGTAGTGGCTCCAAATATCCTTGCGGGATGTCGTCACCGCGACGGCCCCTGCCTGAAGCGCCATTTCCACCTCATCCACGGTGCGGATCAGTCCGCCGGCAAGGATGGGAATGCCGAGCTGTTCTCTCATCTCGGCAATAATGTGAGGCATAACGCCGGGCAGCACTTCAATATAGTCCGGCTGCATTTTTTCCGTAATTTTATAGGTCATTTCCAGTGCTGTCGTATCCAACAAAAAATGCCGTTGGATCGCCAGCACTTTATTTTTTTTCGCCGTAGCGATAGCCGTGCTCTTGGTTGAAATAATGCCGGCCGGACGAATCGTCTGGCACAGAAATTCGATTGCGTATTCATCGTTCTTTAACCCTTGAATTAAATCCGCATGCACAAGCAGCTTTTTTTGATGGCTGCGGGCTAATTGAACGATACTGGCTAACTGGGAAATATGACTGTCAAGCAGCACCAAATATTGAAAATGGCTTTTGACCAGCAGCTCCATTTCTCTCATTTTCCTTACGGCCGGCAGCACCTTTTGTCCGAAGAAATTCACTTATGCCCCTTCCCTTCCATAACCTTCACCTTTCTATTCTTCCATCATAAATGCAAGCCCGCCAATTCACAAGAAAAGACCCGGCTCTTGGGTAAGAGCCAGGCCTTCATGCCCGTGAAACTTATTCCGTATACTCGGCTACGAGGCGCTTGGATTCGCTGCCGTCCGTCGTCGTGAACACATCGTAGATTTTCACCGTCAGAGGATAATCGAATTGCTCCGACGTTCCGGCAAAGGTCATATTGTTCTCGCCGGTAACCAGGCGGCCCGGTCCTGTGAAGCCTTTGGTCGCCGTACCAACAAGCCGTCCCGCCTTGTCGTACAATTCAAATTTAAGCTGCGAGAAATTCGGATCGACCTGGATGGCATCTTTTCTTTGAATGTCCAGAAAAAATTTACCCTTGTAATTGTAAGCCCAAGTCGTCGTATCGACACGGTACGAAATATTCCAACTCGTCACCGCAACCTCAAATGGATATACGTTGAACTTCGGTTCTTTATTCTCCGGCTGCAGGCTGACCCGGTACGAGGCAATGGTCGTTTTGAAAGGCGCTGCCATCTGTGCATCCTGCACCTTCAAAGCGAGCCCTTCCCCTGTCTCGGATACCGGCACCGTGAAGGAGTAGCCGACGACCATACCCGAATTCGGCAGCAGCGAAGACGTAGCCATTTTTTGCCGTTTGCCGTTGTACTCGTACCCGTCCGAGCCGACCAGTGTCGATTCGAATGCGGGAATGGCGATCGGACGATCGCTTTTGTTAAACAGCTCGTATTTGGCGGTTACATTGCGGCTTCCTTCATCCGCATTCTCGTGCATTTGAAACTCAACGAGAGAGACATTGACATCCGGATGGATCAGCTCGCTGCGCGAATCGAAGCTCATCTTGTCTCCGAGTGTATATACAGGATACCGGCTGGAGTCCACCGCGGTCGCTAAAGCAATATTCAATCTGCCGATAAAATATTGCTGAGCCATGCCCGTCTGCACGAACGTTTCCTTCGTCAGCACATTCAAGCTCTCCAGCAGCGTATCCTGATCGGTCGGAATAGCAAAGTGGATGTACTTCCCTTCCTGGCCTTCCAGCACCGTTGGCTGCTCCTCTACTCTTTTCCCTGCAAAAACTTTCACTGCCGTCTTTCCGTCGATTTGAAAATTCGGAACGGTCTCCCGCTTCGCCGTCGGGTTATAAGCCAACAGCTGAACCACATACACAGTCCCCTGCTCTGTCGACTCTTTGTTCAGTCCGACAGGCGTGTACTGGATCGGAGAAAGGAGCGATGGAATTTTAAAGGAATCGGACCATTTCACAACAGACTTCGGGTCGGTAATTTGCATATCATTGCCGCTCCAAACCGCCCCGGTAATCGGCACGCTGGTGATCAGCGTTTCAGTCTTAGGGAATACATAGTAGTCCACATCCGTCCAATGAATCTCCGATAAGGTGACCTCATCCGTCCGGTCGATCACGGCCATGTAGCTTAGCTCGGAGTTTGCTTTCGGCTGTAGAGCCTTCACATTCGCCGCACTCGGCTGCAGCGTATATTCCGTTCCTTCGTTCGTTTTGACGCGAAGCTCATAGTCCGGAACCCGGGTAATCGCGTCGCTGTTATTCTTCATGCGAATCACGACGCCTAGTCGTGTTCCTTCTAATATATGTTCGTTCAGCACGCTCTTTAACTCTACATCCAGGACATCGGTTAACGGATAAATAACGGCTGCCTGTACCTGTTCTGTGGGGACAGGCCCATCCGCAGCATATACGGAATATCCGGGGCTAATAATAGAAGCAATAAGGACGAGCGAGGCTGCGGTTTGTTTCAGCTTGCGGTTCAATAGACTTCCCCCTGACAATGATTGGTTACTTGGCCAGCTGTACTTTCTCTTTATCCTTCAACTGATGCTGCCCTGAAACGATAAGCTGCTCGCCTTCCTTCACACCGGATAGCACTTCCTGAAGCGTATCGCTTAACCGGCCCAGCTCAACCTTGCGTCTCTCCGCTTGATCGCCTGCGAGTACGAAGACGTAGGTATCGCCGCCCTCTCGAACAACACTCAAGGAAGGTACGGTGGTGACAATTTCATCCTTTTCCTCGGTGAGCAAAATTTGCGCCTTCATGCCCGGCTTCAGCTTGCGATCGGCATTGGCCGCTTCAAGCTCCAGTGAATACGACTTGGATTGGGCGCTTGTCACATCGGCCAAATAGTTGACCTTACCCTTCAGCTTGTCGGTTTGACCCGGAACGTAAAAGGTGAGCTCCTGCTTGCCTCGAATCAGCTTAGCCGCTTCTTCCGTCAGCTCCGCTTTAATCTTAATCGGATCAAGCTGCTGCACCTGCGCCGCTTTGAAGCCGGCGGCAACCGTCATCCCCGCTTCAACAGGCAGGTCCGTCAGCACACCGCTGACAGGTGCCTTGACTTCCATATTTTCCAGCGTACGATCCATTTCCTTCAAGGAAACGGCTGCCGTCTGCATGCCTTGCTCCAATGGCGCCAACGAGTTCGTCGTTTCCAGTGTTTTCAGCTTATTGCGGCTGTTTTCCAAATCCAGCTTCAAGTTCGTTAATTGCGTTTCCGTCTGCTCCAGCTGGAACTTGGTAACCAATCCCAAGTCAAAATCATTGCGCATTTTGCTGTACGTTTTTTGCGCATCGGCGATGCCCAGCTCCAGCTTCTTGATTCCGTTCTGCAGCTCCAGCTTGCCGTCATCCACATCCTGCTTCGCTTTAACCAGCTGCTGCTGGGAGCCGCTTAAACCGATTTGCGTTTTTTCCTTTTGAATTAACACATCAGTCGGATCCAGACGTAAAATGACGTCGCCTTTTTCCACCATGTCGCCGCGCTTCTTCACAATCTCAAGCACATCACCGCCGGCCTTGGTTATGACATCGATTTGAATGGAGGACACCACATCGGCGACCTGCTCCAGCGGATCGCTAATTTTTTTCTTCTCAATTGCGGCTACTTTGACGCTTTTGAGCTGAGGCTCGGCTGGTGCCGCATTCTCGGCAGGCTTGGACGTGCATCCCGCCATCAGTGCTGCACTGAGCAGGACGGCCCCGAGGGCCTTCGCGCTTGTTTGAATCGATTTCGTAAAAGTCAGGTTCATGGGTCGATTCTCCTTTATCGGTTGGTTCTTTTGTATTAATGCACAATAGGTGCTGTCTTGGAATCCGCGGCTGTATTGCCCTTTTTCTTAAACACCCGGCTTACCCAGTTTTTCATCGTGGCAATAATTTCATAAATGACTGGAACGACGACCAGCGTCAAAATCGTAGAGGTAGTCAAGCCGCCGATTACGACGACCGCAAGCCCTTTGGAAATCAGCGTTCCCTCGGACAGCCCCATTGCCAGCGGCATCAGCGATACAATCGTTGCACCGGCTGTCATAATAATAGGACGCAGACGGCTTAAACCGGCCTGGACCAATGCCTCCCTTACCGACAAACCTTCTTCCTCCAGCTGCTGCACGCGGTCGATCAACACGATAGCATTCGTGACAACGACACCGATCAGCATCAGGAAGCCGATAAGCGACGTAATATTAATCGATTCTCCCGCTACAAGCAGACCGAGGAAGCCTCCGATCGCCGCAAGCGGCAAGGAGAACAAAATAACGAACGGTGCGCTTGCATTACCGAATGCGATAACCATAATCAGGTATACGAGCAAAATAGCTGCCACCATGGCTACAGCCATTTGACCGAAGCTTTCCTGGATATCGTCGCTAACCCCTTGGACCTGGGTGCGGATTCCGCCTGGCAGCTCGACGGTCTTCAATGCCTCTCCTACCTTGGTGCTGACCCCGCCTTTATCTTTGCTGTCGATTTTGGCCGTGATCTTCACCATTTGCTCCTGATTTTCCCGCGAGATCGAAGCCGGCGCATCCACCTGGCGAATCTTTGCGATTTCATTCAGGTTAATGGTTTGACCCGCAGCCGTTTTCAGCTGGAAATGTCCGATTTTATCAATTGAATTTTTGAATTCATCATCCAGCATGACCTTGGTCGTGAAGGTTACATTGTCGAACTTCAAATCGCCGATTTCCTCTTCGGCCAGCCACACCCTTACCGTGCCCATGATTTCAGCTGATGACAGTCCATACAATCTGGCTTTATTCTGATCGACGCTTACCTGAACCTGCAGTTTCCTCTCGTTCAGATTATCCTTGATTTCCTCCAGCTCCGGAAACTGCTTCATTTTCTCCTTCAACAGCTCGGCCGCCGTCATCAGCTGGTTCAAGTCATCGCCTTTCAGAACATAGGCAAAGTCATCCCCCGTGCCGCCCATCGCTTCCGACATGAGTTTGCCTTCCACTTCCGAGCCTTTGGGCAGAAGGTACAAAATTTTGTCCTTATACTCTTTAGCCACTTCCTTCGGCTTCAGGTTCTTCGACACGGAGGTCATCATCATACTCCGGTAAGGTACCCGGTCCCCGCTCGTGTTGTTCTGGTCATAGCCAACCATCGATTCATAATAGTCGAATGCCGGATGCCCTTGGGGATCCTTGGATTCCCGCAGCATCGTCTCGATTTCCTTCATTTTCTCATCCATCGATTCCATTGAGGTTTCACGTGGAAGCTTCAATGTAAACATAACCTGTCGGTCCGACGCGCTCTCCGGCATAAAGGAGGCCGCCAGGAAAGGAACCGTTCCTCCCACGGACAATACCAGTATGAGGAAGGCAGCAATGACAACCTTCTTCGGATTATCGAGCGACCAGGACAATACCTTCTTATACGATCCTGCAAATTTGCCAAGCTTCTCTTCATCGTGATGCACGATTTTATTATTGTTCAATACAAGCAGCTTCGCGAGCATCGGAATGACCGTAAGTGCCACCAAGAGAGACATCAGCAGCGCAACGACCAGCGTAATGGCGAAGGGCCTGAAAATATCCCCAAGCACACCGCCGACAAACGCAATCGGTAAAAATACACCGGCCGTCGTCAAGGTCGACGAGGTAATAGCGGATGCCACCTTCGCGGTAGCCAGTTTTATGACCGACTCATTGCGTTCCTGCGCTCTTTGCAGCTCGCTGTAAATGTTCTCGATAACAACGATACTATCATCCACAACCCGTCCGACTGCGATAGTCAGACCGCCCAAGGTCATAACATTCAGCGTAATATCAAGCGGCAGCATAATCGCCAGTGTGGTCAAAATAGATAATGGAATGGAGACCAAAACAATCAATGTCATCCGAATATTTCTGAGGAACAATAAAATCATGACAGCGGCGAGTATCGCGCCGGTAATCCCTTCCTTCAGCATTCCGTGAACGGACTTCTCCACTTCCGTAGCGGAATTGTAGACAGGGGTAAATTTCAAATTCGGAAAATCCTTCTCCCAGCCCGCCATCAGGCGGTTGACTTCATTGGCGAATTCCACCGTATTCGCGTCTTTACCTTTGTACAGTGTAATCCCGATTGTAGGCTGGTCGTTCAGCCGGGCGATAAATTCGGAATCGGAGATCGCTTCGACTTTGCTGATCTGCTTCAGCAGCACCGTTTCCCCGCCCGGAGTGGAAATCTTCATATTTTCCAAATTGTAAATGGTATTCAGGTCGCTTTCGACACGCACCATTTGGTCGTTCCCGTTAAATTTCACGTTACCGGCCGGACTTGTCGCCAAGGCAGCCTTGATGCTTTGGGAAACCTGCGCAGGTGTCAGACCATAATTATTTATGGCGTTCACATTCATTTTGAGCTTCAGGGTTGCTTCTTCCTCGCCGACCGAATCGACGTGATCGATCCCCTTCATCCCGCTTAGGGTTGGCTCAATGGTGTCCTTGTAAATCCGGTTCAGCTCCTCCTGACTCATCCCGTTGTTGCCTGAAAGTGCGGCAAAAAAGACAGGAAAGTCGTTGCTGCCGAACTTCGATACCTTCGGTTTGCCTGCATTGGAAGGAAGCTCAACATCCGACAGGGCGGCTTCAATATCGTCCTTGGCATCGTCCGGGCTGCGGCCATTGACCAATTCGACGGTAATCGCCGAGAAATTATCATTTGAGGTCGAGGAAATTTTCTTCAAACCCTCAATTCCGACAATCCGCTTCTCCAGCTTCTTCGTTACATCCTCCATAACATCTTTCGGAGGGGCTGGATACGTAGTGCTTACAAATACGACCGGAAGCGAAATGTCCGGCATGTTCTCCTGCTTCAGCGAGGTTGCCGCAAAGCCTCCCGCTGCGAACAGGAGGAAGCAGATAATGAGAATCGCAGCGACATTTTTTAAAGAAAAATTCGTTAACTTGTTCATCCCTTGACTCCTCCGATACGTGGGCCCTTCCATCCGGAAGCACCCTTTCTACCTAACTAGCTTCTACATACGACTCTTAAAACTGTTCACTGCCGTGTCCTGAAGCGATGCTCCCATTCACTCTGCAGCCCTTGCAGCCTGCACCGGGACAGCTCATACATATCCGACATCTCCGTCATGCGCTTTCTTGCGATTTCCCTTGATGCTTGATCCCCCGGCTCCACCTGCTCCAGTCTTGAAATCGCCTCAAGTGTTTTCGAAATAAGCTGCTGCCCTGCCAGCAATTTCTGTGAAACCGATTGAATCACTTTCAGGCTAATGTCCTCCGAGATGTAATAATAATCTTTGCGATCGTTGCCCTTATGTATTTTGTGGCATAAAGCGTTTCGTCCCATCGCTCGGATCTGCACGCTGACGGCGGCTTTACTGACGCCCAGCAGACCCGCCAGCTCCTGCAGGCTTAACGGCTCCGGCGCAAACAACAGCATGGCAAAAATTTTACCTACAAGCGGGCTGTACCCTTCGTTCTCAAAAATAAGGGAAAGGTGATCGCTAAGGGCCCCCCTTATCTCCGTGAAAGTTCTATGCTCGACATTCATAGCACTCTCCTCGCTATCTGGCTTTTAGATCATTTTCAATTACGTTAACGATCCCACAGAACAACGGCTTCCCGTCATCCAAGGTGGCATGCATGTAGTAAAAACTGACCGGTCGGTCATTCCAATTAAGAATATAAACAATTTCCAGCAATTATTCAACTAATTTTCTACGAAAATATGTCAATTCAGAGAAAATACTGACCAGTCAGTCACAACCTTGACTTACTGTAATATCGACGTTACAATGGCGTTAGCCCCTAAAATGGGCTTTATTCATCGACTTTGGGGAAGTGAACGTGTTGAACGATAAAAAAATGCTATTGATTCAGGCGGCAATCAAGCTGTTTGGAGAACGGGATTATCACAGTGCCTCTATTCAAGATATCGTATCCTTGGCTGGCGTCTCCAAAGGCTCCTTCTATTTACACTTTCATTCCAAAGAGGAATTGCTCCTATCGATATTCAAGCATTACTTCAGCTCCTACTTCACTCAATTGGAACAGGCATGTCAAGATCAAGCGCTTACAAAGAAAGAACTGCTGATAAAAGCTATTGCTTTGCAATGCGAGCTCGTTATGGAAAACAAAGATTTCTTAACGATGCAGGTTAAGGGCATTGTGTCTTCGCAAAGTGAGCAGATACAACAAATTTGTATGGAACAAAGCTTGATGGGGCTTACTTGGTTTCAAACCAAGATCATCGACCTGTACGGACCTGCCGTTGAACCGCATGGCATCGACCTGGCTACCATGCTGAATGGTATGCTGAAGGAATATTTCTTTTGTTATATTTGCTTTAATCATCCAATTGATATCGAGAAGCTATCTGTTTATCTTATAGAACGGCTGGATGACCTCGTCCATGGCCTATTGGGCAAACACCAGGAGCCGATTCTGTCGTCGAAATACATATTTCAGGAAACGGAAGCTTCAGCCGGGGAATCGAGACTCACGTGTCTTACCCAGCTAAAACAAGGCATCGAAACTTATGTTACGGACCCAAAGAGCGCTCAATCCATGCTGCTGGCGCTTCAAGCGCTTGAAACCGAATTTCTCAAGGAACACCCGAACGATGTCATCATACAAGGCATGTACACCTATCTTCAGAGCTTGAGCGGTCCCTATCCCCAGCTTGCGGACATGATTGAGAACGATGCGGCCAACAGCCTGTGCAAGGGCTTGACCAGACCCTGATACCAAAAAAATCCATGCTTCCCAATAGGGGAAAGCATGGATTTTTTATTATGTATTTGTTATGGCAGACGATGCGTTTTTTTGAAAAGTAAGCATGAACGTCGTCGCAAATTCGTTGCTGGTGAACGAGATGTCTCCGTTATTTTTACTCATAATCTGCTTGCAAATCGCAAGCCCCAAGCCGGTTCCGTCCGCTTTATTCGTGACGAAGGGCGCGAATATCGTACGGGATATTTCTTCAGGAATGCGGGGGCCGTTATTGCTTACGTGGATATGCACCGTCTCCTGATCCTCAAAGCAGGAAATATGCATTTTCTTATTATATTTAATTTCCGAAAGCGCATCGATCCCATTGTTAATCAAATTCGACAGTACCTGCTGAAACGCCAGCTTCTGCACCTTGACGAACAGTCCCGAAGGCACGGAGACGGTTAGCTCAACATTTTCGTTAATTAATCTCGGGTTCAGCAGCGATAAACTGTATTCCAGCGTTGGCTTGATAGGCAGCACCGCCATTTCCTCTTCCATGATGGGACGCTTCGAAAAGCTAAGGAAGCCGGTGACCTGCATATGAATGTTGTTGCACTCATTCTCGATGTATCCGATGTAAGTCTGAAATTTAGTGGGATCGGGATAACGCAGGCTGGAGCTGAGCAATTTCAGAAACCCCTTGATCGCTGTAAGCGGATTACGAATCTCGTGCGCCATGCTGGCAGCCATTTTGCCGATCAGATTAATCCGGTCATCGTGCAGCGCATGAATCGCCTGATCCTTCTCCCGCATTGCTGACACCGCCTGATTCCAATAGCACTCGCACATCACCCGCTCAAATTGGTCGATCCGATAGCTGATGTCCCGATACTGTGCAATAGTAATAACCTCGCTTTCGATTTCCAGAAAGGTTTTCCTCCACAGGTGGGCTCCTGTAATAATATGTATGATATGGACGTTCACTTCTTTATATTTCCTGCACCAGTCATCTACGAGCCATTGAATCGAATGCTCCTCCGCAGGGATATGCAAATCGACGAAAAAGTCAAATAACGTATCACCCTGCTTGTACAATGCGGCATGGTCGTATTGATCGACGAACTGGTCATTGAATTGTTCAATCCAATATTCAATATACTGCGTTTTGCGTTTCTTTATTTCCGTCAGCCACGGCTCAATATCCATCTCTAACAACCTGCCCGTAAATAGGATGCCTTACTCTATTTTTAACCATAGCATAACCTCCCTATTGGGCACAATGCTCTACTGTGCGCGTTTTCGTCAATCCTCGGACCTAGTCCACCACCTGACCATCAGGCCGAGATATAAATGTTAAATTGCCCTATCGTCTCGATCGTCAGCGGAATGCTGAATACCTTCTCTCCCCACGTGTAGCCTGTCTGATGAATCAAATGCGGCGGGGTGATATCGACTTCAATGCCCTGTTGAAACAAAATCGTGCTGGCATTGCCGCTGATCATATTCCCGAGCTCACCGACGGCGCTTTGGCACATCTCGTCGAATTCGGTTACGGGATAACCGCCCATCATGCCCGATACCATTTTAAAAGCTACGGTTTCAGGGAATCCGAACAAAATTTCCTTGTTCAAATTTCCGACGATCCCGATTTTGAACCAAACGTAATGATGAATATAGTCTATCGTTTGAACACTGAGCTGACCTACGGACGGTTTGATTTGGATTAACGTCTCAATAACGTGAATGGAAGAAGACAGGAACGGATTGACCAGACTGGCCTGCACACGATACAACTCCTTTTACAAGTAAGGTCGAATAACAAGAATAAGTGGCTCAACATAAAAAAAGAACTGCCCGAAATTGAGCAGTCCCGTTCTAACCCTCTAGAATATGGGCACAATTTTCGGCGGCCCGGCTACCATAGGGAGAGGCTCCCGTTAGGTCCGTAGCTTTGCGTCCCTGCTTTTCAGCAGGTTTGCCTTTATCGGTTTGTTGATGGTTTTAAATGACGATCAGACTCATTGTATCACACAACCTGATAAAATAGTACTGATTTTCATCATGCCATCTACTCACCATCGTGACCATCCGCCTATTCTCCTGTGTCTGAAGTAGCAATCCCTTATCTCCTGGCTTCTTCCCGCGGGCAGCCCGATTTGCCGCCAAAAAAAAGGCAGCCGATCCCCTCTGGCCGGCTACCGTTTTGAATTATTTGAGTCCCGTTAAGGCAATGCCCCGAATAATCTGCTTCTGAAAAATGAAAAAAAAGAGGATGAGCGGAATGATCGATAAAGTGGCTCCCGTCATAATCATCACCCACCCGCTGCTGTCCTTCTGCTCGCTGGAGAAAAACGCAAGCCCTACCGGGATCGTCTGATACGCCTCCGACTGAGTCACAATCAAAGGCCAAATAAAGGCGTTCCAATTGCCGAGAAATGTTAAAATGCTTAATGTCGCCAATGCCGGTCTCACTAGCGGAACCGCAATCCGAAGCAGAGTCCCCCACTCCGACATCCCGTCGATCCGGGCCGCATCCAGCAAATCCTGAGGCACCGATTCCATAAACTGCTTCATTAGAAAAATGCCAAAGGCAGAAATAAGACCTGGAAATAATATCCCTATATATGTATCTGCCCACCCTAACTGGACGGAGAGCAGATACCAGGGGATAATCAGCATTTCCGTCGGTACCATCAGCGTGCTTAGAATTGCTACAAAAATAAGCTTTCTCCCTTGAAACGAGAATTTGGCCAAAACATAGCCGATGACCGTGTCAAAAAAGCAAACGCTCACCGTGGTCACCGCTGCCACAATAAAGCTGTTGTTGATCCAATGAAGGAAAGGTGTTTTGGCAAAAATCGCAACGTAATTATCCAAGGTCAGCGGGCGCGGGATCAGTTGAAGAGAGAATACATCTTGGGGTAATTTCAATGAGGTGGCAACCATCCACACAAATGGAAATACCATAACAATCGTGCCTGATCCCAACACCAGCAGTACGATGGCTTGAAGAACATGCTTGGCAAAGGGGGAACCTGACTTCAGAGACGCGGCGCTGCCCATACAGCTATAGCTCCTTTCGATTGATTTTTAATAGTCAACCTTTTTGTTCAGCACTTTCAACTGAAGCAGCGACAGCAAGAGAATCATCGAGAAAAGCACCACGGTGGCAGCTGCCGCCTCGCCCATTTTAAAATGCTTGAACGCAAGATTGTAAATATGGAGCACCATGGACAGCGTAGAGTTGAGCGGACCGCCGGACGTCATATTTAGCACCTGCGCGAACGATTGCAGGAAGCTGATGCTCGCAATAATGACTGAAAACACGATTACCGGATTCAGCAGAGGAACGGTCACATGCCGGAACCGCTGCCATGGCCCAGCCCCGTCGATGGCTGCCGCATCATAGTACATAGAGGGAATGCTCTCCAGACCCGTGAGAAAAATAAGCATCTGAAAGCCGATGGATTGCCAAATGATCGAAGCAATGACCCAATAGATCGACTGTGACGGTGACCCGAGAAAAAGCTGCGGCTCCAGCCCCACATGAAGCAGGAGTGCGTTGATGATTCCATTTTTCATCAGGATCCAACGGAATACCCAGCTGACCGCCACCACGCTCGTTACGTAAGGGATGAAATAAATCGTCCGGAACAGCCCCCGGGACCGGTTTAGTCTTTGCAGCAGCAAAGCGATGATCAAACCGGCCAGCAGCTGCCCGGGAACCCCGATCGCCACATAAACAAGCGTATTGTGTATGGACTGCAAAAACACGGGGTCGTGAAATAAGGTAATGAAATTTTGCAGCCCGACGAATGGCTTTTGCTCCGATAACAAATCCCATTCCCTCAAGCTGATATTAAAGGAATACAGGATCGGCAATATTCGGATACACAGGAAAAAGAGAAGGGGGATTAGCAAGCAGCTGTAGATAAAAAGGTAACGTTGTTTTCTGAATCCGAGCCTCTTTTTGAAAAATACAGCCGGCTGCCGTTCTGTCCCCAGTCTTTCCAGTTGTTCCACAGATCCCACGCTTCCTTCCTATAACTGTAGTTAATGTCAGAACCTATTTCTTATCCTGTTTGGTCCAATAGTCGTCATACAGCTTTTGCGTTTTCTGAACCAGCTCCTGATAAGCTTTTTCATACGGTATCTTGTTCAGCACCACCTGATCGACGGCTTCGACGAAATAATCCCGCTCCAGCTTCTCATCAACAAAGAAATGGGCATGGGCGTAACTCAACTGCTGGATGAACGGACCGAGCTTTTCGTCCTTAACGTATTTATCCTGCAGCGCCACCTCTTTTTTGGCCGGCAGCTCTCCGACCTTTTCCACCCACTGCTCCTGTACTTCCTTGCTTGTCAAATAATTCAGAAACTGTGTCGCCGCCTCCAGCTTTTTGCCCTGTACCCCTTTGGTAATCGCATTGGCCCAGAACGACACCTGTGTCGCCTTCTCCTTGTAGGACGGCAGCGGGGCGATAGCGTAATTCAGATTAGGCGCGTCCTTCTTCAAGCCTCCTAGCTGGAACGATCCATCAATATTCATAGCGGCATGAGAACCCTTAAATGCGGTAATATCATCGTTATAAAAATCTTTGGTGCCCAGGTTATGTACCAGAGACAAATCGATTAAATATTTGAAGGCTTCAAAGCCAGCGGGCGAATCTCCCCACAATATTTTGCGCCGGTCGTCGCTTAAATCTTTGCCACCCGCCTGATACACCAATGCATCGCGGTACCAGTGGTGCAGTTGGGAGTTAGGCTGCCACGCCAAGCCTTCGACGACGTATTGCCCCTTGCTGTCCTTCTCCGTCAGCTTCTTCCCGTAGGACACAAGCTCCTCCCAGGTCGCCGGCGGCTTGGCAGGGTCCAGTCCGGCCTTTGCAAACAAATCCTTGTTATAAAACAATGCCAGCGTCCTGACGGCTGTAGGAATTGCATAGTACTTGCCGTTCAGCTTTGCCGTTTCTACAAAGGGGAAAAACTCCTTCTTAATCGTTTCCTCGGAGAATGCGCTATCCGGAAGCGGCTGGAGGTACCCTGAGGCTACGTACTTCGGCAGCCATCCGTAATACAGATTGATGACATCAGGCCCCTTGCCGGCAGGAACAAGGGCCGCTACCTTTTCGTTGTACTGGTCGTAAGGGAAGTTCGTATGCTTTACCGTAATATTCGGATGCTTTTTCTGAAAGTCGTCAATCAAAGCATTGATCAGATCGACCTTGGCCGGATACACATACTGCCAATACTCGATAGTCACTTTCTCATCACTGCCTGTCTTGGCAGCTGATTTCGCAGCCTCCGTCCCTTTATTGCTGTCGGACTGCCCTGCCGTACCTGTGTTAGGCTTGGCCGCGCCTCCGGAGCAGCCGGTAAATACCAGCAGCATGCTTAACGTCATTGCAGATAGCTTAACGTAATGAGATGGATTTCGATTCGCTTTCTTCAAGACTCCCATTCCCCTCTCGCGTCGTGGATTTATCATGACCATTTGAAATGTTGAGCAGCCTTCGAGCGTTGTTGCCGAAAATAAGCTCAATGTCGGTTTCTGCCAATCGAAGCTCCCGGCATACCCTGACTTGATCCTGTAAATATCTGTACACATAGCCTCTCGGAAAACTACTGGAATCGGTCCCGAACAAGATTCGCTCCGGTCCGATCAGCTCATATGTCTTGCGGAACAGCATCTCCAGATTTAGCTCGTAGGGAGACCAGCGCATCCATTGATTCGAGCCAGAGGTATCAATGAAGATATTAGGGCAGCTCCAGCACAGATGAAGCAGCTCCTGAAAATACCCTGCTCCGAAATGCGGAATAATAAAGGGAATTTCGGGATACTCACGAGCGACATTGTAGATGGAGAGCGGGCTAATATTCAGATGCTGCACGATGCCCCCCGTATGTCCCAAAATACCGAAATGAATAAGAACCGGCAGCTGCCGTTCCGCAATGAACTCCCATACCGGCTTCAGCGACGGATCGTGGAAAGGAATTTGTACAAGAGGGCCAAACAGCTTATAACCTCTCAAGCCGAGCTCATCAACGGCACGGCGCAGCTCGGCGGCCGCATCGTCCCCCTCGATGGAATGATGGGCAAATCCTGTAAACCGTCCCGGGTAACGGCTGATTTGATCGGCCAAGTCATCGTTGTTCCAGGCTGTCAAAAAGTTGATTCCTCCGATGGAGTAGCGGTCCAATTCATCTACCCAGCGTTCGATTAACGGTCTCGCTGCTTCTTTCTCGTCCTTTTCCTGAGAAGGAAAATCCCATGTGAGTCTCATTTTCTCCGATCGTTTGGCATTATGCCGGTCAACCACCTCGTTGCGTGTAATAAAAGGAAGGGCATACGGCAAATGTCCATGAATATCATAAACCTTGAAGCCATTCGTAAACATATCGGATCGCTCCCTCTAGAGAATAAAAAAAGGAGATGCAAATTCTTCTGTAGGAAGAAATCTCATCTCCGGTGGTCCGGTACACAATAACAAATTATTCATATAAATTTAGTTGGTTTTAAATTGTTTTAAGAATATCACCGCCCGCATAGATTGTCAACCTATTTTTACCAGTAACGGATTGAAGGGTGCTGGCGCGTCGAGTACTGCTTCCGGCCCTCTCCCCCTAGTTCGCCTATACCAACCATGAAGCTAAAATAAGCTCCACCTGCTCCTGCCCCTTAATCATGCCATTGCGTTTCTCAATCAGCCATGCCCTTTGTTCAGAGAGCCTTTGTTCTTGTCCGGTTAGAGCCCGCAGCACCTCCTGCGGATTCGGCCCCCCCATCAGCTTGCGGACTTCTACAAAATAAGCCGGATTCAACGCCTGTCTCAGCTCCTCCTCTGTAAGTGAAAGCTCTCTTCCGCTCACCTCAACAGCTGTTTCCTTCAAAAGCTTTAAGCTCACGCTTTGAGCGGATCCGCCTTGCTCCGACACTTTCTTCACCACCCTGCTTACAATGCCGTGTGCCGTCCGGAACGAAAGCCCCTGCGTCCGCACCAGTGTATCCGCGAGCTCTGTCACAGTGGCAAAGCTGTTCTCCGCACGGCTGCGCAGCAATTCACGGTTGATTTCGAGCGTAGCGATGACATGCCCAAGCAGCCGGTACACTGATTCCAGCGTGCTTAAGCTTTTCCAAGCATAGGGCTGCATGTCATCCTCCGTATCCACAATATCGCCGAACGGCGTGTTGTGCATCATCGTCAACACGGTTTGCGACGTCCCGACGCAGCTCGATAATAAGGAACGCATGTGCTCGATCGATACCGGATTGCGCTTTTGCGGCATAATCGAGCTCACCTGCACATAAGGGGCCGCCACGCGAAGCACCGCAAACTCCTGCGTGCACCAGAGCAGCAGCTCCTGCACGAAACGGCCTAAACCGATAGCCGCCAACTGTACGCCGGCTGCGATCTCGCCGACGTAGTCCGCCCCGCTGACGGCATCGTAGGAATTCTCGATCAGGCCGTCGAAGGCGAGGAGCACGGCCACCCGCTCCCGGCTGATCGGAAAGCCGGAGGTCGTTAACGCCGCAGCCCCCATGCTGCTGCGGTTGCAGTTTCCGTAGGCGGCCATCAGCCTTCGGATGTCCCGGCCGAGCGAGTCTGCGACGCCGGCGATGTAGTGGCCCAGCGTCGTAGGCTGGGCATGCTGCGTATGCGTGTAGCCGATCATAACGGTATCCGTATGATCGGCGGCGAAGCGCAGCAGCTTCTCCAGCAGGAACAGCGACGAGTCGATAGTCTGGAGCAGCTTGTCCCGCAGCACGATGCGATAGATCGCAATCCCCATATCATTGCGGCTGCGTCCCAAGTGCAGATTGCCAGCAGCCTCTCCGGCTAAAGCCATCAGTTCATGCTCCACCTGAAAGAACAGATCTTCAAATTGCCCGGTATAGGTGCTGCTTCTCAGCCCTGCAAGATCCAAATCCCGCAAAGCACGGGCGATAAGAGCCGCGTCGCCTTCGCTCACCAGCCGCTGCTCGTGCAGCATAATCAGATGGGCCTTGTTTACCGCCATCATCGGTTCCAGCAGTTCCGCCTTTGCTTGGTCATAAGCCGGCTGCAGCACGACCTCAGCATACGTTTTTCCCGGGAACCGATCCCCCTCACTTGTAACATGGTTGGTCAACACTTCCACTCTCCCTCGCGGTTCCAACATCAGTAAGCACAGGAATACCGGAAACGCACGCTTCGGCATCACGAAAAAAAGACACGGATTTCAGGCTTTGAAAGGCCCGATTTGCACGTGTCTCCGGTGTTCCGGTAGTTGGTTTACTGAAATAGTAAAATGTTTTCCAGCTATTGTCAATCGTTATCCGGGATATAAAATACGCTTTAGTTCATCGTGTTCACTTGAATAAAGAGGGTCAGGGTCAGGGGCAGAGCCAGAGCCATGAGTGCTGGAATGCAGAAGCTCCATTAGCGCTTCCATGACCATATGGCAGTGTTCTTTCTTACATAGCAAAAACTGCGCCCGGGAACCGGGGAACCGATCCTAAGCGCAGTTTTTTATGCTTCATGCTTATATCGAGGGATCTATCGCTTTCTTGAAAAATTGCACAGTCAACCGAATGGCCTCTTCCAAAAAAGGGGTCGTCGTAACAAACGGATGCACCGCCCCGAGCGTATGGTTGCCTCCTGCAATGATGGCCGCTTTATGCTGCGTTGCACCCAAGCGCATCGCCTCGAACCCTTCCACCAAACGGGGAGAATCCTGATCTCCCTGCACCAGAAGCACAGGCAAGGTAAGCTCCGAGAGTCTCTTGACGATATGATACCGCTCGCCATGCTGCTCTAAATCCTCGTAAAAGGTTGAACGTATCGGCATTTCCTGCTTTGTCCGCGCATTGGCAACATACGCCACGCCATGGCTGGCTATCTGTTCCTTAAACGCATCATCGAACAAATCCGCTTTCGCAATCCCGTTCCAGGTCACCATCGCCTTCACTTCGTCGGGGTGATCCGCTGCATATAAAATGCTGCTGCCTCCTCCACGGCTGTGGCCCAGCAGCAGCACCCGCCCAGTGTCCGCATGGCTCGATAACGGCAGCTGCTTGCTTCGCGCAGCCTCCAATAAAATCGCCAAATCATTCTGCTCGCGGGAATAGGTGTTAAGCGCAAACTTGTTCAGCTCATCGAAATCCGTCTCTGCCACGCCATTGCACGAAAAATTAAACGTTATCGTATAAAATCCTTCCTCGGCAAACCGGTTTGCTGCATAAGGGAAAAAGCCCCAATCCTTAAAGCCTTTAAACCCATGGCAGATGACGAGCACCGGTTTGGGCCTTGTAGAAGATACCGTCTCAGAACCTTCACCAACTCTGACATCTCCGCGTAAAAATAGGGGTTCCCCTGTGGCCAGCTGGCCTGCAGCCAAAATGAACGGCTTATGTGCGATTCTGGAAAACGATTCGCTCAACCCTTTCGCTCCCTTTCGTTCTATAACATGAAACTCATCATTTCTATAAGCTTGATCGGAATGAGTTCATTGTAGCATATGGACCTATTAGGATAAAGTAATGCCCATCCGGGCAAGCTGTGAGCCGCCTGCTTCTACAGCTCCACTATCGCCTTGATAACGCCGGTTTCCGGCTTAAGCCAGGACTCGTAGGCACCGATCATGTCTTCAAAGCCGACGCGGTGCGTAATAAACGAATCCGTATCAATCTGTCCGCTGCGCAAGCTGTCAATGACGTGCTCGAAATCAACAATCGTCGCATTCCGGCTTCCCATCACCGTCAGCTCGCGCTTATGGAATTCCGGATCATGGAACGAAATATCCGCTTTGACCAGGCCGACATACACGAGCCGTCCGCCATGCGAAACATATTGGAATGCACTCTCCATCGACTTCGCATTGCCCGTCGCATCGAAAACGACCGTCGGGAAGTCCCCTCCGGTAATCGCTTCGATTTCCTTCACCGGATCGTTCTTCACGTTCACGGTATAGTCAGCCGGAGCCCAATCCTTGCAATACTGGAGACGTGCATCATTGATGTCCAGCGCAATGACCTGCGCCCCTGCCAGCTTGGCAAATTTCATGACGCCTAAACCAATGGGACCCGCCCCGATAACCAGCGCAAATTCGCTCGGAGCAATATCCGCTCTGCGTACCGCATGGGCACCGATGCTTAGGCATTCTACAATCGCGGTTTGCTCCAGACTCAAGCCGTCCGCCTTCAACAAATGATCTGCGGGAACCGTCATATACTCGCGCATGCCCCCATCCTGATGGACGCCCAATACCCTCATCTGTGTGCAGCAGTTCGTTTTGCCGGTACGGCATGCGATGCAGCGTCCGCATTCCAAATAGGGCATAATCGTTACCGTGTCGCCCGGCTGCAGCCCACGGCTGTTGCTGCCGATCTCTACGATTTCACCGGCCAGCTCATGCCCCAAAATACGGGGATATTCGAAAAAGGGCTGGTTACCGCGATACGCATGCAGGTCGGTACCGCAAATACCAATCCGGCGGATGCGAATGAGCGCTTCTCCCTCCAAGGCTGTCGGCATCCCGGTTTCCTTCATTGCAAAGCGGTTCGGTTCTTCGCACACAATTGTTCTCATGAGTTCGCTCTCCTTTTGATTTATAATGAAATGCCCCTGCCTTCCGGCATCAACACAACAGTCCCGCTTGCACGACTAGTTATTTTCCGGTCTGCCGCTCAGCCAAGTCTCATTATGGATGGGTGCCAGCAGCTCCTGCACCCGCAGCAGCGCTTGCGGATCTATCGGCTCGTCGGTCCACGCTGCGTTCGTGGCGATGTTTTCCGGCCTTGCCGTACTGACCAGCGTCGTCGGAATGCCTTCATGAGCTACAGCGAATTGAATCGCCAGCTTAGGCAGGTTAATTCCCTCGGCAGCGCAAGCTTCAGCTGTTTGACGGCACACTTCCTTGACCTTTGCACCTGCCGGATGCCAGTCCGGGGGCTCTTTGCCGCTCAGCAAGCCCATCGATAACGGGGACGCATTCACCAATCCGATTCCTTTGGCATCCAACTGGGGCAGCAGCTCAAGCAGCGAGGTGTCATTCAAGGAATAGTGGCAGTAGGATAACACGCTATCAACAAATCCGTCCGCCTCCGGCGCGTTCAGTACGGACCGGAATATTTGGAGAGGCAAGCCCGATATGCCCGCAAACCGGATCTTCCCTTCCTGCTTCAGCTTCTGAAGCGAGGGCAGGCTCTCCTCAATGATTTGGCGCATGGAGCCGAATTCAATATCATGCAAATATAATATATCGATGTAGTCCGTATGCAGCCGAGCCAGGCTCTCCTCCACGCTGCGTTGAATACGGTCCGCCGAGAAATCAAATGCATCGCCGCCGTAACGGCCAGCCTTCGTCGTTAAATAAAACCGGCTTCGATCCATTTCCCGGATGGCCTGCCCAAGGACGCTCTCGGCTTTAGTCAGTCCGTAGTAGGGTGACACGTCAATCAGGTTGATCCCCAGCTCCACCGCTTCATGAACGGTGCGAATGCCCTCATGATCATCGATTTCGCGGAACACGCTTCCAAGAGAAGAGGCCCCGAAGCTCAATACAGACACATCCAGTTCCGTCTTGCCCAGCTTTCTGTACTTCATAAATGCTCATATCCCCCTTGCTTCATTTTACTTATTCTGCATTTGAAAGCGGTTTCCCTTTCTGTGAAAGGACATAGATTATAATCTCGTTGCTTGTTCCTGCAGCTTATGATATTTTTATGTTACCGATAACATAACCTTACCAGCAAATGAAACTAACGTCAATCCATAGGTTTGCTTCTCCAAATAGTTCGTTCTCCCGACTTGATAAATAGCGCTAATTGTTCCAAAATAGGAGCCATGCCCATTTCATTGACGGGCTTGCACCTGCAACCCCAAGTCATTACTCCGAAAGGAACGTTCACCCTTATGGTTACCATATATGATGTCGCCAAGAAAGCGAATGTCTCCCCCATGACGGTGTCCCGGGTAATCAACCGATCTCCTCTCATCAGTGAGAAGACGCGGTTAAAGGTCGAGGCCGTGATCGAGGAGCTGGATTATATTCCGAATAAACAAGCCCGAAGTCTCATCTCCAAGGAAACGAAGCTCGTTTCCCTTGTGATATCGGACATTTCGAATCCTTTCTTCACGACGATTGCCCGAGGAGCCGAGGATAAGGCGATGCAGTCAGGATATCAGCTTTTACTTGGCAACACGGACGAGCAGACGATGAAGGAATCCAGGTACATCGATCTGCTGCTGTCAAGCAAGGTGGATGGGGTACTCATAGCTCCTGCAGGGGACGGCTCGCTTGCCAACCTGCGGAAGCTAGTGAAGCGCAAAGTGCCCTTCGTGCTCATCGACCGGCATGTCGACGGGATGACAAGCGACCTCGTCCTTGGAGACAACCCGGAAACTACCCGTAAGCTTGTTGCCCATCTTGTGGAACAAGGGCACCGCAAAATTGCTTTGATCAACGGCCCTTCCAGCGTTTCCAACGCCAGGGAAAGAAAGCAGGCTTTTCAGGAGGCGTTGCTCTTGAACGGTTTGGAGCTGAATCCCCAGCTGTTTATTGAGACGCATTTCCGTCAGGATAACCTTTCGGATATTGTCAATACACTCATCAGACTTACGCCGGATGAGCGCCCGACTGCGATTCTCGCAGCCAACAATTTTATCGGAGTCAATACGATCCGCGCACTGCGCCAGATGCAGATAGACGTTCCCGGCGATGTTGCCGTTGCCTGCTTCGACGATCCCGAGCCGATTCCCGACTATAACCCGTTCTTAACCGTTGCCGCCCAGCCTGCCTATGATATGGGATATATGGGGATGCAAATGCTGATCGAGCGAATTGAAGGCACGGCCCCTCCCTCCACCCGGAAGGTTGTCCTGCCCTCGGAGCTGATTATACGAAAATCTACCGATCGAAAGCTGTAATGAAGCAGCCTCGGCTTCCACTTCCGCCGAGGCTGCTTTTCTCATTTTGATAAACATACTCGCCGGCTGGCTAGCGTTCCTTATTCACCCTCGACAGTCACCTGACCCAGCAGTTCCTCTACATCCAGCGGGTCCACATATCCCGCACGGGCCGTTAACGCATTGGCGGAGCCGGCTGCGGCGGCATAGGCGAGGCAGCCCTTTATCGGCAGCCCCCGATGAACCGCCACCGCCATTCCGGCGACATAGGCGTCCCCACAGCCTACCGTATTCACGGCCCGTAGATGTGGAGCCCGGACCCGGTACCGCTTCATGGAATGAGACGTATACGCCCCCTCCGCACCCAAGGAGACGCTGATGGTCTCCAGGCCGGATTGGTGCAGGGTGTCCAGCTGCTCCAGCAATGTGTCCTGCTTTTCGTTCCAAGCCGAACCGAGCAACTGGGCCATCTCCTCCTGATTCGGTTTAATGAAACAGGGGGCCGCTTTGATGCCGCTTTGCAGCGCCGGGCCGCTTGCATCGAGAAAAGCCTTGGCCCCGGCTTGCTTGGTCACGGTAACGAGCCTCGCATAATAGTCGCTCGGCACCCCCCGGGGCAAACTGCCGCTGAAGCAGACGATTGAGGATTGCCTCGCCAGCCGCTGCACGGTTTCGGCCAATTGCTCCATCGCCTTCTCCGAAATCTCAGGCCCCGGCTCCAGCACCTCGGTAGACTCGCCCGCCGATTCATCGATCAGATTCAAGCATAACCGGGATTCACCATCCACATTTACGAAATCATGAGCAAGCTCTTGGCGTTCCAAGCCTCTGCGAATCCATTCCCCGTTGCTTCCACCCAGAAAACCGGTGGCTACAACCGGATATCCCAACAAATGTATGACCCGGGCTACATTAATCCCTTTGCCTCCCGGCTCTGCGTACACGTTGTGCACACGGGATACCCGGCCCAAGGAAAACCGGGGCATATAATATGTTTTATCGATAGCCGCATTCAATGTAACTGTAGTAATCATGGGCTAGGATCACTTCCATTCCTTGGCTTTACCTATGCTGCCGACCATCCGCATTTTATCCATCGCCGCTTCCTTCACGGCTTGTTTGGCAGGAATCATATATTTACGCGGATCGTTCTCCGACGGATGCTCGGCAAATACCTTTTTGATGGCATTAGAGAAAATAATGCGGATCTCCGTAGCAATGTTCATCTTGGCCATGCCAAGTGAAATGCAGCGTTTCACCTGCTCCTCCGGAATGCCGGATCCGCCATGCAGCACTAAGGGCAGCGGAACCTTGCCCGCGATCCGTTCGATCCGGCCGAAGTCAATATTCGGCTCTCCCTTGTAGATGCCATGTGCCGTTCCGATGGCCGGCGCCAGCGTCGGCACGCCCGTCAGCTCGACGAAGCGGACGCATTCGTCCGGGTCCGCCATCAGCGCTTCGTGCTCCGCGACGACGATGTCGTCCTCGACACCGCCGACCTTGCCCAGCTCGGCTTCGACATTGACACCCGCGGCTCTGGCAATGTCCACGACACGGCGGGTTTGGATTACATTTTCCTCAAAGCTGTGCATGGACGCGTCGATCATAACGGATGTATAGCCTGCGCGAATACATTGAATGATCGTATCGAAATCCGTGCAATGATCCAGATGCAGCGCGATGGGAACATGGGCGCGGGCGGCTGCCGTCTGTGCGGCCGCAGCAATATAGTCGGCACCCAAATGCTTGACGGTCCCGACGGTGGACTGAAGAATGAGCGGCGACTGCGTCTCCTCCGCCGCCTCGACTACTGCCTGCAGCATCTCGAGCGTATGGACGTTAAAGGCCCCGATTCCATAGCCCTGCGCTCTTGCCGCTTCCAATAAAGGGGTCGACGACACTAATGGCATATTGCTGTACCTCCGATTTTCGATAATTGGATTAGCCTGGAGCCAGGGATTAAATAATGACCACTTGCGTCAAATTCCGAGGCGTATCAGGGTTGACTCCCCGCTTCATTGCGGTGTAATAGCCTAAATACTGCAGAGCGGGCAAATACAACACACTGCGCGCTTCATCGGACAAAGCCTCGCCTCCAACCTCCAGTACGGCATCCGCAAAAGAGGTATCGTCCCCTTGCTTCGCGGTCAGCAGCAGAACGAAGGCACCGTATGCCTGCATTTCCTGTGCAACCTTCAACTCGTACGGACGGGCTTGCTCGGATAGCAGCAGGCAGACCAGCGTCCCCGGCTCTACCACCGATTTGGGTCCATGGCGGAATTCCAGCGTGCCGTAGGCTTCCGTCCACACGTAGGACATTTCTTTGATCTTCAGGCAAGCTTCGAGCGAGATGCCGTAAGCGGTCCCCATGCCCAGGTATATATATTTCTGGAAATCGTTTTGAGCCACGAGATTTCGGATGAAACTATCCGAGCCGGCCGTTACGCCCGCATCCGCCTGCAGCACTTGCTCCATCTCCCGCACCCATGGTTCATGTCCCGACGCCTTGGCGATCGCCGTTTGCATCATAAACGTCATGCTGCTGAACGATTTTGTCATCACCGTGCTTGTTTCTTTCCCGAGCGGAGAGAGAAGGCAGTCCGCAATCTGTGCCAGCTTGCTGTTCTCATAACAAGTAATGCCCGCCACGGTAACATTCGACAGCTCACGCACGGCTTCCAGAGCCAAAATAACCTCCGTTGACTCCCCGGAACGGGATACGCCGATGACCAAATAATGGCGGTGCCCCGGCATAGCCTGCCTGCCAAATAAAAACAGCTCGGATGAAGGATAAGCCGCTGCGCTTTTGCCAAGCCATGTACGGCAGGTTGAAGCCATCGATAGCGCCTGATAATAAGAAGAGCCCGAGCCGATAAAAATAATTTCATCCGCTTCCGGATGCAGTAAATAGGACTGAATCCATGCCTGCTGCTGCTCCAGCTGACCCCAAGCCGCCTGCAGCGCCTCCGCTTGCGAGGAAATTTCAGGATACGTAAATTGACCGAATATTGTCATTGGATTGCCCCTCTCCTGTTTATAATGAAATATTACGTCATTTTTTTGATTTTTTCAATCATTTTATTCAACACAAAAAGAAACCATCCGTTCGAGTTCATCGATCGGATGGTCTTTTTCAGTATGTTTCCTATGGATGCGGTTTTATTGATCAATTCATCAGATTCGGGTCAGCAATCTTTTTATCGCTTGATCGGATTCCTTAAGCACAAGATCTTTGTCGATCGTTTTGACCAGCTTGTTCTCCATCACGATCTTTCCGTCAATAAATACCGTATCGACATCCCCCCGGGTTGCGGAATAGACGATACGCGAAAATAAATCGACATCATAGGAGGGGAAGGAGTGGAAGTCATACAAATCAAGCAGCTGCAAATCCGCCTTTTTCCCCGGTTCGATACTGCCAATTTCATGCTCAAGCCCCAGCACCTCGGCCCCGCCCATCGTGGCCAGGCGCAGAACGGAACGGGCGTTCATGACCGTCGGCCCATGCTGAACCTTCTGGATGTAGGCGGTGAGCCGCATTTCCTGGAACATATCCAGATTGTTGTTGCAAGGGGCTCCGTCCGCGCCTATGCCAACGTGAATGTGGCGGCCCAGCAGGTCCGGTATTTCAGCGAGCCCCGACGCCAGCTTCATATTGGAGCCCGGGCAGTGCGTTACCTTCACACCGCGGCTGCGAATGATTTCCTTCTCCTGCTCATCCAGCCATACACAGTGGGCCAGCACCAGCTGAGGTGAGGCTAGCCCGATATGATCGAGGTAGGTTACGTTACGCATGCCTCTTTCCGATTCGACAAGCTCGATTTCCCCCCGGTTCTCGGAGGCATGAGTATGCACCAGCACATTGTGCTGCTTCGATAAATCGCGTACCCCCGTCAACAGTTGTTCCGTGCAGGACACTACAAATCTCGGGCAAAAGGCGTACTGCAGCCGGCCGTTGTCATGTCCGTGCCATTTGTTCAGCAAGGCCTCGCTTTCCTTCAAAGAAGCGTCCGTATCCTCCAGCAAAATAGCCGGCACATTCGCCCCGTGATCCATCATAACCTTCCCGGAGATGGCCCGGATACCGCTCTGTGCCATGGCTTGAAAAGCATAATCCGTATGGCGAACCGTCTCCATATCCAGAATGGTCGTTGTACCGCTGCGGATCAGCTCCCCGATGCCCAGCAGAGCGGAGTAATAGATCGATTCCTCGTCATGAGCCGCTTCGAGGGGCCATATTTTTTTGCGCAGCCAGTCCAGCAGCTCCAAATCGTCGGCTCTGCCGCGGAACAAGGTTTGGCACAGATGAATATGCGTCTGCACGAAGCCGGGCAGCAGCACCTTTCCGCCTGCATCCAGCACCGTATCCGCTGCCGCTTCATCAAGCTTCGCTCCTACCTGGACAATGCGGTCATCCTCAATCAGCACTTCACCGTTCAATACGTCATTCGCTGCATTCATGGTCACAATGCAGGCGTTCTTTATCAAAGTTGTCGCCATGACTCCACTTCCCTTCCCGGATTCAATTCATTCCTTGTGTAAAACAGTCAACCGCGAACCAAGGATAAACGGCTTCGCCATCTTTATGACGGCATGCGTTTGTCAAGGTAGACGAAAGCTGGGAAACTTCTACTTTCTTAATCTACGCAAAAAATCCTAACAACGAACATGACATAAAAGCTCTGTCATTCGTAGTTAGGAATTCACGGTTCCTTCTAGAGAGCCTCAATCCGATTATTGAGGATATACGAATTGGAATGCGATGGTGATGACCTCTTGCTTATGGCTTTTATTCTACCCGATGACCAAAGGCGAGTCAACGAAAAGGATCGCTGTTTTGCGAAAATTGTCCTTCTATCATCTCTTAATAGGTACATATACGAACATAATATATAATAACATTCGTAAATATTCGGATTTAAGGGAAAGAATTTACTTTACGAATTCAGGCCTCGAGCAATAAAATAAACCAGAACCGCATTGACGGCAAGCAGCGCGGGGATGCCAAGAACGAAGGAAGTATGCTTCGTTTTGTGGCGCCAGGTATACATCCCGGCCCATGCGCCCAGTGCCCCACCGAATGCGGCATAGCCAAACAATCGCTTCTCGGGCACTCTTCTCTTCCGTTGACCCGCCTGTGATTTGTCGTAAGCCATCAAACAGAAACTAATGATGTTCATGATTACTAGATAAGCGATAAAAATACGCAGCTTCTCCGCCTCCCGCAGCAAAAGTCCAATGATACACGAATTTCTTCGTATACACCATTGTACCTTTTTTGGACAAAAGGCGCATCTTGAGAAAAATGCCTCGCGGCATCCTTGGTGCATGATTTACGGTTGTCGCAGTTCTTAATCCAGTATAAATCGACATATTATTAGGGAACCCAGATTCATGCACACGAAAGAAGGTCGATCGAGCATGACCCGAAGCAGCCTGTTCCTGTATACCCTGGTTATCGTTTGTGTGGTGCTGTGCGCCGCCTTGATCGTCTCGCGCAAAGCCTCGTCACAGCACTATTCCCCTACATCCGTCGCCACCTCCGGTCCGTATACGCTCCAAGTTCAAATGGCTTCCGCGGAGGCCAAGGTGTTAAAGCCGAACACGTTTACGGTTAGCGTACGGGAGGCTAACAACACACCGGTCCGCGGTGCCTCCGTCTCCATCGCCATCTCGATGCCTGATATGTTCTGCGGTGTCAGTACGGCTCAAGCCGAGGAAGTTGAGCCCGGGATTTATCGCGGCGAAGGCATTCCTCTGATGGCCGGCCGCTCCTCCGCCGAAGTCTCCGTCGCGCTGAACGGACACAAGTATACGATCGAGCACCCTTTTCTTTCCGTAAGGTAAGTCTCTTTAAGGAGCGTTGCGCTGGAATGCACAGCTACCAAAGCCAGGGATGAACGCTGGGAATCCAGCCGTTTGCCGCCAGCCCGCGTAAAATCGAGATAACGCCGATCCAGACGGCGACCATCTGCCCTATGCGCAGCACATGCCTGCGCAGCGTTTTCTTGATTGCGCCTGCGAACAGCCCGGCGAAATACAGAGCGGGCAGTGTCGACAACCCGAACACGGCCATCAGCAGCGCGCCGCTCCAGGCGTGACCGCTCGCTGCGGCGTTCATCTGCATGGCATAAGTCATGCCGCACGGGATGAACCCGAGCAGAATGCCGCTCATGTAAATAGCGGCGCTGTCCTTGCGCGCACGGAGCTGCTCCATATAACGGCTCAGCGGTGCGAGCCGAAGCGGTCCCCACCGCGCGAGCGGCAGCGCGTACCTGCGGAAGGCCCACAGCAGAATGAGCACGCCTCCGGCAATGCTCGCCACTCCTTGAATCCCGGCAAGCTTCCCCGCCACATCGACGAACGAACCGACGGTGCCCATCAGTACCCCGAGCCCTGTGTAGGTGGTTACCCTGCCCAAATTGTAGGCCGTCACGGCACGCAGCGCACTTGTATCGGCATGAAGTGCAAAGCCGCTAACCGTACCACCGCACATGCCGATACAATGCGGAGCGCCCATAATCCCCGTCAGGGCAGCCATAAAGAGCGCATCAGCATTCATCGCATTCCTTTCCCCCTCCCCAGAAACATCGTCTCAAGCTCATCCTTCCAGCTGCCGCTTCGCATTACGCCCTTTGCAGCCGCAAAGCGTTGCAAATAACTGTCACGGAGCTGAGCGCCATCGCCGTACAAGCCATCCATGGAGCCAGGTAGCCTATGACGGCCAGCGGTATCGCCAGCGCATTGTAAAACAGGGAGAACATCAGATTTTGCCTGATGACCCGCATCGTACCTCGGCTGATCCGGATCGCCCTTACGATAGCTGTAAGGTCGCCCTGCAGCAGGATCACATCCGCCGCCGATTTGGCGATGTCCGTCCCCCGTGCGAAGGAAATGCCGACATCCGCAGCGGCAAGTGCCGGTGCATCGTTGATGCCATCCCCGACCATCGTCACCTTCTTCCCCTCCCGCTGCAGCTGACGCACCAAATCAACCTTGCCCTCGGGGAGCACCTCAGCGGCGACGCGGTCGAGTCCAACCTGCTTGGCAATGGCTCTTGCCGTCCGGGTATGGTCGCCGGTGACCATCCTGACATCCAGCCCCAATGCCTTCAGCTGCCGCACCGCTTTGCGCGCTGCCGGCTTCAGCATGTCTCGCAGCGCGAAGGCACCGGCCCATTGGCCGTCAACCGCTGCGTGCACCACATTGCAGCCTTCCTGCTCCCACCGCTCCAGCATGCTGATTCCCGTAACGGCCGGCACACCCGCCACACCGCTTTCGAGCAGCCATTGCCGGCTGCCGGTCAGCACGCTCCGCCCTTCAACAACCGCGCGGATTCCCTTGCCGGGCGATGCCTCGAATTGCTCGGCCTCCGGCAGCAGTATGCCGCGGTGCAGCGCCTCCTGCACGATAGCCCGGCCGAGCGGATGCTCCGCATGCTGCTCCGCTCCGGACACGATGCGCAGCAGTGTCGTCACCTGCCCCCGGGACGCAATGGCGTCAACCCATCGCGGCTTGCCCGCGGTCAATGTGCCTGTTTTGTCCAGCAGGATGACATCCGTGTGAGGAAGCACCTCCAGCTGCTTGCCTTCCTTGAACAAAATACCGGATTGCGCCGCTCTGCCCGAGCCAACCAGGATCGAGGTCGGGGTCGCCAGCCCCAAGGCGCAGGGGCAGGCAATCAGCAGGACAGCAATGGCCTTCTCCAGTGCGCCTCCTGCCTCTCCCGGCTCCAGGGCGATGTACCACACTGCGAAAGTTACCGCGGCGACAGCGATAATGATCGGGACGAAAACAGCCGATATTTTGTCGGCCATCCGCTGAATGGGCGGCTTGGCAGCCTGTGCCTCTTCCATCATGCGAATCATTCGGGCAATCGTCGACTGCTGCCCCACCCGGCTTGCCCGCACCATCAGCACGCCGTTCAGATTGATCGTTCCGCTGATCACCCCGTCTCCGGGCTGCTTGTCAACAGGTACGCTCTCGCCGCTGATCATCGATTCATCCACGGCTGCACAGCCTTCCATAATGAACCCGTCGGCCGCAACCTGGTCTCCCGGACGGATCACTAGAACGTCCCCTTCACGCACCTCTGCAAAAGGAACGCGAGCCTCCTTTTCGCCCCGCAGCACATGAGCTGTTTCAGGCCGCAGCTTCTGCAGCTGCTTCAAGCTGGACAGCGTGCGCTTCTTTGAGATCGCCTCAAGCCATTTGCCCAGCCATACGATGGTGAAAATCATGACGCTCGCGTCAAAATAAAGCGGCCCCGATCCATGATGGCCCTGGGTGTGCCCCGGCTGTACCGAGCCGTGAAACATCAAATAATGGCTGTAAAAATAAGCGGCCGAGGTCCCCATCACGACGAGGACATCCATATTGGCCCCGCCATTTTTAACGGCATAATAAGCGCCCCGGTAGAACGGCTGTCCGATGGCGAATTGTGCAAGGGTCGCAAGGGTCAGCTGGAACCAGGGATTCGACAGCAAGCCGGGCACCCACCAGCCGGAGGTAAGCGAATGATGCGCCATCATGGCCCAAAGGAAAGGCAGCGTAAGCAGCAGGGAGAGGAATGCCATCCAGCCGGTTGTCCCGGTCCCGAGCCGATCCGTCGACTTATCCGATTCTCCCGAATCGTTGCGCACTTGCGCTGAATAGCCGAGCTGACCAATTTTATGTTCAATTTGTTCAGTTGTAATTTGATGGGGCTGGAGCCTTAAGGATGCACTGTTCAATGCCAGATTCACGCTGACATCCTGAACGCCCTCCATCCTCCCTACCGCCTTCTCGATTCGTGCAGCACATGCCGCACAGGTCATTCCCGAAATGCTCATCACCACTTGCCGCACTGCCGTAGGCGTTGGCCCGCTCATTTGGCTTCACTCCATCATTGTGAGAATAGGATCCGGTTCTTACAACCCATGTTCCAATATATGGACTGGCCAGCCCAATCATGCCATCCCCGTTCTAATTCAACTGCCTATTTTATGCAAAAATAAATATATGTACTCCCATGACAAATGAACAATCGAAGTAATCAGAGGTCTCGTATACTACATCATCAAAGAAAGGAGTTGATTTAACATGTCCCATGGACATCACCAATTTTGTTGTCCTCCAGCGAAAATTATTTGTGACCCGCCAAGACAGGTGATCCGTGATTTCTATCATCCTCAACTCGTAGAAGTCGTTCATCAGGTCGAAGTCGTCAATCGCCACCATTGCGTACCGGTATATAAACACGTCGTGGCTTACTCCGAAAGAGATGAGTTCTGCAACGTGAATACGGCAGGCTACAGAAAAAGCCCTGGCAGAGCCCACATCTCCCAAGCCAGATCCAGACGCTAAAATGCCGGTTTTGCGTGCGAGGATAACCGGCATTGCCATCTTTCCAGGCGGCGTGCTTTGGTTAAAGTAGGCGAAGGCTGAGAACCTTATACTTTCTTATCTGCGCACAAAAAAAAGCGGTCCCGAAGTCATCAGACCTCAGGACCGCTTCATCCTATTTCAAACGCGACCTGCTTTAAATGGAACGTTCTTGCTCGGCATCTTGCTCTTCGTCGTCACCGGATTGACCCTTGAGAGCAAAAGACAAGCAAACCGTAATTAATATAAAAGCGATCAGCGCCAGAAACGGAATCGTAACAAATCCGAACCAATCGATATAATCTTGATCGCAAGGCACACCGACCGTACACGGCAGCAGCTTGGCCAAGCCCGGAATTTTCTGCTCGGCATAATGATATGCCGAAATAAGTCCGCCGATGATACTTAGAGGCAGCACGTAAGGAATGAGCCTCCGGTCATTTTTGTAGCAGGCCATACCCAGCAGAATCACCTGAGGGTACATAAAAATGCGCTGAAACCAGCACAGCTTGCAGGGCTCGAACCGTAATACCTCGCTAAAGAACAGGCTGCCCCCCACGGCAACCAAGGAGACCACCCAAGCCATATACATTCCGTATCGCTTTAACATGCGGCTTTACTCACCCTTTTGCGCCTTTTCGATCGCTGCCTTTAGTTTGGCGTAGTCATTGGCATCTTCGAATTTCTTGCCGTTGATAAACAGGGTCGGCGTGCTGTTCACCCTGTTTTTGTTCGCGAAAGCATTATGCTGATCCACTTCTTTTTGATACGTTTTGGATGTAATATCCTGCTGCAGCTTATCAAAGTCGATAGGCAGCGCTTCTTTGCGGGCGAGGTCTACCAAATATTGCGGCGTTGCCCAGGTCAGCTTCTCATCCGGCTGATTTTTATAGATTGCGTTATAAAACTTCCAATACGCTTCGTTATTTTGATGAAAAATCGATTGGGCTGCCAACGCAGCTGTCGTGGAGTCCGGACCGATAATCGTAAAGTTCATGAAATGCAAGGAGGCGATTCCTTTGTCGATAAAATCCGCCTTCAGCTTCGGTTCGATCTGCTGACTGAAAAATTGGCAGGACGGGCATTTGTAATCGCCCAGCTCGACGATTTTGACCGGTGCATTCGCATCTCCGAGGGATGGCATCGTCTCATAAGGAATGGCTGCCGGCTCCGACTTCGGCTGGAAAACAACGACGGCGGCAATAACCAGCACGATGACTGCAGCCGTGATCCACATGAGGCGTCTCATGCCGGCCTGCTCTTTTTGCTTTTGCAGCTTCTTCTGCTCTTTGTAATTCGACTTTTTGGATGGATTGGCCAATGAAATCTCTTCCTTTTCTACTAAAAATGCACAAATAATAGCAACTGCTTCATTATAGCATAATCTAACGTTAAACTAGTGCAGCACGACGACAAACATCGCACAAAGCACGAACAACACCTTGACGGAAATGACAGCGGGGGTAAACGGCCATTTCAACGGAATATCCGTTTGAGGCTCGAGAATACGCCGAATCCGCAAGTTGACGGAGGTATCGGTGAAGGAAACATGGGCGAACGGCATCGGCGCAGGCGCGTTCTTTTTCAACAGCTTCAATAAAGCACTGCCCAGATGAACCGAATCCCCCTGCTGCTCAATCGCATAATGGTCGGCCAGCACTTCCCTGATGATCTTATAGTTATGCTGAAACGACTTTAAGATCGGGATATACCACATGACGGACGACAGGAGCGACAGCAGGAACGTTTTTAATGGATCACCGTGCTTCTGATGGTACCGCTCGTGATAAACGACGGCTTGAAGCTCCTGCGGATCGAGCAATTCCATCAGACCGGTGGACAGCACAATGCGGGATTTGACCAGCCCCATTGCAAAAGCCATCGGCACTGTGGTGCGGATCACAACGATCAGCGGCTTGCCCCCGCAATAACTCCGGTTCAGCTCCTCCGCCAGGGCTTCGTCACGGAGGTGGAGCAGCTTTTTATAAAATTGGTTCGATAAAACAAGCTGTCTGCCGCAGTACCAGATGGAGTACAAGAAGGCGTGAAATACAAGAACGTTCAGCAGGTAGCCCATCCCTTTAAAGCCGAAATGGACAACGACCGAGCTGCACAGCTCGATGACATTGTATTTTACGTCCCAGCCGGATACCACATGCAGCAGATACAATCCCATTTGGATGAACAACGCTCCGGACAACACCATACTCGATAAAAAAATCAATCTGGACCGTTTTTCCCACATGGATCAGGTTTCCTTTTTGAGCTGCTTTATTTTTTGTTCCAATTTCTCCATCAGCACCGGATCCGCTTCCTCCAATGCATCCAGCATGTGATTCACAACCAGGGGGCCGAATTCCTCAATCAGCTCATGCGTCAGCTCCTTGGACTGGTTGTCCAGGAACTGGTCTTTGGAAACGACGGGGCGGTACAGAAACGACCTTCCCTCGATTCTTTTCTCCAAAATCCCCTTCTCTACCAGCCGGTTCATGACCGTCATGACTGTATTGAAATTGACTTGCTTTTCCCGCTCGAGCCTGTGCTGAACGTCTTTAATCGCCATTTCCGGCCCAGCCCAAAGGATGTCCATAATTTTGGCCTCGAGCGTTCCAAAGAAACGGTTCAATCCGCTCTCGTTCGTTTTAAAATGTTGTATTTTCAACTTGAACACACCTCTCACTACAAATTGTAGTGTCGTATTTTCCAAAAGTCAAGCTGCAGCGGAGGACGGACAAGGCTCCCACCCGCTCCTTTTCATAGAGGCATTCATAGAATGAAAGCAAGGGAGGTGATATCAGATGCCGAACACAGCTGTTACTTTAACAAGACTTCGCCGCTTCATCAACCAAGCCGAGTCCGCCTGGTTCACCGTCTATGATTCTCATCTGGACAAGGAAATCACGGTTAACGGAGGGATTTACTTCAAGCTGCCCTTGAGATTCAGCACCGTGAGTAAGGTCATCAATTACTTCCGCCGCTTCTGGAGCTTGCGTTTCAGCCGGATTATGCTGTGCAACATGCGGCCCATCATTTACAAAGGCAGACTTCTCGTTGTAGCCGGCGATCCCCCTATCGTCCCCTTTCGAGTCGTTACTCTCCGCATCGTCCGTGAGACGAGCCAGCACATCTATGTCCGCGCGGTCCTTACAGACGGTATTGAGACCCGGCAAACGGTCGACTATACGATTCTCAAAAAATCCAACAACCGTCTGACCATTATTCGACGCACCAAAACCGCCGGCGATTTCAGGTACCAGCCTTGCACGCTGATGCTGAAAAAAAAGTGCAAATAAATCCTTCCCGGCAAAAGAAAAAGCAAAGCCGGCTCCGCCTCGGAGTCTTGCTTTGCTTTTCATTACTATGGATCGGATTAACAAACCCGGCTCAGGAAGTGGGCAAGGAACCTGTCCGCATCCACCTCTATGCATACGGCGACATTCGCATCCGCATCCGGCGTACCTGTTGTACGTCCCAGCGTTTCTCCTTCGAGCCCTACCTGCAGGCGCATCGGTACGGATTTCACAAAGCCAGGTTCGATGACGGCACCGACGGCCAACGGATCATGAAGGGCACATCCTCCGATCCCCGGATAAAACCGTTCGTACGCCCCCATGTAGAATTCGGTCATGTCGGCAAGAAATGGTCCCAGCTTGGAAGTCTTGTTCCGCCAATTCGTCATTTCCTCAATGGAGAGTAGCGTCTTCATCGTCACATCCAGGCCCACCAGCGTTACCGGAATCCCTGAACGGAATACATAGTCCGCCGCATCGGGATCGGCAAAGACATTAGCTTCGGCGTACGCCGTAACATTCCCGGGGACCGTCACCGCCCCGCCCATCACCACCACGCGCTCCACCTGCCGGACAATGTCCGGCGCCTGCTGAATGGCCAGAGCCAGATTCGTCAGCGTCCCGACGGTAATGACCGTCACTTGATTCGGCTGGGATTGAATCCGATCAATCATAAACGGAGCTGCATGTCCCTGCTCAGCGCTGCGCTTCGGCAGCTCCTTGAGCGTGTTGCCGATGCCGTCCTCCCCATGAATATGCGGCGTGCTGCCCTTGGTCGGCTGACGTAAAAACGGCTTGCCCGCACCCGGGATGACTGGCACCTCACTATCCAGGTGCTCCAGAACGACCAACGTGTTACGCGTTGCTTCCTCCACTGTTACGTTGCCGAAGCAGGTTGTAATGCCAAGAACGTTCAGCTCCGGGGAACGCACGGCATAGGAAATGGCCAGCGCGTCATCAATTCCCGTATCGACATCCAATATAATTGCTTTCATAAATAAGCTCCTTCAGTATTGGCTTTATGTAGAATGAGGCAAACTCCTTAAATGCCAAGTGTATTATACCACAAAAAGTAAGCGGGGCTCCCTGCACCTCTACTCCCCTGCATTTTGAGAAAAACGCCTTACGGGGGCCTTCGGTAAATCCTATACGTTTGTGTGCGTGGGAGGGAGTCAGGTGCGGGCTTCCTCCTACATTCTTATCCACGCACAAAAGCTCACGCCGGAAATTCCTTATCGCTTGCCAAAGCCCGATCCAGGCTCTGCAGCATGTACCCGATCCCCTTGCTTCCGACCAGCGGGTATACGATTCGCCCGGCCTCCGGAAATACCAAGGGGATCAGCGCCGTAAATTTTTTGCCGCCGAGCACGACAATCTCATCCATTCGCTCCCACTGGCGCATTCTCGCTTGGCGCGAGAGCTCCTCTACAGAGAGGATATTCGGGTGCTTCGATCCGAAGGCAACATTATAATTGCCCGGAACTTCATCATCCGGAAGCAGGAAGCCGTGCTTGGCCGACAAGATACTCCACTCTTCGAAAAACCGCGCGGCATACGCCTGGCATTTGCGGTGCAAGGCTCCGGTATACGTCTGTCTCGCCGGATAGCTTCCTTCCGCAGACAAGGAGGTGTCCCATATTTTCCGGGAGCCGCACGGAATTATACATAGCCTGTTCAAGTACCTGGTCTCCTTCCGACATAATATTCCACCCCATTGGACACGCTATAAGCGGGTATAAGATCAAAGCTTCGAGCATCCGCGTCTTCGCCTAATAGCTTACCGAAGGATGGGTACATCTATGGATTCCCAATGCGATTTCAATCCGTTAAAGGAAGAATTGAAAAGCCAGCTTCAGCGGATCATTCAGCGAATGCAGCAATCGCTCCAGGAGCTGGAGCAGGATGACCAATGCTTATTAAACGAATTTGAGCAGCTCAGCGAGGAGGTCAGCCGGGCCGAATCGTTAGCCGCTTCCTTTTATTTAAAATGCTATCTGTCCTCGTATACCGACAAATATAACGACATTTCCCACTGTGTGCGGAATTTATCCCAACGCCGGCACGGAGCATTAATCGTCGTGCGGCGCGAGGATCCGCTGGAGCCGTTTATTACTCCCGGCGTCCCTATCCGGGCGAATTTATCGCACTCGCTGCTCGAATCCGTCTTCGTTCCAGGCGGTCCGCTGCATGACGGGGCTGTCCTGATTGAGGGCGACGAGATTGTATCGGCAGCCAATGTGCTGCCGCTGACGACAACCGTTGTCACCGAAAAAAAGCTCGGAACCCGTCACCGTGCGGCGTTGGGCTTGAGCGAGCGATGTGATGCGCTGGTTATTGTCGTTTCCGAGGAAACCGGAAGAGCATCGTTCAGCCTCAACGGAAATTTATTCGCCTTTGCTGTCCGCTGATTTCGGATGAAATCAGCCTGACACCGCAAAGGCTTTTTTTTGCGCTTAGGCGGGCATCGGGGTTTTCGTAGGCGAAGCGTAGCCTTTTTGATATTTGCTGTCGATGAAGGAACGGATTTCCTTATCCGTCTTGCCCTCCTGCTTCATTTTCACCGAGTATACCGCGATTTCCAGGCATACGTTGCATCGGGTGCCATGATCGTCCCAGACGACAGACCCGTCTTGGCGGATTTCCTTAACAAAGCAGTTCTGGTTGCTCTGATGCCCGGCACTCTCGCCGCAGCCGCAGTAACAAGGAATCCACTGGAGCAAATCGGCATGGCTCGCTGCCAACTGATAAATCTGCTTCATCTGCGGGTCCTTCTTGTCCAAAAAGGAAGGCAGCACCTGAACCGATTTCGTCGTCTCCTGAATATCCCCGTTCGCCAGCTGATGCGCTTCATGCTCGTGGCTCGCCGGCTTGCTGCCGCATGCCGTGATTGTCAAGAGAAGACATGGAATAACCAAATACTTTGTCCATTGTCGCATCATAAATTCACCTCATTCTTCATTGTATCATAAAGCAATCCTCACCCTGTATCTATGAATTCACGCGCCGAATTAAAGTAAAAATATAACAATTTTTCTTGACAATGTAAATTATTGAGGTGTAGAATCAAAGCCTATGTAAGACATTTACATAAAATTAACATTTTCCAAAGGGGGATTTAACCTGCATGAAGGACACATTGAAAACCGTAATTAGCGGCTCGTACCGCAAGCATTTTAATCAAATGCTGGAAGTGAAGACTTTTTTGGAACAAGAGGGAATACACGTGCTCGCTCCTGTAAGTCATGGAATTGTGAATCCGGGAGAAGAATTTATTATTCTCGATGAGGATCCGATTGAAGATCCACGCACCTTGCAGGACTCTATTTTCGCAAAAATCAGAGCCTCTTCTTTTTTGGTTATAGCTAATATAGATGATTACATCGGCAAGGCCGCTGTATTGGAGATGGGATATGCCGCAGCCATGGGACTCCAAATCTTAAGTGTTGAAAAAGTAAGCGACCCCAATCTCGCAGGCTACTGCAGGCTCATGGAGGATGTGTTCCCTAGGTGGAAAAACAACAAAGAAGCTATGGCGGGTGATCGTTTATGCTTAAAAGTCAACTAATTTTGGATCTAGGCAGTCACAGCGCCAAATTGTATGAGCGGCAGGATCAGATTCAACAGCTTGACGTGCTGACGTGGGAGCTTCTGGAGGAAGGAAGAAATGCCCCCCTCCTGGAAGAAATGCTGGGCAGCTTCATCGCTCCTTGGAAAGAAAATGCGATCATCGAAGCCATCGGAACCGCCGCGATGAGGAGGTCTGCAGCAATCTCCACCGAAATCTCAAATGCGTGCAAAAGCTTGGGCATCACCTACAGGACCATCTCACAAAAAGAAGAAGCGGAGCTGCTCCGCAAAGCCGTCCGGGAATCCCATATTCCGCAGCTGCTGGATGTGATGAATGTCGGGGGAGGCAGCATTCAAATCATTCAACCGGAAGCCGAGCTTCCTGTGCTGCTGCCCTTCGGCATCTCCGACTTGAACCAAACATTTCATCTGTTGGATACGCCGGATCAAAGAAAGGTAGAGGACTGCACGGAATGGGTATTCCGCCAGCTTCCCGAATCCTTGCAAAGCTTTGCGTACACCGGAGGAGAGAAAACGTATATCGAAAGCTTCGGCATTCAATTAAACCATGGATATTGCTCCGCTGTTGACTTTTATAAGCTATCCCGTGAGCTGGCCTCTCTGCAGTTGGATGAGCTTGAAAGCAGATCGCCTTTCGATTCGAAATGGATGCGTGGAGCCGTTGCATCGAACTGCATTGTCATAGCCGCTCTAAAAAGGTCCAGGAAAGATCAGTTTCTGCCTTCCGACTTGAATATCGCCCACGGATTTCTAAAGCAAGTATGAGAAAGCTGCTGCTTGTTAAGCTTTTCCTTTGCGCTAATCCTTATCTGATTGTATTTTTCCCTATGCTGCAGGCAAATGGCCTTAGCTCATCGGAAATTTTGTCCGCTATTTCCATCGGTACGATAGTCATGATAGCCGGTGATGGGATGACGAGTTATTTCGTCGATAAATTTGGACCCAAGCGGCCGGTCATTGCTGCATCCTTTATTCAAGCCTTAACCATCCTGCTGTTGAGCGTCTGCTCAACCTATGAACTACTCATCCTATTTGAAATTTTGATGGGGCTGTCGTTTCCGGCTATTTACGGTGCGGATTCCAAATGGCTTAAAATGCTGGCTCCCTCCGACAACAACCGGGAGAAGCTCAATCAAAATATATTTTGGGTATCGCAATTAGTTAGTGCAGTGTTGGGATGCTTGCTGCTGCATTTCCCTGTTTTTCTTTGTATTTTTAATGCACTTCTATATATGATTGGAGCGTTTCTCTGCCTGAAGCTGGAGGATGCAGCACCGCGTAGCGGCTCTGCCCGTTACTCCATGCAGTCACATAGCTTTAAATTAACTGGGAGCTGGAAGTCTATCTTCATCTATGGTTTTCTTATGGGTAGCGTTGCGATCTCATCCTGGTTCCTGCAAGCGGAAAGCAGTAAATACACCCATTCCTTGTATTTATTTTCTTTTCTTCAAATCGCCGGCTCCGTACTCTCCCTCACGGGATCATTAATCAAAGCGAATATTCAAAAAATATGGATTGGTCTTGCGCTAAGCAGCATTCTTCTATACCCTGTATTCGGATTGTCCGGTTGGAGTTACGGCATCTGGCTGGCCATAGGTATCGGACTATTAGCCAGGGGAGCCATCGGGGTCTTGTCCAGGAATAAGGTGCTCGGTGCACTCGATTCTTCCGGTCCCGTTGCTACCATTAACTTCTTTTTGGGCGGATGGGCGAAAGTGGTTCAAGCCTTACTCTTGCTCGGTTTATCTTCATTTAAATAAATCGGATAAAGGACTCGCGCGGATAGCGGGTCTTTATCCCCAAACCTCACTTAACGCGGCGCGGAACAGCTCATCCAGCTCCTCGTCCTGCGCCCCCTCTCCGGCCTTCATCAGAACAGCCTTGTGCTCGAAGGTCCTGATTTGTTCCTCCAGGTAGCTATTGATCGGATTGATCCTCGGCTCGAAGTCCAGCTCGTCTCCGGCCTTTTTTCTTGCAAGCAGCCGTTCCACAGCCTTTCTCAGATCACTGTCAGCGGGAAGAAGCCATTCGACCAGCTCATCGAATGCCATCGGTGGCATCGAGTTAAACTGTTCGATCCACGCACAAGCAAGTATCGGACGCAGTACGTAGAAATACTTTTTGATCTTCACCTGCTCCCCCTGCAAATATTCCCGGTAATTGCCTTTGGCCATGTTGAGATAGTGGTACATGCAAGACTTCGGCGAGAACGTCAGGGGTGAAATGCGACGAATGCGCTCAGCTACGGTAAAGCTCTCATAGTATTTCATGGGGGACTGAAGCCATTCCAGCAGCGGCGGGTTCGACTTGCGGAACAAGTTCAACGCCTTCTTCACATCCCAGCCGTTGATGTCGAGCATATCACTGATCGGCCTTTCAATAACATCCCTCTTATCAAATATGGACAAGTACCAATTCACGGGCCTGACATACAGGAAGCGGACATCGTAATCGCTGTCCTGCGACGGGAAGCCCCAGGCGCGGCTGCCGGATTCACAGGCGTAGACGATTTTTACCTGCTCCTCCTGCTCAATTCGACGAAGCTCTTCCATAATCCTGGCATGATAGTCGGTCATCCTTATCTCCCCATTCCTTATCGATTGAAAGAAATAGTATACGGGTTTCCAATCCTTGTCAATCCGGATGCTGTACTTTATCCAAATTCTGAATAGCTGGCCCACAATTGGGTAAAATAGGCACAGCTTCCTCTGGAATTAGAGTACACGACCGAACAGATCATGAATGGCGGAGGAGGGACACGGCGGGTAAGGAGGTAAGGTGTGATGGTCCAGCATCAGAGCGGAAAGCATACTACAGAAATCGGCGAGCTGTGCACCGATCCGTCCAGAATCAAGTCAGATCTGCAAAATCTGTTCACCGACACACCCGATCTGATCCTCCGTCAATTCAAGATTAAACAAACCGGCGAGCTGGCTGTCCTTGCCTATTTGGACGGGCTTACGGATAAAAACGCTGTCAATCACGATGTGCTGCGCCCGCTTCAGTTTGAATCCGGGAGCGGTATTCCGGGTGACGAGCTTGTTCTGACGATTGCTCACATCGTACCGCAAACCGACATGAAACAAATCGAAGCGGCTATATTAAATGGAAGCAGCGTCTTATTTGTCGTCGGAAGACAGGAAGCGTACGCACTGGATACGGCAGGCTGGCCGCAGCGAGCGATCGAGGATCCTCAGCAGGAGCCCTCATTAAAGGGTGCACATCAAGGCTTTGTTGAAACCGCAGGGCACAACATCGCACTCATTCGCAGATATATTCCTAACCGCGAGCTGAAAATGAAGCGGTATCTGGTCGGACAGCGCGGCCAAACGGAGGTCTCTATCCTTTACTTGGCCGATGTCGTCAATCCTGACTTCCTGTCCAAGCTGGAAAACCGGATTCAAAAGATCAACGTCGACGTGATCATCAATACGGGAGAATTGGCCGAGTTTATCGAAGACAGCCCCTTTTCCTTGTTTCCTCAGCTCATTACGACGGAACGCCCGGATACCGCGGCTTCGCAAATTTTACAGGGGCGCTGTGCCGTCATCGTCGACCGATCCCCCAGCGTGTTCGTCGCTCCCGCTACGTTCATGTCCTTTTTCCAGACCGTGGATGATTACAGTACGCGATGGTACATTGCGACTTTTTTAAGAATGCTGCGGATGTTTGCATTTTTCGTTGCATCCTTCTTGCCGGCCTTCTACATCGCCATCATTTCCTATAACTTTGAGATCATCCCGCTGAAGCTGCTGCTCACACTTGGCATATCCAGAGGACAGGTTCCCTTTCCGCCGTTTATCGAAGCCATCATTATGGAGATAACGCTGGAGATGCTGCGTGAAGCAGGAGTCAGACTTCCCGCTCCCGTCGGACAAACCGTCGGAATCGTTGGAGGTATTGTCATTGGTCAAGCCGTAGTTCAAGCGGGTCTTGTCAGCAATATTATGGTGATTGTGGTCGCTTTCACCGCTATCGCTTCCTTTATTCTGCCGAATTACGATCTGGTCGCAGCCGTCCGCCTCATCCGGTTTATGCTGATGTTCGCGGCTTCCATGTTCGGACTCGTAGGGTTAACGATTGGCTTGATGGTGATGATGGGGCATCTGATTGCATTGAAAACGCTCGGGATGCCGTATAACAGCCCTCTGGCACCGATGCGCCTCAAAGATTTGAAGGATACCATCGTCCGCGTACCGCTGTGGCTCATGAAGAACAGACCGCTTAGCACAGCTCCGACTCAATTGAAACGACAGGATACCAGCCGTACGGGAGAGAAGGACAAATGAACCGCTATACAGCAACCCCCATTTCCCTCATGCAGTTTATTTTTATCATTTCCGGCATCCAGGTCAGCGTGGCCGTCTTGTCTTTACCCCGCAAATTAGCTGAATTCGCAGGGACGGACGGCTGGATTGCGCTCCTCCTGGGGTGGGCGATCAATGTAACCGCCAGCTTCCTTATCATTCAAGTCATGAAAAAGCACCCGGAGGGGACGCTGCTGGATCTCGTAACCCGGTATATGGGCCGCTGGGCGGGCCGTATGGCTGCCATTGTGTTCGCCTTTTATTTTTTAAGTCTTGGCTTCGACGGTTTGACCCGATCCATTCTACTGGTAAAAATATGGCTGCTCCCGAATACCGCGGCTTACGTCATTATGATTTTACTGCTCATTCCGACTTACAGCATCGCCCGTTATCATCCCAGCGTATTGGGAAGGTATGCCGAGCTTGTCGTGTTTCTTTCGATATGGATCCCGCTTGTCTACATGCTTACGCTAAAGAACGCTCACTGGCTCCATCTGATGCCGCTGCTGAAAAAAGGATGGGGGCCTGTGTTCTCGGCAATCCCGGCCACCATTTATCCAAGCCTGGGCATGGTATCCGCGTTTTTCTTGTACCCCAATCTGCGCAAAAAAGAAAAAGCCTTCACTGGGATGCTGATCGCTAATACATTAACGTCGCTGCTTTACCTGTTTATAACAATCATATGCTTCCTGTTCTTCAGCCCCGATGAAATCAATACTTACAACGATCCCGTCATCAGCGTGCTGAAATCGATCGAGTTCAAATTTATAGAGCGGATTGAAATTTTGTTCATTTCATTTTATTTATTTATTTTCTCGCTGGTCTGGATTCCCGCTATGTACCTGACCACCTTCTGCACCAGCTGGCTCCTCGGGAAACAGGACAATCGGATGCATTTACGGTTGGTTTGCCTGGTTCTGATTATGGTGTATTACTTTCATAAACTCACGTTCAACCAGAGTGACAGGCTGGAGCTCATTTTGGCGTATGTCGGATTCGGAATGGAATATGTACTCCCGGCCTGTCTGCTGCTTTACTTATCGGGAATCCAATTTTTCCAGAAAAGGAGCGGTGTCTAATGTCCTTTCGCTTTCTATGCGTCATGCTTACACTCACGCTGGCGCTCTTGTCATCTGCAGGCTGCAGCGACCGGCTGGATTTGGAAAGTGCTGCAACGCCGCTCGCATTAGGTATCGATCTGGACCCGAACAACAAATTTCACTTTTATTCCATTTCTCCGGTGTTCAGTAAATCGATCCCGAAAAAAAGCATAGAGAACAGCGGAATCGCCCGTTCCCTTCGCCAATCAAGAGCAGAGCAGGATGCCCAAACAGGCGGGGCTGTATCAGGAAGGAACTTTCAGGTCATCCTGGTTGGAAAAAGGATTTTGCAGCAGCCGGACTGGTTTAAGATTATGGACGTCATTTTCCGCGATTCCCGGAATACGACAACGGACCGCATGATTGCTGTAGACGGCCCGGTAGCCGAGCTGATTCATTCGCCTCCTCCGGATGAACCGCTCATTCCTATCCTGCTGCGGACGATGGTCAACACAAACAGCGGCAGAGGCGAAACGGTCAGTACAACGATACAGGAGCTGCACCGGCAAATGTACGATAAAGGGATCACTCCCTCTATCGCGGAGGTCCAGCTGCATAAGACAAAAATCAAAATGCAGGGCACCGTGCTGCTGGACAAAAGGGGGAGATATGCCCACACATTGGGGCAGCAGGACTCAGTGCTTCTGAATATATTGAAAGGGAAAGCCAAAGCAGGGGTCAGCTTGACGTTCCCCGTTCCCAACCAACCTAAAACCGGCCCTTTCGACACCGATACGGTCAGCTTTTCTGCCGAGAAAATCGATACGAAAATTAAACCATCGTTTAAAAACAGCAAATTCCACTTCGATATTCGAATCAAAATAACCGCCGCACTGTCGGAGCGTTTGTTTCCTTATGATATGATGCGTCACACGAAGGAGCTGGAAAAGACAGTTTCAAAGCAGACGCAGCATCAATTTCAGGAGTTGATCCGTGAATTCCAGAAGCACCGAATCGATCCGATCGGCCTGGGCATGTATGCCAGAGCCTATGAATTTAAAGCATTCGAGCAGGTAAAGGACCATTGGAGCGAAGAACTGTCCCGTTCCGACATTCATGTGACCGCAGTTGTGCAGATCAGTTCCATGGGGCCTGTAAAATAAGCTTGCAAGAAAAAAAGCGCCATGGACCTTCGCGTCCATGGCGCTCCTTCTAGCTTTTTGAGACCCATGCTGCTTATTCCGGCTCCAGAATATGGTTGGCAATAGCAACCAGATCCTCGATGTCGACCTTCCCGTCACGGTTCAGGTCGCAGGCTTGAGCCGACGCCCAGTCCGCATCCTGCCGGGTTTTGCCGTAATTTTGGGCAATCACGGCCAGATCGCCGACGCTTAATTTATCGTCGTTGTTCAGGTCTCCCTGAAGATGTTTATTGACGGAGTCGGCAAACGTTTGGACGGCGGCATTCAGCTGCTGAATCGCCTGCGCGATCTGCTCTGCCGTTGCCGCCGGGCTGGCTGCAACCGATTTGGCGCTGTTGATCGCCGACTGCAGCACGGCCTTGGAGCCCTTCGGATATTGTCCTGTGCGGATCCCCTCCACCGCTGCGTCATGCTTTGCCTGGGCACCCGCAATAAGCGACTCCAGCGCTTCACGTCCGCTTCCGTGGATGGCAAAGCTGTGCTCCGCGCGCTGTACTCCCGTCTCCTTGCCGGAGGCATCGGCAACGGTGATATTCACGGCTGCAATGGCGGATGGCACCGTCTCGAGCCGTTCCTTGGCCCGGAACGAAAGCTTGAACGACGGGCCGTTCGATGCCGTGCCCAAGTAAACGGCAAGCAAGCGGACTTCGCCTGCGGCAGCCTTCTGATGAACAATCTGGACGCCGTCCCGCGCCGAGCCTGCGGAGATCCATTCCAAATGAGACGGATCGTAAGTAAACGTCACATCCTGAGCAAGCGTATTCGCGCTTAAGCCGCTCAAGCTGTAGATCACATCGAATGGCTGCCCTGCAGTAACCAAGCTGTCTCCGCTGAAGGATGCGGACGCATGGCCCGTTTCACCGGAAGCAGACACCTTCACTTCGGCGACAGCCAGGTAGCCCCCGTCTACCGTTGCCGCGGTAACGTAAGACGTCCCTTCGTTCAAGGCCGTAACTTTTCCTGTCTCATCCACCTTCGCGACATCTTCCCTGCTGCTGCTCCACACGACAGCCTTGTTGGCTGCATCCGCAGGAGAGACGGCAGCCTGAAGCTGGGCTTGCATTCCCGGCTGCAGAGCTTGTGCAGGGCTCTCAAGCGCAATGCCTGTTACGCGAACATCCGTGCTTGGCTGCTGAACTGCCGGCACCTGAACCAGCAGCTCGTCATACTCGGCCTGCGTAACCGGAAGCACCGTTCCGTGACGCGGACGGGAAGGCAGGCTGTAATTGGAGGACAAGGTCCAATTGCCTGCGCTTAGATCCGTCGTTTCGAACGGGACATAGCCTCTGCCCCCGAATTCATCGATGAACAGATACCATTTGTTTTCCGTATTGGACTTGAAGATCGTCGGTCCCTCGCCTTGGCTGATCGAGCCTTTGCCGATCCCTTCCTTAACCATCGTAAAGTTCGGATCGAAGATGGAAGCGCCCTTTTCCTCAAAAACAAACTTGCCGTTAGGCGTAGACGTCGTATTGCTCCTCTCATCCTTCGTGATTCTGAAAATTTGTCCCCCGTACCCGGTCATCGTCGTATCGATAATCGAGTAGCCCCGGTCTATATACACGGCCGGCTCGGTAAAGGTGTAAAAGTCCCTTGTCTTCGTATACATCATTTTTTGATACGTGCTGCCGGTGTGGGCCTCGTTATCATAAATTTTGGACGCCCAGAACACCACGTACTCACCGGTCGTCTTGTCATAGTAAGCTTCCGGAGCCCATGTATTGCCTGCAGAGGACGGAGAAATCTGTACCATCCGCTGATCGGACCAATGGATCAAATCCTTCGATTCCCATACCATAATGGACCGGCTGCCGGTTCTTTGTGCCGCATCCCAATTGCCGCTGCCGTACATCTTCAAGTCCGTTGCGATAAGATAGAAGCGGTCTCCCTCCGGCGATCGGATGATGAACGGGTCCCTCAGTCCCTTTTCCCCCATATGGGAGGTCAAAGCCGGCTTCCCGCCGTTTAATTCCTGCCAATGCAGCGGGTCGTTCCCCTGACTCAGCGCAAAATAAATTTGCTCTCCCGTTGAAGTACCTTCGCCGGTAAAATAGCTGAATACATACCCTGCGTAATCCTGCGGAGCCGGCAGCTCTTTTACCTGGGCCAAGAAGCCTTTGGTTAAGACACCCCCATCGCTGCTCAGCTTGGCTGTCAGCTTCACCGTCGTATCCCCGCTGCCGTGTGCCGGACGATGAACCTCGCCGCTCGGGCTGACAACAGAGGCATTATCCGACAGCCAGGTGATGGTCGAGCCGTTCTCTCCCTTCACCGGCAAGGTCAAATTCCCCCGGACATCTCCGATATTGTTCACCTTCAGCGCCTGGGCATCCGCGGTGACGCTTTCCATCGCGCTGAGCTTGCGAAGCACAGTGACCGTAAAGCTTTTTTTCACAACCGTCGTTCCGTCTGTGATGGAGGCGATAAGGATCACATCCTGGTTCCCGCTGTCCGCAGGCGGCCGATTCACAACGCCATCGTTTGTTAGGACCTGCTGGTTTTGCGATTCCCATGTAATCGTTGTTCCGTATTTTCCGCTCGACGGCAGCTGCAGGTTCGTGCTTATCTTCTCCTTGCCAGGGTTGCTTCCGATGAAATCTGAGTAATCCAGTGCATTCGCTGAGTAATCGACCATAAGTCCTTTCCAGTTGCGCTGGGCAAGCTCTGATTGCAGGCCGCTGATTTCAGAAGCAGACAAAGCGCGCTTATATATTTTAAAATCGCCGACCATCCCGCCGAAGTAAGGGTCTGCGGTATACATCGATTTCCCGATGTAGCCGCTCGGACCGCTTGTATTGCGGATTTGGTCCAGAGTGAAGCCATTGGTCGAGCCGGTAGCCGCAACCGCTCCATCGATATAAAGCGTCAACGTCCCATCCGTTCCTGAAAGGACCGTCGTGATCAGCTTCCAGTTGTTCGATGCCAGCGTAGAAGCTTTGGCGGACACTTCATTCCGCCAGCCATTCGTCGCGATACCGAAGCGCGCCGAGCTATCGGCATTGTACTTCGGTGTGAAGTACATATATTTCGTATCGCTCTGGCCCAAAGCATACAGCCACTCCGCAGCGCTGGTGCCCTTCCAATTCACCATAGCCGAAACGGTAATATCGGTTAGTCCGTTTAATATCCCCTCAGGCAGTTGAATGTAGGAGGTAGCCGACTTGTCCCCTGTAAAACCGATCGCTCCGGCCTCCGAGCCTTGAATCCATTCTGCATTCTGAGGATTCACCCATGTACCGTCGAAGCGTCCCGTCTGATCCTTCACCCTGGTTCCCTCCATATGCATCATGTCATAATGCAGCAGCAGGTCGGTATCGGCCACAGCGGCCGAAGCGGCGGGTGCGGGAATAGCCAAGGTTGTCAAACAGCCGAATACAAGGCTGAAGATGACGAACCAATGTAAAGTCAGCTTGCTGGAAGACCTGTTCATATGTACCTCCTCAAGGTTCGAATCATAACTTTTTAACGGAGCAGGATACCCTGTCGAGTATCCAACTCCCATGACCTCAAAGACCTCACCCTACTTGATGTTCAATATTTAATTAGGTTCAAATGATTGTCCCTCTCCATAATGAATGAAAGCGCATACAACTCCCTTATGTCTCCAACGGCTTTCTTATGTGCAAAAGGGTTTCTTACATGCAAGAAGCTTGACCGGACATCACGCGGATTCTGCATACATGCTGCATATCTCATGATTGCCTTGTCAAGCCTTCAGTACACTTTCGCGCTTCAATATTTCCGGTTCTTGACTTCCTTCTCCGCCATCGCTTCGGTAAAAATACTTTCCGGCGTAATAATTTTTTTCGGCAAGGTCCGGCCCTGCATCAGCTCATTAACGGCCTGCATCAGATTCGGCCCGAGCAGCGGGTTGCATTCGACGACGCTGTTGATTTTGCCTTCCATCATTTTCTCGAACGCCTTCCTGGTGCCGTCTACCGATATAATAATAATATCTTTACCCGGCTTCAGTCCGTATTCCTCAATCGCTTCCACAGCCCCTAGAGCCATATCATCGTTATGCGAGTACAGCACGCGGATTTCTTTCCCTTTGGCTTTTAAAAAGGACCGCATCACCTCTTTCCCCTGCTTATAAGTGAAATCGGCGGCTTCGCTCTGGATGACCCTCAACAGATCGCGCTCCTTCAGTGCATCGCGAAATCCTTTTCCTCTGGCGATGGAAGGGGTCGAGCCCTCGGTCCCCCGCAGCTCAACAATCCCTACAGGACCGGCAGCATCACTCATCTTATCCAGTAAATATTTGCCGGCCTTCGTGCCTTCCTCATAGAAATCAGAGCCTATAAACGTTATGTACAACGATGGATCGCTTACCTCCACCAGCCGGTCGAGAATAATGAGGGGAATCCCCGCCTGCCTCACTTCCCGAAGAATCGGGTCCCACCCGGATTCAATGACCGGTGCAATAGCAATCACATCTACCTGCTGCTGTATAAAAGAACGGACGGCCTCGAACTGCCTTTGCTGCGATTGCTCCGCATTCTCCAGCCGAAGCTGAATGCCGGCTTCCTTAGCCGCCTCCACGATAGAGGACGTGTTGGCTTTGCGCCAATCGCTCTCCGAGCCCAGCTGCGAGAAGCCTAGTACAATCGGGCGCGCATTCGGCTGCCCGGCTCCATTGCTCCCCTGCACGGCCAGCTCCTTGTCCGCGGCCGGAAGGTTCGGCGAGGGGGCAGATGCCGGATTGCAGCCGGACACCAGCAAACCAAGCATCATCAGCAGTGCGCCGACGACCGGAATCAAGCGAACCTTCCCCCTTATCGCTACCGACTTTTGCTTCATGGCGTTTCCTCTCCTTCTTCGATCAACTTTCATTGTGAATACGGTTACACATCGTACTCGTATTATAAAATGCCGACCGGAAAGGAAACAACTGCCAAATCTGATTTACGTGTTGCAATTCATGGCTGCTTACAAGTCAAAAGCCATTTACGTTTTGGCAGCCCAGCGCCTCTCGCTTAACCATTTTTGCAGTAAAATAAACAGGCACAGCAGGAGACCGATGACGATCTTGGTCCACCAGGAGCTCAGCGTCCCCTCAAAGCTGATTATGGTTTGAATCCCGCCCTGCATCAGGACGCCGAAGAAGGTACCCACAATATATCCGACACCGCCGGTCAACAGCGTGCCTCCTATTACGACCGCGGCAATGGCGTCGAGCTCCATTCCCATCGCATGCAGACCGTAGCCGGACAGCATGTAGAAGGTGAATACCACCCCGGCGAGCGCGGAACAGAAGCCGCTCATCGCATAGACTCCCATCTTCGTCAGCCCGACAGGCAGACCCATCAGTATGGCGGAAGGCTCGCTGCCTCCGATGGCATACGTATTGCGGCCGAATCGCGTGTAATGGGCAATATAGACGCCCAGGAGCACGACAACGAGCGCAATGAGAACGCTAATCGTAATAAAGCTGCCTCCGGGGAGCGGGATTTTGGTTTGGGCCACGGCGACGTAAAAAGGATTATCAATCGTAATCGTATTGATATTGATCATGTAGCAAAGCCCTCTGGCCAGAAACATGCCCGCCAAGGTGACGATAAAGGGCTGGATTTTGAAATAATGGATCATGGCGCCCATGCCCCAGCCGAATGCCGCTCCGAGCACGAGCACGAGCGGGATGACGACGGCCGGTGACCAGCCTGCCTGCACAAGAGAAGCGGAGATCATTGTGGTCAGAGCAATGACAGAGCCGACTGACAGGTCAATGCCTCCCGAGACGATAACAAAAGTCATCCCCACTGCCGTAATAAGCAGGAAGGCATTATCGATTAATAAATTCAACAGCACCTGCAGGGAGAAAAATCCGGTATAACGGAACGATCCCGCCGCAAACATGAGAGCGAACAGCCCAATCGTGACGAAGATTGGAATATATTGACGCTTAAGCATGCCGTGTCACCTCCCGTTCAGCCGGATAGTTCCTTGTTTTCCACCGGTGCAGAAGCCGGCTGCGGAACGTCTCCGATTGAATCAGGCAAACCATCAGCACGACAAAGGCTTTGACGACTAAGGTAATTTCCGGCGGCACGCCGATCATATAAATCGTCGTCGTCAGCGTCTGAATAATCAGCGCGCCGATTAGCGTCCCCGTCAAATAAAACCGTCCCCCGTTCAGCGACGTTCCGCCGATTACTACAGCCAGAATCGCGTCGAGCTCATACCAGAGCCCTGCATTGTTCCCGTCGGCACTGGATACGTTCGAGCTGAGAATCAAACCGGCGATACCTGCGCATACGCCACAGAACATATAGACGGCCAGAATGACCGTACGCGAACGGATGCCTGCCAGACGGCTAGCCGTAGGCTTGCAGCCGACGGATTCGATGAACAGCCCAAGCGCCGTTTTCCGTGTAAGCAGCGCCGCAACCGCGAATACCGCGCCGACGATAAATATCGAGAACGGCAGGGTGAGCAGAGAGCCCGCACCGATATATTTATAATTGCTGCTCGTCACCGTAATAATTTGTCCATTCGTAATGAGCTGGGCTATGCCCCGGCCGGCCACCATCAGGATCAGCGTGGCGATGATCGGCTGAATGCCAATGGCTGTCACCAGAAAGCCGTTCCACAGTCCGAGTACGACGGACAGCAGCAAGGAAATAGCCATTGCCAGGAAAACGAGGACCGCTGCATTCTGATCGCTGCCCTCACTGATCGTCAGGCAGGTCAACGCTCCGGTAATGGCCACGACAGAGCCTACAGATAAATCAATGCCTTTCGTCGCAATCACCAGCGTCATGCCAATTGCAACCAGAATCAACGGCGAGCCGAAATTCAAAATATCGATCAGGCTCCCATACAAATGCCCGTCCCGTAAGTGAATCGAGAAAAAGTCCGGCGAATAAATCAGATTAAACAGCAGCAGCACCGCCAACACGGTTACCGGCCAAAATAAATGATGCTTTACCATTCAAGTCACCCTCCTGCGATAGCCTTCATTACATTGTGCTGGCTCATGTCATCGCCTGACATCTCCATCACCTTCTTGCGGTCGCGAAGGACGGCAATGCGCTCGCTGACCCTCAGCACCTCTTCCAGCTCCGAGGAAATAAACAGCACCGACATGCCCTGCTGCGCTAAAGTCATAACGAGCTTCTGAATCTCGGCCTTGGCACCGATATCGATGCCCCGTGTCGGTTCATCCAGGATAAGCAGCCTCGGCTCCGTCAGCAGCCAACGCGCCAGCAGCACCTTCTGCTGGTTGCCTCCGCTCAAGTTTTTAATCAACTGCTCAGGATTCGGAGGATAGATGTTCAGCTTACGAATGTATTCATCCGCTATTTCATCCTGCCGCTTTCTCGAGATGGTGCGGAACCAGCCTCGTGTCGCCTGAAGCGCCAGCACGATATTTTCACGAATGGTCAGATCGTCAATGATCCCTTCCGTTTTCCGGTTTTCCGAGCAGAAAGCGATGCCCTGATCGATTGCTTGCCGGGGAGAGTGAATCACGCCATCCTTATCGGCTATATGGAGCTTGCCTTGATCTGCACGGTCGGCGCCAAAGAACAACCGTACCAGCTCCGTTCTACCCGAACCCAGAAGCCCGGCGAGCCCCAATATTTCCCCTTTGCGGATGTGCAGATCAAACGGCTCGATCGCTCCCCGGCGGCCCAGCGCTTTGGCCTCCAGCATGACTTCCTTGGATTTCAGCCATTCGACATTCGATGATTTCGGCAGCTCTTCGAGCAGGTGCAGCTCTTTGCCGATCATCTTGGAAACCAGCTCTATTCTGGGGAGCTCCTGCGCCATGTACTCCCCTACAAACTCTCCGTTGCGGAGAATGGTTATTCGATCGGACACTTCATAGACTTGATCCAAAAAATGAGTGACGAACAATATGGCCAAGCCTTCCGCTTTCAATTTACGGATGACGGCGAACAGCTGCTGCACCTCATTGCGATCCAAACTGGAGGTCGGTTCATCGAGGATGAGCACCTTCGCTGATATGTTCAAGGATCTGGCGATCGCTATTAATTGCTGAATGGCAAGCGGATACGTCTGAAGCGGCTGCGTCACGTCAATCGACAAATTCAGTCTTTCCTTCAGCAGCCTTTCGGCCCTTGCGCTCATTTCTTTCCATAAAATACGGCCGAACCGTCTCGGCTCCCGACCGATAAAAATATTTTCCGCCACGGAAAGGTTCGGACATAAATTCACTTCCTGGTACACCGTGCTGATTCCGGCCTGCTGTGCATCCTGCGGGCTGCTTACGGTAATGGGTTGTTGATTCATCTTTACTTGCCCTTGATCGATGGAATACACTCCCGTCAACACTTTGATCAAGGTGGATTTACCCGCGCCATTCTCGCCCATCAAGGCATGCACTTCCCCGGGAAATAAGCGGAAGCTGACCCCTGTGAGCGCTTTGACGCCGGGAAACCGTTTATGAATATCCGTCATTTGCAAAATCGGCTGTTGTTCTCTCGGTTCACTCATCTGCTGGCTCCTCTCCAGGCTATGGAATAAACAGCCACTTCGGCGCAGCAAGCTTAACGACGCTTGAAGTGGCTGTTCTCCTTCTCTTTTTTCTGCTCTAGTATTGACGGTTAGGCAGCGCCTTCTTCGCATCCTCGGAAGTAAAGACGCCTTCTTCGGTTACAATCCGCTTCGGAATTTGCTTACCGGCAACGACGTCGCGAACCGCCTGCATCAATTGGGGCCCGAGCAGCGGGTTACACTCGACGATGAAATTGATTTTGCCTTCGCTGGCAGCCACGAAGCCGTCCTTGACGCCGTCAACGGACACAATAACAATGTCTTTCCCCGGCTTTAAGCCTGCCGCTTCAATCGCTTGAATCGCGCCCAGCGCCATGTCGTCGTTATGCGCATACAGGACATCGATTTTTTTGTTCGCCTTCAGGAATGCTTGCATAACCTCTTTGCCCTTAGCCCGGGTAAAGTCGCCGGTTTGGGAGGCGATGATTTTGAGATGCGCATTGCCCTTGATCGTTTCCGCGAAGCCCGCTTTGCGATCGTTGGCCGGAGCCGAGCCCGTTGTCCCCTGCAGCTCGACAATGTTCACATCCTCCTTGGCATCCTTGTACTTGTCGGCAACCCATTTGCCGGCTCTTTTGCCTTCCTCTACGAAATCTGAGCCTATGAAGGTGGCGTACAGCGAAGTATCCTTGGAATCGACCGAGCGGTCAGTCAGGATGACCGGAATACCGGCGTCCTTCGCTTCCTTCAGCACCGTATCCCAACCGGATTCTACGACCGGCGAGAAGGAAATGACATCCACCTTTTGCTGAATGTACGTGCGGATGGCTTTAATTTGATTTTCCTGCTTTTGCTGGGCATCTGAAAATTTCAGGTCAAAGCCCGCTTCCTTCGCCGAATCCTGGATCGATTTCGTGTTCGCTGTTCTCCAGCCGCTCTCTGCGCCGACCTGTGCAAAGCCGAGTGTAATTTTCTTATCGGCCGGTGCTGTCGCTTGGGTTTTGGGAGCTGTCGTATTGCCGGCTGCCGGCGCTGCCGTGCCTCCCCCTGACGGGCTGCCGCCCCCGCTGTTTCCACAAGCCGCCGAGAATAGCATCATGAAGGATGCTGCCAATACGAACCCCATTTTTTTTGTCGCTTTCAAGTTCATTCCTCCCCTTAGTTCACCGCTTGTGCGGGTGTGCTCTCATTATAAAACGCTTACAGACCGCTTTTATACGGAGGTTCATGTCGGATTCCTTGTAAATTTTTCATACAACCAGGTACCTGAACTGAAAAAGTTCGTTTTTTTATTCCTGAATTGCTCTTTTTGGTGATGCAGCTCTCCCTCCATAGCCGTCCCGGTTATTATTTGTTATAGTAATATCAAAGTTCAGCTTACCTAATGAATCCAATGGAAAGGCAGCAGAATCCCTTATGAATCTGTTTCAATGGATTTCCTCCAGCCTGCGGACCAAACTTCTGACGATGTTCGTCCTGTTAACCTGTATTCCATTGATCGTTATCGGTCTCATTTCCTACCAAAAATCTTACGACACCGTCTTCGGCAACAGCAAAGCAGCCGCTATGCTTGTTGCGGTGCAGCTGGCCCGGGACCTGGATAACCTGTTTAAAGATACGGGCAAGCTGCTTGACTTGGGGAACAATCCTCAGGTGCTTCATTTTCTGTTCTCCCAGAGCGATTCCTACGAGGATGCCAAGGAAATCTTGAAAACGATGGATTCATACCGGCAAATATACAAATATGACAGCGTTCTCAATATCTCTATGATCAGCTTGTACGGCAGAGGGATCAGCGAAAGGAAAGGCGTGTTTCAATTGGATCGAAACCCGCTTCGCAACCCTCATTTCGCTTACCTGTTCAACAATCCGGAGGCCGTTCTGAACATTCCCCCCTCCGAGGCTTCTCCGCTGGACCGGCTGGATGGCTTTCCTTATGACCATTCCCGCGTCATCTCGATTATGACAACCGTGAGGCAGCGAATCACGCATGAAGTCATCGGGTTTATCGTCATTGATTTGGACGACGCTTCCGTGAAGCAATTTTGTGACAACTTCGCAATCGGCAAATCCGGCTTCTTCTACGTGGTAAATGCATCCGGCAGCCCGATCTTTACCCCATCCTCCTTAGACAAGTCAGCCGTCAAATTACCGAAACCGGCGGAGCTTTCACCTTACTTGAACAGTCATAGCTCCAGCTACACGGACGCGACTGAAGGGAAGCCCAAATTCATCTTCACCGCCCCGTCGCAGCAAACCGGATGGAACATCGTCGGGCATGTGCCCTTGCAGGAAATCGTCGAAGAAGCGAATGCCATTCGCCAGCTCATTATTATTAGTGTCGTCCTATGCATTGTGTTCACAATCGGGTTGTATTACTACGTATCCAACCGGCTGACGCGTCCCGTCAAATTTCTGAAAACCAAGATGCAGCTCGCCGCATCCGGTGACTTGGAGGCCAAGGTCATTCCTGAAGGAAGGGATGAGATTGCCGAGCTGGGCAACAGCTTTAACATTATGCTCAAAAAAATCCGGGCGCTGCTGGAGCAAAGCATCCGGGAGCAGGAAGAGATCAAGAAGGCGGAGCTGCGCGCACTGCAGGCGCAGATCAACCCGCACTTTTTGTACAATACGCTGGATTCTATTGTGTGGATGGCGGAAGCGGGCAAGAACAGTCAAGTCATCGAGCTGGTCCAATCGTTGTCCCGGCTGTTCCGGATCAGCCTGAGCAAAGGCCGCGACCTGATCATGATCGAGAGGGAGCTTGAGCACGTGCACAGCTACTTGATCATTCAGCAAATGCGCTATCGCGACATTCTCGGTTATGAAATTGACTTGAATCCTGCTCTCAACCCGTATCCGATTCTCAAAATGACGCTGCAGCCTATCGTCGAGAATGCGCTGTACCATGGGATTAAGAACAAGCGGGGTAAGGGCCTGATCCGCATCAGCGGGCGAATGGAGAATGGAACCGATATCATTCTTCTGGTAGAAGATAACGGGATCGGCATGTCCCCCGACAAGCTGGGCCAAATCCGGCGCTCTTTATCCAGACGGCAGCTGCCTGAAGAAACAGGCAACGAAGTGTCGGGGGGCTTCGGCCTTCATAATGTGCAGCAGCGAATCAAATTATTTTATGGCGAAGGCTACGGGGTTCACATCGACAGCGTAGAAAAGGAAGGAACCACCGTTACCATTCGTATACCGATAACAGGGGGGAATGCCGGATGACCAAAGTGATGCTCGTCGATGACGAGATTCTTATACGTGAAACCATCCGGGATTGTATTCCATGGGAAAAAGAGGGCTTTATTTACTGTGGGGACGCGTCCGACGGCGAGGTTGCCCTGCCGATGATCGAGGAGCTTCAGCCGGATATTCTGATTACGGATATTAAAATGCCCTTTATGGATGGGCTGGAGCTGAGCGCAATCGTCCGCAAACGGATGCCGGATGTGAAGATCGTCATATTAAGCGGGCACGGGGAGTTCGAATATGCCCAATCCGCGCTCAGGATCGGAGTCGATGAATATTGTCTGAAGCCTGTCAGCTCCACCGATCTGATCAGCCGCCTTCATAAGGTAAGGGAAAAAATCGAGAAGCAGCAGCAGGAGAAGGAGCAGCTCGCCAAACTGAAGCAGCGCGAGGAGGAGAAGGCGACGCTCTCGCAGAGCAAGCTGCTGAACGATTTATGCAGCGGTTTTATTACTACCTCGGAAGCCATTCATTGGAGCGCTTCGCTGAACCTGAATCTCATTGCCAAATATTACGCGGTGGCCATTACGGATCTGCGCAGCAGCGCCGCCCCTGCCTCTGCCGAGGGGGCCGGATGGCCTTATACGGAACATGTCCTTCTGCGGCATAGAGAACGCAGACCGTCGTCCTCCGATCCCCTTCTTTTTAAACGAAGCCGGACGAATACCGTTTGGATCTTCATGGGAGATTCGTTCGAAGGGCTGCAGCAGGAGGTGGATGCGTTCAGCCGGCTGCTAACGGACCGTCAGGGGCAACCGGAAGAGCCAGGCAGCGAAGTGACGGTCGGCATCGGCTCCATTCAGGACCGGCTGCAAGGGATCCATACCTCTTTTCTTGAAGCGGAGGAGGAAATGCATTTGCAGCGGCTGCTTAGGCAAAACCGGCGCGCTTTATGGGAAACGACTCAGGGAACGCTTGACCCTTCGCTGTTCCTCGACCGGATTCAGTTCGTTGAATTTTTGAAGGTGGGCTCCCCTGGTCAAGCTCAATCCTATGTCTCCTCCTTCGCCCAAGCGCTTAAACCGACGGATTGGCATTCGAATCTGATCGGGTACTACATACTCACCGATCTGACACTCGAGGTGTTCCGTTCGGCCAAGGAGACCTATCCCAATATGATGAACGCCGAGCATACGCTGGATCGTTTGAGGGAAGGCATCGGCGCCATCCGTTCCTGGGACGAAGCGTGCTCCTACTTGGTCCGGCTGGCTGAAGAATATTGGACCTGGCGCTCAAGCGCCTCGGATAAATATAGCGACATGCTGGACAAGGTCAAGCAGTATATCCACAAAAATTACGATAAGGATACCATTTCCCTCCAGGATGCCGCAGAGCATGTACATTTGAGTCAGGGCCATCTCAGCAAAGTATTCAGTCAGGAAACAGGCCAGACGTTTATCGAATATTTGACGCAAACCCGCATTCGCAGAGCCATGGAGCTGCTGCTGACGACACAAGCAAAATCGTATGAGATTGCGAACCTCGTCGGGTACAACGATGCGCATTATTTTTCCAATCTGTTCAAACGGGTTACGGGGATGACGACCAAGCAATTTCGAAAAAACGGGCAAATAAGCAAAACGCTGCCGGGGCAGGAAATGTCAGGTGCTCACCCATGATAGCCAGAAGATGCCTGCTTGCCCTCACGATTCTGGTGCTGCTGGCGGCCGGCGGCTGTAAAAGCTCCGATTCTTCCGGTTTCGCGTTGTCCCCGCCTGCTTCCCCCCTGCCGGAAAAAGAGGCGCCGCCCGCATACAGCTTCGGCATTATTTATCCGATGGCTCATCCGTTCTATGAGATGATCACGAAGCTGACCGAAGAGGCCGCCAAGCCGCACGGCATCCGGTTGATCGTCAAAGCCCCGGAGGAGGCCAATCTGGAGCAGCAAATTCAAATGATGGAGACCATGATCAAACAAAGGGTGGACGGCATCGCCATCGATCCCATCGATCCGGATGCTCTTACCCCCAGCATCAATAAAGCGATTCAAGCGGGCATCCCGGTCGTCTGCTTCGAATCGGATGCCCCGGCAAGCCACAGGTTGGCCTATATCGGTCCGAATCATTTTCAAGGCGGTGCCCTGATGGGTAAGGTGGTTGACCGGCTGTTAAAGGGCCAGGGAATGGTGCTTGTTGAATCCGGTTTAAAGAGCTCCGGCACGCATAAGGAGCGGTTAGACGGGATGCTGCAGTATTTGAAGCGCGAAACCCGAATTCAAGTCCTGGAGGTTCGTTATAACGAAGGAAGCTCGGAACGCGCCTTATTCAACATGGAGCAAATGATCGATAACCATCCGCATTTCGACGCTCTGATTACACTGGATATTATATCCAGCTCAACTTCCATCCTGGTATGGAAAGCCAAGGGACTCAACCGCAATCTGATTTCCTTCGGCATGATGCCCGAAGTGAAGGAAGCGCTTTATAACGGCCAGATGACGTCCACCATTTCCCAGAACGAACAGGCTTGGGGAAAGCAAATCATTGCTCAGCTGCTTCGAGCTTCCCATGGTGAGACGATCCCGGCCGCCATCTATACCGACGTTGTAGAGGTTACGAAATAGTCATCGATTCCCCGGACTTTGGCAGCCCATTTTATGAGCGGTAGAAAAAGAAAGGAAGACGCCCTGTGCTTGCGCACGGAACGTCTTCCTTTTACTTATTCACTCATAATAAGCTCGCTGATCGCGGAAAGGTCGGCAATGTCGATTTTGCCATCGTGGTTCATATCCGCCTGAACATACACCGTGCTCCACTCTGCCGACGCGGACGTCTGGCCATAACAAGAGGCCGCCTTCGACAAATCCCCGATGCTGAATCGTCCGTCCCCGTTCAGATCTCCTGCTGCCGCAGTGATAACCGAGCTGGCGAACGCCGCAACCGCCACTCCCAGCTGCCCCACCGCGCGATCTATCTCCTGCTGGGCTGCGGTGCTGTTGTCCGCTATCGCCCGGGCCGCCTGGATCGCGCCGTTCAGCACGGCTTTGGAGCCTGCCGGATACTGGCTGGCAGCCGTCCCTTCAACGGCACCGGTGTAAATCGATTGGGCATGCGCGATGGCCGCCCGCAGCGCTGATTTATTCGCCTGCGCGTTGATCCGCACCTGATAGGGCTCTCCGATGCTCAAGCGGCTCTCGACTCCCAGCTGATCGGCTGCAATGACGTCGCTAAGGTACACCGAGCTTGTAACCGTTTGCGGCAAAGAACCCGCCTTGAAGCTCAGCTTCAACAGCTCCGCCGTCCCCGATACCGCATGCTGCGGCCCGTTGCTTGCCCAAACGATGCGCACCTGCCCTGAAGCTGCGGCATACGTGGAGGCCGTAACAGAAATGCCGCTTCGCAGCGCTTCAACCGACTGGTACTGCAGCCTGGACGGGTCAAAATGAACCGTCAAATCGTTAGCGTACACCGCGCTTGTGACGCCCGCCACCCCGTACGTCAGCTCCAGCAACCCGCCGCTGTCCACGCTTGCCGCCCCATGAAGGACAGCCGACGAAGCTGGAAGTAACGGGACAACCGTCACGACAAAATCCTTCGTATCCTCGATACTGCCCTTCCGAATCGTGGCCGTCAGCGTAACCTGCTGGCTGCCTTCGCTTGCCATCGGCCGGTGCACGGTCCCATCCGCCTCCACAATGGAAGGACGGCTCGACTGCCACATGATGCTCGAACCGTTAGCTCCTGTCGAAGGCAGGGTCATCCGATCATCGGTCACGGCACTCGTATCCCCCAGCAGCAAAGCTTCAAGATCCCCGGCCACTGCAGCGACGTTCGCGGACTCGAAGGATTGCTTAACCTCCCACGGCGTCATTGCCTTATTGAAAATGCGGAAGTCATCGACTTCACCCCCGAAATAAGGGTCCGCTGCATAAAACGATTTGCCGATATAGCCCGAATAGGCTCTCGACGCGTCATACAGATCGGAAGGCTTGATGGTTACGTTCGTATTTCGCCCCACCTCCACCCCGTCGAGATACATTACCCCTGTATGCTCCTCACCATTCAGCACGACCGTCAGCTGCTTCCAGACGTTCCCAGGCAAAGCCGATGTGGCGGGCCATTTCTGCTCTCCTGTGTAGGTACCTGTCGTAATCGCCGAATGAAGTACACTGGAGCCGTTGTAAGGCGACGTAAAAATGTACTTGTTCGAATCCTGCCCTAACCCATACAGAAACTGATTCCTGGTTGTTGTGCTCGTAAATTTAACATAGGTGGAGATCGTAATGTCGTCCACACCTTTAAGGATGCCGTTCGGTATTTGCACATAAGGAGCCGTGGTGGAAGAGGATGGCCCTCCGGACATTTTGAACGAACCGCCGTTCACGCCGGTGCCGAATGCAGGCGTTCTTACATAGGTGCCGTCATTCCCCCTTCCCGACGCGTCCGCTGCGTTGGTGCCGGACGTCTCGTCAAATTTGTACCACAGCTGAAGATCCGCATTCGTAACAGGCTTCGGTACCGTAACCTGAATTGGGTAGCTATGGCCCTCATATTGAGCCGTGATCACGCTGCTTCCTTCGCTCAGTGCTTTGACAGCGCCGCTTTGGCTGACCTTGACTACGGACGGTGCCGAAGAATCAAAAACCGCGGCGGCCGTCACATTCCGGGTCGTTCCGTCTCCGTTGGACTTGCGCAGCTCGATAGGACGAACCGCTCCCGCTTCGAGAGTAAAGCTGCTCTCATCGGGATACACCGCTCCTTCCGGCGCTACGACGGTTACAGCTGCCTCAATGGAAGCCCCTGGTAAAGGTCCGTCGGGTACCGGAACGCCCAAATATGGGGTCCCATCCCCATGCCAATAAACATTTTGCACACGCGCCCATCTTGTGGCATCGTACAATGGCGCGTAGCCGGTCGCCGAGTAGGCTTCATTCTTGCGCGCATGGTACAAGAAGACATCCTGCAGCCCATCCTCGGCTACCGTGAAGGTGCCGTGTCCCGGCCCAAATTGGCCGTTCGCCCTGCTGGTCGCCATGATCGGATAAGGCGTCTTCGTCCAGTTCGCCGGGTCCAGCAGGTTCGCATCCGGCGAATCCGGTGCGGACAGCAGTCCGACGGCATACGTCGTATCGGTCGAACCGGCGGAATAGGCAACGAAGATTTTGCCGTTCTTCTTGATGACGGCCGACCCTTCATTGACATTGTCATAACGCTGCTCCCACGTGTACTCCGGTGTCGAAATGTTCACCTGTACACTGTCCAGCGTTGTCGGACTGGTCATTTTGGCAATCCGAAGACTGGAATTGATCTTCAATCCCCCGTTAGCGAAAGCATAAATCATATAAAGCTCGCCGTTATGCTCGAACGTCGTAGCATCCAAATCGAATGCCTCATCGTTCATCGCGACTTTCCCCAGCTCTTTCCAATCGCCTGTCATCGGGTCTTGCGTAGAGCATTCCAGCACGTAGACCCGGAGATCAAAATTGGCGTTTGTCCTGCCTGCGGCGAAGTAAATGTACCATTTGCCGTTCACATAATGAATCTCCGGGGCCCAGATATGATAGGACATCTCCCCTGAGGCATGCTTCGTCCAAATTTGCTTTTCCTCCGCGGAAGCCAAGCCTTGAATGGTCGAGGCCCGCCGGAGGGTAATCCGGTCGTATTGATAAGCCGCTACACCGTTATTTGCATAATTCATATAGGACATTGTGTAATAATAATAGCCGTCGGCCCCTTTATAAATATTCGGGTCCGCTCCGTTCTTAATCAGCGGGTTCACATAATCCGGGGAGCCGTTCACCTTGCCTTTGACTTGAAATGTCCCCGGCTTCGCATAGCGGCTCGGGTCGATTGGCTCCCATGTTACGCCTTTTGGCACAGCACTTCCATCGCTGTAGACAACCTTTCCTGTATCCGGCAGCACCGGCGGCGTCCCGATTGCCGTCATCACTTGGACAGGCTCTGTGCCTGTCGGGATAACAGGGGTGCCCAGACTTGCGATAAGCTTATCGAGCTCCGCTTGTGACACGGCGATGACGCTGCTTGGCGTTGCACCCGGGGGTCCCTGCCTGGAGAAATCCGGCTTGGCAGCAGGATAGCCGGTTCCCGAATAAACCGTTGGGGCCGATACCGTAACAAAATCCTGGGTCGTATTTGCATAAACGGTCGATCCGTCCGTCCAATAAATGACGTAGTTGTCGTTGGCTGCATCATATTCCACCTGAGGCTTGAGCGCCGCAGTGTTTGTGCTGTTCATTTGAAGCTGCCGGTCGTTGCTGTAGGTAAGCAGATCATCGCTGTCCCATGCCAGCAGAGCCGAATTCGTCATCGCCCCTGTGCTTGTAACCAGTGTAGCCAACAGCACAAATCGGCCGTCCTGCTTGCGGAACAGATAAGGGTCTCGGTATTGCAACCCGTTAGCGGTACTTGCTCTATAGCCAGGATTCTTCTTGAACAAAATGCCGTTGTTGTCATGAAGCGCAGTCCAATGAAGCCGATCGTAGCTGTAAGCCAGATGGAGGCTGTCGTCCATATAAGTCATGCCGGTTCCTGACGTACCTGTCGTATGATAAGCGGCAATATAAGCTTGTTTGCTTTCCGCTTCAGCCCTCCGTTCCGTCTGACCCAGTCCTGTAACCATCTGCGCCAGCATTGCAATGATCGTCATGAGTAGAAGTCCCTTTCTGTTCAATGAGGTTTCCTCCTATTGCAGTTTGACAAGCCTGCCATTTACAATTGTTTTCCTCATATGACTTGGACAAATGAAGCTTGGCAGAACGCTCCGGCATGATGGAAAGCTTCACCCGATCAAAGCGATAAAAAGTTATAAACGTTATACATCAGTACAGCAGCCTCCGCTCTAGTTGTCGTCTCCTTAGGATGAATGCCGTGATCGTCTCCCTGCACCAAGCCTGCCTTCAGCAGAGCTGCAACACTGGTCACTGCGTAGTCAGCGACCTGCGCCCCGTCCTGGAACGAAGCTAGCTCGGAACGGTTCCCCTCGACCAGCTGCTTCTTCACAGTCTTCAATGCGCGTTCGGTCAGTACCATCATCTCTTCTCGGGTAATCGGCGCGTTCGGCTGAAACCTGTTGCCTCCCTCCCCCTGCGCAATGCCCAGGCCTCTGGCGATTCGCAGCGCTTCATCGAAATAATCCTCTTCCCGCACATCCGAGAACCGTTCTCCAAGCTCGCCTTTCAGCTCAAGCGTTCTTGTCAGCAGCACGAGAAAATCAGCGCGGGTCACTTTCGCCCCGGGGTTGTATTCACTGTCGGATACGCCGCTGATAATGCCTTTGGCCGTCAACACCTCAATGGGCTTCTGTGCCCAAGGGTAGCCGGCAAGGTCCCTGTACGAACCTCCTTCGGCGAAAGTAACGGCATACATGCTGAAATGCGTCGTCGTAAACACAACCTGCCCCTTGAGCGGATCATACTTTCCGTTCGGCACTGCATGTACGGTTCCCAGCCCATCGATGTAGCGGATTGCGATATGCTCGGGGGCCTGAAGCTCCTCCGCCGTAGGAACATAGGGAATCCCCACGGTAACCGGCGTATCGGGTTGATTCCAAGCTATCACCTGATCCCCCGAACGAAGCTGTAATGTAATGGCGGGCCTATCTCCTATCAGCTTCTTCACGTTCGCATCCAGCTTGCTGACATCCGCCCTGCCTATGTATAATTCCACCTTATCCTTCAGCATGGAACTGTTTTGCTTCAACATATCCCCCTGTAGGAGCAGGGTGCCGTACGGTGTTGCAATTTCGATGTGCAGGCTGCTCTTTTGACCGGATAATACTTCGGCAGGCACCTCTAAAGCGTACAGTTCCGCGTCAGCCATTTCCTTGACAATCACCTTCAAGATCCCCTTGGACCCTGGTACCGATTGGGCTTGCTGTATAGCCTTCGCCCATGTTTCCCCATCAATCGCCATATGTGCCGTCCGGGAGGCATCGTCATACCTTCCACCTGCCTCGATTCCATTCTGCCCGTTCCCTTCCGTTATCGGCGAGGCTTGGCCGGAATTCCCTCCCCTGGAGCCTCCTCCATGACCATGGCCCGGATTCGTTGCACCGTCCACCGCTTGGAGGCGCACAGTCGCTCCGCTGGTTAGTTCCGAAGCGTTCTGATTGGAGTCCACCAGCTTGACCGTCGTCAGCTTCAGCTCCGTGGAGCCGGGCTTCAGTACTTTGAAGGTCAGCCTGGTCAAGCTCACATTGCCGCTCAGGCCTTCCGTCTTCCCTATAGAGGTGCGTGCAAGCTGCACAGTATTGCTGCGTACAATAGGGGCAATCATAAACTTATTGGCGGCAGGCTCCTCTTTGAGAAATTGAAGAACCGCTGCATCATACGTCACATTCACTTCGTATCCGTACAAATCTGTTACGTTTCGCACGTTTGCCTCCACGGTAACCTCCGTGCCTGCGACGGGCGAAGCGTTGGAAACCGTTAGCGAGAATGCAGGAGCGTCCTCCGCCCTCACTTGAGAAGCGCCCGGTAGAATAACGAATGCGAAAACCATAACCATGAGAAGTGCAGGAAACCACGACCTTCGGTGCATTGTTTGTTCATTCCTTTCCCTGAGCTACCTGAAAGTAACCGTTTTCAGTATTCATTGTAGAAAGGATCCCTTTAAACCTCAATGGAATAATTGGTTCCAAAGGTTCGATTTTATAAGAGATTCCATCCTTTTCTTCATTAGACAAAAAAAGAGACCCGCAGCAACGGGCTGCAGGTCTTTAAGTGTTTATATATTAAAAAGGGGGTCTTGCTAACTATAATACACCCCTTACATGTTAAAACCGTAACAGAATTATTTCAATTGTGTAACAAATTTGAAAGCGTTATTTTGAGGCTTTGTCCCTTTGCTCACATAGCAGGAGATCCACGGAAGGATTATAATGAGGATAATAGTCGCACTCTTTTTTCATTCGAATAGTATATACAACAAGAACCGGCAGCCTCTCATTGAGAAAAGCTATCAAATACTTGATAAAACTTATCAAATCAATGATAAATGGTCTCAAAACGCTGATAAACGCTATCAATTAAACTATTTGCCAAAATTCAGACCTTGACGTATAATCCGTAACATAGAAACTACTATCGTCAAAAGGCAGGTGAATCAACATGAGTGCTTATGAACATGAATACGATTTTCATCATCTACACCATGTGAAAGAACAGTCCAAATCGAAGAAAACACTTTGGATTACCTTATTGCTAACCTTATTTTTTACCATTGTTGAAATTATCGGCGGACTGCTGTCCAATTCCTTAGCACTTCTATCCGATTCCGCACATATGATCTCCGACGTGCTGGCTCTCGGCTTAAGCATGGTCGCCATCTATATGGCTACACGGCCTCCCAATGCCCGGTTTACGTTCGGCTTTCTAAGATTCGAGATTATCGCTTCGTTCTTGAATGGACTCGCTTTGGCCATTATTGCCATTGGTATCTTTATCGAAGGGATTCGCCGGTTCATTCATCCGGAGGCGATCGATTTCAAGCTCATGCTCGTTATCTCGTCGATCGGGCTGATTGTCAATGTCGTACTGACGGTCGTGTTGAGCCGCAGTATGAAGGAAGAAGAGAATTTGAACGTACAGAGTGCCTTGTGGCATTTCATCGGCGATTTACTCAGCTCGGTCGGTGTTATTACCTCGGCGATTCTTATTTACTTCACCGGCATGCTCTGGTTCGACCCTTTGATCAGTATCGTTGTCGGGAGCATCATTTTTATCGGGGGATCCAAAATTATTAAGGAATCGTTCATGATTCTGATGGAATCCGTTCCCGAGCGGTTCAATCTCGATGAAATTCGTAATGATATTGCGAAGGTCGAAGGCGTAGAGGATGTGCACGAGATGCACCTGTGGGCCATTTCCTCCGATCATTATTCGCTGACCGCCCATGTATTCATCAATGAGCAAATTCAGCCCTTCTGCATCATTCTGGCGATTAATGAAACGTTGAAGGATAAATACGGTATCGAGCATTCGACGATCCAGATGGAGCATGCCAACATTCATCCTCACGGCGAATACGGCAAAGAATTTTTGAAGCACCGTGAAGAAGAGAAAGCGCGATTGGAATAGATTTTGGAGTCAAAATCAAACGCCCTCGGATCTAAAGTGAAGGCCGTCAGACGGTTCCAGCTTCAGATGACGAGGGCGTTCCTGGTTTTATCTATCTTTCGTACCAGTAGCCTTTAATGCCTTTCTCCAACCGAACGAGCGCTTCCAGATAGTAGTAATCGCCCCAGATCATATAATCATCCGGCGAAAGATCTACACGCACGCTGTAAGAGCCGTGCTCCAGCAGCCCTTCCGCATCCGGTTGTCCAATCGTTGCGTAGCCCTCTACGAGCCCCTTCATGGAGCGCTGCAGGCCGTCCTCGAGGAATGCGCGGTCCGGATCGTTCGCTTCCAGATGCGTAAGCAGCTCAAGGATTCCCGCAGCGGCAATGGCAGAGCCTGAACTGTCGCGCTTCGTATCCGCGTTCACGGGAACATCGAAGTCCCAGTAGACTACATTGTCTTCCGGCAGACGTTCGATGAAGAAACGTGCAAGACGCTTGGACGTTTCAAGATAGAGCGGGTTCTTGGTGTAGTGATAGGACAAGGCGAAGCCGTAAATCCCCCATGCTTGTCCGCGAGTCCATGTCGAGCCGTCTTGGTAGCCTTGATGTGTGCCGCCGCGGATCGCGCCGCCTGTTTCAGGATCAAAATAAAATGTATGATAAGAGGAATCATCACCGCGCACAAGGAACCTTCTCGATTTATCCGCATGAAGAATTGCGACTTCCTTATATTTCGCATCGCCTGTTTGCTCATAAGCCCAATACAAGAGAGGCAGGTTGAGCATGCAGTCAATAATGATGCGTCCGCCATTCTGCGGATCGCCTTCAGGACCCCAGGCTTGAATATATTGGCCTTTCGGTCTCCAGCGGGCCAGCAGCACATCTGCCGCCTGAAGCGTCAGTTCTTTCGCCTTCTCGTCACGCTCAATGATCCACTGTGCCTTGGAGGAGAGAGAATACAGGAAGCCGATATCGTGATGATCGAGCTTCACCTTCGCATCCATGCGCTTACGGAAGCTGTCTACAGTCCTCTCGGCAGCCGCTTTGAATACCTCATCGCCCGTGTACTCGTAGCAAAGCCACAAAATGCCCGACCAGAAGCCGTCTGTCCATTCGTCGTTGTCGTTAAGCAAATAATGCCCGTTCTCGCTTACGTGAGGAAATTGACTGCCGAATCTCTCGATATTGGCTCTTGTTTTCTGAACTGCATCTTCAATCGCTTGTTTCCACATGTGTTCTTCTCTCCCATTTTCACAGTGATTTGGTTGGTTACAGCGAATTGCTCCTTACAGCTGCGTCGACAAACGCGGAACCATCGTCAGCGGAATCCGAACCTCATGCACACCCGGCTCCGGAAGTAAAGTCGGCTCCTGTTCGTCGTTCAGCTTCGATTCTTCCCCCAGCTCACGCAGCATCAAACCGATAGCTATTTGTGCCTGCTGGCCGTACGGAATATCGAAGGTAGATATTTGAGGGTAGCAGGAGGATGAAATCGTATCATTGTTGATCCCCATAATTTTGTAATCCTGCGGTACCCGGTATCCCTTCTCCAAGACGGCAGACATGAACTTCAACGCGACCATATCGTCGAAGCTCATAATCCCGATCGGTCCGTCATCCGCCTTATGCTCCTGTGTTATCGCTACGCACTCGGCGTAGCTCGTCACGTCGACGTCCAGCTGCGAAGCATACAGCACCTCATCGGACAGCTCGGACAATCCCTGACGGAACCCCCGCTTCCTTTCCACATTCGTGGCGTAGGATTGGCTCCTGCCCAAATAAAACATCGTACGGCAGCCTTGCGCCGCCAAATGCTTCAGCCCGTCGATACAGGCTGTCCCTACGTCCAGGTTGACCGCACCGACGGCCAGATCCTCCGGCCAGTTCCACGCATTGAAGAGCACTAGCGGTGTGCCTACACCAACAATTTGTCTTGTCGAGTCCGGAGACATCGCCAAGCCGTGGCAGAACAATCCTTCCACCCGACGCTGCAGCAGCACGTCCAAGTGCCGCTTCTCCATGTCCGGATCATATCCGCCTGCGGAGAAAACCGACATGTGGTACCCGTACTCATGAGCTTTGCGCTCCATTTCCTCCGCAAACCGCCCGTAGTACCCGGTAAACGAGGGAACGATCAGACCGAGCTCATACGACTTTCTACGGCTCAGACTAGCGGCCATCACGTTGCGGCGGTAGCCAAGCTCCTCGGCGGCCTTTTCCACCTTGCGAATCGTTTCCTCTGCCATCGGGACCTTGCGGCGGTTTAGTACGTTTGAAACCGTAGCAATCGAAACCCCGGCAGCTTCGGCAATATCAACAATGGTGACGGAACGATTTTTGTTCATGGCGGAGATCACTTTCCATTCTCTAGTAATTGAAACGTTTAAATTAAAACGTTTAAGTTTATTTTATAAGGTATAGGTCTCGGCGTCAACTATATTTTGCAACCTCGCAAAAAAACCTCCTGCGAAGCTTCCTTCGCAAGAGGTTCTTATCACATCAGCTTACATGCCCAACCATTTTTTGAACAAGTGCTTCGTCGTGTCTTTGTTCATTGCCGCGATCGAAGTCGTCAATGGAATTCCTTTCGGACAAGAGCGTACACAGTTCTGCGAGTTGCCGCAGCCTTCGATACCGCCATCCTCCATCAAAGCTTCCAGACGCTCTTCCGCATTCATTTCACCTGTAGGGTGAGCGTTGAACAAACGTACTTGTGATAAAGCAGCAGGTCCAATAAACGTCGTTTTGTCGTTTACGTTCGGGCACGATTCCAGGCACACGCCGCAGGTCATACATTTGGACAGCTCGTAAGCCCATTGACGCTTGGACTCGGCCATCCGTGGTCCTGGACCCAGGTCATACGTTCCATCGATGGGAATCCAGGCTTTCACACGCTTCAAGGCGCTGAACATACGCTCACGGTTAATGACGAGGTCACGTACCACCGGGAAGGTGCTCATTGGAGCAATGCGAACCGGCTGCTCCAGCTTGTCGACAAGCGCCGAGCAAGCCTGGCGCGGCTTGCCGTTAATGACCATCGAACAGGCTCCGCATACTTCCTCAAGGCAGTTCGACTCCCAGCATACCGGTGTCGTTGCCCCACCTTGAGCATTCACCGGATTCCGCTGTACTTCCATGAGCGCACTAATGACGTTCATGTTCGGGCGGTACGGAACTTCGAACTCCTCCGTATACGGTTTGCTTTCGGGCGAATCCTGACGCGTAACGATAAACTTCACTTTTTTGCCAGCAGTAGTCGTTTCAGCCATGATTAATGTCCTCCCTTCTTATCCGTCGAGTAGTCGCGTTTACGCGGGGTAATCAGCGATGTGTCTACTTCTTCCCATTCGATTGTAGGACCGTCTGGCGTCCATTTGGCTTTGGTCGTTTTCAGGAAGTTCTCATCATCGCGTTCAGGGAATTCCGGCTTGTAGTGCGCGCCGCGGCTTTCATTCCGCTGCAGGGCACCCAGCGTCATCACATGAGATAGCTCCAGCATGTTCCACAGCTGGCGGGTGAAGGCTACGCCTTGGTTGTTCCAACGAGCCGTATCCGTCATGTTGATATTGCGGTAACGCTGCTTCAGCTCATTGATTTTGGCCAAAGTCTCTTCGAGCTTCTTGTTGTACCGAACGACCGTCATGTTGTTGGTCATCCACTCGCCAAGCTCTTTATGAAGCACGTACGCATTTTCTTTGCCGTCCATTTTGAGAAGGCCTTCGTATTTGTCCGTTTGCTTCTTTTTCTCGCGGTCGAATACCGTAGAGGAAATGTCATCCGCATGCTTGTTCAAGCCTTTGATGTACTCGATCGCTTTCGGACCGGTCACCATACCGCCGTAGATAGCGGACAGCAAGGAGTTGGCTCCCAGACGGTTCGCACCGTGGTATTGGTATTCGCACTCTCCACAGGCAAACAAGCCCGGGATGTTCGTCATTTGATTAAAGTCAACCCACATACCGCCCATCGAATAGTGAACGGCAGGGAAAATTTTCATTGGAATTTTACGCGGATCGTCGCCCATGAATTTCTCATAGATTTCGATAATCCCGCCCAATTTAACGTCCAATTCCTTCGGATCCTTGTGGGACAGGTCGAGGTATACCATGTTCTCGCCGTTAATCCCCAGCTTCTGGTCTACGCATACGGAGAAAATTTCACGAGTCGCAATGTCACGCGGAACCAGGTTTCCGTAGGCAGGATATTTTTCTTCTAGGAAGTACCAAGGCTTACCGTCTTTATAAGTCCAGATCCGACCGCCTTCACCGCGTGCAGACTCGGACATCAAGCGGAGCTTGTCATCGCCCGGAATCGCTGTCGGGTGAATTTGAATCATCTCGCCGTTCGCATAATAAACGCCTTGCTGATAAACCGCCGAAGCCGCCGTCCCTGTGTTGATAACGGAGTTCGTCGTTTTACCGAAGATAATGCCAGGACCGCCCGTCGCCAAAATAACAGCGTCAGCAGCAAACGTTTGAACCTCCATGCTGCGCAGATCTTGTGCAGAGACACCACGGCATACGCCATCGTCGTCGATCACTGCGCCCATAAATTCATAGTGCTCATATTTCGTGACCAAGCCGGCTGTTTCCCAGCGGCGAACTTGCTCATCCAATGCATACAGCAATTGCTGGCCTGTCGTTGCCCCTGCAAAAGCCGTACGGTGATATTGCGTTCCGCCGAAACGACGGAAGTCCAGCAAGCCTTCCGGTGTACGGTTAAACATAACGCCCATCCGGTCCATCAAGTGGATAATGCCGGGTGCCGCATCGCACATCGCTTTTACCGGCGGTTGGTTAGCCAAGAAGTCGCCGCCGTACACGGTATCGTCAAAGTGCTCCCAGGTGGAGTCGCCTTCACCTTTTGTATTGACCGCTCCGTTAATCCCCCCTTGGGCACATACCGAGTGGGAACGTTTCACAGGAACCAAAGAGAACAGGTTAACGTGAACCCCGGCTTCTGCGGCTTTGATTGTAGCCATTAATCCGGCCAAACCACCGCCGACTACGATTACTTTAGAATTCGCCATTGTTGTTCACTCCTCCTTAACCTTTAGCGTTCATTGGCACGTTCTGGAACGTCGGATCGACAAACGCGCTCAAAGACATGATAAACATGATGGACATGACTACAAATACGGCCATCCAGATAACTGTGGAAACACGTTGTGCCCGCGGACCGATCGTAATTCCCCAGCTCACGAGGAAAGACCACATACCGTTGCTGAAATGGAATACAGCGGACACAATCCCGATACAGTACAGCACGAAGAACAGTCCGTTTGAAGCAATGTTGTGCATTTGAATGCCGATTTCCTCTTGCGGCAAGCCAAACGTAATTTGGAGCCTAGTTTGGAAAAAGTGGAACGCGACGAACAAGAAAGTAATGACGCCGGTTACCCGTTGCAAGAAAAACATTTGGTTGCGGAAATATCCATAGTTGGATACGTTATTGCGCGCCGTATAAGCAACGTACAAGCCATAAACGGCGTGGTACAGCAGTGGCAGCCAGATGCCTACAATCTCCAATAGCAGCATTAACGGCAGATCATGCAGCCAATTCACATGTTCCATGAACTTCTCAGGGCCTTTCGTAGCCGAGTAGTTCGTCAGCAGGTGCTCGATCAGAAAGAAGCCGACCGGAATGACACCAAGCAATGAATGCAGCTTGCGTGAAAAATACGAATTACGAAACATTGAAATCCTTTCCCCCCTCAGCAATATGTAGCTTTTGTTCACACATGGGTCAAAACCATTTTTCATTGTACTCCCGCAGGAAACAAGCGTCAACAGGATTCGCTACGCCTATTTTCCATGAATCGACATATTTTTATGCAGACAACGACTAAAAATGTGAACGCTAGGTGACATATACATACTACCCCTTTATCGCTTATAATGGAAGTGCTGTTTTTTTATAATCGCTTATTCGTTATTTGCATAAACAATAAGAAAGCAGGGATCCCATTGCTGGAGCATATGGATGTTTTCGCCACCGTCGTTGAACTGGAAAGCCTGAATAAAGCTTCCCAATCCCTCAATATCTCACAGCCCGCCCTTTCCCGCAAAATCATGCGCCTGGAAGAAGAGCTCGGCGTTGACCTGTTCCTTCGCAAGGGCAAACGACTCGAAATTACAAGAGCCGGCCAAATATTGTACGAGTATGCCCTGGAGCAGCGCCACACCGAGCGCAAGCTGTTCCGCCAGCTGGAGGAGTTCAAAACGACCAGCAAGCCGGCAAGCATAACCATCGGCGCCAGCTTGACGACACTACAGTCCACCCTTCCCGATTTAATTACTATTTATACACGCGATTATCCGAAGATTGACATTAAGGCCATTACAGGCAAAACGCACGAGATCGTTCCTATGGTCAAGGACCGCAAGGTCGACATTGGACTGGTCGCTTCGAAGATCGAGCATCCCGGGCTTCAATGCGTCCCGCTGTTCGATGACCATCTGTGCCTTGTGCTGCCGTTCGGACACCCCTTAATAGATAAATCGTCGGTGCAGATTGACGATCTCCAGGAGCTCCCGATGATCCTGTTCTCGCGGGGAACATGGTACCGCATCCTGATGGATGAGCTATTTCACCGGTATAACATCCACCCCGATGTCAAAATGGAGATCGATTCGTTCGAAGCGATCATCCGGCTCGTGTCTACGTGCCAGACGGCCACCCTGCTGCCGGAATCATATTTGCGCCGCAGTTTAATGAAGGATAACGAGCTGTTCATCCGTCTAATCCCCGAGCTGGAGCAAACAACAAGAACGACCTCCCTGTTATTCACAGAAGAGGCCGTTCATCATCCGTCCGCGCAGCGGTTTATTGAGAAGGCAAGACAGCATTTCAATCGGATGGAAAGCTAGACGTGCTCTGCCGCGTCCTTCTCTTCGATGCCGAGCCTGCGGGCGGCGTAGGCCGTCGTCCCGGCTTGAAGCAGGATCGTGAGCAGTACCGCCAGAAATGTGACCGATGCGATCACATCGGCATATTTTACTCCCATCCCCGCGACCATACCGGACAAGGCGGCCGGAATAACCCCGGTTTCCCTTACCCAGAACATGAACACAATTTCGTTGCGGGTCCAGCCCGCCTTCCGGTCAGGTAGGGTCGAGGCCAACACGGTCAAAGGTCTTGCGACCAGCATGAAAATAACGATGACTGCAAGAGACGGCCACAGGTTTGCATAAATGACCTGAAAATTAACCTGGCTTCCCAGCAGAATGAAAATCAGCATCCGCATAATGACCGTTATATTTTCGCTGAAATGGGTCATCTCCTGATGCTTGTCATTCAAGTCCAGCTTGAACAAGTCCGCATTGCCCCAAATAAGCCCCGCGGTAAAGGTCGCCATGAAGCCGCTGACATGCAACGATTCCCCTAGCCAATAGGCGGCCAACGCCGTAACCACAAGCGCGATTGTCGCATAATCCCGGAGCCAGCCCAGCTTCAGATGCCCTGAAATATACGCCAGCACGAAGCCGATTCCCGCGCCTACCGCAATCCCCCCTGCCGCAGTCTCCACAAACCTCATAATGCTGGACGATAGCGAGAAGGCTTGTCCTCCCGTTACCAAGGCCAGTACCGTAAAGGTCAGAATCGAGCCTGTGGCATCATTAAAAGCCGATTCACTCTCCACCGTTTCTCTGACCTTCGTACGGATTTTGATCTGCTTGAACACCGGTATTAGGGTAGCCGGATCCGTAGAGGAGATGATGGCACCGAGCAGGATGGCGTAAAGGACAGGCAGACCGAGAAGCCAATGCGCAGCCGCCGCTACCACAGCGCAGGTGATCAGCACACCGGGGATACTAAGCAATGTCAGCGTCAGCCAAACCTTTTTCAACCCGGATAATCGGATGTTCCGCCCGCCGTCGAATAAGATAAGTGCCGAACCGATCGTCAGAATGAACTGGTTCGTAAAGGAGCTGCTCGTTTCCGTGACCAGATGCAGGCCTTGTCCAACGATCATGCCCGCAACCAGAAAGAGCGCAACATCGGGAAGCTTCAGCCAGCTGGCTGCCCTGCCGAACAGCATACCTAACGCCAGGATAAGAATAAGCAGGAAAAGAACATGATGGATCATTTCATTGATTTCATTGTTCATGCCATTGAGCTCCGTTCCCTCATGCAAATCGTCGTACCGATTACACGTTTCACGTTCATTTATTATCCGATGACTTCGCTTTCGAAGGACTCAATCTGATCATTCGTCCCGATGATGACCATCACGTCCTGCTCATCTACGGTATCCGTTGCTGTCGGGGCGATAATAACGCCTTTCTTCTTATTAATAGCTACCACGCTGCAGCCGTACTTGGCCCGTGGATCCAGCTCCCTTAAGGTGCGGCCGGATAAACGCTTCGGCACGGATAGCTCGACAATCGTGTAATCCTTGGAAAGCTCGATATAGTCAAGCAGGTTAGGCGATACCAATTGATGCGCCACACGAACCCCCATATCCCGTTCCGGGAAAATAACCCGGTCGACGCCGATCTTTTGCAGCACCTTGCCATGCAGCTCGGACAACGCTTTGGTGACGACGGTCTTCACACCGATATCCTTCAACAAAATGGCGGTCATGATACTGGATTGAATGTCATCTCCGATCGCTACAATAGCGCAGTCGAAATTCCGGATCCCGAGAGAGCGGAGCACCTCTTCATCCGTCGCATCAGCCACGACCACATGCGTCAGCACCTCGCTCATTTCATCTACCATTTCTTCATCCTTATCAATACCCAGTACCTCGTAGCCAAGCTTGACTAATTCCTTTGCCAGGCTCGAACCGAATCTCCCCAAACCAATTACCGCATACTGCCCACGCTTCATCTCGAATGTTCCCCTATCCGATTGTAATTTTCCCTTCCGGGTATCTGTATAGCTCTTTCTCCGTTTTCGGTCCCAAGGCGTAAGCGAGCGTCAAAGGTCCCAGCCGGCCCGCAAACATCATCAAAGCAATCATGATCTTGCCGAATACGGTCAAGTCCGTTGTCAATCCCATCGTCAGCCCTACCGTACCAAAGGCTGAGGTGACTTCAAACAAAATCATCAGGAATGGGTGATCCTCTGTTGTCGATAGCACCATCGCAACGAAAATGACAAGGAACAAGGCGATCATTGTAAGGGTGATCGCCTTCATAATACGATCCTTACCCAACCGATAGTGAAACAGCACAATGTCCTCTTTCCCCCGGATCATCGCGACCATAGCCCCGATCAGTGTGGTAAAGGTCGTTGTTTTGATCCCGCCGCCCGTGGAGCCCGGTGAAGCCCCGATAAACATCAGCACGATCATAAAAAATTGCGAGGCTTGCCGCATACTTCCCAGATCGATGGTATTGGCTCCCGCCGTTCTCGGTGTGACCGATTGAAACAAGGCGGCCCATATTTTCCCATGCCAGTTCATGCTGCCCAATGTTTTGGCATTCGTGAACTCAAATATATAAATGACCAAGGCTCCCACAACGATAAGAATACCTGTGGCGCTAAGAACGACTTTGGTATGAAGCGAGAGCCTCTTCAGCTTCTTGTATTCCAGCAGGTCCGAGATCACGACAAAACCGAGACCGCCGGATATGATCAGCCCCATCGAAACGATATTGATAATCGGATCATCCGCGTAGGACGTCAAGCTGCTGAATTGCCCCGTAATCGGGCCGAACAAATCGAAGCCCGCATTGTTAAAAAATGAAATAGCATGCCAGATTCCGTAATAAATGCCTTTGGCCGGACCGAGATCAAACGACCAACGGATGGCAAAAATAACCGCTGCGACGAGCTCGATCGTTAGCGAGTAACGAATCACCTTCCGAATCAGCCTCACGATGCCTTCCATACTCCCCTGATTCATGGCCTCTTGGAGAATAAGCCGTTCCTTCAGGGAAATCCTTTTCTTGAGTGCAAAGGCAAACAAGGTCGACATTGTCATAAAGCCCAGGCCCCCGATTTGGATGAGGAGGACGATGACAATTTGCCCGAACATCGTAAAGCTTGTGCCGGTATCCACAACAACCAGCCCCGTTACGCAGGTGGCAGAGGTTGCGGTAAACAAGGCATCCAGGAACGAGAGCGATTTACCTGTTGCTGAGGCGATCGGGAGTGACAGCAGCACCGCGCCACACAAAATAATGGCGGCAAAGCCAAGCACTAAAATTTGCGGCGGCGTCAGCTCGATTCTTTTTAACGACGATTTCATGTTTCACCTCAAACATCATTTTCAAAACAACAAAAAAAAGACACTGGAAACCCAATGCCGTATGATAGGTTCCTGCATAAAGCCTACGAGGTTAGCTGACGGATTCGGATTCACAGGTACCCTATCAACTCCATCGCGAAGATGGAATTGAATTCACCCCTTTGTTACAAATGGTTCCCCCGTTTTCAAAAAGAAATTCGGCTTTTTATTCAATTGATATGAATTATAATCGTCTTTACCAGGAAGTACAAAGTCGATGTACATCGAAATCGGCTGATATTCGGATTATTACAGGACTTGTTGCGAAGCTGGGAAAGGTACCGCTCTGCTTTTCATCGTTTTGCCCCCGCATGCTCACGAATTCATTGGATTTTCATCATGCATGTGTGCTAAGTTTACAGAATACATTGTAATATTCAACCCATGTCCATCCAGTAGAAGGAGTATACTATGGCAAAACGTCGATTAGAATTTTCCCTCCCATTGTTGGCAGTAATAGGTATTGTTCTGTACTTGGCTGTTCTTTTCAGCTCTTCTTATTTGGAAGAGGATAGCCCGCATCAGGAAACGCTCCCCGATCTTCCGACCGTCACCAAACAACAGGCGGGGGAAGCTGCCGTAAAATTCACACAGCAAACCTTTCAGCTATCCCCGAATCATCGGGTCAGCACCTTGTACCAGTCCCATGCCGAACGAAGCGGTTATTTGCAAAAGGAAGACCTTGTCGGCACCTACGCTGAGCGGTTTAAAGACTATCCGATCGATTACTATGAAGTGGAAATTAATGATGACACGACACAAGCCACCTACTATATCGATGTCAACTTTACGAATCTGCAAATTCTCGGCTGGGAAAGCTACACTCCCAAGGAAGCCAAGCAGCCGGTGGCGGCACCTGAAACAGGAGACGCGCAGCGGGTCGCGGAACAGACGTTGCAATCGCGAGGCTATCAAGTGCGGCAGTTCGAACGGATCGAGCCCGCTCCCGAGGAGCACCCCCCGGACAACAGCAGCGCTGCAGCGGGTACACTGTTCGTATACCAGAGCAAGGAGCAGGCGATCGGAAAAGCGAAGCTCCAGCTAAAGGTGACGGTGCAGCATAGTAAAGCAACAGCCTTCCATGCTGTGTTCGATATTCCCGCTTCCTTCCGGTCATGGCAGGACGAACAAAACGACAACGCATCGACGATGACCCGCATCAGCCTGCTGTTCTCGTTGGGTATGGCCTTAGCCTCCTTCTACATTGTGTTCCGGTACCGAAGGGAAATCACATTCCTAACGGGACTCATGCTCACAGCTCTCTTTCTCGTGATTTACATCGCCAACAATTTCAATATGGTGCCTGCCCTGCGAACGTCGCATTCCGCCGGCCCTTCCCAATGGGAGACGATGTTCAACCTGTGGTTCATGAACATTATTATTGCAATCATGGCTGTGAGTGTTTATTTTGCCTTTCTTGCAGGCAGGCAAATGTGGCTGCGCAAGGGCTGGAGCCCTTGGCCCCTGTGGCATGAACCCGGATTTTCACGAAGGCTGCGAACGTCCGTCATTCAGGGCTACCTGCTGTGCTTGTTCATTCTCGGTGTGCAGCAGACGCTGTTCTTCGGAGCCGAGCAGTGGTTTGACGTATGGGCGGTAAACGACCCATCCGATTCCGTACTGAATATGGTTTATCCGGCTTTATTCCCGCTCATGGCTTGGGCCGCCGCCATCTCCGAGGAAAGCGTATACCGGCTGTTCGGCATCCCTTTCTTCATGAAGATGATCCGCAACCGGTTTCTCGCCGTACTGATACCAAGCATGATCTGGGCGCTCAGCCATACGCAGTATCCGATCTATCCGGTGTACACCCGATTTGTGGAGGTCACGATTATCGGCCTTATCTTCGGGTATGCTTTCCTGAAATACGGCTTCCTGACCGTCCTGTTCGCTCACGCTTCCATGGACAGCATTCTCATGGGGCTGTCCCTCATGGATATGGGAGATGTCCCTCACAATCTAATTGGCGGGTTTTACATCGTATTCCCTGCCTTGCTCGGCTGGTTGATTGCCTGGGTGCGTGATAACACAAGAAAAACGCCTCACGGCTTGACGGGCTAGCATACACATTTGGCACAACACGCCTCCAAGCCCGACATTCCTTGCAATCTTCATATGGGTACAGAAAAAAGACGAGGGCCTGCATCTGCTATGCCCTCGTCTTTGCTTTTTATCGCGCTATAGCGAATCCCAGAAGACGCTTGTTGTCACTCTGCCTAGCGGTCGGTCGAACCCCAGTTCCTGCCGCTAAAGCTCCTGTTCTCCGCTCGGCTGATTCTCCGGCTGCGCCTGACTTGCATCAGCTTGGTCCGCAGAGTCTCCGTTTAACGATTGAATAATTTGCGAAGCCAGCTTTTCCCCGATGCCCAGGGGCCGGAAATCCTCAAGGCCGGCCTCTTTTATTTTTTTCAATGAGCCGAAATGCTTGAGCAGCGCTTTGCGCCGCTTCTCCCCAATCCCGGGAATCGCATCCAGCTGGGACACGATCATCGACTTGGCACGCGTCTCCCGGTGGAACGTAATGGCGAATCGGTGCACCTCATCCTGGATACGCTGCAGCAAGTAAAATTCCTGGCTGTCTCTGGGCAGCGGGACGACCTCAGCAGGGTCTCCCATCATCAGCTGGGCCGTTTTATGCTTGGCATCCTTCACAAGCCCGCAGACGGGGATATAGAGCCCCAGCTCGTTCTCCAGCACATCGACAGCCGCAGAGATTTGCCCTTTGCCTCCGTCGATGACCACCAGGTCCGGCAACGGCAAGTTTTCTTTCAGCACTCGCTCGTACCGCCGTCGCACGACCTCACGCATCGTCTCGTAATCGTCCGGTCCCTGTACGGTGCGAATCTTGAATTTGCGGTATTCTTTGCGGTCCGGCTTGCCGTCCGTGAACACTACCATGGCGGATACCGGGTCTGAGCCCTGAATGTTCGAATTATCGAACGCCTCAATCCGGCGGATGACACCCATACCGAGCCATTCGCCTAAATTTTCGATCGCCTTCACCGAGCGCTGCTCATCCCGTTCGATCAGGCGGAACTTTTCCTCCAGACCGACGCGTGCATTGTCCGATGCCATATCGACCATGTTCTTCTTCAGCCCGCGGCGCGGAATGTGCACCTTCACCTTCAGCCAGCCCTCCAGCGCTTCCTTCACATCTCTTTTGGCTGCATCCAGCTCCGCCAGAGCTGCACCGTCGCTTTCGCCTGCATCATTCGCTTCTGCAGCCGTTGCTTCGTCAAGCGCCGTAATGACTTCCTTCGTGATGACACGGGGCACTGGAGGGTTGCCTTCCGCAGCGGCTGAATCCATTGTTTCAACTGGCAGGAACACTTCTTTAGGCAGCGCCGGGTTATCGCTGTAATATTGAGTGACGAACGAAATAAAGTCCTCGTATTCCTCACCGTAGTAAGGAAACATCGACGCATGGCGCTCGATCAGCTTCCCTTGGCGCATATACAAAATTTGCACGCACATCCATCCCTTATCCACGGCGTAGCCGAAAATATCGCGGTCGACCGCCTCGGTCGTCGTAATTTTCTGCTTCTCCATCACCGCATCAATATGGATGATTTGATCGCGCAGCTCCTTGGCCCGTTCAAAATTAAGCTCCTCCGCAGCTTCCTGCATCTTCCTCGTCAAATCCTGCTTGATCTCATGATGTCCGCCGTTCAGAAAGCGGGAAATTTCCGATACCATCTTATCGTACGTTTCCTGCTCCACCTCGTACTCGCAGGGCGCCACGCATTGCCCAAGATGATAGTACAAGCAGACGCGGTCAGGCAGCGTACGGCATTTGCGCATCGGGTACAGCCGGTCCAGCAGCTTCTTGGTCTGCTGAGCCGCGAACGAATTCGGATACGGCCCGAAATACTTGCCTTTATCCTTGTACACCTTCCGTGTCACTTCCAGCCGCGGGTGCGCCTCATGCGTGATTTTGATATATGGAAAGGTCTTATCGTCCTTCAGCAGAACGTTATAGCGTGGATGATATTTTTTAATCAGATTGCATTCCAATATGAGTGCTTCCACATTGCTTGCGGTAACAATATATTCAAAATCGGCGATTTCCTGTACCAGCGCTTGCGTTTTGGCATTATGACTGCCCGTAAAATAAGAGCGTACCCGGTTGCGCAGCACCTTGGCCTTACCCACATAAATAATGGTACCTTCTTTATTCTTCATCAGGTAACAGCCCGGCTGCTCCGGTAATAGCGCCAGCTTGTTCCGGATCGCCTCCGCTGTCCGTTTGCGTTCTTCTTCCCCTTGAATCGGCACCTGATTCTCCCCTTTCCCTAAACAATACACTCGGGGGAACCCCCAAAATATATATAAAAAAAGCTCTTTCTCAGCATAGCAGAAAAAGAGCTTTTTCTCATCCTCTTATCACAATTACCATTATTGGTGGCGGGTAATAACGCCTTTCAAAGCATCCTTCGATTGGAAGCCCACCACTTTATCTACCGGTTGGCCGTCCTTGAACACGATCAGCGTAGGAATACTCATAACACCGAAGCGAGCAGCGGACTCCGGATTATCATCCACATTCACTTTTGCAATTTTTACGCTGTCCCCCAACTCTTTATCCAGCTCTTCAAGTACAGGAGCGATCATTTTGCAAGGTCCGCACCACGGCGCCCAAAAATCAACCAGGACGGTACCGGATCCTTCAACATCACTTTTGAAAGATTGGTCAGATACATTTACGATTGCCATATATTCTTTCTCCTTCCACCCCGAAATATGTTGTCAACATGTAAAGTATACCACAAAGCACCCTATTTTCAACCGGAGCCGCACTAGCGAATCGTTTCCTCCTCTTCCAAGGATAACTGCCGCAGCAAGTCAACAGGTTTACCCAAAACGTCGCACAATTGTCACTTTCAACAGCTTTACATTTATCTTGAAAGTTGGGTATACTAGGCATAACTAGAACTTTGCAAACGATGTCGATTTGCTCAAGGAGGGTATTATCATGAACGATCCGAAACATCCGGAGCTTCACGTGATGGAAGAGCCGACGAATGACTTTATGGACGTATCACTGGGGTTTGGCGTATTTTTTGGTGTATTGTTTCTCATTGGCATCATCGCAACGGTGATCCAAGTGATGACTCGCTAAGCATTGGTAAGCTTGCTAAGGCCTGTTCCGCAGCATATGCGGGGCAGGCTTTTTTTTTGCTCTCAGCGAAAAATAAACCCGGACCCCGCACGATTTGGCTGTGCAGAACCCGGGTACCCCGTTATAAGGCAGCAGGACATTCGCGCCCTTAGCCGCCGCGCTTGTTAAATCCGTTCACCAAAACAACCTCAACGAAGGGCCGGATCCGGTCCATAATCCGCTTCCCTTTAAACTCCTCATCCCCGTCCTTGCTCGTAAAGCTGAAATGACGCTCCAAGGCGTTTAAATCATGATTCGACGTAAAAAAGGTCGGCTTCCGGTTCATCCGGTAATTCAGGATCGACCCCATTACATGATCCCGCAGCCAAGGGTTCAAATTTTCCGCCCCAATATCATCGAATATAAGCAAATCCGTGTCCTTCAGCGCGTCAATCGTTTCCTTCAACTTCATCGGATCCTGGAACATCGCCTTCAAATCCTCGGCAAAATCGGGCATATACACGATCGCTCCCGTATATCCGCTCTTGGCCAGCTCGTGCAGCAAGTAGCACATGAGAAACGTTTTGCCTGTCCCGAAGCTTCCCGCCAAATAAAGCCCCGTTTTCTGGAGCCCTTCCTGTTTGGTCGTCAAAATATATTGTATCACACGGTCTACCGCTTCTTCGCGGGCCGGATCCTTGTCGAAGATCTCCATGGACGAATAACCTTGAGAAAGCGCCCGCTCATCCACATAAAAGCTGCGAATGCGGCTGCGTACCGCGTCCTGGGTTTGCTGGGCGATAAACTTTTTACAGGATACCTTCTGGTCATAAAGATTCGTTCTACCGTTCTCCGTCTCCACGGTAATCATCGTGTAATGTCCTGCAAAATCGTTCGGACAGCGGTCCAAGCCAGGGCAATTCGAGCAATTGCGATACTCGGTTACGTATTGATAAAGCCGGTTCATATTGATTTTCATTGTATATTCGTCCAGCATCGGATACTTGGTGCGCAGCTTCTGCACCTGAGGATCAGCCAGTATTTCCTTGACCCGATCCTCTGCTCTTTGCCGGTATTTCTCGTTCGGAAGTGATTTTAACACGTCACCCAGTGACTCCATCCCCATCCTCTGCTTCCACTCCTTCCCCTAGAGCACGTTCCCTTGCCGGCTTCTACATTTTCCCGTCCAGCATCTGGGCTCTGCGCCGCATCGCCTCACGTTCCTCGGCCGTCCTTACAGCGACAGCGGCAGACTGATCGTCTACCATCGGCAGTACAGGCTTCTGCTGCTTGCCTCGTCCGGCACCGCTGCGGGCACTCCCCGCACCAGCCGGTGTACGCCCATTCTTGGTCGACTTGGCTTCCTTATATTTCGTTTGCTCGCGAATATAATCGACTGCCTGCTCATACGTCCCGACCTGCTTGGCCAGCATATCTGTTACGCTGAACTCAATGGAGGCCTTGGACCAAGAGCGCTTGTTCACATACAAATAATGGATGAGGACGTTAATCACCTCTTCACTCAATCCATAGTTGAGGTCCACCTTGGCCAGCGTATCGAGCAAGCCATCCGGAACCGTCCCTTTGGAAAAAATCTTTTCCAGCAAATACGTATACGGCTCATTGCGTAAAATGTAATTATATTGATGCTGACTGCATTCCCCTTGAAAAATATCAGGCACCTCAAGGTAATATTCCATCTCCACGGACTTCTCTACGGCTGCGGGCGCCCCTCCGTCTCCCGAATCGGCTGCATACACCTGTTCCACCTTGGAACGGTACCGCATCCTTTCCTCTCCGCGCTTCTTATCTTGGCGGAAGACGAGATTTGCCTTATGCTGAAGCAGTTCCAGGACGAGCGCACCGTCAGGGGCGAATACGCCTTCTTCATCCAGCAGCCGGCACATATCCGTCAGGTAAAGGCTGTATTTTTTGGCCACAAAATTAATTTGCGCCATTTGCTCGGGCTCGTACTTGAGACGCTCAACGAAAGAACGGTTATAGGACTCCCTCGGAAAATGCATGATAATATCCGAATACTGGAACCCTTTGATCGCTACCTCCGGTCTGCCTTCAGACGGCTTGGACGCTGCGGATTCGAACAAAGCCTGCTCCAGCTCCAGGTCCACCACCTGTGAGTTCAGACGGAACAGCTCGTAGAAGGGCACGGACAAATTCTCCGAATTCGCCTCTTTGAGTCCGTCCGGCTCCGGCAGCAGCAGCTCGTCCCTAAGGGCAAACACCATATATTTGCCGACTTTATCCCGGAGCAGCAGCGTTAAGTGCTGGTTCTTGAAAAACTCATTCGGGGATAACGGCGCAAACAGCGTGTACTCATAAACGTAGTCGTCGGAAGCCTCCACGAACCTTCTCGTCGTCCGCAGCAGGCCAATCGCTTCCAGCTTGGAGGTCTGCTCGATAAAAAACTTACGCCCGGACTCGCTCGTTTCGAGCTCCAGGGCCAAAAACAGCTTCCGCTGCTGCTCCATAAGCGAGGTACCTACCTTATCGGCAGGCAGCTGAAGAAACAACGTATGGAACAAACTGACCGCATAAGCCCCAATCATCGGTTGATAGATCGTGGACAACATCTTCATATCCAAACTGCTTAACGAAAAATCACGCGTCACAACAAACCGGTGATACTCGGAAAAATGCAGCATATTCGTTATTCGCATGTACTCAAATCCCATCTATGGTCTAGCGTCTTACCCTTCATTTTACCACATAAATCGACACCTGCGGCTATGAAAAAGAATGAAAAAATCATGGTCTCCCGCTTCGTCCGGGAATCCCATGATTTGGTAGATGCCTCTATTTCTATTGCTCGTGCATTTGCTTTAATCCGGGAAAACCTGCTTCACCCTGCCGACAATTCCGTCCGTCAACCGAACCTTAATTCCATGCGGATGTGTAGGGGAATTCGTCAAAATATCCTTCACGGTCCCTTCTGTCAGTTTCCCTGACCGCTGGTCCTGCTTCTGGACAATATGAACACGTCTGCCGGGCACGATGTCTTTGCGTTGTTGACCGTTCATGGTACCCTTCCTTTCTCCTGACAGAGCCTGTTGAGTCGTGCTTCTAAAACATTTTATATCCCTTCTCACGCAAGGCTTTGATGGTGTAGCCGCTTAATACCGCACCGATCAAGCCGCCGATGGCGGGAATATAGTCTGCGACGGCATACTCCGATATATTCGACGCGAGCGAGCCCGTCTCCCAGCCCCAGTAAACGACCAAGCCTATGACTAAAGCAATATATCCGTAAATCGGAAACCAAGTTGTCTTCATCAGCATGTTTAGTATAAAACCGAGACCGAAGAACAATACGAACAGCAGCACGGTTACAATCATCAACTGCAGCAAAACCGCCAACTCCTTTTTCTTATCCTCACCTAAGCAGCAATAGTATATAATTATGTTTATTTTATATAAAATTTGCCTCCGGGTAAAGTGAACGCTTCATGAACATAAGCAAGCCTCCCCATCTTTTTTCTCGTCATAAACGCCCGCGTCCATTTGCCCTTTGAGCATGATTTCGATACAATGAGATCAACTTCACAAGGATAAGCAGCTGCGCCGTCCCTCTTCGGACGGCTCGCGTTTGTCCCCATGACTACATATACTAAGGAGTGTTACCCATGAGCGAACCGGTTCAAACATTGGAAGGCTGGTATGCGCTGCACGATTTTCGCGCTATCGATTGGAATGCTTGGAAAAGCCTGTCCCAGCAGGAAAGAAACCGTGCGGAGGATGAGCTGAATGGCTTATTGGCCCAATACCAGAGCGTAGAGGACAGCAAGCAGGGCAGCACCGCCTTTTATTCGATCGTCGGGCAAAAAGCCGACTTCATGTTCATGCATCTGCGTGAAACGCTGGAGGAGCTGAACGAGCTTGAAACCGCTTTTAACAAAACGATTTTTGCCCAAGTGACGATTCCTACCTATTCGTACGTATCCATTGTTGAGCTGAGCAGCTACATGGCCAAGCCGGGCTCCGATCCGATGCAGGATCCAGAAATTCTGGCACGTTTGAAGCCGACGCTTCCAAAAGCGAAGCACGTTTGCTTCTATCCGATGAACAAGCGCCGCGAAGGCAATGATAACTGGTACATGCTTTCCACCGATGAGCGCCGCAACTATATGCGCGCCCACGGCATGATCGGCCGCAATTACGCGGGCAAGATCAAGCAAATCATTACCGGCTCCGTCGGCCTGGACGACTGGGAATGGGGTGTCACGCTCTTCTCCGAGGATGCGCTGCAGTTCAAAAAAATCGTCTATGAAATGCGTTTTGACGAAACAAGCGCACGCTTCGGCGAATTCGGCGATTTCTACGTCGGCAATTTGCTGAATCAAGAGAAAATGGCAGCGATGCTGAAGCTATAGGTGCAACAACCTATACGAAAGAGCCTTTTCCGCTTCTTTTGCGGTCAAGGCTCTTTTATTTGCCAGCCGGATTCTAAGGCCAAGCTTGGCTCAACTCAACTCCCTGTGCACCTCTTCATCCTTGCGGGTCTGCTTCAGCTGGGTAATAAAGGTGCCTGCATTCACGCCCCCAATGAAACCGCCGCTCTTTTCCCCAGTGACACCTTCCACAACCAATGCCATCGCCGCAAAAATGCAGATGGAATTCACTTCATCAATCCCCTCATCCACCCAGTCAAACCTACACCAAAATCACTGTGAATTCGTTCTACCTGCTCATATCCTATCAATGCGCCTTCCTTAATTACCATGGCTCTATCCAGCAATGGCTCAACCTCATCTACCTCATGAGTTGTCATCACCAACGTCTGATTCACCGGATCAACAGAGGCAATGACACTGCGAACAATAGATTCCCGAACTAAAGGGTCCAGACCGGAAAGAGGTTCATCCATCACAATTAATGGTACCTGGCGGGCCAGGGCCAACACCATTTTCAACCGGGCGCGATTTCCTTTCGACAAGTGAGCCACCTTCTGTCCTAGTTCTAAATCGAAGATTCGAACCATATCCAATGCCTTATCCAGGTCAAAATCCCCGAACATTGCATTGTAAAAATTCAGCGCTTGCTGAACCGTTTGCCCTGGATAATACACATCCCTCTCAGGTAAAAAGGCAACCTGCCGGGAGCTAAGCCGCTTTGCTTCCTCCCCGTCGAGAAGAACGCGCCCCCGGCTCGGTCTTTGCAAACCCGCCATTAGCTTCAGAATGGTTGATTTCCCGCTGCCATTTGTACCGATAATACCTATAATTTGCCCCTTTGGGATCGTAAAACTAACTTTTCTTAACGCTGGTTTGCCGTAAAAATTTTTTTCGACCTCGTCAAACACAACGATGGGCTTCACATCGATAGCTTGTGTCTCCACTTTCGTTTCCTCCTTAAAGCTTTCACTTAATAGTCATTCTGCTTTGATTGAACGATTATTATCTCCCGAGCTTCCGTTTTCACATCTATTCTTTCTCTTGCAAGAAGGCCTTCACGCCCGCTACAATTTCTTCTTCCGTATAACCTAATTCTTTCATCTCCCCTGCAAAGCGGGTAATATGCTCTTCCTTTAACTGCTCTCTCATGTATGCCAACCGAGAGCTGTCATCCGTTACATATATCCCCTGGCCTCTCCGGCTCTCTACAATCCCCATACGCTCCAACTCCATATTCACCCTTTGCATGGTATTCGGATTCACTCCAAATTTCACTGCCAGATCGCGGACAGAAGGTAATTTTTCACCTGGCTGTACTTCGCGCCGAACAATTTGCCTGCATATTCGCTGCACTAGCTGTAAATAGATCGGTTGTGTGTTCGAAAATTGTTCAGCCACCCCTTACACCTCCTCTTTGCGATCCAGCAGCCAAACGGATGCATATAAGCAAATGACCATATTTATGCAGATCCAAACATATTCCCCTGCATAAAGCGTGTCCCCTGCTGTACCCCAATGAAATAGAAAGCGGTATACCCAAGTGTGTTCAAATACGTTCTCCAGAGCTGTAATCGTGCCTAATATCAAAATAGCTAAAGGCCATCTCCATGGTCCGAAGCGGTTGGTCATCGCAGAAGCCATCAAATACAGCAGCACGCATGAAATGGCCAGTGCCAATGCCATGGACATAAATTCAAAAACCGTTTCAAGATGGGACCCGTGAAAAAATCCCGAGAATTTCTCAAATTCAGCAGACAGCTTCATCTGATTATCGCTTGACCAAGTGGCCCCTGAACTCTCTATGGTGAACATCCATAGGAAAAATCCGGTAGAAACCAATAATCCCGCTCCAAACTCACACATCGCGGCCGCATACTTTGCTGTAAGGAGCTTCCATCCCGACAAAGGCAATTGCAGCCACAAAGGCGCATAATCGCGTTCCTTTTTTAAGCTAATGAGCATATAAACTGTGGGACCCATAAAATGAAGATAAATGATAGCAAGCCATATGCCGCTCATTGCCCCGGAATGAAAGCGATATGAGAAATAAATGGAAAGTCCCCCCATGAGCAATACGATAAGCAAATAAATCCATAGAGGTCCTGACCACTTCGATCCAAAAGCCAATTCCTTTTTAAATAAATTCCACCATGCTTTCAATCGCTTTCCCTCTTTTCGCATAATTTCAACAACCTCACTAGTGTACTATTAGAATAGTACACTAGTGAGGTTCAATTGTCAAAATTTTCTTTATTCCCCATAAAAATACCCTGCGGTTCAACCGGTAATCCAGTTGAACCGCAGGGTATTTCATTTACTCATCTTCCTCGTCATCGAACTCAAAGCGGTCGTCACGGCTGCCTTCGGCCTTTTGGGCCAAATAGGCTTCCGTATCACGGTCGCGCTGACGGGATTTCTCCTTCAAGCGTTCGATAGCGGGCAAAATCAAGATATCGATTTCTTTTTGAACCGGGTAGACCAGATCATAACGGTTCTGGGTTTCAAGAAAATGTCCCACTTCCATCAGAGCGTTATACCGGTCCAGCTCTTCCCTCGTCAACAGTCCGCGTACCTGTACGCTGCAGTGGCGCATACTAGAAACGGCCTTTCTTCAGCACCAGCGGAATTCCGCCGATGACATAAAGGTAACGAACGTCAATAATCTTTTTCATTACAGCGGCCAAGCCGCCTTTAATTTTGCGGGAGCCGACAATACCGATGGCTTCACCGCGCCCGAGAGAGGCTACTGTCCCCTTGCTCTCGTATTTGAAAGCCTTCGGCTGCTCGCCACGAATGGAAGCCACCAGGTTATGCGCACATACATCTGCTTGCTGAATGGAGATTTGCGCTGTCGGCGGGTAAGGACGACCCTCGGGATTCATCACGATAGAGCAGTCACCCAGAATATATATATTTTCATGGCCCGGTGCGCGCAAATAGTCGTCGACCTTGATGCGGCCGCGCATCGTTTCAAAGCCTGCTTCATCCAGCATATGGTTACCGCGTACGCCGCCCGTCCACACGACCGTAGCGGATTTGATCTCCTCGCCCGTTGCAAGAATGACGCCATCCGGCGTGCACTCTTTAATGGCTGTTGCAATTTTGAACGTTACGCCTTTATTTTGCAGTACGTTCATCGCGTACTCTACCAATTCCGGATCAAAGCCCGGCAGTGCGGTTGGAGCCGCCTCGACGTTATAGATTTTGACCAAGGACAGGTCTACGTCGAATTCTTTGCACAGCTGAGGTATGCGGTCTGCCAGCTCACCCACGAACTCGATGCCGGTAAAGCCCGCTCCGCCTACGACAAAAGTCAAGTAATCGGTGCGGTTAGGCTCGCGTTTGAATCTAGCAAACTGATATTCGATATGTTCACGGATAAAGCGAACACTGTTAATGCTGCGGATGCTCAGCGCATATTCCTTCATCCCGGGAATGCCGAACGTTTCAGGCTCTCCGCCCAATCCGACAACCAAATAATCGTAGGACAGCGTTCCTTCCTCCAAGATAACCTTCTTCTCCTGCGGACGAATCTGAACCACTGTAGATTTCACAAAGTCGATTTTGAATTCATCAATGAGCTTAAGAATATTCACCCGGGCATTCTCCGGATTATCCGTTCCTGCAGCCGGCATATGCAGGTGTGTTGTAATATAGTGGTAGTCATGCTTGTTGACAAGCGTAACGTCGGCTTCGTTATAGTTCAATTCCTTTTGCAAACGAATAGCCGTTACGATGCCACCGTATCCTGCTCCCAAAATGACTATTCTTGGTATTCGACTCATGGTTTCGATCCCTTCCATCCCGTTGTTTTCTGTATTATAAGGTCAATGTAAACCGATTGTGAATTTTTACACAAAGTACGACAAGAAGCAATTTCCACATTCGTTGAAACTGCATGAGTTGAATTTATAATTGTGATAAAACACTGTGACACATCAGTTTTTAACCAGTTCTCATGACATAATATAATTTTAAAAGATAAATAGCAAGTTTTATTTTGGCTGGAATACAAGGGAAAAGTCAAGACTACGTAAGGTATGTAGCCATTTTCTTACGATTCCTGTTCTTTTTCCAATTTGTAAAAGCTTGTCTTCGCTAGCTATGTAACCCCTTACTTTTTTAAATTAATTTATTTTTCATTTTGCTGGCATAGTGTATAGAATAAGAATCCATTATTCATCTGAATCGGAGGTGCTGGAAGTGCACAATGAAATTGTAGATATTATTATTGTGGGCGGGGGACCCGCCGGTATGTTCGCAGCTTTCTATGGCGGCATGCGTCAAGCTTCGGTAAAAATGATCGAAAGCATGCCTCAGCTTGGCGGACAGCTTACAGCGTTATATCCGGAGAAGTACATCTATGACGTTGCCGGTTTCCCGAAGGTGACCGCACAAGAGCTGGTTAACAATTTGGATCGGCAGATGAGGCAGTTTCCCTTGGACATCCGTTTGGAGGAAAAGGTGCTGCAAGTGGAGAAGAAGGACGATCGGCTGTTCGAGGTGACGACGGATAAGGGCATTCACCAGTCCAAAGCCGTTATTATTACTGGTGGCTTAGGCGCCTTTCAGCCCAGACGATTGGAGCTGCCGGAAGCGGCTCAGTACGAGAAGAAGAACTTGTTTTACTTCGTAAGCGACCTGCATCAGTTCAAAGGACAAAAGGTACTGATCAGCGGTGGCGGCGACTCGGCAGTCGACTGGGCTTTAATGCTGGAGCCGATAGCCGAGCAGGTAACGCTGATCCATCGCCGGGATAAGTTCCGCGCGCACGAGCACAGTGTGGAAAGCCTGCGGAACTCGAAGGTGCAAGTGCTGACCCCCAAAGAAATTACCGCCCTGCACGGGAACGGCCAAATCACAAAGGCTACGCTTGCCGACTGCAAAACGGGAGATGCGTTAGACCTCGACGTGGACGCGGTTATTGTAAATTTCGGTTTCACTTCCTCTCTCGGACCTATCGCGGAATGGGGGTTTGCCATCGATAACGGATCGATCGTGGTGGATTCCCGAATGGAAACAAGCATTCCGGGCATTTTTGCCGCCGGTGATATTACGACGTATCCAGGCAAGCTGAAGCTGATCGCGGTAGGCTTCGGTGAAGCGCCGACAGCCATCAACAACGCAAAGGTGTATATTGACCCAACAGCCAAGCTGTCTCCTGGGCACAGCAGCAGCAGCATGAAATTGTAATGTAACATCGTTCGGAAGCCAGCTTACGCACAAAGCTCCGTTCGGTTCATGCCGTATGGAGCTTTAGTCCTATACACAAAAAAGAGGGCAGGTCAACTGACCTGCGCCCCATCATGATAATAATCCAAATTCAATTGACGACGTTTAATTTCTTCCAGCAGCAAATCAAGGAACTCCTGCTCCAACTCCAAATGCAGCGCTTTGAAATAAGATTCGATCAAAATTTCATTACTCATTAGTCTCACTAGGATCACCTTACTTCCTTAATGTAAAATCATATTAACATGCCGCGAAAAATAGAACAAGCGTTCCGCTATCCACAGGGAAATGTGTATAAGCTGTGTGTATACTGTTAGCAAGTGTAAAAATATGGGTGTTTATGCAGGGTATAGTGTGGACAAGGTTATACACAGATGAGCGCACCCTTATTTTAAACAAAAATTTTTTTTATTTTTTCTGTTTTTATGCCTGCCGCTGGTTCAAAATACGTAAAAAAGCAGCCTCCCTTTCGGAGAAGACTGCCTGGTTCCCTCTTAAAACGTTAGCGTGACGGCTTCCATATTTCCTTGCCAGTTCGGTCGATATAGCCGGAATCGGGGCCTTCTCCAGTATAACCGGCTCGAACGTTAGCCACTCCGGCATGGAACTTGTCTGCGTCGTAGTACGTCGGAGGAATGACCACCGTGCCCTTCGTATCAATGTATCCCCACTGCCAATCGCCTACTCTTACAGCGGCCAAGCCTTCGCTGAACGCTTCGGCAGCATCGAAGATGGCCGGGATAACCATCGTACCCTCCGGATTGATATACCCCCACTTCCCGTCCTTCCGAACCGCAGCGAGATCCTCGGAAAAGTCACCCGCCTCCTCATACTGAGGCTGAATGTGCCAGCTGCCTGCCGACCACAGGTATCCCCACCGATCCCCAACCTTGACCGCAGCCGTCCCTTGATAGAAGTCGCGGGCATCATCGAACTCGATCGGGATAGCGATGGACCCATCCTGCTGAATAAAGCCAGCCTTCCCGTTGTACTCTACACGTGCCATATGCCAGGAGAACGGATAGGCAAAATCAAACTGCGGCTTGATGACCATCTGCCCTTGTTTATTCATATACCCGTATAGGTAAGCTGATCCTTGGGAATTCATTCCTTCGACAGCGACGGCGGCCATACCTTCCGAAAAGGAAGAACCGTATAAAATATCGGGCATGTCGATCAGCTTTCCATCCCTGTCAATATACCCTTGCCGTGTATCCTTAGGCCCTGAGGTTATTTTTACCGCGGCCCTGCCTTCCGAAAATGGTTCCGCATCGTTGAATCGGGCTGGAATCACTTCGTTGCCCTTCATATCAATGTAACTCCAACCGTTGACGACAGGATTCCATACGAGCGCCAGCCCTTCCTTAAAGTCCAATGCCGAGCTGTACTGCATAGGGATGCGAAGCTTGCCCTTCTGGTCCATATATCCGTATTTTCCGTCTTTTACAACGGGATACAATGGAACCTGCACATCCTGCTCTCTCACCCATTCCTGCGTTTCCGAGGTATGTACCCGGTACCACAGCTCTCCTGATGATGAGGTCCACCGTTCGAAGGCATCCACATACTGCGGTGCAAAAAATCCTGCCAGATGGCCGGCGATTCCTGCCGTGTCGGGAGTCCGATAGGTTGTTGTCGTGGATAACAGCTGTACCTTTTCAGATGTCGGCTCCGTCCCTAATGGCTTTTCTCTAAGCGACTCGGCCGGGTTCACCCACTTCATGCCGCGGTCGTCCGTTTGAATGTAATACCAATCGTTCCATTGCGCCACAGCGGGGTATGAACCGGCGGGTACTTTTTCATTGGAGAAAAAACACTCCATGTTCGGGTTGTCGCACAGCCCCGCCTCTGTCATAAGCTCTATCGTTTGCTGAATCTGCTTTACGTTATCCAGCGTTCTACCCATGGGTATGATCCATTTGTCGCCCTGCGGGAGATGGATTTTATACCATATCCTATGCTCGCCCAGCACTTTGCGCGCCGTGACCTGTACCTTCGAAGGCTGCACGTAATCCAACGTAAACGGCAGGTTATAATCAGCCGATGCCGGTTTATCGAAGTAAGGCAGCTGCTCCAGGATTGTGAATTCAGCGGAATACGCCTCCTCCGGTATCTTCTCCACGATCGGCGGGTTAACCAGCCACTTTGGTCCTGCCCACGTCTCGATAAGATACAAATCGCTGCTGCATTGTGCCGGGTCGTCCGTTGCCGCGCGGCTCACCCCGCAATATTGGATATGCGCTGTTGATTTGACCTGCTGCTTCGCAATAAGCCCTTCGGGTGGGCTATTCAAGCTGCTGTAGAACGGCAGCTCCGTCATTGTCGTAATCGTCTGCTCCTTGCGCTCATAAGCTCCCTTGACGACCCGATCATCACTATGAATCCACCTATCGCCAAGCCATGTTTCTACCAGGTACCAGGATGGCTTCTGCTCTGCGCTGCCCGAGTCTGTCCCTTTGACGGTTAACGTTTGTAGGGCGGAAACCGTCCCTACCGATGCATCGGGATGACGATAATCCTCGAACAGCTCGGTCGGCTCCAATACAGTGACCTGAAAGGTCGGATTCTTCGTTGCAGCAGAGAGAGCAGCCTCGGCAGTGTATACAGGAGCCGGTAAAACAGCGAGACAGCCTAACGCAGCACATAGCAGCAGGCGGATGCCTGAGCTTTTTGACAGCATGTATTCGAACCTCGCTTTCTTCAAGCAATTTTGTCTTCTGTATTTATTTAACGCTCCAGAGACATAGAAAGTTACAGTCCCGTACCGGCTGCCTGCATTACAGGCTGCTTCACTCTTCCGATAATTTGCTCCTGCCTAATAAATCCGATATCCCGGCTGTCCATGCTGTTGGAACGGTTATCTCCCAGCACAAATACCGAGCCCTCCGGTACGGCATGCTCCGAGTAATTTCTAACGTTATAAGGGACGCCCTTGCGGGCCGCTTCTTCCAGTGCGGGTTGCAGATACGGCTCGCTCAGCTTTTTGTTATTGATATACACGTAATCGCCCTCGACCTTAACCTTTTCTCCAGGCAGCCCGATCACTCGTTTCACAAAAATCTTATCCTTCGTCGCACGGAACACGATCAGGTCCCCTCTCTCGATGGCATGATTCGTGTAGTAGGTCGTGTCTACGGACAGGCGGTCCTTGGGATGCATTGTCGGCTCCATCGAAGGTCCCTCGACAACAAAAGGCTTATTATGATCAAGATACATACCGGAGAAAGCAAGAAGCAGTGCAAATAAATACTCCATAATCTCACCTCATCCCAAAGTACATTATAATAGGAAGCGTTTACATTCGGTCTGCCCGAAATTGGATTGACTTCATCGTTAGACATGCCATTTTCAATGGCATCAAATTGGACCTTGCTCATTTTAATCGAATTACCGGACACGGCTTCCGATGTGTTCTTCGGGATAGCTAGCTTGATTATACATCTTGCATCAGGTTTTTTACTAGTCATCGTGGCAGAGCATGTGCTCGCGAGCTATGTGACACAAGCATTAACGCTTCGCCTTCCTTCAAGGCGGCATGCGTTTGTCAAGTCAGACGAAGTAAGGGATATTTACACATCAAAAAAAGGACACAGCTCTTATGCCATGTCCCATATACCGTGTAAGCTTATTTTATCATGCCGCCGCTTACTTCAATTACTCAGAACTCAAGAAATAAACAAACGTCTTCTCAAGCGGGGGAAGGTACGAGCGCTCCCCTTGCTGGTGAAGGAAATATTCATCCTTCGATACTACCGTGACTCTTTGTCTGGATTCTCCGTCCAGGTAATTCAGATCTTTATGGAGGAAAATTGAGCCTTTATTTATGCTCAAAAACAACCTGATTTCCCGCAGTGTATAGGAATGATCCTGCAACAATTCTGTCGGCACTTCATGATACCGGTATACCACCATTGGCAACACCTCCTACATATAATCCTATTCGGCAGGCCGTTAAGGTAGAAGGGGTTCAGTGATATTTTACATGCAAGATTATTTATTATATTTTTCTTTTACGGACTTTCCAGGTTTTTCATTATTTGAATCAGGCTCGTCTAAATTGATTTTCCCTTGTTGGACTCCCAGCGGCATATAACCTCCATCTTTATGCTTTTTCAGGAATAAAATATATTTTTTTTGATTCGTTAGTTTTTTATATGAGTTTGAGGTAATCATGGTTGTAGCATTAGTTTTATCTATGAACTCAGAATAGGGCTCATATATTGTAATTTTATCTCCATATAAATTTTGGAGTCCTTATCACCAATCGGTACTCTTCGCTCTTTCTTTTTAAGCACAAAAAAACCTCCCAAGTAATGTGTATTGGCATCAACACACAAGCCTGGAAGGCATGTAATACGCAACCCATAATTGCCGTTTCTAAAGTTGCGTACATTCAATTTCATTCATGATTGCGGATTGTTGATTTTACCCTTGCAATCCGTAATCCATCCACATTTTTTACGCTCACTCGTAACGGGCAAGTCACTCAACTAGCAAACACCCAAAACCCTTGTTAAGCCTCGACTTTATCGTCGCACTTCTCAGGGGCGCCCTCTTCGTCCTTCACCTTGAAGGAGGAGCCACAGCCGCACGATGCAATGGCGTTCGGATTGTTGATCGTAAAGCCTCCGCCCATGCCGGACTCTTTGTAGTCAATTTCGACGCCGTATAAGTATTTGGAGCTGTCGGCATCGACAACGATTTTTAACCCGTTGATTTCAAATTCTTTATCCTCGTCCTGCTGCTGGTCGTCAAAGCCCATGCCATAGGAAAACCCGCTGCAGCCTCCTGCTTTCACACCCAAACGGAGAAACAAATTCGGTGTTCCCTCGCTATCGAGCAATTCTTTTATTTTATCGCTGGCTGTTTCGCTGATATGAATCATTGTATTAACCTCCTCGCGGTGCGGTTTAAATTAAAAAAAGAAGCCCCTGCTTACATATTGCCTCTTTCTCCCCAGTATACTCCTAAAGAGCATACTCCTCAAGGACTTCTATCTCTGCCGCTTATATTTTCCCCGGTTCATAAAGTTGTAACATCATCCCGTTCGGGTTGGCCGACGTGACGAGCCGTTGAAATCAGCAATCCGTACCTCCAGCCAACATGAACCAGCGAGCACGAAGGAGCGCTTGCATTCGGTGAGAAAGCAGCCCTCTGCAAGGCCTCGAGACCGTTTTGTCGAACTGTGTATTGCTCCACCCCAGCAGGAGGTTTATAATAAGGAGTATTGTGTGTTCATTCGTGTCTAAGGGGTCTTTATATGAACTAATCTGAAAACATCTTTGCTCTAGGCATCCATGTGCAAGCTTTCACAGCTCGAGAATTACACCCAGCGCGAGTATTCACGATACACCCGTGAGATGCAGCTACGCGTTGTTTGCTTTTGCCCTCAGCCCGAAAGACGATTGGCAGCCTTGGTTGAATTCATATTGATATATCCTATTTAACTGCACAAAAGGTACACCGTCGCAATTTTACACTATTAAACTTATCATTTATGGAGGTGGCTTGGATGAGCATCGTGATTAGTAATTCCGATCAACGCATGGCCGAGATCGCTGAGAAAGTAAAAAACGGAGAAAGACTCTCGCTTGAGGATGGCGTATTTTTGTACCAATCCGATGATTTATTGACAATCGGACAGCTCGCGAACGAAGTCAATTTGCGGATGAATGGGAAAAAGGTTTATTTTATCGATAACATGAGCCTGTACTTCACCAATGTATGTGAGGCGCACTGCGCATTTTGCCATTTCCGCCGCGATGAAGGGGAAGAAGGCGCCTATACGCTCAGTCCTGAAGAAATGTTCGAGTACATCGACAAGCACTATCATCCGGGAATGCGTGAATTCCATATTGCCCAAGGGCATAACCCTCATGTTCCTTTCGAATACTATTTAAACTCGATCCGCGCTTTAAAGAAGCGTTACCCTGATGTTACGATCAAGGCGCATACAGCCGCAGAAATTGAGTTTTATTCTCGCATCAGTGGGTTAAGCTATAAAGAAGTGCTCGAGGCTTTGGTGGATGCGGGACTCAGCACATTAACCGGCGGAGGCGCGGAAATTTTGTCCGAGCGTTACCGTCAAAAGATGGGCGTCGGCAAGGCAACGACCGACCAATGGCTTGAGGTGCAAAAAGTGGCCCACAGCATTGGCCTGAAAACACACGCAACCATGCTGTACGGATCCATCGAAACATTGGAAGAGCGTATCCAGCATATGATTTTGCTGCGCGAGCTTCAGGATGAAACGAACGGATTTATGGTATTTATTCCGAATGCGGTACAGCCTGCCAATGTCAACGCAGGGATCAAACGCCGTGTAGCCGCCTTTGATGATCTCAAAACCATCGCGATCAGCCGCTTGATGGTTGATAACATTCCTCACATCAAAGCCTACTTTATCAATCTCGGCACGCAGCTGACACAGATAGCTCTGACTTTCGGTGCATCTGATGTTCACGGTACTATCGTTCAGGAGAAAATAAGCCACGCCGCAGGCGCGCTTTCACCGGAAGGCCTGACACGTGACGAGCTTGTATGGCTTGTTAAAGGCGCAGGACGTATCCCTGTTGAGCGTGATACCTTCTACAACGAGATCAAAGTATACTAGCATGTAAAGAATGAGTTTAGGCTGTCATATAGAAAGGGTTTTTCGATGATGAAGAAAATGGTTATTTTAGGCGGGGGCTACGGCGGATTGACTGTAGCTAACCAACTGCTTGAAAAAGATTTGCCGTCGGATACGGTGCTTGTGCTCATAGACCGGATGCCTTATCAAGGACTGAAGACCGAGTATTACGCACTAGCTTCAGGCACGGTATCGGACCTTGATATCCGGGTTCAATACCCTGTAGATCCAAGGCTGATCCTCAAATACGGTGAAGTGTCAGCTGTCGATCTTGATCAAAAGCTGATCCTTTTCGAAAATGATGAGCCATTGTCTTATGATTGGCTCGTTATTTCTCTCGGCTGTGTGGACAAGTACCACCAAATTACAAACGCGGAGCAATATTCCCAAAGCATCCAGACGTTATCCGCAACCCGGAAAACGTATCAAGCCGTAAATGACATTAATCCGTATGGACAAGTTTCGATTATTGGCGGAGGTCTGAGCGGTGTTGAAATGGCGGCAGAGCTTCGCGAAAGCCGGCCCGATATGAATATTCGTATCATTGACAGAGGGCCAAGCATCTTGTCGTCCTTCCCGGGACCGGTTCAATCGTTCGTAAGAGACTGGATGCTCGAGCACGATATTGAGATGAGATCGTACGTCAGCCTATGCCGTCTCGAAGGCGGTCTATTGTACAATCAACAGGAAAATCAGCAAGAAATCATCCAGACGGATGTGACCATTTGGACCGCCGGCATTCAGCCAAGTCCGATTGTACGGAACCTTCAGCTGCCGAAGGATACCCAAGGCCGCGTTATTCTTAATGAATACCATCAGGTGCCCGATTACCCAGAGGTCTATGTGGTAGGAGACTGTGCTTCCCTGCCGTTCTCACCAAGCGCCCAGGCTGCCCAGGGACAAGGCAAGCAAGTCGCAGAGGTGCTGAGAGCGGTATGGAAAAACGAAACCCCTCGGCTTGGAAAAATCAAGCTCAAAGGGGTTCTGGGGTCGCTCGGCAAAAAGTCCGGCTTCGGTCTGATGGGCAAACGTACCATCACGGGGATGGTTCCGCGGTTGGTTAAAAGCGGCGTGCTCTGGAAATCCAAGCATCATTTCGGTTAAATCTTATTCAAAGAGGTCGAGCATGTCTTCGATCTCTTTTATTTTTTGGGCGATGCGCTGCTCGAGTTCCTCGACATTGCTGCCTGCAACGATCTCGCCGTTCACTAATGCATAAGGCAGAAGAAAGCACTCTCCGCAATTGCCGAGGCACCCGTATTCGATGACATCGTAGTCCGGATTGGCTTCCAGCCGTTTCATCAATTGATCCGTTCCGTGATGCATATTGCTGGAGCAAAATTCAATAATGGGTCTCATCCTAATCAGCCACCTTGTTGACCATTTTAATTTGCTGCTTGTTGTAATATAATAGATATAGAAAGGAGTGGATACCGATGAGTGAAAATGCACAAAGCACCATGTACGATGAAGTACTGGAGGTTTTGGATAAGCTTCGTCCGTTTCTCCAACGCGATGGCGGTGACGTTGAACTGGTCGATGTCGAGGAAGGCATCGTAAAATTGCGTTTGATGGGTGCATGCGGAAGCTGCCCGAGCTCAACCATTACACTGAAAGCCGGTATTGAGCGCGCTCTGCTTGAAGAAGTAGAAGGCGTTCAAGAGGTTGTTCAAGTGTTCTAATGAAAAGGCCCTGCGGAATAAGGAGCGCTTAGCTCATGATCCCGCAAGGGTCTTTTTTTGCATTTCACGATATGTCGGTAGTTTCCTCGGTTCATCAAGCTCTATTTCGGTGCAGTCTGCTGCGCAGGGCGGGCCCCGATCATCGCACGAATCGGGTCTAAGCCGCCGGAGACATCCATAATGTTGCCCGTAATGAAATCGGAACGCTCCTCGCACAGGAAACCAATCATTCGGGCGACATCTTCTCCTGTACCGGGCCGCCCTCGCGGAGACTCATCGTCTTGTTCATGCTCTACTTCGGCAATCAGCCTCTCTTTATTGGCGCCGCGAATATCGCCGGGGCAAATCATATTGACCGTAATGCCGTAAGGCGCCTCTTCTACAGCGAGTGTCTTGGTAAATGACACCAGACCAACCTTGGCTGCTGCGTAGACGGCACGATGGGGCCACCCGCGGGCCTCCGCAGCGTGGCCGAAGCCGAAATGGATAATTCGCCCCCATCTCTTTCGGCGCATCATAGGAATTACCATATGGTCCAGCTGCATGACACCGAGCAGGTTGCCCTGCATCAGATAGTCGATCTCCTGAGGCTCGTAATCGCTGAACAACCGGCGCTCTCTCACGAAGGGGCCAGCGTTATTAATTAATATATCGATGCCGCCCAGCTCCTGATCGGCAAGCTCTACCAGCCTGCGCAGATCCTCCCTTCGGGCCACATCGCCTTGAACCGCAAGACAACGGACACCCATGGACTGAATCCGCTGCTGGAGCTCATGGGCTTCCAGCCTGCTGTTCACATAATTAATGATGACATCGCAACCGGATTCGGCGAGCCGAAGCGCAGTCATTTTGCCCAATCCTTTGGCGCTGCCGGTAATGAGTGCAACTTTGCGTTGTTCGTTCATGCCCGCCTCCCCTGATTTTCCTCAACCATTACATATCAGTATAGAGGAACCCAGGGTGCGATTCAACCCGGGAAGTCCAGTCTTCTTCGTTACTCGTGCCCATAGCGTCCGGACGATTCCGTCAGCTTCGTAATGTACAGAAAAATAAATCCGGCAGCCTGATAGGTCATATCGCAGGCCTGATCCAGGTCCTTTAGCCGCTGCGCGATATCATCAATTCGCATGCGGTCCTCATGTGACTGCCTCTCCTCCGCCGTTCTCAATAAATCGTCCAGCAGATCCGCGTTAATCGTATGAATTTCCATATTCCGTTCATTCCGCAGCCGTTCTACAGGCTCCTTATACCGTCCCTTAAGCCCAAACAGCTGCTCCTCCAACTCAACATAGAGACGATGCTGGTGCATGTTGCGCAGCACGGTAAAGTACGAAAAGCGCGATTTGATTTCTTCGGTTTTGAGCCGGAACCGGTCGTTCATAAAGTGACCCAGCTTGTCCAGAATCGCAAATAAACGAATAATCGCATTTTTATAAAAATAAAGGTGCCGATGATAATCGTCCCGTTCCTGTTCATTCAGTTCATCCACATAGGTGTGGGATACCAGCTTCCCGTAGCGGTTCGCTGCATATTGACTTTGCTCCAGCTCGTCCAATGCTCGGATAAAGCTCCCACTCCAGATGATATATCTGCGCTCCTGCAGGTTGCGCTGCTCCGACGAAATCGAACGAAGCAGGTCCACATAACGGTCAATGGCTGCGTTCGCCTTTTGGAAATGCCCCTCATCCACACGACGGGGCTCATGAAATAAGCTTCTCAGCATCGGCTAGCTCCCTCCCTTCAGTTGATGTTTTGCCTCGGCCGAACCGCCCACGTTCCCCACAGTACCCGGATTAGCGGAAGCGGAGGAACGGTCTTTCATCAGCTGCATCCGGTCTTTTTGCACCAGATACATGGCGGCCAGCACCCCTGCTCCTCCAATATACTGATTCAGGGACAAGTGCTCCCGCAGCAGCCAATACCCTGCAGCGGCCGCGGTAGCAGGCAGCAAATAGCCGTATACGGATGATTTGAAAGGCCCTAATCGGGACAAGCTCCAGTTATGAATCGAGAACCCGATAAGTGTTGCAAACAGCGCGGTATAGCCCAGGCAGAGCCAACCGATCCCGCTTATTGAAGCCGAGTAAGCCGTATCCGCCTTCCAAAGCAGGAAGGGCAGCAGGGCAAGCGCCCCTGCAGTCATCTCCAATGAGACGAGAAGGGCCAATGGATATTTATTCACAAGGCGATTCATCCCGATCAAATAAAACGCCCCTAGGAAGCTTCGAAGCAATAGGAGCACATCCCCGCGAAGCGTTTCTGCTCCAAGATGAAAGCCATGCTCGCCTCCGGCTACGATAAGTATAATGCTAAGAAAAGCCATAGGAATTCCTAATATAACCCGCCAGGTTAAGCGAATATCCTTAAGAATAACGGCGATGACCGCCGTGATGACTGGCATAAAGCCTCTCCCGAGCACTGCCCCGTTAGCCGAGTTCGAGAATTGCAGCGCATACTGAAGCAGCGCTTCCATGCCTATTGCGCTAACTGCCCCCAAGGTGCAGATGAGAGCCAGATCGCGCCCAGCGATCTGCAGCTTCAGACCGCTTCTACGGTAATAAAAGTAAGTATACACCCAGAGAAACGGGATGATACTCAAATACCGGAGCCCATTAAATACCAAAGGGTCCCACAGCTGACCGCCGATCTTCATTACGGATATATTGATGCCCCACAAAATATAGACAATAACAAAGCCGGCGTGCGGCAGCACACGCTGCAGCACGCCGGAGGATTTTGATTCCGTCAGCATGTCCGATTACGCTCCTGTAAAGTATTGCTTCCATCGGCTGTCTACCAGCTTGACGATATCTTCACGCGGCAGCAGCTCATCCGGATAGCCCGGCTTCATCCGAGCATCAATCACGAGCGGCAGCTCATAAGAGATATGGTGCCCTCTCAGCTGGCTGCGGGCATACATATCTGCCGCCGGGTTGAAGCGCGTGAACACGGTCCACAGAAACAAGCTGTGACTGCGCGCGATGCTCGCGTCGTCCACCAGGAAAATGAGCGGCCATTGCTGCAGACGGTCCCCCGCTTGATCCAGCAGGCGTTGCGCCAGCTGAGGGTCCGCCTCGTAAGCCGCTCCCGAGACGACAAGGCAGCCGCGGCAAAATACTTCCGCGCTGCTGATGCCTGGAAGCTCGCCGCCTTCATAGCTGCCGGGCAAGCTGCGGATTGGCTCCCCTACGCCAAGCATCAGCGCTTTGCTCCCATGATTCAAACGGTCGCCTGTATAGTCGAGCGTGTCATGTGATGTATTGTTGAATATAAATAGATCCTGATGCGGGTCAAACCGCTCCAACGCTGCTTCCAGCAGCTGATCGAAGCGTTCCAGCTCCACTGCTTGATCCGTCAGGATCAGGAACTTCGTCAAGGTCAGCTGGCCTTGACCGAGGATGCTGAAGCCGGTGCCCAATGCTTCTCGGCTGTAGCTTTCGCGTACGACAGCCGCCGCCAACGCATGAAAGCCTGTTTCGGCATAGGTCCATAGTTCCTTCACACCTGGCATCACCATCGGGAATGCCGGGGAAAGCAGACGCTGCAGAAACTCGCCCAGGTAATAGTCTTCCTGACGCGGCTTGCCTACAATCGTAGCCGGGTAGATGGCATCCTTGCGATGCCATACGTGATCGACGTTGAAGACCGGGAAGTCGTGCGTGAGCGAATAGTATCCGTAATGGTCGCCGAACGGCCCTTCTGGGCGGCGCACATGCGGCGGCACCGAGCCGCAGATAGCGAACTCGGCTTCAGCGACGAGACGGTGACCGCCGTGCGGATTATCCGCAACGGCCAGCTTCTCTCCGAGGATCAGCGAGGTGAGCATCAGCTCCGGCAAGTGTTCCGGTCCCGGTGCGATCGCGGAAGCGATTAACGCCGGCGGTCCTCCCAAAAATACTGTGACGGGCAGTGCCTGGTTGCGCTGCTCCGCCTCATAGTGGTGGAAGCCGCCCCCTTTATGAATTTGCCAGTGCATTCCCGTGGTCTGGTCATCAAACACCTGCATACGGTACATGCCCAGGTTGTGATGTTTGTTCTCCGGATGCTCGGTATAAACTAGCGGCAGCGTGACGAAAGGCCCGCCGTCCTCCTGCCAGCTCGTCAATACCGGAAGGCCTGCCAGCGGCGCTTCCTTTCGGCATTGCTGCAGGACAGGAGCCTGGGCCGAGGGGACTTTTTTCGTGCCGACCTTCATGAGATCCAGCAGTAGCCCGCGTTCGTTCCACAGCGCTTTCGGCGTCGGAGGCATCAGTGTATCCGTAGCCTGAATCAGCCGTTTCATAAATAGCTCGGGTCTCGGGCCAAAGGCCATGTCCACTCGGCGGCTGGTCCCGAACAAATTCGTGACTACCGGAAACGAGCTGCCTTTCACATTGGTGAACAGCAGTGCCGGTCCGCCTTCCTCAATGGCGCGCCGGTGAATTTCGGCAAGCTCCAAATTAGGATCAACCGGAGCCGTTATTTCCACCAGCTGGTTTTCTTTGCGCAGCGCTTCCACAAAGGTACGTAAATTCGGATAAATCATTTCAACACCTAACCCCTTTTTTATGTAAAATGGCAGCACCTGACATGACAAGGACAACCGGCTTCTTCGTCCATCAAGACGGCATGCCTTTTGTTAAAGCAGCCCCGATGCAGGAGAAGCTTATACCTTTATTGTACGAACAGAAGGCTTACGCAGCTAACCAGCCGTGTAAGCCTGTCCATGATCTCCGCTTCTCCCGGATTGCAGGGAAAGCACACACAAGTAGCACAAAATGCCGAATAAGCAAGAAATTAATACGGTATGCAGCAGACTGGCTATCAGATACCAATCGGATGTCATCGAATAGGTGACGAAAGCCCCGCTGAATATTTGCAGTATGACGAAAATGAGCGACCATTTGGCAGCCAGCACCATATTGTCCTTCGGCTCGCGCTGAGCCCGGATTGCAATATACAGCCACAGCAGCAAAATAAACATAACAATGGCTCCAAGCCGATGCAGGAAGACGATTCCCGTCGCCCCGGTAAGCTCCGGAATAACTTGTCCGTTACATAACGGCCAGCCTACACAGCCTCCAGACGAATTCGTATGGCGGACAAAAGCGCCCAAGTATACGACAGCATAGCAATAAATGGTAATCAGCCAAACGCCCTTTTGCAAACCGGACGACAAAGTGCCGCCTGCCCGGGCCAGCATGGTGCCATAGCGTGTAAATACTAAAGCTAGCAGCAATGTAAACGCAAAAGCCATCAACGAAAATCCAAAGTGCAGCGCCAATACCGCTGAGGATTGAGGCCAAACTACCGCCATCGCTCCAAGGATTGCCTGCAAAATCGTAAAGAGCATCGCCCCGCCAACATACCATTTGGCGTCTTTTCTTTTACTGTAAACAAAAACCAGGATGGTTGCGGCGAGCAGGATTAACCCTACAACCCCGACGACGAACCGATGGCTGTATTCAATAATGGATTCAATCGTATAAGCCGGTACAAATTTGCCGTTGCACAGCGGCCAGTCGTCTCCACAGCCCCGTCCCGATTCTGTCTTGGTAACGAGAGCACCCATCACTAAAATAAGCAGCATGCCATACATGCTGGCAAACGAGAATCGTTTCATCCAACGTTGCGGATTCATGAGATGCCATCACCTACTTTTCTAAGAATCAGCCGAATCCAGGCAACCGGATTCCCTGTCATCGTGTCGTGTCGGGGATTCCGGCATACTTGCGGTCAGCCGAGTCGTTCTTGTTTCATTATAGCCATAAACCCAAACCAAATCCATGCGGAATTGTTACAAACCATTGAAAGAAAAAAGCCCGTTTTGTGACGGCTTTCCCATTCCTTAGGGACGCTGCCGATCAAAACGGACTTCGATTCGGTTCGTTTGTGTTACTTGTTCAAGGCACTGGAAACTTCCAGGGCACGATCCAGAAATTGTTCGATTTCATCTCTTGTTTTGCGCAGCTTGCTGACGAAACGGACCAGCTCCTGCCCGTTCTGGAATGCAATAAAGCTCGGGATACCCAGGATGTTAAGCTTCTCGCACAGATCCGGCACCTCGTCCCGGTCAAGCTGAATAAAGTTCAGCCTATCCTTGTAGGCCTCCACCACTTCCGGCATAAACGGATCGATAAAATGGCAATCCTTGCACCAGGTCGTTTTAAATACGGCTATCGTCGGCTTGGCATCAGCAATATGCGATTCAAAGACTTGCTCTGTTTTGACTTGTTCCATACGTATATGCACCGCCTTTAGGCTAAATAAATGGAATTGCAAAATACTCTTTAACCACTTATAGCACGCTCGTTAAGCGAATGTCAACGTCAGGAACGCCCGCTTTCCGAACCGTCTTATAACTTCTGCTGCATAAGGCAACAAAACCCATTTTACAATTAATAGAAAAAGTGATATCATAAAAATATCAAATCAATATTTAATTCATCATCTAGCTGAGGAGTGTTGCAAATGAAAGAACAAAAAGCATGGGTCATGAACGGTTTCGTCGGTTTATTGGTTGTCCTGGCATTAGGTGCCTTTGGAATTACGATGCTGGTTCAAGAAATTTTTGCTCTTGGTGCGCCTGCCCTGCTCATAGCCGTCATCCTGTTATCCGGACTTGTCGTGGTACAGCCGAATCAGGCGATGATCGTCACCTTCTTCGGAAGCTACGTCGGTACCCTGCGGGAAAGCGGTCTGTGGATTACAGTGCCCTTCTCGATCCGCAAGCAGGTATCCCTGAAAGTACGTAACTTTAACAGCGTGAAGTTGAAGGTCAACGATATCGAAGGGAATCCTATTGAAATTGCAGCCGTGGTCGTGTTCCGTGTCGTCGATTCGGCCAAAGCCATGTTCGATGTCGATAAATACGAGCAGTTCGTTGAAATTCAAAGCGAAACCGCATTGCGGCATGTAGCCAATAAATATCCATATGATGTGTTCGGAGACAAAGGCTATTCGCTTCGCGGCAATTCGGAAGAAATCGCCACCGAGCTGAGCAACGAGCTGCAGGAGAGATTGTCCGTCGCAGGCGTAGAGGTGCTGGAGGCACGTCTGACGCATCTGGCCTACTCTACCGAGATTGCCAGCGCCATGCTGCAGCGGCAGCAGGCCGCCGCTATTATTTCGGCGCGCTCCATGATCGTCGAGGGTGCGGTGGGCATGGTCCAGCTGGCTATCGCCCAGCTTCAGCAGGAAGGCGTCGTCGAGCTGGACGAAGAGCGCAAGGCTGCCATGATCAACAATTTGCTCGTTGCCATCGTATCGGATCGTTCCGCTAATCCTGTTATCAACACCGGCAGTTTGTACTAGGCCGGACCGAAAGAGCGCCTAAAGCATGGCACCCAAGAAAAATTTTGCCCTGCGCCTCGACCCCAAGCTTTACGAGCTGCTGGAGCGATGGGCCAATGATGAATTCCGAAGCGTGAACGGTCATATCGAATATTTGCTCCGGGAAGCGGCGTTACGTTCCGGCCGACTCCCCGGCCCCCGTCCCCCTGCCTCTTCTGAAGAAGGAAAGGAGGAGTCGTGAGGGCTGCGAAGCAAGCACGCTCGCTCCCTAAAATCGCATTAACTGCAAGGGGCGTGCGATGGGGCGCATTAAATCGGAAGCCAAACGAAAAAAGCCTGATCCGGCGGAATCAGGCTTTTTTTCGTTTGTATTTTTTCTTGTCGCACCAGAGCATGAGCTGCGGTACAGCTGGAAACGCTAATCTCTAGTGATCGTAACCATTTGCTGCTCTTGGTCCCAGCTCACACGTGCTCCCATGCTCTCTGCAATGAAGCGAACGGGAACGAAGGTCGAACCGTCCGTGAGCTCCGCTTCGGTTTCCAGCGGCTTGATCATGCCGTTGACGGAAGCCTGCTTGCTGCCGATGTTCAGCTTAATAACGGCTCCGCTTACCCAGTCGGTAATCGTCACCTGCTGCGTCGCTTGGTCCCAGGCCACATCTGCATCCAACTGCTCCACTACAAAACGGGCCGGAACCATGATGGTTCCATTCGAATTATAAGGCTTGGAGGACGTCTGGAAGCTGCTGCTGTTATTATCTACGATCATGCTGATATTTTTTTTGGTCAACTGAAGATCATTTTTTATTAATTGGTATAATTGCGATTTCGTATCGATGCCCGCCAAAATTTTGCCAGGCTTGAACATCGACTTCGAATCCAACTCCAGTACACCTGCGCTGGTATCAATGACATCGGCTTTCACCGGCTGGTTCAAATCCCAGGTTTCACTTGTTGACGTCAATTTGATTCCTTGGACCACGCTCTTATCATCCAGACCGGTAAGCGTCAGTTCCATATTCTGTTTGCGGGGCATCAGGTTGGAATCCACGTACATATCCAGCTTTAACACCTGCTGATCGCTTAGCAGCTTCTTCAGCTCTTCATTGCTAGTAGCTTTAGCTACATAGGAATCATAGTCGGCCAGCATCTTTTTCAGGTTCGAATTCAGGAAAGTGAAAGCGAACTCCACCGCCAGCGTCTTGTTATTCAAATAAGGTGTGATCATTTCATCCATCGGATTGTCACCGTTTTTGCTGTTTTCCTTCATTGCTGCTTTCATAAGAGGCGCTACAACATCATACAGCTGGCCAAGAATGTCCTTCATTCCTTTTTCATCGGCCACCAGGTTGGTTGCAAAGCTTTTAAACAAGCCCAGAAGCTCGCTGCCGTTGATCTCAACATGAACCTTTTTCATATTCAGGCCCTCGGTGCGAATGTATTCTTTGGCATCCGATACGCTGATATTTGCGGGATTCGGTGCGTTGCCGCTCAAATAAGCAATCATAGCTGGCGTCAGCTCAGCCGATTTGGTATACAGCTGCTTCAGTTCTTCCTGCAGCTCCTTGGATAACGTTTCCTTCAGCTGCTCCATCCCCGCAGGGCTGTTATGTAAAACAATCGGTTTCTTCGCTCCTTCAATCTGGAACGTGTAATCCTGATCGCTTACCGTAACCTGAAACGGAATTTGACCTTTGGCATATTCAAACGAGCCTTTAACCGAAAGATGGGTAAGATCCTGCTGCTTGATATCCGTCAGCTTGACTTTTACATTGGAGAACAGATCCAGCATGCGCTGCTCATCCGCACTTGGTGTCACCGCTGTATTGCGAATTACCTCCAATGTCAGCGTTTGGGAGCCCTGCAGTGACTTGATGCTTGCTCCGTTTTGGATCACTTTGTTCAAATCCAATCCGCTTACGGATTGACAGCCCGCCAGAACGACCAGCATTACGACCAGAAAAATAGAAAGCCATTTGTAGTTCATCTTGTTCTTCATGCCTTACCTCCACCATACATAATAATTGCGCAAGAGATTCCCGCTTAAGTATATACGCACAAATTGGAAAAACGTCTCCATTTTGTACATATAATTCATTCGACAAGGTTTAACAAAAGTCCTTTATTTGGAATTTTTTCGATGAACTTAGCTTGCACGGAAAAGGAGCGGCGGACAGATGACCCATGGAAAAACGCGCTGGAACGCTTGGGATTTACTGCATAAACTGACTGACGTGCCGCAGGAGATCGGACAATGGGTGAAGGGGAAAGCCGGTACGCTTTGGTACGAAAGCCAACAGCTGGACCACATGACAGGAATCCGGATCCGCAAGGAGCATTTCAGCCTTCTGGATACCAGACTCAGGGCTGCTCTTGCGCTTACCCCCCCGCCTCTCTTAGGCAGCGGTCAGGGCATCACCGACAAACCTGAGTATGATACAACGCTGGAGATGAAAGCGGGTTACACCGCGGGGGAGAGGCCGCTTGTTCAGCAGATTCGCGAGGAAACGGCGCAGCGGAACCGGAATAACGTGACCCGGACCCAAGCCTATTGGGAGCTGTTCCAGCGGCTGCCTGAGCTTCACTGGGCGCTGCTCGCCCACATGGTATCGCGCAACGGGGGCTGGTGCATGACGGATCTGAAGGGCGAGCTTCTCCCCTACTTGCTGAACAGCCGGCAGCAGGAGCATGTGTTTGCGTTTCTTGAGCGGGCCAACGCGTTGATTTTCCAGGATGCTTATCCCCAGCTGCTATTGTACGAGGCAAGTCTGCGGGCCCGTCGTCCGTTGTTCCACCTGCTGAGACCTCTGCACATTTCGGTATTTATGCAGCCGGTATGGGAGCTGTTCTGGGAACGCCGTGACAGCGCTTTGCTGACTATAGCCCTCATCGTCAATGAGCAGAACTATATTGAGGAGCGAATCGTGCAGCACCCCGTGTACCGCAAAACCGTCTTGGACACTCTGTTCTTCTACGCCCAGTCGCTGCTTCAGCTGAACCAGGTGGTGTTTCCTTACGACGACGACCACGGCCAGCAGCGGCTGGCAGGGCTCATTCTGGAGGATTTCACCCAATTGCACGAACGGATTGAATTCGGCAAAAAGCTGTATGCCCTCCTGTTCGGCATTCCGGCAGTGCAGCAGGGCGTGCTGCAATTCGCCGGCCGGACCCGCCATTCCGGCTCCCGTTCCGATTATTGGCCGCACCTGTTCGCAGCGGTCCGCCAAGGCCCTCCGGTTCCGCGGGGGCAGCTGAAGGAATGGCTGGACGGCTGCAGCCTGCGTCCCGGCGCCGCTCCATTGTACAGCCCGCGCTTGGAGGGCGCGTGGAAGGATCGGCCCGTTGAAGCCCCGGAGCCGGGCGACTGGTGCAGGTCGGCGGATTGCCTCCGCTGGATCACAACCGTGGAGCCTCCTTTTTCCTTCGAAATGACGCATGAGTACTGCTTTGGGCTCAATAAAATCGAGCTCGCTGTGCTTGCAGGGGATTTCATAGAGTAAGCCGGTGTCAACGGCTATGGAGGTGCATGGCTGTGAGGCGACAAGCAGTTCCGCAGTGACCGGAGAGCTGTGAGTATGAGATACACTGGTATAGGCCAAGGTGCGGGAGCATAAGCTGTTAAGCTCCAGCTCGGCTATACACTCTAACGAAAAACAGCCTCTATCTCCCCGGCTTCCTGCAAAGCGGGCGGATAGAGGCTATCGTTATGTCCGAATCCTTGCCGGATCCGGTTTAAGCTCAGGTTAATCCTCCTGGAACAAGCCTGTCGATAAATAGCGTTCGCCGGTATCCGGCAGCAGCACGACAATTGTTTTGCCCTTGTTCTCCGGGCGTTTGGCCAGTTCCGTCGCAGCATACGCCGCCGCCCCCGAGGAGATGCCGACCAGCAGCCCTTCGCTTCTCGCCAAGGTGCGTGCAGTCTGAATCGCGTCGTCATTTTTCACTTTCATAATCTCGTCTACGACGTCTTTGTCAAAAATATCAGGGACGAAACCGGCCCCGATCCCCTGAATTTTATGGGCACCCGGCCTGCCACCGGAAAGGACTGGGGAATCATGAGGCTCCACAGCGACAATGCGAACAGACGGGTTGTACGCCTTCAGCACCTCGCCTACCCCAGTAATCGTGCCGCCGCTGCCGACACCTGCAACGAATAGATCGACCTGGCCATCCGTATCCCGCCATATTTCCTCGGCTGTCGTTCTCCGGTGAATGTCCGGATTCGCCGGGTTGCTGAACTGCTGCGGAACGAACGAGTTCGGTATTTCCGCTGCAAGCTGCTCCGCCTTGCGAATGGCGCCTGCCATTCCTTCCTTGCCCGGGGTTAAGACGAGCTCGGCCCCCAGAGCTCTCATCATTTTTTGCCGCTCCATACTGAACGTGTCCGGCAAGGTGATGATGAGACGGTAGCCCATCGAAGCGGCGGCAAAGGCCAGGCCAATACCCGTATTCCCGCTGGTCGGCTCAATGATAACAGAGCCTTCATGGAGCTGGCCTTGCTCTTCCGCGGCTTTAATCATCGCATAGCCGATCCGGTCCTTTACACTTCCTGTCGGATTGAAAAATTCGAGCTTGGCGATCAGCCGGGCGTCGAGCTGGTTACTTTTATTATAATTAGACAGCTCCAGCAGCGGCGTGTTTCCGATAAGCTCGGTTAAGCTTTTGGCGATTTGGGTCATGGGATTTCCTCCATATACAATTCATTTTATAGCAATCGGTTTAGTCAGTCATTTAACCGTATCATGATTTTCTATTCGTTGCAATTCCATAGGGTGACATGAGCGCAGGGAAATTATACAAAACCTGCGAAGCCGAGTAGCCTCCTTATAGCTGCCATTTACGTTCGGTGAGGGCCAAGGGCGTGAGAGTCGGGCTTGGCAAGCAAAAAGACCCAGAAGGCTTCAACGAATTGAAGTCTGAGTCTTGCTTCATCCCTTGGTTTGATACCGCTGAGCTGACTAAGCACCGCTCCCTGTTCCCCTGCCTCCGCTTAACAGCTTCGGCGCGACACGACGAATGAGCTTTTGAATCGGGCCCGGCATCTGCTGCAAATCCGACCCTTTCAATGTGCGTGTGAGCATCAGCAGGACCGGATAAGCGGCACCGGTCACTCCGCATAGGATCACCGTTTGCAGTGCGGCATCCCAGCGAGAGCTTCCGAACGGCACAACGAAGCGTTGCACGAACAGGTCGAGTCCTATCCCGACCACGACGATAATTAGCGTCGTCACCGTTAATCCGATCCAGCGGGGCGCTCCCAGCACACGGAATGCGACTTCTTTACGCAGCACCTGCAGGTTCAGCACGGTCATCACGACAAAGCACAGACAGGTCGCCGCGATAATTCCGTAAATCCCCATGAACGGCGCAAGCGCGTAGCTGCCGACAAGCTTGACTGCAATCCCCGCAGCCACATGCACCATGAGCGCACGCATTTTTCCCATTCCCATCAGCACGGCACCCGACGTTTGCATGACGATCTGGAACAGGGCGCTTAGGGTCAGCACAATAATGATCGGTGCCGAATACGTATCTACGATTGCCGAGCCCGTCGGATTGCCGAATATAAAGGCATTGATCGGACCGGCAGCAAGACAAATGACCAGCACCATAGGCAGACCCGACAAGATCGAAAGCTGAAGCACCTTGCCGGTCTGCTCGGATACCTGCTTCATATCCTTTTGCGAGTAAGCGGCAGAAATAATCGGCACAACCGACTGGCTGAGCGCTACGGCCAAAATAATCGGAATCCCGGCCAGCGACTGGGCCCGCCCTACGAGAATACCGAGAATTTCCCTCGCGCTCGTCTCCCCTACCTGATCCTTCAGCAGCAGCGTCACGATGGACGAATCGATCGTATAAATCAGCGTGACGGTCAGTGAGAAAATGACGATCGGAATAGACAGCTTGAACAGCTGCCCGTAAATGGTTTTGAAGGACAGCCGGCTCGTTGAACCCGGTCCGGCCCCCGTCCGAAGTTCTGCCTTATCGCTTCGGCGCAGACGAGCTGCATAGTACACCATGACAGCCGCCGCGGCAATACTGCCGATAACCCCGCCGAAGGACGCCCCGGCAACAGCCCACTCCATACTATGTCCGAGCAGCATATAAGCCAAGCCGACAGAGGTCACGACGCGAAAAATTTGCTCGATAATTTGCGACAGCCCGTTCGGCATCATCATCCGGCGTCCCTGAAAATAGCCCCGCATGATGGCAATGAGCGGAAAAAGCAGCAGCGCCGGAGCCAAGGCCCGGATCGGCAGCACAGCCTGCGGATTCAAAATCCGGTCCGAATAATAAGGCGCCACCGCATATAAAAAGATGGCCATGACGAGTCCCGCCGCCGCGGCAAACCATAGCGCAGCACGGTATACCCGGCTGGCTTCCGCATGGAGGCCGAGCGCCGTCCGCTCGGATATCATTTTGCTGAGAGCGCTTGGAATCCCGGCTGTGGCGACAACCAAAAGCATGGAGTACAGATTAAATGCAATCCCGTAAGCGGCCATCCCCAGCTCGCCCAGCAGCAGAATAAGCGGAATCCGCTGCACAACGCCCAGAGCCCGCGCTACGAGAGCCGCTAATGTTAAGATTAACGTGCCTTTTACCAATGAATCCTTAGCCAAAACTTAAACCTTCTCCCTGCCCAATATAGACGATAAGCTAATAACGGAGCACCCATATGACAAAAAGGATGATCATCAGCAGCTGTAAAATAACTTTCACGACAAGTCCGGAGAAAAAGCCGACAAGCGCCCCAAGACCGGCTCTAAGCGATTGTTTGAACTCCGTCCCTACTAGCAATTCCCCAATGACCGCACCCAGGAAGGGGCCGGCGATCAGCCCTACAACCGGAATCACGAACGGACCGAGCAGCAGACCGACCGTACTGCCGATGACCGATGCCCGGGTCCCCCCGAACTTTTTCACGCCAAGCGCACTGACCAGGTAGTCAGCTACCAGAAGCACGATCAGAATCGTGGATTGAATCAGCCAGAACCAAACGCCGAACGGCTCAAAGCTGACCATCCAGCCGTAGACGAAATAGGCTGCGAATATCGCTATAGCCCCCGGCAGTACAGGGTATACCGCTCCCGCCATACCGACCAGAAACAGGGCGATGACGATGGTCCATGCAGCGATCAGCATTGTCATGGAAAGCCTCCCCGGAAGGACTTACGATAAAACGTAAGCCTCAATAATTTTGGCAACGCCATGCTCCTCGTTGGACACGGTTACCACATCGGCGAGCTGCTTGACCTCTTCCTGCGCATTGCCCATCGCTACGCCAAGTCCTGCCTCGCGGATCATGGACACGTCGTTCAGGCTGTCGCCCATCGCGATGACTTGGGACATATCGATACCGAGCAGTCCGCATACTTGACGGATGCCGCTCGCCTTGTGAACCCCCTTCGGATTCAGCTCGATATTGAAAGGATGGGAATTGGTAATCTCCAGTGCATCCCAGCCCTCCAGCTTCTCGCGAATCAACCGGAGCACATCCGCATTTTCATAGTAATAACCGAATTTCAGCCATTCCTTTTCCTCGATAGGCCCCGTCCACGTCTCTTTATTGTAGATTTGACCGACCGCATACGCCCAGTACCAGGTATCATGCTCCAAGGCAATGGCATGCAGCTTGCTGACAAGAGCCGGATCCATAATGGAACGGTCGTGCAGCTTGCCCGGGGCAGACCATACTTCACTGCCATTGACCGTAACAATGGGAGATTGCAGGCCCAGCTCCTCGACATACGGCATCACGTTCTGAATCCCACGGCCCGTTGCAAACATCACCGTCACGCCTGCCGCGGCCGCCGCTTCAATAGCCTCGCGATTTTGTCTGGAGACGACTTTGTCCTCTGTCAGGAACGTCCCGTCCATATCCAAAGCGATCAGCTTATAATTCCCCATGTGGATCCCTCTTTTCCTTCTGTTCGTCCCGTCCCATTGTATAACTGCCATGGGTGCGCGGGTGGATCCTGCTTCACGCAAGCGATCCGCCCTCCGTTACGTATTCACCCGATTGTTCCTAATGAGCTAGTGTGCGGTTGCGAGCGAGGGCTTCGGCAGCTCCTCCATATAAGTAACATGCCACAGTGCAAACATATAGATCGTCCAAATCCGGCGGGCGTAGTCGCCCTGGCCGTTCTGATGCTTCGTCATCATTTGACGAACGGTCTGCGTATTAATGTAATCCTCAATACCGCTGGCTTCGATCTGCTCCAGTATGACTTTCCCCTGGTTCCCTTTGAGCCAATCCCGTAAAGGTACAGGGAAGCCCAGCTTCGGACGGTTCAGGATAAAGTCCGGAATCAGACCTTCCATCGCCTTGCGGAAAATATACTTCGTCGTGCCTTCGGCAATCCGGTACTTGGCCGGTATTTTTCGTGCGACCTCATACAGCTCCACATCCAGGAAAGGCACCCGCAGCTCAAGGGAATGAGCCATCGTCATTTTATCCGCCTTCATCAGGATGTCTCCCGGCAGCCATAGATTCATGTCGATGTATTGCATCCGCGTGACGGGATCCAGATGGCGCGTCTTATCGTAAAAACGCTGCGCAATCTGCTGCGGATTGGTGTAGCTGCGCAGCATGTCCTGGTCGATGCGAACGATCTCGCTCTTCATCTCCTCGGAGAAAATTTTGGCATTCCCGAGGAAGCGCTGCTCGAGCGGCGTTGTCCCGCGCAGCAGGTAGTTCTTGCCCTTCACGCCGTTAGGGAGCAGCCGGGCCAGCGCATGCAGCAGCTGCTTCACCGACTGCGGCAGCCGTTCAATCGGCTGCAGCGATTGCGGCTCGCGGTAAATGCGGTAGCCGCCGAACAGCTCATCCGCGCCTTCGCCGGAGAGCACCACCGTCACCTGCTCGCGAGCGAGCTGCGCGACGTGATAAAGCGCGATGGCCGAAGGGTCCGCGACCGGCTCATCCTGATGCCAGACGGCCTTTGGCAGCGTGGAGAAGAAGTCCTGCTGCGTAATAATCTTCGCAAAATGCTCCGTATCGAGCGCATTCGCCGTTTGGCGTGCAATCTCGGTCTCGTTGTTCGGCCCCTCGAAGCCGACTGAGAATGTCCGGATCGGCTCGATCGAGCGCATATGCGCTGCAATCGCGGTAGAATCGATCCCGCTCGACAAGAAGCAGCCGCGGTCCACATCGCTCTGCATGTGGTGAACGACCGAATCCTTCAGGCCTTCGCGGATTTGCTCGATATATTCCTCGATCGGACGGTCCTCCGGCTCAAACATCGGATCCCAGTACCGCTGGATCGTCATCTCGCCGTCAAACGTAATTTTCACCGTATGGCCCGGCGGAAGCTTATGTATGCCGCGGAACATCGTGTTCGGCTCCGGCACGTATTGGAATGTCAAATAATTCAGCAGGCTTTCCGTGTGAATCGTCCGGCTCATCCCCTCGGCAGCCAGCAGGCTTTTGATCTCGGAGCCGAACAAAAACTGCTTCGCATCCTTATAGAAATAAAACGGCTTGATCCCGAAATGATCTCTGGCGCCGAACAGCAGCTTTTTGCGGCGGTCCCAAATGACGAAGCCGAACATGCCGCGCAAATGCTTCACACAGTCCTCCCCGTATTCCTCGTACATATGGACGATAACCTCGGTATCGGAATGGGTTTTGAACTGATGCCCCTTGTCCTGCAAGGTGTGGCGCAAATATTTATAGTTGTATACTTCGCCGTTAAATACGATCCATACCGTGTCATCCTCGTTGGCTAACGGCTGGTGACCCTCCTTCAAATCGATAACGGACAGACGGCGAAAGCCCAATCCGATGCGGTTCTCCCCCCAGAATCCGAAATCGTTAGGGCCGCGGTGCACGATGACATCCGTCATGGCCTTTAACATAGCCTGGGAAGGCTCTCTATCTTCAAAATACATTGCTCCAGTAATGCCGCACATGAAATGGCTCCTCCTCAAACGTTCAACAGCAACGGTTAAAAATAATTCGATAGTCTAGTATACCATATTCGCAGCAAGTTCAGGAAATGGATCGCTAGAAATCCGTTTTTTCAAAAAAGAAGAGCTTATGCCGGCTATTTCTACAATAACCTTTATTGAAACATATTATATATCCGAACTGGGAAACTACACTGCCGCAGCTGCTTGTTCTGCTTATTGTACTGATCAATCTGGTGCTCAATGCCCGGAAACGGCGGGATAAGCAGGTTCCTACTCCGGCTTAGCTAAGTAATCTTTAGTGAAGCCGGAGCAGCCCCTTCCGCATCAGCGTCAGGTCAAGGTAGAATGCTCCGGCCTTGCAGCGGGCGCCTGTTCACCGGACTTCCGGAGAAGCCATCCCCGAGGATAAACGGCTTCGCTATCGTTCCAGATGGCATGCGTTTGTCAAGGTAGAACGAAGGTTGTGAGACATATACTTATCTACCAAAAGAAGCGGAAACGATGCTTAAGAACATCTGCATCGTTGCCGCTTCTTTATTTTATCCCGCTTGGCCTGCCGCCAGTACGTCCTGACGCTGCTTCAGCTTGCGCCACACGACGCCATGCGTGGGAGAGAACAGCAGAGCCACGACAAACAGCACGCCTGCGGCGGTGATCATGCAGCCTGCGATGGACGCATCCAGCCATACCGAGATGTAATAGCCTCCCGTAGAGCTAAGCACGCCGATCCCCATACTGTAGACGATCATGACCCCAAGCCGCTCTGTCAGCAAATAGGCGGTGGCCGCCGGAACGACCAGCATCCCTACGACCAGGATTGCCCCTACGCTCTCGAACGAGGCTACCGTGGTGACGGAGACCAGCCCCATCAGCAGGTAGTGGAACAAGGCAACCGGAATGCCTACAGCCGCCGCCATCGCAGGATCGAACGAGCACAGCTTAAACTGCTTGTAGAACAAGCCCAGCACGGTAAGACTTAACAGAAGCACGAGTCCGAGCGACCAGACGGCCTTCGGTCCGATGTCTATTCCCGCCCAGGTTATCGTATCCCAGGGGACGCGAATGATTTCCCCGTACAGCACGCAGTCCAAATCGAGATCCACTTGCCGCGTAAATACGCTCACAAGCACAACACCGACTGAAAACAAGGCGGTAAAGACGACGCCGATCGAAGCGTCTGATTGCACTCCGCTTTGCTGGAACAGCTGAATCAAGAAAACCGTCACGAGCCCGATTACCGAGGCTCCCAGCATCATAAAGAACGAGTCCCGCGAGCCGCTTAGCAAAAAGGCGATCACAATACCCGGCAGCACGGAATGACTGATCGCATCGCCGATCATAGCCATCCGCCGGAGCACCAGGAAGCAGCCGAGCAGGCTGCAGGAGCAAGCTACCAGCGCTGCAGTCAACAAGATCCAAAAGTCGTTCATGCCTGCCCCTCCTTCCCCGGCTTCACCTTCACGGCTGAGGTCCCCAGCACGGCGCCTGCCTGCTGCTTCTCCTCCAGCACCGATCTTTTCACAGCCCATTGCAGCAGGACCTTCGCTACGACTCCGCGGCGAGGGGCAAACAGCACCGACAGCACGAATAACAATGTGGCGGCCAATACACTTAAGGGACCCGTGGGCAAATTGTTCGCCGCTGTACTGGTTGCCGTGCCGATCAACCCGCTGATCGCCCCGAACAGTCCGGACAGCATCACCATCACCCCGAGCCGTTCCGTCCAATACCGTGCGGAAACGGCCGGTGTAATGAGCAGTGCAGACATGAGCACGACCCCTACGGCCTGAATGCCGACGACAACCGCAACCACGATCAGAAACATGAGCAGCTGATCCAGAAAGGCTACCGGATACCCGAGCCCTTTGGCAAAGCCGGCGTCAAAGCTGAGCAGCTTGAATTCTTTAAACAATACGGTGCAGGCTGCCACGAGCACGAGTGCAACAGCGGCCATCACCATGACGTCGGAAAGCACCATCGAAGCGGCCTGGCCGAATAGAAACTTATCGAGCCCGCTTTGATTGCCGCTGTCACCGTGCTGAATTTGTGTGAGAAGGACGATGCCTAAGCCGAAAAAGACAGATAAGACAATCCCCAGCGCCGTGTCCTGCTTGATACGGGTATTTCTCGTAACGAATCCGATGCCGAACGTTGCGATCAGCCCCGCCACGGCAGCACCGATCAAAAAGAACCCGATCGATTTCGAGCCGGTCAGCATAAAGGCGATACACACTCCAGGCAGCGCGGCATGAGCCAAGGCATCGCCCATCAGGCTCTGCTTGCGCAAATAGGCGAAGCTGCCCAGCACGCCGCTGCTTAGTCCGAGCAATATACTGCCCAGCAAAATCCACTGCGTGTTCGGATCCATCAGCAGCTCCATCCAGTTGATGCTTTCCATCTCCATCACCTCTCTATCTCACGATAATCGCATCGTCGTCACGACTGAGCAGCGTCAATCGACCGCCATACGTTTGCTGTAAATTGGATTTTGTAAAAATTTCATCCGTTGGTCCGATCCCCATCAGCTGGACGTTCAGCAGCATCACCCAATCAAAATATTCCTTTACCGTCGACAGGTCGTGATGCACGACCAGTACCGTCTTGCCCTGCCGTTTCAGCTCGCCAAGCAGCGTCACGATCGCCTTTTCCGTTGCCGCGTCCACCCCGACAAACGGTTCATCCATAAAGTACAGCTGCGCATCCTGCGCGAGCGCCCGCGCCAGAAATATTCGCTGCTGCTGTCCGCCTGACAGCTGGCTGATTTGGCGCCCTGCAAAGTCGGCCATGCCGACCTTGTCGAGGCAGGTCATCGCAAGGCTGCGCTCCTTCGCCCCAGGCCGCTTGAACCAGCCCAGATGGCCGTAGCGGCCCATCATGACGACATCCAGAGCGCTAGTCGGGAAGTCCCAATCGACCGATTCCCGCTGCGGCACATACCCCACCAGCTTGCGCTGCTCCTGATACGGCTTGCCGTAGATGCTGACCTCCCCTGTTACACGGGGAATGAGCCCGAGCGCTGCTTTAATCAGTGTCGACTTGCCTGCGCCGTTCGGACCGACAATGCCGATGAGCTTGCCTTCGGGTATTTCAAACCCGATGTCTCGCAGCACCGGTTTTTTTTGATAGGCGACTGTTAAATTTCGAATCGTCAAAGGTATCGTTGACCTGCTCATTGGGGTTCCCCTCCCGAATATTTATTTTATTTATTTCAATGCGTTCACGATCGTATCCACATTATGGCGGACCATCCCGATATAAGTGCCCTCCGGCGTCCCTTCCTTGCCCATCGCATCGGAGAACAGCTCCCCGCCGATCGTCACCTCGTGCCCCTGCTTCTTGGCCCCCTGAATGACCGCTTCGATTGATTTTTTCGGAACGCTGGACTCGACGAACACCGCTTTAATTTTCTGATTGACCAAAAACTCCCTAAGGTCCGTCACGTCCTTCGACCCGTATTCCGATGCCGTACTGATCCCTTGCAGACCCGTAACCTTGATATGGTACCGGTCGCCGAAATAGCCGAATGCATCATGAGCGGTGACCAGCACCCGCTGCGCTTCCGGGATGGAAGCGATTTGCTGCACAGCATAAGCGTCCAGCTCCTGCAGCTGCTTCAAGTAGGCGTCTGCATTTTTGCGGTAATCGGCCGCGTGAGCCGGATCGGCCTTGCTTAACTCATCCCGGATGACTTCCGCTGCAGACATCCAATGCTTTACATTGAACCAAATGTGAGGGTCATGGGAAGCTTCACCGCCCTCCCAGCCCCGAAGCTCGGTTTCAGGGATGTTTCTCGACACGGCAACAGTCGGCTTCTCCTCCGCCATTTTCTCGAAAATTTCTACCATCTTGCCCTCCAGATGAAGTCCGTTGTAGAAAATGATCTGCGCCTGCTCCAGCTTCTTCACATCCCCCTGCGAGGCTTTGTACAAATGCGGGTCCACGCCGGATTTCATAAGCCCCGTCACCTCCACATGCCCGCCTCCCACCTGCTTCACCACATCGAAGATCATACCGATCGTCGTCGTCACCTTCAGCTTTCCGTCCGCCACTGAAGTCTGCTGGCTTTGACCGCATGCGGCAGTTACAACAGCCACCGTCAAAAAAATAAGCGTCAGCCAAAACCGTTTGAATGAGGATACCTGCTTTGCTTTCATTTCGCTCTCCACTCCTTACAAAGCTGTTCTTGTGTTGAAGTCGTTGAACTATCCTATGGTGATGAAAAGTTGTCTTAGTCCTCTTTTTTTGTCCTAGGCAACCTTTGTTTCTCTTGTGACTATATTTTTATATTATACAAATTTGTTTCCTTAGTGCAACATTTATTGTAAAAAAAATGGCCTGCCGCAAAAAAACAGCGCGAGGCTGTACTTTTTGCAGCAGACCATTCATGTAAATTTCAACAAGGTTCTTGCTCCCCTCACCCGCCCGAAGGCTACGTGAGGCTCGAGCATAGCTCCAGAACGTTCGATCGTCGCCCCGGCCGCTGCCTGAACGTTAAGGAGTCGGTGTTCCGGCGGCTTCGCCTTTATTCCCCTTCGGAACTCCGTCCAAGCCGTACTGCTGATCGTAAGCATCGAAAATTTTGCGGGCAATCGGCGCTGCATTCCAAGCCCCGAAGCCGCCCTCCGGCACGACAACTGCGATAGCAAGCTTCGGCTTCTCGGCCGGAGCATAGGCTATGAAGACTGCGTTATCGATCATTTTGCCGCCGACCGACTGTGTAGACGTACCTGTCTTTCGGGCTACCGTATAAGGGAAGCCGTCGAAGCCCTGCACGTTAACCTTCAGCATCCCGCGCTGCACCGTATCCCAGTAGGATTGCGGGAAGGTCGTCTCCTCGAGCACCTCGGGCTGCATCTGCTTCACTGGCTTAAAGTCATACGTCTCGATCTTATCGACGAGCAGCGGCTTCAGCTTCTTGCCCTTGTTCGCCAGTGTTGTCGCATATTGCGCAAGCTGCATCGTCGTGTACTTCTCGTTCTGCCCCCACGAAGCATAAACCATACGGGACTGCAGCGTTTCCTTCGTATTCGTCTTGAACTCGCTGATGCCGGCAAATTCCCTCGGCAGCCCGCTGTTCGTCAAAACGCCTAGGCCGAATTTATTCAAGTAAGACTCCCAAATATCGACCGCCTTGGAGCCGCTCCGCATGTAGAGCGGGTTGCCGATCATCGCCGACATAAACGTGTTCGAGGAATGCCATATCGCATCGGCAGCATTAATGAGCCCGTAAGAGGCGCGGTCGGAGTTGGTCAGCTTGGCGTTGTTGTCCTTCCCGTAACTGAATTCTCCCGTATCGTTATACGTCGTATTGACGGTAAACAAATTTTCGTTTAAACCGATCAGAACGGATAACGGTTTGATAACCGAACCGACATACACAATGGAGGTCGGATGGTTCTTCAGCTCGTCGGACGGATAATCGGGATACGCCGTAGTAATCGTTCCGTTGTTAATAAACGGCTGAATCCGGTTGTAATCCTCGGTCGAAATCCCGCCGCTCCACGTATTCGGATCGTAATCCGGCATGCTGGCCATGGCGACGACTCGCCCTGTGTCGACTTCCATAGCGACCGCATAGCCCGCTCTGGCATTCGGAGCATAGCCGTAGTGCGTCGCTCTCGCCGTAGAAGACTTGGCATAGACCAATTGGTCCATAATGGCCTGCTCAGCTACCTGCTGAACATCCTTATTGATCGTCAGGAACAGATTGTTCCCCTTCTTTGGCGGTTCAATCGTCACTTTACCGATAATTTTCTGGGAAGCGTTGACCGGGTACGTCTTCATCCCGCTTTTTCCACGGAGCTCTTCCTGGTACATCAGCTCGATCCCGTCGTAGCCGACATCCTCCGTATCCAAATAGCCGGTGGTGTTGTCCTTGTTCTTGTAGAAATCCAGCCCGTTCTTAGGCTCTCGCGCGCGAGAGAAAGGACGCATATAACCGATTAGCTGAACGGCAACGTTGTTCGTATCATAGTTGCGGATGCTTTCCTCCATAATCTCAAGCCATTTCAGCTCATCCCGGTTCTCCAAAATATAAGCAATTTCGCCCTTGGATAAGCCGGATTTCAGACGCCGGGGCACGAACGAATAGCTGGGCGATGTCGTCGTCTTCTTCTCAAGATCGTAGCCGACATCCATTTCCTTCATAATATCCGCCGCGGTCAGCTGGGCTTTGGCATTTGATTCTCCATACTGCTTGAACAAAGACTCCAGCTTATAAGCAAGTGCAATGACGTCATCTTTTTTCTGATCGGTTTCCATGCGGAAATAAAGCGACTGGGTCGAGGAGGTGAACGCAATCGGATAGCCGTTCCGGTCAAAAATGTTGCCGCGAATCGGCGCAATCGGGGTATCCCGCTTCGTCGTCAAAGCTTCCTCCGCCTTCAATTGCTTGCCTTCCACAAATTGAAGAATGGCCAGCCGTACAATCAGCACGGAGAACAGAAAAAAAGTGCAAAAGAAAAATAAATTAATGCGCCAAGTATAGTGACGGCGCTTGTTGGCCTCGTGCTTCTGCGGGTCATCCATCGAATGTGACTTTCTCATGATGATTACAGCTCCTTTAAACCTTTACAAAATTCCATCAGTTCCCGGCTCCCTTGTCTTCTTCCAGCAGCTCCCGCAGCGAGTGGATGCCGACGCCGGAATGGTAATCGTAGCGCTTGATTTTGACGGCATCGATGCCCGCCTGATTCGGAGCCCAGATATCATTGCGGTCGTGATCGCCAACGTACAGCACTTCTTCTGCGGACAGACCGGAACGCTCCAGCGCTAGCCGGAAAATCGCCGGGTCCGGCTTCTCGAGCCCTACCTCCGTGGAGACGATGACAGGATCAAAATAATGCAGTATGCCTTTATGCTCAAGAATGGAGGACAAGGTCGGCGCAAAGTTGGATATAATGCCCAGCCGAAGGCCTCTCTCCCGAAACTGCGGCAGGCATGCCGCCACGTCGCTGAACAGCTGGTAATGCTCCGGTCCGGTAAATACATCGTACAGCTCATGGCAGCATGCGTGGATTTGATCCTCCGTCCACTGCTCCTCTCCGGCGCCCAGCTTGTCCAGAATGTAACGGTACAGCTGCATCCAGAAAGCTCTGTCCGATTCCGGCGTACACGCCTCGAACGGGTCGAGCTGCTTGCCGTAATAAAACAATCGGAACGCTTCCGTAAACAGCTCGCCGACCCGCTCCTCTCCGCGGTGCAGCGAACGCGCAGCCAGCACCTGCTGCATAATGATGCGCGATTCCGGTATCGTCACTAAAGTATCCCCAACATCAAAAAAAACGGCCTTATATTGATCAAGCGGTTTTGGTATCCGAATCGATTCGTACATGGAATGGTTACTCCTTTTCCTCTCCCAAGCTCAAAGGTTGCGAAAAATTGCACACATGTAGTAGTTTACCATAACTTCCACCGAAAGAAAAAAGCCGGCATCCCGCGCCTTGCGAGATCTCGGCCTTTCTGCCTGTTTCCGGCATTGGTAAAGCGCTATTACGCTTCCCGAATATGCGTTTCATTAAAATTCGGCGGGTTAAACCAGTTGCCCCCGCTGGCTACCCAGGTTGAATCGAGCGGCACCCAGGCTCCTTTGTCCGTCAAATACACTTCGTTCCACGCATGGGGCCCGTACCCTCCCCGTCCGTCATACCCGAGTCCGGTCACCACCTTGACCTGCAGCCCTACCGAACGGGCCATGACCGCATACAAACGGGAGTAATCAATACAGACTCCCTTCTTGGTAGCAAACGTATCTTCAGGCGTTTGTTCCTTCCAGATGCGCTGCTGCTCGTACAGGTTCACTTTATCCCAGTCGTACTTCACCCGGGTTCCAACCCATGAGTAAAGCAGCTTCGCCTTTTCCTCTTCCGTATTCCCTTTCGCCGTCACTTCCTTGGCCGCCGCTGCAATGTCATTCGGTATATTGGCGTCCAGCACCTCGTATTTCCGCTGAAGAATATTCGTAAATTCTTCTTCCACCGCTCTTGTAAATACCGGCAGCTGATTTGCCAGGAAATCACCGGTAACGGGGCGGATAACGCCCGTAGCCCCTTTTTGATAAAGGCTTGAAGCTTGGATGTACTGTGCCGCTTCCGTCTGAGGAAACAAGGAGGTTACGATAAAAAGCGCCGCTACCAGCATAAGTGCTCTGCCCGCACCCGTCAAGGAGCCGATAACGCCTCCGACGAGGCTGCTGATCACCGATGGCGTCCCGCCGGACTCGCCGCCGCGCCGGATCGCTCCAACCATCAAACCGTCAACCAACGGATCGATAATCCGGTACAGCAGCTGCTTGATCACCGCATAGCCGACAACAAATAAAATTCCGTATCGCAGAAGGGTGAAATCCCGCACCCCTGTTACAGCGGTATAATAAAACTGCTGCCAAAACACTAGCTGCCCGGAGGGAATCTGCAGATTTTGCCGGATTAACCACGCCTGCAGCAGAGGGGACAGCCACGATGCCAGCTTCCAGGCGGACAGCAGGCCCAGCACGGTGGCCAGCCCTTCGGCCACCATCCGCATCAAATGTGTGGCGGACGAGGAAGCACCGCGCAGCAAGCCTTGAAGGATCGACAAGATCAACGTTCCCGCCAACAGTACCGTTACCCAGTTCCATTCGGTTAGTGTATTCCATACCTGCGACGACACAACCTCACCCCCTCTTCTCATTTTTCATGCCATAAATCGCTGTCCTCTACATTTTCGTATTTTTCTTTGCCTGCTCGATCAAACCGTTCAATACATCGTCCACCTTCATGGTAAACGTCTGATTCATGAACGTAACTTTCACTTCACTGGAGCCGGGCTTGCCATCCAGCCGTACGCTCTTCGTCGTCACCGTGAAGGAGCCGTCTGCGTTCTGCTTATACTGCGCCTCTTTCATTTCGCCTGCAACGACTTTAACCGCCTGGCTCTTCACTTCCGCAGTAACGGTCGTTCCAATATCCATCAGCTGGTCCTTGTAGCTGGCCCCGTAAAAGAACAACCCTGCCAGCACCGCCAATACGATAATCCACTTCACAACGGTTTTCACAATTTTAATTACGATAAATAAGACCACGATAGCCGCCACAATCACAAACCATCGTTCCTGCAAAAATGACATGATGAAATCCAACGCTCATCTCTCCCCTTTAAAAGTCCGGTGAATCCATGCGGTGCCTGCGCCTTATCTCGCTATCACAGCCCGCTGCTTATACACCCGCAATCTCTCTGCTATCATACAACAACAGGCACTTATTCTTCATCTCTTTTCTTGCGAAGCGCCGCCAATCTGGACTGGATTTCCTCCGTCCGGTCCTCTTTTCTCGCCCTGCGGTACGTCATGCGAATGCGCATCAGGACGCTAACGACGATAACCGCCAGCACCGCTATGACAAACGGCTCCATATGTTTCCCCGCCTCTCTCCCCTGGCCAACTGTAAAAAATGGTACTAACCCCCGGGCTTGTCACGTAAAAGTAAAGATAAAGGCTTTTGTTCAGGCAAGCCCCTGCTTTCATTATAAGACAAGGCTCGAGGTGAAATCGAATTGAAAACTGCAATTTGGCTTTACTTGTTCATGTTTGTTGCCTTTTTCGACCTGCATGCGCAGTATCCGATCTTGTCTCCGTTCGCGATCTCGTTAGGTGCTGCCCCTTCGTTCATCGGACTCATACTCGGCGTGTACTCCATCACCCATTTACCGGGCAACCTGATTGCCGGCTTCGGCGTCGACCGATACGGCAGCAAGCGATTCATTGTGTTCAGCCTGATTGTAGCAGGTATCGTGCTGTTAGTTCAATCAAAAGTGGACGACCCGTGGGAGCTGCTCATCATTCGCTCGATCAGCGGCTTTGTGTTGGCGTTCTTGTCACCGGCCTGCCTGTCGCTGCTCGCCAAATTGGCCAAAGACAGCGTACAGCAGAGCAAGCTGATGGCAGGCAACGGCTTCGTTCATACGATGGCCTCCGTACTAAGCCCTGCTGCAGGTGCTTTCCTCGTCGCCAAGCTCGGGTTTGTCCAGTCCTTCACGATTCTGGGCTGGATTCTCATTGTGACCGGAATACTGGCCATATTCGGTGTCAAAGAACGGCAGGTGATTCAGGCTGCTGCCGAGCTTTTCCCGAAGGAGCAGGAGACTTTGCCCGCCAATCACCAATCGCTTCACTCGCACGAGCACGGCACGTCAAAAGAGAATCAAAGCAAGGACGCAGCGGATGCGCACGCACAGCGCATTCCATGGCTATTCTTCGGTATTCCGCTGGCCATTTCTTGCTCGCAGGGCATCTTATTTTTCGAGCTTCCCCTGATGAAAGAAACGAGCGGCTCCATTCTTACCTCCGGCATTTTGTTTTCGCTTGTCAGCTTAGGCGCGCTTGTTACGTTAAGCATGCTGTTTCTGAACCGGGTATCCCCCTTCATCCGCACCTCGATGGGAAGCCTGGCCTTGGCCTTCATCTTCTTCGGCATGTCCGTGGAATGGCCGCTGCCCATCCATGTCTCGCTCTTTTTGATCGGCATGGCCAAAGGGGTTATTTTCCCTTCTATCGCCACTTTACTTGCGAGCATCACCAGCTCCAACCGGTATGGACGCGTATTCTCCATCCTGTCCATCTCCTTTTCCGTCGGCGCTTTTATAGGCCCCATTGTTGCCGGGCATATGCGGAGCCATACATCGCCTTATTTCATCGCTTTTCTCTGCCTGATGTCGGCTCTTTCCATCCTCCCGCTGCGCGCCTTCAAGCAGGTGCACGCGTAACCAGGGCCCAGACTACTCCTGCTTATGCGGCGTTAAAATCCGGTGACCCAAGCCCGTGAATTGTGCTGCCTGCACGGCCTTGCCGGATGCTTATGCCGACCCAATGTCCCTCCGTGACAAATGTACCCATTTTCCCGCGGATGGGTGTACGCACAGACCCTTGAGCCCTCTCCACATACTATAAATATTGTCAGATAACAACTGCAACGCGAAAGGAGAGGAATTCAATGGGAGCATGTCATGAAGTCGGTCACGGTGCCTGGACTTCCGTAGGAACCATTCTTGTATTGTTCATCCTTTTGGTTATCGTTTCCCGTGGTTTTATCTAGTTCACCCAGCGAATACCGCCTCCTTTCCGGGATACCGCTGAATAACTGGCGGAGTGGACGGAATCGTTTTGCAGAAGCGTAAGCGTTCGCCTTTGTCCCTGGATTTTGACCGCTATAAGCGGGCTGAAATTGAAAAAATCCGGGGACAACAGAGATCGGAAGAATGATCCGTCCAAGCAGCCGTAACTTTTTCAGCAGCCTCCTTTCCGGGAGGCTTTTTGTGTTGTTTTACAGTTTTTCGGGACAAGCTGGTTCGCCCGGTTCAATCCCGGGTAATGGTTAGTTGGATGAGGATGCGAGTTCACACCTTTGACAAATTTCCCTATTTTTAATTTAAGTATGGAAATGACGGACGTAAAGGAATGAACGTCGTCCGAACATTATGAATGAGATTCTAAATGAAGGAGGTGAATCCATTAATGAACGAGGGGCTTAAAAAAGTAAACCATTCGAACAGAAAAGATAGGAGTGAGCCTTACATGAAGCCAGCTGTCTTCAAAAAAACGGCGCAGGTAACAATCATGATGCTGATCATCTCCGCGCTGCTGCCGGTTCTTGCCTTTGCGGCCACCGGTTTTACGAATGTCGTTTATAAAGACGGCACGGTATCGGGTTCCGTATATTCCGATACGTATAGTGTAAATTCCCAAGTTTATGTTTATGATCCATCAGGCAATAAAATCGGCACTGCGTCTACGGCTACCTACAGCGTGTACAATGATGTCTATACTTATAATTTCTCGCTATCCGGATTGTCCAGTTATGCTTACTTGAAGCTTCTGGAGCAAGTAACCGGCTCGGTATACCATACGGTATACAATACGAGCTCGTCGAATAACAACAATCACAGTGGCGGTGGCGGCGGTGGCGGAGCTATTCCTAGCGGTTCGACCATCAGTGTTTCTTCCGACGGAAGCCTTGACGCCAATACATTGAAAAATGCTTTGGCCAACAACGACGTCGTAGAGCTGAAGCTCAGCGGAGACCTCGTATTGATTCCAGCCAAAGCATTGGTTGACTATGTTAGCGACAAAAACAAAGCATTGAAAATCACGAATGACAAAGGCACTTATTTGTTACCTCTTTATGTATTGAAGCTGGAAGATTTGGCTGGCAAGCTTGGAACAGACGTTGATAATACAACAATTAAAGTATCCATCAGCGCTGCAAGCGATGAGGATGCCAACGGCCTGACAACTGCTGCCTCCGCATTGGGCGGAACCGTAGCAAGCCAAGCAGTTGATTTCAACCTCGCAGCTCTCGGCCCGGACAACAAATCACAAGCTATCGATCTGGGAAGCAACTACCTGAGCCGTACGCTGCCATTGTCCAAATCCGTTAATCCTTCCAAAGCAACTGCAGTCGTATACGATCCTGCAACGAAAAAATTAAGCTTCGTGCCGTCCGTCTTCAACAACACAGACAGCACGAATGAAGTCGTGATTAAACGGAACAGCAACAGCATTTATGCCGTCATCGAGCTGGATAAAAGCTTTGCTGACAGCCAAGGCCACTGGGCTCAAAGCAACATCGAGCTGCTGGCTAACAAGCTTGTTATCGATGGGGTAACGGATACGTCCTTCCAGCCGGAGCGTAACATCACCCGTGCGGAATTCGCAGCATTGGTTGTCCGTGCGCTGGGACTCAACACCGTAACAGGCGGCACTTACTTTAAAGACGTAGACTCCAGCAACTGGTTCTCCGGCGTGGTTGGAGCTGCCGTTACAGCCAAGATCATTGATGGTTACGAAGACAACACCTTCAGACCGGATCAATCGATCACGCGTGAAGAGCTTGCTGCCATGGTCGTTCGCGCTCTGGATTATGCGGGTGCGAAACCGGAAGTATCCTCGGATCGTCAAGCTGAGCTTCTTGGCAAATTCAAAGACGCTAACCAAATCGTCTGGGGTCAGCAAGAAATGGCTGAAGCCATCGAAGCAGGCATTGTAGATGGAATCACGGACAACACGATTGCACCTGCAAGCCAAGCAACACGCGCCCAATCGGCTACAATGCTGAAGCGCTTGTTAACGAAAGCAAATTTCATCAACTAATCGCAAGGTAAGGTATCACTCTTAAGCAAGCAACCACTCTCCAATAAGAACGGCCTGGGCATCGTGCGCCAGGCCGTTTTTTTCAATATTCGAGATGAACGATCCCAGCAGCATCGCTCTGCATGGAAACAGTCCTGCTGCTTATCGTTTCTGGTATAACGGATAATCGACGTTTGTCGGCACTTCGATCAGGATGATGCGAAGCTTGGAATCCGCTGTTAACAGCAGCTCGGCCTCCTCCTCATCCGCTTCGAGCACGGAGAAATCCTTGTTATGGAAGCTGACCGGGGTTACTGTGTTCTTGGTCCGCTCCGACACCGTCCAGGCTCCTCCGTCACCACGGATAGCCAGTGCAGCAAGGCTTTGGCCTGCCTGCAGCATATGCCGGTATGTAAAGCCGGGCAGCAGCTCCACATCCCACATGTTCATGGCTGCCACCAAATCAATGGGCGAACCCTTCCCAATGATTGTTTTGACCGTCATCCCCTCCGATTGGAGCGTCGGGAAGGCCTCGTGCTCGTATTGATTGTAAGTCGGCTTCCGCTGCAGTGCTTCCCGAATCAAAGGCTCAAACCAAATTTGAAATCCTTCGGAATCCGGTCCGACGAACCGCTCGCTGTGCGACACGCCCGATCCTGTCTGCATAACCTGTGCCCCGCCCGCATGCACTACACTTCGCGTTCCCAAAGTATCGGCATGCTCCGCCTGCCCATGTACCATATACGTAATGATTTCAAACGCCTGATGCGGATGCATCGGAATGAAGCCTTCCTCCGGCGCATGAGCCCAAGCCCAGTAAAATAGCGGTCCGATTCGCTTCACGGCCGAGCCTTCGCCGGGAAAGCCAATCGGTTTTTGTTCTGTAATGCTCCCCCCGTCGAAGGCTCCGATCGCTTGCTTTTGAGGCGGGTAGACGGTCATTTTCATCTCGGCTCTCTCCTTATGGCTTTTGCCAGTTCTCGCTTACTTTTATATAGTTAATAACCTCATACTAAAGGAACGCTGCATCGTCGTCAAGTCTTCTGCTTCGGTAACCGGCATTTCCTAGGAAATAAGAACGCGATGAAAAGGCTTGGAACGTTTGTCAAAACTGGATATACTACTTACAAAGCCTTTAAAGTCCAACACAGACAAGGCAGGTGAATTTCATTGGCTATCACGATCATCGTCGAAGGAAAGAATGATAAAAGCAGGCTCCGCCGTCTTTTAACGGGCGAGGTTTCGATTGTATGCACATTCGGCTCCCTGAACACCGATAAGCTGGAATCGCTTAAGAAAAAAGCAGGCCAGGATGAAGTGTTCCTGTTCACCGACAATGATGCGTCCGGCAAAAAAATCAGAGGGATTCTCAGGGATACATTTCCCGATTCGGAGCAAATTTACACCCGAAGAGGCTATGCCGGTGTCGAAGGAACCCCTGATGAATATATCATCCAGCAATTAGAAAAAGCCGGCCTGGAAGAGTACATTATTTACCCTCCGCAGGATCCGGCTCTACCGATGCAGGTGACGAAGCCCTCGATTACGAAATAAATTTCATTAAATAAATGACGATAGTCACCGTGAAAATACTAAATATCGTTGAAGAAAACACGACCTGCGACGAGAACTCGGGTTCATTGTCGTACTCTACGGCGATCAGCACGCTGCTCAGCGACGTGGGTACGGCACACGATAGGACCAGTGCCTGTGCCATAGCTCCTTGAATCCCCATCAACCAAACAACGACAAAGCCTACAGCCGGACCAATAAGGAGCCGAAGCACATTGGACAGCATGACGTCCGAAAATCTCAGCTGCCATTTCATACTGCCCAGCTGTACCCCCAAAGTGATAAGTGCAGTTGCAATAAATGCGTTAGAAATATAATTAATCGGAGCATAAATCGGCTCTGGCACCGGAATGTGAAGCCCTCTCATCAGAAAAGCCAACGGAATGACATAGATAATCGGCAGCGTCATAATGGTTTTGAGCGATTGCTTCGGGTCCTGCTTATGAGCATTGACGCTATAGATGCCATATGTATTCGGCAGCAGGCTTTGCATCATCATGATGATAATCTGGATCGATAGCGTGAACGCATCTCCTACGAAAACGAGCTGATTCAGCGGAATCGCATAATTGGCACTATTGTAGAAAATAACGCTGTTGCGCATCGCCGTCACCATGCCCCCTTGGTACCCGCGCCATTTCATCACGAGCTCCACCAGCAGGTACATGGCAGCAAAATAGATAAGAAAAAATATCAGCGTCTGTCCGAGCAATGACATCGTTAATTCGGACTCATACAGCATTTTGAACACGAGCGCCGGAGAAAACAAATAAAAGTTCAGCTTGGACAATGTCTTGATATCCAGTTTGAAGGCCCGGTAAAGACCCGCGCCGAGAGCGATCATTATCGTCAAGGGAATGACATTGTTCAACAATATGTGCGTAAAATAGGTCATGGTTGTTTGCTCTCCCAGGTGCCTTCTTTCTTAGGTGCCATCCTATTCTTTCGTCAGGTTCATCATATCCTGCGTAATTTTATCAATGTTCAAATCGGCATCGCTGCCGTCGTAGTAGCTGCGCATGTCGCCTTTTTTATCTACCAGCAAAATAAAGTTTTGATGCGTGAACGTTCCGCCTTGCGGGTCTTTAATGACCATAAGACCGAACTGCTGCGCAAGGTCAAGCACTGTCTTCTCTTCATTCGCACGCAGGAAGTACCAGCCTTTATAGTCGGGATGGTATCGGCTTGAGAACTCCTTCAGCTGCGCCGTCGTATCCTTGGTCGGGTCGAAGCTGATCGAGACGATCGCCGTTTTATCGCCGAAGCCGCCTTTTTTCACCAATTGATCTTGAATTTTGGACAACGTATACGTCGTCGGCGGACATACGTCCGGACAAGTGGAATAGAAGAAATAAACCAGCTTCACTTTTCCTGCCAGCTCCGCCGAGCCGACCTGTTTCCCGTCCAGATTCTCCAGCTTGAAGTCCGGCGTTTTGCGGATAACGCCCAGCTTCTCCTCTTTCCCCTTCATCAGCATGTAAGCGAACGTTCCGATCATGGCCAGCAGCAGCACCACGACTACAATTTTGAACCACTTACCTTGCCCTCCTGCATTTGCACCAGCTTCCACTATGTATCATCTCCTCGTCATTTCTGCAAAAAAAGCCCCATGCTGTCATGGGACTTCATCGCATTCCAGTTGTATTCAGCTATGGACTTTGGCGTTTGCTTAGCCCACAGGTGTTTTCACTGTTGTCAAAACAATAATAATGAACAACAGCGTTAAATAATTGATCGAATAAATGAACATCTTTTTCGCCCAGAGCACTTCGTCCTCCGCTTTGAAGCCCTTGATGGAGAGGAACGCCCAGTACAAGCCCATCGCGGCGGCGGCGTAGAAATAAATGACGTTCACATAACCATATACATACAAAAGCAGGGAAACGGGCACGATCAGCACAACATAGCGGATCATCGCCATTTTGGTCACAAACGAGCCTTTGACCACTGGCAGCAGAGGAAAGCCTGCGGCACGGTATTCTTCTACACGGCGAATGCCGAGAGCCCAGAAATGGGGAGGCTGCCACAGGAACATGATGCCAAACAAAATCAAGGCGCCGGCATCGATATCTTGACGAACCGCACAGTATCCGATGACAGGCGGTACCGCTCCGGAGAAGCTTCCTACAAAGGTACTCCAAACCGAGGTACGCTTAAACCACGCCGTATACACCCAAACGTAAAGAAACAGACCGAGCATTCCGAGCAGCGCCGAAATCGGATTGACGAGCAGCCAAAGCCCCGATACCCCGATGATGCCGAGAATAATGCCGTACCACAAAACCACCTGCGCGGACAGCTTTCCAGTTGCCGTTGCCCGGTTCTGGGTTCTGGCCATCTTGGTGTCCAGATCACGGTCAAGATAATTGTTGAGCACGCAGCCTGATGCCATGACTAACGCGGTTCCAATCATCGTATACAGCATTTGCAGCCAATTCACATGCCATCCGGATGCGACCCAGAAGCCGCCGAACGCAGTGATCGAATTCGAAAAAATAATGCCCGGCTTGGCCAGCTGCACAAAATCTCTCCAAGTGACAGGTCCTTGATCGACTTGATCCGCGTGCTGCGACTCTGCAACAGCTGCAGCAGAATCCGCCGGAAGATCCAGCCCTATTTGTTTTCCCACGGTATTGTACCTCCTTAAAGCCTCCCTCAGGAAAGCTTGGTTCGTAGCATGACTTTTCTATATTGAAAAGTACCTTTGATGCGATAACCTAGTGACTATGTTCACAAAGATCGGCGAGGGGATTTGCCTGCCCCCGCATTTCTCCTTTATCATATCAACCTCATACCCGTTTGACAACAAAAGGCATGATGAATTCAAAATATTGTCGATATATTGCGAACCGAAATCAACAATTACTTGAACACGGCTTTTCCTGTGGAACCATCTGCCATTATTCCAAAGCCTGCATCAGCTTCCGCATAAACCGCAGATCCGCATCTATGATTTCGATCGTGTTGTCCATGGCCCACAGGATGGGTCCCGTCTGTTCAACTACCGCTCTTTCTTCCCTTCGGCTAACCCAAACCAGGCGCATATCTTCCAGCCTCTGCTTATTTTGCTGCAAAAACACCAAAGCATCCCTTTTTTCCAAAAAAGACAGCCAAGGAATCATCGTGAAAAAGGCCGATCCGGTCTCGTGCGGCGGCTGAACCATCGCGGAACGAAGCAGCTCCATGAACGTCTGGCGGCCCTGCTCTGTAATGGCATACGTTTTGCGAAGCCGTGCGCCGGTCCGCTCCTCCGATTCCGTCACAACAAGACCTTCGTGCTCCATCTTGTTCAAAGCATAGTAAATGGAGCCGGACAGCACGTTGGACCAAACGTCCAGCCGCTGGCTTTGGATTTGCTGCTGCAGCTCGTATCCGTGCATCGGCCGCTGCAGCAGCATGCCCAGAATCAACAAATTCGTCATGCCGGACCCTCCTTCAAAGTGAAAAATCCGCCGCAGCAACTACCGCGGACGGAATGATGGTTTGTTGTATTGTGCTTGCCAGTCTTATTTTCGCACCTGGAGTGGAGGTTTGTCAAAAAGCTCCTTGCGGATATATTGCCAAACCGCTTCCAGCAAAAATTGGATTGCATGTACCTTATGCCCGAGCACCGAAAGGATCAGACCGTGCTTGTATGCGCGGCTGAGCCCGTAATAAAGCGGAGACTGCTGAACCGCCCTCCCGGCAGCCGCCTGGTCTGAACGTTCCTGCAGCACATGCTCGATAAACTCCCGAAGCTGCTCGATGAACGTCTCCCCGATGCCGTCATAGAACAAGTACAAGGAGCCGCTGTGGGTATAGTCCGACCAGCTGCCGATTCCGGCAAGCCTCTGTCTTCCCGGCTCAACCCTTTGTCTGGCTGCACAAATCAGTTCGTTATCATAATAGACGGAAAGCTTGTTTTGGTACAGCGTATAGTGAAAAATTTCCCCCCGGTGGGTTCGGCCCGGGCATACGAGGTCTGTTAACAATAAAGCGGAGCCCGGTTCCATCCGAACCTCCATGGTGCTGGAAAGAACGGCGTCCTTATACAGCATTAACGGTTCGGGCATGTACTCGACGTAGCTGCCTCGAAGGAGCGTGAGCGATTGCTTCTGCTCGCTGAGCGGGTGCGCGTAAGCCGGATGCACCTTGGTGTACGACTGATTGGTAATGAACACTTGCGTTTCCTCGCCGAACCGCCAATCCAGCTCATAGCGGTCCCCGGACATGATCCCCGGCGACGCGTCCATGACGTAAACTCCGAGCTGGCCTCCATCGAACGGGAAGGCTTTGGCGATTTTGAGCGGATAAGCGTGCATTCTATCGCTTAATTTTGTCTGCCCTTCCACTTCCGCGAAGGAAGCGGAGATGCAGCCGGTGATGCTAGGCACGGTGAAATTCCTTCTCGATCCAATCCACGATCGTATCCAGACCTTGGCCGTCGAACAGATTGGAGAAGACAAACGGTCTCTCCCCGCGCATTTTCAATGTATCTTCCTCCATGACCGCCAGGCTCGCTCTGACATGGGGAGCCAGATCGATTTTGTTGATGACGAGCATGTCGGAGCGAATGATGCCCGGGCCGCCCTTGCGGGGGATTTTCTCCCCCTGCGCCACGTCGATAATATAGATGAAGCGATCCACCAATTCGGGGCTGAACGCTGCCGCGAGGTTATCCCCGCCGCTCTCGATAAAAATGATATCCAGATGGGAGAAACGGTTCTCCAGCTCCTCGATCGCTTCAAAGTTCATCGATGCGTCCTCGCGGATCGCCGTATGCGGGCAGCCGCCCGTCTCCACACCGATAATGCGTTCCGCCGGCAAAGCCTCCGAGCGAATCAAAATATTCGCGTCTTCCTTTGTATAGATATCATTTGTGATCACAGCGATGCTGTAACGATCATTAAGCCTGCGTGCCAGACGCTCGACAAGCGCCGTTTTCCCTGATCCGACCGGCCCTCCGATTCCGATTCTCATAGGACGATCCATGTGCGGGTGGTCCGGCGTTTCCCAATGATGATGATGCGATGATCCTTGACACATATGCGTCAGCCTCCTGTTTATATAAAATGGCAGCGATAGATTAAGACATAAATAATCTGGAATAAAGCGCCTCGTGGCGCATCATGGCGATGTCCGCTGATGGGGTGTTGCCAAAGCCGTCCTCCAGCGGGTCCAGCGATTCCACGCTGCGCCATGCGTCGGTAATGACCGGAAGCAGCTCCGACAATAGCCGCTGCCCCTCGGTCTGGCCGATGGACATCAGCCGAAGACCGCTGTTGATGCATGTCATTGTACAGGCATACAGGTAGCCTTCGGCCGCCATCGCAAGCGGCACCCGAAGATGGTAGCTGAGCCAGCCGTGAATCAACGGATGGGTTCCGAAGCATTGCCGGTCCCGAACGGCAGCCAGCAGAATGTTCCACGGCAGATCCGGGTACATGGCCCGGGCGAGCTGCTGCAGCCTGCGGCCCATTTTGACGACGCCTTCTCTCGTTTCCACGGCCGTTCTCTGCACATGCTGGGTGCGGTCCACCTCCCAGAGGGACGACCATTCCTGGTTCGGCGCATATAGATATACGGCCTTGACCGCGAGCGCATCCACCGGAGCCCAGCTCTGGTACAGCATTGTTTCAATATATTGCTTCAGCTGCACAGGCTGCTCGACGACGCCCAGCTGCACCAGCGTCTCCAGGCCGAACGAATGTGAGAAGCCGCCGATCGGCAGGGCGGAATCCAGCAATTGTACATAGGAGAGCCAAGAAGGCGGGTTTGGTTGCTGCATGAGTACCCTCCACTCCTCCATTTAAAAAGCCCAGCGCCGCAAAGGAAGGAAATATCTCCGCCTTTTTAAATGGATTCGCTAAAATATAGAAAGAAAGAATTAGAAAAGAAAATACCTCTGCGCCATAGGCAGCTCCACAGCAGGCTCGCAAGTTATCGCCGTGCCATCCACCTTTACCTCGTACGTTTCCGGGTTGACCTCCAGCTTCGGCGTCTCGCCGTTATGGATCATATCCTTCTTGGTCACGCTGCGGCAGTTTTTCACCGGCTCGATCCGCTTTTGCAGGCCCAGCTTCTCGTGCACTCCTAGATCGTAAGCAGCTTGGGAGATGAACGTAATGTTGTGATTCAACGCTTTCCCGAAGGAGCCGAACATCGGTCTGCCGAAGACAGGCTGCGGCGTCGGGATCGAAGCGTTGGGGTCGCCCATTTGGGCGTAGGCGATAATGCCCCCTTTGAGCACCAAATCCGGCTTGATGCCGAAGAACATCGGGCTCCACACGACAAGATCAGCCAGCTTACCCACCTCCACCGAACCGACAAGGTGGCTGATCCCGTGGGTAATCGCAGGGTTAATCGTGTATTTGGCGACATAGCGCTTAATACGGAAGTTGTCCTGCTCGCTCGCAGGCTCGGAGGTCTCCCCCGGCGCGGGCAAATAGCCGCGCTGTTTCTTCATCTTATCCGCCGTTTGCCACGTGCGGATAATCACTTCGCCGACCCGGCCCATCGCCTGTGAATCGGAGCTGAGCATGCTGAACACGCCCATGTCGTGCAAAATATCTTCGGCCGCAATCGTCTCCGGCCGGATCCGCGAATCCGCAAAAGCGACATCCTCCGGAATGCGGCTGTCAAGATGATGGCAAACCATCAGCATATCGAGATGCTCTTCCACTGTATTCACCGTGTAAGGACGGGTCGGATTCGTTGACGACGGAAGCACATTCAGCTCCGCGGCAGCACGGATAATATCCGGAGCATGCCCGCCGCCGGCGCCTTCGGTATGGTACGTATGAATCGTACGGCCGCCGATGGCTGCGAGCGTATCCTCGACGAAGCCCGCTTCATTCAATGTGTCGGTGTGGATCGCGACCTGCACGTCGTACTGGTCCGCCACCTTCAGACACGCATCGATCGCCGCGGGCGTCGTGCCCCAGTCCTCATGCAGCTTCAGCCCGATCGCCCCCGCTTCCACCTGCTCCACGAGCGGGGCTGTGAAAGCGGCGTTGCCTTTGCCGGTGAAGCCAAGGTTCATCGGGAACGCCTCCGCCGCCTCCAGCATGCGGTACATGTGCCAAGCGCCAGGCGTACACGTCGTAGCGCTCGTTCCCGCGGCAGGACCTGTACCTCCGCCGATCATCGTCGTCACGCCGGATGCGAGTGCCGTTTCGATTTGCTGAGGGCATATATAATGAATATGGGTGTCGATGCCCCCGGCGGTAATGATTTTGCCCTCTCCTGCGATCACCTCTGTGCTGGCTCCAACAACCATATTCGGATGCACCCCGTCCATCAGATCGGGATTTCCCGCTTTGCCAATACCTGCGATCAGGCCGTCCTTGATGCCGATATCGGCCTTCACGACACCCCAATGATCAATAATGATGGCATTCGTAATCAAGGTATCCAGTACGCCTTGATCGCGGGTATGCCGGCTGGATTGACCCATACCGTCGCGAATGACCTTTCCCCCGCCGAACTTGCATTCTTCCCCGTACACGGTATGATCCGCTTCGATCTCGGCCCACAGCTCCGTATCCGCTAACCGAACGGCATCTCCGACCGTAGGACCGAACATTTGCGCATAGGCTTTTCGACTCATCGTTGCCACGTTAGCTACACCCCTTCCTTCCATTCATCCAGCCGTTTTTTCACTTCGGCGGGAAGCGCCCCCGGAACAGCCTCTCCTTGACTTAAGCTGTTCAAGCCGTAGGATAGCTTTGCTCCGCCAAGCTCCACGAGCTGGACCGGCTTCTCTTCGCCCGGCTCGAACCGGACCGCCGTACCTGCCGGAATGTTCAACCGCATACCGAATGCCTGCTCCCGTTCAAACAGAAGCCCGCGGTTCACTTCAAAAAAATGATAATGAGAGCCCACCTGCACCGGACGGTCTCCAGCATTAATGACAAGAAGGTCGACTGTTTTTTTGCCGGCATTCAGCGTAATTTCTCCATCTTTGACACGGTATTCGCCTGGAATCATCCTCGTGCTCCTCCCCATTAATGTCCTATTGGTTGATGAACGGTAACGAGCTTGGTCCCGTCGGGAAAGGTCGCTTCTACCTGTACCTCATGTATCATTTGAGGGACACCCTCCATCACCTGATCCGCTTTAAGAATAGTCGTCCCGTATTGCATAAGCTGAGCCACCGTCATCCCATCGCGCGCTCCCTCCATAATTTCCGAGGTAATTAAAGCTATGCTTTCAGGATAATTCAACTTCACACCCCGCTGAAGCCTTCTTCGGGCCAAATCCGCGGCGACGGTAATGAGCAGCTTTTCTTTTTCCCTTTCCGTTAAATGCATAATTGAAGTTCCTCCTTAGGACCCATGTACACAAATCTTCATTAATGTTATATAACCTGACGTGATAAAGACGAATATTGAATAGCATCTGAGTATATTATATTCGCTATTTTACCAACTGTAAATCTCCAATGTCATTTTACTTCCCTCAAAATTCAATGGATATTACGCATTTTTAGCTATTTTTCGGTCATAAAAGGATAATATCCCTGAATAAGGAATTAAAAAGCCGAAGGTTAGCTCGAAAATATTTTTCGTGTAATGTATATTGACACAAACTTAACGCATAATCTATGATATGTCATGTGAGAAAACGTTCCAAATGAATTTTACAGCATGAAATATCCGGATATTCATCGGCTTCCATGACGCGGATAGAACTCACTGGCTTGCCGGATTGAACTGTTGGCAAGCTATGCTCTACTCACCGGCATCATGCATGATGCCATGGGGAGTACCCATTATTTAAAGAGGAGTGGATAGGATGAAGGTACAGAAAAAAGGGATCAAAGTTTTAATGGCGGTGTGCATGTCACTCACCGCATTGCTGGCCGGCTGCGCATCAACCGCCAAGCCAGCCGCTACACCTGCAGCGACAGAAACGAAAACCGACGCAAAGCCGGCGAATGCAGGAAGCGACACGATTCCGGTAGGCATCCTGCACTCCCTTACGGGAACCATGTCTATTAGCGAAGTATCCGTTAAGGATGCCGAGATGATGGCCATCGAAGAAATCAACAAGGCTGGGGGCGTGCTCGGGAAGCAGCTGAAGCCGATCATCGAGGATGGCGCTTCCGATTGGCCGACATTCGCAGAGAAAACAAAGAAGCTGCTGCAAAAAGACAAAACAGCGGTTATCTTCGGAGGATGGACATCGGCAAGCCGTAAAGCCGTGCTTCCTGTAGTCGAGCAAAACAAAGGACTCTTTTTCTATCCGGTTCAATACGAGGGCCTGGAGGCTTCACCCAACATTTTCTATACCGGGGCGACAACGAACCAGCAAATCGTACCGGCAGTCTCGTGGCTGCTGCAAAACAAAGGCAAGAAGTTTTTCTTGCTCGGCTCCGATTACGTGTTCCCTAGAACGGCCAACAAAATTATTAAAGAGCAGTTGAAAGCGGAAGGCGGCACCCTGATTGCCGAAGAATATACGCCGCTCGGACATACCGATTACAACACAATTATTAGTAAGATCAAAAAGGAAAAGCCGGATGTTGTCTTCAATACTTTGAACGGCGACAGCAACGTAGCCTTCTTCAAGCAATTGAAGGATGCAGGCATCACATCAAAGGATCTGACCACCCTATCCGTTAGTGTGGCGGAGGAAGAAATCCGCGGGATCGGCGCTTCCGTGCTGGAAGGACACTATACTGCATGGAACTACTACCAAACAACGGATACGCCGGAAAACAAAAAGTTCGTTGAAGCTTACAAAGCGAAGTACGGCAAAGACCGCGTGACGGACGATCCGATCGAAGCAGGCTACTTTGGCGTCTACCTGTGGGCGGAAGCCGTGAAAAAGGCCGGATCCGTGGATGTAGACAAAGTCAAGGAAGCTGCCAAAGGCATCGAGTTCAGTGCACCTGGCGGCAAGGTCAAAATCGACGGCGATAACCAGCACGTGTTCAAAACCGTACGCATCGGTCAAGTGCAGGCCGACGGGCTCATTAAAGAAGTATGGAATTCCGGACAGCCGGTCAAACCGGATCCATTCCTCAAAACCTATCCTTGGGGCGCAGAGGTTACGAAAAAATAACGACGGCTTAGACGCAGCACAATTTGAAGAAGAACCAATGGACGGGGCTGCCCCTTTGCGGGCAGTCTTGCGTTTTAAAGAAGGAGGTTGAAGCCGATGGGCTTACTGTTACTTCAATTATTTAACGGTATTTCGTTAAGCTCGATTCTGCTGCTTATCGCTCTGGGGCTTGCCATCACGTTCGGTTTGATGAATGTCATCAATATGGCGCACGGCGAGTTCATTATGATCGGCGCCTACATGGCCTATACGATCCAGCAGCTGTTCCAGAAATTTATGCCCGCCTCCGCCTTCGGCTGGTACTTCGTTCTCTCGATTGGCGTTGCCTTTGCCGTAGCTTTCGCTATCGGCTGGCTGCTCGAATATACCCTCATCCGCTTCCTGTACGGCCGCCCGCTCGACAGTCTGCTTGCCACTTGGGGCGTCAGTCTCGTCCTGCAGCAGCTGGCAAGACAAATATTCGGCGCGCCGAATGTCGCAGTCAAAGCGCCGGAATGGCTTGAGGGCGGTCTAGCGCTTAGCGCAGATTTGACGCTGCCCTACAAGCGGCTGTTTATCATCGGGCTCGTCATCGTGTGCATCACGATTATTTATTTGTACCAATATCGCAGTCGCGGAGGCCGCAATATGCAGGCCGTTATGCAAAACCGCAGTATGGCCTCCTGCCTTGGCATCTCCACCCGGCGTGTTGATGCGCAGGCCTTTGCCTTCGGCTCCGGCATGGCCGGTATCGCAGGCTGCGCCCTGACGCTGATCGGTCCGATCGGACCTTCCATCGGCACCTATTACATCGTCGATGCCTTCATGGTTGTCGTTTTGGGCGGCATTGGCAAAATCATCGGCACCGTGGCGGGCGCACTCGGCATCGGTGTACTGAACACCGCCTTCGAGTACACGACCAGCGCAACGCTCGGCAAAGTCATTGTGTTTACGCTGATCATTGCATTCCTGCAGTGGAAGCCTTCAGGCTTGGTCACCACCCGATCCCGGGCACTGGATTAAAGAGGGGGCAGATACCCATGAATTTATCTCTATCCAACACGAAAATAAAAATTGCATTTACGCTCATTTTGTTTGCTGTCATGCTCGCAGCGCCGATGTTTCTCTCCGAATTCCGGCTGTCGCTGCTCGGGAAGTTTCTGGCCTACGCCATCATTGCGATGGGGCTCGACCTGATCTGGGGCTACACCGGTATCCTGAGTCTCGGTCACGGTGTCTATTTCGGACTGGGAGCCTACTGCATGGCAATGCATCTGAAGCTCGTCGCTTCACACGGGGAGCTTCCCGACTTCATGTCCTGGAGCGGCGTCGACAAGCTGCCTGCCTTCTGGCTCCCCTTTCAGTCGGCGGCTGCGGCTATTGTGTTAGCGATCCTTGTGCCTATGGCGGTCGCCTTCCTGCTAGGCTACTTGACCTTCCGGAACCGGATCAAAGGCTCGTTCTTCTCGATCTTGTCACAGGCTCTCGTGATCATCACGGTGACGCTTTTCGTCGGACAGCAGGGCTATACCGGCGGCACGAACGGATTAACCAACTTCGATACCTTCCTTGGCCTGCCGATGGGAGAGCCTTCAACCAAGCTGACGTTCTACTACATTACAGCTTTCGTTGTAATTGCTACCCTTGTGCTCTGCCAATGGCTCGCAGGCAGCCGGTTGGGCAAAATCCTCGTCGCCATTCGTGACGGGGAGAACCGCGTCCGATTTATCGGCTACAACCCGGTAACGTACAAAGTATTCATCTATTGCATTTCCGCCGGTCTGGCAGGGCTCGCCGGCATCTTGTTCGTCCTGCAGGAGGGCATTGTCTCTCCCGCCCAAATGGGAATCGTTCCATCGATAGAAATGGTGCTGTGGGTTGCTATCGGCGGCAGGGCTTCCATCTTCGGAGCCATACTCGGCGCAGTCATCACGAACGCTGCCAAAACAAGCTTCAGCGAAGCCTATCCTGAGTGGTGGCCGATCATTCTAGGGGCCATGTTCATCGTCGTTGTCCTCTTTTTACCGAAAGGGATAGTAGGGACCTGCAAGGATTTTGCCGATAAAAGAGGCTGGTTTCAGGGGCGTAAGGCTGCTGTAATCAAGCCCCCCTCCCCGCTTGTCACGCTGGACAACGAGGGCAATCCCGCCGTGACCAAATAAATAGGGAAACATAGGATAGAAGGCTTGTAAAAAACGCTTAGGAGGAACTCACATGATGGAGACGTCACCCAGAAAAGAAATGGCAGCCGACTTATTGAGAATCGAACAGCTCGAAGTCGACTTTGAAGGCTTCAAAGCCATCCGCGGACTGGACTTCTCCCTCCAATCAGGGGAGTTGCGCTTCTTGATCGGTCCGAACGGCGCAGGTAAAACAACGCTGCTGGATGTGCTTTGCGGCAAAGTCAAGCCCTCCAAAGGGAAGGTTCGATTCAAGGATATCGATCTGAGCAAGCATCAGGAGCACCAAATCGCACAGCTCGGCGTGGGCCGTAAATTCCAGGCCCCCTCCATTTTCATCACACTGACCGTACAGGAAAATTTATTGCTCTCCATGCGGCAGAAACGCGGCCTTCTCAGCTCGCTCGTCGCCAAAACGACCCCCGAGCAGCGCGATAAGATGAAATATTACTTACACATGATCGGCCTGGAGCATAAGGCCAAAGATAAAGCAGGCTCCCTGTCCCATGGCGAAAAGCAGTGGCTTGAAATCGGCATGCTCCTCATCCAGGAGCCCGAGCTGCTGCTGCTGGATGAACCGGCCGCCGGCATGACCGACAGCGAGACCGAGAAAACCGGCGAGCTGCTGCATAAAATCAGTGACCAGCAGACGATCGTCGTCGTGGAGCACGACATGGAATTTGTGCGCCAGTTCGCCAAAACCGTTACGGTGATGCATGAAGGCACTGTGCTGCGCGAAGGAACGATGCAGGACATCCAAAACGACGATAAAGTGGCCGAGGTTTACTTGGGAAGAAGGGGTGAGCGCGATGCTTAGCATTCAGGAGCTGGAGGCAGGTTATGGAGAAAGCATGATTCTCCGGAACGTCCGCATGCAGGTTGAGCCCGGCCAGGTGGTCTGCCTGATGGGCCGCAACGGAGTCGGCAAAACGACGCTCATGAAAACAATCATGGGCCTGATCAAGCCCCGCAGGGGAACCATCACCTACAACGAGCGTGAGCTCACCCACACTTCCCCGGATAAGCGGGCGAAGGCAGGCATCGGCTATGTGCCGCAGGGAAGGGATATTTTCCCGATGCTGACCGTCGAGGAGAATCTGCTGCTCGGTCTGGAGGCCGGCAGCGTCCGCCGCAAAGGCGTGCCGGATTCCGTCTACGAGATGTTTCCGGTGCTGAGAGAAATGATGCGCCGCAAGGGCGGGGATTTAAGCGGGGGCCAGCAGCAGCAGCTTTCCATTGCCCGTGCGCTCGTAGCCGAGCCGCAGCTGATCCTTCTGGACGAGCCGATGGAAGGCATCCAGCCGTCCATCGTGATGGAGATTGAACAGGTGATTGAATCGATTAAAGCGAGCAAGCGGATGTCCGTTCTGCTGGTCGAGCAGAGTCTCACCTTTGCCACAAGCATCGCGGATTATTATTACGTGCTCGATAAAGGGACGATCGTTGCCGAGGGCAGTTCCTCTGCGCTGAGCGAGGAGCAGGTCAAAAAGCATTTGGCCGTGTGATCCTGCCCTGTGCAATTGATCCCATCAAGGAGGCATTGCACAAAATGGCATTAAGGCATTGGAAAACAGCAGCGATTCCGGCAGCTGTTTCTTTTTTTTACCGGCTCGATGAATCAATTCCCGCCCTCTCGGCCACCGCCGAATTTCATTCCTGCGACTCCGCGTGGTATGATAATAAAGAAAGGCTCTTGCATTCAAAAACCATTTCAAAGCGTAGGAGGAACCCCATGATCCAGCATATTTCCGACAGCACTGTATTACATAATGGAGTTAAAATGCCTTGGCTTGGACTTGGCGTTTGGAAAACGAAGGATGGCGATGAGGTCATTCAATCGGTCAAAACGGCTATTCAGGCCGGCTATCGCAGCATCGATACAGCCGCAGCCTACAACAACGAGGCCGGCGTAGGAGCAGGGATTAAGGAAGGCGGCGCAGCCCGCGAAGAGCTGTTTATTACGACCAAGGTATGGAATGCCGACCAAGGCTACGATTCGACTTTGCGCGCTTTTGAAGAAAGCCGCAGGAAGCTGGATCTGGAGGTCATCGATCTTTATCTGATCCACTGGCCGGTCCAGGGTAAGTATAAAGACACGTGGCGTGCGCTGGAGAAGCTGTACAAGGACGGCGCGGTCCGCGCTATCGGCGTTAGCAACTTTCAAGTGCACCATCTCGAGGAGCTGCTCGCGGGAAGCGAAGTCGTACCGATGGTAAACCAGGTTGAATGCCATCCGCGTCTGACCCAACAGGAGCTGCGCAGCTTCTGCGCAGCCCACCGGATTCAGCTGGAGGCCTGGAGCCCTCTCATGCAAGGCAATCTGGACATTCCGGTCCTGACCGAGCTTGCTGCGAAATACGGCAAATCGGCAGCTCAAATTATTTTGCGCTGGGATTTGCAGAACGGTATCGTCACCATTCCGAAGTCCGTTACCGAAGCGCGCATCCGTGAAAACGGCAATATATTCGACTTCTCCCTTTCGGAGGAAGATATCGCCAAGCTGGATGCATTGAACGAAAACCACCGGTTCGGCCCTGACCCGGATAACTTTAACTTTTAATATCGGCTACAAAATGCGAGAAGCTGCCGCCCGGTGCGGTGGCTTTTTTTGCGTTGCAGCCTTTTGCAGGGAACTGAAGGACGTGAAACAAGCTCTCGGAAAAAGCTCGGCTTTTTTCTTCTCCGAAAGGTGCTAATTGTCCAAGCCACCATAATAGGTATAAGTGTAGGAAAACAATATTCATTCCATTGAAGGAGGAATTTCCAAACATGACGAACCTTCCTTACCGGCCGTCAGGGACTCCCGCTTACAGTTATCCCGGGTATCCCCCTCAGGCAGGCGGGCAATTTCCGCAATATGCTCCCCAGACACAGCAAATGCAGCCGCCGCAGGTGCCAAGCGGGTCTTACATCTCTCCTCAGGGCACCACGGTCTCCCAGCTCCCTCTGGAGCAGTCCTTTATCGAAAATATTTTACGTTTGAACCTGGGCAAGATAGGCACGTTCTACATGACGTATGAAAACAACAGCGAATGGAATGCGAAAATATTCAAGGGCCGGATCGAAGCGGCTGGCCGCGATCACATTATTATCAGTGATCCGAACACGGGCATGCGTTATTTGCTGCTCATGGTGAACCTAGATTATGTGACCTTTGACGAGGAGCTGAAATACAGCTACCCTTACTCGGGTCAGCCTTTACCGCCCCGTTAATTTTAGAAGGTCCATCTAGAGCTGCTTCCCCTCTTCCCTCCTCCAACAAGGATAAACGGCTTCGCCATCTGTCCAGATGGTATGCGTTTGTCAAGTAGACGAAGGTTGTCTTGCCTACCGGAAAAAGCCGTCACAGATTCGTGACGGCTTTTTGCATGAACAGCCAGGAATGATGATGAAATCAGTTTGAAATCGTGAAGTCGTCGAAGTTCAACCGGCTGCCCGATGTGCCCGAGACGACAATACGGAATCGGACCGCGCCGCTTTCCCCCACCGTAATCGTCTGGGAAGCAAGGGATGCGGAGCTTGTGTACGTCGATCCTACATCCGTCCATGACGCTCCGTTATCCAGCGACTTCTGAAGCTTCCAGCTGGCTCCCGTATCGGAGCCGAAGTTGGCATGCTTCACGGAAACCGCAGCCGCGCCCGTCACGTTGAAATTCATCGTGATCGCCCCTGCTGCTTTTACCCGTGCCGACTGGGTGCCGTTCTTCTTGTCCGTCGTGCTGTTGCCGATCAGCGCATTGTCAAAGTACCATGATCCCGAGCCCAGTGTGACATTCGCAGCGGCATAAGCCGTCTTGGTCCCGGTTTCGAACGCTTCGCTCAGCGAGGTTGTCGCGACGGAGGTAACGGTGACAGTAAACGCGTCAGACACCGTGCCTCCCTTGCCGTCATTGGCTGTAACGGTGATGGTTGCCGTCCCCGCTGCAACAGGCGTTACCGTCAAGGTGGTGCCGCTGACAGAGGCAGACGCCGTTACACTGCTGCTGGAGGCTGCCGTGAGCGTTAAGGCGTCGCCGTCGGCATCTGTGAACGTGCCTGAAATGTCAATCGTCAAGGCTCCGCTGCCCGCTGCCGCCGAACGGTCGGCGATGGCGCTAGCGACAACCGGCGCGTTGTTCGTCGACATCACCGTATGGCTGCCTAAATACGTAAAGGTATCGGCGGCATACGAGTCCCACTCCGTGGACACATAGGAGGTACTGCCCGCCGTAACGGAGCTTTTGCGCACCAACGTCTTATCCGTACCGAAGGAGGTGCCCGATGTGCCTATGACATCGATCGCCGTGCTGCCGTTCATCAATGTCACCGAATCGTCCCCGTTGAAGGAGATCGTCGAGCTGGTAGCATTAGCCTTGGCCAGCAGCGTGCTGGAGGCATTCGGATGGGCGATGACATAGACGCTTCCGTTCGCCAATGTACCGCTCAAAGCAATGGTCGACGTCGTGTTCGACTGGGCGATGCTGTAGCCGCTGAGGTCGATGGATGCCCCCGAGCCGTTATAAATCTCCAATGCCTTGTTGTAGCTGCTTCCTTCCACATACTCGGAGAAAAATACGCCCGTTCCCCCGCCTCCGCCGCCACCGGACGTCGCATAACCGTAAGAGCCGGATTTAAAGGTGGTCGGATCCCACCACTTATATCCTGCTGCCGGGGCAGCCCATGGCTCCGCTTGCGGCTCGGTTGAGGTCTGCGGCGTCTCCATGGCGAGTAGTGGCGTTGCCGTATCCAGCGTCAGCCCGGAAACCTGGCTCAAGCTCGTATAGCTTTCCGGCGTTGCCAGCCAATTCACCAGATTCACCAGCAGCGCCGCATCGTTCTGCTCCTGGAAGCCGTCGTACGTTGTCTTCGAAGCGCCCGTCTCCTCACGCTTGTATTTCGGCGTCGCATCCTCCACCGGCGAGGAATCGCCGATGAAGCCGGCCTTCCCGGCGCCGACCTTGGCTACCGCGACAAAAGGACCTTCGGCCACTCCGCCTCCGGCATAGACGCCTTGATCAACGGCGCTTGCCCATTTCGTGCTTGTCGCCGGCAAGTAGACGATCCCTTTGGCCTTCTGGGGATCCATAATGGCCAAGGTCGAACCCGCATGCATCGCTACCGTGGACACACCGCTTGTAATGTTAAACGCTTGGCCGGGTGCGACAATATTGTTAGCAGTAATATCCCCCAGCGCGTTATACCGGAACAGCACGCCGAAATTGCTGCCCAGCCAATCGGAGCTGGCTACGCCTTGCATGGCTGCGGACGCCGCCTCCTCTGTACTCATGCCTTGGGCCGGATTGCTCCAGGCACCCCGTCGATAGCCGTTGAACACTTCCGATGCGTCCCAACGGTTTTTATTCCGGTCGGCATTGTAATGATCTCCGATGAAAAAGATACTGCCGCCATTTTGCACATAATTAAGCAAAGCTGTCTGCTCGGATGTTTTGTAAGGAATATTCGCCTCCCCGATGACCAATACATCGTATCCGGTCAAATCGGACAAGGTAATCGGCGTCGCTTTGCGCAGCTCCTTCACATAGTAGCCGGCACCGGCAAGCGCGTTGCCAAAATCGGAGAAGCCCCCGTCGATCACCCAGTCGGCCGCACCGGCGGTTTGTCCATGGGTGTTGTCGAACAGTACCTTTTTCCCATTCGCTGTGCCTGCAGGCTGGATGACAGGGGCCGGATCGGACGGGCCTTCCGCTCGAACCTGCGGAGCAGGTAGCACTACGGACAGCAGAACGGCTGCGGACAAGGCTAATGCACAAGCGACACGAGACAGACGGTTGTACCTTTTCACTTCACTTCTCCTCCTTTAATTTGGAAAAAATTAGGCTATACGCCTAAACTCATTCTATCACAGGAGAATCTAGTAAACTTGCCTAATTTCATATGTTTACAAAAAAAATAGAAACCCGGCGGACCTGTTGTCCGACCGGGCTTCCTTAACTTACGTACATAAACTATGACTGCTTCGCAGGCCTATTGGCCGCTGCAAAATAATCCGGCGCGGTGCCGTCGGCAAAAGCAACCCCCTGGCGCGCCTTGGAGAAATCATTGCCAACGACGAACAGACCGTCAGGCGCCACCTCTTCCAAGGAAAGGAAGGTGCCTGTTCCCTCTTCCGCTTTACATTGCTCCACGGAAAGCTCCCGTACCCGCTTCAAAGCAATGGCGCTATCGATGCCGGCAGCGGCCGGTGCGCCGCGGAAGCCTTTGATCGTCAGGCGCTCGATCTGCTCGCCGTACATTGCGTGGGACCAGTGCGGATTCGGCTCGCCGTCCCATACGATTTCTACGCCGTCAAGCGATACGTTCTTCGCATAGCGGCAAAATACGGCCGGGATATGGTGCGGGAACACCCCGCGCTCCGACGGCTGGGTATCGAACACCCCGCCCGGGTATCCGCTTTTGCGGCGCATCGCCAGCTTCAGGCCGCGGATTGAGATATCCTCGATGACGCTTTCCTCCGAGCCTTCCAAGTACACGCCGCCCTCGGCCTCCACCAGAATGTGATCGAACCGGATGTTGCGAATGCGGCCTGGAGCCCAGGTCGCCCCTTTGCGGCGTTCCGCCGTAATGAAGATCGGCTCGCTTTTGCCCCACCAGCGCAGCTCCCGCTTCGTTTCCTCCTCATCGCTGAACAGACGCGTTTCGACGGTAATGTTGGAGAATAAAATATTTTCCACGGTCGCGCCGTCCCGAACCCACAGTCCCATCCCCCGGTTGGAGTTGCGAATGACACAATTAGTCACCGTAATGTTGCGGATATCTCCATGTGTTTCGGTTCCGATCTTGATTGCGGAATCATGTGAGGTCAGCGTGCAGTTCGTCACCGTAATATTCTCGCACGCGCCGTAACGCTCTGCACCGTATTTCGTCGTTTTGACCACAATGCAATCGTCGCCCGTTTCAATGTGGCAGTTCGAGATATGAACGTCCTTGCAGCTGTCCGGGTCGATCCCGTCATTGTTCGGTCCGCGCAGCTGTCCGAGAATTTTGATAGCATCGACGTTCACCCGGCTGCACCCGGTCATATGAAGGCCCCAGGAGGAAGCACGGTACAAAGTGACATCCCGAAACAGCACATCCGTACAGCCTTCAAAGTCAATCAGCTTCGGGCGGAAGCCGCCGAGCGGCAGCAGCACATAGTCGCTTACGCCGTCCTCCGGCTCGAGAAAATGCTCTCCGCGTCCGTCAATCGTGCCGAATCCGGTAATCGATACCTTGTCCGCATGCCGGGCACAAATAAGCGCACTGCTGCCTTGCCCCTCGCTAAGCGCCTGAACATCCGGCCCTTCAGAGAAGGGAGCTTCAAAATCCTGCTCCTCCATACTGCTTACGATACGGGCTGCCGCATCCAAATGCAGATTGACGTTCGATCTCAACAGCAGCGTTCCCGACAAATACTCTCCCTTCGGAACAAGCACGGTGCCGCCCCCCTGCTCGAAGCAGCGGTCGATGGCCGCTTGAATGCTTTTCGTATCTTTGGTCGTCGCATCACCGACGGCACCGAAATCCCGGATATTGAAAACCACCCTATTCATCTCCTTCTGTAGTCGCTCTCATTGGCTCGACTGCCTAGTTATCACCGATCACCGCAATAAAGGGTGAAAATCGGGTCAATATGCTTGAAATACAGGTGCCCGTCCTCCCAGGCCTGAAAGTGCAGGTCCATCCGGGAATCGTTCCAGTTCTCCGGCGTCCCTTTCGTTTGCAGCTTCTTCGGCGCAAGCGGCTCTTCGATGACCTTCGGAAATTCCTGATAGCCGAACATCAGATTGTCGTGCAGGGCAATAATCTCATACTTGTCGCCAAGGAAGGCTCTCTCTTCCTGAAGCTGATAATGATAATAAATATAACTGCTGATCATCTCCGGCTTCAGATGCGCAACGCGCCCCGCCCGCCGCTCCACCGGCTCCTTGCGAAGCCAATGCTCATAGCTGACCGGCTCGTTAAAATGAAACACGTCGATCATCGGCATCCATTTGCGTTTCTCCGCTTTCCCGGGCCAATCCTCCAAGAACGGCTCCGCCGACGGGAACAGCTCTTCCGGCTGAATGACCTCCCGGATGCACTCATAGTACAAAAAAACATGATGCTGCCACTTATAGGCTGCAATGGTCATAATGCCCCCGCCATCGACATGCCGCTGAACTGCCGCGTCCTTGTCGGACAGCAAGCTTTGCAATCCCTGCTCGTCCTGCCCTTCCAGCCATTGGGCCCGGTAAATCAATCGTTTCACGTCTGTTTCGCCCCCTTGCGCCTTTCTTGCACTATCTTCTCAAAATTTTGCCAATCGCTCAAGTACCGGCAGGGAACATGTCTGCTTATTGAACAAAAAGCACGGCTCTTTGTTCTTGCTTCCAGCCGTTCATCCATTTTGCCGGGTCTATATTACATCAGAAACGGCTTCTCTATACCGCTGCAGCACCAGTCTTGCCGGCTGCCAGATGACGCTCCAATTGCAGTACCTCGATACCTGCCAGCAAGACGATGCCGATCCCGTGCGTATCGTTGAGCAGCCAGGAAAGATCATCCTTATAGTAGCCTACACTGTAGGAATACCCGGAGCCGCGGCAGACCCCATAGACGTTCCCGAATTTATCGATCGAAATCCGGGCCATGCCGTTCCAGCCTTTGTGGATGGCAGCGATATATTTCTCGGTATCGGTGATCCAACCATATCTGACGCCGCGGGCGTATGCGTACAGGAACATGGATGTGCAGGACGTTTCCTCGTAGGACTCCGGCTCGGTCAATACTTGATGCCACAGACCGCTAACTCCCTGCAAACGCAGGTATCCCTCGCACAATTCGTTGAAGAATTGGATGAGCTCGGCGCGTTGACCGTGATTTTCCGGAAGGACGGCCAGCAGCTCGGATAACGAGAATAATACCCAGCCGTTACCGCGTCCCCAAGCAATCCGGGTCGGTTTATCGATCCCGAAGTCATAGACGTGGGACATAATTTGCAGCTCAGGAATGTAAAGCCGCTTCTTGAACTGAATGAATTGGTTCGCTGCATCCTCCAGGAAGCTGATTTCCCCTGTCCGTTGGTAGCAGCGGCACAAGTAAGGCACGCTCATATACAGGTCGTCGCACCAGAGCGTCGCGTTCGGGAAATCCACATGACGCGGCTTCCGGTACAATTCCCCGTCCGGGAGCCGCTCCTGTCCGGTGCTGATGTAGTCTGCGATCACATCCGCAATACGCTCGGCGCCCTCCAGCTTTTGCTCCTGCAAAGCAAGCAGCATCGTTGCGCCGAAAGAGCCGCAGTCGTCCAGGCTGTCGAGTGTAGCCAAAGTATTCAGTACACCTGATGCGCCGTACTGCTCCTTGTCCCACAAGGCATAGCCGTACAGTCGGGTGCATGTTTCCACATGCTTGTATACATATTGGAGCAGGTCGTCGCGCTCCAGCAGCTTGCCTGTCTGTAGCATGCCGTACAGGGTTACGCCAAGCGGATAATTCCATTTGCCGAACAGCGCATTTTCCGTAAACGGGCGCACCCAGGTGTTCGGTTGATCCAACCGCCAGAACGTCCCGCCTGCTTCCGTCTCCACCAGGGAGCGAAGGGAATCGGCCAAATCAGGCACGGTCTCATGGGCCGCAAATGGCCCCAAATACAGCCAAGCATCCTTACTTCCATGCACGGGGTACGGTTCTACCAGCTGCACTCCGTCAGGCAGCGAATCCAGCTTGAAGCCTACAGCTTCACCGGAGCCGAAGCTTTGAACCGTCAAGTCATGCTCGCCATAGGACAAGCTCAGCCCGACACGGAACGCTCCGGCCTTGTCGACCGTACATTTCAGGTCACCGTCCAGATAGACGGCGATCTTCCCGGCCGCACAGCCGGTAAGCTCCACCTCGCGGACCTGCTGCGAGAAGGAGCGAAGCTTGGTCCAAGCAAGCGCATAGGCTCCCTCCAGCTTGCCGAAGATGCGCGCGATCGGATTGTTCTCCTGCTCTGCAGCGTTCCACTGCAGCTTCGGATACCAGGTCACGCCATGATCGGCCTCGGTGCTGCCTTCACCCGGCAGCTCGCTCCACACCGCATTTTGCGGCTCGGAATAAATCCAGCCCTCGTGACCGGAACGTTCCGGCGAAGGCGCAAGAAAATGAACCGGATTGCTCTTATACGAGCCCGGTCCGAGGGAACCGCCGCAGCCTGCTTCCGTCTTCGTGAATTGGAACACGAGATGATTCCACCCTTTGTTCATCGGGACCGTCACGACTGTTCTGCGCTTCGGATTCAATTCATCTGCAATGTTCGCCTTATAAATTTGCGCCCCGTTGGCATACAAGATCAACGGACCGTAGCAGTACAGAATAAAGTTCAACGGAGCTTCAGCATCGCTCCAATATTTGCACCAGGCATAGACAAGCTGCCCGTTCTCCAGGCTCGGGAACCGCTCCGTCAGATTAAAATTGTAGCTGTAATCGTGCTTTTTCAAAATGCCGTCAGCGCAAAAAGCCCGGTAGGTCATCGGATGCGGCGGATTACTGCCTACATACCGGTCTGCTACCGTGGCTAATATTTCACTAACGCGATCCCCGCATTTGGCGAAGATGCTTTCGTTGATATCGATGTAACGCTCAGTCATCATTTTCTTCCTCCCCATTGAAGCCCGTTGAATCCGTATCCGCTTCACCTAACTTTGTTTCATTAGTAAAGGGGCGGAATCTGCCCGCCCCTTTCATCATTTACTTTCAATCCTTCACTGAAGCAGCAACCCTTTGTTACTTCGCCGCTCCGCCGCTGCGTTTTTGATACGCATCCGTCATCTCTTGACTCATCTTGGCCAGGTCGGCATCGGTTTTCGCTTTGGCTACGAAGTCATCCCAAGCGGTAATCGGCTCGCGGCCCAAAATAATTTTCGTTTTCAAGTCTTGCACTTTTTTCTCGAACTCAGGAAGCAGCTTTTGAACAGTTGGAGAGTACAAACCGATACTTACGTCGGCTACGCTCGTTTTCTCACGCTCGTCCTGGATTTTTTTGAAAAGATCGTTCGCTTCTTTCGGGAAGTACACCTTCGTCGAGCTGGCATAAGGATCCGCGACATAAACGATTTGGTTAAAGTCCGGTCCGTTATCTTTCGCCAATTGCTCGGTATTCACGACTTTTTGTCCGTCCTTCACGGTGTAATCCACGCCTTCGATACCGTACTGCTGGATCGCGAATACGTCATCGTTCATCCAAGTATCGACCATTTTTAGGATACGTTTCATTTTCGCTTCAGGAACGGATTTAGGAATCGAGATCATACCGGAGAAGCCAGGCCCTTTCGGGTTGTAGCCGTTCATGCTGGTCAGCGGATAGAAATCCTCCGGCTTCATGTTCGGGTCGATTTTCTTGAGCTTTTCGTAATAATCGTTCATCGTGCCGGCTTTTTCCAGGATAATCCCGGCTTTGCCGCCTTTGAACAGATCGGATGCCTGAGTCAGCTTCAAAGAAGCGAAGTCTTCAGGAAGCAGCTTTTCTTTGTACATTTTCGCCAAATATTCAAGCGACTTGCGCGTTTCAGGCAGCAGCGCCGTGTTGACAATTTTGCCGTCGACAAGCTTCCATTTATCGTTCTTCACGTTCGCACCCGTAAAGCTGTTCTCAATCATAGCAAGCGTTCCCATATCGGCAGGCGGGTTCATGTAAGCTGCCAACGGAATGGTGTCGTTCTTGCCGTTTTTGTCCGGATCTTTCTCCGCAAAGGCTTTCATGACATCGTACAGCTCATCGGTTGTCGTAGGGACCTTCAAGCCCAGGTTGTCGAGCCAGTCTTTACGGATTACGAAAAATTGATCGGCTTCTGCCGGGCGCGGACGCGGAATCCCGTAGTTTTTGCCGTCCTGCATTTTGGTCAATTCCCAAGCGGTTTTGGAAATTTTGGAGTTCAGGTTCGGGTAATCCTTAATATAAGGTGTCAAATCCCAGAAAGCCCCTTGGGTTACCGCATTGCGGAATACCGAGGTGAATGGATCGTTGATGGTGACCAGATCCGGAATGTCGCCGGAAGCGAGCGTCACGTTCAGCTTATCCGTGTAGTTATTACCGGAAACCCACTGAATTTTCAGCTTGGAATTGGTTGCTTTCTCGATCGCCTGCTTAATCTTATTGTCATCTGCCGCCGGTGAAGGGCTGAGCAAAATCGTCATTACACTCACTTCCAGAGGTCCCTCATTCCCGCCTGCGGCGTTCCCTCCGGCGTTGTTTTTGTTACCACATGCAGCAACGACACTTGAAAGCGCCAGCATAAGCACGAGCGAGCCCATAACTGATTTCTTGCTTCTCTTTAATTTCATTCGTGATCCTCCCTTGTTTTGTGGTTATCCTCTGACATTGAAACGATCCGTTCCGGTTCCAGTCGAAGTCGAGCACAAGGTAGACGATAGTACATTCGACTTTGATCGACAATCGTACTTTTTTGTAGCCGCAAATCCAGCACATGAGACTATATTGCAGCCTTGCACTTCAATGCACAAGGCCGCAAACCCTTATTCCGTGCGGTTTAACTCGCGGTATTGGCTTGGCGTGATGCCTTCGTACTTTTTAAACAGGCGGTTAAAATAACTATGCTGGTAGCCGACCCGATCGGCCACTTCATTAATTTTCATATCCGTTTCAATGAGCAGGGTTTTGGCGCTGCTGATGCGGATGTTCGTCAAGAAATCGATAAAGTTAATTCCTGTAATTTGCTTGAACGCACGGCTTAGCGTGTAAGGACTCGTGCCGAATAGATCTGCGCATGATTCCAACGAAAGCGGGGTCATGTAATGCTCATGCAAGTAAAGGATGACCTGCTCGATGATTTGCTTGAAATGGTAATCCTGCCGGCTGATCATTTCCTGCACAAAGACGGCAATCACTTTATGCCGGAACCATTTGAGCATTTCCTCCGGCTCCCTGATCTGGGCCAGCTGCTCGAACAAATTGACGGTACCGAACAGCTGCACCGGGTTCATTCCCGACTGCAAGGAAGCATACCGGATACTTCCCAGCAGTTGAAGCATGCCTTGCTGCAGCATAAATTCCGTAGAGCCGTTGGCCGAAAGCTCGTCCATGAACTGCTTGATTAAATCGACCGCATCGGTTTCCTGCCCGTTACGGATCGCATGAATAATCTCTTTGTCCAGGGTGAACGGGTAGCTGCTTTCCTTCAAAACATTGAGCTTGGACAGATGCTCCGCTTTAATAATCTGATTGTCGTCCAACAAATCGCGATATACCAACGCTTGCCTCACTTCCTCGAACAGATGCGGAATTTGCTTCACGCTGTGAATCCATTTGCTGACGGATATCGTCACCTGCATTTTCAGAATCCGGTTAATCGTCCGTGTAACCTCATTGCATACCTGCTCCAAATCGTTCTCCAGCCATTTGACCGGATGTGAGGATGGGAAAGACAGCAGCACGCCTATTGAGAAATTGTGAAAATTAATAATTTCCGCCTGCTCGTACTGGTTGCGCAGCAGCTCTTCAATAATGTTGGAAGCCGCGAAGGTGACCAAATTCTCATCGCCTGCGGAAAATCGCCCCTCCAGATTGGAGAAGCCGGTTAATTGAAACATCAGGGCTACGAATTGGCGCTCCTCCGTCTCCCAGCCATAACGCTTCATGCGCTCCTTAATATCGCTCTCCTGAAGCGAAATCAGATAGCCTTGCACCAATTGGAGAAAAAATCCTTCGCGAAGCAGCGGCATTTGCTCATTCAGCTTGTACCGCATCGACTCGCTTTCCTTGGACAAGTGCTGCCAGTGCTGCTCGATCAGGTCGAATTCATCCCGCACCCCTTCATGCTTCTCACCGGTCAGCAGAGTAACAAGACGCTGAACAGGCGAGTAAATTCGGCGGGATACGAACCAGGACAGCAGCAAGGCAAAGACGAGCCCGGTAATACTGACAATCAGGATCCATTTGGAGATAGCAATCACCGGAGCCGTAATCGATGTCAATGGTGCCGCGGATATATAAACCCATGTCTGGCCGAGACGGCTGAAATGCCCGTACGATACGGAATACGACACCTTTTTGTAATCATAAAGAAACGATTCCGGCTTCGAGTTCTGCTCGGACGCTTCGCCAAGCTCCGCTTGATGCTTCTCATAAGCATGCCGGATGGCCTCATCCAGCTCTGAGCCCGCAGCTGCGCTGCTGGACAAATTTACATTGTCGGTTTCACTGAACAGCATCGTTACCCCTTCATCATAGGGCGTCAATGTGTTCAGCAGCTTTTGCAAACTGTCTTGGTTGATAGTAGCAATAATAGCCCCGAATGGCTCGCTGCTCCCGCCGGGAATTTTGTTCACGATCGAAATCGCCTGCCGTCCTGAAGCCGCGGGATACGGGTTCGTCCAAAACAGCGACTTGTCATGCTTCAGCAGCACCTCGTAGTTCTCAATCTCGGGCAGCTCGCTCAAGAATGCGTATTTTTCCGTTGAAAATGTCAGCGGACGCGGCTTATCCAGAAACAGCTCCACCTTTTGCAGCAGCGGATGAGCGCTCTCCATCGAGAGCAGCGTGCGGTACATTTCCTGCACCGTGTCGTAGTTGTATGCGAAATTAATCGATTTCAGCTTCTCGTCGAACTTGGAATCGAATGCCCAGTGCGACACCGTCATTTCCAGGAAAGCCAGCTGATCGTCAATATTCACCGCCCGGTTCTTGATTTGATTCTGGTGCAGCCGCTGCAGCTCTTCCTCGATATTGTTCGTCGCGATCCAATAAATGCTCAGCCCGATGATGAGTCCCGGAATGCTCGCCATAATTAGAATCATCGCCAGGCTTTTGCGGAAAAAGCGGTTGTTGTATTTATATTTCTGGATATAGCCCAGCCAAGTTTGGAGTATGCCAGTCAAGATGCTCACCTTCCAAAAAACAATTTTTTTACACGATTCGACATCTTGAGCTGAAATCCTCTACCTGGAAGAAGCTTACCCTTTAACCGAGCCTACCATAGCCCCTTTGGCAAAATGCTTTTGCAAGAAAGGATACACCAGCAAAATCGGAACCGTTGCCACAATGACTGCGGCCATTTTCAACGTTTCTGTCGGAGGCGCTACGGTCGTCACATCCATCCGCAGATCAGCGTTGTTCGCATTGAGCAAAATGTTTTGCAGCATGACCTGAAGCGGCCATTTGGTCGCGTCGTTGATGTAAATCAGCGCATTGAAAAATTGATTCCAATAGGCCACTGCGTAAAATAATCCGAAGGCTGCAAGCGATGGCAGCGACAATGGCAAAATGATACGGAAAAACGTGGACAAGTCGTTGCAGCCGTCCATCGAGGCCGATTCCTCCAGCTCCGCAGGGATACTGTCGAAAAAGCCCTTCATCAGAATCACGTTCCAGCCGCTGGCCAGTGCCGGCAAAATGAGCGACCACAAGCTGTCGATCAGCTTCAGCTCGCGAACGAGCATGTAGTTCGGGATCATCCCGGGGTTGAACAAAATCGTCACCAGGATCGCGAGCAGCATGATTTGTCTGCCGCGCATTCTTTTGCGGGATAACGCATAAGCCAGAGATGCAGTGACAACCAAACTCAGCACGGTTCCGACGAGCGTAATGTACACGCTGACACCGATCGATCTGGGAAAAGCTCCCGTCGCCATAAGGAATTTGTACGATTCAAGCGACCAGGTTTGCGGGAAGAGCACGAAGCTCTTTTTCAAATATTCCGTCGGATCGGTGAAGGAGACAACAAACACATAGTAGAGCGGGAAAAACGTAACGATAGCTACGATACCCAGCAGTGCGATATTAAATACGTTGAAAAGACGGTTGCCCAGTCCTTGTTTCATGTGATCCTCCTTTTGAATTCGGCTTAATATACGCCTTCTTCTCCCATTTTTTTGGCAATCCAGTTGGACAGGACTACCAATGCCAGGCCGACAACGGACTTGAACAAGCCTGCCGCGGTACTGTAGCTGAATTCCCCTTGTTGAATCCCGACACGGTATACATAAGTATCGAACACTTCGGCAACCTGCGAAACCGCGCCGTTATACATCAGAAAGACCTGCTCGAAGCCGACATCCAGCATGTGTCCCAACCGCAATATGAGCAAAGTAATGATAACGTTGCGAATTGCGGGCAGGGTAATGCTCCACATTTGGCGCAGGCGTCCGGCGCCGTCGATTTTGGCTGCTTCATACACGCCCGGATCAATACTGGCCATCGCCGCCAGGAACAAAATCGTTCCCCAGCCGCATTCCTTCCAGATGGACTGTACGGTCAGCATAAGCCAGAAGGTATCCGGGTTCGTTAAAAAGTCTACGCGGGCCAAGCCGACGCCCTCCAGCAGCTTATTGACCAGGCCCTCGCCCTTCGCAAACAGCAGGAATGTCAAGCCCGAAATAATAACCCAGGACAAGAAGTGAGGCATGTATACGATCGACTGTACGATCCGTTGGTACATGACGCTGCGCAGCTCATTTAACAGCAAGGAAAGCACGATCGGCAGCGGGAAAAATAAAATCAGGCTCAACAGATTGATCGCCATCGTATTGCGGAACAGCAGCATAAAATCCGGGTTCGAGAAAAACCGCTGAAAATGCTCGAAGCCCACCCATTCGCTGCCTGTAATGCCGGCGAACGGAGAATAATTTTGAAATGAAATGACAACGCCCCACATCGGGACAAACTTGAAAATTAGAAAAAACAAGATCCCCGGCAGCGCCAGCAGGTATAAATATTTGTCGCGGCTTAAATCCTTGAATAGCCCCCCTTTACGGCGGCCTTGGGATTTCGCGGAATTGCCGGAAGCCATGCGCTCTGGTTGTACTAAAGCCATCCTCTCCATTCCCCTCTCTCAAATTGAATTCATCGTTGTATCAACTTAAATCAAATTGGAGCGGTTGACAATCGTACATTATTGTTCGCGGCAAAGGCAAGATAATCGCAGCTTGGACAGGGATTGAGACTATTTTGCGGGTTGAGACAATATTGAGTGGAAGGGGAGAAAGGGCGGGCGCGGAGGGAGGCGGATTCAAGGCAGGCGCTGCAGGAAAGGGGATGTATCTTCGGCCGCTGTTGAAATCGTGAATTTTTTAAATGGAGTCCTCTAAGGTGTATTCACGATTTCAAAGGCGATCACTTCGTTCCTCCGATACATCCCCTTTCCCTCCGCTAATGCCCTTTCTCCAGGGGGAGTAGAAAGAAAAAAGAGGAAAGGGGGGGCCCTTTCCTCTAAGGTACTAGGTCGGTATGGATGGCGGAGCCATCTCACCTCAAAACCGGCAAACCAAAACCAAAAACCAAAAACCAAAATCAAAAACCAAGACCAAGACCAAGACCAAACTTAAATCAAAGCAATACCTAAACCTAAACCAAACCAAAAACCAAAAACTAAATTTCGGGGATCATATCATCTTACTGTATGGAACGCACATCGCTCCAACGAGCTGCGACAGGCTTCAACTCGTGCAAAGCATAGTCGAAATATTTGCCCTCAAGCAAACCAATCAAAGTATTGGTCACCCGAACCTCAATCCGGTTCGAGCCTTCAAGCAGCAGCCTCGTCTCCCCACCGAAGCGGTAAGGCATCCAAGCGCGGGCCCCCAGAGACTGACCGTTCACCAGCACCTCGGCCACCTCATGGAACTGAGGGTCCAAGCCCTCGAACGAGAGCTCGAACGAAGACGTGGAAGGCAATGCATCCAACTGCACGTCACGGCTGAAAGAAATCGTCCCCGCGAAGTACGGATATCCCGGATAAGGACCCGCCGTCAGAGGCAGCTCCTGAACAACGGGACGTTTCAATACAGGACACTGCTCCGCATCGAATGCAGCCTGGAAAGCTCCTGTAACGTACAGGGCATCGATCAGGCCGTTCCAGTCCTGCTCAATCTCCACCTCGACGGCGATTTCATTCACGCCTTGCTGTATATATGAAGTAATGTCATAGCCGACGTTCATATGGTCGTACAGGAAGGTACGTTCAAAATCCGCCGGCCGGATCCGATGACCGTTTACAAGGATCGAGCCGTTCCCTGACACCGCGCCCTGGTCCATAACCAGGCAAACCTTATCCAGCGGCTGGTCCACCCGCAAGGCAGCAGCATAACGGGCTTGAAGTGGATACGACAAGCTGATTCGCATCGGGGTGCCGAACAGCTGGCTCATGTTCACCGGCAGCTTCGTCGAAGCGGCCAGATCCGCACATTGATCGATAAAGGTCTTCACCTGCACAAGCGTACCGTCATCATGGCCTTCCCCTAGTCCTTGGTTAGAGGCTCCGTTCACCCCCCGGATCGAGAGCTTGAACGCATCCAGGCGTACCGCATTGGCCTGCTCCGTCTGCATCGTCCACAAGGTCGATTCGGAAGCGTCGACAGTCAGGCTCCACGGCTTCTCCTGAGCGGCTGGGCTTGTCCCGGCAGCTGTACGGCCATCGTTTGCTGCCGCTGTCCCATCAGCCTGCGTAACGGCGCGTGTCCAGCGGAACAATTTGGACTCATACGAATCCAGGTGGACCGGCAGACTCCAGCCCTCTCCCTCCTGCCGGGCTTCCACCGCGGCTTCATCCCCGCGGTCCAGCGACAGCTCAGTAACGGCAACTGTAAACCGCTCGCGTTCTGCATCCGCTCCGTCAGCGGCCCAAAGCGCTTCCGCTACCTGCAGGGAGACGTCGCGCACAGCCTCCTCCTGATTGCTGACGAACACAAGGAAGCTATCCGCATCAATGCGACGCGTCTGCATCAGCAAGCTTTTGCCGCCGTAGGCCGGCAGCAGCTTCACTGCAAGCGGCTGCAGCTCCTCGAGCAGCGCGGACATGCTGCCCAGCACCGCCGATGCTTCAGCCGATGCGGCAAACGGCAAATGATAGGCGCGAGCTTCGCCTTTGGTCCATTGCAGCTGGGCCGCGCCGTCCGCGTTCCCGCTGCCGGTCCATAACGACTCGCGTGCAGCATCCGGCAGCCCGAAAGCAGCCGTGACCGCAGCGGCATCCCATCCGTCGGCTTCGATGGCTTGGTAGGGCAGCTGCCCCATGCTGATGACGGTTCCTCCTTGCGCGAGGAACGCCTCCAGCTTCGCCCAGGCACCACTCTCCAGATTCGTCATCGGAGGCAGAATGATGACCGAATAGCTTGCGTTTCCGATCAAGACATGCCCGTGATCGACGGCGGCTTCCGCCAGCAGCTCCGCATCCAGATGGTCGAAGTCTCTTCCGCTGTATGTCAGTTCATTGCAGATGCGTGTCCACCACGCTTTCAAATCCGCAAGCTTCCGCTCCTCTTCCGGCTGATTGCCGCCGTAGTCGAAATGGTGGAACGGATTCCCCATATGCGCCCATAACGTGGTCGTCGGCTGCAGCACAGCCACTTTAATGTCTGCCTGACCGCAGCTCATCACATAGCTGACCCGTCCGACATAGTCGCCCAATTGCTTGAAATGCGACCAATACGGGTTTTGCAAAAATTGGGACGGTGGCGCATCATGCTTCATCAGACTGTCCAGTGTATAGAAAAACGCATGAAAGTTAAAAAAGTTCGTGCCCTGAGCCGCCATTCGGTCAATCATCCACTTCGCATCCTGCAGCGTCATGGACCAGCCGACACTGTGGAAGCATTCGATCAGATTGCGTTCCCGGCCCAGCTGGCGGGCGATCGAGCTGACCATTTTGGCGCTGCTGCGGAAGCTCTCCGCCTGATTGTTCAGGATCCAATCCAAAGACCGCCCCAGCTTCTCGTGTGCGGTATCTCCGCCGGGCACATGGCTGTACAGCTGCGTCGTATGCCGTACCGACGGCACCTCCGTCACATATTTCAGCCCATACTGCTCGCACCAGTCGTGCACCTGCTTATGATAAGCATCGAGCAGCAGCATATGAATCGCCTGATAGTAGTCGTAGCGAATTTTGGCGGCTTCGTCGGCCTCCTCATACAGCAGCGCATGCAGATGCTCCCGAAGATCGTAGCCATGCTGCTCAATGAAAAATTCAGCCAGCTTCGGCGACCACGGGATGCTGCCCAGCAGCCCGATTTCATCGGTAAACATGCCTTTAATCGTATTGCCGAAGTATTCTCCGAAATGCTGCGCATATTTATCATGCGTCAAGCGGATAAAGGTTGCCATCGCCTCATGATTGCACGGATCGACGAACGTGCCGTAATATTTGAAGTCTTCAATTTCCTTCTCCTGCACGACCAGCACTTCCCACTCGCCGGCCGGCGCGGTCCATTCCAGCTTTTGCACGGTGCGGTACGTAAAGAAGCGCTTCTGGTTGTAGGCGGTCAAGCCCGCTTTTTGAAAAATCGGCTCCGCCTGAAAATTCCCGATGGACGAACGAACATCCACCGCATCGTTCCATCGCTTCTCCCCCGTCTCGGTAACCGGGATCGCCTTGGCATACAAAATGCGTGCCCAGGGCAGCTCCACGGAGAGACGCTCGCCGCCTTGCACCCGCTCAGCCTGATGGGTAAGGGTGTAGTGCTTCGCCTCGGGATGCTCCAGCGTCACCTCTCCACCCGCAATTCCGCTCGGGTACGGATATTCGTCGTACAGCCAGACGTTCAGACCACGGCGCTGCGCCGCCTCCACCGCTACGCGTACCTTTTGAAACCAGGCATCGGACAAATAAGGCACCTGCAGGCCTTGTCTCGCGCAAACGAAAAATCCGCCCAGCCCTTTATCCGCCATCTCATCGATTTGATAACGGATTTGGTCATCATCCATCTCCCCATTCCAAAACCAAAACGGATGAACCCGGTAAGTCGATTCAGGCTGTTGAAATGACTGCATACGAAACTCGGCCATCTAAGTATTCCTCCTAGGCGTATCAAATTTCTCTTACTATATAAGAAGTTGTCCGGACGGACAATCGTATTATTTTGACCGGTTTGGATTGGAGGTACGATTATTTTGCCGGGTTTGCACATCTTTGCAAAACAAAGAAAATCGACTCATTTGCAGAGAAAAATATCTTACTGCTGCTTCGGAAAGCCCAAGGTGTCGCTTGACCCGTGAAAATCACTATGCTACGATACTGAATGAACGTTCAGTATGCGTGATGAACAGGAGTGGGCGTCATGAACCAAAAACAGCTCCAAAGCGAACAAACCAAGAAAAAAATAGCGGAAGCCGCTCGAGCGCTTTTTGTACAAAAAGGCTATAAAGCGACTTCAATTGAAGATATTGTGAGAACAACCGGCAGCAGTAAGGGGAATATTTATTACCACTTCAAAAGCAAGGAAGGCTTGTTCCTTTATTTAATTGAAGAATGGGACCGTGAATGGATTCTTAACTGGGGACAAAGTGTACATCTGTATAAGACAACTACCGATAAGCTTTATGGAGTGGCCCAGCAGCTGGCAGATGATGATTTGAACCACCCTCTTACGAAAGCTGCGGATGAGTTTTTCCATCAAGAGGAGAAGACCTCTGAAGTCGAATCCAGAATAGCCGAGATGATGGCTAGACATTTGGAATTTAATCAGAAGCTGCTGCAAGAAGGGATCGACTGCGGTGAATTTGGCCCAAATGATACGGAACGTCTCGCCGTCATATTGGAAGCCCTCTTTTTCGGAGCAAATCAATTATCGCGAAGCCTTTCTCCCCACAAAACACGCGTACTCTATAAAGATGCCATCACCGTATTTCTAAACGGCATAACCCGCAATAAGCTGACGGAATCTGAGGAGGAATAGTCATCCTTGGTCTCCTATGCACGAATACAAAACGAACGTTCAGTATATAAAATCACACGGAGGCTCTCCACCATGTCGTTACTGCTAAGAAACCGAGGAGCGATAATGCTTCTCATGCTGAATAATTTCATTATTTTTACAGGTATTGGGCTCATTATCCCCATTATGCCTAGTTATATGAATCTGCTTCATATTAATGGCAGCGTGCTCGGTTTGCTTGTTGCTGCTTTCTCTATCACGCAGCTCGTATTCTCGCCTCTGGCAGGTCGGCTATCCGATTCCATAGGCCGTAAAAAGATCATTCTAGCCGGCATGCTGCTTTTTTCCATATCGGAGTGGATGTTCGGCGCCGTCAGCACGCTGCCTCTCCTGTTTCTGGCTAGGATGCTGGGAGGAGTTAGCGCTGCGCTTGTCATGCCTGCCGTTATGGCCTATACAGCTGATGTTACCAATGACGAGGAACGCGGAAAAGGCATGGGGTTGATTAATGCAGCCATCACAACAGGTTTTATCATAGGACCTGGAGTTGGCGGATTTATCGCGGAGTTCGGAATCCGGGTTCCCTTCTCCACTGCTGCGGCAGGCGGCTTGCTTGCCATGGCTGTTACTGCTCTATTTTTACCCGAAGCCTCGAAGACTGTCCGCACCATGGATGCGGTAAAGCCGGCACAAGCCGGTCTGCTGGAACAGCTTACCCGATCCTACCGCGCGCCTTATTTTATCAGCTTGATTGTGGTGTTCGTCACTTCCTTCGGACTTGCTAGCTTTGAGACCGTGTTCGGACTGTTCGTCGACCGTAAATTCGGATTTACGCCGAAGGATATTGCCTTCATTATTACTTTTGGTTCGATCAGCGGAGCCGTCGTGCAGGTTACGATCTTTGGGTGGATCATCAATCGGTTCGGGGAGAAAAAGGTTATTACGTTAAGCCTCCTCGTCTCCGCGCTCTTCGTCATCCTTACGCTGTTTGCGCACACCTTCTGGTTCATGATTGCCGTTACCTTTATCCTGTTTCTTGCGATTGATCTGTTGCGGCCGGCCATTGGTACGCAAATGTCCAAGTTCGCCGACGAGCAGCAGGGCTACGTAGCAGGATTAAATTCCGCCTTTACCAGCCTTGGCAACATTGTAGGTCCCATTGCAGCAGGTGCACTATTCGACTTTCATATGGGCTCTCCTTACTTGATGGCCGGTGTGATTTTAATTATAGGGTTCCTGCTTTCCTTCAAGTCCAGAGAGATACCCTACAAGGCACTTCTGAATAACGAGTAGCACATGTACAGATACTGATACTTAATATTATTGATGAACAATGAGCATTCAAAAATTATTAGTGGCATCCTCAATAACTTATCGTAAGAACATCTAACCCGAGGAGGACCATTTGACGGGTAATGGGGGCAGAACCGTAATAGGGGCCGTCAGAATTTAAATTCGGAAACAAATTCAACGCCAATGCCACATACCCTTTTGCATAAGGAGACACCGTTGCATCGGCTGTTCCCTCTGTTTGTCTTCCCTCTGCATCTTTAGCTTGACTACGGATTAAAAAAACAGCGAACTGCTCTTTAGTCACTTCGCCTCTAGGATCGAACCGATCCTGATCAACACCATTGGTAATGCCAGCTTGGCGAAGTGCTTCTATATAGGGAAGTAAATCACCATACTTCAGATCATCTGCCTCCACATCAATGAAGCTTGATTTTTTCAAAGTGGTATCTATTTTCAATCTTACCGTAAGAGCCACGATCTTGGCGAACTCAGCGCGGGATATGGTATCTTTTATGCCGAACTGGTCTTCCGACACCCCTTGTATTAATCCAAGAGATAACCATTTGTCAATTTTCGCTTTCGTTATATCATCCATATTAGTAAGATCTTTGAAATCCGCGGATGTTTTTACTAGCGAAGCATAAATTTGAGTATCCATTGTTGTAAAAGTGAGCACAAGACTCAAGCATACCAACTGGAAAATTTTCCACACTTCATTTTCACCCATCCTATTTTAATCTTGTAATCCGATATTTAGTCGGTAATAAACAGTTCAATAACGAATGATAAATTCCTTTATTTTGACATTGGTGTAATTGTATTATTTTCCCTTTTGTTCAACAACAAATCAACTACAGCTGCTCTCTCCTCACCCGAAAACAAAAAAATGACATGCCTGCCGTAACCGGCTCAAGACATGTCTTTCCTTCACTTCCCTCTATTCAAACTTGGGAACGGAAACCCATCTTCTTTCCCGCGCGCTCTCAAGAATCGCCTCGATAAGCAGCATGATGCGGTGTCCGTCCGCCAAGGTTGCAAAGGAGCTTCTATACTTCTGATTCAACACCTTTTGGTAAAAGTCGTTGCACAGGTTTTTCAACCCGTCCGGCCAGCCCTCCTGATGCCCTCCAGGATAATGAGCCAAAGCTGCCGATTTCTTCAGCAATAAATCGGGATCGCGGAGCAGCTGCTCGTTGGACTGCTCCCGCTTGCCCACCCACAGCTGATTGGGCGATTCCTGATCCCACGCAAACGATGCGCTGTCGGTTGATATTTCGAAATGCAGGTTGTTCTTGCGGCCCGCCGCGACCTGGGAAACAGTGAATACCCCTTGGATGCCCCCCTCCATATGAATGAGTACACTGCCGTAATCCTCAGTCTCAATCGCCACTTCCTCCCGCTCCGCATCCTCCTCCAGAGCAGCGAACGTTTGCGGACCTTCCGCTGGCTTGAGCCGAACGGGATGGACGATTTTGAGATCGGCCATTACTTCGGTAATGCTCCGCTGCAGCACATACTGTATCGTATCGCACCAATGTGAGCCGATATCGGCAATCGCCCTTGAGGGCCCGTTCTTCTCGGAGTCCAGCCGCCAGCTGTAATCGGTTTCCAGCAGCAGCCAGTCCTGCAAATAACCGCCGTAGACGAGGTTAACCGTCCCCTGCTCCTGCGTATGCAACATTTCCTTGACTTGGGAAACCATTGGATAATGCCGGTAATTAAAACAAACTCCGCAGGTAACCTCCCTCTCCGTGGCCAGCTTCAGCAGCTCGGCGGACTGCTGGCTATTTACAGCCAACGGCTTTTCGGACAGCAGATGCTTACCGGCCAGAATGGCCCTTCGGCTCACCTCATAATGCAGCGCATTCGGCGTGCAGTTATGGATGGCTCGAATATCCGAATCCGCAAGAAGCTCGTCCAGTGAGTCGTAGGCCATCGGGATGTTATGCTTGCGCGCCGCGGCTCTGCTCTTCTCGGGCGAGCTCCCCAGGATGCCCCATACCTCTACCAGCGGGATCCTTCGTAACGCTTCAATATGCGCTTGCGCCGAAAAACCAGTGCCCACAACCCCCACGCGAATCGTATTCATGGTGATTCCCTCCTCTTTTTCCTCGTTATTACCCGAATCGGCTCCGAGATAACCAAGAAAAAGGAGGGCCGTCTGTCCTGGATGCTTGATCCCAGCAGTCTGTTAGCCGTGATAGCTGCCCATCGGTGCATTCAGCACCCATTCCAGCAGCAGGATCATATCTTCCACATGCTCAACTTGCAAAGTGATGGATTGGATAGCGTTATCGTCCTGCGCCGCCTGGCTCTGCAACTCGGCCTTTCTGGAGGCGAGCGTTTGTTTTTGCATTTGAAGCTCGTTCAATTTGCGTTTAATTTGATTTTCTGTTCTCATTGAGCAATGCACTTCCCTTTCATTCGTTTCTTATTAAAATAAAGGAAAAGCCGCCGGATGGCAAGTTGATCGGGCAGCATTTTCCGGCTAATGAAAAAAGAGACCGGAACAAGTCCGGCTCCCTTCTTTTCATGATCATTTTACTTTTTCGAAGACTTGGAGGATTTCGATGACCGGTGTCCTCCGTGACCGCCATGGTGGCCGTGACTCGTATGACCGCCGCCATGCCCGCCGTTCCAGTCATGCCAATTTCCATGACCGCCGTACCAATGCCCGCTATACCATCCACTGTATGGAAAACCCCATGTTGAATAAGGAATGGGTATAGGGACCGGATAACCTACCGGATACTGGCCAGGGTATTGTGTTACAGGGTATTGCCCATATGGATACTGTCCGTAAGTATAGCTGTAAGGGTTGTATGCCATTTCGAAAATCTCCTCCAATTCAGTGATACTATACACTATGCGCGGAGGGAAAAACTGGTTGCTTGCCCAAGAAAAAAGACCTGGGAGCCCCCAAGTCCTAATGGCTTCATACCTGTACGTTCGTTGATCGACCTTTCGCGTTGCGGATCTGGCGGTACCTTTTTCTCAACCCCAACCTTCCGTCCCGCTGCCGTCATGGGCCCATCCATGCACCTATTGGGGTGCCACATAATTATGAAAACAAGCGTAAAAAACTCCCAAACGGGAGTTAGTCATGATTATCTTCGCCAATAATCGAGTTGTATAATTCGCTGTTGATCTCTTCAGGTAATCTAGTTTTAAAATAGCCTAAAAGAGCTTCTGCTGCTTTTTCTGCCTGATGTTCCGTAATCCCTGCTTCTGCAGCTATTTGTTGCCTAACCATGTGTTTCAATATATCACCTCCTGTTGACACAGGTTTATTATTTTACAATTCAGGAAATTTATTCAGTAACTGGCGAAATGCTTATTGATCTTCCTTAAAAAGCTAAAAAGCTGGCGTCTGTAAGCAGCAGACGTCAGCTTTTTAGCTTTTCTCCGGACAACAGATTGGATGAAGAACTGTTAACCCGTCTGCTCACGCAAGCATCCTCTGTTATCTTGCCTCGCTGAGGATCCCCGTGATCCGAAGTCACTGGAGCCGTTTTGACTTGGTCATCGTCTATTCCACTGAGGACTTCGTGATAGAATCTATAACAGTCCAAGTACAATGATAGGCCTGGGCTATTGACGTGTACGCTGATACCGTATGCGTTTCGGAAACAGGCTTAAGTCAAATTTTGATGCTAGTCCGTTCAATCTGTGATTCTAATACATCATATAGAGCAAGTTTATAGTTTATTTTGTCCAAATTTAAATATAGTTCCCTTATACTCCTCTCAATATCTTTTTTATGATATAGCATCATCCTTTTTCGTTCCGAAATCGTCGAGTCCCCTTCTTTATACAAGTATACATACTTCTGAATTTGGGCAATCGGCATTCCTGTTGCCCGAAGTGCAGTAACAAAGTGTATCCAGCTTAAATCTTCTTCATCATACAACCGCTTCCCATTTTCATTTCTCTTCACATGTGGAAGCAGCCCCTCCTTTTCGTAATATCGAAGTGTGGGAGCCGCTATTCCTGTCAATTCAGTTACTTCTTTTATTGTCAACATAAATAAACCTTCATCCCCTTCTATTAAAGTATACTTTAAATAATTCCTTGGCTTTTCTAATTAAATTAGCCGTATTTTAGCTGTAAATAATGATATAAATAGGATTAAAACAAAGAATTCCTCTGTTCAATTATATACTTATTATTTCATCAAAAAAGCCTTGACTTCAAGTAAACTTTATCTCTTATGATAACAGTGTAATTAATAAAGATTCTTGAGAGGATGAAGTTACAATGACAAACATCTCAATCGTCACTGGGGGCAGCCGCGGACTTGGTCGCAATACTGCCATCAGTATTGCACGTCATGGCGGTGATGTCATCCTGACCTACCGCAGCCAAGTAGAAGAAGCAAAGTCTGTTGTTGCTGAAATCGAAGCTCTGGGGCGTAAAGCAGTCGCTCTACAACTCGATGTTGGAAACATCGCCAGCTTTGCGGCTTTTGCTAAGACAGTCCGTTCGACCTTGCATTCTACTTGGGATAGCCCCACTTTCAATCACCTGGTGAACAATGCCGGCCACGGAGAAATGATAGACTTCGCCGAAACAACAGAAGCTCAGTTCGACAGCTTGTTCAATGTGCACGTCAAGGGCGTGTTTTTCTTGACTCAGACCCTTCTGCCGCTTCTTGCGGATGGTGGCCGTATTGTGAATTTCTCATCAGGTCTCACTCGTGTATCTTATCCCGGATTCTCCGCCTACTCTGCGGCGAAGGGAGCGGTCGAGATTCTAACCATCTATATGGCTAAAGAACTCGGTCATCGCGGTATCACCGCTAATACCATTGCACCTGGTGCAATCGAAACCGATTTTCTAGGCGGTGCTGTACGCGATACGCCTGCTTACAATGACGCATTTGCCGCGATGGTTGCCCTTGGTCGTGTCGGCGTACCCGACGACATTGGTCCCGCAGTCGCCAGCTTACTCGGTTCCGACAATCGCTGGGTTAATGCGCAGAGAATCGAGGTCTCGGGCGGCCAGAACATCTGATGGCTAGTAATGGCCGCAAAGCACCTTCCTTCTAGTTGTCAGAGGCCGCTGCGTGGAGATGCGGCGGCCTCATAATATGTCTAAGGAAAGGAAAATACAATGCCAATGATTATTGTTCACGCACCTGAAGCTGCGTTCGATTTGAAGGCACGGCGAGCCATTGTCGGAGAACTTACAGATTTTGCTCTTGAATGCGAAACCTTGCCAAAGTCACCCTTCGTCAAAAGTACGGTTTGGACCTATTTTAATCTTTACGATCAGGATACTGTCTTTATGGGAGAAGAAGAAGCGACAACGAATGTTGTCAGCGTGCAGATCTTCGTCATTGAGGGCGGTTTAGACAGCGGCGCCAAAATGAGGCTGGTCGAAGGAGCTAGCGCAATTTTCGGACGGCAGCTCGGCACTTCTGACCTCATCCCCGTCTATATCATCATTCACGAAGTCCCCGAAGAAAATTGGGGGATCTTTGGGCGGAAAGCGGATTTAGCGGCTTTCCGAACATCACCAATTGACGCGGCAGCTATGTAATCATTTGAGCAGCATAACAACTTCAAATGCGGCCCAACAAATTTTCTGATACGACAATTTCATGTGTGGAGTTTGCGGAAACGAGGAGCTGCCATGCGGCATGCTCTCGACTATCGTGCCCGGTAGAGCTTAATCAGAAACTGTCCCCGATCAACCCGATAACCTGAAGCTGGCACATGCCAAAAATCGAGTCGGGAAAAACCATAGGAAAGATCATATTGGAGCATTTTAGCTAACCCATTAAAAATAAAAGGCGACCACAAGGAGTACCCCTAGTGATCGTCATTTTTCATATCCATTCTTCTCCACTAAACTACTTCCCATTCGTTCAACAAAATTCAAGGCCACGCCCATGCTTCGCATGGGAGCGGCCTCAACAGGTTCCAACTAATGATTATCGGCAAGGCTTTGCTTGCAGCCTTAGGTCTCCCTGCGGAGTTGCAGCTGCCGCTCCAGCCAGGCGTATGATTGCTCGCCGCACACCTCATGCCCGCCGGGGAACAGGTGGGAAGCCAGCTGATCCGGCACACCCGCAGCAGTATATACCTGCTCCAGCTTTGCCAGCGCCTTCTTCGTGCCGTGCAGCGGGAACAGCTGGTCCCGCTCCCCCGCCTCGATGAACAGTGCCCTCGGCGCAGTCAGGCCGATCAAATCCGGCATCTCGGCATAGCGGAGAATGCCCGGAATGTAATTGTCGATGCAATGACGACGATGCAAAATGCTATCGTAAAACGTATTCGTGTAGCAGCTCACCACCGCTGCACGAATACGTTCATCGAGCGCAGCCGTGAAGGCGGCCACGAGCCCGCCGCCGGACAAGCCGAAGATGCCGATGCGAGAGGCATCGATCTCCGGGCGTGTCGATACATAGTCGATCGCAGCCATCGTTTCCTGAATGCGCATGCCGGCAATCGTCTTGCCGAGCATCATCAGGAATACGCCGATCGGGAAGCACGAATTCGTATCCCGATTGACGATAACCTCCTGCTCCAGCTTGCGGTCACCGAAGCCGAGCAGCTCAGGGACAATGACGGCGAAGCCGCGCTTTACCAGCGCGACGCCGAATTTATGGTGCACGTTCGGATCGTCTCCGGCCTCATCCCCGTTCGGCAGCAGACCGACAGCAGACTTGCTGCCATAGCCATGGCCGTGACAGCCGACAACGACCGGCAGCTTCCCCTGCTTTCCTTTGGGGAGCAGCACATAGACGGGCATCGTCAGCGACTCCGCAGTTTGGAGCTCGATCCGCTCGCGTACGTAATCCTCATACTCAACACGCTCCAGCAGCCGCGGCGACGGATCCTGAATCGTATCGCCCCAACCGCCGAGCGATTCGATCAGCTTCTCCTTCAGCTCACTTCGCCATGCCTGCCACGACTCCCGGCTTCCTGCTTGAAAAGCCAGCCGTTGTGTGCCTGCTGCCGTATACAATCGTTCCAAATACGCATCCGGGTTCCAAGTCATGTTCGATTCCCGCCTTTCCTCCCATGTTATCTGGAAGCTGTAGCCTCAATTTCTACGCATGCCATAACGAACGGCGCATAGCCCTTCGGATCGTCTCTGCGTGTCGGTTCGCTGATATAATAAGCGAAGGAGCCGTCGCGGTAAGGCTTGTTGCCGAGCCCCGCCACACTGCAAATATAATCGAGGTAATAAGCTCCATCCTCGCCTTTGCCTACACAGCGCTCAAGCAGGCCTGCATGACCCCGTCTCGCCGCCTCCAGCGCATCCTTGCCCAAATAACCATGGCGTGCACCCTTAGCCAGTGCACATACGAACATCGCAGACGCGGAAGCTTCCAAATAATTGCCTTTGCGGTCGCCCTGATCCATAATTTGATACCACATCCCGGACTCCGCGTCCTGATATTTGATAATCGCTTGCGCCAAACGGTAGAAGATACCTACGATCTGCCCCCGTTTTGGATGGTCCAGCGGCAAATAATCCAATACATCGACGATAGCCATCACATACCAGCCGATCGCACGACCCCAGAAATGCGGGGAGCAGCCTGTTTCGTTATTCGCCCAGCGTTCTTCTTTCGTTTCATCCCAACCGTGATACAGCAAACCGGTCACCGGATCGCGGGATACTTTCTCCATCAGCAAAATTTCGTTCGCTACGTCGTCATACCATTCGTGCTCGTTGGTCAGCTGGGCGTAAGCCGCCAGCAGCGGGGAAGTCATGTACACACCGTCGAGCCACATTTGGAACGGGTAAATTTTCTTATGCCACAGGCCGCCCTCGCTTGTCCGGGGATGGCCCTTCAGCTGGGTGACGAGCAGCTCGATCGCTTTCTTGTACTTCTCCTCGCCTGTTTTCTCATACAGCATAAACAGTGACTTGCCTTGGTTAATCATATCGACGTTGTACTCGTTCAGCTCATACGTATCGATAGTGCCGTCCGGCTTGATAAACAGATCCATATTTTCTTTAATATATTGATAGTAACGCTCGTCTCCAGTGACACGATAAACGCGCTCGAGCATCGTTAATGCGCAGCCATTCTCGTAATTCCAGCATCTTCTTTTCTGAAAAGGCATGTCGGAGACGATCGGATATTTTTGCATAAAAGAATCAGCCATAGCTACAGACCAGGTAGTATTCATTGCTTTGTAATCCTCCTTCAGTAGTAAGGTAAATGCGGGTGAAGCCCTCGCGTGCCATGATCGGCAATCGCTTACAATCTTGCTGCAGCCCTAATTTACCTTAGCATATTTGCCCCAAAGAAACTTAGCGTTTCTTGCCGATTTCACCCTATCTTTATCGTATCTTGTTCAATTCCCAAGCAAATCGTGGCAAAGCCAGCCGAGGATGGCTCATAGTGGGTCCAGGGAAAGGGCTCTGGTCCGTTCCCTTTCAGATGAATGGCGCCGCATATATTGTGAAAATGTGATTTGACTATATAAGACGGACATCCCTGTCTTGAAAATAACCTAAAACGAGACAAGCAGTCCTCCCCTAGTCATAGGGAAGAGCTGCTTGCTTGTAAACCTAACGGAAGTTATTTATTTTTGCTTCATGCTTTTCAGCAGGTTGAACATCACTTGTGCGCTTTCTGCCCGCGTCATCTTTTCTTGAGGTGCGAATTGGTTGTTGTCTCGCCCTTTCAGTAAGCCGATTTCTTGCGCAATGCCGACCGAATTTTGTGCCCATGCGGAAATTTGATTCGAATCAGCAAACGTGGATTCTTTTCCTGGTGAAGCCTTCTTGCCGGTTGCAAACTCGTAGGCATGAGCGGCGATCACAGCCATTTCCTCACGGGTGATATTGGCATTCGGCTCGAAGGAATCCGTGCTGCGACCCGTCACGATACCCGCTTGGGTTAATACAGCGACAACCCCAGAATACCAATCGTTAGTGCCTACGTCTTTGAAGCTGGAACCAGAAGCTGCTGCTGGCTCGAGACCAAGCGCCCGCGCAATCATCGCCGAGTATTCTGCTCTCGTCACGTTGCCATGCGGGTTAAATTCAGCATCGGTCACGCCTTCGATCACGTGCTTGGCTGCCATTTTCGTAATGACGTCGTTCGCCCAGAAGGTTTCTTTCACGTCTGTGAATTGCTTGTTATACTCCAGCACGACGTACTGATTGAGACGATCAACCTTCGCGGTCATCGTTCCGTCTGTTTCCAAGGTTCCGCCACGGTAATAGAGGGTGCCGTTTGACCCGACTTCATAGACACCCAGCAAGTCGGGATCCGCCTTCGGATCGATTCTAAACGTAACAACCACTGGATCGACCAGCGTTGTTACCGCCACCTTGGCGCCGTCTGCCGTTACGACATGTACGGCCAAGTCATACATCTCACTTGCAGGAGAGAAGTGAACCGAACCGTTAAGTCCAGATTTATTCAAGACATCTTTCACTTCATCCTTCGATGCTACGGCTGCCGAGATATAGATTCGCGCTCCTTGAGCTTGATCTCCGGATACCGCTGTCTGGATATTCTTCAATACTTCATTGGAAATATTGATCGTCACATCCTTCTGAACTAAATGAAGCGACTTGTCTCCAATGATTTCCAAAACATTGCTAGGAAGCAGTACCGAATCTTTACCGTCTGTAATTTGTGCAGTGAATTGACCCGCAGTCGTTGCCTTCAAATCGTCCTTGCTCAACATTTGCGTCGAAGTCGGCTGCTGAGGCGTTGTCGTAACGGAAGGCACCGTTGACGAGCTCGAGTTGTGCTTATTGCCCTTATTATTGTTGTTAACTACTGCAGCTACTACTACAGTTCTTGTCACTTCATCAGCCGCATTGCCTGCTGCATCGCGCACATTGTAGTGATAGGTGTAGGTGCCTGCAGACGAAGTATCGATTGCCGTTACGACGGTACCATTCTTCGTAATCGTGGTTACGATATGGTCCGTAATGCTTCCATCACGGTCGTCCATTGCGCTGGCACCGACGTCGGCATAGGTGGCGCCAGCGATCAACTGAACCGTTGCGTCCCCATTCAGTGTAATCACCGGTTTCACTGTATCCATTACCGGAGCCGCTGTTACGTTGACCGTTCTTATCACTTCATTGGCCGCATTGCCTGCGGTATCACTTACATTGTAATGATAGATGTAGGTTGCCTGAACCACCGTACTGATGGACGAGGTCAGATTACCGTTGTAGGTAATGGTCGTTACCGTGCGGTTCGTAATATCGCCGTCATGATCGTCAACCGCCTTAACACCCGCATCGGTATAGCCTGCCCCGATTGCCAAGTTGACCGTTGCATCGCCGATCAGCGTGATGACGGGTTTAACCGTATCCGGTCCAGCTAAAACATGGACCGTTCTTGTGATTTCCTCAGCCGCATTGCCTGCAGCATCACTTACATTATAATGATACGTGTAGGTACCAGGTACGGAGGTATCCACAGCCGCTACTGGGTTTCCGTTGCTGGTTATAGTCGTTACGATCCGGCTGGTAATGTCGCTGTCCACGTTGTCGGTAGCCGTCGCTCCCGCATCCGTGTAGCTGGCACCCACCGTTACATTGACCGTTGCATTTCCTGTGAGCGTAATCACCGGCTTCGTCGTATCAGATGTCGTAATGGTTCCGACAACTGCTGCCGTTCCTTGAGCTTCACCTTTCGCCAGGGCGGCCGTAAAAGCAAAGCTGCCGTTTATGCTATCGGTTGCCGCTTGGAACGAGGTCATCGCCAAGTCGCCAATCGTAACGCCGGTTGCGCTCATACCGTTCAAATTGGCAAAGGTTTGCTGAAGCCAACTTTTGACATCCGCTTCCGTATTGGCCGTTGCTTTATTCACGCTGTAGGTTGCAGTCTCCATGATGGTTTTGGCGTTGGATACAGCCTGCAGATCGGCTGCAATGGCCGTTCTTTTTGCTACACCTAAATAGCTGATCAGTGCAGCTTGAGCGTACGTATTATTAATTTTATACTTAACTGTCGCGTCCAACGGAAGATCGAAATCGTAAGCAACCGTCACTCCGTCAGTTCCTGCTATCATGCCGGTTTTAATCGTCTTGGTTACCGTGTTTCCATCGGCATCCACATAGCTGAGACTCACATCCATCGTGCGGTTGCTGATATTCCACCAGTCCCGATGGAAGGAAGTGATCGTATACTTGCCAGCCTTCAAAGGAAGTACATAGACCAGCGGAGTATCCTTCGTGTTCGCCGTATAAACGCCTGTCTGACTCTTGTCCGTTTCGACTATGCTGCCGCCTAATCCTTTGTAGGAATAGCTGGCAGCTGCGTTCGTATGCCCCCAAACCGTATCGCTGCTGGTCAGCTGATCGGCTTTATCGTTAAGCAGATCGGTACCTGCCAAATTTTTGACTGCGGTATACGAAGACGTTACGGTGGAAGTGCTGATACCGGGATCCAGGAAGTAAACTAAACCTTCCGGTATAACCTCTGCCTGAACAGTTACGTAAAGATTTTTACCGCCGACAATTTCACCCTTAACCTGTACGGCTGAGTAGGGAACGGTGAACCGGTCAGCCGTATTGTTCTGCCATACGATATTCGCATCTGCATCTGTGGTACCGTCCGCAAGGGTTACTTTAACGGTCGTTGGAAGTCCCGCAACCGAGCTGCCGACTTTGGTCGCAACTACTGCTGGGATCGTACCCGTCAAGGCTACGGGCTGCTTCTTCAGCCTCATCGAGTCAACTGCCGTTTGCAGCGAATTCGTGGCAAGATCAATAGCCGATTGGGTAGCCGATGGATTCGCCAGCAGCGCTTGTGCCGTATTCAAAGCGTTCGTGAATGCAGTCCAATCCGCCGCGATATAGTCCACTTCCTGATAGCTGCTTACCTTTGCGATCAAATCGCTCAAGGCCGTTTTCGTAACATTACCGTAGATGTCGCCCAAAATATCGATTGCGTCTACACTAAAGCTTCCGCTTTTCACCATTAATCTTAACGTGTGAGGACCATTGGGCAATCCGCTGTACGAATAGCTTTCCGTACGTTTGCCGGTTACGGCCGGGATTACAACATTCGATCCGACAGAGGTACCGTCTACATATACATCAAGGGTAACCGTAGCGGTATCGCCCAACAGGCTGAAGCCGGTACCGGTGAACGGCAGCTGCAGGTACGTGAGTTCATTGCTGTCCGAAGATGGTGTAACCACTGCCTTCTCAATGGACATCGTATTGCCGGAGCCGCTGGCTGCACCGGTTTTAACAATTTTCACCGTATGCGTACCGGGCGCGAGTCCGTTTACCTGGTAAATGACTTGGCTGGAAGTGTTACCTGCGTAGGCAACATTGGTGGCGACTCTTTTCGATACATCATGGTTGTAGCCTTTGCCAAAATCGTCTAAATAAACATCCATTCGGGCGACGGAACCGGAGCCTTGCCCGATGCCGTATACCGTTACGCCGGTTCCGTTAAAGGTCAAGGAAGCGTAGCTGCCGTTATCGCCTGCCCAAGCATTGGCGGTATTGGAGCTCCATGCTAACGTATTACCATCATTTCGCACCAAATACCACCGGTTTAGCGTACCCTCTACTTTCGTAAGATTGCTCATCGGCGTAATCGTCGCGCCGCTTGTGGTCAAGGTCCGATGAATACGCGCGTAACCGCCGGACACACTGTGGCTCCAAGGGAAGTTGCCCTCGTGGTACGCAACACGGGAATCCAGATCGTCTACCCGCTCCTTTGCATAAGGCGCGTAGCCGTTCACGGCTTCCACTTTCAAATTGTCGAATACCGACGTTCGCAGGCTGGTTTGAAGCATTACTTGACCAGAAAGCAGCGTACCTGTGCTGCCATTGTCAAGATAATTGGTGATAACCTTATCGTCCAACGAAGCTGTAATGATATTGTTCACGGCTTTTACCGAGAACCTGTGCCATACCTTAGGATCGAAGCCGGTGAGGCTGCCGCTTGTCAACGTAGTCGTTTCACGAATCAACCGCCACGTGCCGTCGGCATAAACCCGGAATTTATAGCCGGATTCCGAATCGGCCGTCGTTCCCTGCAGCTTATGGCGTACGCCTAGAGCAACGTAGTTTTCCCCTGTGCGCGTTGGGTCCATATCCATCTTGAAGTCTATGGATGCGGCATAGTTGGTCCAACGCTCATCGCCTAACACCGTAAACGAAAAAGGAGTCGTAGCCCATGTACCCGGTTTGATGCCTGAATGGATCATTTGCCTTAAGCCGTTGGAGCCGTCCTTGCCAATGCCTTCGTAAACCTCGAAAGCGCCCCCTTGGTCGTTCGTATATCGTGGCGTACCGCCACGGCGTGCCAGGTAGCTTAAACCGTCAACAGTCGGATATCCGCTGTATTCGAAATCGTCCTCATAGAGAAGGGCAGGGTTGCTGCCGGGTACATCCAAAACGCTTTGCGCTGGAATCGTGTTGTTGCGCGTATACGGTGTACGTGGATGATCAGTATTCGGGTTATTCACCGTACTCGTTAAACTGACCATAGAGTGCGGTTTCACTGTAAGATTGTACGTATACCCGTCCAAAGTCCCGTTCGGTACCGGCGTAATGTCAGCGAGTCGTTGGTACCAGTTCGCGTCGTACTCTTGCCCGTTATCCGGTCCGCGAGTTTCCCAAACCTGTGCCGGACTGCCGGAGTTTACGATATTGTTCTTCACATCAAATTGGAAACTAGCCACACGGTCGCTGTCGTTGACCAGTACGCCGGAAAAATCCTTCTTGTCCGGGCTGATCAGGACTAGCCGATTATATTCAGCGCCGGTTGCGTTACCGTCCATTTCGCTATTGCCTCTGTTTCCAATGACGGCTGCACTGGCATTGGAGTACAACCAGTCTTTAGCCGCAAACTGGGTGAAATGCTGCACGGTATTTACGCCAACATCGATCGTGTAATGCCCCGACCACGGATCTTTGGCGGAAACGAGCTCTTTGCTGCTGTATTGTCCACCGCTGTAGAAAGCGGAGACGGCAGGCTGGAACATATAATGGGTCCGTTTGCCTTGAGTGTACATACCGATAAATCGGCCGGCCACGTCCAGCGCACTGCCTGGGCCTCCGAACGGTTGGTCGTAATTCACCCGGTATTGGGACCAGGTCTGCGGAGCCACGCCCTCGCTGTACCAAACTTCCTTCTGATTATCCTGATTGACCTTCACATAGTTGGCACTGGTGGCCATGTTATAGTGATAGGCCATAACATCGACTGCCTTCATTAGGTCGGCATCAGCCAGCATTCGGTCCGGAATGTTCAGTGTAGTGTTCTCGTCGGAGGCGACGATCTTAATTTTATCGTAGTTCGGGAAATCGGAATCTTGATGCATCCGGTTTGCGAACCACTTAATGAAATTCACATTCGGCGTGCTCGTTTCGTTACGGTCCGGATTGATGTAATCGAGCGTGTAGCCGTAGGTGTCCTTCAACGCGATGGCCGTCTCCTTATACCACTTGTACAAGCGCTCATAAGCTGCTTGAGTTGCCGGAAGCGTCGGATCGGCAGAGTTGCCGTCACTCCAAGGCTGAACCCAGTTCGGCTCGGTCCAGCGCAGAATGCTAACCTTGATGTTAGGATTGATCTTCTTGGCATCCGCTGCAAATACAAAGCCTGCTCCACGGCGAACGTTGGCCGGTTCATCCGCAGAACGCTTGGTTGCCGGCTCGGTACCGGACGACGTGTTGGAGTCGTTACCCATTTCTACCTTAATGTGCGTGATGCCGGCTCCGGTATCCTGATTGAACAGCAAATTCATGATTTGCCAGTATTGATCCGGGTGCTCTTCCTTATAATCCAGCAGTAAGCGGGACGTATTGTTGGCAGATACGGCGCCGTAGCCTTTAAACGTGTTGACTGGGTTGGTGTCGACAGCGTTAGCGTCAATCGTAACGACCTGTGGCGCCGGATCGGCAGCTTTTACAGGTAAAGCCGGAATAAATGGAATTGTGAGAGAAGCCGCCAATACCAATGCAATACCTCTCTTTAGGATCCTACTTTGACTCATTGCCTCACTCCATTCTGTGTCATAGTATAAAAAGTCATTCACGCCTGGAAAGCGAATTCAGAAAACGTATTCAGAATACGCTTTCAATTAAACTCGTTTATATACGTATCGCTGCGTTCAGCCGGTGCCTTTCGGTCTTCAGCCGGCTCATGCTCTCATCAATTTATCCTCTCCTCTCCTGGATAAGCGCAATGAATTGTAAGCGATACCAGATGAGCGCACTATTTGACCAATACATCTTCTCCTTCCATATAAAGCCATTATAGATAAGGGGCTTGTAAAATAAATGCAATTTTTTTTACCTCTTTTCTTTTTATTTTTACATCTTCTATTGAATGAAACGGATCAGCGTAATGTCGAACGCTAGTCCGTTTCTGTTTGTTCATTTTTTGCCTCTTTGAGCTGCTTTCGCTCGAGATGGGCCGCTCCCCATTGATGTAAGGTTTCCAAAATCGGGGACAGGCTCTTGCCGTATTCCGTGATGGAGTATTCCACTTTCGGCGGGATTTGCGGATAAATAACTCGTTTAACGATCTCTTCCTCCTCCAATTCGCGCAGATGGAGCGTAAGCATCCTTTGCGTGATATCGGGCAGCAATCTCCTTAGCTCATTGAAACGCAAAGGTTTACCTTGAAGCAAATGATAAAGGATAATCGGCTTCCATTTGCCGACGATCGAATCCAGCGCCACAACGAATTGACATTGGACAGGGTTCTTTTGCATACGTTGGCCTCCATTACAGTACCTTTTTTAATACTATACAACATGATTGTGCCTACTTCACATAAAAATATATATAGTATATGATCAGCCCTAGAAGTGTAATGATTCTAATTACAGAAGGGAAGTTTTAATTAATGGCAACTGTACTGTACATCACCGCACATCCCCTTGATCCTCAGTCATCTTTCAGCCTCGCGGTAGGCGCGAAATTTATTGAAGCGTACCGTGAAGCCAATCCAACAGATGAAGTTGTTCATTTGGATCTGTACAAAGAGAATATTCCGCAATTCGATGCCGATGTTTTACGTGGTTGGGGAAAGCTTCGGTCAGGCTCGGCTTTCGATCAACTGTCGGAAGCGGAGAAATCAAAAGTAGCTCGTCTTGAGGCGGTTGTTGATCAATTTGTGGCTGCTGATAAATACGTGTATGTTTCCCCCATGTGGAATTTCTCGATCCCGCCGGTTTTGAAAGCATACACAGATGCGACTTCAATTCCGGGCAAGACTTTCAAATATACCGAAAATGGTCCTGTAGGTCTGTTGTCCGGCAAGAAAGCCTTACACATTCAAGCTAGCGGTTCTGTTTATTCGGAGGGTCCACTTGCTCCTATTGAAATGGGATACAGCTATCTTAATAAAGTTTTACAGTTCTATGGGATTCAATCTATTGAGGCCATTTTTGTTGAAGGGACGGCATCATTAGAGCAAGCTCCAGCTATTAAAGAAAAAGCAATGGCACATGCTAAGGAAGTTGCCAAACGTTTCTGATATTGGGAGCGTAATTCGGGGGAGCCCCTCGTTATCCGTTAGGAAAATAAGTCGCATCATTTCCTAAAGTAAAAAAAGCCTGTTGAGTTTTCCCAACAGACTGAACGCAGGCCAACGCGGCCTGCGTTCTTTTTTTGCATAATTGTCATTTTACAATCGGATAATCAACCACGACCACATTGTCGAGGATCCCATCCAGCATACCGACAAATTGCTGGTGCATCGGATGCGGGCCGTATTGGCGCAATGCCTCCTGATCGGTGAAGGTAACCCGAAGCCCGAGCGTGTAGCCGTGCATATTACCGGTTTCTTCGGTGACGTTGACTCCTGCTGTCAGTTCGACGATCCCGGGTATGCGTCCTTTGAAGGACAGCAGCGTTTCGAGCAGCTGCGCCTCCATACCCGGCTGGAATTTTTCATTGAATTTGAAGCTGACGAGATGCTCATACATGGGATGAAGCCCCCTAACGGTCTATAGTCTGCACTTGGACTGACAATGCCACATCCAGCATACCATACCTCTCGGGTTCCATGCTTGCCTCCTTGCAGTTCAGACCCTATTTCTTCGTCTTCAGGTAAGCTTCCTTGTATTCCTGAGCCAGCTTGTCGCCGCCGGCCTTTCTCCACTTCTCGATTTCAGCCTTCCATCCGGCTTCATCAATTTTACCCATGATGAATTTCGTTTCGGCGTCCGTAATCATTTGCTCCAGCTCTTTGCCCCGCTCCGCAAACGTTTGCGAATCCAGGGTTAATACCGGGTTCGGTACGATAAATTGCTCATTCGATTTACCGATGCTCGTATTTTTACGGAACAGGTCAGGCTGCTTGGCAGGCTTGGCAATATTGTAATATTCATTGCGCTGCGGCAGGTTATCGCGGTAAGGCTTGACTTCCTTCACGTCCGCATCGCGGTCCAGCACTTCCGTGAATTCGCCTTTATCCGCCCAATGCCGCCCCTCGATTCCTTTGACAAGCAGCGTCGCCATCTTCGGATCCATCAGCTGATCGACGAATTTCAGCACCTTCTTCAGTTCCGCCTCCGTTTTAACGGATGCTTTCGGAATCGCGAGGAAGCCGTTATTCCCGCTTTCTCCCGGCAGCCTTCTGCCGTTAGGGCCTTCCAGCGGCGCGGCATCCACCACGGCGTTCGGCACGACCTTCACCAGCTTATCCATCCAGCTTTGGGCGTTGCCTCCGCTAATTTGAATGCCGGCCCGGCCGGATTCATACGCTTTGGTGACTTCTGTCGAATCGACCACCGCAAAATCCTGGTTGATCAGCTTTTCATCGTATAACCGTTTGAACAGCTTCATCGTTTGGAAGAACGGCTCCGTCATAAACTCGGGCGTAAAGGTTCCGTTATCGTTTTGCCATTTGTTCGGTCCGCCTTGGGCCACCGATAGCCGGGTAAGCGTGGAGCCTGAATCCTGGTTGTATTTTTTATCCATCATGAATCCCAATGTATCATTTTTGCCGTTCTTATCCGGATCGCCGAGCGAGATCCCTTTAATGACGTTGTACCAGTCATCCAACGATTTAGGCGGCTGCAGTCCGAGCGTATCCAGCCAATCTTTGCGGTAGTGAACTACGGCGCGGCCAAGATCCCGGAACAACGGAACGCCGTAGATTTTCCCGTTGACCGAAATATTATCGTAAAATTGCTTGTTTTGTGCATTCAGGTTCTTGTAATCCTTCAAGTAAGGGCCAATCTCCCAAAATTGATCGGATTTCAAGGTACCGATGACCGTAGGCGTATAATTCAGTTTAATCAGCGATGGCAGCTCGCCTGAGGCGATCATCACGTTGACCTTCTCATCGTAGGCGGACGAAGGAATCCACTGAATTTGCAAATCCGTATTCGTATACGCTTTGATCGCTTTCTCCATATCATTGTCCTTGAGCGGGATTTCTCCGACCTGATTGACCACCAGGGTAATCGGATACGGCTTGTTATCCTCAGCCGGTCCTTTACTGCCTCCATCCGCTGCCTTATCCCCGCCGCAGGCCGTTAAAGCTGTAGTTAGAAGCAGGATACCGCTCATCGTCATTGCCGTTTGTTTCTTCTTCATGGGTGACCCTCTCTCTCATCAATTGTCGATGTTCAATAGCTGCCCCCATTATGTCCCGTACCATTGTGAATTGCTATACCTTATAATTAACTTTATTCCGCGATCCCCCCAAACACTGCGGTTAACCCCCGGTTTATCGGTTCAATAGCTTCTATGCAACCAGCCATACGCCGGACATAACCCGATATTGTACCTCTTGCCTTCCAGCCCAATTCAAACGTGCCTCTTCGAAGGCTCCATGCCTACACAACGGATCTCTTGATTCGTACCAAATGACCCTCGCGAATATACAGCACCTCGTCGCCGGCGGAATGAAATCGTATCGAGGCGTCTTGCGCCGAGCTTCCTTCGTACCGCCCTTGAATCCACCCGTCCCCAAACTTTACTTCCATAAGAGAACCGTAACGAACCGGCTCCCCTCCGACAACATGCTCCGCCCCGAAGCCGCTTTCCACACCAGCCTGAACAATAGGCGCCTCGACAATCGCCTTCTCCCATTGCTCCGGGGTCATTGGGTCGTGCCCGCCAAGACATGACGTGCTGCCCGTAACCTTCGCCCCCGGCAGCGGTTCCGCCCACAATCTCATCGCTGCAAAAATCGGCTGGAGCCGCTGCCCCCGCTCCGTAAGATCATATTCAACGTGCAGGGGGACGCCGGGATAGAGCGTCCGTGTCACGATTCCTTTTTCCTCTAACAGTCGAAGCCGGTCTGTCAACGTTTTCGGGCTGATCGGGTGAAGCGAACGGCGCAGCTCCCCGAAACGCTTGATGCCATTGAACAAGTCGAACAGCAGCAGCAGGGTCCACTTGCCATCCAAAAGCTCCAAGACGGGCTCGATCGCGTCAGGACAGGAAGGGTTAATCATAGGTGTTCCCCCTTAGTTCATTTTTTGAAACTATTGCACTTTTTTGTAACTACTTTTCAAATTTACCATAGTCAGCTAACCTTGTGAAAGAGGAGGTGAACAAAGTGAAGATAGCGATAAAGAGACCGTTTGACGTGGACGCATCGGAATATCCGTTCAAGGATCATTGGTTGCCCTATCGTGACGGAATCATTCATTACATCGATGAAGGGCAAGGACCGACAGTGCTTCTGCTGCACGGAAATCCGACGTGGTCCTACCTGTACCGCAATGTCATTAAGGAGCTGAGCGGCAGCTGCCGGCTGATCGCTTTGGATTATCCCGGCTTCGGCATGTCAAAGGCTCCTTCCGGGTATGGCTTTACCCCACAGGAGCAATCGGCTGCGGTAGAGGAATTCATCCGTCACTTGGGCCTGAAGCATTTTGTGTTAGTGGTTCAAGATTGGGGAGGCCCTGTCGGATTCCATTATGCCGTACGGCACCGGGAAAACCTGCGAGGCATCGTCTTGATGAACACCTGGGCATGGCCCGCAACGCTTATGCCGATGAAGCTTTTTTCGTTGGCTATGGGAGGCTGGCCTCTTGGCTATTGGCTTCAAACCCAGCGAAATTTTTTTGCCGCAAAAATTGTTCCCCACGGTATCCACCATGCGGAAAACGTGACGGAAAGTCTGAGAAAGGCTTACACCGACCCTTTTCCCACCCCCCAATCAAGAATACCGACATGGGTATTCCCCTGGCAGATCCGGAAGGCAAAGGCATGGCTGGCGCACATCGAAGCCAAGCTGCCGTTTTTATCCGATGTCCCCGCACAAATTTTGTGGGGAACGTAGGATAGCGCAGGCTTCCCGCTCACAGAGATGGCCAAATGGCAAAGCTACCTTCGGATGCATGAGACCGAGATCCTGAACGATGCCTCACATTACGTGCAGGAGGATCGGCCGGACCGGGTCGCCGCGTCGATCCACAGAGTCCTCGAAAGAACCGTCGTTTGAATACCCGTCGTTGCAGTAAACCGTTGAATCGCTTACGAAAATGGATGGAAAAATGAGGAGGAAAAAATAATGAAAACGATGCTATGGGCAACATTAACCGCGAATGGCAACTACGCACAATCAGGCCCCGATAACCCGCCCAAGCCGGAGACACTGGACGATTTTGTTGCACATGCTCGGGCTGCGGGCAACTTCATCGTCGGCCGCCGGACCTTTGAGAACATGCAAGCGTCAGGCGGCGGCTTCGGGGACGCTTTGGCCGGTATCGATATCGTCGTCGTATCCGGAACCGTCACCGAAATGCCGGGCGTCCGCCTTGCCGCATCTCCCCGTGAGGCATTAGCTTATTTGAAGGAAAAAGGGCATGCCCTGGCACTCATTGCCGGAGGCGCGGATATGCACAACGCTTTTCTGGGTGAAGGTCTTGTCGATGAGCTGTTGTTCAACATGGCACCGGTGCTGGAGGGGAAGGGGCTTCATCTTGTAACGGACCAAGCGCAATACCGTGTTCAGAATGTGCAGCTGCTTCATTGCAAGCCGCTCGGTGGCGGTGTCGTCCAGCTGCATTATGCGGTAGGAAAGGCATAATATGTACAGCAGCGGCAGTGGCAGCAGGATAAATGTAAAAAAGAAATTAAGCATCTCCAGGCCCAATCGGGCAGGATGATGCTTGATTTCTTGGCTTTCGGGTCCATGATTCCAGCATGCAGCCCTTGCTTAATCGAGCGATTCTCTGTATTTCCCGGGGGTTTGCCCGAACGTTTTGCGAAATGTTCGGATAAAGGCGCTGATGTTCTTATACTGAAGTCTTTCCCCGATTTCCGATATTTTGAGCGTGGTCGTCTCCAGCATGACCTTGCCCATATGCATCCGGTATTCGGACAAATATTCACTGAAGGTCACACCCATTTCCTTCTTGAACACGCGGCTCAAATAGACCGGATGGAAGTTCAAGATGGCAGCGCACGACTCGAGCGAAATATCGCAGTCGTACTGCTCGCGGATGATGCGGACCATCCGCTCCGCAATGTTGCCGTATTGGATATCGGCATTCTCCCCTAAGACGGTCACGACCGGCTCAAACATCCGCAGCTGGAACCACTGCAGGATATCTTCTCTCGTCTGCAGCTTCAACAGCTTATCGAGCTCCTTTTCCCCATCCAGTACGCGGGTTGCGGAAACCCCCTGCTCCTGAATCATCTGCATGATCCGGGAAATAAGCTGCATGAACAAAATAGAGTGCTCCCCGGTAAAGCCGTCTTTATTTAAGACGGACGCCAAGTATTCGCGGAACGCCTCCAACGCCTTATCGGATTTCAGCTCCCGCAGCGCCTGGATGACCTTATCCTCCATCACTTTCAGGTGGGAGTATACGATTTTCTCGACTTCCCCCTGCTGCTCGATATCTTCGTAGTGGACGATAATATCCGGTCCCAGACTCATCCGGCTTTTCAACGCCATCAAGCTCTCACCGTAGGCCTTGACGGTCCCGGAGGGCCGGGTGAACGCCGAACTGACGCCGATGCTGACCTGAAGCTGCAAATACTGCTCTACCTTCGATTTGATCAGCTCGGCCGTCTGGAACGCGTACGCCTTCAGCCGTTCAGGCTCCTCCGTATCCGCCGTCAGCAGTGTGACCTGTGAGGCGTTGAGCAGAATCGGGCTGAACCGGGAATGTGCAGGAAGCAGCTCCCCCACGATATTGTTCACCGCGAACAGCAGCAGCTCCCGGTCCTGCTCCTGGTAGCGTGTTTCCTGCAGATTATCGATCTGCAGCGTCAGCACGCAAAGACGGCTCCACTGTGTTGGAAACCCGTACAGCCGGGCACGGTACAAAAAATCATCGTCGGACAGCTGTCCGGTAAACAGCTTCAGAACGAAAAATTCCTTCAAATGCGAAACCTGACCCTGCATTTGCTCTTCCAGCCGGCTTCTCGATACGGCGAGCGTCTCCAGGCTCGCCTGAATGTAATCCAGCTCGTCGCTGCGGGTGCCCGGATGGCTGCCGCCGGGGACCTCCACTTTTTGCGTTAGCTCCAGGAGCTTGCGGATCGGTGAATACATCCGGCGGCTTCCGATATAAGCGAGGAGGGCAACGACCAGCAAAATGAGCACGCAAGCGGCGGCAGTCACCCGTGCGATATTTTTCGTGGCCTTCGTCATCTCGGCAATGGAGACGATAGACACATAGGTCCATCCGTTATGGCCGGAGGATCTGTAAAGGACAGCGACCTCCTCGCCTTCCAGCTCGGACCGAAGGACACCCTGCTTACGGCCGTCCGCTTGCAGCGCCTTCGCGATGTGGCCGTTGATTTCTGCCGTGGCCGCCTTGTCCGCAGACGAGGACAAGAAAGCTTGCCCCGCCTTGTCCAGAACGTAGCTGCTGCCCAGCTTGCTGCTCGGTGCCAAGCCTTCCTTCAGATCGGCAGTCGAAATTTGAACGACGAGCATGCCTTTCGGGGTGCTCGACTTGGTAAGCATCGGCAGCTTCAGCACCAGGCTCACGGTATCCGGCTCCTTCCCCGTTCCGGCTGGCCGAGTACCAGTACCCGGAGCCGAACTCCCATCCCCGGTGCTCCAGAACATGCCGGTCTGCTTCGCTGCCAAGGCCTGAAGCTCACCGCGATTATCCAGCTCGCTAAGCCTTTTCAACGTGCCCAGACTCACCGTCCAATCGTATTGAAAATTAATCAAATGCGCCTGCTTGATCACCGCTACCGACTGCAGATTCGTCAGCTCAGTCGTCAGCTGCCTGGCCTGAACGAAATCCTCGTTCTGAAGCGGGCTGTTCATCGCCGACAGAACGACAGAGGAATTGGCCAGCTGCGTAGCGGACATTTCCAATGATTTTAACGTTTGCTCCACCCGCATCTGGGTTTGCAGCAGCAGCTGCATATTGCCTTCATTAACCTTTTCCTCAATATCCCGGGTAGCCAAATAATAAGAAATCATTCCGATAAACACCGTCGGCAGTGCCCCAAGAAGAAGACTGAAGCAAAGGAGCCGTAATAAGTATTTGCGCGTCATAGACACTCGCACTTCCTTTCAGGTTCCGCTTTGCCTTGCCCTCCAAACAGGCCGACGGGCCGGCTGTAAGCATATTTCTTGACTGCAGTTCCCTTAGGCAAAGCGGAACCAATCGAAATCCGCGAAGCCTTCCGCATCGGCGGATGACAGCTGCAGGCAGAACAAGCCCAGCTTCGCACCGACCCAGCCGCCGGGTACCGCTTCGAACGCATCGCCTACGGTGGTAAATGCTTCTCCATCCAGACTGTATTGGAATGTACATTTAGCTTCCAGCACGACTTGCACGCGGAAGTAGACCGTTGTGGCTCCAGCAGGCAGCGGCAGGCTCACTGCTGTCTTCTCCGAAGACGTTTCCTTATTGCCTTCGCCATGCACAAAAACGATTTCGCTTCCGTTTTCCGTACGTTCCACAGCTATATAGCGGTATTGATGGCCGAATACCGTCAGACCCGCCCGTTCCTGCAATTGAATTCCAGCGAAGTCCAGCTTGGCCGTTGCCGAGAAAACAGGCGCCGGAATTTTTTGGCACAGCACATTCGGTGCCTCGTAAAGCGTCTTGGCGCTCTTGGCGAACAGACGCACATGACCCGGCCGCGCTTCCAGCGACGCCCAATCGGTCTTGCGGTTCGCCTGCCACTGCCATTGCAGCCCCAATACAGGCCGATCGAACTCGTCGCCCATATCCGGAACGGCAAACGGCCATTCGCGGCCCACATCCGGCTTTGGATGAACCAGCACCGGCTCGCCGATTCCGTCTCCGTTCGTGTCGATCCCCATGACCGGCCAATCGTTCTCCCAGCGCATTGGCTGCAAATGCACGATGCGCCCGTACGCTTCGCGATCCTGGAAATGAATGAACCAGGCTTCGCCCGACTCCAGCTCTATGTACCCGCCTTGATGCGGACCGTTCACGATGCTGTCCCCCTGATGAAGCACGATTTTGTCTTCGTAAGGGCCCATGACATGCTTGGAACGGAAAATCGTCTGCCAGCCTGTCGGCACACCTCCGGCAGGGGCGAAAATATAATAATACCCGTTTCTTTTATAAAACTTCGGACCCTCCAGGGTAGGGTGCTCCACTGTACCGTCGAACACGATATCGCCGTCATCCAAAAGCGACGTGCCGTCCGGGCTCATTTTACAAACCTTAAGCTTATGCTTGATGCCGCAGCGGCTGTTGGCGAACGCATGAATAAGATAAGCCTGTCCGTCTTCATCCCACAGCGGGCAAGGGTCGATCCAGCCCTTGACGTCTTTTACCAGGTGCAGCGGCGTCCAAGGACCTGCCGGATCCACGGCCGTCGTCATGAAAATGCCCTCGTCCGGCATGCTCACAAATATCCAAAACTTCCCGTCGTGATAACGAATGCTCGGTGCCCAAATACCGTCTCCATGACGCACACGGTCGTAACCGCCCGGAAGCTCGTCTTGAATCGCATACGTCAGCAGGGTCCAGTTCACAAGATCCTTCGAGTGCAGAATCGGAAGCCCCGGCAGACTGTTGAAGCTGGAAGCGGTCATATAAAAATCGTCACCGACGCAAACGACATCGGGATCGGAATAATCGGAATAAAGAATCGGATTGCGGAATTGCCCATCGCCTAAATCAGCGTACCATACCGGCAGCTCTTGCTTATTAACGCTCATTGTATCTGTCTCCCTTATATTTAAAATTCCCGCCATGAAAGCGGTTGAAATTGATCCGGCGGGAGCTCCTCGCCAAGCCCTCCGTAATCGTTTGCAGCAAACTATACAAATTCAGGTCCGGCGCCCCTGTACCTTCCTATTGTAAGGGATAGCCCAAACAAGGTTCTACACAAAATATGCTCAGATCCGGATAACTTAACAATTCTTGCACTTTGCACGCAGGAAAGAGGCAGACGCACGGCTTGGTTCTATGCGTTCACACTTACAGCCGAACGCTTCTCCCTCACAGCTACCATCACAATGACCAAGCCGCAGGCCAGTGCAATCCATGCATTGTACAGGAATACATTCCTCATCCCAAAGGCCTCGCTCGCGAAGCCTCCGACGAAGCTGCCGATAATCCGGGCCAGACCAAGGCTGAGCAGGCCGTGAAACGTTTGGCCGCTTGCCTTGAGCTCCTTGGGCACCTCTTGATTGATGTACATGGCAAGTGTAACCGAGAGGACGATAAAGATGAGTCCGTGGAGTATTTGTGCAGGCAGCACCCATAGCGGCTGATCTGTAAAATAAAAACAGAACCAGCGGAGAGCAGCCGCAATGCTGGAAATAAGCAAAATATGCGGAATGCGGATACGCCGCAAAATACGCTGGGCAAACAGCAGAAACGGAATTTCGCTTAAAGAGGAGATGACCATCGACCAGCCCAGCAGGACACTGTCCCCCCCAAGCTCCCGGTAATAAACGGGGAAGAAGGTATAGTAATAGCCCAGCGTAATTTGCAGCACCAGGCTGATGCCCATATACGTCATCAGCTTGCGGTTTTTGAACAGCACCCAGACTTGCATTTTGCTGCCTGCCGATTGGTAGCCGGAAATGCGGGGAAACCGGGTTAGCAGCAGGAGCGCCGCCACCATAATAGCCGCATAAACGGGAAACAGATAGTTGATGTTATATTTTGCTATAAATCCGAACGTCAGGGACATGATAGCGAATCCTACCGTCCCCCCGAGACGAATCGGGCCGAACGACCATTTCTTATGCTTCTCCAGCTCTTCCAGCGTAATCGCATCGCTAAGCGCGGAAATGGACGTCTGGAAAAACGTGAACAAGCAGACCATAACCAATAAATAAGCAAATAGCGTAGACAGTGGGAAAAACAGGATGACGATGCTGCTGCCGATCATCAAGAAGGCAAGCACCGAGTTTTTCGTCTTCGCCCGATCCCCGATTGATCCCCACAAAGGCTGGGCCAGCACCGCAACCAAAGGCCCCAAGCTGAGCAGCGTCCCGATCTGTGTCGGTGTGGCGCCGATCGACTGGAAGTAAACGGGCAAATACGTCCCATACACCGCATTCCCCATATAAAAAACGATATAAAACAGCAAAAAATAGGTCATCTGGCTTCTCTCCGCTCTCTTGGAATCTTGGCAGCTTGCTATATGTTGCCTATTATCTCACCGGGGATATGGGTTGACAATGCAATATCGTGACATCCAGGGCTGCCAGGATGAGCAGAACGTCATCCTCGACAGAAACAAAAAAAGGAGCACCGCCTCCCTCTCGGGATCCGCAGTGCTCCTCTTATAAACGCCTCGATAGCCTTTCTCTACAGGTTATGCAAATGACGCATGGCCTGCACATAGTGTGGAAACACGATGTCCGGCTGCTCCAGCTCCGGATGCCATTTTTTCTCCCACTCCAGCGTGTAATATCCGTCATAGCCCTTGCTGTTCAAGAGGGCATAGATCGAAGGAATCGGCACATCGCCTTCGCCCAGCAGGCAGTATTGGAAGGAGCCGTTCCCTTCCGGCTTCTTATACGAGTCCTTTACATGCGTATAGTGAATCCACGGGGCTAACGCTTCCCATGTCGTTTCGGGCTGTTCTCCGAGCATCCGGTACGGATGGTGCAGGTCCCACAGCACCCCTACCGCTTCGGGATCGACCTGCTCCATAACGGCTCTTACATCGGCGCAGGCCGTCCAATCGTCATGCGTCTCGAGCAGCAGCTTCGCACCATGCTCTTTGGCCACGGCACCCATGGCCCGGAAATGACGCACCATTGCCTCCAGCGCTTCCGCGCGGCTTAACTGCCCGATGGCGCCCCCAAACACCCGGATATAGCGGGTATCGAAGATCGAGCACAGCTTCGCGTATTCACGAATTTCCGCGAGATTCTTCTCATAGTTGTCGGCGGACACCATATGAACCGAGCTGGAGAAGCAGGATACGGCCAGCCCCGCAGCCCGAATTTGATCCCGGGTGTGATATACCCCCGCGGAGAAAGCCGGGAGCTTGTACAGATTCATCTCTCCGGCAAGACCGCGAAAATCAATCGCGTCAAAGCCATAGGCCGCAGCCTTCCCGATCACCGTGTCCAGCTCCCAATCCGGGCAGCCTAATGTGGTAAACGACAGCTTCATGCTTGTGATCCTCCCCCATTTTGATCGCCGAGCCCGCATAGTTTCACCGGACTTCTAGGATCGGCCGGACATCATGCTTAAATACCGTTGCGCAAACCGTTTGCCAAGCTCGCGGGCCGACTGCGCGTCATAGTGCAAAAAGTCTCCCTTATGCTCCAATCCATCGGAGCTTACCCAGCCATAGCTTGGGAAACGATCCGCAGCTGCTTCAACCGCTGCTTGGATGTATCTGGTATACGGATAATCGCTTTCACGAATAAAGGTGCCCAGCTTGGCAGCGATGAAGGGAACCTTCGTACCGCAGCCCAAATCTTCCCGCACATCGCGGATCAGGGAAAAATACTGTTCCTCATACGCCCGCGCGCACTCCGCGTCGTCCGAATCGCTCTCGCCCTGCGCCCACAAAATACCGCTCAGCTCGCCGTGCGGCAGTGCAGCCCTCGCCCGCTGCAGCGCAGCCTCATACAAGTCCGCTCCTCCGACCCAGCGCTCGATCCTTGTGCCCCCAACGGCGCAAGGAATAAGCCCGATCGGCTGGCTGCCCTGCGCTGCGATGGTCTCAGCGAAGGTCAAGCCGGGTCCAACCCCGGCAATCTCGGGCTTATCGTAATGAAGCGGATCCACAGCAGCCTTCCATGTCAGATCGGCTGCTAGGCTCCATACGCCGGGGACAGGCGTCAGCTCCCCAGCCGTCAGCTCGCCCCGGCCCGCCATGTTCGACTGGCCGATCAGCAAAAATAATTTCATACCGCTTGGTTCCATACGCAAGCAACACCTCCGCCATTAACGTACCTTATTTGATTGAATCTGTAAACGGTGCCGTCAAGCGGCGTCTTTCGCCAATGGAACCTGGAGTTAAGTGTCTTCGGCCCTGCAAATTCATGCTATTCTTTCATCGGTTACTCGTTCGGATATACGATGATTTTCACGCTGGTCGCCTTCTCCGTCATTGCTTTAACCATCGCTTCCTGTGTACGCTCGAGCGGAAAGCGATCCGTAAAGATTTCGCTTAATCCCTGCATGCCGGACGATAAAAAGCGTACGCCCGTCGGGTACGTATTCGCATACCGGAAAATGCCGTAAATATCGATCTCATTGTCGCAAAGGAATGGAACATTGAAGCCGACCTCATCCACGGGCGGGAGCCCGACGATGGACAGCTTGCCGCCGCGTTTAATCACCTTCATGGCGGTTTGCAGCGCACGCGGATGCCCGGCGGTTTCTATTGCCAAATCCACCCCGCGCTGCGCTGTCAGCTCCAGGATGCGTTCAGCCGCATCCCCGGCTTTGCCGGAAATGGCGTCTGTCGCGCCAAGCTTCAATGCAGCCTGCAGCCGGTTCTCCTCAAGGTCGCTTGCATAAATACGCGAGGCGCCGAAAGCTTTGGCTGCGGCAACGGCCAACAGCCCGACCGGCCCCATGCCGATGATCGCCACCTCCCCGCCGGGCTTGAAGCCGGCGCGGTTCAGCGCGTGGATGCCGACAGATAACGGCTCCGCCATGGCCGCTTCCTCGAACGACACATGATCGGGAATCGGGAATACGAAGTCTTCCCGATGCTTGATATACTGCACGAACGCCCCGTCCACAGGCGGTGTGGCCAGGAACTGCACATCCGGGCACAGGTTGTACCGGCCGGATTTGCACTGCTCGCAGCGCCCGCACGTAACGCCGGGCTCGACGGCGACCCTGTCGCCGGGAGCAAAGCGCGTCACCCGCTCCCCGCAGGCAACGACGATACCGGCACACTCATGGCCCAGTATAATCGGCTTGCGCACAACATAAGGACCGATGCGGCCATGCTCAAAATAATGCACGTCCGACCCGCATACTCCGACGGCCATGACTTTAATCAGTACCTCGTCCGGGCCGGCTTCGGGAACCGGCAGCTGTTCGATGGCGATATGTCCGGGAGTATGCATCACGGCCGCTTTCATTGTCTCTGGAATCATTTCGGTTGCTGCTGTCATCTCTTGTTTCCTCCTTCAGGCAGTTAAGGTTCAGGGTGAATGGAATGGAGGAGCCTGCCGCCAATTCGCTGGCTTCGGCTCGGCATCAACTAAGTTTAATTATTATACTAAGTTTATGTATTCGGTTTCAATCCCCATATTCCTGCAAGGAGGCAAAAAGAAATGCGGACCACCTATTTCATCCGCCTTCATCAGTCATATATCCTATTCTGAATCGCTGCAGCAAACAAGAAAAGCTGCCCCCGCTTTCGCTACGGGAACAGCTTTTCTCTGCAATACCTGTGCCTACGGCTGGTATCCCGCCTTATAATACACATGTTCCGTGACCGTCCGGTTCTTCACATACTGATCCAGGAACGTCCAAGCCTCCGCATTGGCCTGCTCCGACGCGGTCCCGGTAAAGCCGTGCCCTTGACCCGGAACGATCTTCAAATCAACAACCGGCACCCCGGCAGCGGTCAGTTGGTTAGCAAAGGTGACGCTATCGGTGTAAGGAATCGTTGCGTCCGCATCGCCATGACGAATCCATATCGGCGGATCGTCAGGGGAGGCGTACGTTCCGGGCATCGCCAGCCGGGCTTCATCCGGCACGGAGAAGGCATTGTGCCCTCCCAGCAGCGCCGTCACCGAGCTGTAGCTGTTCGCGAACTCCGTTGTAAAATCGGCAGGGCCGTACCAGTCCGCAACGGCCTGCACCTTGTCGGAATATTGCGGCCAGCCTCCGCTGCCTTCCAAATCCGGCACATTCACGGTATGCCCATTATCCAGCGTCACTTGATCAGCTGATGTCAGATCTCCCGAGGTGCCGAGCAGCGAGGCCAAATGCCCTCCTGCGGAGGAACCCCATACCCCGATCCGATCGGGGTCGATACCATACTGTGCCGCATGCGCTCTCAAATATCGGATGGCCAGCTTTACATCCTGAATTTGGGCCGGATACGGTGCTTCCGGGGTGAGCCGGTAATCGAGTGATACGCCGATATAGCCTCTTTTGGTCACATAGCTGCAAATCGTACTTAACGCCTGCTTCCGGTCACCGTGATTCCAGCCTCCGCCATGAATGTACACGACCACCGGCATCGGGCTCGCTGGTACGGTCTCCGGTACCGCAATGGACGTATACAGCGGCCGCGTTCCGGCCATGCCAATCTCCACATCCTCATACAGCGTAACTCCTGCCGGAGGGGTAAAAGGCGCCGGCTCCGTCGGCGGTGTGACCGGTACCGGACTGGCCGCCGGCGGAATGCCCGGGATCGCCTGTCCCGCGATCGATACGCTGTCAATGTACATGTTGGCGTTCATCGTGTCGCCTACCCGAAACCTTATTTTCACATGAGCGTTATTGTTTGCATTGCTGGCCAGCGTCCACGATTTCAACGTGTTGGGTTCACTGTTTTTTTGCTCTGTTGTGCCCGGGGGAAGCTTGAATTCCTCAAGCGTCGTCCAGCTCGCTCCATCGTCGGGTGACCATTCGGCAATGATGCTGCCGCTAATATAGGAGGATGCCCTCGTATAATAGCTCAGCTTGATGCTGCCGTAGCCTGTCGTATTTAACGGGAGGGCCAAGGCATCCTTCGAATCCATTTTGACCAGATTCGGAAGCGATGGCGCACTGGCCGATACGGAGGTCTTGGCGGCACTGGCATTTGCCCCTTCCTGTACCCATGGAGACGGAATGACAACGCCGCCCCCCGAGCCATAATTGTCCGGGTCATCAAAGTTATCGTTAAAGAAGGTGATGTCCGGTCCCTCCGGCTCGGGAATCGTACCTGACAGCGGCTCCCCTGCAAGCTCCACATCATCGATGTAAACATTGCCGGACAGAGCAGTCGCCGTGTCCACGCGGAAACGAACTCTGAGCTCCGCCAGATTGTCTGCGGACATCCGTTCCGGGGCCGTTAAGGTATACGTCCTTTGCTTGAACGTACCCTGGGCCGCATCGATCGGATCAAGCGTCACCCATGAACCCCCGCCGTCGACGGAATATTCCACCTTCACCCCGCCTGCGGTGACGCTCGACTTGTACCAGTAGCCGAGCTGAATGTTTTTGTAGCCTGCTGTGCTCAGGTGCAGTGTAAGCGCATCGGTCGCGTCGATTTTGGCTCCGTACGTCCCCGTATGCATGCCGCTGGTCAACGTCTTGACCAAGCTTCCGCTCGTGCCGTCCTGGGACCATAAGGATGGCGCGGAGCCGGGTACGGGGGCTGCGTCGCCATACTCGAAGCTGTCGTAAAACAGCTGCGTGCTTGTCGTCCCTTCCGCCTCAGCTGTACCCGTAAACGTTTTCAAACCAGACCAAGGCTCCGCCCCTGCGAGGGGGCTTGCAAGCAAGGCGGCACAGACGAGCAGTCTCGTGCATTTTCCGTTCAGCCAATGGTTCAAGCGTAACGCCTCCTTATTTTTTCGATAAAATGACGCCTTCCTTCTTGTTATAACGCTCCGTCGCCTCTTTGATGATCTCGTTGCCGCCCTTCGACTTCCACTCCTCCAGCACCTTCGGATAATCGGCGATGTTTTCCTTGCCGTACACCATTTTGATCACATGGACCAGAACAACCGGCGGCAGCTTATCCCCGGTAGGCGTAATATCCGGATTTTTCGTATAGCCCTGCAGCTGGGGCTCGAATTGAATGCCGTCCCGGCCTTCCTTCGCCAACACGGTGTCGTACAGCTTCATCAGATTTTGCCCTTCCGGCGTCAAGCTCAGAGAGCCTTTGTTATAGGTCGTGTCCTGTACGAACCAGAGCAGGGTTTGCCTGTACGTCTCCTCATCCACCTCAAGTGCATTGGCCGGAGCCTTGTAGTTGATTTTGCCGTTCTCCTCCGTGTAGTTCTCTCCCTTGATCCCGAAGGTGAAAAACTTCTCCGCCTCGTCGCTGACCATCCAATCAAAAAATTTAATAATGCCTGCGGGGTCCTTTGCATTTTTATTAATGAAATAAGCCCGGGTCACGTTTCCGACCAGCCTCAAGCCGCCCTTGCCGTCCGGCCCCGTCGGGGACGATATCAATTTCATCTTCGCGCCCGGGACGCTCTCCTTCAGCTGATTGTCCCACTGAATGAGCAGATTCGCGTTCATATTCCATATTCCCGCCTTGCCGGCAAGAATATCGTTCTTGAACTTGGTCGGATTCGTCGTTGCGAACTCCTTGCTGATCAGCCCTTCCTCGAGCATCGTTTTGTACGTCTGCATCGTCCGCTGCATGCCTTCCACATTAAAAAACTTCGGAACAATCTGATCCCCCTGCTTCATAAAAAAGTTGGCGAACACGTCGTTCGCCCCGAAAAAGGCGTCCGAATAGACGAAATCCTCACGGCCCATATAGGGATTCTCAACGCCCATTTTTTTGAAGGCACGCATGACATTGAGATAGTCATCCACCGTTTTCGGCTCCGGAAGGCCGGTTTTCTCCAGCAGATCCGCGCGAATCCACGTCGCCCGCCGGGAGGGATTCGACAGCCATTCCGGTATGGCGTAAATGTTCCCGTTCGCATCCGTTTCCTTCTCCCACGCATCCTTGGGGATTTTGGCCAACAGGTTTTTGCCGTGCTTGTTCAGCAAATCGTTCAGCGGCATGAAGACCCCCGACTGTACCGAGCCGGCCAGCTGCGGATTTGTTAACCCCGCACTTGCCTGTACGACATCGGGAATATCGTTGATTGCGAACATTTGGATCATTTTTTGATCGAATTCCTTATGCGGCATCAGGCGGATGTCCAGATTCGTGTTCGTCAGCTCCTCCAGCTTCTTGACCCACTTCTCCTCGTTGATATTCGGATGATTCTCCGCATAAGAGATGTTACCGGAGCGGAACGAGATCGAGAACGATGTTTTCCCGCCCGGACTGGCCGTGCCTTCGCTTCCCTGGGACCCGGGCTGTGCGCAGCCGATCACCGAGGTAGCGGTCAGCGCCGCCCCCGTTACTACCAAAAGCCATTTTTTCATTGGATTACTCCCCTTATGGTTCGTCATGAATTGCATATGTGTAAAGTTCATTGATCCTGAGCCTCGGCTCGTTCACCTTATTCTCCGCTTGCCCTCTGTCGCCCCGCTGCGCTTACTTGTCTTACTTGCCTACCGCTTTGGCCCGCAGCCTCTCCACCTCAGTGCACAGCAGCCGGGCTACCTGCTCACCCATCAGCATGTGACCGTAGTCGGAAGGATGAATCAGATCGCTGGTCAAGGAAACGAAGTCCGTCATGATGTCACTGCCGTTCAGCAGATGCAGCTGTTTATGCTGTTTGTCCGCACAGTAGGACCTCAGCACATCGTTGAACTGCTCTTCATGCTCCCGGTAGGGGCGAATGCTCGCCTCCTCATGACAGTAAGTCCCCCGATTCGGGTACATGGTCGTCAAAAAAACCGGCTTGCCGGGATGGCGCTCGATCATCGAGTCCAGCAAGTAATGGATGCGGGCCTTAAATGCCTCCACTGTAAAAACACTTCGCATATTGACGCCGAGCTCCAAATAGGCGATATCCCAATCGTGACGCTCGGCCAGATGGTCCGCCAGCTCCGCCTCACAGTAGCACGATCCGCTTAAGCCCAGGTTCAGCACGTCCATTTCCAGGCGTCTGGCAGCCTGCTGCACGTAGCAGTTATAGTTGGCTAACGCCCCGGCCCCCTGGGTAATCGAGGATCCATAGGCGAGCATCGTCAGGCGGGGCATCTCCTCCGGATAAGGCGCCCGCACCTCGAAGCCGAAGCTTTCCACTTCATAAAAAACCGCACTGAAGCGGTCAAAGTACAGCCGCCACACGTTGGATTGAAAGGCACGGTTGTTCAGCCGCTCCGGGATCACGTCAGCGAAACGCTCCGGCACATCAAGCTGCAGCGTCTGTACGACACCCGCCTGAAGCGTATGAGCCGAATGGAAAAAGTCCCCCCGAAACACGAACACCCTACCGTTCGTTTCCTGCGAAGCGACCGTCACCCGCACGTGCTTGGCCTCTGTAACAAAACGCAGCTCGCATCCGTTGGACTGAACTGCCTTCCAGCGCCCTTTCTCCGATAGCTGATGCCGCACCTCCTTGGGAAACCGCTGCAGCCTCACCCCAGATCCATGGTCTCGCTGCTCCAGCTCCGATACGTTATGAAAATATAATCCGTTGTACAGCATGGTTATGCCCTCTCCTCATGAATTACTGACTCTTATCTAACTCATAACTTATCATATTCCACAAAAGAAAGCGTTGTCAATAAGTTATTCTTTTTATTTTATAAGTTAGAAAATAGTCATGTTTTCTGTGTGCCGCGGACAGGTCCCCCGGTTGGCTTCGCCGGCCTTATAAGCTAAACATTCATACCCTGCGGGTCAGTAGGAGGAACTTCTACTTTCTACGCAAAAAAAACGCCTGGGGCTTACCGGACGGACGATGCTTCATTAAGCGGGAGGATAGCATAATATTTGGGTTGTAGTTATAATGTTTAATAGGGCCATTTCATGCCCCAATTCATCAGGAGTTACCAGTGACCGGTGCCGCAATATTCGAGAAGGAGCAGGTTGTGTGCAAAAGGCTGAAAAAATTTACAACACTGCAGTAGAGGCAACTTTGGAGGTAATTGGCGGGAAATGGAAACCTGTTATCCTCTTTCATCTGACATTTGGCAAGAAACGGAATAGTGAATTTAGAAGCTTGATTCCTGCAATTACTCAAAAGATGTTAACGCAGCACCTTCGGGAGCTTGAAGAAGAGGGCGTCATCTTACGTATTTCCTATAATCAGGTACCACCAAGAGTTGAGTATGAGTTGACAGACTACGGCTGGAGTCTAAAGGAGATCCTGCATCTGATGTGCCGTTGGGGCGATTCGCATATAGAGAGAAAGTACGAGGGAAAGGCTACCATTCTGGTTAATCCAACGCTTACCGACTTAAATAACAGCTAAGAAACCGACCCAAAACGAGGTCGGTTTTCTTATTGTATACGGTAGTTTACGGGATGACTTTGCGCTTGCGGAAGTCGTCGAAAATGTTCATAAACATGGCTTCGGTATCGACGAATTCGTGAAAGCCTAAACGACGAGCCTTCGTTCCGTCGGCAAAAAAATCGTAATCCCATCCAAACACGAAATCACCGAATGGCCAAGAGGATACATCTTTATAGGAATTCCGGGCAAGCCCATGCTTCTCGACCATTTTGTTCCAAAGCTGCTCCTTGTCTGCCATGAACGTCCAGAGACATCTGCAACGGAGGCGCTGTTTCCATGCCAAAGTATTGAGCGATCTTCGGCCATAACTCATTCCAACGAAACAGATCGCCGTTCGTAATGTTAAATGCCTGATTCGCACAGCGTTCGTCGGTCGCCGCCCATACTGTTGCCTTTGCGAGAAGCCCGGCGTCTGTCATCTCCAAGAGGCTGTTGTAGGCTCCCGGCTTGCCTGGAAACCGTAAAGGGATTCCAAGCTCCTTCGAAATTGAAGCGTAAATCGCTATGACCATTGCGAGGTTCATCGGATTTCCAAGCGAGAAGCCGCAAACTACAGAAGGACGGAGTGCAGACCAAGTCCAAGCCTTACCTTTTTGCCGTTCTTCTAAAAAATTTTGCTGATCAATATTGAACTCAGGAGGCATGTGGTTGGCGTCTGTCTCACGAGCAGGCGTTTTGAACGGGCCGAGATGTGCACCGTATACCTTGTATCCCTGCATCAGACTGACATGTTTTAAGCCCGACGCGATTGGTTCGATCACTTCTATGATGTTCACTAACATGGAGAGATTCGGTGGAACAAGCTCAGCCCAAGTTGGACGGTCTTGGTAAGCAGCATAAAAAATGTGTGTTACCTCCGTTACATCGCTTAACTTCTCGTGAAGTTCGTCTATATTGAGTAGATCCGCAGCCACATAACGAACATGCTCACTTGATTCTCCACCGCGGCGCGATACGCCGATTACGTCCCAATCCGGGAGAGTGATGAGGTGATCGATAAGGTTGCGGCCTATAACACCATTTGCACCCACAACCAAGGCGACTTTGCGTGTTGCTGTACTATTCATACGGGTTCAGCTCCCTCTGTACTATTCTTTCTACAACATCATTTTGCATCAACTAACCATACATAGGAAGTACGCACTTTATAGTGACATAAGCACTTTAAAGTAATCCAGGTAAATTCATCGTTACCATTTTTCATTTCGCTTTATCTGCGATAGGGAACCATCCCGGAGTATGGACGATTTTCAACCATAATGGTTCGGCAATCCCCAATTTTTCTTGATCATTTAATGTTAACTCCGTACGAATTTCGTTTTCCTTACCTAGAGTTATTTTTTCAACCCAATCTGGATCGATAATCAGTTCTCGTCCAAGTGCAATAAATGGAATTCCCGATTGTAACGCTCTTAGCGCCTCATCAGGTGTGTGGATCGAACCTACACCGATAACGGGAACTCTTTGCCCGACAAGCTCATAGATGATTTCCATTCTGGAGCGATTGTCCTCTACTCCACGTCTAGGCTTAGACCAAAAGTCCATTAAAGAGACATGCAAATAATCCAAATTATGATTTGCGAGGACTTCCACCAATTTAAGTGTATCGGCCATTGTAATACCGGGTGTCCATTCTTCTTCTGGCGATAACCGATATCCCACAAGAAAAGGCTGTTTGGCATACTCTGCCACCACTTTTTGCACTTCATCTACAACAGCGAGCGGAAACGCCATACGTTTATCTATATTTCCTCCCCAATGATCATCGCGTTGGTTTGTGTACGGTGAGAAAAATTGTTGAATAAGAAATCGATTTGCCCCGTGAATCTCTACCCCGTCGAAACCAGCCTCGATTGCCCTCCGAGTGCTAGCGCCAAACGCACGAATGATCTCCCCAATTTCCTTTTCCTCGAGTGCTCGAGGGATTACGCTCCCCCCTTCTTTAGCAACCGCACTCGCACTTACAATCTCACTGTTCGATACCACTTCCGGCGAACTTTCACGACCGCCATGAAAGATTTGCAGAATGGCTTTTGCCCCGCTTTTCTTTATTGTTGTTGCCAGGCGTTGTAAACTCGGGATCTTATCATCATGATCAGCCGCCAATTCACCGCCAAAAACCCTGCTATTTGGTGTGACTATTGTACTCCCTGTGATAACAATTCCAACACCGTTCGAACGTCTTTCGTAATAGGTGATTAACTCATCAGATATCGTACCGTCTTGCCTGGAATACGATATCGTCATTGGCGCATGAACAATGCGGTTCTTTACTTCGATACCATTCTTGAAATGAAACGTCTCCATTAAAGGTTGATATTTAGGGTTCATAGAGGCCCACTCCTTTAGTTAGCTTTATTGACCAGGATTTTCTCCCCGTCAGAACCCATAATAAAAGTTGGTGTCGAATCCAAGTCAAGGTGCGGAAACAAAGAAGCTGCCCAAGGATAAGGGGTGGGGGAATACGTTTGACTTGGAGTCGGCTCCAAGATGTATAATACACAAAATGGAAATTTCAGGAGGGGACACAATGGCAGAACAAACGTTTACCATCAAGCAAGCTGCTGAGCAAACCGGAATTTCCGAGGACACGATCCGTTTTTACGAAAAGATCATGCTCCTGCCTCAGGCAGAACGAAAGGAAAACGGGCATCGCGTCTATCGAAAAGAGGACATCTATAGGATCAAGCTAATATCCTGCCTCAAAAAAACGGGAATGCCGCTTGAGGCTATGAGGCCATTTTTGGCGGCCTCGGCCGACAATGCTTCCGCGGAATATCCCGAACTGGTGGATCAATTAAGAAGTCACCGCGAAAATATCGTAAATCAAATCTCCTCACTTCAGCAGATTGTTGATTTTATTGACATAAAACTGGAAGAAGGGAGACCCCGCAAGGCATCCTCAGACCAAAGTCAAGACGAAGTTTTAGAAGATCACAAGGAGATAGAACAAATAAAGCCCATTTCCGTCGTTGAGATGAGTTATTTTCCCGCATATGCGAAAATGGACAAGTTGCCAACTGGTAGACTGACGGAAGAGTAAGTTAACGGGCACGATAGCTCAACAAAAATCCGGCCACAGCGGCCGGATTTTGCAATGCGCATATGTTCGATGTTGCTGCACTGGGAGAAGTGAATTTTCATTTCGATTAACTGAAGTATAATAAGAGCGATGGACAAAATATCGTGGACAAGGAGAGGTTAAGATGACTCATCCCTATCGACCTATACATTCTCCCATACTGCAGCCGGAATTGCATCGCCCTTGGTACCGTTGCCGGGAATATACGCCAAGTCGCCGCTTGGAATCGCATGTTGCTTCCTTTTGGACAATGGATTTTCAGCCCGTGCCGGAGCATCAATGGCATCGGATCATACCGGATGGTTGCGTCGATATCGTTGTGGATCTTCTTTCTCCTTCAAGCCGGAAGGCCGCCTATGTCGTAGGGTTGGCGACTCAATCTGAAGTTTTGCATTTCTCTGAAGCTCGTTCGATATTCGGTATTCGGATTTATTCGGAATCGGCCCGGGATATATTAAAATTCCCCCTCTCTGCGTTTATGAAACATCATGTCTTTCTGGAAGAAGTCTGGGGCCTTGAAGGGCTGTACTGGGTCGAAGAAATCCTGACCGCTAAGACAACCTCGGACATCATTGAAATTGTCGAGCATAAATTATGCCAAATGCTGAATGACAGCGGTATGCCTACTCCTTCTTTGGTGTACCAAAGCATGCAGTATATGTATCTCTACAAAGGGAATCTTTCCGTAACGAATCTGGCGGATAAGGTAAATTTCAGCGAAAGGCACATAAGAAGGACTTTTGATAGGGAATTCGGATTGAGCCCAAAGGAAATGCTGGGAATCGTCCGGTTTCAAAGTATACTACAAGAGTTTTATAGGGGAGACTATTCCAGCTTGACGGATCTTGCGCTGAAATACGGTTACTACGATCAGTCTCATTTTGCCAATACCTTTACGCGTTATTATGGATTGCCTCTTAAACGACTGACTAAAAAGGGATAAAGAAGTCCGTTTTTTACTATTTTGACAATCGGTACAATTGATATAGTGGGGGTGAAAAATAAATTACAACGATGGGAGTTACGAAGGATGACGGTTAAGTTAAAAAGAGTCGCGATTTTCGTGGAACAGATGAAAAGGGCTTTGGATTTCTACCGTATGTTGGGATTCGAAATACCGGAAAGCGCCAACGAAGAACATCACGTTGAGGTGGAGCATAACGGGATTCGCTTGGCATTCGGCACATGGGAGTCGGCGCAGGTCATTTTGGACGGCTGGGAAGAGCCTGTCGGATATCGAATAGAGCTCGCATTCCAGTTTGAGAGTCGCGAAGCACTGGATGAATTGTACCGCCAATTGACGCTACATGGATATATCGGACATCGCGGGCCACGGGATACGCCTTGGGGAGAGCGCTACGCGATTGTAAAGGACCCCGATGGCAATTTAATTAGTCTTGTCGCTTAAGAGGAGAACACCAACACCACTATTAGCAAATTCGAGAACGAAAAAACTAGGACTGAACCTGAGATATTCGATCGACTTTTCAGCTAACGGTAAACGATAGCATCATGACGCCAGGCTGACGAGAATCATCGTCAGGCTATTGAAGTAACGGGAGGATAGTTTTGCAATTACACTCTTGGTAAAAGTGAGTGGGAAGCTAAGGTGTAGTCCGCTAACGGGCACTATAGTTCAATAAACCACAAAGACACGGCTGCCGACATGTATCGGCAGCCGTGTTAAGATTAAACAAAAGTGTCTCCTCAGAAACTACGGCTTCCTGCTTTATACAAATATCGTGCGGGGGAAATACGACACCTGTGGTCTTTTTCTTTTTCAAAAAAATACGACGGACTTGTTTCGCGAACTGACAGGATTATTCAGTGGGAGACAAATTAGAATCGGCGACTATTCAATTCAAAAACCGCGTTAAATCAACGACTCGTGTCTTTCTGTTCCGAGGCCTTTCAAGATGAGCGACCGCGTTCTATGGTTGGTTGTATCGCCAAATACAATTTTAACATTCGATGAACTCGGAGGCTTATAGCTTCTATTGTGGAAAAAGCACCGCCTATTCCCCTGTCGAACTTCGACTAGTCTTGCCTTCCATTAAGCCTGCGATACCTGACTCAGCACCGATTCCAGCTGCTCCCGCAAGTCTTCTCCATCCTGAAGTCCCGATAAAAATAGCATGATATCCCGCTGTATCGCTTTGAGCTGGGCATTACTTAGACCTAGCTCCGTAATCAGGCGCAGCGTCGGGAAGATTTCCCTGTACATATAAAACCGCGACGGGCGGTAAATCGACTCTTCCCCATCCCATTCCATCGCCCGCCGGCTTGCGGTAATATTCAAAGTCCGCCTGCGGATCAAGAGCTGCGTCTCATAGCCGGTCATAAAATCGACAAACAGCCTTGCCGCGTCTTTGTTCGACGACCTGCTGCTGATAGCCAGGCCATTCACAATCAGCAGTGTGCTTGAATCCTGCAGTCCTGGCAGCGGGGAAACGTCAAAGACGATATCCGATTGGCGGAGCTGGTTAAGGAAATAGTAGGTCGTCATGATGACCGATACTTTTCCCTTCACAAACAGGGCCTCGGCATCCGCGTCGCTCTCCGATAATATTCTTGGAAATACATCGGTCATTTCCAGCAAATCCTTGCAGGTTTCCAGGCTCCCGAGCAGCCGGCCTCGGCTCTGCAAATGATATTGTCCCTCGGCATCGGCCTGAAACGCCTCACCGCTCTGCAGCATAAAGATCGGCCATCGGTTGCGGGACGGCAAATAAAAGTAAAAGCCGAAATGCTCATTCTTGACCGCAAGCTGACGCCCGTACTGCAGCAGCTCCCGCCAGGTCCAGCTGCTGTCAGGCACCGGAACGTTCGCTTGTTCAAAGTGCTTCCGGTTGTAGCATAAAACGACCGGAGAATAAATAAACGGCCGGACGCAAAGTCCGTCTCCCTGCTGAAAAGGCTTATTCAGGAACGTGGAACAATCCTCAACAGGCTCGATCCTCTCCAATAATTCCGTGCAGCCGTTCTCTACAAAATCCTGAAAATTGTTGTTGTTCATCAGAACAACATCCAGTATTTCCGATTGCATATAATCCTGAAGCGTCTTGGAATAGCTGCCGGAGGGAAGCTCCACAGGCTGCACCTGGATATGCGGATGCTGCCGTCCGAACTCGGCAAGCAGCGTGTCCATCTCGACCAAATCGGCGATGTCATGGACGTAACCGAATTTAATGACCGTGCCTTGGTCTGGAGCCGGACAGGTGACCCGATTGCCGACCCGGGCAATTTTCTCAATGAGCCCTTCGTCCACCAGTACCTTGAGCCCATTGCGCACCGAAGCGTTGCTGAGCTCGAAGCGCTGCTCCAGATCGCTCTCGGACGGCAAATAACTGCCGACGGCAAGCTTTCCAGAAATGATTTCATGACGAAGCGTAGCGACCATCTCATCTAATCTAAGCCGAAAATGTTTGCGGCTTATTCTTTTTTTCATGTGACCCCCACCATCTTCGCTTTCACTGTATATGTGTTTTAAGCGGTTTGTTTCCCGTGCCTGAAATGAACCCGATCACTTTTTCATCATACTGAAAAGCTCTCGTGAGGACAAGACGTTACGGCCTCGTTTGAACGGTCCTCTACTTGTCCATTATAATGAAGAATAGGGTATTCATTCTAAATACGAGGTGATTGGATGTTAAAAGTCGAGTATCACGGACATTCTTGTGTCCAGCTGTCGGATGGCGAGCATTCGCTCATTATTGATCCGTTCCTGTCGGATAACCCGGTCGCCGTTGCGGACCCGGATGCCATCCGTGTCCAGCATGTGCTGCTGACCCATGCCCATGGTGATCATATCCAGAATGCGGCGCAGATTGCCAAATCGAACGACGCTACGCTGATTGCCATTCATGAGCTCGCCACATATATGAGCTGGCAGGGCGTCAAGGCGCAGGACATGAACATCGGAGGACGCATTTCGCTCGGTTACGCTGAAGTGCAGATGGTTCAGGCGTTTCACAGCTCGGCTGTTATCCATCATGAGACCAAGGAGATCATCTACGGCGGTATGCCTGCAGGCTTCATCATCCGCTGGAACGGTCATACGATTCTGCATGCAGGCGATACGAACCTGTTCCTCGATATGAAGCTGATCGGTGAACGGAATGCCATTGATCTGGCCTTCCTGCCGATCGGGGACCTGTATACGATGGGACCGGAGGATGCGGCGGATGCAGCGGAATGGCTGCAAGCCAAGCAGGTTGTCCCTGTACATTATAATACGTTCGAGCTGATCCAGCAGGACGGGGCCGCTTTTGCGAAGCTGCTAAGCGCGCGCGGCATCGAGGGCAGAGTCATGCATCCGGGCGAGCACTTTATTTTATAGCCACAGCTTTAGATTACAATGCAATTAGACCCGGCTGTATCCAATTTTGAAGGGAGACGTTCGTGTATGGATTCCAAATCCAAAGTAAGCGCCTATTTGGCGGAGCATCGGGACCGTCATTTGGCGGAGCTGATCGAATTCGTCCGTATTCCTAGCGTGAGCGCAAGCACGGAGCATAAACCTGATATGGCAAAAGCATCGGAATGGCTGGCGGACAGCCTTCGCAAGGCAGGGCTGGACAACGTGCAGGTGCTTCCTACCGCAGGCAATCCGGTCGTCTACGGCGACTGGCTCCATGCTCCCGGTCAGCCTACGGCATTAATTTACGGGCACTATGACGTGCAGCCGGCAGACCCGCTGGAGCAGTGGACGACGGCTCCGTTCGAGCCGGTCATTCGCGACGGGAAGCTGTACGGACGCGGCGCCACCGACGATAAAGCACAGCTGTATACCCATGTGAAGACAGTCGAGGCTTTTTTGAAGACGATCGGTGAGCTTCCCGTGAATGTGAAGTTTTGCATTGAAGGCGAGGAGGAAATCGCCAGTCCGAGTCTCCCCGCCTTTCTGCAGGAGCAGGCCGAGCTGCTGAAGGCGGATGCGATCGTCATTTCTGACGGCCCGATGCACGATGAGGGCGTACCTTCGATTTGCTACGGCTTGAGGGGCTTGTGCGGCTTCCAAATCGACATCCAAGGGGCCAAGAACGATCTGCACTCCGGGCTATTCGGCGGCGGCGTAGCGAATCCCGCCACTGCGCTCGTACAGCTACTTGCCTCCATGCGCGATGAGGATGGGCATATTACCATCGAAGGCTTCTATGAGGGCGTGAACGAGCTTAGCGACATCGAGCGGGAAGCGTTCCGCGCGCTTGAGCTCGACGATGCAAAGACGGCCAAGGAGCTTGCGGTGCCCGAGTTGACCGGCGAAAAAGGCTTTTCGTTCCTGGAACGGACTACGGCACGGCCCACCCTGGAGATTAACGGGATTTACGGCGGTTATCAGGGGGAAGGGCTGAAGCCGATCGTTCCATCCGCCGCGGGGGCCAAAATCTCCTGCCGTCTGGTCGATCAGCAGGACCCGGATGAGATCATGAAGCGGATCGAGGCGCATATTGAAAAGTTCAAGCCGGCCGGCGTCACCGTCAAGGTGCAGCAAACGCACAGAGGGAAGCCATTCTATATCTCGCCGGAGCATCCTTACATCCATGCGGCATCCCGCGCGTACGAGGCAGGCTTCGGCACAGCCCCGGTATACATACGCAGCGGCGGCTCGATTCCGATCGTCGAAGTCTTCTCCCGGGTGCTGGGCGCACCCGTCGTCATGATGGACTTCGGCCTGCCAAGCGAAAATATGCACGCGCCGAACGAGCACTTTCATCTTGATAATTTCGATAAAGGCATTGCGACGCTGTGCCAATACTGGCAGGAGCTGCAAGCGGCTCCGAAGGCCGATGCATAAAGAACGCTCAGGCACCCGGCATAGGGGTGCTGAGCACAGTCACATGCAACAGAGCTGCGGAGGCGCCCCTTTGTGTGGCTCGCAGCGATGGGCAGCAGGCCGTCGAGGCGCTCCCTTGCGTGAGCTTGCCGCTAGGCGATTGCTGAGCCCTAAGCAGCACACGGCCATGTGCAGCAGGCCGTCGAGGCGCCCCTCTGCGTAGACTCGCAGTCGGCGATTGCTAGGCCCAAAGCAGCACGCAGCGGCGATGCCCGGCATGGTCACCTTTGCCTCGCAGCTTAAATAGAAACCCCTCAGCAGTCAAATCTGCTGAGGGGTTTCCCCATTTCAATAAAAGAACATGTCCCCTCCATTGCTACCGCACCAGACAAGGACGCTTGGGATCGAACGTCCACCCGGGAATCAAATATTGCATCTGGGCGGCGTCGTTCCTCGCCCCAAGGCCCATCTGCAGGTACAGCTGATGGGCAAGCTCAATTTGCCCCATATCCGCTTCAATCCCGAGTCCCGGTTTATCCGGGACGGTAATTTTACCGCCTTTGATCCGCAGCGGCTCCTTCGTCAGCCGCTGCCCATCCTGCCATATCCAATGGGTATCGATCGCCGTAATTTGACCCGGTGCCGCGGCAGCGACATGAGTGAACATAGCTAACGAAACATCGAAATGATTATTAGAGTGCGATCCCCAGGTAAGCCCCCACGCATCGCACAGCTGCGCCACCCGGACGGACCCCTGCATCGTCCAAAAGTGCGGGTCGGCAAGGGGGATATCGACCGATTGCAGCTGGATGGAATGTCCCATCTCCCGCCAGTCGCACGCGATCATGTTCGTTGCCGTAGGCAGCCCCGTGGCGCGGCGGAATTCCGCCATCACTTCGCGGCCGGAGTAGCCCCGCTCCGCTCCGCACGGGTCCTCGGCGTAAGCCAGAACCTGCTGCTGCCCGCGGCACAGCCGGACAGCTTCCGCAAGCGGCCAAGCCCCGTTCGGATCAAGCGTAATCCGGGCCTGCGGAAACCGCTGCGCCAATGCCGTCACCGCTTCCATCTCTTCCTCGCCCCGGAGCACGCCCCCCTTCAGCTTGAAATCATTGAAGCCATACCGATCATGGGCCGCTTCCGCCAACCGCACAACCGAATCCGTTGTAAGCGCTTCCTCATGGCGCAGCCGAAACCATTCGTCCTCCGCATCCGGAGCGCTGACATACGACAGACCGGTCTTGTTCCGATCCCCGATGTAGAACAAATAACCGAGCACCTCCACCTGGCTGCGCTGCTGCCCTTCCCCCAGTAACGCGGCAACGGGCACGCCGAGATACTGTCCGAGCAGATCCAGCAGCGCCGCCTCCAAAGCGGTCACCGCATGGATTGTAACGCGCTGGTCAAAGGTTTGCAGCCCGCGGCCACCCGCATCCCGATCGGCGAACCCGCGCTTCACCGCGTTCAGCACGGCATGGTAGCTGCCGATCGGCTGCCCGATAACCAACGGCTGCGCGTCAACCAGCGTTTGCCGGATGCTTTCGCCGCCAGGCACCTCACCGATGCCCGTCCGACCGGCACTATCCTTCAGGATCACGATGTTTCTTGTAAAATAGGGACTGTGCGCCCCGCTCAGATTGAGGAGCATGCTGTCATGACCCGCAACAGGCACCACTCGCATCTCCGTAACGAGCGGCGTACCTGCCAGGCTGTCATTGGTCAACGGTTCCTTCATCGTACCAACCCCTAATCGTCATTAAGTATGGTTAGTTCACAATCCGCCTAGCCTTTCACAAACACCGTCTTCACCGATGTAAAAAACTCAATCGCCGCCCGCCCCTGCTCGCGGGAATGGGAGCTCGACTGCTTCATCCCGCCGAATGGCGCTTGCAGCTCCACGCCTGCACTTTCTGCGTTGATTCGGATCAGTCCGGCATCCATCTCTTGGATGAACGACAGCATGCGGCCGATATTGGAAGTAAAAATGGAGGCGCTCAGCCCAAATTCCGCATCGTTTGCCAGCTCCACTGCTTCCTCCATCGTGTCCGCCTTCATCAGAGCAAGAAACGGTCCGAAAATTTCCTCCCTTGCTATCGCCATATGCGGCGCTACCTGCTCGAATACGGTAGGCTCCACGAAATAGCCGCCGTCGTAGGCCTCCCCTTCGATCCGTTTGCCGCCATGCAAAAGCACCGCGCCTTCTTCTAGCCCCTTCCGGCTATACGAGAGGACCGTCCGGAGCTGATGCTCACTGGCACACGGTCCCATCCATACGCCGTCCTTCATCCCGTCCCCGACTGTAATTTGCCCGATTCGCTGCAGCAGCTTTCGCTTGAAAGACTCATAAACCTCGCGGTGTACGATGACCCGGCTCGTGGCCGTGCATTTTTGTCCGGTAGACCGGAGTCCCCCGTTCACCGTCGCTTCCACCGCCAAGTCCAGATCGGCATCGTCAGCAACAATGACCGGATTTTTCCCGCCCATCTCGAGCTGGTACTTGGCGCCCCGCGCAAGAGCCGCTTGTCCGATCCGTTTGCCAACCTCATTCGAGCCGGTAAAGGTAACGGCCTGCACGTCCGGGTGCTGAGCCAGACCTTGACCGATCACAGAGCCCGGCCCGGTGACCATGTTCACAACCCCGGCAGGGAATCCCGCCTCCTCATAGCATTCGATTACCTTGGCACACGTCACGGCCGCCTCGGATGCCGGCTTGATCACAACCGAGTTCCCGTAAATGAGGGCGGGAGCCATTTTCCATACAGGTATGGCGACTGGGAAATTCCATGGTGTAATGATACCGACAACGCCAAGCGGTACGCGGGTTGTGAACATCAACGCTTCGCTATCCGTAGACGGGATCACGTCCCCGACAGAACGCAGCCCCTCCCCCGCATAATAGCGCAAAATCGCGACGCCTCTTGCGGTCTCGCCCTTGGCCTCCGGCAGCGTCTTGCCCATTTCGCGCGTCATTGTTTCCGCAATCTCATCCAGCCGGCGTTCCAGTGCGTTTGCCGCTCTATACAGCATGTCGCCGCGTGCCGCTCCCGACAGCTTCCGCCAATGCTTTTGCGCTTGCTTTGCACCCGCCACGGCCTCATCCAAATCCTGCGCGTTCGATTTTTGGATGTAACCGACGATTTCGCCGGTTCTCGCAGGGTTGAGGCTTGCTTCCGTTTGCCCTGTAACCGATGCTTTCCATTGCCCGTTCATAAAGTTGCGATAGGTTTCATTTGCGGTAAAATGGCTCATGTTCCCTCCTGGATTACGGTGAATGTAGGTGCGTTACTTGGTAACGGGAAAACGTTCGAAGGCCGCCTTCACTATGCGCTCCAGCTGCTGGTAGTGCTCCTTCTCGACGGGGATTAACGGCGGTCTGACGGTAGTTCCTACAGGCAGGCCGACAATTTCCATCCCGGCTTTAATGAGGGACACAGCGTACCCTTTTCTCTGTCTGCGGATCCGGTTAATCGGCAATATGACGTGCGTATAAAGCTCGTTGAGCCGCTCCTTGTCCTGCTTCAGCAGCGCATCATAGAACATGGCAGAAATGTGCGGAATGTAGTTGGAAATCGCGGAAGAATAAGAGCGGAAGCCCAGATTTACATAAGCAGGCATCGTCACCTCGGCCATCGGCATGCCGTTCAGCCAGCCCAGCCGGTCCCCGATCGTCTGAGTGAATTCAATATTCGTTTCCATGTGACCGAGCCCGTCCTTGAACCCGACAAGCTGGGGATATTCCAGCAGCCGCTGCAGCGTAGGCAAAGTCAGCACGCAGTTGTCTCTCTGATAGAGGATAGCGTTCAGCGGGGTGCTGTCGATAACCGTCTTCAAATACTGATACAGCCCCTCCTGCTCCGGCTCAATCAAATACGGAGGCAGAATAAGATAGCCGTCGGCTCCCGCAGCTTCCGATATTCGGGCGAGCTCCAATGCATGGCTGATGTTGCCTCCCACACCTGTATACACGGGCACCTTGCCTTTGGCGACTGCCAGTGCCGTCTCCACCATCGTCCGGTATTCGGTCGGACTGACTGCATGGAATTCCCCGGAACCGCAGCCGATAAAAATCGCGGATAATCCATTGTCGATCAAAAATTGGATATTCGCTTCCAAAGCGATCACATTCAAGCTGCCATTCGGATCCATAGGCGTCACAGGAAAACCGAGAATACCTGTAGGCGCTTTCAAATTGCTTGCTGTCATAGGAATACCACCTTTCCTCCGCTAAAAAGTTTTTGGGCTGAATTGAGCTGAGCTATCAGCTCTCTGCCAGTCTCTTCATGACCTTCGCCCTGACATGGTTAAGATGGGCATACATACCGCTGAATGCACCCGCGGCGTCCCTTCGCCGCAAAGCCTCAAAGATAACCTGATGCTCCTGCAAAGTGATCGCGTGGTCGCGGTCCGTCAAAGCAATTTGGCTCAGCGTTTCGTCAAACATGTTCAGAAGCGGATCAATGCTGCCTTCGAGAATCGGATTGTTTGCACTGTAAGCAATCGTTCGGTGAAATTCCTTGTCGAGATCTACGTAATCCTTGGTCCGCAATGCCATCAACCGCAGAAGCTCTTCAAGCTGTGCCAGCTGGTCCTCCGAGATCTTCTCCGCTGCGACGGTCACCAAGCCAAGCTCCAAAGCCATGCGCGCTTCCATAATCGCAGGAATGTCCCCCGCGGATAGCGCCAGCATAATGGAGAACGGCTTGCTGCCGATTTTATCGGCAAAATAAGTGCCCTCGCGTGTTTTACGGTGAATCATTCCCATCGTCTCCAGCGAGCTCAAGGCTTCGCGAAGCACGGGACGGCTGACGAACAGCTTTCCGCTGAGCTCCGCTTCCGTCGGCAGCTTATCACCGGGCTTCAGCTGGCCGCTTCGCAGCAGCCCGATAATTTGATCCACGACCTGCTTCGACATGGTCTCCCTCTTGATGCCTCTCATTTGTAGCTCATTGTGATTGCCTGCCATGCGCTCCACCACTCAATTATGTTTATTGTCCGTTTGTTCAATTGTATGACAAATAAACCTAAAGGTCAATTGTTTCCTTCGCTTCCATGCTGTCCCTGATTCCCCGCGACCTCCCGCAAGGCGATTGCAGCCGGGGATGACCGACAGTATAACCGCCGATCCCATGGCGTTTTACTACGCCCTTTTGGTCCAAATCGATGCATAAGCCGCTTATATCAGGTTTCCTTATAGATCCTATAAGGTCATTCTAATTGACCTGTTCGTGCGGCTGTGTTAGGTTCTATATAGCGAATAAATAATTGATATAAGAATACTAGGAATTCGTAATTACATGATAGGTGGGGTGAATCTTGTTGGAACTTCAAGTAACAAACAGTCCTTTTAATCAGGAGCAGGCTGAACTGCTTAATCGCCTGCTGCCTACGCTAACCGAAGTGCAGCGAATCTGGTTGAGCGGCTATTTCTCAGCTCTTAACGCAGCCGGAACACAGGCGTCCTCCAACGCTCCGCTAGCCGTTGTAACAACGAGCTCGGCGGTCGTGCCCAAGGAGGCCACGGTGCTCTTCGGATCGCAAACCGGAAAGAGCCAGGGCTTGGCCAAGAAGCTGTCCAAACAGCTGGAAGAGCGCGGCCTGAATGTCACCCTCTCCTCGATGAGCGACTTTAAGACCAATAATTTAAAGAAGGTACAAAACCTGTTTATCGTAGTCAGCACGCATGGCGAGGGAGAACCGCCGGATAATGCGCTTCCCTTCTATGAGTTTCTTCACAGCAAAAGAGCGCCAAAACTGGAGGGCTTATCGTTTTCCGTGCTGGCTCTGGGAGATACGTCCTACGAGTTTTTCTGCAAAACGGGCAAGGACTTCGACCAGCGTTTGGAAGAGCTTGGAGCAAAGCGTCTTACAGACCGTGTCGATTGCGACGTAGATTTTGACGAAGCTGCGGCAGAGTGGATGAAAAACGTGTTAAGTACGCTGGGGCAAACGACGGACGCCGTTTCCATTCCAGGCGATTCCGGTCCGGCGGCCGAGAATGGCACCGCATCGGACTATTCCAGAACGAACCCGTTTCAGGCCGAGGTCCTCGAAAATTTGAATTTGAACGGACGCGGCTCCGATCGGGAAACCCGCCACGTTGAAATATCTCTCGATGGCTCTAATCTTCAATACGAGCCGGGCGATTGCTTGGGCATTTATCCCGAAAACCATCCTCAGCTTGTCAGCGAGCTGATCGCGGCAATGGGCTGGAACGCCAATGAGCTTGTGACCCTGAATAAACAAGGCGACAAGAGCACCGTTCAAGAAGCCCTGCTTCGTCATTATGAAATTACGGTGCTGACAAAGCCTTTGCTCGAGCAAGCGGCGAAGCTGACTTCGGGCAGCGCTCTGAAAGAACTGGTAGCACCGGGGCACGAACAAGACCTGAAAGCCTATATCAAAGAACGGGATGTATTGGATCTGGTTCAGGATTATCCTTTTGGAGGCGTGACTGCAAGCGAGTTTTTACCGATCCTGAGAAAAATGCCCGCCCGTCTGTATTCGATTTCGAGCAGCTCCAAAGCAGTACCGGGTGAGGTTCACATTACCGTTCGTGCCGTAAGATACGAGGCGCAAGGCAGAGAACGATACGGCGTCTGCTCCGTTCAGCTGGCTGAACGAATCCATGCAGGGGATACTTTGCCGGTATACATTCAGCATAACCCGAACTTCAAGCTTCCTGAGAACCCGGATACGCCTGTCATTATGATCGGACCCGGCACCGGCGTTGCGCCATTCCGTGCCTTTTTGGGAGAAAGAGAGGAAATTGGTGCGGAGGGAAAAACATGGTTGTTCTACGGAGACCAGCATTTTACAACCGATTTCCTCTATCAGATCGAATGGCAGCGTTGGCTGAAGGCAGGAGTCCTGACACGGATGGATGTGGCCTTCTCCCGCGATACGGATAAGAAAGTCTACGTTCAGCATCGGATGCTTGAAAAGAGCAAGGAGCTTTATCAGTGGCTGCTGGAAGGTGCCCATATTTATGTATGCGGCGATGAGAAGAAAATGGCGCATGACGTCCATGAAGCTTTGTTGACCATCCTTGAACAAGAGGGCAGCTTCAGCTCGGATGAAGCAGTGGAATATTTGACCCGTATGCAACAGCAAAAACGTTATCAGCGGGACGTTTACTAATAGAGATTCCCGAAGATTTCGAGAGGAGAAAGCCGTATGTCAGATAATAATTTACTTTCACCCAACAGCGCGCCGCACAGTGATGTGGAGGAGATCAAACGCAGAACCAATTACCTCCGGGGTAACCTTGCGGAAACGCTTGAGGACGTCATTACAGCTTCCATCCCTGAAGATGAAAATCGTCTTATGAAATTTCACGGCAGCTACATGCAGGATGACAGGGATTTGCGGAATGAGCGTCATAAACAAAAGCTGGAGCCGGCTTATCAATTCATGCTGCGCGTACGCGCCGCAGGCGGCGTCGTTACTACAGATCAATGGCTGATGATGGATCGTATTGCGCAAAAATATGCGAATGGCACGATCCGTTTGACGACCCGTCAGTCGTTTCAATTGCACGGCGTGCTCAAATGGAACATGAAGAAGACGATCAAGGAAGTAAATGAAGCGCTCCTGAGCACGCTGGCCGCTTGCGGTGACGTTAACCGTAACGTGATGTGCAACCCCAATCCGTATCAATCCGAGGTTCACTCCGAGGTTTACGAATGGGCAACCCGAATCAGCACCCATCTTGACCCGCGTACCAGAGCTTATCATGAAATTTGGCTTGATGGCGAGAAAGTCGTGGATAGCCAGGACAGCGAAGCAGAACAAGAGCCTATTTACGGTAAAGTGTATTTACCGCGCAAATTCAAAATAGGTATGGCAGTACCTCCATCCAATGATGTAGATGTCTTCTCTCAGGATCTGGGCTTCATCGCGATCATTGAGGAAGGCCGCTTGAAAGGGTTCAACGTTACAGTGGGCGGCGGAATGGGGATGACCCATGGCGATCCGCTAACCTACCCGCAGGTTGCCCAAGTGATCGGATTCTGCACACCGGAGCAGGTCGTTGAGGTCGCAGAGAAAACCGTCACGATTCAACGTGACTATGGGGATCGGGCTGTCCGGAAGCACGCGCGCTTTAAATATACGATTGACGACCGCGGCATCGAGTGGTTTGTCAAGGAATTAAGCAGCCGGTTAGGCTGGGAGCTTGAAGCGGCACGCCCCTACTATTTCGAGCATAATGGGGATCGTTACGGTTGGGTGAAGGGAAGCAACGGCAAATGGCATTATACCCTGTTTATCCAGAACGGACGCGTGAAGGATGAAGGCGACTATCTTTTGATGACCGGTTTAAGAGAAGTGGCGAAGGTTCATACCGGCGATTTCCGGCTTACAGCGAACCAAAACCTGGTTATCGGTAATGTAAGCAGTCAAAAGAAGAAAAAAATCGAAGATTTAATTAAAGAATACGGTCTTTCCGATGGCGTTCACCACACCGCGCTGCAAAGAAATTCCATGGCCTGCGTATCGCTGCCTACGTGCGGAATGGCGATGGCTGAAGCGGAGCGTTACCTGCCTGAATTGCTGAATAAAATTGAGCCGATGCTGAATGAGGCTGGTTTGCGTGAAGACGATATCGTCATTCGTATGACAGGCTGCCCGAATGGCTGCGCTCGACCGATGCTGGCCGAAATCGCATTTATCGGTAAGGCACCTGGTAAATACAACCTGTATTTGGGCGGTGGCTTCGCCGGCAACCGGCTGAATAAGCTGTACAAGGAAAATATCGGGGAGACCGAGATTCTGGAGTCACTCCGACCGATCATTTTCCAGTACGCTAAAGAACGACATGAAGGCGAGCACTTCGGTGATTTTGTCATTCGCGCAGGACATGTTAAAGAAGTTCGTTCAGGACAAGATTTTCATTCGTAAGCTAATTTAAAAAAAGATCGCTCTATCCGGCAAGCTTGGCCGGATGGTTAGCGATCTTTTTCACGTTGCGGCGTTGGCTGGTTGTTAACATGCGGAACAAAGGGGCAATAGCAGTGCCATGTAACTCTCAGGGGTCCATGAGGACTCAGGCCGGAGCAAAAGCTAAGCTTGTAGAACAAAAGGCCCTTGCGGCTGGGACACCTTACGGCTCCATACGGCGCTCGGGATTTCCCGGCGCAGCACCGGCGCGACCTCGCGGGCAAAGCGTTCGACCTGTTCCCGCTGCTCCATTTCGGTCAGCCCATCGACGCTGATGCTGAGCACTTGATGTCCGTACGCCTTGTGATAGTTCAGGATCTTCTCGATCACACGGTCCGGGCTGCCCACAAGGATCGGCCCATTTTCCAGGTTATCCTCAAGGTCCTTGAATGGAGACTGATTATGCTGTGCAGATGCCGTAGCATGAAACGCATTATAATAAGGACGGTACCGGCGGATGGCTTCCTCCGTCGTGTCCGCCAAATACAGGCTGCCTGCACCGGCGCCTATGACCGCTTGAGCCGGGTCATGGCCATAATAAGCGAGCCGCTCTCGATAATGGTCGATGAGCGCTTTATATTTGGCCTGCGGGTGGAACGTATTGGACGAGAATAACGGCTCCCCATACTTGGCCGCTAGCTCTGTAGAGATTGTACTCGATGCGCTGCCATGCCATATTGGGATTGGCTGCTGATAAGGGCGCGGCTGGGTCGTAACGTTCTCGAGCGGCGGCCGGTAATGCCCCTGCCAGGTTACGTTTTCCTCCGTCCAAAGACGCTTGAGAAGTGAATACCGCTCGGCGAGGGATGCCCATTGCTCCTCTTCCGTAATGCCAAAAAGCGGATAATGGCGCGGATCGTTGCCTTTACCGATGATCAGCTCAAGCCTTCCCCCGGACAAATGATCCAGCGTCGCATAATCCTCCGCCACGCGAACCGGATCGAGGACGCTGAGGACCGTGACCGTCGTGAGGAGGCGAATCGTTGAGGTTGCTGCCGCCACCGCCGTCAGCACAACCGGAGGAGAAGAAGACAGGAAAGGCGCACCGTGCCGTTCCCCGACGCCGTAGGCATCGAAGCCAAGCTCCTCCGCTAGTCGGGCCTGCTGAAGCACGTTGGCAAATTTCTGCTGTGTCGTCAGGCTCTCCCCTGTGACGGGATTCGGCAGGTTGCTCATCAGGCTGAATAGGGCAAACTTCATGATGAATGAGCCTCCCTCATCGCGTTTTGACGGATGGCTTAGGTTGAATATCTTTCTGGTAAGCCAGCACCCGGTCCCAATCTCCGTGATAAATTGGAATGCGGTAGTAGCCTACCCGTTCATAGAGCGCAGCCGCTTCAGGCTGCTTCGGTCCGGTTTGCAGCTTGATCCGGCTGTAGCCGAAGTCCTCCGCCAAACGCTCGATTTCGGCCAGAATCGCCTGGGCGACCCCTTGACGGCGGAAGCCGCTTCGCGTATACATGCGCTTGACCTCCACCGTCTCCTCATCCAGAGGGCGAAGTGCCCCGCAGCCGACCGGGTGGCCGTTCAAACGCGCGATAATAAAAGCGGAACGCGGAACCTCCACATCCGAAGGTTGAAAACCGGCGCTTCCATCTGAATCGTACAGTGCTCCCAGCTCCTGACTGAGCTCCTTGATCAATTGCTCCGCATCCGTACTGCGGATATCCTCTGCAGCAGCAGTTATGTGTGTGCTCATCGTCGGCCCCTCCTCCAATTCTTATAAATCGCATTGTTTTAGTTGGTTATTGACTTGTAATTAACCTTATCACCGCGCAGGAAAGCCGTCAATGCGAGGATAATCACGATTTTCTATCCATAAATCGATCATTTCTATTGAAGTTTAAAATGAGAAGAACGCCTTACGGCGTCCTTCGGTGAACCCTATACGTTTGTGGATCAGGAGGGAGTCAGGTAGGAGGTTCGGGTCGCTGTTGAAACTCGTGTTCCTTAAATCCATCCAAGCAGCGGTAGAACACAAGTTTCAAGGGCGGATGCTCCACTCCTCCACCCCACACCTGCCCCCCTCCGTTCTACTCTGTGCTTGGCGCTGATTCTTTACTCCCTATCCCGTCTGAAAGCCGGTATTCATCTCATCCTTGCCAGACATGCCTTGAAAGCGGAGCATACGGCACATATCGTTTCAACGATCTGTCCAATCCGCGCAATCCCAAGCGTGCGTTAATCGCTCTGCATGGCGGTTGGTCGAACCGTCATGCTCCTGCCGCCGTTTGATCCGGATCCGTTCCCTTCGTCTCTTTTCCCCAGATCATCACAGCCAGGGCGCCAATCACGATGGCAAAGAAGAATACGATAAAAATCGATGTAATTCCCGTATGCCTAGCCACCAGCATCCCGACCAGATACGGGCCGATAATGCCCCCTATCCTGCCGAAGGAAGCGGCCAGTCCGACGCCGGTCGACCGGATGGAGGTCGGATACAGCTCCGGCGTGTACGCATACATCGCTCCCCAGGCCCCTAGGTTGAAGAACGATAAGAGAATCCCTGCCGCAATCAAGCCTCCCTCCGTTTCCGCGCTGCCAAACCAGATGGCGCTTGCTGCAGTCAGCAGCAAATAAGTAACCAGCACAAACTTGCGGCCATACCTCTCAATCAGGTAAGCAGCTGTGAAATAGCCCGGCAGCTGCGCCAGCGTCATGATGAGGACGTATTGGAAGCTCTTGACCAAAGTAAAGCCCTTCAGGACCATCACTGTCGGCAGCCAGAGGAACATGCCGTAATAGGAAAATACGACCGTAAACCAAAGGATCCAAAGCGCTACGGTATAGCGCCGGTATTCCGGAGACCATACCGACCGGACGCGTTCGCCGAAGGACAGCCTGCGGGTCTGCTGCTCCATAAATCGGGGAGAGTCCTGGATGGCTCTCCGAAGATACAAAGCGTAGAAGGCGGGCAGTGCCCCAATCACAAAGGCCGCTCTCCAGCCGTAGTCAGGAATGATGAAATACGCAATCAGCGCAGCCAATATCCAGCCGACGGCCCAGAAGCTTTCGAGCAGCACTACCGCCCGGCCTCTTTCCTTCGGAGCTACTGACTCTGACACGAGGGTCGAGGCAACCGGAAGCTCCCCCCCGAGCCCAAAGCCGGCCAGAAACCGCAGTACACACAGAACGAAAAAGCTGCCGGCCCAAGCCGATAACCCGTTCGCTGCGCAAAATATAAGCAGTGTCCAAAGCAGCACTGCCCGCCGGCCATACCGGTCGGCGAGCGCTCCTGCCGCGACGGCTCCGACAGCCATGCCGATGGAATTTATCGACGTCAGCAGGCCAACCTGCTGGGCGCCGAGCTTCCACTCCACGGCCAGCGCCGCAACGATGAACGAGATAATTCCTACGTCCATCGCATCGAACATCCAGCTGTAACCGGCACTGAACAACAGCTTTCTTTGTTTGGGATCGTGCCATAAAGCCGATTTATTCATATATCGGGGTTCCTTTTCCATTTCATAGTCATATCGTCATTTCTTGCTGGATAGTATTTCCTCACCCAAGAAATTGTATCCAGATCGCGGTTTTGTCGTCGGATACTTTGAACCTCGGATAGCGCTGGCACTCCTTGTCCTCCGATTCCAGCTGCATCAGCTTCCGGGCATAGGTCTCCAGCGAGGATTGGACAATGCGGGACAGCAGCTCCGCATAGGCGTCGGCATGTCTGCCTCCAACAGGAGACGCGCCTTCACCTTCTGCTCCTCCATCCGAAGGCAGAAACAGACCGTCCGTCACCAGCAGCAAGGATTTCAGCCGAATCCGGTTGATTCGTCCATACTCTATGAAATCGGCCACCTCCGGCTCTCCGCTCATGACCGAGTAGCCTTCGATCGTGTTCATTTGCGTTCTATTATTCAAGAGGATGGGCTTTACGATGTCCCACAGCTGTTCTCTTGTCGTAAAGCCTTGACGAATCCCTTCCTCCCGGGCGTTCTTGGAGATCTTATCCATGTGAGCCACCTGATCCCTGGACAGCACCCGGATCGTTCCATCCTCGTATTGGGCGATAATCATGCAATCCCCGACCTGAGCATAGTCGATATAGCGGTCCCTCACGCGAATAACGGCAAGAGCGCTGGTCCATAAAGCGTCTTTTCGGTTCGTGTCGATACCGGCTTCAGCCATCTGCCTGCGCAGCCGGCGATTCGCTTCAACGACATAGGGCAGCAGGCTGTCGCTCGCAGTATCCTCAACAGTCAGGTCCTCGAAAAATTGCTTCAGCGTACGGGATGCCAAGTATCCGCCTGTTTCTCCATTCGGCCCGCGATAAGGCTGAAGCGACGTCGCCCCGTCCAATACCCCGTACAACCCCAAGGCTTCATTGATCACCAGAGCATCCTCATTCCATTCCGTCGTCCCCTGCAAGGTTAAGGTTTCTATTCGCAAGCTTAACGCCTCCCGGTCTCGTAATATGTATGAATTAGTCCAATGGAACTTGCGGCGACGGCTGGCGCACTTCTTGAAACAGCAAGTCCAGCTGCGATTCCGTTATCCGGTCTATCGAAAGTGGAGGAAGCTCCTCCCTCTTGAAAAAACCAACCTCGCTTGTTTCGATCCCCGTTGTCGCAGCGCCTCCCGTTAGCTCGCACAGGATAAACAGCTTATATACATGATAAGCCAACGGCGGATGCGGATGCTTATTGCGGTCCAGCACGGCCAGCAGCCGGATCGGGCAGACATCGTAGCCGGATTCTTCTTTGACCTCTTTGACGGCAATCTCCTTCGGCGAGTACCCTACATCTGCCCAGCCGCCGGGAAGCGACCAGCCCCCGTCCTGCGTTTCTTTGACCAGCAGAATCCCGTCCCCCTGCATCACTACGGCTCTTACTTCCACTTTCGGGGTACAGTACCCGCTGTCATTGGCAAAAAGCCCCGCCACTTTCTCGATCTCCATATCGGCATAAGCCGCTATCATATCCACGCTGATCGCCCGAAGCTCCTCAAACCGCTCCAGGTCATAGCCGTCCCTGGAATAAGTCAACCCGGCTTGAGCGATCGCCTGAATTTTTTTCGCCCATTCGATTCCCCGATTATCCATTTTCACGAAGAGCTCCTCTCGGTATTTGGCATTCGATCGTTGGTCTTTGGGCTGACGCCCTAATCCTCACGGGATTTCTGCAGCAGCCGTTTGGCTGCGTTGCGGTCCGTGACCTGCAGCTTGTTCAATATATTCGATACGTAATTGGCAACCGTCTTGTTGCTGATGTGCAGCCTGGCGGCAATTTGAGCATTCGTGTCGCCCTCGGCGATCCGCTCCAATATTTCCATCTCTCTCTTCGTCAGCTCCGCAAATGCAGGATCGTCGGCCGGAACCGCCTTAGGCTGGGAGAAGTAATGCATCATCCGGCCTGCGATATCCGAGCTGAAGACAGCCCCGCCGCTGCCTACCATCCGGATGGACTGCAGCAGCTCATCCTCGTCGGCATCCTTCAGCACATAGCCCTTGGCGCCGACGCGCATCGCGGTAAAGACGGATTGGTCATCCCGGAACATCGTCAGAATTAAAATTTCGATCGCAGGATGCTTCTCCTTAATGTGCCGTGTCGCCTCAATGCCGTTCATGCCCGGCATCCGGATATCCATCAGGATGAGATCGGGCCGCAGCTGATCCGCCAGCTCTAGTGCCTCCTCCCCTGAGGAGGCTTCCCCTACGACATCGAGATCGTCCGTAGTTTGAAGCAAATTTCGCACACCGCTGCGGAACAGCGGATGGTCCTCGGCAATTAATACTCTCAACTTCAATCCCCCACTTTGTTATGATATCGGCAAAACCGCCAGCACCCTCGTACCGCCGGATTCCACCCGTTCCATCGTGCAGTGGCCGCCCAGCTCGGCCGCGCGCTCCCGGATGGAGACAAGGCCGATGCCTCCTTTGCCGGGCAGCAATTGCGTATGGGACGGATGAGGCCCCGTACCGTTATCCGTTACCTCGACCACCAGCTGATGCGAGGAAGACACGTGCAGTTTAACCGTGCACGCGGTAGCCTGGCTGTGCTTGATCACGTTGACGAGCGATTCGGTCACGATCCGGTAAGCGGCCACCTCGACCGCAGCCGGCAGCGCCGGAAGCGGAGGCGGCGCAAGCAGCCGGATGCTCAGCGGAGCGGTTCCCTGCTCATCGGCCAGCAGGCGGGCCGGCTTGTTGAGCTCCGTGATCCGCTCCTGGATCGCGCTGATCAGGCCGAGCTCGTCAAGAGAAGCCGGCCGCAGATCATGCACCAGCGTCCGAATTTCGTCCACGGTCGAGCGGATCACCTTCCGCAGGTCGGCAAGCATTTCGATTGCGATGGCCGGCTGCTTCTCGACGTATTTCTCCGCAGTAGCCGCATTCAATGCCAGCGCCGCAAGACGCGGAGCCAGGTCATCGTGCAAATTTTTGCGAATCTGCCGCCGTTCCTCCTCCCGGGCCAGCACCAGCTTCTCCCGGGACTCTTGCAAGTCCTTCGCAAGCAGCTTCATGCCGAGCGTCATGTTCACATTCTCCACAATCGGCCCCGCCTGATGCAGCAGCACATCGAGAAACTTGCCGTCCTCCGAGGAGAATGCTTCTCCCGGGGAACGGCTGGACAAGTACAGCGTCCCGATCCGTTCCCCTCCGTGAACAATCGGAAAAGGAAGCACCTCGTGAATCGGATCCCCTGCCGAGGCAACAAGTGTATCCTGGCCCCCGACCCCGATCGAAATTCCGGCATAAGGCAGCCGGAGCGATTCTTTGACCGTCTCGGCTACGGCTCCCAGCATCGCTTCCGGCGGGAGCGGCTGAACCAGCTGATTGCCCAGCTTCAGCAGCACCGAGTAGGGATCATCATGCCGCCCCTTCATAATCCGGTTAATCAGTCTTTGGAGCCTCTCCTTCAACGGAGCAAACGCAACCGCCACGACGGCGGTCGCAGCCAGAGAAATGAACAAGTTATCCTTGGTCTCGAATATCCTGCTCAAGTAAAACACCGAAAAAATATAAATGCCTGCTACACATATGGTCAGCGCGGTGTAGACCAATGTCCGGTTGACCAAAGGGTCGATGTCCCACAGCCGGTGCCTCAGCACTGCCAAGGTCAGCGTGACCGGGATCGAGAGCAGCACCAAATTGAGAATGCCGTTGAGATACACGTAAGTTAATGCGCTTCCGTTATTCAGTCCGGGATTAAACAAAATACTCATGATAACGAATCCCGTAATGCCGACGGATAGCCCGTACACAACCCATTTCGTTTGCTGGCGCTCCGCCGGGGACGATACTTTGCGAAACCGGTATATTTGCGAATAAATCAGAATGAGATTCGAGGACATATACCATAGAAACTGCAAAACGACCGGAAGATCGAATTCATTCCAAATGCTCCCGTTGAAAAAAAAGTTGGTTACATCCACCGCTGCGATGATCACAAATGTATAAATCGTCCATCGAGGGACGAAGGCTCCGTTAGGGAACAACAGAAACAACAGGGACAGTCCGATCCAGCCGAACGTAGCTGCAATCATAAACCAATGGTTAAGCAGCACCGTTCCTTGCGAGGCCACGGAGGTAAGGGACGGAAACGAAGTGCCGAACGAGATCAGCGCCAATGCAGCCAACAGCGCCATTGGTTCCCGGAAGCCTTTCCAAAGTATAAGGATCGCGGCCGCATAATACACGTACGTAAACGTAACGTCTATGAGAACGAACAATACGCCATACGTTTCCAGCGACAGACTGATATGGCTTGCATTTTCCAGGGGCATGGCAACGACCCAATTACCGCAGCCGTTCAAAATACAAGTGGAAACGAGCTCCTCATAATAGCGGGGAATGCTGCTTGTATAGAGCACCAAGGTAATGAAGCCAAAAAGCATCACCACCAGCTGCAAAGCCCTGATGACCCACTTTTGTGTAAACCAACGCATGGATATCGCCGCATGTTCGGCCGTTCGATCCTGGGTTTCCGGCATCCTGTCCTCCTGCATATCGTAAAGATTACCTTCATTATAACGGCACTCCCTCGCCTTGAATATGGAAATCAGCTATTTTCCCAACAGACCAAGAGATTTTCCCGAAAATGTCCCGATCCTGTTTCCCCGATTCCCGTGACGCCCCTCCTCTGTTTTCCATGATGCCCCCTCCTCTACAATGAGCACATAAGCGATACGATCATGCGGGAGGCGGAAATGATAATGAATGAAAAGCAAGTGATTCGATGGTTAGGTATGCTGTGTTTGCTGGCGGGTATTATCCGAATGGGGATGACGCCAAGCTCTTTGATTTGGGGGACGGACAGTGTGCAGGAGCTGACCTTCGGGCTCATTGCCTGCATCCTGATGTCTGCTTGTACGATTGTCACTTACATGGTTCAATCCCGCGAAACCGGAGTCATCGGATTTATTACCGTGCTGGCGATCATCATCGGCAATATTGTGACGACATGCATGCTGTGGTCATCCTTTGCCTCCATAAAGCCGGAGATTAATCCGGATGGGCTCTTTGTAGTGATTTCAAGGACACTTACCCTTATTTGTTTTACCGGAGGGACGCTCGTATTTACCTTACTCACCTACCGTGCCAAAGTATTCCCCCGCTGGATTCCGGGTCTGTTCGTTATGATGATCGCATCCATGGTGCTGCCGGTGGAGGACAACAAATATTTTGCATTCTTCTGGGGGCTGACGTACGTGGGGATGGGGTATACCATCTGGGCCAATAAATTGAATCATTCGGAAGGAACGTATAAGTGGTAACGTTCGGGAACAAGCTGGTGCCGGCTATGCTGGCCTGCTGCATTGAACACACCAAAAAAAAGCATCTGCCTGCGCGCCAAATGGGAGCACGTCGGCGGATGCTTTTTTCCCGCATACCTCATATTGATATGGCAAGGGCGTCCCTCTTTCGAGAACCGCTCCCTCCAAAGCTATACCTCGTAATTCACCACATACGTTTGCTGCTCCGTGTGATAATATCCGATGCTGTATTCTACAACCTCATCGTTCTCCCCGTAGGAATAGCGGGTTCGCTTCAACAAAGGCGTTCCTGGCGCAACGCCTAAAATGCGCCCTGCCTCTGCGGGAGCCAGCGAGGCTGCGAACTCATCCCGAAACCGCACCAGCGCGATGTTCTGCTCCTCCAGCAGCTCATAGAGCGACTGGGCATTCGGCTCCGGGGACAGCTCGGCGTCCTCCATTTGCCCGCTCAAGTAGTGGGTATAATGGATGTAAGGGACACCGTTGAGACGATATACGCGTTCAATGCGCAGACAGCGGCTTCCGAACAAGCGGTGCAGCTCGCTTCCTTCCTCATTGTCCACGGTCTCGGCATGCAGCCATTGCTTTTCAATCCGGTGGCCTTCCTCGACCAGGACTTCCGTAAACCTTTTCCACCTGGACAGCTTGGAGGCCGAGGTATTGCGGATCACCTTGGTGCCACGGCCGCTTCCTTTTTCCAGATAGCCTTCCTGCACCAGCTCCTGTATCGCATTGCGCACCGTAATTTTACTGACCTGGAATTCCTCCTCCAGCTGCGGCTCCGACGGAATGGTGCCTCCAAGCGGGTACATCCCATGCAAAATCCGGTCTTTCACAATATGTTTAATTTGCAAATATAACGGTTTATTTCTCCGGGATAAATTCACGGCTGCATCCACTACCTTTCTACATCACCCACAGCTTCCGTCATCGCACGCCGTATTTCCTGCTCCGACGACATCGGTGTATCACCGGCAATCGTATGGGCAAGCATTCCGGCGGCAGCCGCAAAGCCAACGGTTGTCTCCGGAGGGAAGCCGTTCAGCTCCCCATGAATAATCCCGCTCGTATAGGCGTCTCCTGCCCCTATTCTATCATAGACGGCAAAATTTAGGGTACGCGAAAAGGTAAACACCCGCTCCTTATACATGAACCCGCGCAGTGAGTGCGTGTTGTTTCCTTGAATGGAGCGGTGTGTTCCTGCAATGACGGCAATATCGTACTGAGCCGCTACAGCGGGAATCAGCTCCCGCAGCTGCTCCTCACGTCCTTCTCGGGAGGCCGGAATCATGCCAAGCGTGTACATCGCGTCCTTCTCGTTCATCATGACGATATCCGCCAGCTGCAGCATGGCCTCGTAGTGAGGCCGTGCCTTTTCATAGCCATTGTCGCCCCACAGGGAGGGTCTGTAATTGCAGTCGAACACGACCGTCCCTCCGGCGGCTTTGACCGCCTTGGCCAATACCTGCATATGCTGGCGAACGCCATCATTCATTGCCAGCGTAATGCCGCAAAAATGAACAAGCTTGACCGTCCTCGCAATGCTGTCAACATCATATTCGCCTGCAGGCGCCGTATTAAAGCTGCTCTCCAGACGGTTCGAATAGGTCACCCGGCTCGGGCGGGTACCAAACCCGCTCTCCAGGAAGTACATGCCCATGTATTGACCCCCCCGCTTCAAAAATGCCGGATGAATCCCCAGCTTTCCGAGACTGGATGCGGCCGCATCCCCGACAGGGTTGGCCGGCAAACGGGATACCATGTAGCCCGTATGCCCTAACCGGGTGAGGGCGGCAGCCACATTGACACCCGTACCGGAGAACGAATAATTTAACGTGTTTGCTTGCGTCAGCAGCTCGCAGCCCGGAACCGCAAGCCGCATCATCACTTCTCCGAAAGCGGCGACCTTCGCATTAGGCATGCAAATCCACCCATTTCTTGACTATGGCCAGCAATTCCCGTACGTCCGTTGCGCGGGTCCTTCCGGTTGCCTTATCGATAATGGACGAATATACATGGGGAATGATTTGCGGCACACCGGCCTCCAGCGCAATGCGCAGAATGGCTTCGAAATTGTCCTTGTCGATGCCCCCGGTCGGCTCCAGCGCGAACGCCTCTTCGGCGCAGGCTTGAGCAACCGCCCGGAGTTCGTCCTCCCGACTGAGACCGTTCATCGGGAAATATTTGAGGGCATTGCCGCCCATGTCACGAACTAGTGCAATCGCCGTTTTGACCGGAACAATCGCATGCTCATCCAAAGCTGCGCTGACCGGGCCGGTGGAAATATTGACGTAGCCTGCGCGGCCTGTTGGCGATACGAGGCTGTTAATCCAGCTGTCCTTCCCGCCTAGATTCGCTCTCGTGGCTCCTACCGAGGGGAATACCTGATTGATATGGGTTCCCGAATAATGCTTCGCTATTTCTGCAACGACTGCGGCCTGCCGGTTATCCCCTGCGCCTAAGCCGATCGATACGGCATCGTCGATCGCTTCGCCGTACTGCTTCATGGCAGAAACCGCTTCTTCTACGGTAGCATAATCTTTTGACAGCACGCCGACCAGCACGAAGCCTTCGGCGGCTTCGAACACTTCCTTGGCATTATCAATACGGTTCGCAAGCACATTCAGGGCGACGCGGCCTTTATAAAATCGTTTCGCTATATTCGACATGCTATAAGCTCCCTCCATTTGTAACCAATTCACGGACACGGTCTGCGATGACATCCATATCGTTACCCTGCAGCGGACGCGGGTCAATATCGAAAAAACCTTGCTTCACGCCATAATCCCGAGTATAAATGGCGATGTCGCCTTCCTGCAAACCCTTCACCACTTCTTTGGCAGTCGTGCCGGAGGCCTGCGGATCAATGGCGATTCTGGCGCGGAAGATGGTACGGCCCGCTTCATCCTGTACAATCGTGACGCGGACTCCCGGCAGCTCACCGAGCGGCATGAGCGCCTGCAGCGAAGCCTTCTCCTGCCCGCTCTTATCTTCCTTGACTCCGTACTCATCCAGCGCCTGCAGCAGTCCGAAGGTCGTTTCCTTGCCGACCTTCATGCTGCGTCCAATGCCGTGAAGCTGCACCTTCACCCACTCGATATACTTGCGCTTTCCTCCGATGATGCCGGAGGTCGGACCCTCGATCGCCTTGGAGCCACTGTAAATCGCAAGATCCGAAACCTTGACATACTTCTGGATATCCTCCTCCGCTGCCGCATCCACGATCAGCGGAACGCCGGTGCGCTGCGAGATTTCCCAGGCTTCCTCTACGGAAATCATATTTTTCTGCACCGCATGATGGGATTTCACATAAAGTATCGCCGCGGTTTTATCAGAGATAGCCTCCTCGATATGCTCCGCCTTGCCTTCATTCGCATAGCCTGCTTCGACCAGCTTCCCTCCGCCTAAATAGACCATCGTTTCTACCGGTGCGCCGTACTGCACATTATGTCCTTTTAATATAATAATTTCATTCTTGATAATCTCGTCTTGATGCAGACGCTCACTCCTGCGGCGGTTCCCTTCCGTCACGATCCCCGCGACCGAGAGAGCAATCCCGCTTGATGCCGAATTGACAACCAGCGCCGCCTCCGAGCCTAGTATCCGTGCGATGTAATCCCCCGCCTTGTCTACGAGATCGGCTATTTCCACGTAGCTTTGTCCGCCCCGCTTCATCGCCTCCATCACGGTATCCGTCGGAGCCGATACCCCGAGGATACTCATGCGCCCGCTCGCGTTAATCACTCGCTTCAAGCCATATTTAGCATTCAATGAATTCGCCATTTACTACCGCTCCCTTGGTTTCTATTCTAACCTCCGCCATCCTTCGGTCTCCCTCGGAATCGACTAGAACTGTCGGCTCAACGCACAACCTGAACAAAGTCAGATTCGCTGTGTCCCCTGCCTGGATTCGTCCCAGCTCCGGCTTGCCAAGCCAGCTTGCGGCACGGGTCGTGACGGCAGCGATCACTTCCTCAAGCGAATAGCCCAAATAAAGAAATTTGGTCAGAATGTGGGCCATGCTGTACACGGGACCGTTGATCCGGTTGCCGCGATAAATGTCCGTGCTGATGGTGTCAAACCGGATACCGTGCCGCTTGGCCGCCTCCGCAACCTTGAACGAGAAGCTGGCCGTGCCGTGACCCACATCAAGATGCACGCCTCGCGCGATCGCATCCGTTAGCACGGGAAGCGGCGCCATGCCGGCATCGAACAAATGATTGGCCTTGCCGTTAAGATAGTGGGTGAGCACATCGCCTTTCTTGAGCAGAGGGATCACCTCCTCGATACTCGGCGGACCTGATCCGATATGTACCATAAGCGGCAAGCCGGTTTCCTCCGAAAGGCTTCTGGCCCTATGCAGCGGCTCGATCCCGCTGTCACGGACGACACTCTTGCTTATGCGTGCCTTTAATCCCACAATAACATCCTTATACTTGTGAATCGAGTGCTTGACTTTCTCCGAATCGATCCAGTCCAGGTTGGATAGTTCGTCGATACGCTGCAAACCAATGTGCGAAATGTTCAAAAAAGCGAATACATTCGTTTTGGCTCCCGCCCGGCTGGCAGCCAGCTCCCCGATCCGGTCCGCTCCGCAGCTTCCCGCATCGACAATCGTCGTAACGCCCTGCTTCACACCGATCTCATCGATCTCATCACCGTACGGATCCAATTGCGGCAAGGCATGTACGTGCAGATCGATCCAACCGCTGGAGACGTAGGCTCCGAAACCATCCAGGATTCGAGGGCCGCGGCCGCTTCCGGGCGGTGTCACCTCAGCAATCTTCCCTTCATGTATCACAAGGTCGAGGGCTTCTCCGGTCACCCGCTTGACGTTGCGCAGTACGAAGCTTTCTTTCATTCCACTCACCTTTTTCTCCAACTCTATTATGGTTATAACGTTATAATGTTTAAAGTATCACACAATAAGTTCGATGTAAACAAAAAAAACAGGCTGCCGAAGCAACCTGTTTCATCCTGCCTTCACTTTGGATAAATGAATCCTATAAGCTTTTTGCGCCTATGTATCTCGAGCCCCAATAAGAACTGGAGAGTGAATCGATATGAACCCCGTGGGACGTTGTAGCTGAGATGAATTGGCCGTTACCGAGGTAGATCCCTACATGGGACGTTCCGCTTTTGGAGAAGAAGACCAAATCGCCCGGCTTGGGACTAGCTACCGCCACTCCTACACTATCGTACATTTCGGTAGAGGTTCGCGGCAAATCCATTCCCCGTTTTTGGTTAAATACATAACGTACGAACCCGGAACAGTCAAAGCCGTCAGGTGTCGTGCCTCCCCAAGCATACGGAACCCCAAGATAGCCTTGGGCAAATTCGAGCACGCCATCCTGCTGCTTGGGCTTGTACCAAGCCGGGGCATGGTATTTCCCATCGGCATCCACGATAGCGATCCGGTTGTCGTCATCCCATTGCACCTTGCTGCCCAAGGTTTCCGAGACGAACCGGAGCGGAATATAGACGCTGCCTTGGGCCATGCCGATCATCGAATTCAAGTTCACTTGCTTTCCGTTGAGGACAACGAAGGAATCTCCCGTCTTCAAGGCTAAGGTCTGATCGTCTTTTTTCATTGTAACTTTAATTTCTCTGCCTTCCTGTGACCAGCCGATCTGGTAGCCGAGCGACTCCATCAAAGGCCGGAACGGCACTTGCAGCTGAGAGCTCCCATCCACGACCGGCTGTCCTTCGGGAAACAGAACGATCTTGTCGTTCACCTGAATTTTGACGCTTTCCTCCGGGGCGGCTGCATGTGCATGAACGACCGAAAAGAGGGCGCACGAAACAAATGCGCATGAAAAAACAAACATTTTACCAAAAAGCTTCAAAGCCAAATTCCTCCTATTCGCCTCCGAGGTTAGTTGACGGGTTAGGGAAGAGGTTTCCCTTAGTCGCTGCCTATAGGCACGCGAATATTCACCCCAAGAAAGAAGTCCCCCGTACAAGCACTTGTGCTGTGCTGATTCGGCATTTTTTACAAAAAGCTATCCATCCAATATATTCGTTGCCCGGTCTGTAAATCGGTGGGTCCATCCTGCAGCAGTTGGCGTCATTTCCCAAGAAATAAGGATAAAATGCCTGCCGCAATCAACGGTCCCACGGGAACGCCCTTCAAGAACGCGACACCCAAAATCGTGCCCAGCAGCAATCCGGTCACAATGGTCGGCTGGTTCGTCATCAGCATAGCCCCGCGTCCGCCCAAGTAAGCCACTAGTACACCGACCGCTACTGCGAGCAGAGACTTCCAATGAAAAAACGATTCGTACAACGTTTGTACGGTAATTTTGCCGCTGGCCAGTGGTGCCAGTATCCCAACCGTCAGGACAATAATACCGATCGTCAGACCGTATTTTTCAATCCATGGAAACGCCTGGTGCAAATTCACGACTCGCAGCAGCAGCAGAAAAACAACTGCGATCGTAATGGAATTGTTATTGCTCACGATCCCAAGGGCCGCAAAAATTAAAAGCACGACGGAAGGCATGTCTATTTGAGGCATAAGGACAAAACTCCCCCTTTGCATTCCATAATTCGACAACATGTTCCATCATACAGGAATCAGGGGCAAAAATACAGGGGGACGAAAGCCGTATTTTCTCGGGATATAGGGCTTATGCTGTTAAAACCCCGGAAGCCGAATCGGCATCTTCATCAAATAAGAATGAGACGGTTAGGGCATCATCTATCGAAAATAATGAATGAACTTCCACCTCAGGGACAACCTAGATCATACATTAAAATTTAACTGGTGGAGAACAAAACATGCGAAGCCTGCGATATTTTATACTGCGCTCCTTTATACTGCCTTTACTGATTTGGCCCCTGCTTGGAGGAAGTACTTACTCCCCTGCTCATGCCGATACCCCCTTGCCCATTGTCGCTGACCAGGGAATATACATGATAGAAATTTACCCTCAACGTCATCAAATGGTGGTCCGTGTACAAGGGCAAAAATTCAAAACATATCCTATTGCCGTTGGCAATCCGTCCACTCCTACTCCTGTTGGAGAATATCAAATTGTATATAAGGGGAAGGATTGGGCTCCTTCCTTCGGCCCGCGTTGGCTTGGTTTGAACGTCCCTTGGGGAAATTACGGTATTCACGGTACAAATAGGCCCTACTCCATTGGCCAGCACTTGAGTCACGGTTGCATCCGCATGCGCAATAGTGATGTCATAGAGCTATTTGAGATGATACCGGTTGGTACCATTGTAAAAATTTATGGTCATGTATTGGGAGACCCGAATCATGAACCGAGGGATTTGGCGGAGGGCGACGTCGGAGGGGACGTGCAGCTGATTCAGTCTCGGCTGAAAAGCGCCGGTTACTTCAAAGGGATGTGCAACGGAAAGTTTCGCTCGAACACGACCGCAGCCTTAAAAGAATTTCAACGCGATCACAGCCTGATTCCAAATGGCGTCGTCTCGTTAAAGGTATATGAAGAGTTAGGTTTACTCGAGTGAAGACCGCGCCAGGTACATACAATCAACGGAGATGAGTTATGGATCATATTTTTCAGTATTCTCTCAGAACTTTGTTAAGCTTTGTCGCTTTATTGCTGCTAACACGTTTGTTAGGAAAAAAACAGTTGAGCCAAATGACATTTTTTACCTACATCACAGGAATTGCTCTTGGAAACATTGCCGGTGAAATCGTACTGAATAAAGAAATTAAAGCGGCTGCCGGTATTACTGCCATGGCCTTGTGGGCCTTCCTGACGATACTTATTGAGCAATTAGCTCTTAAATCGCCTCTAGTTAGAGTATTGTTTGATGGGGAACCGGCAATCGTCATCAAAAAAGGGAAAATTCAACCAAAAGCCATGGCATTAAGTAAATTAAATATGGATGATTTAAGCATGCTGCTTCGAGATAAAAATGTTTTCTCTGTCCGGGAAGTCGACTATGGGATTCTAGAGCCCAATGGCAAATTAAGCGTATTAAAGAAACAAGAAGAGGAAGCTCCGACCAAAAGGGATCTGAAGCTGCCTATTCAGAAGCGCCTTTATCTTCCGACTGAGCTCATTGTTGACGGTAAAATCGTAAAAAGAAACCTCAAGGAGCTGCAATTAAATCGGGAGTGGCTTGAGGATCAAATCAAATCATTCGGGGTGCAATCCGTAGATGAGGTATTTTTTGCTGAGCTCCAAAGTGATGGGAGTCTTTATTTAGACAAAAAATCTGATCAAACCAGCAGTTAACCGTAAGTATATCTGTGGCTCAAGCTTCTCTCTTTCGGGAATCGTCTAGTTCAACGAAGTTTATTCATCCGCTCGTATCCCGCTTATCAGGAAACCATCCCGTAACCATCGCTCCCCCTTCAGGATGATTGCCGGCCTTCAGCTCTCCCCCATGGGCCCTAAAAATACGCTTCGCTATAGTCAGACCAAGCCCGGTTCCGCCAGACTCCCGGTTTCGCGAGGACTCACCGCGGTATAACGGTTCGAACACCTGCCCAAGATCCGATTCCGGTATGCCGGGACCTGAATCCCGAATGGTTATTGTCACTCTGTCCGGTGCAAAAGAGCAGCTTACCCAAATGACACCATGGCTTGGGATATACCGGACAGCATTATCGAGCAGGTTGTTGAAGGCACGTTCCAAAAGATAGACGTCCCCAAGGATCGTGCCCGATCCCCTGCCTTTCGGAGGCGCTTCAATGTAAAAGGTGATCATCTTGGTTTCGGCTAAGTGACGCAGGGTCTCGACAGATTTGCTGAGAAGCTCCACGACCTCGATTGGCTCTTCCTGATTTAGGTTTTCCATGTATTCCGTTTTGGCAAAAGTGATGAGGTCCGTGACCAGCCGGTCCAATTGGTTGGATTTTTGTATACAAACCTTCACGTAATGGTCCATTTGCTCGGGAGTGGCTGCAATGCCCCGGTCCAGTCCTTCCAAATATCCTTTAAGGGCAAATAACGGCGTGCGCAAATCGTGCGCAATAGACCCGATAAAAAATCGTCTTTCTTCTTCAAGAGCAGACTGCTTCTCAAGAGACCGGCCAAGCCCCCTAACCATGAGGTCAAAGCCATTCTTGACATCTGCTATCTCTCGAATGCCCATAGGGGGTATCGCGATATCCAGATCGCCTTCCGCAATTTGCCGTGCGGCCTTGCCCACGGCTTCGAGCGGCTTGACAATCCATCGGTGCAGACCGTATCCGAACACAGCTGCAGCAGAAAGAACGCCCATGGACATGGCTATCCACACCCCGACTCGGCTGGGTTCCCGAGTACCGATGTGCAGGGATTTGGTTTCGATGAGGTAAACGATAACGTAAGTAAGCCAGGAAAGACTTGAGATCATCAACAAGGCAACGAACAAAACCGTGCGTACCCGGATTGCCTTCATAACGCTTTGCCCTCGAACCGATATCCTATTCCCCAAACATTCGTTATGTAATGTGGCTGACTCGGCTCGGCCTCAATTTTTTCACGTATCCTTGCCATAAGCACCCGTACCGTATGTTTATCCCCAATGCCTTCCCAGAACCGATCCAATAACAGATCGTAGGTAAAGACCTGCCGCGGATGCTCGGCAAGCAAACGAAATACTTCGTATTCTTTTGGAGTAAAGGAAACCGTCTCACCGCCTACATATACTTCCCTCGTCGTAATATTCAACTGAAGCCGGCCGTAATCGATAATGTTCTCTATGACCTGCCCCGATGTGCTGACCCGGCGCAAAACCGCCTTGACGCGTGCAATCACTTCAATGGGAGAAGCGGTCTTCACGATGTAATCATCTCCCCCGATACCAAGCCCCCGGATCTTGTAAAGATCATCGTCCCGCGCGCTTAGAAACAGGATCGGAACATGGCTCGTCTCGCGAATTTTCCTGCACAGGTCAAAGCCGTCCGCTCCAGGCATCATCACGTCCAGAATCAAGCAATCAACCGGATGCTGCTTGAACAAGGCCAGTGCTGTCTCTGCGTCATTTGCCGTTATCACACGAAAGCCGTCATTCGCCAAAAAATCCCTCATAAGCTCAACGATGCTGACGTCATCGTCAATGACCATTACCGTTTTCATTTGATTCATGAAAATCCCTACCTTTTTGGCACGATTAAACCAGGAACCTACCGAATAGTATAACACTTTTCCTCTTAGCGGCAGGAACGGATTGTATGTCGTGATGGGTTCGTGACGGTTTTGTGATGGTTTTGTGATGGTTTGGGTCTTTGTCTTTTGACGGGTCGGAATTAAGCTGGTAGATGTCAAAACTGATTTTAGCAAACAGGGAGGATGTAACAATGAAGCTTGGACGCTTATACGGGGGGATCGTTGCGGTCGCTATCGCATCTATCCTCTGGGCGCTCTTGAATCGATATGTCTGGGATCCGGGTGCAGCAGGTTTCCTTTCGCACAAGCTCGGTCTCAAACATACGCTTGAGGTGCCGGTTTGGTTGACTGTGTTGGATGTCCACATTGCTTTTGCTTCAATTGCTTTACTAGCAGGCATTATAAATATTTCGAGTTGGATACTCCGTCATTACCGGAATGCACATCGAATCGTGGGATACGCTTATTTAATCAGCGTGGTCGGGGTCGTGCTTACTTCCGGATACATGGCTCCGTATGCGACAGGCGGACGAACCATCAGCATGATGTTCAACCTGTGGAATTTGGCTTGGCTTGCCGTCACCTTGACTGCCTATGTTTACGTAAAGCGCAAGAAATTCGACATGCACCGCAATTGGATGATAAGAAACTACGCCTTTTGCTTTACGAATCTCTCTATTCACCTGCTCTTGACCCTATTATCGGGTGTACTGGGGTTGGAATATGTCGTTGCCTACACAGGCAGTGTCATCGGAACCGTGATCCTCCTGCCCCTGTCGGCAGAAGCGGTGATCAGAACAATACGTAAGACGGGAATGGGGTCCACGAATCACGCATGCGGGCATTCAAATGATGCGGTACCGTAAGCAACGAATGAGGAAAGGTACGGCTACCCAAGGCGAAGATGTTGCAGCGTTTGTCGATCCAGTCCTTAGTGGAAATCGAATGACATGGTCACAGCGCGTCACCAAGCCGCTATCGTTACATCTCAAGTTCGAGGTAACGGTGAAAGGGAACGCTATGGTTGGTGTTGCAAAGCGGGCCTCCTGCCTACATCAAAGTAGAGGGAGTCCGGCTGGAATACGCGGATGCGGAGGGTTAATCTTTACTAAGGATCTTATTGAGAAAACCTCCATCGAAGCCTTGCAGACGAGCGACCGCGTTCGGTGCAGGTTTTATCGCCAAAACCAAAATTCACATCCGATAACCTCTATTGTGGTAAAAAAGTAAACCTCATGAACCCGACCGTTATACAAACGGCTGGGTCCATGAGGTTTACGATGGTTACGGCTTTATTTGCTTCCTCCTGGCCGCTATGCCTTAAGCCTACTTCGCCTTCGATATTGGCTTCTGCTCCTTGTACTGGAGCTCATACAATCGGTGATAGTACCCGCGCTGCGCCAGTAGCTGGTAATGATTTCCAATCTCGCGCACCTTGCCCTTATGCATCACGATAATTTGATCCGCATGCTGGATGGTGGACAATCGGTGCGCGACGATCAACGTCGTTCGTCCGGCCGAAATATTGTGCAGCGCATCCTGCACGATCAGCTCCGTCTCCGTATCGATGTTCGACGTCGCCTCATCGAGAATAAGAATCTGCGGTCGGAAAGCAATCGCTCTTGCGAACGATAGCAGCTGCCGCTGTCCGAGCGACAGATTGACGCCGCGCTCTCCGAGCGGTGTATCGTAGCCCATCGGCAGCTCGCGGACGAATTCGTCCATGTGCACCATGCGTGCCGCTTCGAACACCTGCTCATCCGTAATCGCCTTGTTGTTCAAGCGGATATTAGAAGCAATGTCTCCCGTGAACAGGAATACGTCCTGCTGCACAATGCTGATGCAGCGGCGCAGCTCGTCGAGCGGAATGTCCCGAATGTCCACACCGTCGAGACGGATCGTCCCTTTTTGAATATCGTAAAACCGGTTAATCAATTGAATGATCGAGCTTTTCCCCGCGCCGGTCGCACCGACGAAGGCAATCGTTTGCCCCGGCTGGATCGTGAAGCTTACATCCTTCAGCACCCAATCCTCCCGGTTGTACGCGAACCAAACATGCTCAAACGTAATTTCGCCGCGCACCTGCTTCGGCAGGCTCAAAGTTTTCGGTGCATCGACAATCGACGGCTTCTCATCGAGCATATCGAAGATCCGCTCCGCACCTACCATCGCCGTCTGAATCTGATTGTATTTCTCCGCCAGACTCATCAGAGGCTGGAAAAACTGCCGCACATAATGAGTAAAGGCATACACGATACCGAATGTAATGCTTCCGTCAATGACGCTGGCTCCGCCATACCACAGCAGCAGAGCAATGGCCAGGTTCCCGAGGAAGCCGATGGCCGGCTGGAAGATGGAGTTAATGACGGTTCCCCGCATCCCTGCGCGATAAAATTCGGTATTGTGATGATCGAATTGCTCCCACTGCCGCTCCTCCCGGATAAACAGCTGGGTAATCCGGATCCCGGACAAATTCTCGGCCAGGAACGAGTTCAGCCGCGATAAAATAATTCTGGACACCCGCTGCGCATGCCGGATGACGGACCGGTACCAGAAGGTCAGCGCCGCCAGGAAAGGCAGCACCGCAAAGGACAGCAGCGCCAGCCTCGGGCTCATCTGCAGCATAATGATGACGATACCGATCAAGACGATGACGTCCTTGACCAGATTGACAACGACCTGAGAGTACAGCTGGTTCAAGGACTCCGTATCCTGCGTGACCCGTACGACCAGCCTTCCGACCGGATTGCGGTCGAAGTAGGACATCGACATGCGGCTTAGATGCGTAAACAGCCTTTCACGGATATTGAAAATAATTTTTTGCCCCGTAAATTGAAGCAGATTACTCTGCAAGTAACTGAGCACGGCTCCCGCCGTCACTGTCAGCAGGAACAGGATGCCGATCTGCACGAAGCCTGTATAATCCTGCTTGCGGAACGACTCCAGCGCTTTCTCGTCCAGCAGCACCGCCGGATACGATTTACCTCCGGAGAGGACGGCCGTGTCTTGACCCTGGCCTGTCAATTGCACCTCTGCTTGCTGTGTTGGCAGCCAGCCGAAAATCATGTATTCTTGATTGCCCACAGTTACAATCTGCTTCTTGTCCGCCCCAGCGGGAATGCTTTGTAATTGTGCGGCATCCGCCGCATCCAGCCGAACATAATCACGGCCATCCCAACGCGACGCCGAGCCATAAGGCTTGAGCGGTTCCGTCTGGTTCACGGGAGCAGACAGCATCGGCTTGTGCAGCCCGTTAATATGTCCGTCGATCGCTACCTTCATAAGATAAGGTCTTGCCAAATCGGCAACCACAATAAGAAAGGCGAGGGCGATACACAGCAGGATCATTTTCCAATAAGGCCATGCAAAAGACAACAGCCTGGTAAGGAGCTGGCTGTCCTTAAACTTCTTCACTTCACGTTCGCTGTGGATATTCATGCGCCGGCACCTCCCTGCAGCAACCGGGCTTTTAACGCATCATGCTCCTGCCCGTCCTGGCGCTCCGCTTCCTGATCCAGCAGTTGTTTATGGTACATATCCGCATAAATTCCGTTGCGGCGAAGCAGCTGGTCATGGTTGCCTTGCTCCACGATTTTGCCTTCATCCATCACCACAATTTGATCCGCCGCCTGAACCGACGAAATCCGGTGCCCGATAATAATGGTCGTTCGCTTATTCATCACCGACTTCAAGCCCTCCAGGATCAAATCCTCCGTAATCGTATCTACCGCAGATAGACTGTCGTCGAAGATAAGAATCGAAGGCTTCTTAATGATTGCCCGGGCAATGCTTACACGCTGGCGCTGCCCGCCTGATAGCGATATGCCCCGCTCCCCGAGCGCCGTATCGAACTGATCAGGAAACTCTACAATGTTGTCGTATACCTGGGCGACCTTCGATGCCTCAATCACCTGCTCATCGGAATAAGGCTTCGGGTCGAAGCCGATATTGTCCCGAATCGTGGAGGAGAACAAGAATTGATCCTGCGGTACAATCCCGATCTGACCGCGCACCGTGCGCAGCGGAATTTCCCGAATATCGTGCCCGTCAATGAAAACGGTTCCCTTCGGCGCGTTGTACATCCGAACCAACAGGTGAACCAGCGTGCTTTTGCCGCTGCCGACCCGGCCTACGATGGCCAGACTGCTTCCTCTCGGAACTTTAAGATTAATATTTTTAAGCGTTGGCCGTTGCGCTTCCGGATACGAAAAGGTCAGGTTGCGAATTTCGATGTCTCCTTCAATTTGTTCGATATCCTGCTTGGCCGCCATATCGTCCACCACATCCGGCTGCGTCCGGAAAATTTCCATAAGCCGAATCTCGGAGGCTTTGCCCCGCTGCATCAAATTGACGACCTTGCCCAAGTTCTCGATAGGGCCCATGAGCAGAGACAAGTACGTATTGAAGGCCACGAACTCGCCCAAGGTGATCACATGCTTCAGCACCATCACACCGCCCAGAACGACCGACACTAGGAAGCTGAAGCCTACAATCCCCGAGCTTAGCGAGCCGAACAAGGAGTTCGAGCGAACGAATCTCCGGTTCATATCGACCGCGTGCTGGTTATCCTTGGTGAACAGCTTACGCTCCTCTTTTTCCTGTACAAACGCTTTCACAACACGGATACCGGCGGTAAATTCCTGCACCCGGCTCGTTAAATCCGATATTGCACGCTGCATGTCCACCGATTGCTCCATAATCCTCTTATTGAACCGGTACGCCAACAGGCTCAGGAGCGGCAAAGGAAGCATCGTCACCAGCGTCAGCCAAGGGTTTACCGATGTGACCATCGCCACGACCGACACGATGATGAGAAGCCCCGCTTCCATAATGTTAAAATATCCCTGCATCGTTACCTCGCGAATCACACCTACATCGCTGATGGCATGGGACATCAGATCGCCGATCCGCTGATTGTTGAAATATTGCGCCGACAGCTTCTCCCAATGCTTGAACAGATCTCCCCTTACCTTCATTTCCAGCATCCGTGATAAACGGAACAAATAAATCCGGCTCGTTGAGCGGAAAAAAGCGATACCAACCCCAACGACAATCATCCATAAAGCGAATTTCACCGATTCATCCAACGTCAGCGTTGCATTTTGCAATTTGTCTGTAAAATGTCCCAAAAGCTGTGGAATAAGCAGCTGCAGCAGACTGGATATGGACAATAATGCAAATCCAATGATGTAAGGCCAGCGATTCTCCTTAATGTGGCCCCAGAAAATATTGTTCCTCTCCATCCATTCTACCCCCGGGCGCTTCGCGATCTAGAAGCAATTTTCTTTGCAATAACCATACTCTACTGCAAGGCTATTGTAAGATTACCGCGACTCGCCAAAAGATACCATGGATATCCTTACTTCATATTATGGACTATCTTACCTTCACAAAATGCCATATATGTATTTTGCTTTCCCCGCCCTGAACCCATTCTGCCAAAGGCGACCAGTCCACCTGAGCCCAATCGGCAGCCATAGGCAGATGATTTTCAACGTTCCCCGCTTTGTCCTTCCGAATCGCCTTCATTCTCCGATAATCGTCCTGTGACACCCCCTCCCACATCTCCACGTACAGACCGGGCTGGTCCGATCCTTCATATACTTCCAGCTGTGGGCAAACGGCCCTCACCTTCCCTACCCATGCTGAATAAGCTGGCCTGTATTGGGGTAATATTTGATATTCGACAAAGATTTTACTCAATTTTTTCACTCCCTTTGCTTTATTTTGAAGAAGAAAATGATAAACTAATCATATGTCTTTATATCCTGATCTCACAAGTCTTAGAAAACGCCAGCCTTTGATTACGAGGTAAGCTCTTCTTACGGAAAAACACAGCTTTTGCTTACGATGCCAGTTGGAATACTTTTAGGAGGGACACCCATGGACAGCGGAACACATCTAGTGATCGGATTCGGATTGGCGGGACTCGCCTATATCGATCCTGTCGTTGCAGCAGATCCAACCGTTTCTACAGCCGTCTTGATCGGAACGGTCATAGGCTCTCAAGCTCCGGATGCCGATACTTTGCTTCGATTGAAGAGCAATGCGGCTTACATCAAGAATCACCGCGGACTATCCCACTCCTTGCCGGCTCTTGTGTTATGGACCATCTTCATTACCTTGGCGCTCGCACTCTCGTTTCCCGGCCTGCCAATAGGACATGTTGCCATGTGGGTGTTTATCGCCGTCGCCTTTCATGTGTTTACCGATCTGTTCAATACTTATGGAACCCAGGCCTACAGGCCCTTTTCGGAAAAATGGGTGCATTGGAATATTATCCATATTTTCGACCCGTTCATATTTTTAAGCCATATCGTCGCCATTTTCATGTGGTCTGTTCATCTGGTGGAGCCGAATATCATCTTCCCTATTTTGTACACCTGTATTGCAGTGTATTATATATGGAGATCATGGTATCATCATTATCTGGAATCTCATCTGTACCAGCAGGATCCGCACTATCGCAACGGCGACCGCTACTACTTGATACCTACGTTTCATCTTCATGTATGGCAAATTGTCAAAAAGCATGCGGACGGCAGCTTCGCCCTCGGCGGTTATAAAAACAAGCAGATTACTTGGGTCGACGAGGCTTCCTGCGCTTCGCATCCCGCTGTCGAAGCATCCAAGCAGCATAAGGACATTGCCGCTTTCCTGTACTTTACCTCCTTCGCTTGTGCCGAGCTGAGGCAGCACGATTGGGGCTATGAGGTACGCTGGGCCGATGTACGCTACCGCCACCGGAGACAGTATCCATTCGTCGCCGTGCTTCTGATGGATCACGAGATGCAGCCACTCGATTCGTATGTAGGCTGGCTCAGCGATTCCCGGCTGGAGAAAAAGCTTCGGGTCAATACGTAACCGGAACAGTTAACAAGCAACGGGCTGCGGCAGCAGCCCTCTTCTTTTGCTCATTCGGCTAAGGCGAGGAAGGTAGCTACCTGAAGAGTTATAGAGCTGAAGCGACTTGCATTGCAGCATGTCCAGGATTAACGGCTTCGCCATCTTTCCAGTTGGCATGCGTTTGTCAAGGCAGACGAAAGTAAGTTGTAAACTTATACTTTCTTATATGCTCAAAAAGCCCAAGGATTTCTCCTTGAGCTTCTATGATGATGCGTTTGAAGCTGTTCATTCATTCGCGATTAACGGAATTGACCTGCCAGCGATTGCTCTGCAATCTGCACCAGACGACGAGTGATGTGACCACCGATTGCACCTGTATCACGAGTTGCCATGTAACCGTAGTACCCGTCTTGTGGGATTTGAATACCCAACTCTTGAGCTACCTCATACTTCAATTGGTCTAAAGCTGAAGAAGCTTGTGGAACTACTAATGTGTTACTGTTGCTGGATTGTCCTTGTGCCATGATGATCAGCACTCCTTTCAATCTGAATGATATCTTTGATGTATTTGCAAGCTTGCAAACTTATTATGTGATGTACGGAGAAAACTATACACACAATTTGAAAAAGTTTTTTGATTTTCAAATACTCATCAGAAAGGCGGTACCACCCGCATGAACAAAGGACTCGCTCTCTTATTTGCCATTGTAGGCACCCTGCTTCTGGCCGGCATCAGCCTGGGGCTCAGCTTGGGAAACCTATGGCTCGTTATCTTTTTTACCCTCGCTTCAATCGGATTTATCGGCTTTGGCTTTGTCGTCAAAGCGAAGCAAAGAAGACGCAGAGAAGAAGAGGAACGCAACAGCCCGCAGTAATCTATTTTTTCAGGACAAGCCCTATTAGCGGATCCCGGATGCTCGCCATGGTGAGTACCCGGGATTTTGCCGTTTTACAGGACCAGGAAGCCCATTTTCTCTCTCGCAACACGGATCATCTTCTCCGCTTGTTCACCCGCACGCTCCGCTCCTTGGCGAAGAATAGCATAGAGCTCGCCGGATTGGCGGATGTCCTTATACCGCTGTTGGATCGGCTCCAGCACGGAAACGACATGCTCGGCCAAATCCTTCTTGAACGGTCCGTAGCCTTGACCATCGTACAGCGCCTCAATCTCCGCAATCGATTTATTCGAGCATTGGGCATAAATACTCATTAAATTGCTGACCTCCGGCTTGTTTTGAGGATCGAATTTCACCTCGCGGCCGGAATCGGTCACGGCCCGGCTAATTTTTTTGCGAATAACAGCCGGCTCATCCAGCATGGCGATGAAGCTGCCTTGATTCGGATTGCTTTTGCTCATTTTCTTCGATGCATCGTCCAGCGACATGATGCGTGCGCCCACTTTCGGAATGTACGGCTCCGGAATGGTGAACGTATCGCCGAACCGTTGGTTGAAGCGGTGCGCCAAATCGCGCGTCAGCTCCAAATGCTGCTTCTGGTCGTCACCGACAGGTACCAAATCCGCATTGTACAGCAATATGTCTGCCGCCATCAGGGAAGGATAAGTGAACAACCCGGTTCCTACGGATTCCTTGCCCTCCGATTTGTCCTTGAACTGCGTCATCCGCTCCAGCTCACCCATGTAGGTCAGCGTCGTCAACAACCATCCGAGCTCTGCATGCTGATGCACGTGAGACTGTAAAAATACCGTTGCCTTCGCCGGATCGATTCCCGCGGCAATGTATAGTGCCGTCACCGACTCGGTTTGCTCCTTCAGAGCCGCGGGCTCTTGAGGCACCGTAATGGCGTGCAAATCTACGACCATGAAGTAGCAATCGTGCGTGTGCTGGAGCTCTACGTAATTTTTCATGGCTCCAATGTAGTTTCCTAGGGTTGGCTGACCGCTTGGCTGCATGCCGGATAATACTCTTTTCATCTTTGTTTTCCTCCTATGTTTTTGATTCTTTGTTTCTTCTTTTTGTTTTTGTGCTTTTGTGCTTTTGTGCTTGGTTCTTGGCTCTTTGTCTTGTTGGTCTTGGTCTTGACCTTGACCTTGACCCTAGCTGAGCTGGCGCCAGCTCAGCTCACTTCCCTCTAGCCCCCAAACTCCAAGGGGGCGGCTGGAGGGCCTGCAAGCTCCCGGGAAGTCCGGGGAATGCAGCGGAGCGGGCGGATGGTTCCGGAGAAGCGGAGCGTTCGCCTTTGTCCCCGG
>NZ_NMQW01000079.1 GCF_002234615.1 Paenibacillus rigui | reverse complement strand
TCATAGGGAGTCCAACCTTCTCTCAGTGTATGGTAGGGGTACTAAACACTTCGAGATTTGGGGAGGTACTCCTTTTTTCATGTCTTAAAAACTCAAGCTGCTCAAGGCATTCAATTTATGAAATTGATTCAATCTTAACAAATAAAAAAGGTGTGCCTACAATAGTAAAACAAGATAAGAGGATGAGGAGGGGGAAAGAAATAAGCCCCACCGCGAGTTGTCTTTTTGTAGTAATGACTCTTGCCTCCCCCGAAGTTAAATTATTGTCCATTCAACCTTATCTGAATACCAACGGCTGTACTATTTTTCTGCCTGATTCACATCAATGACCGTGCCAAATACAAGGCGGGGCATCATTTCCCAAATATGCTTTCGATCCGAATCCAGATCAGTTAAACCTATAATCATCGCAGAGCAAGTTGTTCCCCATTTTTGTTCACGATTGGTTCGATTCCCCTGACATCTCCCATTCTCTCGTTCTAAGGCCGCACCCATTTAGGACCCTGCCAGGTGTGGATGTAATACCACCTTTCCCCATTGGGAGATGTCCATTCCCGCGAAGCAAGGACGGTTTGCGGGCTAAACGTCAGCGTCCGGTCCGTGAAGGAAACGTCGAAATAAGGGAGATCCAGCGCGATGGAGGCAGATGTCAGCTCCAGACTGACTTGATTCGACCTCACACCAAGCTTCTCATCGTTATTCAGATCCCCAGTCAATCGAGAGGCGATAGCCTTCGCAGGATTCACCCACTTGCCGGTACCGTCATGCAAGACGAAATACCAGTCATTTTTTTTACCAAGAGCTTGAAGGGCTTGAGGCGGCTGTACCGAAGCCTCTGCTGAGTAGTAGTAGGCATCCGGTATTTTGTAATACTGAAACGGCACGGGGAGGTCAAGTCGGATATCTGCCTTTTCAACCCCTTCCACCCCGAGTCCATAAGAAGAATTAAGAAAGATCCATCTCAGACCTTGCGGCGTTTCGACCTGATACCAGATGCTCGGTCCGGCCATGCTGTACAAAGCAAACTTCCCGATCGGCTTCAGCACCTGCGGGGCTATTTTCGGTTCATTCTCCAAAGGCTTTTCGAAGGGCAGCAGGTACACGGCACTCTCCTGGGCCACAGGAATCATGCCCTCCATCGGGCTGGCTTTATATTTCTCTGCATAATGATGCGGCAGAATCCATTTCTCTCCTAACCACGAGGTTCGGATCAAAAACCATTTATCGTCCGTCCGGCAAGGTGTATACGGCTCGCATACAGGGATGGAGGCAAGCGCCTGAACCTTTTGCGGCGAGAGGGCATACGGCGATATGTTTTGAGGCGCATCATACAGAAACGTCTGCTCTTCCAGCAGCGTCAAGGTCTCCTCTTTAACGTCCAGACGGCCGTATTTGTAAGAGCCTTCCTTCAGGTTAACCCATGCCGGGCCCAGCCACGTTTGTACCTGTATCTTCACCATGGTCGGGATGCCAAACAATTTGCTGGTCTCGATCGGAGCCAGCTGCACGGTCTGCAATGCGCTTAACCTCCCGACGGCTTCGCCAGGTTGGGTGTCGCTGCTTGCATACAGCGTAAACGAATCAAGCAAGGTGACGTACGGCATGCTGTCCGGGTCCGCAAGCCCGGCCTCCGCATGGGTAGCGGGCGGTCCCGACAGGATAGCCATAGCCGAAGCCAGCAGCAAGGATAACCATTTGTTAAGCTTCATGTGAATTCCTCTCCCTTCTCTCTTGGTTAGACGCCGCTCATGTAAAAAAGTTATCATGTTTTCCACATAACTCCATCTTCCACTGGAAATAATAATATTACATTTCAAAGGGAGCTGTGCTTTATGGGAAACATCATCCTCAATGCAATAATACTGGCTGCTATGGGAACTCTGCTTCTTCGACTGGCCGGGCGCAAATCTCTTGCACAAATGACAACCCCTCAGGTTGCCATACTTTTAACCATCGGTGCTGTGTTGGGTTCCGAAGTAGGTGGCAAAGGACTACTCCCATCTATTATTGCAACAGCCACATTTATTGGTTTTTTAGTTGCAATGGAATGGATTTCATTACGCTGGAACGGTGCTGAAACTGCTGTAAAAGGCAAAGCCATCCTTATTATTTCTGACGGAAACCTGATGATTGATAATCTTAAGAAGCTTCGCATGTCTGTAGATGATCTGGAACAGAGGCTGCGGTTGGCAGGAATCTCACATTTTCAGGATGTGAAGACCGGAACGATTGAGCGTAATGGAGAGTTCGGCTATGAATGGATGCCGGAGGCTAAACCCGTTACTGTTAAGGATTTAGAAAGAATATTAGGGGAAAAGCTGGGAGCCCTAACTAATAAAAACAATATATTTACAGAAATCAAGGGTGATACGCACGAGCAGGCTATTCCCGAAATACTTCAATAACATGCATCAAGTTGAATTCAACGATCCCCTCCTAAGAATGGCCAGAAATTTCTCCTCCAAGCACCCACTTTATTCGAGAAGCAGGCTCTCTAATTTTCATTATACGTACGCAGCGTTTGCTTGCCCTGAAAGTCATAGAAGACAGGCGTCGCCGCTATTAGCTGCCGGATCCCCTGCCGGTAGTAAGGCATGAGCCGATCGGCTTCGTCAAGCCCGACCCACCTGACTTCGGCTATTTCATGCGGTCTTGAAATCAGGATGTTTTCCTGGACAGCTCTGGCCTGGAACGTTACAAAGACGACATGTTCCCCTCTATCTTCAAATAAACATTCATTCACCGCACAAATGCCCGCCAGTTCTACTTCAAGACCGGTTTCTTCTTTGGCTTCTCTTATCGCAGCGGCAGCCCACGACTCTTCCTTCTCTACCGATCCGCCGGGCAGCGACCAGCTCGAGGTATGTATATTTCTTACGACGAGCACTTTATTGTTCTCTTCATTGGTTATCAACGCATAAGCAACATCCACTCGGTACAAAGCGATCACCCTCTCAGCCGTCTCTCCACGAAAGCCTCAACTCTGCACAAACTCCCGGCAGTCTTACAGATTCCTGTGAGACCGCCGGGAGTGATGCGTACTTCGGGCTGCGGCTATTTATTTAGAAGAAAAGGGAAAGCCTTCCCCTTTCAAAAATCCTTCCAACGCGTCCAGCTCGTCCAGCCCTTCCGCTTCCTCCTCTTCCTCGATCCCGAGTACTTCCGCCATCGTAGGCAAAGCAGGGATCGCTCCGCGGCGGGTGGTTGTGATAGCACCGACCTGGTTCGCGAAAGAGAACACTTCCTTGACCGTTGCGTCATCGGACATGGCCGCTTCGATGCTCCCGGCACCGATGCCTCGGTCCGCGAGCTGATACAGCATGGCCCCAACGAAGCTGTCGCCGGCTCCAGTCGTATCGATGGCCTTTACCCGAACGCCGGGTACGAGCGTCATGGCGCTCCGCGTGACGATACAGCAGCCTTCCTCACCGCGGGTGACCACGATGACCTTCGCCCCGAGCTCCAGCAGCTGCTGAACGCCTTCGGCCGGCTCCAGGCCGGTCAGGAAGGCTGCCTCTTCCTCGCTGACCTTCACGATGTCAGCGAGTCCGATATGCGCCAGCACCTCCTGGCGCATGACCTGCTCATCCGACCACAGCGCAGGGCGCAGGTTCGGATCGTACGAGATCAATCCGCCGGCCGCCTTCACCCGGCGGGCTGCTTCCAGCGTTGCCGTACGGCACGGCTCGCTGATCAAGGACACCGAGCCGAAATGGTACACTTCGGCATCGCTCAGCCAAGCGTCGTCCAGCTCCGACGCCTCAAGCAGCATATCCGCGGCGGGGTCGCGGAAGAACAAGAAATCCCGCTCCCCGTCCTCACGGAGCGAGACAAAGGCCAGGCCCGTCTTCGCCGCATCCGTCTCGACGAGTGCTGCCTCTACGCCTGCGGCTTCCAGCGTGCTGCGCAAAAACTTGCCAAACGCGTCGCTTCCGATCTTCCCGATAAACCGGGAGGATCCCCCGAGCTTCGCGACGGCGGCCGCTACATTGGCGGGTGCGCCTCCCGCCGCCTTTTGAAAAGCAGGAACATTCTCAAGCGCCTGCCCATTGCGCTCCGGCACAAAATCAATCAATAATTCCCCCAAGCATACAATCTTCCCTGACATTTAGTTCCCCACGCTCCCTGTTGGATTCAATTGCAGTAGCCCTACGACCCAGCGGCACCAATCCAGATCGGATTCAGCCTGCCCGATAGCCCTTTTTAACAAAATATAACTGCCAAAGCCGGGATGCTCCATACGCCCTGCTTCGACCGCCTGTACCGTTTCGCTCCCCAGATCGTCCAGCATCCGGTGATACTTCTCGATTTTGCATTGATACATCCGCATCCGTTCCTCAAACAGCTGTCTGGCCTGCGCCGGCTCGATGAATCCGATACAGTAGACCTTCAACAGCATTTCATCCCGTTTGACCGGATCTCCTGTCGGCTCAGGAACCCATTCCCGCAAAGCGGCTATTCCTTCGTCGGTCAAAGAGTATACCTTTTTGTCCGGCTTGTCCTTCTGGGCGACAGGCACATATTGAACGAAGCCGCGCTTCTCCATCAAGGCCAGAAGAGGATAGATCTGGCTGTGCTTGGCCTGCCAAATCGGCTGAATGTGCTGCATTAATTCATAGCCCGAACGCGGCCCGCGCGTTAACAAGGCCAGCAAACCGTAGGAAAGAGTATTCATAAAGCCTCCATTGCCATCTTCGCTGGATTATTGACATATGAAATGAACCGTAGTACGATGGTCACGGACAAATATATGTAAATATGTACATATATACACCGCCTTTGGTTTGAAAAGAACCGTTAGGAACATCCTAACTTTATATGCTTATTCCGACTTATTCCCATTCCAGCTAAGGGAGACGAACATGATGCCTTATTTGCGTTTTAAAGGTTTTCCCAGTGCCTTTCTACACTCCATCGCTCCTCAGGTTGTCGATGAATTCGCTGCCATTGTACAAATTGCCAAAGAAAAAGTGAAGATCGAGCTCCTGCACACGGAAGCGATTACCCAAGTGCCTCTCAGTGTCGAAATTCTTATGTTCCCTCGTAAACAAGAGATTCATGATGCCGTAGCGGCGATGCTGCACCGCCTTCTGTCAGAGAGCGATTATCCGAATGTGCATCTTTTCTTTATTATACTGAGTCCTGCGCTCTACTACAAAAATGGTGAGCCCCTAACCCAAGGCCAAGCTTATCCGCCTGAAGACCCAGCCATGCAAGGCATCACCTGAATGTAATTGTATCTCAAAATGAACGCCCCGCCAAATAACAATTTCACAAAAAAACGAAAGGAGAGAACCCTTCCACGGGGCCTCTCCTTCTGTTATGCTGCACTAAAGTTGCTCTTCCCTCTTGGACATCTCCTCCCGCAGCAGCCGAACCTCCCGTTTGATCTCGCTCAGCTCAGCGACCAGCTTGGATGTATTGATCGCATAGCGAATAATAAAGATGATAACAGCTGCCCCGAACACCCAGCTTATCAATAGCATGATGAGATGGATCGGACTTAATGCCCCCATAATCTCTCCTCCTTCCGCCTCGTTGACTAAACCTACTGTTTACAATTAGACGCTGACCGGCATGGGTATGTTCCATTTATTCAATATAAATCGCGGCTTTCCCGCAAAAAAAAGGAGGCCTGGTCTATACGACTTGGCCTTCCTTCATTGAACCCCATGCCGGGTACCGGCAGTCTCTTTGTTTTATCGCTTCTGAAACCAAACGATGACCTTGAATTGATCTCCGTCAATCTCGATCCGAAGCTCGCCGCCCTGCAGCTCTACAATGCTCTTCGCTATCGCCAGCCCCAGTCCGGAGCCCTCGGTATGCCGCGATTGGTCCCCTCTTTTAAACCGCTCGAACAGCTCCTCTACCTCAAAAACGATCTCGTAGGCAGATACATTCTGCATGCGGAGCTCAATCCCGCGTTCCTGCTCTGCGATGGTGATATACACACGGGTGCCTGCCAGCGAATATTTGACTGCGTTGCTGATCAAATTCTCGAACACCCGCCATGTTTTCCTGCCGTCCAGCATTGCAGCCACATGAGGCGCGGAAGCATTGATGCGAAAGGAAAGGGAGGCTGCCTCTATTTTCTCGCTGAACTCCGCCAAAGCCTGGTGCATGAGCGCAACGATATCCACTTTATCATAGTCAAGCTCCACCGCGCCGCTCGCCATCTTGGACGCTTCGAACAAATCGTCGATCAGCACCTTCAGCCTGTCCGTCTTCCGGTCCAAAACCTCAATATATTGAAGCGTCTCCTCTCGGGTGATGCCCTCTCTCTTTAACAAATTAACGTAATTAATAATCGAAGTCAGCGGCGTCTTCAAGTCATGCGATACATTCGTAATCAGCTCGGATTTCATGCGCTCGCTTTTGGTCCGGTCCTCCAGCGCCTGCTGAAATCCGTGCCGCATCCGGTTCAACTGCAGCGCAAGCCGGGACAGCTGGCCGCCTCCTTGCTCCGGTATACTCGCTTCAAAATGACCCGCCGCCAGCTGCTCCGTTCCTTGAAGGATCCGGTTCCATGCGACAACATATTTCAGTATAAACGGAATAACCAGCAGCACGTAGAGAAGGATCGTCAAGATCGTTACAAGCGCGTACTCGTTCGACGGTCCCGAGTCCTCTATCATCATCCCGAGCAGCAAGCCCATCAGGGCGGTAAACAGGAGAAGACATACCAGCTTGAACAGCACGCTTTTGTGAGCCCAGCTTTCCCGGCCCATTCGGGAAAACGTACGGAACAGCCCCCGTTCCCACTCCTTGCGAAGCTCCTCCCGATTGCGCGGATGCAGCAGCCTGATCGCGCCGCCTGCATGAAGCAGAACCAAGCCGAGCCAGAAGGCGGTCAAGGTGAGCTGGATGATCTGGGACCCGGATGGAGGCAAGTAAAATAGCGATTGCGGCTCCACCTGAACAAGCAGGACGACTAGGACCATCAAGCCTGCGGCAGCGCGTAGTTCCAGCGGAAGCGCCCGGCACCACCATGCCCGTACCCCGGGCAGAAGCTGCTCAAGCATGCCTTGTCTGCGCAGGTAGATCCAACCCCCGGCTCCGAGCAGCAGACCGGCAGCCCCGAGCGGCAGCTCCTTGAGCAGCCGTTCCCGGATACTGAGAAAATAGGCATTGTCCGTTTGAAACTTACTCATTCCTTTGGCATCTGAGGGAATCAGCATAACGCCCTCCAGCTGACTATTGGCAAAAGAACGGCTCACCCCTTTCAAGGAAGGGGATACAGGATCAATCGAGGGAAAATCAACCTGCGCGAGCGAAGCCCGGTAGACAGGAGACGCTTGCAGCTCCTGCAGACTGCCCGGAACAGGACTCATATTCGTATAAGTCTCATATGTATTCACATTCCGGAAGTAGTACTTGATGTCATTGCTGCGAATGTCCAGACTATGCTTCAGGCCTGCATATTCCTGATCCTTGTAAGCCACCAGCTTTTGAATGTTCTGATCAAAATCCAGGTCATTCAGCTTGCGCGCCTCTGCGATTTTGCGGTCTCTCTCCTCCGTCCACAATGCGGCCGCATTCGTGTCACCCGAGCGCTGGGCTTGATCGATTTTCACGGCATAGCTCTGCATGAAACTGCTTTGTTTCTCTTTCATTGCCAGCTCTGACTTCGTCTTCAAATCGTTATATCGCTGCAACCCGATTTTCTCCTGTGGAGTTCGCTCCGAATGATGCTTCAGCGTAATATGATAGGATAAGAACAAATTGCTGAACAGCTCGATTTCATCCGCAAACGCATGGCTGCTAAAATAATAATCTTTATCGATATATTTCTTGTGCTGCCAAAGATCGACCACCGCGTATAGCGAAATCGCCCAAAGATACAATATAGCTATGCTGAGCATGGCAGCGGCGGATTTATTTCTCCATTTTGTAGCCAATGCCCCACACCACCTTCAAATATTTCGGTTCCTTCGGGTTGATCTCGATTTTCTCACGGATGCGGCGCACGTGAACCGCAACGGTATTTTCCGGGTGAAAGGCCGGATCTCCCCATACTTTTTCGTAAATTTCGTCGATCGAAAACACCCTGCCTTTGTGCTCCATCAGCAGCTCCAAAATTTTATATTCCGTTGGCGTCACCTTCACCTGCTCACCGTCTACCGTCACTGTCTTCGCTTTCTTGTTCAGCACCAGCCCCCGCACTTGAAGCTCGTCCGTGCTTGCTGCATAAGTACCCAGATTCGTATAGCGCCGCAGCTGCGACTTGACCCGTGCGATCAGCTCCAGCGGATTGAACGGCTTGGTCATGTAATCGTCCGCACCGACATTCAAGCCGACAATTTTGTCGGTGTCCTCCGTTTTGGCTGACAGCATCAGGATAGGAATATTGCTGCTCTCTCGAATTTTGAAGGTCGCCTGAATCCCGTCAAGCTTCGGCATCATGATGTCTAGAATCATCAGATGTACTTCCTTTTCCTCCAGCGTCTTTAAAGCCTCTAAGCCATTTTCCGCCTTCAGCACCGTAATTTCCTCGCTTCTCAAGTAAATTTCGATCGCCTCACGGATATCCGCATCATCGTCTACTACGAGAACATTGTATTTAGACAACCCTTTTACTCCCCTCTAACGGCGGGCACAGCCTCCGGAAGCCATGCCCTTCTCTCTACCCCACATCTTTATTGTACCAGCCCTTTTTTACAAACAGGCATATCAAATCCTTACGAATTTCTTAAGATACGTACGTCGTTGTCGTTATTTTCTTTGCGCGATTCGTATGAGCCAATTGGTCACCCTTTGCGCCGTCAGCTCCTGCTGCTGTTCAGGGCTCAAACTGGCTGGTCTGTCTCCCTTCTGCACCCCATAGCTACCGAATTGGGCATGGTTGCCTCCTTCAAGGACAGCCTGCTCCGATTGGGACGGCAGGTAGGCCTTTCCCTGCTCCAGCTTCACCCTATTCACGATACCGTCCTCCGATCCCGTTATCGTGAGTGCGGCCAGCTTCGTTTGGGTCAAGCTGCCCGCGGCATCCGTATAGGCACCGAGGAAAAAGACCCCCACAAGCCGGTCCGCATGTGCTGCTGCAAACCGTCCCGCTATCGCTCCTCCAAGCGAATGTCCCCCGATCACATAAGATACATCCGGGTGCCCGTTCATGATTTCCTCCGCGCGGTTGATGGAGCTAACAGCCAAATTCAACGGCATTTTTACAATCCAGGTCCGATAACCCTGCTTTGCCAAAAGTAAGGCCAGCGGGGCATAGCTTTCCGGCTCGACCAACCCGCCAGGGTAAAAAATAATTCCCGTCGCCTTCACCCCGGCCGGCTCAAACCGAATCCAGCGGGCATGCTCCGTCACCGTGACGCCGTTTCCGGCCTTCATGGCTTCGATCGCCGCCTGCTGCGGCTTGTATGGCTTCAAGTAGATTGCTGCAGCAACCCCAAAACCTATGAGTGCTGCGAGTAAAATACACCACATCATGCGAGCCCGTGTCCATTTCATGGAATCACGCTCCTTCGATTCGTTATCGTTTTGTTGTCCATTATAGCTCTTTTGCCCAGGGGATAAACGGCTGCTTCGAACTTCATAAGCACGAAAGCCCCCTTCCCTCATAAAGAGAGAAGGAGGCTTAATATCTTGGCACACTGCACGGCTAGGTGATCCCTAACACTTTGTTCACAGATTCAACCACCCGGTCCTTCTGAAACGGCTTGACCACAAAATCTTTAGCCCCCGCCGTAATAGCTTCCAGCACCATCGCCTTTTGTCCCATTGCCGAACACATAATAATTTTAGCGGCCGGATCGTGCTGCTTAATTTCCCTCACCGCGCCTACGCCATCCAGCTCCGGCATCGTAATGTCCATCGTGACCAGATCTGGCTTGCAGGACAGGTACGTTTGCACTGCCTCCAGTCCGTTCGTCGCTTCAGCTACGATCTCATGGCCTTCCTCGGTCAGCATCGATTTCAGCATCATCCGCATGAAAGCCGCGTCATCTACAACCATAATTTTTGCCATCTCATTCTCCCCCATTTTCCCTGTACTGTTCCCATGGTTCATTATCGCAAACCAAAATGAGGAAAATACAAGATAAGAACGAATGCAACATTAGGTTTCCTGACAATTGCTTAACAAGTAAGGCTGAGGTGAGCTCGCACAGTGACAATTTCCTGCGGCTTCGTGGCGGTATAGTAAACAAAAGAAGGATAAATAAGGAAAGGATGGACGAAACTTACGGCTCGTCTCCCACGTCTACAGGAGTAGAACGAATCGACATGGAGGGGTTGTTATTGAAAAAGTTTCTGCTCGGTCTTCTGTGCGGTACCGCTTTAACCACAGCTACCGCCGCCGCTTATAGCTCCGATACGGTTCAAGCTTACTTGTTTCCCGCCAAGTACGTGATAGATGGTCAGCCTCAATCTCTGGATAAGGATTACGCGACGTTGAATTATGAAGGCCACGCCTACGTACCTGCACGATGGGTTGCTGAAAGTCTGGGACGTCTGGTGAAGTACGATCAGGACAGCCGCACCATAGCGATCGATCAGACCAGCTTGAGTAAAAAGCTCGTATTGGACCCCGATTTCTTGTCTTACGCTGCAAAAGGACAAATCAGGGGGATCGAATTCGGCATCGATACTCCCAAAGAAACGGTGCTGAAGCAGTGGGGCGAGCCGCATAAGACAGGCACCTGGCAGGTGCCGTACAGCGCCTGGTTCGACTATTATTACTTCTTCGCCAATCCCGGTGAGCGGGTCAGCGGCATTCGAGTCGGTGGAAATTCCATCCCCTACACGGTCGATGAAGTAAAAAAAGCGTTGGGAAAGCCTCGCAATGAAGGCATTAATGATGTGGAAAACGGCTGGTACTTGTTCTACGAGGCGGGGGCCTACCAAATCTTTTTCAATGCGGACGATGAGCACGGAGCGGTTCGCTCACTCACGTTAAAATCTTCTTGAGCATGTTAACAGGCTGTGCCATAAGTCTAAAAAGCTACTTTCAATTTTGGGAGCGCCCTGACGGGCGTTTTTTGTTTAAATAAATCAACAACTAACATAGCTTTTGTTGGGATTGGTACCCGAAAACCCTACTGTAAATAGTGTTCTATGGAGTTCTTATGAACTCGCTGCAATCTGTAGAAAAGTCGTAAAACTTTGTTCAACCCCTCTTCACACTTGTTGTGAAATTAATCACATATTCATTGGTAAGATATAAGCATATAAAAATATAAAGGGTGAGGTTATGAACCATTTTAGAAAACAGGAAAGCCGGCTTATGTTACTCATGTTCTCTGTCGCTGTTGTCATGCTTCTGTCACTCATTAGAAAGCTGTTTTAATTCCAATACATCGACTACTAACTTCTAAGGAGATAAGTCCATGCCTAATTACGACCCTGTTTATTACAGCCGGATGCTTACCGAGTTAACCCTCGCATTTCATATTATTTTTGCAACTATCGGGGTGGGGGTTCCCGTTATGATTACGTTGGCAGAACTAATTGGAATCAAACGCAACGACCCTTATTACACTTTATTGGCAAGAAGATGGGCAAGAGGTTTTGTTATTACCGTTGCCATTGGTGTCGTCACAGGAACGGCGATTGGTCTTCAGCTTAGCCTTCTGTGGCCCAACTTTATGAAAATTGCAGGCCAGGCTATAGCACTTCCTTTATTTTTAGAGACGTTTGCTTTTTTTATCGAGGCTATTTTTCTAGGAATCTATTTATATACGTGGGAACGGTTTAAGCCGATGATTCATCTCATGCTGCTCATCCCTGTGGTTCTGGGGTCTTCCGCTTCCGCATTGTTCATTACTACTGTGAATGCTTTTATGAATACACCTCAAGGCTTTTCGCTGGAAAACGGCATCATAACCAATGTAAAGCCAATTTTGGCCATTTTCAATCCGGCGATGCCTACAAAGGTGGCCCATGTCCTTTCATCAGCCTATATGACATGTGCTTTTATATTAGCGGCGATAGCGGCATATTCCCTTTTAAAAAATAAGAGTAAGGTAAATGAGCTTTACGCTAAGAAAGCACTGAAATTAACAGTGACTGCAGGTCTTGCATTCGCAATCACGACCGCGGCTATAGGTGATTTATCAGGGAAGTTTCTTGCCCAATATCAACCTGAAAAGCTTGCCGCTGCAGAATGGCATTTTGAAACGAGCTCTAAAGCGCCCTTGGTCCTTGGAGGGATATTAACAGAAAATAACGAGGTTAAATACGCCCTTGAAATCCCTTATGCGTTGAGTATATTAGCCGGAGGACTGCCGGATGCTCAAGTAAAAGGACTAAACGATTTTCCAGAGGAGCTCCGTCCGCCGCTGTATGTCCATTATTTCTTTGATACCATGGTTGCCATCGGTATGTTTGTGATCTTCGTTGCAATGATTTACCTTTGGTATTCTCGAAAGAAAAATATGAAGCCCTATCCGAAATGGCTCCTTAATACAGTTGTGTTCTGCGGCCCCTTGTCCATGCTTGGTATTCAAGCGGGCTGGTTTTACGCAGAGGTGGGCAGGCAGCCTTGGATATTGAGAGGCTATATGAAAGTGGCGGAAGCGGCAACAAGTTCGCAACAGGTGGATACGATGCTGTTATTATTTTGCATATTGTATCTTATCCTTGCTTTAACCGCTGTTAAGGTGCTGACAAGATTATTTAAAAATAACAAGGTGACAGATGAACTCTCTGCACTAGGCATTGTCGGTAAGGGGGAGTTACAGTGACTATGGAATTGCTAGGAGTAACCGTCTTATGGACATTCCTTTACGGATATTTAATTGTGGCATCGATTGATTTCGGTGCAGGCTTCTTTAGTTATTACTCGGCCGTCACAAACAAAAAACACGTCATTCACAAAATTATTGAAAGATATTTATCTCCGGTCTGGGAAGTCACCAATGTATTTTTAATTTTCTTTTATATCGGCATGGTAGGCTTTTTCCCGGAAACGGCTCGTTACTATGGAACAGCATTACTCGTACCCGGCAGTATTGCCATCATCCTGCTAGCCCTAAGGGGATCGTATTATGCCTTCAGCACTTACGGAGCTAAGGATAATAAATGGTACATGCTGCTCTACGGTGGAACCGGCTTACTTATTCCCGCGGCTCTTTCTACCGTTCTGGCGATCTCGGAAGGTGGAATTATTACTGAGAACGGGGAACGAATTGAAGTGGATTGGACTGCATTTTTTGGAAGCCTATATTCTTGGTCCGTTATACTCCTGGCTTTAGTTAGCGTTCTTTATATTTCAGCTATGTTTTTATCCTATTATGCCCATAGAGCGAACGATCAGCCTGCATTTGAAATCGTTCGGCGCTACGCATTATTTTGGAGCGGACCCACGATTCTTTCCAGCTTGTTTGTCTTTTACGCAATCAGCCAACAGAACCCTCAGCATTTTCTGGGTATGCTTGACGTAGGCTGGATGTTTCTCGCTTCATTCCTTTGTTTTGTAATCTCTGTGTACAGTGTGTGGAGGCGCAGAAGACTAGGTTTGTCCTTCTTGTTTGTACTTTTACAGTTTGCATTTGCATTTTTCGGGTATGGCCGAGCCCATTTGCCTTATATCTTATATCCATACATTTCGATACATGAGAATTTCACGAATCAAACCATGGGAACTGCGCTTGTTGTCGCGTTTATTGCCGGGCTGCTAATTTTAGTTCCATCACTCATTTTGTTACTCCGGCTGTTCCTCTTTGATGCGGACTATGTGCAAGGCAAATATGCAAAGAAAGGGTGAAAAAATATGGAACATATGTTAATGCAGTATGGTTCTCCAATGCTGCTTGCAGCATCGCTTATTTTCATATTTGTTTGGGCGTTAAAAACGAAAGGCTTGCCTGAATAAGCTATCATTCAAAAGAGGCGTCCCATAAGTCATTAAAATGACGAATGGGACGCCTCTTTTTCTTGTATCGGGCAAGCAGCCCGCCACTATCGAATCAAATGCAGGCAAAAGTCCAAATCAGCCTGAAGGTGCTCCTTCATCAGCTGTTCAGCGGTATCGCTGTCATGCGCCCGGATCGCTTCGAAGATCCGCTGATGTTCGTCAATGAGGAATGGCCGATGGTAATACACGACGGTATGCCGGAACAAATAAATGACGGACTGCATCCGGTCGAACACATCGATCATGAGCGGGTTGTTGCTGGCATGCATAATAATTTCATGAAATTCCTTGTTCACTTCCATAATCTCGTTCAAGGTACCGGACCGTCCAACCTCGACACAGCGCTCCAGCCGAAGCAGGTCCTTCTCGGACAAATAGATCGCCGCGCTGCGGGCCGCATGGCCTTCCAGCAGTTTACGCAGCTCGAACGTATTGCGCAGGTCCGACTCCGACAGCTTCACGACCCGCTTGTTCACGACAAGCCCTTCCTGCTCCAGCTTGCGGATCGACTCCCGAATGGGGGTACGGCTCAGGTTGAACTCCGCGGCGAGCTTTTCCTCCACCAGCTTGGTTCCCTGGGCAATCGTTCCGTTCAATATCATATCGCGCAGCGCCTCATAGGACTGCTGATGGGCTGTACGCGCTTTATTAGGGCTGCCTTGCATTTCCATTCACCTCTACTTTACTTTAGCGGAAAGTGCGGGTTTAAACAATATTTTATACGATCGATTCCATCTTTGGATTCAAAAATAAAGTTTTTGTGTACAAAATAAAAGTTTTTGTATACAATACAAAATGTGAATTTCATTTGTTACCGCTTGCAGGAATGCAGCGCTATGTAAATATGACTTTTGGGGAGGAACCGTTATGAAGAAGATCGGTTTTATCGGATTAGGTATTATGGGACGGCCTATGTCGTTGAATCTGTTGAAGGCTGGTTATTCGTTAACTGTGTACGACATTAATCAGGAGGCCGTGTCTTCGCTTGCAGCCGCTGGAGCCCGTGCGGCAGCGACGCCGAAGGAAGTCGCCCAGCACAGCGAGCTGATCTTCACCATGCTGCCGAATTCACAGCACGTGAAGAACGTCGTTCTCGGTGACAACGGAGTTGTTCACGGGGCTGCTCCAGGAAGCATCATCATCGATATGAGCTCAATTTCTCCGGTAGTATCCAAGGAGCTGTCAGACAAAGTGGCGGAAGCCGGTCTGCACATGCTGGATGCTCCTGTCAGCGGCGGCGAGCCAAAAGCCATAGACGGAACATTGGCTATTATGGTCGGCGGCAGCGAGGCCGTATTCGAGAGCGTCCTGGATGTACTGAAGGTTCTAGGCCAGGACGTGACCCTCGTCGGGGATAACGGCTGCGGCGCCACAGCCAAGCTTGCGAATCAAATCATGGTCAACCTGAACATCGCCGCTATGTCGGAAGCGCTTGTATTTGCGGCCAAGGCCGGCATCAACATCGAGAAAATGTACAACGCCATTCGCGGCGGACTTGCCGGGAGCGCGGTGCTGGATGCCAAGGTTCCTCTGATCCTGGAGCGCAACTTCGTAGCCGGCGGCCGGATCGACATTAACCTGAAGGACATGACCAACGTCATGGAAACGGCTCACGAGATCGGCGTTCCACTGCCGCTCAGCAGCCAGCTGCTGGAAATTTTCCACGCGTTGAAAATCGACGGCAAAGCCGCGGACGACCACGGCGGAATCGTACAATATTTTGAGAAGCTGGCCGGCGTTCAAGTAAGCAAGTAATTGGAGAGACGGGGTGTAAATCATGACGAGCAATGTACAGCGTATGACCGTCGCGGCTCTGGAACAACAGCTGCCTCCTGCGTGGAGCAGTGAGGGCCTACGGCACCAGGTTAGATTACTTAACGAAGCGCGGAATCGGAAAATCATCGTTCTGGACGATGACCCTACCGGCGTGCAAACGGTACACGATATTGACGTGTTAACTCAATGGGATGAGGAGCTGCTGGCCGAAGCCTTCGATGCACCGGAGCCGCTGTTCTATATTCTCACCAATACACGCGGACTTGATGCTTCGGACGCCGAACGAATCAATCGCGAAATTGCCCGCAATGTTCACAAGGTGGCGACGCTCAAAGGCAAAGCCTTTACGCTTGTCAGCCGGAGCGACTCGATGCTTCGCGGATATTATCCTTTGGAAACCGATGTGCTGTCGGAGGAAATTGCCCGGCTAAGCGGCACGGTATTCGACGGTCATCTTATTGTTCCTGCCTTTTTCGAGGCGGGACGCGTAACGAGCGGCAACATGCATTTTATGGTGGAGGGCTCGGAGCTCGTACCAGTTCATGAGACGGAATTCGCCAAAGATAAAGTGTTCGGCTATCAGAACGGCGACCTGCCTGCCTGGGTCGAGGAGAAGACCGAAGGACGCCGCAAGGCGGAAGATTGCCTTGTCATTTCTGTCGAGCAGCTTCGCCAAGGCCCCGATGCCGTAATGGAAGTGCTGCTGCGTGCGGCCGGCAACGTGCCTGTGATTGTCAATGCCCTCTCCTACAACGATATGGACGTACTTGCTATGGCCCTCCTGAAAGCGGAGGCACAAGGCAAAACCTTCATTTTCCGCACGGCGGCTTCCTTCGTGAAATCGTACGCAGGCATTTCGGATCAAGCCTTGCTGCCGAAGGAGAAGCTGATTGCAGCCGGGCAAGAGCAGCATGGCGGTATTATCGTCGTTGGCTCCTATGTGCAAAAAACGACGCGGCAGCTGGAGCAGCTGCTCACGTATCCCGGTATCGTCGCTCTTGAGATCAACGTCGAGCAAGTACTGCAGCCGACCGGCCGCAAGGAGGAGCTGGATCGCGTGATTGCCGAAGCGAACCGTCAGCTTGCCGCTGGAAACAACGTTGTGGTTTACAGCAGCCGGAAGCTGATCGCCGTAGACAACAAAACGGATAATCTCAAGATCAGTCAGACGGTATCCGAGTCGCTGGTGAAAATTGTGCAGTCACTCGAAGTGACGCCAAAATTCATCATTGCCAAAGGCGGTATCACCTCGAGCGACGTGGCAACCAAAGGATTGGCCATTCGGAAAGCCCGTGTGCTCGGACAGGCTGCAGCCGGTATCCCGGTATGGCTTACGGGGGATGAAGCGAAATTCATCGGCATTCCTTATGTCGTATTCCCGGGTAATGTCGGCGGCGACCGCACCTTGCTCGAAACAGTAGAGAAAATAGAAGGTTAGAACTGCGTGAATTGAACGCCTGAAGGATAGGCAAAAAAGCTTGTTATCCATTGGATACGGAAATGGGAGAAGGCTATTTATGATGGTAAACACGAAAGAAATTCTTGCAGCGGCGCAGCTGGGCGGCTATGCCGTCGCTGCCTTCAATGTGTATAATCAGGAAACGGCGCGGGCCGCGATCCGCGCCGCTGAGAGCGAGCGCCAGCCTGTCATTATCGCGCTCGGGGAACGGTATTTCCCGACGGTCGATGTGGAAGGCTTCGCCGCCATGGTACAGGCTATGGCCGCCAAGGCAGCCATCCAGGTCGCTCTTCATCTGGATCATGCCTATGAGCGGGCATCGATTGAGCGCGCCATTGCCTGCGGATTTTCCTCCGTTATGTTTGACGGCTCCAAGTACGAGCTGGAACAAAATATCCGGCATACGCAAGCTATTGTTGCCCTTGCCCACGAAGCCGGCGTAGCCGTGGAGGCTGAGATCGGATCGATGGCCCGCGGCGCCTTCTCCGATGAGGAGGAAGGCAGCGGCCTGCTGACAAGCCCGGCGGAAGCTGCGACATTCGTTGCGGAGACCGGCGTCGACTTTTTGGCGGCTGCTATCGGAACCGTACACGGGATGTACGAGGGCGAGCCGAACATCGATCTGGGGCTGCTGGAGCAGATCCGGGCGGTGACGCAGGTTCCGCTGGTGCTTCATGGAGGCTCCGGCACACCTGACGCGACCCTGATCGAGACGATCCGGCGCGGCATTTGCAAAATCAACGTAAATACCGAAATATCGTTAGCCGCGACCGGGTTCTTGCAGCACTATGCACCAGCTCATCCGAAGGCGCATCTGTCCGTCGTGATGGCGGAGCTGGAAAATACGTTGACCCCGGTGATGAGCCGTTTTGTTTCCTTATTTGCCAACAGGGCTTGACCCTGTCCCCTTTTTATCCATAGGAAAGCGTTTCCATTATTAGGAGGGTACATCATGAATTCTGTATTAGGACTCAGTCACAATGCCAGTTTGCTGCTGTATGCAGTCATTTCCATCATTGGGCTCATCCTGCTTATTGCAAAGGCAAAAATGAATCCGTTCGTAGCGCTGATTGTCGGCGCTGTATTTATGGGGCTCATTGCGGGCATGCCGTTAGCGGATATTGTGAAAGCGTATCAGGAAGGGGTTGCCAGCGTTCTCGGCTTTATCGCCATCGTCCTCGGTCTCGGCACGATGCTCGGCAAGCTGATGGCGGAATCCGGGGGTGCCGAACGGGTCGCCAAGACGTTAGTACGTGTATTCGGTGAGAAAAATGTGCATTGGGCGATGATGGTCGTCGCGATTATTTGCGGAATTCCCGTGTTCATTCAAGTGGGTATCGTCCTGCTGTTCCCGCTCGTCTTCGTTATTGCCAAGCATACCGGCACCTCTCTCGTTAAAATCGGGATTGCGCTCGTTGCCGGTCTCGCTGTCGTACACAGTCTCATTCCGCCTCACCCTGCGGCCATGCTTGCTGTAGGCATCTTCAATGCGAACATCGGGAAAACGATCTTCCTTGCATTGATTGTATCCGTTCCGGCTGCCGCTCTGGCTGGACCGCTCTACGGAACGTGGATTTCCAAAAGAATTACATCCGAAGCATCCGGTGAGCTGATGGCTCAATTCACCGAAACGAGAGAGCGCGAGCTGCCAGGCTTCGGCATCACCTTGTTTACGATTCTTCTGCCTGTCATCTTGATGCTGATTGCAACGGTAGTAGATCTGGTGCTTCCGGCCACCCACACGGTGCGTCTTGTCATCGACTTTATCGGAAGCCCGATTATTGCTTTGCTGATCGCCCTGCTCTTCTCGCTGTTCTCTTTCGGCTATGCCCGCGGCTTCAGCAGTAAAGAGCTGCTGAAGTTTACGAACGATTGCCTTGGACCGGTCGCTTCGATTATTTTGCTGATCGGTGCAGGCGGCGGCTTTAACAAAATTTTGACAGCCAGCGGTGTCGGTAATGCTATTGCCGCTTTCGCTCAGGAGATTCACCTCTCCCCGCTTATTCTGGCTTTCGCCATCGCGGGACTGATTCGCGCCGCAGTAGGCTCCGCTACCGTTGCGATGACGACCGCTGCGGGTATTGTAGCGCCGATCGCAGCAACGATGCCCGGCGTCAGCCCCGAACTGCTCGTACTGGCTACGGGTGCCGGTTCGATCATCTTGTCCCACGTCAATGACTCCGGCTTCTGGATCGTGAAGGAGTACTTGAATTTATCCGTGCAGGATACGCTCAAAACTTGGACGGTTATGGAAACGATTCTTGGCTTTGCCGCATTTGCCATGGTCATGGTACTGAGCATGTTCGTTTAAGCACTTGCATCGGTAAGCCAAAGACAGGTGAAACTGCTGCGAAGTCTATCTGGTATCATAAAATTTATGGTTGACAAAATTATTAATTTATGCTATAATTGAAATTTTAATAATTTATTATATAATAAGATTCTCCTGGCCAGGGGGAATCTTATTTTTGTTTATACGGGAGGGAACATGGTATGAAACCAAATGAGTCCAGCTTAACTTCCTTAATAACCGCTTTTGGCCGCGCATATCACAGCAAATATGACACACCCAAAATTTTTGATGATTTTATCGCACAAGATCTCATTTCCCATAAAGAGTTTTCAGACATCAGAGAGCATATGATTCAAGGAATCCCGTTTTTCAACAAAGATTTGGCTCGAAAGCTTCAAGACGATCCAGATGAAATTTTAAAATGGATTACACAAGTACTGCTCTCTCCTACGACATTAGCACGCGCCGCATATTGCGAAAACGTATTACTGAATGAAGTTAGGTCAGGCTTGGATCAATATGTCATCCTTGGCGCCGGGTTAGATACCTTTTGCTTCCGACACCCTGAATTGAAAAACAGCCTGGACATATTTGAAATCGATCATCCCGCTACACAGGCATCGAAAAAGAAAAGATTGAGTCATGCGAATCTGCCCATCCCGAGTCATCTTCATTTTGTTTCCATGGACTTTACAAAAGGATTTTCCTACCCCGATTTAATCGAGGAAGGGTTTGATTACAAAAAAACCTTCTTTAGCCTGCTAGGGGTTTCTTATTATTTAACGAAAGAGGAAAATGCAAGCTTGATTGCCCACCTATTCGACAAAGTGCCGTCAGGAAGCTCTATTGTTTTTGATTATGCGGACGAAAGTCTTTTTGAAGAAAAAGGGATGTTTAATCGAGTTGAACATATGGTGAACATGGCCGCGGTCAGTGGAGAACCCATGAAATCGTGCTTCGCCTATCATGAAATTGAACATATTTTGGAACAATCAGGGCTGCTGCTTAATGATCATTTATCACCGGCTGCGATAAATGATCTTTTCTTTAAACATCGGACGGATTATTTGTCCGCATTCGAAACGATTCATTATATCCATGCGGTAAAAAAATAAGGTTTCAGCTCATGACAGACCTGCCTCTTTAACAAAAATAAGCCCCGCATCACTTCCGGCTCATGCACACGCCGGAAGTGATGCGGGGCTTTGTATATTCGAGCCGCCTTTATACGCCGCTCCGTCGCTTCAACCGCCCCACCTGCTCGGTGAAAATTTAATGATTAAAGTTCGTTTGATAAGGCTGCTGCGGCTGGGCTTGTCCGCCCAAGCCTTGGATCATTGTATTCATAGTGTGGTCCGCCAGCTGAGGAGCCTGGTAATAGCCGCGGAAGTTCATATACTGGAACATTTCCCATGCCATCTCCTGGCATATGTTCGCCGAGGTTGCGTGGTACATGCGGAACGGCTGATTGACGCATTCATTGGCCCACAGCATGCTGATCGCGGAGCCGGCCTTGTGCATGTTGAGAGCGATGGTGCTGATCGTCGCATCCGATAGCTGCGTCGCATTCGGATTCGGCGCCTGCATCTGCGGCTGCTGCAAGCCGACCTGTGGCTGCTCATAAGTCCGAAGCTGCGGTGTATGCGGCGGAGTGGCAGTCATTTGGACGCCGTGTCCTTGAAGCAGCTGCACCCCATAGTCGTAGCCTTCAATCATGCGGCGCTGTTGGTTGAACAAAATATCCTTCAAGTGCGGGTCCTGTGCCATTGAGAATAATACCCCATAAAGCTCGATATGGGCAGCCTTCGTAGAAACGGCTTCTTTCGTCTCCAAAAATTCATGTGCTGCTAAACGTTGCTGCGTGTGCATAATTACCTCCCGGTGATCTGTTTGGAATTTGAGTTCAATACTGCCAAAGACATGAACAAAGATAGGATATCCCAAAAGACAATGGATATGTATGAAGCTTCCCAGACACAAATGATAGCGTTTTCCATAAAATCAATATGTATTTGTGACAACTTTTTGAAAATTATTTATGTAAATTTAAGCTTTCTTTAAGTTTATCTCCAGCCGGGAGGCATATAATACATACATACTTCAATAACCAAACTATTGAAAACTAAATTATTAACGTGGAGGGATTTCCTATGGAACATGTAAAATCATTCTTAAAAGGCTTTTTCTACAGCTTTATTGCAATCGCCGCCCTGCCTATTTTGCTCGTACAAAGCTTGATTGATCTATAACATGCACTTCATTTTTTGCCGCCGCCCTTATTCCGTTCTTACCATTGTTCTCATAAAATGAGGCAGCCCACCGGAACCGTTCCGTGTCGAGCTGCCTTTTTTTGTGTCTTTGAATTCCAGAGAGGAATGCGTTTCTTCCTGGTAACGGTTATCCTACCTTCACTGCGGTTCCGCTGACCGCTACCATCAGCATCCCTTCGCGGATTACCTCGTAATCGATGTCGATACCGACGATCGCATTGGCTCCGAGTCTTGCCGCGTGGGACTCCATTTCGTGAAACGCCACATCTCTCGCTTCCTTCAGCTTGCTCTCGTAAGCCCCGGACCGGCCCCCGACTATATCGGTGATGGAGGCGAACAGATCACGTACAATATTGGCCCCCATAATGGCTTCCCCTGTCACGATCGATACATATTCGACGATCTCTTTCCCCTGAATCGTTGGCGTTGTGCTGAGTATCATCTTCACACATCCTCCTCATGATTTTATTTCATTGTGAAAAATCCTTTTTTGGCTTTAGCACGCTTCACACTTGTCAGTCTAGCTTATGGAATGGAGAGTGCTTTCATACTTTACGTCATAATAGCAATCCGGATGCGCTGCTGCAGCCTAAGATGTCGTATGCTTGTCCAGCAGAACAAAACTGCCTCTTGCGCGTATTTACATATATTAGTAAATAAGGGAGGGCTTCAACAAATGAATAAATTCATTCTAGGATTAAGCCTCGGTGTCCTGTTGTCCATTTCGGGTGCTGCCGTGTTTGCTTCCGAAACCGTTCAATCGCTGCTTGTTCCGGTCACCTTCGAGAAGAACGGGAAGCCCGTTGCAACAGATCCGGAGTACGGCGTACTCAATTACAACGGTCACGTTTATGTGCCGGTTCGCTTCGTCGCGCAAGCCTTCGGGGCAGCGATCGGCTACGATGCGGAGCAGCAGAGGGTCATCATGAAGGACAGATTCAGTGATGATCTGGATTTGTTCGACCCGAAATATAGGGGCGTGATGGCCGGAAACCTCATCGTCACCAAGGAAGGTGACCATACGAAGGTAGCGGGGCAGCTGCAAATGACCCAGCCCTCGATTCGAACGAACTCGGTTGAAGGTCGGTTAACCTTTTATGATGAACAAGGCAAGCTTATCGGAGAGGCTGCTTTTCAAGGGGATGCATTCGGCAGCGAGCCTGTTGCTTTTGAAGCTGCAGGGGCAGGACATTTCAACCAATATGCCTCCGTGAAGCTGGACATCCGCAAAGTAAACCTCCGCCCCATTATCGCAGATCCCGATCCGTCCGAGCCGGAGCTTGCGCTGAACCAGATTTTCCAGATCGATTGGAATCAGGTGAATCAAATCGAGATCGTGGAGCCGGGCGGAAAAACCGTTACTATGGAGAGCGGGCATTTGTTTCAAGAGGCAATTCAGCATTTGCAGGCTGTGAATATCCGCAAAAAAGTGGATCCATCCGTGCCTGTGGGATATGCCTATACCATTCATCTGTATGCGGGAGATACCCGGTATACCTATCTGGCTACGGGTCACCTATACAATAATCAGCAAATTAATTACGGTATGTTCTTCCTGAATGATTCCACACGGGCGCTGGACCAATACGTTGAATCAGTCTTGAAGTAAATGATTGACAATAGGCTGAAGTACGAGGTATGATCCTTGTTAAATTACTAGTTATTTTATCGGATTTTAACACTTTATATGAAAAGGGGTCCCTACCTATGAAAGCCAGTCATCGCTTCCACTCACACAGCAAGCTCGCAGCTTCTTTTGCCTTAAGCGGCGCCCTGCTTCTCTCCGCCCTAGCTCCGGCCTCCGCTCATGAGGAAGGTGCCCTTGCTGCAAACCAGCCCTCCAGCTCCGAGTACAAGCAGTATCTTCAAGATAATTATAAGATTGCTTTGCCCTCCTCTTTAAGCAGAGGGGAATTCATCCGGGATGTGGCTCAAGTGCTTCAGCTGCAGCCTGCAGGCACCGACAATAAATTCGATGATCTCCAGCCCGCCGATCCGGTATTTAAGTCTGCATTGGCTCTGTCGGAGAAGGGGATCCTGACCAGCAGCTCCGTTGCAGCGGAAGGGCCGCTCACCGAGGAAGCCGCCGTGTTCATCGCGTTGAAGGCAGCGGAGCTGAAGGAGCTTGCTTATACATACCCTGATGCCAAGATCAGCGCGGCTCTGGCCAAAATTCACGTGAGCTACCCTGAAGGAAATGGCAGCGGGTTAACCCGTCAAGCAGCCCAGGAGCTGGCTGCGGCTGTGGATACAGGACTTCTCCCTTCTGAATGGCACGATACGTTCCAGCTGGGCCAGCCGGCTTCCGATGAGCTGGCTGCAGACCTGCTCGGGGGTGTCCTTTCCTTCAAGGGCGAGTACAAAAACTACCTCGGCACGGTCAACGAGCCCGACATCTATTCCAAGCTGTACAAGGCGTACAAAGCCGAGGATCTGATTCAGGTGAAGGAGCTGCAGTCGATCGTCGACGAAGCGCTGAAGCAAAATCTCGTGACCGGCTACAACCTGAAGGATACGCGCTATAACGCAAACTTTGACACGAAGCTGTCCTTGACCTACGGTCATGACGACATCACCCATGCGGTGCAGCTGATCGGCCTGCTGCGAAGCGAAGGCATCGACGCCAAGGTGCAGCTGGAGCCGAAGACATCCGCCTTCATCTATTTGAAGGAGTGGGGCGAGCCGAAGCAGACGGACAGCTATAAAGTCGTTCAAATCGAGAACGGCAACTATATCGCCTATGCGAAGGAATACGACATCGCGTTCGAATTCGCCACCGCCGAGCAGAAAGCCAAGTTCCAGGACGTCATCTTCCAATACGCCAAAAAGAACAGTGAGAACGCCACCGGCTTGATCGCCAGCTCCTGGTGGCAGCCGCTTTACTACTCGCTGACGGAGATCAAAGACTACAAAGAAATCGCCAATAACAAAATCACGAAGGGGCATTATTACGCCCAATCGTTCTCCCTTACAGACAAGACGGCGGATATCGCCGCAGGCTTCAAGAAGCTAAGTCCCGATACGCAGGTGACATCGTATCATTTCTGGGTGGATGCGCCGTTCTACAATTATTTGCTCGGTGATTATAAATAAGGCCGGGCAAACGGCTACCGGCTAACATAAAAAGAAAACAACAAAGCCCTTTCGTTCCTATCGGGAATCGGAAGGGCTTTGTTGTGTGATCACAGCTTAATTGGTCCGGGTCAGGATCAATTCATCGTGAGCCAGCGTGAAGCTGCCGCTGCTCGGATCCTTGCCGGTAATTTGAAATTTGAAGCTCTTATTGCCCGGGGAGCTGAATGTCACATTGCCCATACCGGCAACGGTGTATCCGGCAATGCTTTGATACTGGTCAACTGGAACCCCCTGTACCGCCCCGTCGATATACAGCTGCGCCGTCCCCCGGCTGGGGTGCTTCTTGATTCTCGCGCTAACCGTATAGGTTCCGGCAGCAGGCACCGCGACGGTGTAATCGATCCAGCCCCCCACCCCATTAAAATTGCTATAGTTCAACGCTCCGCCGCCAGCGGCGGCATCGGAGCCATTGGCCGTTGAATCCCCTGCTGACAGGGTGGAAGGCAGGCTTTCGAATTCATAGACGAGCGGCTGCGGCGTCAGTGAAATATAGTCGGTGGCCAGCGTGTATGCGTTACTGGCGGCATTTTTGCCGGTCACCTGGAACCTGAACGGCTTCACCCCCGCCGAATTGAACGTGACATTCCCCAGATCGACGGTCACATAGCCCTGCGTGCTCTGATACTCATCAATCGGCGAGCCTTGTGCCGCCCCATCGATATACAGCTGCGCCGTCCCCCGGTCCGGATGCTTCTTCACCTGCACCTTCACATTGTACGTTCCGGCTTGTGCATACACGGCATACTGCACCCAGCCTCCGACCACATTCACATTGGCGTAGTTCAAGCCGCCATTGCTGGCCGCCGAGTCGGATGCATTCGCCAAGGTTGCCCCGGAGGATGCCGTTTGGGCCAAGCTCTCGGCTTCATACTTCACCCCTTCAGGCACGGGCGGCGGCAATAGCACATCAGGCGATTGATACGTCAGCCGGATGGCGTCGGTGGCCAGCAAGTAGGTGCTGCTGGCAGCATTTTTGCCGGTGATTTGAAACTTGAAGGCTTTGTTCCCTGATGTGGTGAAGTTGATATTGCCCAAATCGACCTCGACATAGCCCTGCGTGCTCTGGTACTCGTCAATTGGCGAGCCTTGTGCTGCACCGTCGATATACAGCTGGGCGATGCCCCGGTCGGGATGCTTTTTCACCTGTACCTTGACGTTATACGGCCCTGGGCTCGGCACGCCCACCGTATATTCAATCCAATCGCCCACCCCTGCGAAATTCGCATAATTTAATGCTCCACCGCTAGCTGCGGTATCGGCCGCATTGGCTGTGCTTGAGCCTGGGGAGACGGCTGCCGTGAGGCTTTCCGCCTCGAACACGGTGCCGGAGCTGACCGTCACGCTGCCTGTGCCGCCTGAGCCGATCGTTACATCGCGTGTTACCGTTTTGTTGGCGGTCCGGTCAAAAACAACGACCTTGCCGGTTGCATTCGCGGTTCCGTTCACATTTACCGTGAGACTGGAGCCCGCTGCATTTTGCGTATACGAAGTGATTTTCTCATCCGCATACAGCACCTGCATGGAGGCGCCGTTATCCTCCTGAATCCAGAACGCCTTGCCTTTGGAGGTGTTTTCCGCCAGATTGACGGTCAAGCCCGGTGTCTTCAGTTGACTCCCCGTAAACTTCCCTTTATACGTGTAGGTGCTGCTGCCGCTATCGTCCATGGTGATGTCTTCCACGAGATACGTTTTATTATTATCCAGCCAACGCAGATTAAGGGTCACGTCCGAGGCCGCCCCGGTTACTCCCGCTGCCGTCGCAATGACCAGCGCTTTACTCTTGTCATCCGTCGTATACATCCATGCATAAGGACCGGAGGTATCGAAGTTCGGGCCGGCATACAAAGGCCGCGTCGTTTGATCCGTCAGGGCTTTGATTCTCGGATTTTTCCGCCAGTCATTAAATTTCTTCAGCGAATCCATTCCGGTCGTCGTCCAACCGCTTGGGTCGGTGTTAAACTTGATTACCCTGGCAAGCATATACGAATAGTAATCCTCCGTTCTACCTGTAGGCGAACCGCCATAATAAACCGAGTTCATCGGCAAATACCCGAAGCTGTCGAACCCTATTTTCATACTCGTTCCTACACCGCCGTTAGCAGTTATAAACCCGTTGTCGGCTATGTGCAGCAGCCCGTTGTTCCGGTCTCCCTGGGTAGGATAGATGTCCACCTCGCTGGTCAGCTTGCCGATGAAATCCGGATGCCTGGAGACCAGGTCGTTCAGGTAATTGCGGACCAGCACATTTTTGCGGTACACGCTGTCGCTCGGATGCGAGGTCGAGGTTGCCGCCGTATTCGGCCAAAATTCGGTCAAATCGATCATTTGGTGGGAAAGATGATACTGCGGGATCATGATGTCCTCCACCTGGCTTCGTTTGAATTCGATGTTGGCCGAATCGGCCAGGTCCCTGCCCAGATCATGGTTATCCCCTGTCATACTGAACCAAAGACCGAACCGCAGCCCCTGCGCAACAATATAGTCGGTCAATGAAGCCATGTTACTCGTGAAGCTGGTCTTCGCCACTGTCGTGTCCCGCGTCGTATTCCACAAATCGTCTATCATGACCATATCCAGCCCAGCCTGAGCTGCTCTCGGGACCACGGTATTGCGGAAAAAGGCATCCGTTCGTTTGTCGATGTAATCCCAGTCGTTCGTCGTGAAAACGGATGTTACGTCATGATATTTGAACCGTTTGCGGAAGTGCTCCTCCACCGCCATTTTGCCGTCGAGAATATCTCCCTTGAACACCGTCAGATTAACGGAAATGTACTCGAACTCTTCGCCCGGGAACAAGACGAGCTGCAGAGCCTCGCTGTTCGTTGACACTTTAACATTGGAGATGCCGCTCCAGGCATTGATGCTGGCGAAAGGCAGCCGGTTCGGCGCCCCCTCGGTCTTCCAGTTCATCTCGGGCTGCAGGCCCCAGCCATCGCCGGAGCTGTATACCGTAATCGCATTTCTCCCCGTATTGGGGGCCAAAGCGCCGGAAGTACTGTACCAGACCATATTCGGAACGTAATGCAGCGTATGGGAATCGTTAGGCAAATTCAACGCGATGATATCCGATTCCGTGATCGTTTTATCGGAGGAAGCGTTATTCTTGATCGAGTTGCTGTACTTCAACCCCGATTTGCCGTTATACAGCTCGAATTTGAGGCTGATGGTCACATTTTGTGGAGAAGTCCGGGTAACCGGGATCGTCAGCAGCTTGCCCCAGCTCGTACCGAATTTCGTAATATCCGTAATGGTAGCCGTACCTAACGTCCATCCGCCGTCATTGGCATACAGGTCGCTGCCGCCGTAGTTGTAATAGAACAAATATTGGCTGCCGCTGCCGGTCAAATACTCCTTCCCTGCTTCTTTGTTATAAAAGCTCGTCATTTCAATACTTCCCCCAGCAAAAGACACGACGGATTTCATCACGTCATTTTCCAGTGTCCACACATTTCCGCTCCGCGTAATGGTTGAGCTGGCCGCATACGCAGTCTGCGGTTCTCCATGGTTAATAAAAGGAATACCCGTAAAAAACATACTGAAAATCATCAGGAAGCACAAAACCACACGCAGCTTTTTGTTTTGCATTGCTCATCTTCCTTTCCCGATCCTGACATGTTTTTACTTATTTTTTCTGGAGGGCACGCTGCTCCTTGAAGATGTCATAAATATCTTTGGTCAAAATGATTTTATCCCTGTCCTTGGCGTAAAAGCTTTTATACCAATCATCCACCTGCTTCCCGCCGGCTTTCTCCCAGGCAGCGATAGCGTCCTGCTTCGCTTGCTCAGGCGTGTAGTTAGGCGTCAGGATGGACTTCACCCAGATATCGCCTTCACCGACACCGACCTGCTTCGTCGTATTGGTCAGAATGAGCTGCAGCTCCTTCGGTAGCTGCGGCATTTGCTCCGCATGCGTCGGCCCGGCTACCGGCAGATCAAAGTTAATGAATGTCGAGTTCATTTCGAACATTTGCTTCACCTGATTCTGCAGCGGATCCTTGGCATCCAGCTTTTCGGTACCGAAGTAGCATTTGCCTGATAAGGTTGGGGAAGCCAGCATCGCAAAATCCCCGGCACCGAAGTTAAACTCCGTTTTCCATTTATCCAAATCGGTCACGACCGGACATTTGCCCGGCTCGGACTTGCTGTGAACGCCCTCGAAGCCGTAATACATCGTTTTCATAAATTTCTCGGAGGAGGCGAAATCAACATACTTCATCACCGATTCTGGATCCTTCGCTTGTGCGTTGACGACTGCAGTCATTTGGACCGGGTTGACGAAGATCGGATTATATTGACCGACCGGTGTCTTCGGATAAGGAATGACCGTGATTTCCGCGCTCGGCACATTTTTTTTCAAATTCAAATAAAAGTCGTTGTAGAACGTGATCGGAACGTTGAACTGCTCCATGTAGATCCCGATTTTCCCGTTCAGAAAATCCTGCTTTGCCTTGGAACCATTCTTGTCGTTGAGATAGTCCTTATCGACCAGGCCTTCGCTGTACAGCCTCTTCTTGAATTCCGTCACCGCCTTGATGTTATCCCAGCCGTGAACCAGCTCGTTGTTCTGCACGATGAAGCCCGGATACGTGACGCCGAACATTTCGTCCAGTACCGCCCCGGAGTTATACGACATGGCAATCCCATACGTATCCTTCTTCCCGTTGCCGTCCGGATCTTGCTCTGTGAACGCTTTCGCAAGCTGGTACAGCTCGTCCGTCGTTTTGGGGGCTTCCAGGTTCAGCTTCTTCAACCAATCCGTGCGGATGAACAAGCCCCGCTGCGGGATCGTTTCATTAATTCGCCCGAACTGGTACAGCTTGCCGTCGGCTCCGGTTCCCGCTTTTCTCAACGCCGGATACTTCTGCAGCAGCGCCTTATATTCCGTGCTGTACTTCTCAATCATGTCGTCAATCGGACGCAACTGCTTCTGGTCGATGAGCGGATTCTTAATTTGCGGAGCATATTCCAGAATCAAATCCGGCGCACCTCCACCGGCGAACAGCGTGTTCAGCTTTTGCTCCGATTGCGTCCGGGGGACGGGCACGAATTTGACATCCACCGGTCCCGCCTCATTAATCCATTTCGTGATTTTATTATTCTCCACAGTCCCCTCGCTCGAAGGGATATTGCCGCGGTCATAAATAGTCGCTGTGATCTGCCCCCGCTTGGTCGACTTAGCCGGTTCTACCGAGGCCCCCTCTTCCTTCTTCGTTGCCGTGCAGCCTGCCGCCACCGCCATGAGCGCCACCGAGGTGACGACTGGAAGGACCACCCGTTTCATTGTGTTTGTGTTAGACATGCTTCTTTCCCCTTTCCGCTCTGTTTATCCTACCATCTGATTTGGAAGTCCAGTGAATATGCCCGCTCCGCTATTTATTCGCTTAACGTCCACCCGTCAACCTTTAACGGCCCCTAGCATCACTCCTTTAACGAAGAATCGCTGTACGAACGGATAGACTATAAGCATCGGCACCATCATGAGCACAATCGCTGCCGCCTTCACTCCCTCGGCCACCAGCTGAACCGTATCGTCGGGGGAACGCATCTCGTTCAGCAGCTGCTGATTCTGGACCATCTGCTGCACGAGCACCGTCATGTTATATTTGTCCGTCGAGCTGATATACAGCAGGACGCTCATGAAATAATTCCAGTACGACACCCCGTAAAACAACGTTAATGTCGCTAACACCGGCAGCGAAAGCGGAAGCACGATTTGCACCAAGAGCCGCCATTCATTGCACCCGTCGATACGCGCCGCCTCTTCCAGCTCCTCGGGAATGTTCTCGAAATAGGTTCGCATAATGAGCATGTTGTAGGTGCTGATCAGCGCCGGAAGCCACAGCGCACCATACGAATCGATCAGTCCCAGTCCTTTAATGACCAGAAACGTAGGGATGATCCCCCCGTTGAACAGCATCGTAAACACCATAGCCAGTGTAAAAAATCGCCGTGCATAAAAAAAGCGCTTGGACAGCGGATAAGCCGCCAGAATTGTCATCACCATGCTCAGCACGACACCGACTCCGGTGATCGTCGTGCTGTTCCAGAACGACTGAACCATCTTCGTGCCCTTAAAGACCTCACTATACGTATCCCAAGTAAAATCAACCGGCCACAAGCCGATCTCGCCGGAGGCGATAGCCCGGGCCCCGCTTAAGGATAAAGCGAACACATGAATTAACGGCAGCAGACAAGTTAAACCAATAAGGGACAGAACGATATAATTCATGACATAAAAGAGCTTCTCGCCTCTCGTTGACTTCATCCTTCGCTCCCCCTACCACAAGCCTTGTTGAAATTTGCGGGCAATCGCATTCGCCGACAGCACCAAAATAAACGAGACGACCGATTCGAAGAGTCCCATCGCCGACGTTAAGCTGAACTGCCCTTGCTGTACGCCGACCCGGTACACATAAGTACTGATGACCTCGGAAACACTGCTGACCACATTGTTCTGCAGGTTGAATACCGGATCGAACCCGACATCCATCACCTTGCCTATGGCAAGGATAATGAGCAGAACGATCGTTGTCTGAATGCCTGGCAGCGTCACATGCCATATCTGCTTCAGCTTGCCGGCCCCATCGATAGCAGCCGCCTCATAAAGACTCGGGTCGATGGAGCTGAGGGCGGCCAAATATATAATGGCATTGAACCCCATATCCTTCCAGACACCGGAGGCAATGAACACCGCAATCCAGGAATTCGGCTGGTACAAGAACGGGTACGGTTCCCCGAAATGCCGTTCGATCCAGTGATTTATAAAGCTGGATTCCATCGAGAAGAGCGTCAGAACCAAGCCGCCGACGACGACCCACGATAGAAAATGCGGCAGGTAAACTACCGTCTGCACAAACTTTTTGAACCACAGCCTTCGAATCTCATTCAGCGAAATCGCCAGCACAATGGGCACCGGAAATCCGAAGACAAGGCTCAGCAGGCTTAAGACCAGCGTGTTGCGAATAATGTTCAGCGTCTGGGACTGTTGAAACAGCATGTCGAAATTTTTCAAACCTATCCAAGGGCTGTGAAGCACCCCATCCGCAAAGTTATAGTCCTTAAACGCAATGAGCAGACCAAACATCGGAACGTACTTGAAAATAAGAAAGAATAGCACGACGGGAATAAACATCAGCAATAACGGAATATTTTGCCGGAATCTCTTGCTGTTGATAGGAAAAGAACTCATGCTCGACACCATCCTGTAACGTGTTTTGTATCTCCATTGTACAAAGGAGCAGGATGGGCAACATCTACGATTTATGGGGAAAAGGATACAATTTTTAGATTCCCTTCGTGAGCGGGCATAAAAAAGCCCAAGCTGTCTCCATCGACAGCTTGGGACCTTATAAAGGCTGTACCGATCAGCCCTGATACAGCTTGCGGTAATCCTTGGGCGAAAGACCTGTAGCCTGCTTGAACAGCTTCGCAAAATAATTGGGCAGATCGTACCCGATCCTGCCGGATACCTCCGTTATTTTCATATCCGTATTGGCGAGGAGCTGCTTCGCCTTCTCCATTCGCAATTCAATAAGGTAATCGACGAAGCTGCGCCCGGTTTCTTTTTTGAACAGATGACTGAAATAAGCTGCGTTCAAATGCACCTGTGCGGCAACCTGCTGCAAGGAAAGCGATTCTGCATAGTTCTCTTCCATATAGCGCGCTGCTTTGAGGATCGCGCTGCGGCTGTGCTTTTCCTGCCATTCGCCGTAACGGCTCATGAACTGCTCCGTTTCAGCCAGCATCCAGGCGCGGACCGCATCCACGCCCCTGCACTCATGCAGCTTATGGATGCGCCCTGTCAATTCCGCAAGCCTCGGATTCAGCTCGAACTGCTTGCGGGCCGTATCCTGCAGCGCAAAGCCCAAGGACAGCGCCTCGACCTTCCATGCTTCCGTAGGCATGCCGCAGATTTCCCGGATCAGCTGATCCAGATACTGCCGTAATGCGTCCATTTGGCCTGCATGGATAAATGCAGCCACCTGCGCGCTGATGAGCTGCTGCCGCGCCCGGTTGATCGGATAGGCTGCCTCCCCCCTGCGGGCTTCGCCGGCTCGTTCCTCCATCGCCGCTTGTTCCACACTGCTCTCGTACAAGTCAGGCAGTTGGCCCAAGCTTTGAATTAGCCCGGCACATTGCGAGGAGACGGTCAAGCCCAACAGGCGCCAGACCGACTCCCTTACGGCTGCGCAAATCGCCTCCTCCTCCAGCCTGCCATCTGCCAGCAGCGCATACCTTCCAGATTCGATCAGGAGCAGCTTCCCCTCTGCACGGTGAATATCCATCCATTCGTTAATCATATTAAGAACCGCAAACTGCAGCAACGGTACATCGCGTTTCGTATATTGCTTCGAGGTCGGGGAGTAATCCGTAATTTGAAACAAAATGAGCTTGCTGCTCCGCAAGCTTGCTTCGAGTTCCGCTGCCGCTTCCGAACGGTAAGGGAACCTGAGAAATATCGCGCGCAGCGTATTGTCCAGCAGCAGTTGCCGCTCCATCTCTTCTTTCCTAAGCCTGGCTTGCTTCTCCGCCACCAGAGCATCCACTTTATGCAGGGCTTCGAATATATCCTCCTTGCCGCAAGGCTTCACCAGCAAATCGAGTGCGCCGCAGCGCAGCGCCGTCTGGGCATACTGAAAGTCCTGAAAACCCGTAATGACAATAAATTCAATCACAGGGAACCTGGCTTTGGTTCGCTTCAACAGCTCCAGTCCATCCATAATCGGCATTCGAATATCCGTTATGACCAGATCAGGCTGCAGCTCGGCCAGCATCGGCTCGGCTTCGAGACCATTCTCCGCTTCCCCGCAGACGTTCCAGCTCGTGCCGGAACCGGAGAGCATTTTGGCCAGCCCTTTACGGAACAAAGGTTCATCCTCTACCAGAACGATCCGTGTCATCCGTTGTCCCCCCTTCCACAGCCTGAGCTTCTTCATACGGTAAAATGAACTGCATCAAGGTTCCCTGCCGCAAATGCTTGATATGCAGCCGGTACCGCTCCCCGTGCACCAAATAAATACGCCGCATGACATTCCGAATCCCGATACTTTCCCTTTCTCTGTGCTGATCATAGACAGATTGATCGTTCAGGATTGTTCGAATCAGGTCGGGACTCATGCCGCATCCGTTGTCCTCGATTTCCATATGCAGCTCATCCGCCCTGCGGAAAGCCCGCAGGACCAGCCGCTTCTCGCCCGTCATATTACGAAACGCATGAACAAACACATTCTCCACCAGCGGCTGCAGCAGCAGTCTTTGCATCCGGCAGTTCAAGAGCTCCGCATCGACTTCGATGTCGACGTGCAATCCTTCACCGTGCCTCGCTTCCTGAATGGTGATGTAGTTGCGGATTTGGGCCAGCTCATCCCTCAGTGTGCTGGGCGCTGCTACCGAGGCGAGCGAATACCGGAGCAGCTCGGACAAGCTGGTGACCAGAGAAGCGGTTTCCTCGTCCTCGTAGAGGAGCATAATTTTCCAATAAATCGAGTTCAGCGCATTATGCAGGAAATGAGGGTTCAATTGAGCCTGGAGCGCTTTCAGCTCCGCTTCCTTCTCGCTCAATTTGCTTACGTACACTTCCTGAATTAACGCTTGAATGTTCGCTACCATATTATTGAAGCTTTCTGCCAAAAAAGCGAACTCATCACTCGATTTCGTGACAATTTCCACGCGCAAATTCCCTTCCCTTACCCGCTGCATGGCGGTAACCAGCCCATGAAGCGGTCGAAGCAGCCTGCCGCTAATGAAAGAAACGCTCGCCGCCATCAGCAGAACGCTGACGAGCCCGGAAATTAAAGCAACATGGTACACACTGCGCCCTTTGGCTTCGATATCGGCCAGGGAGATCCCGCTGACCAGGCTGAACGACCGGGGCTCGTAACCGCTTTTGACGAACAAATAATCATGCCCGTCATGGCGTTGAATCTTCGTCCCTTCCCACGCATCCAGCTCCGGCACGAACCCGGCTTGCCCATCCGGCTCCCGGCTGTAGAGCAAACGGCTGTACTGGTCATACAAGTAAGCGCCGGTCGTCCGGCCCGCCATCAAAGGCTCCAGCGGCTCGGACAGGAACGATTCGTCAATAATCATGATGATCATACCGTATACCGCCTGCTGCTTGGTCGATTTCAACAGACGCGAAGCGACAAGGTTGCTTTTGCTGCCGGAAGGCTCGGAGGAATCCGGGATGTTCAGCCGTTGCCACACAATTTCGGTCGTCTGCTCCACCATACCGCTCTTGACCTGTTCATAGAACCCTGGAAACTCGATCGGCATGGAAGGGTTCGTATGGCTGAAGTAATTGTTGTTTCCTTGCATGTCCACAATATATAACGCTCTAATTTGGGGCGTCTCATTTTTTAACGGAAGCAGAATTTCGGACAAGTCCCGCTCCAGCATAAACCTCCGGAATTCCTTACTTTCTCCGTTCGCCGGCTCGGCGTGCATCCCCTGAACGATCTGCTCGACAAGCGGGTGAAAAAAAATAAAGTCGGTAATCCGGTACATGTCCTGAATTTTGAACCCAATCTGCTCCATCGTCTGTTCGCTTGTTTTGAGATACTGCTTGCTGATCTCGCTCTGAAACAGGTTCAAGTAAATCCGGTAGGAAACGTAGCCGGTGACGAATGAGCAAACAATGATGATCACGGACAGGATCAAGATAAGCTTGACTTTAAAATGCTGATGAATGTATTGGAGAACATGCCGATGCTTCATATTTATGTCTCCTCCTGACCGTGTCCCCTAACTCCAAATAAAGGTAGAGAAGCGGCCCCTGGGCACAGCTTCCCTACAGTATTGCAAATATGCTTCAGAACCTTGGTAGGTTCATTCGGACCCGGTCTGCTAGCTTACTTCGGCAAGCACAGCCGGAGCAGATCGTCTACTTGGGCGGTGGCGAGGCATTCTACCGTATCGGCCGCACCGTAATATATTTTGACTTCTCCATCGTCCTCCAGGATCATCCCACCGGGAAAAATTACGTCATTACGGAAGCCGCCGTCCGTCTCATAGCTTGCTTCCGGCATCAATAACGGCTCATGGCACATGCCGACGATACGGTACGGGTTGTCCAGATCGAGCAGCATGATCCCTGCCGAATATCTTTTTCTCCAACAAGGCTCCCATCCGTTCTTGCCGCGGGACGCATCGATATCCACCGCATGGAATGTGGTGAGCCAGCCGTGAGGCGTTCGAATCGGAGGGGCCGCAGGTCCAAGCTTGTCATTGGCGAATGGCACGTTCTCGATGCCCAGCAGAAGCTCCGTATTCCCCCAATACTTCAAATCGGGAGAATCGGAAATCCAAATATCGAAGCTATCCCTGCCACCCTTGCCATACACGGGAAAAGGCCGCTCCAACCGGATGTATTTGCCTCCGATCCGTTCGGGGAACAGCACCATGTTGCGGTTATCTGGAGCCGACATGCTCAGCACCTCGAAGCTGACGAAATCGTCCGTTACCGCAACACCGCCGCGTACGCCGTGCTTCGTGTCTACCGCAAAGCACAGATAGCAGCGCCCGTCGATGACCGTTAGCCGCGGATCGTACGTTCTAATAATCTCCTCGTTCTCGATACCGAAGCACGGCTTCTCATGAACATTCCAGTGAATGCCGTCTTGGCTGGTAGCCAGGCCAAGGTTCGTCGTATTGATAGGCAGCAGCGTCTGCTTCCCGGCATCCCCGTAATCGTTGCGGAACATCATCACGTATTGACCTGCGTACTTTGTAACACCGGCATTAAACACAAGCGCCGGCATATAAGGGACGTCATCGGCCGTCAATATCGGGTTGCCGGGATAACGCGTGATCAAGGGACTGGATTTCAGAGAACCGCTAATGGACATCGTTCATTTCCTCCGTAATATACAATAATTTATTCGTTTACGCACGATTTTTCATTCATAAAAAGGTCGGCCTGATCGTCTGCTATGCCAGTGTAATACAGGAGGTGCGGTTCGACATCTATAAATTTTTGATAAACGGATACAATCTTTAGATCGTTCATCCGGACGGGGGATCTCGGCTTTCCCGCTGCGTACAAGGCTATGCCTTCCTTGGCAGATATGATAAATTGGGAGAAGAACCCATCTGGACCCATGAAGGAGGATGCATACGATGAGACCAGCAGGCCATAATCAAAACAATGTCGACCGCTTCTCAGGATACGCAGGGGGGTATGACCAGAACCGGCCTGAAGCGCCGAAGTTCGTCGTGGAGCTGCTAACGCAATATTTGGGGCGAAGGCCTGCACTCGTTGTGGATGTAGGGAGTGGCACCGGCCTGTCCTCTTTTATCTGGAAAGCGGCGGCGGACCGGGTGATCGGCGTGGAGCCCAATGAAGATATGCGGAGTAAGGCCGAGGAAAAAAGGTCCCGGATGGACGGCGCCGGTCACATTTCCTTTGTTCCCGGCTATTCCAACGGGCTCAAGATCGAGTCCGGCGCAGCCGATGTGATTACCTGCTCACAATCATTCCATTGGATGGAGCCGGTCAGCACGTTGAAGGAGGCCTCCCGTGTCCTCCGGGACGGGGGCATCTTCGCCGCCTACGATTGCGACTGGCCGCCGATGGCCGGCTGGGAGGTCGAGGAGGCCTACAACGAGCTGATCCGCCAAGCCGACGACATCATAGCACAGCATGTCGAGCCAGGCGACCGCGCGGTGAAGCGGAACAAAGAAGAGCATCTTCGTACGCTGCAGGAAAGCGGCGTATTCCGATTTACGAAGGAAGCCGTCTTTCACAACAAAGAACGATGTGATGCGGCCAGGTATGTCGGTCTCGCCCTAAGTCAGGGTGGAGTACAAACCGTGCAAAAGCTGGGCTCCACGGCTTTGAAGGAAGCTATCGAACGGCTGAGCAGCCGGGCGGAAGCCTATTTTAACGGTCAGACTCGGGACGTTGTGTTCGGGTACCGGATGCGCTTGGGGTTGAAGTAATTTGAAATTGGAGAATACATGGAAGAAATAGTTGAAATCTTGTCTGCTGTTATTCTTGCGATAGCTGTAATTTATGTTAAATACAAATTCAATAAATTAACGGCAATAATTATTGTGTCCATACTTTTATTAGTGTTTTTAAATTATATCGGATTTAGTGGAAGGGATGTAGTTAAGGCACTTGGAATAATTATTAACTTCATGACGAAATAACCTGCAACCTTAACGAAGTTGCCTTACATATTTAAATATCAGACTCAGGCGCCGAAGGCCAATATAAGAAAACAGCCCGGGACCCGATCGTCCCGGACTGCTTCATTTTCCCCTATCGGCCTACTAAAAGGAAGGCCCACTCCCCTACTTACGAAGCCATTTCCTGCTGCTGCAGAGCAGGCTGAGCTACCTCGGCAGCATACTGCTTGCCTTTGGCTTTATCATACTGCCCTTCCCATTTGGACATTACGACAGCTGCCAGCGAGTTGCCGAGCACGTTGACCACCGTACGGGCCATGTCCAGAAGCCGGTCAATGCCCGCGATGAAGGCGAGGCCTTCAATCGGAATGTTCACCGAGCCGAGTGTCGCCAGCAGAACCACGAAGCTGACGCCCGGTACGCCGGCGATCCCTTTGGAGGACACCATCAGCACCAGCAGCAGTGTGATCTGCGTGCTGATCGGAAGATGAATGCCGTACATTTGCGCAATGAAGATCGCCGCCAGCGCCTGATACAGCGTGGAGCCGTCCAGGTTAAACGAGTACCCCGTCGGAATAACGAACGAAGTAATCGACTTCGGACAGCCGAATTTCTCCATCTTCTCCATAATTTTCGGCAGCACGCTCTCCGAGCTGGCTGTCGAGTACGCGAGCAGCAGCTCGCTTTTTAAAATTTTAATTAACGTGATAATACTTGTTCCGCACATTTTGGCAATAATACCGAAGACGACGAAGATGAAGAACAGCATGGCTCCATACACCGACAGCACCAATTTGCCGAGCGGGATTAAGGACGCCAGACCGAATTTGGACACCGTCACGCCGATCAGAGCAAAGACACCGATAGGAGCGAAGTTCATAATTTTGTTCGTCACCCAGAACATCGCATCCGCTACGCCTTCGAAGAAATGGATGACCGGCTTGCCCTTCTCGCCAATCGCCGCAAGTCCGAGACCAAACATCACAGCAAAGAAAATAATGGCGAGCATGTCCCCCGCGGCCAACGATTGAATAATATTCGTCGGCACAATGTTGACGATGGTATCGATGAAGTTATGCCCCACCTTGTCGCTCGTCTCGACATATTTATGAATATCGGTTTTGGCCAAGTGCGTCATATCGACTCCTGCACCGGGCTTGATCAGGTTCGCCGTCAGCAAGCCGACGATAATAGCGATCGTGGTGACGATTTCAAAATACAAAATCGATTTACCGCCGAGCTTCCCCAGCTTTTTCATATCCCCGACACCCGCAACCCCGACAATCAGAGTCGAAATGACGATGGGAACGACAATCATTTTAATTAACCGGATAAACAAATCACCGGCAGGCTTAAAATACGTCTCAACAGCCGGATTCCCATAAAAAATCGCTCCTATGATAATCCCCAAGGCCAGTCCGATGAAAATTTGCGCTGCTAATCCTATTTTCTTCACTGTCTTTGCCCTCCTCGGTTGGAATTGCTTTCATGACTTAGTTTAAAATGCGCTCTACCAAAACCGACAGAAACCGACGCGTTGAGGTTAAAATATTATTAAGATTCGATAAAAGGGAAAAACTTCGGTACAATAATGTAAATCTTATTCATACGAACCGGGATGTGCTGTCCTTGAAAGAACGATTTGCCGCTTTTCTCCTTATGCTGATCGCTGTGCCTTTGGCGGGAGAAGTGAAGTTTTATCCGTTTCATGACGATTTCCGCATCAGCCTCGGGACACCGGTCTTTTTCTTTTTCCTGCTATGGATACGTCAGGTTGCTCCGGTGCTGTCCGGTCTCGCCGTCGGGGCTTGCGTAGCGTTATTCCGGATAGGCTGGGATACGCTGTTCCATGGCTCGGAGCTGACCTGGGGCAGTCTGTTCCAGCTGCATTACCCGGTTTTCTTTTATTACTTAACGTACGCTTGTTTATTTCAGCTGCTGCGGATGAACCGCGAGCCTTACCGTCCGCTTCGGGTCGGTGCTTTGGACATTGTGATTGAAACGGTGTCCAGCTTCGCCGAGCTATCCGTACGGCACTCGGTGGCGGAGGAATGGTCCCGCATTACGGTATACGGTGAAATTATTCTGATAGCGCTGATCCGGAGCTTTTTCGTGCTCGGCTTTTATAACATTATTCAGCTGCGCCAAGCCGTACTGAACGAGGAACAACAGCGTGCGCAAAATGAGCAGGTGCTTGTCATGATATCCAACCTGTACGAGGAATCGGTCCAGCTGCAAAAAACGCTCGGCGACGCCGAATCGATTACCCGGGACTGCTATGATTTGTATCGAAGTCTTCAAGAGCTCGATCCCGCAGACGCCGCTCAAACCAAAGCCTTGGCGCAAAAAGCGCTGCTCATCTCGGGACAGGTTCATGACATTAAAAAAGACAACCAGCGTATTTATGCCGGCTTGGCCAAGCTGATTAATGAGGAAAGTACGGCAGATTATATGGAGGCGGGCCAGATCGGCGAGCTGATTGTACGGACGAATCGCAAATATGCGGCAGCGCTCGGCAAATCCGTGCAATTCCAGTTACACGTAGAGGCCGTGCTGCCTGCCCTCCAGGTGTTCACTGTCCTCTCGCTTGTCAATAATTTGGCGGCCAATGCGGTCGAAGCGATCAGGCAGGAAGGCATCGTCTGGATCGAAGCCCGCCTGGAGCAAGAGTGGCTGCTGTTCCGGGTAGCGGATAACGGACCGGGCATTGCTGACAAAAGGCGGGAGCGTATTTTTACTCCGGGCTACACCACGAAGTATGATGCGGCAGGCCAACCGTCGACGGGGATGGGACTATTTTATATCCGCCAGGTGGCGGAAGGGCTCGGAGGCCGCATCGTGGTGGAGGAAGAGCTGCGTGAAGGCGAAAGCACGGCGCTGACGATCTGCCTGCCCCTGCATAAACTGACGAAGAAAGGATAACCCTATGCGTTTTTATATTGTGGATGATGATCAGGGCGTCCGCCTGATGCTCTCGGATTTGATCGAGGATGAAGCGCTCGGCGAGGTTGTAGGGGAAGCGGAGGATGGTTCCCTCGTAGACCCGGAGGTGCTCAACCTGAAGAAGGTTGACATCTTGCTGATTGACCTCCTGATGCCCGTTCGAGACGGCATACAGACCGTCCGGGAAATAGCGCCGCACTTCAAAGGGAAAATCATTATGATTTCCCAAATCGAGACAAAGGATATGATCGGGGAGGCCTACTCCCTCGGCATCGAATATTATATCGCCAAGCCGATCAACCGGCTCGAGGTGCTGTCGGTCATCCGGAGGGTCGAGGAGCGCGTCCGGCTGCAAAAGTCCATTCACGCGATTCAACAGACGCTGCAGGTGCTCGATTTCGGCAAGTCGCCGGGGCCGCAGTTGAAGCCCAGCTCGGAGCAAAACATCGTGACCGCCGGCCGCACTTTATTGTCCGAGCTCGGCATGCTGGGAGAAAGCGGGAGCAAGGATCTGCTCAACATGCTGGAGCTGCTGTATCAATACGACATGGAATCCGCGGCTCCGCATTCGTTCCCGGCGCTCAAAGATTTGTTCCGGAGCCTGGCGATCCGCCGCCTCGGTCCCGCCGCAGCGGAAACGGACATCGGCAAGGAAGTGAAGGCTTCCGAGCAGCGGGTCCGCAGAGCTATTTTACAAACACTGAATCATGTGGCCTCGCTGGGACTGACTGACTATTCCAATCCAAAGTTTGAAAACTACGCTTCGCGTTATTTTGATTTCACCGAGGTACGCAAAAAAATGCTCGAGCTGCAAAACGCCGCCGAGCCGTCTCCGCTGCCAACCCGCATCAATACGAAAAAATTCGTGCAGGTGCTCTATTTGGAGGCCAAGCGTTTGATGCATTGAAGCAAAAATACCCCTTTGCCGATATGGAAAAAGGGCTCGACGCTCTCCACGCCGACAGGCAGCATCCCGCAACGAATCTTCGCTGGTCCGCCTGACTGTGTATTTCATTGGCTGTGGATATGTGGATATGTGGAAGGAAAGCAGGTTCTTTCTTATGGTTTGGCCCCTGTTGACTATGTGGATAAGATTGTGGATAACCAGCTTCCTTGTCCACCCCTGCTATTGCTGTTATGCTCTTATTAATACTATTGGGCAAAAGAGGTTCTGCTATGACGGATACATTGATGTTTTGGGGAACAGGCGACTCCATGGGGGTTCCCCGGGTTCACTGCTCCTGCCCCATATGTGAGGAAGCAAGAACGACAGGCCGGAACCGGAGATACCGTTCCTCGGTCAGTCTGCAATCCGCCGCACATGGAGCACTGCTTATCGACTGCGGGCCGGATTGGCGGACGCAGATGGAGCAGTTCGGCCTGAGGGACATGGACCAGGTGCTCATAACCCATGCGCATTTCGACCATATCGCAGGGCTGCCGGAATGGGCGGATGCCTGCCGCTGGCAGGGCAAAAAAGGCCGCGTATTCGCGCCCCTGGAAGTACTCGAGATCATCCGCAGGCAATTCTCGTGGCTGGAGCAGCATCTCGAGCTTCATGATTGCAGCGCCGGGCTCGATTGGGGATCGTGGCGAATTCATCCCTGGAAAGTGTGCCATGGCAAGAACGGCTATGCCTATGCTTACCGTTTCGATCGTACGGAACACACCCCTTACAGCTTTGCGTACTGCTCCGATTCCATTCACCTGCAAGGAGAGGAGCTCCTCCCCTTATACGGGCTGCAGCTGCTCATTCTCGGCACCAACTTTTATAAAGAGGACGCGCCGTTCCATACAAGATCGGTTTATGATATGACGGAGGCACTGCAATTGCTCGAGGAGACGGCTCCTGTCCGGGCCATCTTTACCCATATGTCCCATGGCGTAGACATTCGCTTGGCTGCAGAGCCGGACGGTTATGCGCTGCCGCCCCACGTCCGTCTGGCGGAAACCGGATGGATCGTACCGCTTCATTAATGCAAGTGTACCTTCACTCTACCTTGGCGCCGTAGGAGCGGAGGAAAGCGACGGCTTGTCCCGCATCCATGCGTGCGCCTTTGACATCGAACGATTTGAAATTCACCCCGTCCAGCACAGCCCCTCTAAGATCCGCGCCGAACAGACGAACCCTGCTGAGCTGCGCCCTGCTGAAATCGGCGTCACGAAGATCACATTTTTCCAGATTGCATTCGTACAAATCCGCTTCCACAAAACGAACGCCCCTCATCGACTGCTTGGACAAATTGGCATGACGCAGGCTGGTATAGGACCAGTCCCCTTTTTCAATCGTGACACCGTCCAGAGAGGCTTCCGAGAAGTCGGAGCCGACCATTTTACACTCCTCGAACTTGGATACGAACAGGTTTGCTCCATGGAACCTGCAGTTTGTAAAGGCCGAGCCGGTATGAACCGATCCATTCAGCTGTGCCCCCGAGAAGTCGCATTCTACGAATTGGCAGCCAACGGTCCATACCTCCTCCAGATGCGCCCCGCGAAACCGACAGCGTGTAAAAGTACACTGGCGCAGCTCCCCATCGCGCAAATCCTTATGACTGAAATCCACTTCCGTATATTGTTGTTCGATATAGGAATACATCCGTTCTCCCCCGCTTCTCGTTTCTCCAATCGCGTCATCCCGGTACAGGCCCCATGGCCAGCAGCCTTTGAGCTCTTGCCATCCAGAATCACTCCTTCCCATTATGGGCGCTGCCTAAGCGAAACTGCAAGCTTTCCAATGAATATGGTAAATCCAAGGGCAATCGGGAAAACTAATTAAAATATGGCGGCCGCTGGAGGCAGTCCAAGCAGGCCCTCCGCAAGAATGACTGGCTGCTATTCACCTGCCGAGGAAAAGAATAGACAGAGGCCTCGTTGACAAAAGATGTCATTATGATTTAATATATGAACATATACTCATATATTCATTTTTGAGATTTGGAGGACTTGTATGGAATCTTATAATCTTCCGCAGCAGCCTGACACTGCTGTACGAACGTTGGATGAAGAATCCTTGTTTATGGTTTCCCAGACGTTTAAAGCGTTGTCCGATACGACGCGCATCCGAATTCTATACTTATTATCGCAAAAAGAATGCTCCGTCAACGAAATTGCCGACGAGCTGTCCTTACTGCAATCAACCGTATCGCATCAGCTGCGCTTTCTCAAAAATTTGCGTCTGGTCAAGTTTCGCCGCGCCGGTACGACGCTCTATTATTCGCACGATGATGAGCATGTCATGGATTTGCTCACTCAGGCCATTCATCACGCCAACCATGATTAGCTAGGTTCCTATTCGTTTCACACTGCTGAACCCCCGTCAGCCGCCGCATTCGCGCGACCGTTCAGGGGTGGAAAGAGGAGAGGCTCATGCAAGAATATCGTGTCAAAGGACTCAGCTGCGCCAACTGCACCCGAGAGCTCGAAGAGCAGATTCAAAAGCTTGAGCACGGGGCAAGCGCAACGTTAAGCTATAACAGCGGGAGACTGCGGGTAGACCCGAAGGTACCACTGCCGAGAATACGTGAAATTTTAAAAGGAGACGGGGCTTACCTGGAGGCAGCCCCCGCCAAAATAAGACGAGCGCCCGATGCTGCGCCTTCAAGCGGTATCTCCTTGCCTCATTCGGAGCATGCAGCCGGTTTGGAGCAGACCGCAGTAGACGATGATGCAGGGAATTCCGATGCGTATCAAACAAATGCATTGCATTCGAGTCTGCAGCCTTTCGGAGAAGCGCCTGCCCACGATCACAAGCATACCCAAGGACTCAGCAAGGATCGCACTGGACAAGGGCATGCTGCCCACGAAGGGAGCAGCGCTGCTACAGCCCATGGCGGCCATGGACATGGTCATCCTCAAGGGCACCCTGCTCACGCCGGGAACATCCCTGCTTCTGTTCACGACGGCCATGCTCACGATCATGACCCTGATCCTGCAGCAAGCTTAGGGCATCATCACGACCACGCTGCAGATGACGACCATGACCATGACCATTCGCACGGCAGCACCAGTCAAACGCGCCAGCTTATCATTTCCGCCGTATTGTATGGAGCGGCTTTGTTGATTCAGGATCGCCTGCCTATGCCTGTCAGCATTATCCTCTATCTGGCGGCCATTGTACTTAGCGGCTACGGCACATTCATCAAGGGGCTGAAGCGGCTGCTGCGGCTGCAGTTCAATATGGACACTCTGATGACTGTCGCCCTGATCGGTGCCATCGGCATCGGGGAGTGGAAGGAAGCAACGCTGGTTGCGATTTTGTTCGGGATCAACGAGAAGCTGGAAGGCATGGGCATGGAAAAAGCCCGGCGCAGCATGGAGACACTGCTCCAGGTCGCGCCGAAGCAAGCGATCCTGCTCCACGGCGGTAAAGAAACTATCGTCCCCATCGAATCGCTGAAGGTCGGAGACCGGGTGCTGGTCAGGGCCGGAGAGAAGATTCCTTCCGACGGCCGTGTGGTGGAAGGCACGGCCAGCGTGAACGAAGCGGCGATCACCGGAGAATCGCTGCCGCTTAGTAAAGCTAAGGGCGATTCGGTCTTTGGCGGCAGCATCAACCAGGACGGTTTGCTGCAAATCGAGATCGAGAAAGCCTACGAGGACTCCTCTCTCGCCCGCATTCTTCACCTTGTGCAGGAAGCGCAGGAAACGAAAACACCGACGGAATTATTTATTAACCGGTTCGCCAAATATTACACGCCAGCCATTATGATCATTGCACTTCTGGTCGTTATCATCCCGCCGCTGTTGTTTCAGGGCAGCTGGAAAGAATGGCTGTATCAAGGACTCGCTGTCCTCATCGTCGGCTGTCCTTGCGCCCTGATCCTTGCATCCCCAATCGCGATTGTGGCTGGAATTACCCGCAATGCACGGCACGGGATTCTTATCAAAGGCGGCGTATTTCTTGAACAGCTGGGCCGGATCAACACACTGGCCTTCGACAAAACCGGTACGCTCACACTAGGCGAGCCGCACGTAGAACGGACGGTCATCTTTACCGCGGATAAAGAGCGGTTTTACCGCATCGCCGGCGCCATGGAACAATCGTCGACCCATCCGCTTGCCAAGGCAATCATGAAGGAGCTCGCAAGCAAAAAAATACCGGCTCATGCTGCGGATACCTCTCCGGACATCCAGACCGCTTCGGGCCGCGGCATCGAAGCGGTTATCGAGGGCAAGCGCTACTGGCTGGGCAACGAAGCGCACCTGAGTCACCTTACGCTGCCGGCCTCCGTGCAGCGTGAAGTGGAGCAGCTCAAAGCAGAAGGGCTCACGCTCGTGCTCGTGGCCGATGAAGAAGCCGTACTCGGCATGTTCGGCATCGCCGACGAGATTCGCCCCGAGAGCCGCGAGGTGATCGCGGCGCTGCATGCAGGCGGTGGAATTCGCCGCACGGTCATGCTGACCGGCGACCATCCGCAAACCGCGGCCAAGGTCGCCCATGCCGTAGGCGTAACCGCCTACTATGGGGGCCTGCTCCCGCAGGACAAGGTCGCCCAAATCCGCGGGCTGATGCAGGAAGGCCGCGTCGCCATGGTCGGCGACGGCATCAACGACGCCCCCGCCCTGGCCGCAGCCGAGCTCGGCATCGCGATGGGCAAAGGCACCGATAGCGCCATCGAAACGGCGGACATCGTGCTGATGCAGGACCACCTGGGCAAGCTGCCCGAAGCCATTCGAATCGCCCGCCGGGTGAACCGGACGATTCGTCTGAATCTGGGCATTGCCATGGGCCTGAAGCTGGCTGCGCTGCTCCTCACCATCCCCGGCTGGCTCACATTATGGTTCGCCATTCTGTCCGATATGGGCGCGACAATTCTCATCACCTTGATCAGTCTCACGCTGCTCATCGAACGGGGACCGGAACGGGCAGTCTAAGCAGGGCCAACCGCTTCCCCGTCTTTCAATGAACTGCTGAACTGGATCAGAGTGCTGCCAAAGTCAGTAGAAGTTGATTCGATAAATATACATTGTTACAGCATTCAAAAAAACGAGCCATCCCGCATGATGTCGGGAAGGCTCGTTTTTATTTCACGCAGAGGTCTATTGTCCTCCCCTAAAGCTTTAGTTTGTTCCCTGCGGCTGGTGTGCCGCGCGCTGCTGCTCCATTTGCGCTTTCAGCTCATCCACCGTCACGCCTTTCTCCGCTGCCATTGCTTCCAGCTTCGCTTGGCGCTCCTGCTCCATCTGTGCCTTCAGCTCATCCACGGTGATTCCTTTCTCTGCTGCTAGCTGCTCCAAGTTCGCTCCACCGCGGTTACCGCCGTCCTTGCCCCCACGCTGCTGCTCCATCTGCGCTTTCAGCTCATCTACCGTAATGCCCTTCTCGGCTGCCGTCGCCTCCAACTTTGCTTGGCGCTCCTGCTCCATATGCGCCCTCAGCTCGTCCACGGTGATTCCTTTTTCCGCTGCTAGCTGCTCCAGGTTAAACCCACCGTGGTTACCGCCGTCCTTGCCCCCACGCTCCTGCTCCATCTGCGCCTTCAGCTCGTCCACGGTGATCCCTTTCTCTGCTGCTAGCTGCTCCAGGTTAAACCCACCGTGGTTACCGCCGTCCTTGCCCCCACGCTCCTGCTCCATTTGCGCTTTCAGCTCATCAACGGTGATCCCTTTCTCCGCTGCCGTCGCTTCCAGCTTCGCTTGGCGCTCCTGCTCCATCTGTGCCTTCAGCTCGTCCACGGTGATTCCTTTTTCCGCTGCTAGCTGCTCTAAATTCGCACCGCCACGGCGGTTTCCTTCATTTCCGCGTCCTTGCTTCATCTGAGCCTTCAGCTCATCTACCGTAATGCCTTTATTGGCTGCAAGCTGGTTCAAATCAACATTCACGTTACTTTTATCTGCAAAATATTTAGATTGCGCCTGGTCCCGGTTTTGTACAGGAACCTCAGCGGCAAAAGCGGATCCCATAGCACTGAATACGAATACGGCTCCCAAAGTGGCTGCGACTAATTTTTTATTCATTTTCATAGTTTATTCCTCCGTTTATTTTTATTTGTGGTGTTTCTTGTTTACATCCCCTATAATATAGGCCCAAGCTGAATTGTCCCTGAGCGTCAACTGTAAAGTCTCTTAAAATGACTTTCAGCAAATTTTGGATGCTAAAAGTAATCCCCAAATAAATACCAGACCCATTTTTATGGTAGGATGAAAAAGGGTCCTTATTTTAACCTTAAGGTAAGGAGTGATTGCTATGACTTGGAGTAAAATCGCAATTATCGGCTCCGCCGGTGCCGGCAAATCCACATTTTCGAGACAGCTGGGCAAACATACAGGCTTACCCGTGTACCATCTGGATGCTCTGCATTGGAAGCCTGGTTGGGTGCCTACCCCGAGAGAGGAATGGGATGCGTTTCAACGCCAACTAGTGCAGGGCGGCCAATGGATTATAGACGGAAACTATGCCCGAACATTGGACATCCGGCTGCAGGCGGCGGATACGATCATTTGGCTCGATATGCCCACCTATTTATGTCTATACCGGGCCGTCAAAAGAACTCTTATGTACCGCGGCAAAACAAGGCCTGACTTAACAGCCGGCTGTCCTGAACGGTTTGAACTGCAATTTTTGAAATGGATTTGGAACTTTCGAAAAAAACAACGCCCCGCCCTGCTAAACCGGCTAACCGCATTAAGCGGCCAAAAGACCGTCATTATTCTACGTTCTCCGAAGGAAGCGGAACATTTTCTCAAACAGATCCCCTCCTCCCTAACACAAGCTTAATACTCCTGCATACCGAAACAGCCGTATTTGTGTATAACCATGTACTCGGAAGGACCGATGATGCTGTGGATTGCTCCTGATGCATTTATCCATAAACATTTGTAGATATGTAGATAATCATTAAATCAACTTCGGTTATCCCCATGGGGATAAGTAATGCTTGCTTGTGGGACAATCCCCTGTTGATAACCCATATCCGGCCGCTGAAAAAAAGGCATAAGCAGATGATGATAGCCCTGTCTATGATTACAAAAAAGCAATACGGAGAACTATAAAACATGAATTTGCTCTAAATAGATCATGCCCGGTCGAAACAACACTTGAAACAAAAAGAAAGAGGAATCGCAACGATGCGCAGGAAGTCAATGGCTCGCTTGTCTGCAGCAAGGTGGATCGTTATTTCCTATTTTGCTGCCACTTTGCTGATCACAGTCTTATTGATGCTCCCTATTAGTCACAAGCAGGGAGTTCACTTGTCTTGGATCGATGGATTTTTTACAGCAGTCAGTGCCGTAAGTGTTACGGGATTAACTACCGTAAGCACAGCTGATACATTCAGCCGCTTTGGAGCGGTTATCTTAATGATAGGTTTTCAGCTAGGTGGGCTAGGTATTATGGCCATGGGGAGCTTTTATTGGTTGCTGCTGGGTCAGTCCATCGGCTTATGGCAAAGAAAGCTGTTGATGATCGACCAGAACCGGTACAATCTCTCGGGTATCGTGTACTTGATTCGGCTCATTATCGGCATCACCTTGTTATTGGAAGGAATCAGCGGCATCATTTTTGCTTTCTACTTTTATTACAACGGACAAGCTCAAGGTCTGGGATCCGCCCTCTATTATGGGCTATTTCATTCCGTCTCAGCCTACACGAATGCGGGATTCGATCTGTTCGGCAACTCCATGATCGATTACTCACACCATTATGCCGTACAAACCTTGACCATGCTGCTTATTATTATGGGCGGCATCGGGTTTCCCGTTCTGGTCGAGCTGGTATCGTATCTTACACAAGTAAAGCAACCGAACCGTTTTCGATTCTCCTTGTATACCAAGGTGACCACCTTCACGTTCGGAATTTTACTGGTTGGCGGGGCTTTAGGCATGTGGATTACAGAAGGCTCGCATGCTTTTGCCAATAAAAATGGATCGGAAGTGTTCTTCAACTCGCTCTTCTCTTCCGTTACCGCACGGAGCGCAGGTTTGGCTACCTTTAATTATGCCGAGGTGACAGATGCCAGCAAGCTGCTGCTCTCCTTGCTTATGTTTATCGGCGCCAGTCCTTCCAGTATGGGCGGAGGCGTCCGGACGACTACGATAGCGGTAATTGTCTTGTCGGTCCTTACCTTTGCCCGCGGCCGCACGGAAATCCGGGTATTCAAAAGATCGGTCCGGCAAGAAGATGTGATGAAATGCTATATATTTTGTGCTACGGGTGCTGCACTGGTTTTGTCAGGTATTTTTGCTATCCTGATAGCCGAGGGTCACCGGTTCGATCTCATTTCCGTGCTCTTCGAGGTCAGCTCCGCTTTCGGTACCTGCGGCTTGTCTACAGGCATAACGAGCGAGCTCTCTGCCCCGAGCAAAATCACATTGGTCCTTCTCATGTTTATCGGACGTATTGGCATGATGCTGTTCTTGACCTCCATGATGTCCGGCAGGCCCCAGGCAGACCTCCGTTATCCCGAGGAAAAGCTGATTGTCGGCTAAAAAGCAAAAAGCCACCCCCGGGGGTGGCTTCTAAGGACAACTGGCTTTACCGTCGTTTCCTTACAGACCAACGTTCCAATGCTGACTCCTTAGAAAAAAGAAAAAAGTCTTGAGATATTACTCTCAAGACTCTTTAA
>NZ_NMQW01000078.1 GCF_002234615.1 Paenibacillus rigui | reverse complement strand
GCAGGCATCCTGCTTTTCGTAAGGTTGTATTTTGGTTATGAATGGCTCACTCACGGTTGGCAAAAGTTAACCGGCGGATTTACTGCCGAAGGCTTCTTAAATAATGCGGTCGCTAAACCGATCATCGACAAAGCAACCAATGAACTTGTTTATCCTACCTTCACTGCATTCATACAACACTTCGCTCTGCCGAATGTTAAAATAATTAACTTCATGATTCCGCTTGGCGAATTCTTAGTTGGTCTTGGTTTAATTCTTGGTGTTTTGACTACCGCGGCAGCCTTCTTCGGACTTCTCATGAACTTCATGTTCATGTTCGCGGGTACCGTAAACACGAACCCTTGGTTCATTCTTATCGGCGGGATCTTGTTCATGGCAGGCGCAAACACCGGCCGATTCGGTTTGGACTACTACCTGATGCCGTACCTGCGCAAACTCTTCACACATAAAAATGACGATGCTAACCGCACAGCAGGAACGGGTATGAATCACACGCCAGCACATACCTAACCACAACTAACAATCCCAAAAGGATCCGCTACATTGGATTCTTTTGGGATTGTTTCACATAAGCGAACAATGAATCTATCAGACATATGTATTAAATGCCTTAGTTTGTGAAGAAAAAAGACCCACATCTATCGAGCTGTTGGTCTTAATTTATGCTCACTAACGTTACGAAAGAAATAGTATGAGCCCTCTTTTTCATCCTTTAATATTTGCCAGGTTATTACATGCGAATAAGATACCGGCGGTTTAACTCCATCATTACTAGCCTTGGCCACAGGTGCCGTTTGCAAGGAAGGGTGATATGGGTCTAGGCTATCGCTGTAAATTTGTAATATTTTTACTCATTTGGTTATTTTAGATTGACGCATTATCTATAAAACCTTATTCTAAAAGCTAGAAATATAGTATGAACTGTGCAGATAATGACATCAATAGAGCTTACCACACATTGCGAGCAATGTAGTTAAATACAGACATACAACGAGAACAAATCTTGATAGTTCTTCCCAGATATTTTACTAACACGAAAAAGGAGGAATTTACATGATTTATTGGATGGTCCTATTGTTCAGTCTTAATGTGATATTCATTGCTATTCAGTTATCAAAAAAACGACTTACTAGCCATATCAAGAATAACATCGCATTTTTGAGTGTGATAAATATTGCCTCTAGTATACTAACCTGGTTAGATTTTCAAATATTAAGTATTATTCTTACAGGAATTATCTTTGTTATTAATTACACTTTAATTACCCTTATTCTGAACAAAAGTAGTGAGTTGAAGAATCTTAAATAACTCAACAACGTCTAACAAACAGAAATGGCCCCTATAATCCACTTTGTTTTTTGATCATTTATTAAGAAAAACAAATGGATCATAGGGCCTTTTATTTGCCTCTCAGCAAGCTTTGTTTGTAGACTAAATACACATAAGCGGGTATTTTGTTCAGATGTTTTGTTCCAGTCTTTCTATATCTTTTGGGTTACAGTCTGGGCATCTGGCTTTCACTTCGTTTCCTGGGAATTTCACACGACATTCATTGCATACCCATTTGTGCTTCAATTCATGTTCCTTTACAGATTTCTTTTAGCAAATCTATCACCCTTATTCCTCCCCTATGAACAACAGCTGCAGCTGCTCAGGATCGGATCGTGGCCATCCATTTGACGACAGACCATTTTTAAGTAATCATGAAAGGAAGGATACAAAGCATCATGAATGAACAGACAAAGGAGCACCCCATCATGAAACAAACGTTGATCGTAACGACCCCGGAACAGCTGCAGCAGTGCCTTGACATACGCATGGAGGTGTTCGTGCAGGAGCAGCAGGTCGACCCAAGCCTTGAAATCGACGCATTCGATGAAAGCCCGGATGCCTGCGTGCATATGCTGCTCCTGGAGGATGGCCAGCCCGTCGCAACCGGGAGAATGCGGCCGTATGAGAATGCAAGCTCAACCATGAAGCTGCAAAGAATCGCCGTTCGCCAAGCACAGCGCGGTACGGGCGCAGGCAAAGCCATTGTGCTGGGGCTAGAGGAGGAAGCCAAACGGCTGGGCTTTGCTTCCTCGCTGCTGGATGCGCAATGCCAGGCGGAGCCTTTTTATGAGAAGCTCGGGTATAAAAAGGTTTCTCCCGAAACGTTTCTGGATGCAGGCATCCCCCATGTCCGGATGAAGAAGCAGCTGTAAATTCGCTTGCAGCTTTGCGTCACCCTTTCACATGACCCTTCAGCCCTTGCGCTTCCTTAGTGGAGAACAAGGGCTGTTTGATTGTTGGCAGGCGTCGCTACACGCGATGTGCTTTGCGGTACTGCGACGGGCTGGTCTTCACCGTTTTGGAAAACATGCGGCTCAAATAAAAGCCGTTCTCATAGCCGCATTGCTCGGCAATCTGTTCCAGTGTCATCTCGGTTTCGAGCAGCAGTGCTTTTGCCTTCTGTATCCTTAATGATGTTAAGTAATCCATCGGCGTTACCCCGTAAGCCCCCTGAAATTTTCTCGTCAGCTGCACCGGACTCAGGCCCAGACGCTCGCCGAATTCCTTCAGTACAATCGGTCCGAACGCCTGCTGCCTCAGCCACCTCTCCGCCTCCTGCATCAAAGGATCCTGCCCTCTCCGCTCTTCCGCCTGCCGTGACACCTCCTGTTCCATCCAATACAGCTGCCACAAATCCTGCAAAAAATGATTCCATTGCACCGGACTCGGTTCCTCGGGCCGAAGCCGCGCTAGCTGCTCCATATAAAAATAGGTGGACGATAGCCGGTTATGATCCCTCCAGGTAAAGCGAACGGGAAGGCCGGGACTGGGGGAAATGGAAAGCGACGCAACATCGGCTGCCGCATACACACCATCTGAAGAGGACACTTCTGTATAAGAAACGTCAGCCGGAACCGCTGCATGACCGGGCAGGGCATCTCTCAACTCAGCTCGTGCCGGGACAGACGGAGGGAGCCCTCCCTCCACGGGTAACGCATGCCAGGCGATCGTATAAAAATGAAACGTCACCGGCTCCAATACCTCCCGCTGAAACGCCATCCCCGGCGGGCAAAGCACTGCATCCCCGAAGCCCGCTTCTCCCGAAGCCTCCCCGATCCGGTATCGGAACAAGCCGGCCTGCACGGCAAACAATACCCAGTCGGCGTATGTATCCTCTTTGAGCTGAAACGCTTGTTTCCGGTACCAGAACACATGACTGATCACTTGTGGTACCCAATTCCATGCAGGAATAACCATTTCGCAATCTCCTCTCCTTCTTCAGCAACCTGCCGCAACCTTGCGGAGCTAAACATCCATTTCGTGAAATTTTGTATATGCTTAATGTTAATTCCGTGCATGTTAAAAGTAAAGCAAGCTAAATATAATGAAATTATGGATAAGATAAATAATTAACGAGGTGAACGATACATGAGAAACGAAACGATTCAAACGGAGCTTACCGTGATCGGCGGCGGCTTGGCCGGCATGAATGCAGCCATTGCAGCGGCAAGGCTCGGAAGAACGGTCGCATTGGTGCACAACCGGCCTGTGCTTGGCGGCAATTCCAGCAGCGAGGTACGCGTCTGGGTATGCGGTGCAACCGCCCACGGCACAAATCGCTACGCCAGGGAAACCGGCATTATGGGGGAGCTGTTCGTCGAGAATCAATACCGGAATCCGGAGGGCAATCCATATTTCTGGGATCTGACCTTGCTGGAGGCTGTAAGAGCGGAGAGCAACATCCAGCTGTTCCTCAACACCGACGTGCATGAAGTGGAGGCGGTCGGCGAGGCGGAGGACCGTAAAATCATTTCGGTGACAGGATGGATGATGGGCTCGGAGCGCCGAATACGTTTTGAAAGCGCTATGTTTCTCGATTGTACGGGAGACGGCCTGGTCGGGTTTCTGGCCGGGGCGAAATACCGCATCGGGCGCGAAGCCCGGCATGAGTATCACGAGGATTGGGCGCCTGAGGTCGCCGATGACATTACGCTGGGCAGCACGATCCTGTTCTATACGAAGGACGCCGGCCATCCGGTGAAGTATGTGGCGCCGAGCTTCGCCAAGGACATTACGAAGACGACCATCCCGATGAAGCGCGTGATCCGCAGCGGCGATTCGGGCTGCCATTATTGGTGGATCGAGTGGGGCGGAGAGCTGGACACCGTGCATGAAAATGAGCGCATCCGCGACGAGCTGTGGTCGGTCATTTATGGAATTTGGGATTACATCAAAAATTCCGGTCAATTCGATGCGGACCACATGACGCTGGAATGGGTGGGCGCCCTGCCGGGCAAAAGGGAATTCCGCCGCTTCGTCGGCGATTACGTATTAAATCAGAATGATATTATCGCACAGCGGCCGTTCGAGGACCGGATCGCCTTCGGCGGCTGGTCGATCGACCTGCATCCGCCGCAAGGGATGTACTCGACGGAGAGCGGCTCGAAGCATCTGCATGCGGACGGGATCTACCATATCCCGTTCCGCTCGCTGTACTCGGCCAACGTCTCGAACCTGCTGTTCGCGGGGCGCAACATCAGCGCCTCGCACGTGGCCTTCGGCACGACGCGCGTCATGGCGACGTGCGCCGTGATCGGCGAGGCCGCTGGCACCGGCGCGGCCTTGGCGGTACAGCACGGCGTGACGCCGCGCGACGTGTACCGCCGGCACCTGGCGGAGCTGCAGCAAACGATGCTGCGCCAGGATGCCTCCATCATCGGGCTGCGCAGCACCGATGAGCTGGATCTGGCCCGCCGTGCGACCGTCACGGCGTCGGGCGAGCTGCGGCAGCTGGCGGTGGAACGCGCTGCCGAGCCTCTCCAGCTGGCCCAGGACGCGGGCCTGCTCGTGCCTGTAGCGCCGGAGCTGCAGGAGCTCGAGCTGCTGCTCGATGCGTCGGCGCCGGCCACGCTCGAGGTCGAGGTGTGGAGCACCGGCCGAGGGGAGAACTTCGTGCCGCACAAGCTCGAGGTGAGCGGCACGGCAGAAGTAGGCGCGGGCGAACGCCAGTGGGTCCGCGTGCCGTTGGGCTGGCGGCCGGAGACGCCGCAGCACGCCTTCGTCGTTGTGAAGGCGAACGACAGCCTCACGCTCCATTTGTCGCATGAGCCGCAGACCGGCGTGCTTTCTTTTATCAAAGGGCAGGCAGCGCTCGTCTCTAAGGATCTGGAGGATCACCAGCCGGACCAGCCGGTCGTCCAATGGAGCATGAAGAAGCTGGTACGCAAGCCCTTCTGCTTCCGCCTGCATCCCGAAACATCGGCCTTCACGGCGGACAAAACAACCGACGGCTATCTCCGGCCTTATGAGCAGCCTCACCTGTGGATTTCGAATGCCCTCGCACCGGGTCAGACCGCTTCGCTGGAGCTGCAATGGGAGCAGGCCGTAACCGTGCAGGAGGTGCAGCTGGTGTTCAATGACGATGTGAATGAGGACTTGATCAACCTCCATCATCACCATACCGCCTTCCCTATCATTCCTGAGCTCGTACGGGATTATCGTCTGGAGGCCATGATAGAGGAAGGCCAATGGAAGGTCGTACATGAGGAAAAAGCCAACCGTAAGCGCAAGCGTGTGCACCGGTTGGACGTCCCGGTTACAACCGACCGGCTCCGTCTGGTCGTGGAAGCTACCAACGGCAGCCCTTGCGCCGAAGTCATTGAAATTCGCGTTTACGCTTAGAATGCGATGGCGCGATGCACCAAGGGCAGATTCCTGTTTGTATGTTAGATGAAGGCAAGCCGATATGTGCCATTTGATGAAAAAAGACAGTCCCGGACGGTATCTGCCGTCTTGGACTGCCTTTTCTTTTGAAGAAGCTTTTTATTATCGATTCGGTTTCCCTGTTCGACTAGGACTTCTATCGGCTAACCGGACGACTTATTCCTCTTTCGCCCTTTCCTTGTCCTTCAGTACAAACAGTTCCCTAACAAAGGCTCCTGCACAAGCTGATAAAGCGACTATTACAACTAAATTTATAATCGAATCAATTTCATAATG
>NZ_NMQW01000077.1 GCF_002234615.1 Paenibacillus rigui | reverse complement strand
ATCCCGGGGGCTCGGAAATTTGTATAAGAGACAGACCTCCTGTTGCTCCAGTATCTCCCGTCGCCCCAGTGCTTCCTGTCGCTCCAGTATCTCCTGTCGCTCCTGTGCTTCCCGTCGCTCCAGTACTTCCTGTTGCTCCAGTACTTCCTGTCGCTCCAGTGTCACCTGTCGCCCCAGTGCTTCCTGTCGCTCCAGTATCTCCCGTGGCTCCAGTGCTTCCTGTCGCTCCAGTGCTTCCCGTTGCTCCAGTATCGCCTGTCGCACCAGTATCTCCCGTCGCTCCAGTATCACCTGTTGCTCCAGTGCTTCCTGTTGCTCCGGTTGCCCCTGTTGCACCAATCTCGCCTGTTACCCCACCAGCTTGTAGTACAATGACTTCATCAATCAAAATATTGCTGCTGCCTGCTAATGGAACTTTGTCGATAAGTAGAAATGCATTTACAGCATTTGAAGGAACCTGAAATGAAATGTCTTGAACTGTTTTCCATGTACCATCAACAATATCGGGAATACTGGCGGAAGGAACCTCCATGTTCACCCCGAATTGAACAAAGTTCCACGATGCATCGTAAAACCACAAATAAATATTTACCGTCGGACTCGTGTCGCTACCCAGCTTGGCGAGAGAGGTCGACAAAAAATAACTTTCTCCCGGTGTAACCGTAAAGGTTTGATAAATATTGGCCGGTACCGCGCCGGCTTGAAGACTGCAGCTAAAAAAATTCGACTTCGGCAGCGGCACAATCTGGGCATTAACGCCTACCCATGGCGACAAGCCGCCATTCTCAAAGTTACCGTTAACTACCAGGTTGTTTATAGAAATTGCCATTTAATGAGCTCACCTCCTTGAACTATCTTATTTGCAAATCTAGTAATTGCTTGTGTGATACACCAATTATGCGAATCATTTCCCAGAAAAAAGCAAAAAAAGGGCCCCCCCTTGTTGGAGAAGCCCTCGCAGTATTTATTTACAGAACCGATTCAGTTTCCATAGTGCTGTCCGTTCGTATAATAGCTGTCCTCCCGGTACGTACGAAACGCAACCTCAACCTCAGGTACTCCCGAAGCCAAGCAATGCTCTGTTATCGCCTTTGCGACAAGATCCCGTATAGACTGCCCCCGGTCGAACCAACCCACCTCAATGAAAGGATACGTGTTCACGACATCTCCGTCAAAAACAGACGTAACCGTCAAGCACTCCAGCATAAAATTCGACGTATCGCATTCACAAATGACTGCTAATTCCTCAAGCAAAGGCTTACTTATAGTGCGAACCTGCTCCACACTAAGACCCCTGCACACCAAATGCGGCATCCATCCATCGCTCCCATCTATCAATCTACTTTTGAGCCATATTTTACTTTACCATTTGCTAGACTTCAATGACTATAAGGTATTCTTTGTTTTCCATTCAAAAAGTCTTATTTCGATACGAAGCTCGCCACCATCCCCATCGCTCCATCACTCGTTTACATGGTCCGGCATTTTTTTCAAAAATAGGTACTTTATATTTACCGGCAGTAGGTTTACAATAAATGGATATGAAAATAACGAAATCGGGTGACTACCTATGAAACGATTCGCAAAGACATGGATTCCTACTATGATGGCACTACTGATTTTCCTTATGCCCTTGCTGCCCGTACAAGCTGCGGCAGGCGCTTCCATTCGAGCCTCCCTCCCCCAATTCCCTGTCAGCATCAACGGGACAAAGCTGGATTCCAGCTACAGCCAATACCCCTTTTTGCTATACAAGGATATCACTTTCATGCCTATGACCTGGAACAATCTTCAAGCACTAGGTATGGGATCCGAGTGGAGCGAGGAAGCCGGGCTCCATATTTGGACAAACAAGAATTACCCGCCGCCGATTCTGGCTTCGCCTGTTAAGCAGGATTTAAAGGAGAGCCCCAACACAGCAGCAGGTTTTTCCGTACAAAAAGCCGAGGGCCTAATCGCAATCAATGGGTCGGTGATCGATAACACTTCCGAGCCGTATCCTTTTTTTACGTTCCGGGATGTGACTTACATGCCTTTGACATGGCGTTATGTCCATGACCTGCTGCAGATGGATATCCGATGGAGCACGACGAATGGCTTGGAGTTGATCGGCAACCAGAATGTGATCGGCCCCTTGATTGGAGACGATGATACATCCTTGTATTTCTACTCCATGACAGGAGATCCCGCCAAGTCCATGATGAAGATGGATAAAACATTCCGTCACTGGGAGTGGCTGAACCGGGATGCCCAGGACAAATTCATCGGGAGTCTTACGGCCTCTCCCCATCCTTATGCCGGCAAGCCGGTGGAACTGCAGCGTAAAGACAGAAATCTATATTACAAAGACATCCAAATCTATACTTTGACGGACTCCGATGTTTGGGAATCGAACACGTGGGGAGCCCCGGTTCATACGTACACCCTCTTCCCTGCCGGGGAACGGGCAGAGATCATTACTGTTAATCTGAAGCTCCAGATCGCGGCCATCGGGCCGAACTATGGAACTACACATACGATCCTGATACGGGACGGAAAGGCTACCGAGTTGAAGGACTGGGCTCAGAAGCCGGACCGGGTCATTCCGAATCCGGACGGGACGGTTTGGATCGCAGCGTCCCGTCTGCCCAGCCGAAACGGCTATATGGGGGGAAGCGCCAGACTGAGCTTACTGGACACAGACGGAACGGTTCATTCGGTGAATGAGCTGCTGAATGAAGCCGATGTCATGGCTCTAGGTGTAACCAATCCTGCGCTGGCGAATCCCGCCGCAGCAGATGGCAGCCTGGATGTCGTCCTGCTCGGCAGGAACATCGATTTTACAACCAAAGACAGCGCAGGGCTGTACACGATTAGCACCAAGCTGGAGACGAAGCGGCGGTCCTCAGAAATATATGGCGATGCTTATCTCGATAAGCACCGAAGCGTGTTTATTCAACATCGCAACAACACGCTGGAGAACGAGTCTACCGGCGAGGTGAAAACCTGGTTTGATTACGAGCTGCTGCCTGAAGAATAGAGGCGTCCCAGCGAGCTTTTGAAAAGACGGCCCCTAACTATAGCTGCGAACAAGTATACCTCATAGGCAGCTCGCACTACGAATCTACAATTCCAAGGGCTCGGCGGCTTCCGCCCGTTCTCCCGCCTGGGCCCTTTTTTTACTCATGTACAGGTCTCCCCATGCTTTCATTCCCAAAATGACCGGTGTTAGCGTTCTGCCGAACTCCGTTAACGAATACTCTACCTTGGGCGGAACCTGTTGATACACCTCGCGGTGAATGATACCGTCCTGCTCCAATTCCCTCAGCTGCAGCGTCAGCATCCGTTGGGTAATGGCGGGACATATTTTACGGAATTCATTGAACCGCTTCACTCCGTCGATCAAATGATACAAAATAACCCCTTTCCACTTGCCTCCAATCACATCCAGCGTAAATTCCACCGGACACCCTTGATCATTATTACAAACGCCGTAGCCTGCCTTCCGTTCTCTCATAGCTGCTCCCTGCCTTTCTTCACAGTATACAAATTGATACTACATAACAACAATGTGCGTACTTACTTAGATGAATTATACATTATATAATGTTGTCTGAGAAACTTACTTTATAATAGAAAGAAGGAACTATCTATGGAAAAAACTTATGATCCTTCCCTTGCTCATACCGTGAAGACGAATATTTTGAAAGCTTTCCAATTCCGGCACGCTTGCAAAGAATTCGATCCTAACCAAAAAATAAGCGACGCGGATTTCGAATTTATTTTGGAGACCGGCCGTTTGTCCCCGAGCTCCTTCGGATTTGAGCCATGGAAGTTTGTTGTCGTACAAAATAAAGAGCTGCGGAACAAGCTGCTGCCGGTTACTTGGGGTGCGAAAAAGCAGCTGCCGACGGCAAGCCATTTTGTTCTGCTATTAACGCGTACCAAAGCCGATCTGACAGCAGACTCTTCGTATGTCATAAATCACTTGAATCAAGTGAAGAAAGTACCGGAGGAAATGCAGGAGGGCTTTCGCCGGGTATACCACAATTTTCAGGAAAATGAATTCAAGCTGCTGGACAACGAGCGTTTCATGTTCGAATGGGCGTCGAGACAAACCTATATTGCCCTTGGCAATATGATGACGGCGGCCGCTCAGATTGGCATCGATTCCTGCCCGATCGAGGGCTTTGATAAAGAAGCTGTAGAACACATTCTGCAGGAAGAAGGCATTCTGGGCAGCTTCGGTGTTTCCTGCATGGCTGCCTTCGGCTATCGTGTAGCGGAACCGAGAGAGAAAACAAGACAATCTGCGGACCAAGTGGTACAGTGGGTCGATTGATCGTAGATCATGGTTAAAAAAGCAAACATCCCCTTCCACCGGTGACGGAGGTTGGGGATGTTCTGTTTCGGGCGGGATCAACCCGCGGAGGGCAAGAGCTCGGAGCTGCCCACCCCCTTATCCTGCTGTAGGGCACACGCGGGAATGCACGTGCAGCAGAACTACAATGAACGAACCATGCGAAGCAGCAAAGCCACCGCTTCCGCCCTAGTCGAATGAGCCTGCGGGATGAACGCTCCCTGCTCCCTGCCTTGAACGAAGCCCTTCTGCCGGGCTGCGGCAATATAACCCTTGGACCAGTCCGGAATGTCCGCCGCATCGGTGAACTGAGCGTTCGCTGCATCGGGCGAGGCCGGTTCAAGCCTGAACGCCTTGGCCGCCATCGTGATCATCTCGGCGCGCGTGACGAATGCATTGGGCCGGAATGTGCCGTCCTCATATCCAAGCGCAATCCGATTGCGTTCGGCCTCGCTCACAGCGGAAGACGCCCATGCCGGAATGCTGTTCCCGTCTGCAAAGTGCGTTGAACCTGCACCTTGACCTTGCCGGGAAGCTTGCCCCGCCTCAGATTGGGCCCCTTGTGCCTGCATCAGCATAACGACAAACTGTGCCCGCGTGACCGGCGCATCGGGGCGGAATGTGCCATCCTCGAAGCCGCTGACGATGCCACAGCCCGATGCGGCAGAGACGTCCTGTTGCGCCCAATGGCCTGCCATGTCGGCAAACCGTGCGGCTGGGGAAGAAGCAGCCGTACATGGCGAGTAGCCTGAAGGCTCGGCAGGCTTTTCGGGAATTGCCGGAATTTCCGGTACCGGAGGTTTCGGTGAAGGGGGCACTTCAACAACCGGCGTACCGGAGGGGCCTCCTTTGGACCCTGATTTCGATAAGCGCTGAACCGTTACCGTATACATCAGCTTCGTCGAAGCATCCGGTGATGTAACCGTCAGCACGATCGTGTTGAGCCCCACCTGCAAAGCGATCGGCTCGGAGGCTTCTCCGCTGGCCACAGTGACTCCGTTGACCTGCAGACGTACCGCCGGATCGTAGACCGACGCCGTGACTGTCGTATGATCCACGCCGGAGCCGACCCGCAGCTCATAGGCAGTGATGCCGCTGGCAAAGGCCGGTGTCGGCAGCCCACCTGAAAGCTCGAGTCCGGTTAGACTGACATTCGGGCTCGGTTCCCGGAAACCGTCGATGGTGTAAGACTGCACACTGACGCGGTCCTGAGCGGTCACCTTGACCGTGATCGGGTTGAGGCCTGTCTGCAAAGCAATCGGCTGCGACGCTTGACCGCTTGCCGCCGGTTGCCCGTTGACGGTCAAGGTAGCGTTCCGGTCATAAACCGATGCCGTAACGGTTGTGCTGGCCGTTCTGTGGTCTACTGTCGCCTGATAGCGGACCCTGCCGCTATCGAATCGGGGCTCCAGATTACCTGCCGACAGCTGCAAGCCGTTCAGCAGGACGTTGGAGCTCGGCACCCTGTTCACATCGATATAATATGACTGCGTGGAGACGCCGTCCTGCGCCGTTACGGTGACAGTGATCGGGTTACTTCCCACTTTCAAATCTGTGCGAAGCGTCCCTTCATTCCCAGTGAATGCAGTATCGTTGATGATCAGCGCAGCTTCCCCGCTGGCGGCTTTGGCTTTTACCGTAATGGCATATACATCGTTCGTCACCGTCGACGTATACGTGGTCACTCCGGCGTCAAATCGGGGCAGCAGCGCCGCAGGCTGAATGGTTAGTTCGCTTAAGCCGACCTCACGGGAAGGCCCTCTTGCGACGGTTACCGTATAAGGTTGAACGGTCATGCCGTCCTGTGCCGTCACTTCTACGGTGAACGTCTGTGTACCGACTTGAAGACTGACTGGGTTCGCTGCGGGCCGCCCGTTTTTTTTCAACTGAACCGATGCCTTCGGGTCAAGCGGCGTGGCGGTAATCCAGGTGCTCGTCACCTCATACGGAACGTGCGCCGTATATTCGTAGGTCGTGCTTGTTACCGTTTCGTTCAGCGCCATGCCGCTTAGCTCCAACGTATGAAGACCGGCGTTATCCGAGACGATGGTGAAAGGCTGCTCGATCGATAGCGGGCCTGCATTGCCGGCAGCATCAACCGCTTGGGCCTGCACCGTATGCTGACCTGCGCCCAGCAGGATCGCCGGCACATAGCTCCAAGCGCCGCTGCTGTCAGCGGTCACCTCTGCTGCCTGGATGCCGTCCAGGTATACGCTCACCGTTACGCTCGCTTCCGAGCTTCCGGAAATGGAAGGTCTCGCCGCGTTCGTGACCGTACCCCTGGCCGGATAAACGACAGCAGGCGCCGCCGGTGCCACCGTATCCATAGTGAACGTTCTCACCGCTGATACCGGACTGGCGTTGCCGCCGGCATCGACTGCGATCGCTTTCACACGGTGCGGTCCTTCGCCCAGCGCAGAGACGGGCGTAAAGGTCCAACCGCCTCCGCTGTCCGCTGTGACCGAGCCTGCCGATACTTCGTCTATTATGAGTTGGACGGATGCGCCTGCTTCGGCACTCCCTTGCATAGCCGGTATGGATGTGTTGAGGATCGCTCCGTCGGGAGGAGATATCCATTCAGGAGCCTCAGGCGCTTGCGTATCGATCCGAATCAAAGCCTTGGCTGAAGCCGGACTTCGATTCCCAGCAGCATCCTCCGCTGTGGCTTCAATCGTATGTGGCCCGTCCGTAAACGCGTCTGCTGGCGTAAACGACCAGAGTCCACCGCCGTCCGCTGTGACCGATGTTGCATCCGTGCCATCGATGCGAACGGTCACACTCGTTCCCGCTTCTGCCGTACCGGAGATGACCGGTTTGTTGTTGACAGACAGACTGCTGTGAACGGGAGATACGATTAAGGGTGCCGGGGGCGCCTGTGTATCCAGCTTCCAGCTGATGATTGTTGAGGCCGGACTGACATTCCCCGCGCGGTCTGCCGCCTCCGCTTTCCATGTGTGAATGCCGTCTTCAGGAGTACCTATGTAAGGATAAGTCCAGCTTCCGCCGGCGTCAGCCGCTATCGAGGCCACGGCTGACTGATCCATATACACCGTAACGTTCGACCCGGCTTCCGCCAGTCCTGTTACGAGGATTGCCGGGCTGGCCAGTATCGCACTATTGACCGGTGCCGAAATGATTGGTGGCGCCGGCGGTACCGTATCTATAGTAAAGGCCACCGTTTCTGTCTCCCCGCTGAGATTGCCTGCCGCATCCTTGACCGCAGCCTTCAGAGCATGTGGGCCATCTGCCAAGACGGCGGAGAAGGTATACGTCCACTGGCCGGAGCCGTTGGCCGTTACCGGCGCTAACACATTGCCGTCCAGCGTGAGAAGCACTGCGGCCCCGGCCTCAGCCGTACCTTCGATCTGCGGCATCGGCTGACGCGTCCATGAATCGCCTGCGGGGGAAGTGATGACCGGCGTCCCTGGCGCTGTCCGGTCCATCTGAACCGCCGCCGTGGTGATCGGCCCCACATTTCCTGCCTGATCCACGGTGCGTGCGCTGATCGTTGTCCGGCCTTCGGAAGTCACCGTCAGCGCGCCCGTGTATGTCGTCCAATCCAGCGTGCTTGCGCCGGACAAGCTGTATTCCGTCCGGCTCACGCCGGAGCCTCCCGCGTCCGTTCCTGCCGTGATTGTCACCGGCACTCCCGCCGCAGACGTCCAAGCGGTCGTGTCCGGCACCACCGTCGGTACCGTCGGTGCCGTTCTATCGATGGAGACGACGGTCGTCTTGACCGCGCTTGTATTGCCGGCCTGATCGACCGTTCTGGCGCTGACGGTCGTCTGTCCCTGTGCCGATACTGTAATCGGCGCTGTATAGGTCGTCCAGCCGGCCGTCGCAGCGCCGGACAAGCTGTATTCCGTCCGGCTCACACCGGAACCGGACGTATCCGTCCCTGCCGCCACGGTTACCGAGACGCTGGCGGCCGAGGTCCACCCGACGGTGGACGGCGTTACACCGGGGAGGGTCGGCGCCGTTTTGTCAATACGCACGTTAGCTGCTGCCACCGTGCTGACGTTGCCTGCGTTATCGACGGTTCTTGCACTCACCGTCGTCTGCCCCTCCGCCGATACCGTCACCGCCCCGGTAACCGCGGTCCATCCGAGCATCGTCGCCCCGGACAGGCTGTATTCCGCACGGTTCACGCCGGAGCCTCCCGTGTCCGTCCCTGCCGTTATCGTCACACTCACATTGGAGGATGACCAAGCTGTCGTCGACGGCTGTATGGTCGGCACAGCCGGAGCAGAGCGATCGAGGTTAACCCCCACAGTGACCGTGGCGCTGACGTTGCCTGCGAAGTCCACACTTCTTGCACTGACGGTCGTTGGACCTTCTGCTGTGATGACCACAGGTCCGGTATAGGTTGTCCACCCCAATGTCGTGGCGCCGGACAACTGGTATTCCGTACGGTTCACACCGGAGCCTCCGGCGTCCGTACCTGCTGTTGCCGTTACCGACAGGCTCGCCGCCGAAGTCCATGGCGTAGATGTCGAAGGACTTAGCGCCGGTGCGCCCGGGGCTGTTTTATCTATCGACACCACAGAGGTACTGACCGTACTGTTGTTTCCTGCCTGGTCTACGGTTCGGGCGCTGACGGTCGTCTGGCCTTCAGCTGCTATCGCCACAGCTCCTATGTACGTCGTCCAGCCCAGCGTCGTCGCCCCGGACAAGCTGTATTCGACGCGGCTCACCCCGGAGCCGCTGTCGGCACCGGCCGTCATCGTCACACTTACATTCGAGGACGTCCACCCTCCGCTCGCCGGATTTATCACAGCAACCGATGGAGCCGTCCGGTCAATTTTGACCGTTCCCGTAGACGTTGCGCTGATATTACCCGCCTGATCGACGGTACGGGCACTCACGGTCGTCTGACCTTCCGCAGCAACCGATACAGGCCCCGTATAAGTCGTCCAGCCCAAGGCTGTCGCTCCGCTTAAGCTGTACTCCGTTCGATTGACGCCCGATCCGCTGTCGGCTCCCCCTGTAACCGTCACTTGAACATTCGCGGCAGCGGACCAGGACGTCGTGGAAGGGGTGACTGCCGGAGCCGTCGGCTGCGTCTTATCCAGCTTGACTGTAGCCGTCCCGTTCGCACTGACATTGTTCGCATGATCCACCGTTCTCGCATCCACTACCGTCTGCCCGTCGGCACTGATTGTGACGGGTCCGGTATAGGTCGTCCAGTTGGCCGTTGTCGCCCCGGACAGCTTGTACTCCACCCGGTTTACCCCCGAAACCGTGTCCGTTCCCGCGACAATCGTTACTGTCACATCTGTCTTGCTCCAAGAGGCCGATGCAGGGGTGACGCTTGGGGCAGCCGGTGTGGTTTTATCGATCGAAACGACCGCTGTACTTACGGTGCTCAGATTGCCCACGTTATCGATGGTTCTCGCGCTAACCGTGGTCTGCCCCTCTGACGTCACTGTGATTTGCCCCGTATAGGCAGTCCAATCCAGCGTCGTCGCGCCAGATAGGCTGTACTCCGTCCGGTTGACGCCAGAGCCGCCTGTATCCGTTCCTGCCGTTAACGTGACATTAACGTCACTGGCCGTCCAGGAAGCCGCTGAGCGGTTAACGACCGGAGCCGTCGGCGCGGTTCGATCGATTTTGACCGAAGCGGCTGCCACCGTACTGATATTGCCGGACTGATCTACCGTTCTTGCACTAATATTCGTCTGTCCTGCATTCGTAATGGCAATCGTGTCCCCGCTGTTATATACCGTCCAGCCCAGCGTGGTGGCTCCCGACAAGCTGTACTCCGTCCTGCTGACGCCGGACTCCGCATCCGTGCCCGGGATGATCGTCAGCTCCGTATCCGATGCGCTCCAGCCGGCCCCGGCCCCGTTAATGACCGGCGCTGTCGGTGCGTTAAAATCAAAGGTCAGCTTATAGACCGTAGTGTTGGTTGAATAATCGGAATAATGATAGCCGCCAATGACATATGCCGTATTCCCTACCGCTACCAAATTCGCCGTCACCAAATTCGGCTCGTTCACGTTGTCTTGGGTCCATGTATTCGTATCCGAATCGTACAAATAGTAGTTGTAATTGCCCATGACCAATACTTTTCCGTTAGCCAGCGTAAGCTGCGCATGCCTGAAGAATATATCCCCGCCCGTATAAGGCAAGCTTGACACCTTCGTCCATGTATTATTCGAAGGATCGTATATATAAGCATTGAAAGAATACACATACCCCGATAAACCTCCGGTCAAAAGCACCCTTCCATCCTTCAACGTGCTTTGAGCCGCCCCGTAAATGCCAATGGGCAGAGGCGCCATTTCATCCCACCGATTCGCGGAAGGGTCATAAATGTACGTATTGCTATACAGCTCGCTGCTGCCGGCGCTATATATCTCATTGGAGCCTCCGACGATCATCACGCGACCATCACCCAGTGTGCTCTGTGCATTACCCAGGATGTTCTTGGGCAGATTGGCTCCATTCGTCCAAGCGTTCGAATAGGGACTGTAAATGCGGGCCTGGTTGTTGTACACATACCCGGTCCCGCTTACAAAGCTGTTCCCTCCGGTCACCATAACTTTGCCGTCATTCAGCATCGATTGCTTGTGATAAGCCAACTGCAGTACGGGAGCATAAGAGGCCCAGGTTTGCGTACCCGGATTAAAAATGTAAGAATGCTTGGCAAACCCGTTCGAATTCGTTTGTCCTCCCGTCACCAAAATTTCATTCCCGGTTAGCATGGTGCTGGCCGAGACACCGGTAATGGTCTCGGGTAAATTGGCTGAGGAAGGCAAGGGCTCCACCAGGACAGCCGCATGGGCCAGTCTTACACAGCCTGCAAGCAAGCAAATACAAAAAACCGCGAGCATAAACAGTCCGCGTATCAGGTTCTTTATCAAGCTATCGTCCTCCTTATGTCTATAGCAGTGCTATTGTGTCGTATGGATCCGTTTCACCACAGTAGCAAATACTTTTTTCAATGGAAATTAACTTTGGTTAACTTTATAATAAAAAGGACTAGATTTTGTCGAAAATCGGAGGCTACATGATACAGCGATCTGAACCGATAGTCCTGCGAACCAAAATAACCCTGCCTTCGCCAAAGTCGAATTGGGTCGATAGAAGACGGCTGATCGAACAGCTCGAAGCCGCAGCTTCAGGGAAATTGACAACCCTCTGCGCACCGGCCGGCTCCGGGAAAACCACGCTCCTTACGCAATGGCTTCACGCCTGCGGACGCCGCAGCGCCTGGTATGCTTTGGATGCGAAGGATAATGACCCGATCCGTTTTTGGCGCTATGTCAGCCATGCGCTGACCGAAGCGCTCCCTCTGCCTGTCTCCGGGCAGCTTCTCCAGCTCATTCAATCACTGCCCAACCTATCCTTTCTCACTTATTTGGATGCCTTTATGAATGAACTCGCCGCATTGGAGGAGCCCTTCGTTCTGCTGCTGGATGACTACCAATTCATAACCGATTCGAGAATTCACGAGAGTATCGCCTATTTCATAGAGTATATGCCGCAATCCTTTCATTTGGTTCTATCCAGCAGGGCTGAGCTCCCTTTCTCAACCGTTAAATGGCTGTCTCAGCAGCAATGTGTTGAGCTGGATGCACAGCAGCTGCAGTTCACCCGGGATGAAACGCAGAGCTACTATCGGGACACGGCGCAGCTATCCTTATCCCCAGAGAATGTGGATAAGCTGGTTCACCATACCGAAGGCTGGGTTACCGGACTTCAATTGGTCTCTCTTTCTCTCAGAACACGTACGGATAAGGACCAATTCATAGAACACTTTGCAGGGAACCACCGAAATATAGCAGACTATTTATTCCATGAAGTGCTCTCGCGTCTGCCCCAGGACATGACGGACTTCATCATGCAAACGTCATTGCTCGACCGGATGGATGCCGCGCTCTGTGACGCGGTCACACAGCAGCCGCACAGCCAGAGCATGCTGGAAAAGCTGAAGGCGTGGAATATTTTCATCGTGCCGCTGGATGATCAGAACCGGTGGTTCCGGTACCACCATTTGTTCTCGCAGTTCGTACGAAGCCAGGTCGAACGCGCCGGTATTGACCGGCTGGCGCAGCTCCGCCGCCGGATCAGCGAATGCTGTGCAGGCTACGGCATGATAGATGAAGCGATAGAGCATGCCATTGGGGCCAAAGATACAGCTTTAACGGACCGGCTGTTGGCCCAGTATCTCCCGACGCTGCTTGCGCGCGGTGAATTCACTTCCCTGCTCCGATGGTTCGAGGGCATACCGTCCGCGGAAGCGGCGCGGCCGCCGGAGCTGATGCTGCTGCACTGCTTCGTGGTGCTCGTTACTGCAAACCTGGACCGTGCCGAGGCGCTGATGGGGCTGATTGAGCATAAATTTGCAGCCATGGAGCCGTCAGAACGGAAAAAACAGCTGCAAAGCGGGATGCTGTTCGTGAAATCGAATCTTGTCTTTTACAGTGGGGACTTTGAAGCGTGGTACCGGTTTAGCGAAGGTATTATGGAACGCTTTTTACCGGAAAGCCCGCTGTTCTACGGCATAAATTACAACAGGACGGAGCCCGCAGTGCGGCGGACGGAGTTCGGTCTGAAGGGTGTGCTTTCCATGGACACGGAGACGATCGGACTTCAGTTTACTCGAGTGCTCGAATCCAAGGGCTGGAAGGATGCGCTGATAACTCTCTATATGAATCAAGCGCTGGGTGAGGGATATTACGAATGGAACCGGCTGGAGGACAGCCTTGCACTGCTGCAAAAAGTGGAAGGCTCACAAGCCGCACAGCAGACACCGGGGCTGTGGGTGCCCAATCAGCTGCTCCGGGCCCGACTGTATTGGGCAGCCGGGCAGGCAGAGCTTGCTCACGTTACATTGGAGCATACGCTGCAGACGTTGGCCGCGCAGAAGCAGCCCGAAGCATACTGGGGGCAGTATGTACAGGCCAGTCAAATCAGACTGCTGCTGCGCGCGGGGGAGCTGTCCCAAGCCAAGCGGCTTGTTCATGCCCTCGGCGTTTCATTTAAAGATAAGCCGACACTGTACCGGGAATACGTTTACGTCACGCTGGCCCGCTTGCTCGGGGCCCAGCGCAAGGAAGCCGAAGCGCTGCGGCTGCTGGAGCTGCTGAAGCCGCAGGCGATCCGGGAGCGCCTGATCGGAAGCCAAATGGAGATCGCGCTGCTTCAGTCGCTGCTGGAAGCCCAGCGGGGACAGCGGTCGGCGTCATTCGGCTATCTGCATGAAGCGCTGCGGATCGGTGAGGCGAACGGCTATATCCGGAGCTTTCTGGACGAAGGGGAACCGGCCGGGGAGCTGCTGCGAAGGTACCGGAACGACCGGATGCGGCTGACCGGGAGCGTGCGGGAATCGGAAGGCGCTTACGAGCCTGGAACGGCAGACAGAGACGGGGTATCCTTAGCCTACGTAGACAGGCTGCTGTTGCTTTTTCCGGGAAAAGCCCCCTTATCCGCGGCGGCGCAGACACCTCAGCTGATCGAGCCGTTAACCCGTGCGGAGATCGCGCTGATACAGCTGTTGACACAAGGCGCTTCCAATAAGGAAATCGCCGGGGAGCTTTCGTTGTCCGTAGGGACCGTCAAGGTGTATTTGTCCCGCATCTACGCCAAGCTTGGGGTAACGTCCCGTACGCAAGCACTGATTGCGGTTCGCGAGCGGGGTCTCGTCGATTCGGCGGAATAAAATCACAGTAAAAGATATACAGGCGGCTGCCTGCCGGTGTCTCGATGACCCGGTAAGCAGCCGCCTGTTTTGGGGTTCAGCCTCTACCCGTGGGTAATTTCCTGCTCCAGCGCCCTCCGCGCTTGACGCTGCTCCGCCCGCACGGAAATCAGAAGCAGCACGGCGCTCACGATGAAGGCTCCGGCGATCAGCACAAATGGAATTCTCGGATCAAGAGAATAAGCCCAGCCGCCAATCAGTCCCGCAGGGGAAATACAGGCGAGAATGAGCACCGATACAATCGAGAACAAGTGCGCCCGATTCTCCCCTTCCATCGCATTTTGCACGGCCGCCTCCATATTCGGATATACCAGAATACTGCCTGCCGCCGCCAGCATCGTACTCAGCACAATATGGACGACTTGACCCGGCGCCGCGACAATCAACAAAATATTGGCTGCGAGGCAAATCAGCAGGCCGATGATCATATAAGCCGTGGACCGGCCCGGATTCAGTCTCGGCATGACGAAAACCATCAAAAGCAGCGTCGCTGCAGACGTCACCGCCGGAAACCAGGCGATGAACGATTCGCTGAGCGACAGATGCCGGATCAAATAAATCGATAAATACGTCGAGCTCATCGTCAGCTGGAATTGGTATAAAATATACACCCCGAGCATGAACAGCAGCGGCCTGTTCGAGACGATCAATCGGACGGCACTCCAGGAATCGCGGAGCAGTACCGACCATTGAAGCGCTTTCTTTTCACTCTTTATCCGCAGGCCGATTTCCGTTTCCCGGGTGGCAAAATGCCTGCCGATGAACATAAGCGTCATGCTGACAAAAGCCATGCCATACATGATCCGAACCGCCGGCACGAGCGTAAAATGGCTGACCAGCAGCCCGCCGAGCGGGGCGAATAAACCGCTGACGACACTGATGAACTGCAGCACGGTAAACACCGTTGCCCTCTCCTTCGGCTCCGTGTCCTCTACAAGAAGACAAATCCATGCGGTATGAGGCACCTTCTGGAAGCTGTTAATGACCGCAGCCGTTATAAAAAACCAGACGTTGTCGGCGATAAGCCACAACAAGGTCGCCACGCTCCAGCTCAGCAGATCGTAGAGCAGGAGCGCTTTTTTGCGGCCCAGCCGATCCGTCAAATGCCCGCTGATCAGCGATGTCCCGATTTGCAGCACCAGGCCGAGCGAGGTAATCAGGCCGATCTGTCGCTCGGTTACACCCAGCTCCAGCATATACACGGTAGCGTACGTAACGAACAAGCTGTACGGCAAAATAAACATGGGCTCATAGAACAGACAGCCTCTTGCATTTCCTTTTAACTTCATCAGCATGCGCTTTCCTCTCCTTCTGAAGCGTCGGCAGCCCCCTATGTCCCTCTATGATAGCCCGGCTGGAGGAAAAAGGAAATAGGGCTGCCTGCATACACCTGCATACACGAAGCAAAAAAATGAGCCTCCATTGAAGTCGTGTTCGACTGTGGAGGCATAATGACATAAAGCTATTTCGCATCCACCTCAAAATTAGTGTAAAATAGGAGCAGCAGTGAAAATAGCGAACGCACATGAGCTTAGGAGATGTAACTATGTCTAACGATGAAATATTATTGACCCCGGAGGGGCTGCGCCAGCTGGAGCAGGAGCTTGAAGAGCTCAAGACGGTCAAGCGCAGAGAGCTGGCCAGCCGGATCAAAACAGCGATCAGCTACGGTGATCTGAAGGAAAACAGCGAATACCATTCCGCCAAAGAGGAACAAGGCTTTATGGAAGGGCGCATCATCACCATCGAGCGGATGCTGAAGAAAGCCAAGGTCGTGGACAACATCGATACGTCAACGGTTCAGGTTGGCTGTACGGCGGTCGTCTACGATACGGAATTTGCTGAGAAAATCGAATACAAGGTCGTAAGCCCTTCCGAAGCCGACGTGAACGAAAATAAAATTTCGTACGAAAGCCCTCTGGGCGTTGCGCTGATGGGCAAAGCCGTCGGGGATAAGATTAGCGTGAATGCTCCGATGGGCGTGATCACCTACGAGCTGCTGGAGATCAAGGTGTAGCCGCAACGGCAGACTGCTTTGACACGGCAATGCATCCTCATTGAGTACAAAAGAGAACCATCGATTTCCTTGAGCCGCCAGGCTCGGGAGATCGATGGTTTATTTGTTGTTAAAGCCTAACTGGGAGCGTCTATTTCACCCCCCGAACCGCTTCTTATACTCCGAAGGGTAACACCCCGTAAATTCGGTAAACAGCCGCGTAAAGTGCCGCGTGCTGTAGTATCCGACCTGCTCCGCAGCCTGCTGTACCTGAATATCGGGCATGGCCAGCAGCTCTTTGGCTTTCATCATGCGAAGGCGGGTGAGGTACTTGACGAAGGTCGTACCGGTTTTTTTATGGAACAGGGTGCTTAAGTAGTTGTGCGTGACCCGCAGCTCCTTGGCGATCTGCAAAATGCTGATATCCTGCGCATAGTTTTGCTCGATGAAGGTAAGGGCCGACTTCACCAGCCGTCCGGCCTGATCGCCGCTGCCGTTCTGCTCAGCCAGGATCTGCTCTCCGCGCGCATACAGCTTGGGCAGCCATACTTGCACCGGCTCCTGACCGTCCAGAGCAGCCTCCAGAAGCTGGCTGAGAAACTCGCTTACTTGCTTCTTATGCACCGGCTGAATCCGGCTATCGAGTGTCGAAGCCTCCTTCTCCAAAGCCCCCACGGCTTTCATATACAGCATATAATCCTTGTTCCGGTACGAGCGGCAAGCTTGCTCCACCAGCTGCGCCGCAGGGCCCAGCCGGTATCGCTGCTCGAATGCATGCAAATCCCCGAACGTGTAAGCTCTATTCACGCCGAGAAGCGACCGCAGCGCGGCCAAAGGCCGCAAGTCGCCCCACTGCTTTTGCAGTGCCGCTATTCCGGTACAAGGCTCCATAACAAAGGCCGTCACTGCAAAGCCCTCGCACCGGACCGCATCCGCTGCCTCCTCCATCCGGCGGAGCAGACGGGTCGCTTCCACTGTCCCTTGCCCGTCTTGATCGCCTGCTCCACAAGCGACGACGAAGGCTAATTCGCCTTCGGGCAGGATGAATAACGCTTTACGGGTACGTGCCCGCTCTCCGCTGCACGGGTCCATCTTCTGCCTTATCGCGCGGTGCAGCTCATGCTGCTTCTCCGCCTTCCGCTCTTCCGGCAGCCTGCTGTCCGTGTACCAGACTACGCCCTGGCAGCAGGCCGAGGATAAATAATCTCCATCTGACTCGCCGCCCTGCGGGCTGATCCCATGGAATAACGAGAACAAATCCGCTTCAAACTGACAGTTCAGCCAGCCTGTGTGCTCCTTGACGCGCTGCCCTGCCTTCACCATCGCAGCTTCCAAATCCTCCGGGCTGACCGGCTTCAGCAAATAATCGGCCGTGCCGAGCTTCAATGCCTCCTGTGCGTAAGCGAAATCGGAATACCCGCTGATGACGATAAACTGGGTGTGAGGATATAAGCCAGCGCACCCGCGGATCGCATCCAGCCCATTCATCAGCGGCATACGGATATCCACCAGTACAATATCCGGCTTGTGGCTGCGCAGCTGCTCCAGCAGCTCCACGCCGTTCGTCGCCTCACCGGCCAGCTCCCATCCCGCTTCCATTTCCTCGATCATGCTGCGCAGACTGATCCGCACCAGCACCTCGTCGTCGGCAATCATCACCCTCATTGACTCGCCTCCCACAAAGGAATTTGCATCGTTACCGTCGTTCCCTCCCCCTTGCAGCTCGTGATATCCAGACGGGCATGATGGAAAGCCAGCAGCAGCCTGTCGCGAACATTCGCCAGACCGATATCGACCTTTTCATCCACATGCTCCTGCGAGAAGCCGGTACCGTCGTCGGTAACGGTAATGACCAGCCGGCTCTGCTGGACATCGGTTTCCCCAGCTCTTTCCAGCCTGCATGCAATGTGCAGCTTACATGAACGGTCCATCGGCTCAATGCCGTGGATGATGGCGTTTTCAACAATCGGCTGAAGCAGCAGCTTCGGGATGCGGTAAGCGTGCGCCGCAGGATCGATTTCAATGACAAGTGCCATTTTATCCTGAAAGCGCAGCTGCTGCAGCTCACAATATTTGCGCAGAAACTGGATTTCTTCCTCGACCGTCGTCCAATCGTTATGCTCCAGAATATACCGAAGCATACTGCTGAGCGAAAGTATCGATTTTTCCAGCAGCTTCCGGTCTCCGATCCGGTTCAATCCGATAAATCCATTCAAGGTGTTGTATAGAAAATGAGGCTGGATTTGCGCCTGCAGTGCCCGGTATTCGGCATTTCTTTTGCTCAGCACGGCCTTGTATTCACTGTCTATCAGCTCGTTGAGCTGGCCTATCATTTTATTGAGCACGGCGCCCAGCTCCGCAATTTCGTCCTTTCCTTGAATGCGGACCCTTGCCTCCAGCTCCCCCTTTTGCACCTTGCGCATCACCTGGATCATTTGCTTGAACGGCTTAATAATGCCTCTGGACAGCGTAAAAAACACAAGCAGCGTCAAAATAATCCCGATGCCGGCAAGCATGAATCCGACGAGGTACATGCCCGCAAGCTTCGCCTTCAGCTCCGCATTGGAGAGCAGCACGACGACGTTCCAATGGGCCGGTACGACTTCCTTGGAGACGACGACATAATCCTCGACGGTTTGACCGTTCGTCCCGACAGCCGCAACCTTCCGCTGCAGCTCGGCCGTCAACGGGGCCGTCGAATAGATCAGCTTCTGCTGATCGTCGAATATCGCAATCATCGAGCTGACGTTAAATTTCACGTCCCGTGCAATTTTGTCCAAAATGACCGTATCGGCATCCGCCATCATCACGGCGAGCGGCTGTCCGTTATCCGTATCCTTAATGAGCCGGGCGACGGAGAAAACCGACGTAGGCGTCGGCTTTTTCAAGTAATCCTGCTCGTGCACGCTGATAAAGCTGATTTTGCCGTCGGCCTCGACCGCTTTTTGGTACCAGGGCTGGGCCGTGAACGGATAATCATCGACTGCTCCAGTGAAATTATAGGCCGAGGTCACAAAGACCGAGCCGTCGTACGGCAGCAGGATGGTGCCCAGAATGTCCTTCCGCGGATTTTTGAGAAAGTTGGGGAGGGTGACATACAGCGCTTTGTTGATTAAAAACCGGTTGTACAAGTCGGCGCGCTCATATTGGCCGTTCGCTTTGGCCTTCAAGGCGCTCATCACTTCCTCGCTCCAGTAAGGAGAAACCGTAAGCCGTTCGAGCTCATCCAAATACGTTTCAATGTTGTGGGTCAAGGAGGTGAGGCTGCTTTCGGTCAAGACAGTCGTATCTTGAGTCAACAGATTGTTGTAATAAGAGGGCATGATGTACGTAATGATGATGAGAGGCACGATGAGCGTCAGCACAAACAGCAGCAGCAGCCTCATGCGCAGCGAAAAGAATAGCTTCATTGGCGACTCCCCTTCGCTATTAACGTGATCGTACCCTCATTATAGTACAGGTTGGTGCGGCAGGGAATATTTCAGGCTTTGATGGCTCCTGCGGCCATACCCTGGATAAAATATTTTTGCAGGAACAGGTAGACCAGCGCAATCGGCAGCGCACCCATGAGCGATCCGGCGGCAACCCAGCCGATATTGCTCGTATACTGGCCGAAGAAAGCGGAAAGTGCGACGGTAATCGTGTGCACCTCGGACTTTTGCAGGAAAAAGACGGAGAACTGGTAATCGTTCCACACCGCAACGCCGGTCAAGATGACGACGGTTGCCGTCGCCGGCTTCAACAGCGGAAGAATGACGGAGAAAAATAGCCCTAACCGCGTCGCGCCATCGATCATCGCCGCTTCATCCAGCTCTCTTGGAATCGTGCTTACAAAGCCGGTATAGAGAAAGATCGTTATCGGCAGATTGAACGTCACATGCAGCAGAATAATCCCCCACAGCGTATTCAATGCCCCCAGGTCGACATACAGCTTGTATAAAGGCACCAAAATCGTGAGCGGCGGGACGATGAGTGCAGAGATGAACACAATATAAATGAATTTGTTCCACGCCGTTTTGTAACGTGCCAAAGGATAGGAGGCAACCGCTCCGAGCACGATGACCAGGACCACCGAAGCTACCGTAATCACGATATTGTTCTTAAATGCCGTGCCGAGATGGGCGCTGTTCCACGCATCGGCGAAATTGTTCAAATACACATAGCCCGGCGCGATCCACTTGGAGCTCGGATCATCCGCCGCTTTGAGCGAGGTGGTGAGCAGGATATAGAAGGGCACAATGTGCAGCAGCGCGATAATGAGGGAGACGATCAGGAGTCCGGTACGCTTCTCGTTCAATGGGTCACTTCCTTCCTGCGTAAAAAATACAGTGAGGTGATGCTGATCACCGAAATGATGACGAACATCAGATTGCCGAGCGAGGCCGCATACCCCGCATCCTGTCTGGCAAAATACAGCTGGTACATCAATGTCGAGAGCGATGCCGAAGCGTAGCCCGGTCCCCCTCCGGTCAAGGAGGTGATGACATCGAACAGCTTCAAGCCGCCGATTAAGTTCAAGACGACGTTAATCGTGACGGACGGGGCGAGCAGCGGCCATGTAACATGCATAAATTGCGAGAAACGGCTGGCTCCGTCCAGCTGGGCCGCTTCGTAATAGTCTTTGGGAATGACCTGCAATCCGGCCAAATAAATGATCATCGCGATGCCCAAATATTGATACGTATTGACCAATGTAATCAGCCACACATTCACCTTCGGATCGGCGAGCAGGTTAATCGGCTCATCGCGGAACAGCAGGATGATATCGTTCAGGGCCCCGCCGTAATATTGGAAGATGAAGTACCAAATATAGCCCATAATGAGCGGGGAAATAATGACGGGAAGATAAATGATCGTGCGAGTCAGCCCTCTGACGCGAATGCTTTGGTTCAGCAGCAGGGCATACAGCAGTCCGACCAAATTTTGCAGAAACGTACTGCCGATGCCATAAATAAACGTATTGTAGATAACGTTTAACATTTGGGAGTCCGTAAACATCCTCCGGTAGTTATCCCATTGCACCCAGGAATAATCCTGATTGTAGCCGTCCCAATTTGTAAAGGAGATTTTGATCCCCTGCAGGAACGGGTACAAAATAAAGATCACGAACAGGGCTAATGCCGGGACATACATCAGGTTCAAAAATGCCGGCGCATTCGTCAGCTTCTGAAGACGGCTTGCGCGGTGCGGCGGTACGGCCGCTTGGCCGCGGCTTGCGCTGCCGGCGGAACTGCGGGGGCGGACCGGTTCATAGTTATCCGGAGTCGTGCGAGGCATAGGCGCCCTCCCTTCTTCGTCCTTGTCTTGATCTACCTAATAAGGGGCGGGTTCGTTATCCGAGCCGCCCCTTTCTTTTTGCCTACTTTTTGCGCAATCGTTCAACTTCCTGCTTCATCATCTGCGAGAACTGCTGCGGCGTAATCCGCCCGGCCATCAGCTCCGTCCCCTGCTTGCACATGACGTCCCACATGCCGTTAGGGAGGTACACGCGATCGAAGTAAGGGAATACGCGGATATTTTCATATTTCTTATAGTAATCGGAAAACTCATGATTGGAGGTCACCCCGGTTAATCCCGGCGGCAGCTTGGTGGAGTTGGCGATCTTCTCCATGTTCTCCTTCTTCGCAAAATAAGCAATCAGCTTCTTCGCTTCCGGCAGGTGCTTGGAATCCTTCCAGGCGCCCATCGTGTAGCGCTCCCCGCCGGAGAAGTTCGTCTCGTCGCCCGCTACCACCGAAGGCACCGGCATGTAACCGATTTTCAGCTTTGGCGATACTTTATGAACCTCGTCTGCAAAGGATGGACTGCCGAAGGAGAAGACGACTTTGCCATTTGCAAACAGCTTAGGCATGTCGCTGTATTTCGCGGTAAGCGCATCCTTGTTAATCAGCCCCTTCTTCTGCAGATCCAGCATCATTTGGGCGAGATCGCTCCATTTGTTCCAGTCAAACGTATTGTTGAGCAGCGCCTCGGCCTGATTCGTCTTCGGGCTGATGAACATCGACGTTGCAAAAATATCGAGGAAGCTGCCGAACATCCAGGAATCGATACCGGAGAAGTAGAACGGAATCGCTTCGCCCTTGCTCTCGTTTTTAATTTTTTCGGCCGCAGCCACCAGCTCGTCGAACGTTTTGGGCGGCTCGATATTATACTGCTTCAAAATATCCTCATTGTACGTAATGCCGTCCTTCGCTTCGCTCATGACAAGGGCGTATACTTTGCCGTCTTTGTCGGTCACGACGTTTTTGATCGTGCTGGTCAGCTGGGACGCCCAGCTTTCGCCGCGTAAATCGGCCAAGTACTTGCCGTAACGGATTTGCGCCCAGCCGTGCGTGTCGAACACATCCGGCATGTCGTTGGCCGCCATTTTGACCTTGAGAATATTTTCATACTCCGAGCCGGGGAACTGCAGCTCCACATCCACACCGGCGTTCTCCTTCTTGAAGCCTTCCACGATCTCCTTGTAGACCGCTTGAATCGGCGGATCATTCACCGTGCTGTACACGGTCAGCTTCATCTTCGCAGCTCCCGAATCGCCGCCTGCCGCCGGTGCCGGAGTCGCAGCTTCTTTCTTGTCAGGGGTGCCCGCGCCAGGCGCAGGAGCCGTACCTGTTCGGCTTGAGCAGCCGGATAGCACCATGCCTCCGACGAGGAAAAGCGATAAAGAGGTGGACAACCATCTTTTCATGAACGAAACCCTCCTTTTTTTTCATACAACCTTGCACTTTAAACTTCCTTGAAGGCTCATCTCGTTTGTGTAGACTCATTTTAGCATGGTTGTATACGCTTTCAAATGATCCAAAACTACGCTTCGCGCGCTCATTTTTAATATGAGAAAAGAGCCTACCTTTTGGATAAAAGATAAGCTCTCTCATGGCGTGCGGCTTCCGGCTCGGCCTCGCAGCTTGCGCCTGCTTAGCTCGCTTGCAGCCGAAACCATGCTTCCGGCGATCAACCCAGCGCTTTAATCTGCTTGCTTCTCAGCTGCCCGCAGGCAGCATCAATATCCGTCCCGTGCTCCAGACGAACGCTGCAGCTGACATCCTGCTTCTTCAACGCATCGAAAAAGGCACGAACCGAAGCCTGCTCGCTCCGTTGGTACTGGCTGTGCTCATCCACCGGGTTGTACGGGATCAGGTTCACGTTCACCAGCGGGCGGCGGTCTGCGACGAGCTCCGCCAGCTCCAGCGCATGCTCCGTACGGTCATTCACGTCCTTGAGCAGAATGTATTCCAGCGTCACCCTTTGGTTTGTTTTGTCCAAATAATAATCCAGCGCCTCCATGAGCTTGTCGATAGGAATCGCACGATTAATTTTCATAATCCGCGTACGCAGCTCATCGTTTGGCGCATGCAGTGAAATAGCCAGGTTTACCCGCAAATTCATATCGGCGAACTCCTTGATCTTGTCCGCAAGGCCGCTCGTCGATACCGTGATATGTCTCGCACCGATAGCCAGACCCTTGTGATCGGTCACGACCTGCAGGAAATCAATCAGGTTGCTGAAATTATCGAACGGCTCGCCGATCCCCATGACCACGATATGGCTGACCCGTTCCTCCTGCTTGGCCCGGTCCAGATAGTGCTGAACCTTCATAATTTGTTCGACGATTTCTCCGCTCGATAAATCGCGGCTTTTGGCCAGCAGTCCGCTCGCGCAAAAGCTGCAGCCGATATTACAGCCCACTTGTGTGGTAACACAGACGGACAAGCCGAACTTATGCCGCATCAGTACAGTCTCGATCAGGTTGCCGTCGCTTAGCTTGAACAAAAATTTGACGGTGCCGTCCGTCGATTCCTGTTTTGTATGCTCGGTCAACGATTCAATGTAGAAATGCTCCTGCAGCAGGGCAATACAGGTTGGGTGGACGTCCGTCATGTGCGCGAAGTCCGTGACCCGCTTGCGATACAGCCAGTCCCACACCTGGGCGGCCCGATATTTTTTATGTCCATGCTCCGACAGCCAGGCTGTGAGCTGATCCAATGTAAATCCATAAATGGATTGCTTATTCATGTGATGTCCTCTTTTCAAAAGCTTCTACTATGGCAATGTGATTATTGTCCCAAAATTTCTATATGAAAGCAAGGGGGCAAGTCGTTGTCCACCCCCTCCATATTGACGCAATGGTTGCTGCAGCAGGTGCAATGAAGTCATGCTGACATGCCATCACCGGAGGTTCAGCGGAGCAAGCTCTTCAGCCGCCTTACCTTTATCTGTTGAGCTAACACCAGAAGAAGCCATGGGGCAGCACGCATTCCATCCATGGGATATGATCGTGGATACGTCGCGTATCCGGGACGAATTAAATTACCGTCCGATCTTTCCTTCCTTTTATACCGCGGGGGACGCGGGTGCCTTGTAGAAGAACGGTGATGGTCAGTTAGCCACTTTCGTCATTCTTACCGAGTGTGAGTCTGCACTGTTTTACCTATCGCCATTCATCTGATCATCGTTTCTGGAATGCAATATCTCCAGATAGTGCGGATTGTACATGATGCCCAGCACATTGCCAAACGGAACCATGACGGAGGCCGTGATGAATCCCGCATCGCCGCGGTGTATAAGCGGCTCATATTCTTCAGCCCCCATCGCTTTCAATTGGTGAAGTGTGGCCTCTATATCATCCACATGCCAGTACATGATGGCGCCGCCGGGGCCAGTGGTCGCATGGGCAGGTGCGAATCGGCGATCGATCAGACCCAGCTCATGCCGGTAGTCTCCAAGGCGAAACATCGGCATAGACTAACCGGCCATCGGGCCCCGAGCGCTCGAAATAAGGAGCCATGCCAAGCAGCTCCAAGTACCATGCTTTTGCCGCCTCCACGTTATCCGCCCAGTAGCTGATGGTTGCACGTAAAAAAAATCGCCCCTGCACCAAAGCGTGCAGGGACGTTTTCTGGTCAACCGACTAAGCTGCCTTCTCGGCGGCAGCTCCGTCGTTTTGCTTCGATAAAAATAAATTCAACGCAATCGCGGTCAACGAACCGGATACGATCCCGTTCTGGAGCAGCATCTTCGCGAAGCTCGGCAGCTGATCGAACATTTGGGGCAGCGTGGCCGACCCCAGCCCTACAGCAATGCTGCATGCGGCAATCAGCAGGTTGCCATCCTTGCGCAGATCCACCTCGGACAATATCGAGATGCCGGATGCCGCAACCGAGCCGAACATGACGATCATCGCACCGCCCAATACCGCATTGGGAATGACTGTGGTCAAAGCGGCCAGCTTCGGCAGCAGACCCAAAATAACCATGATGCCTCCCGCGGCAAAAATAACATCCCGGGATTTCACGCGGGTCAACGAAATCAGACCGACATTTTGGGAGAACGCCGTGTATGGGAACGCATTGAAAATCCCGCCCAGCATAATAGCGAGCCCTTCGGAGCGCAAGCCGCTCACGATCTGCTTCGGCTCGACCTTCTGTTCGGTTGCTTTGCCGACAGCAAAGTAAACGCCCGTGGACTCCACCATGCTTACGATATTGACGATAACCATCGTCAACACAGCGGTAAGACTAACTTGCGGAAACCCGAAGTAAAAAGGCTGCGCAATGCTTACCCATGACGCTTCGGCAACAGAGGAGAAATGGACGATGCCCATCGCATAGCCCGCTGCCGTTCCGGCCGCCAGCCCGACGAGCACGGAAATGGAGCGCAGGAAGCCGGTAGCCAAACGGTTAACTATTAAAATAACGGCAAGTGTGCCGAGCGCAAGCAGCAAGTTGTGCAGCTGGCCGAAATCCGGGCTTCCTTGCCCGCCTGCCGCATTGTTCATGGCAACCGGAATCAACGAAAGTCCGATGATCGTTACGACAGAGCCGGTTACAATCGTAGGGAAGAACCGGAGCATTTTGCCGTAGAGCGGCGCAGCCAGGACGACGAATAGTCCCGATAAGATAATGGCTCCATAGGCTGTCGCTAAATTCGAAGCGGAGGCAATGGCGATAATCGGACCTACCGCAGTAAAGGTACAACCGAGAATTACCGGCAGTCTGCTGCCGAAATATTTCGTTCCCATCACCTGCAAAATCGTTGCGATGCCGCATGTAAACAGATCGGCTGCGATCAAATAAGCCATCTGCGTGCCATTCAGCTTGAGCGCTCCCCCGACGATCAAGGGCACAATGACGGCGCCTGCATACATCGCGAGCACATGCTGGAAGCCCAGCGTGAATATCTTTTGTTTACTTAGCATTGTACCTTCTCCTTCGGCTGCTGCGTCGTGCTTTCCTCTTCAACGAAGTGAACCTCGCCCGGAGACATGGAGGCAATGCGAGCCAAGGAATGTACGCGAACGCCTCTTTGCTCGAGAAGACCTCGGCCTTCCTGGAAGCTTTTTTCAATGACACAGCCGACGCCTACCAGCTCCGCTCCCGCTTCCTTCACGATATCGACAAGTCCGACCAAGGCAGCACCCGTAGCCAAAAAATCATCTACAATGAGCACTTTATCGTTCGGGCCCAAATATTTCTGAGAGATGCTGACCTGATACGTCTCTTGGCGTGTAAAAGAATGCACCGGTGCAGAGTACACCTGCTCGGCAAGCGTTACCGCTTTCTTTTTCTTTGCATAAATAAACGGCACGTTCAGCGCGATACCTGCAGCCATCGCAAATTGAATGCCGCTGGCTTCGATCGTCAACACCTTCGTAATTGTCTCGCCCGCGAAGATGCGTCCGAATTCCCGTCCGATCTCCAGCGCCAGCTGCGTATCCACCTGATGGTTCAGAAAAGAATCCACCTTCAGCACCGTATCTGAGAGAATCAAGCCTTCCTGACGTATGCGTTCCTCTAATAATTTCATCGTTCCTCTAACCGCTCCTTCTCCCAATAGAAAAAGGACAGACTTCTTGAGCTGTTTCTCTCTCAAGTGAAGCCTGTCCCTCAGGGCTTTTATCCCTTATGGTATAACAAGTGCTGCATCTAAAGTTTCCTTATTGGCTGTATAAAAATGCTCTCGATGCGCTCTCACTCATAGTCGGATAATTACGATGGTCATCCGGTAGAAACTTATGGGCCATATCCCCAAAATTATACGAGTCATTTGAAGTTATACCTGTATAGTACACACTCTTCCTAGCCGTTTCAAGAGGGAATTTTTATAATTCGACAAAATTCGATTCAGCCTCATGTACGGCTCTTGCCTTCTTATCTGAAATCCGGTGGAATCCGCCGTGCGGTCCCCGTCAGAATGGCCGCTTCAATCGTCGCGTGCCGCACCTTCGTCACTACCTGCTCGTTGAAAATGCTTGGAATGATGTATTGGTCATTCAGTTCGCTTTCGGAAACGACGGAAGCGATGGCGCGCGCGGCAGCCAGCTTCATCGGCTCGTTAATATGACGCGCCCGGCAATCCAATGCCCCTCTGAAAATACCCGGAAACACCAATACATTATTAATTTGATTCGGGTAGTCGCTCCGGCCTGTCGCAAACACGCGGACGTGCGGAAGCGCCTCCTCCGGATCAATCTCCGGCTTCGGATTGGCCATAGCGAACACAATGCGGTTCGGGGCCATCTTCTGGACGTCCTCCGCATTGAGCACACCGCCTCTCGAGACGCCGATGAAGACGTCGGCTCCCTCTATGACATCCTTCAACGTTCCCGCCCGGTCCTCCACCTGGGGCTGCTCCGCAAGCCACTGCCACATCGGATAAGCATACGCGCCTCCACGGACAATCGCTCCGTCCCGGTCCACCGGCACAAGCCGCTTCACGCCTGCCGCGAGCAGCATTTTGCAAATGGAAACGCCCGCAGCGCCGATGCCATTCACGACGACCCGGACATGCTCCATCCGCTTGCCTACCACCTTGAGCGCGTTGAGCAGCCCTGCAATGACGACGATGGCCGTCCCATGCTGATCGTCATGGAATACCGGCATATCCAGCTCCTCGGCTAACCGGGTTTCAATCTCAAAGCAGCGCGGCGAGCTGATATCCTCCAGATTAATGCCGCCGAAGATCGGGCTGATCGCCTTGATCGTGCGGATAATTTCCTCCGTATCCTTCGTATCGAGGCAGATCGGGAACGCATCCACTCCGCCCAGCTGCTTGAACAGCATGGCCTTCCCTTCCATAACAGGCGCGGCCGCATGAGGCCCGATATCGCCCAAGCCAAGCACTGCCGTTCCATCGGTGATGACGGCTACAGTATTTCTTTTGATCGTCAGGGAATACGCTTTTTGCGGATTCTCGTGGATCGACGTACAGACACGCGCGACACCGGGAGTATACACCCGGGATAAATCATCGCGATTTTTGATCGGCAGGTTCGGCTGGACTGAAATTTTGCCGCCAAGATGCACAAGAAACGTACTGTCGGATACGTTAATAATTTCAATCCCGTCCAGCTGCTCAAGGGCATCCACGACGTCCTTCTCCGCCTTATCCGCCACATGAACCGTAATATCGCGAATGGACGTCTCCTGCCCCGGACGAATGACGTCGATAGAGGTGATGTCCCCTCCCGCTTTGCTGATCGTATGCGCGACGTCACCGAAATTCACTTTCGCATGGGTTAACTCAAGCCGCAAAATAATACTGTTATAGGCCATACTCGCGACCTCCTCATTTTAATTTTAAAAGTTTATACCCCGATCACGAACGTAGAGCTCGCGTCCCGAATCGTTTTGATAACGCTCATCGCTACAATATAGCCTGTCTTAGGGTTGCGAGCGGAAGGGGTATTCTGAATTTGCAGCTTGATTTGCCCGAATTTCCCTCTCGCTTCGATTTCATGGGTGTTGTGCGTAATGCCCGGATCTACATACACCTTCACCTTCGTCCGATCAAAGCCGACGCCCGCGAGGCTCAAAGCCGCCGACACATTCACGCTCTCGGGAAATAACCGCGCTGAGTCCCGGGCAACGCCCTCGAAGGCACAGTAAGGCTCCTGCAGGTTAGCCAGATCGACCTGCTGCTCAATCAAGGTCCCATACCAAGCCTTCGGGGGCTTGCGTGTCGTCAGTGTAACTTCCTCCATCGGGCCCAAACTTCCGGCCGCAATCCGATCCAAACCGCCGATAGCTGCGGAAGGGACGATCATTTTGCCGCCGCTGGCTGCGGCCTTGTCCATTAACCGCTTTTGTAAGGCCTCATCGGCTAATGCACCCACACTGACCAGAATCAAATCCGCTCCGCAATCCAATACCTTTTCTCCGTAAGCTTGAACGGCATGATGACCTGCACACTCCACGATAATGTCCATATTTTGCCCAAAAAATTCATCCTCGGATTCAGTCATGACATTCTTCAGGGGTCCGGACAGGTCGTATTTCGTACGATCCCTTACCAATACCGCCTTCAGACGGGCTCGTCCCGCCTCATTTCTCAGCAATGCTTGAGCTACATCCTCCCCGATGGTCCCATATCCAATGATCCCTATATTCAGCATAAAGTCCTCCCAGAATCTTCATTCGGCTGCCAGGCAGCGCTTGCTATCACTTCCTCTATCATATCAAATAAATTGCATTTGGTATACCATAAACCACATGATTATGCTATAATAGGCATATACCTAAGGGGAGGGATGCTTGTGCCATCTATCACTTTTCATACATCAGGCAAAACCATCGAGGTGGATAAAGACGCGAATCTTCTGAGAACGTCCATTCGACACGAGGGATCCGTTCCCTTTAAATGCGGCGGCGGGCTCTGCGGAACCTGTCGCGTTCGGATCGTGGATGGACAGGAGCACCTCAGCAAAGTGATGAAGAAGGAAATCGACCGGCTCGGCAGCGACAAGATCGAGCAAGGCTTCCGTCTGGCGTGCCAGACGTTCATTACCGGAGACGTGACTGTGGCTTGGGGCGAGGAAGACGTGGAGCGGTTGAACAAAATCGCGCAAAGACGGATCAACGCAGCGCAATAATTAAAGCTTCGCCCACTAATAAATCAAAAAAAGGCATTCCTTAACCTTCATGTTTAAGGGATGCTTTTTTTCTGGGCAGCAGCCGCCCTGTCCCTCAGAACAGGACCCGCTTGCCCTATACCGCAAGGATCAACGGCTTCGCCCTATTTCCGGATCGCATGCGTCTGTCAAGGTAGGCGAAGGTTATGAAACTTATACGCTTACTAGAGTAAAGGGCTGATTATTCAGCCCCTCCTCATCAAACCGTACGTGAGGTTTTCCCTCATACGGCTTTCCGATGTTCGTCATTCATGTACATGCAAATTACAAGAGCGTTTTAAGTCCACACTGTCTGGCTAGGAATCTTACTTCTGTCTCTTATGTAAATTT
>NZ_NMQW01000076.1 GCF_002234615.1 Paenibacillus rigui | reverse complement strand
CGCAGACGGCGTCAGCACGACGGCGGTGACCGTCAAGCTGAAGGACGCGCAGGGCAACGCGCTGACGTCCGGCGGGTCGTCGGTAGGGATCACGACGACGAAAGGGACCGTTGGCCTGGTGACGGACAACGGGAATGGCACCTACACGGCGACGCTTACGGCCCCGACGGCTGTCGGGACCGCTGTGGTCAGCGCCAGTGTGGGAGGCAGTGCGCTGGCCACGACAGCCAGCGTACAGTTCGTGCCCGGCGCAGCGACGGCGGCGACGAGCACGATCGAAGCGGCCAGCGCGACGCTGACCGCAGACGGCACGAGCACGACGGCGGTGACCGTCAAGCTGAAGGATGCGCAGGGCAACGCGCTGACGTCCGGCGGGTCGTCGGTAGGGATCACGACGACGAAGGGCACCGTTGGCCTGGTGACGGACAACGGGGACGGCACGTACACGGCGACGCTCACGGCCCCGACGACTGTCGGGACCGCAGTGGTCAGCGCCAGTGTGGGAGGCGGCGCGCTGGCCACGACAGCCAGCGTGCAGTTCGTGCCCGGCGCAGCGTCGGCGGCGACGAGCACGGTCGAGACGGCCAGCGCGACGCTGACCGCAGACGGCGTCAGTACGACGGCGGTGACCGTCAAGCTGAAGGATGCGCAGGGCAGCGCGCTGACGTCCGGCGGTTCGTCGGTAGGGATCACGACGACAAAAGGCACTGTTGGCCCGGTGACGGACAACGGGGACGGCACCTACATGGCGACGTACACGGCCTCGACGGTCGTTGGTGGCGCTGTAATCAGTGCCAGTGTGGGAGGCAGCGTGCTGACATCGACAGCCAGCGTGCAGCTCGTTCCGGGAGAAGTGAGCGCCGCTCATTCCACGGTGACGGCAGCGGACCTTGTAGTTAGAGCCGACGGGCTTAGCAAAGCCGTCATCACTGTAAAGCTGAAGGATGATTATGATCATCTGATTGCAGGGAAAAGAGTGCTGCTTCAGGCACAAGGCGGCCAATCGGTTATTGATGATGTTTACGGAATCACTGATGCGGAAGGCTCGGCTTCTTTTTCGGTAAGCAATACATTGGCGGAGAGCGTCACCTATGCTGTGAAGGAGGAAGCAACCGGTCAGACGCTGAATCAAACTGTGAATATTACATTTACGTACGATCAGCCTCCGATGATCGGGCTGCTGGCAGACCCTGTCATTCCTACCTTCGGCAGCGTGACCATCACCGTATCGGCATCCGCCTACGGGCAGTTCAACCACGTAGCCTCGGTCAAGTGGGCTGCGGGCAGCCGGCCGATCTCATACTTTGATACACAGGGGCTGGAAGTTACGGACCATTTTATAGTGCAAGCAAACGGGACGTATTCGGTCTATGTAAAGGACACGGCAGGCAACGCGAACGTGAGCATGATTGAGGTCATGAACATCGTACCTTTGAGCAGCAACGCCAGCTTAAAGGCATGGCAGCTTATCGGGGTGGGCGGAACGGTCAAGTTCGATTTCGATCCGGCAGCAACAAGCTATACCGTGAGCGTGAGCCATGCGGTGTATGGACTGCGAATGACATTGACGTCATCGGACGTGTACTCGGCTGTTTATGTCAATGGGCTGCAGGTAGCGAGCGGTTCCGTGACAGACGAATATAACCTTGTTATTGGAAATAACACGATCGAGGTGCTTGTTAAAGCCCAGGACGGTTCCCTTCAGCCTTATACGTTGAACGTGATTCGGTCCTCGGCGGTTTTTGAATCCGGGTCGGGTTCTTCTGATTCCGACTCCGATTCGGCTTCTGGTGCTTCAAGTGCCGGAAGCCCGCCCAGCCCGTCTAATCCATCCCTGACAATCTGGATTAATGAGATAGGTGTGGCCGGTATTGCCTCGCTTCGTACGGATACCGACGGTGGGAAGTCCGTTGATGTTGTATTGAATCAAGATGCCTTAGCGAAGGCACTCGATTCTTTATCCGGTACAAAGGAGCCGAAACTTGCGGTTTCAATAAAGGAAAAAGCGGATACCATTGCTCTGCGCCTTCCAGGTGATGTGGTTTCTCTTCTTGCCGGCAAAGAGGTCACAATCGCCTTGAATACCGTTCATGGCCAATATCGTCTGCCGTTGACGGAAATTGTGCACCAGGAGAGCAACTGGACGAACGATACAGAGCTTCAATTAACCATCGGGCACCGGAATGGGGAATGGATTCCAGGACTGCAGGATGCAGCGAACAAAGGAGGTTTCCGGGTGGTGGCAGACCCGATACATTTTGATGTACAGGTGAAGCAGCAGGGGGAGACCAAGGAAGTTACAGGCTTCAACCGGTATGTGGAACGGGTCATTCATTTGCCGGCAGATGCCTCGGCCGCTTCGACGGTCATCGTGTGGGACAATAAGCTGGGTGCGCGTCCCGTCCCGACGGCTTTTACTGAAGTGGATGGACAACGGGTTGCCTTGATTCACAGCCTTACGAACAGTGTTTATGTCGCGATAGCCAAAACCTCCCGATTAACGGACGCTCAGGAACACTGGGCTGCCAAGGAAATCGGCGACATGAACGCTAGAATGATTGTGAATGGCGTGGAGGATAACCGGTTCGCTCCTGAGGCTGCTATAACTCGGGCCGAGCTGGCTGCGATGATTGCGAGGGCGCTAGGCTTGCCTGAGGGTGAATCCTCTGCAGGCTTCCGGGACGTAACCGAGTCCAGCTGGTACAGTGCCGACGTAGCGGCAGTGAAGGCTTACGGGATTATGGATGGCCTTCAGGACGGTGTATTCGGTCCCGATCGGATCGTATCCCGGCAGGAAGCCATTGTAACGATGGTACGGGCGCTTCGGTTAGCCGAGGCCTCCTCGGGTGCGGATGCTGCCGGTTCCCAAGTGAATTTGAACGGCTATTCCGACCACCAGCAGATTGCCGCTTGGGCGAGCGATGCCATTCGCACGGCAATTCAGGAGGGCCTGGTGGAAGGATATGGAGGCGAGCTGCGTCCGCAGAAGTCATTAACACGGGCCGAGACGGCCGTGCTGCTGCACCGGATGCTGCAGCAAGCGGGATTTATTAATAAGTGACAGGGGAAAGAGACGGGCTGATGCTCGTCTCTTTTTTGCATGCAGTGAGCTTTTATGACAAGAAGGTTTACGTTTTTCGACAAAAAGTGCCAAGTTTGTTCAGTTTTTGTTTAGAAATCCATGATATGATAGGTCTAAGGGGCTAATATTTGTCGAAATAATAGGTAAAATATCCCTTGAATTTCAATATTATAGTATAAAATAATCCATTTATCGAAAAACAATGTCGAATTATAGGTTTTTATGGTATAAAAAATTATGGAAGCAATCTATCATTATTTTTAGGATCTAAGGGGATGTTTTTGCTTTGAACTCACTCAGCATAAGAAACAAATTTTTGGTTGCTGCTACCGTCTTGATGTCGTTTGTATATATCCTATGGCGAACTTTCTACACGATACCATTTGGCCTCGGTGCTGCAGCCATCATATCAGGATTGGCGCTATTAATTGTAGAAATGGTAGGCATGGTCGAAGCCGGTGTTCATTTTTACAATATGATCCGTATCGAATATCCGAAGCGTCCCGAGGTGAATGAGGCGGACTACCCGGATGTAGATGTCTTTATTGCAACCTACAACGAACCCGTATCGCTGCTGTACAAAACGATTAACGGCTGCCTGAACATGGATTATCCGGATAAGTCCAAGGTCCATATTTATTTGTGCGATGATTCGAATCGTAAGGAAATGAAGGAACTTGCCGAACGAATGAACATTCATTATGTGACGAGAACTGAGCGCAAGCACGCCAAAGCCGGCAATCTAAACCATGCGATGAAGCATTCCACCTCCCCTTTAATCGTAACATTCGACGCAGATATGATTCCCATGCACGGCTTTCTGAAAGCGTGCGTCCCTTACTTCCTGACCGGAGAAAAAGTAGGCTTTGTTCAAACCCCTCAAAGTTTTTATAACCCTGATCAATTCCAGTACAACCTTTACTCTGAGAATCGAATTCCGAACGAGCAGGATTATTTTTACCGCGATGTACAGGTAGGCAGAAACAAAAGCAATTCTGTCATTTACGGCGGCTCCAATACCGTCATTTCCAGGCAGGCCTTGAATGAGATTGGAGGCTTTTATACCGAGGTTATTACGGAGGATTTTGCAACAGGCATCCTGATCCAGAGTATCGGCTACAAATGTTATGCCATCAGTGAGGTTCATGCCTCCGGGCTGGCTCCTTCCGATCTGAGAAGTCTTATCAAACAGCGTGAGAGATGGGCCCGCGGATGTATCCAAACCGGGAAGAAGCTGAACATTGCTTTTAAGAAAGGATTGTCATTGGCGCAGCGGCTGAATTATATTTCTTCCATTTCGTATTGGTACTCGGGGATAAAAAGGCTGATTTACATCATGTCGCCGATTTTGTTCGCTGTATTTAACGTCATTGTGGTGAAATGTACGCTGATTGAGGTTCTCGTCTTCTGGTTACCCATGTACGTATTGATGAATCTTTGTTTGAAGATGCTTTCCAAAAATATACGAAATACCAAGTGGTCCAACGTGTACGAGACCGTTTTGTTCCCGGCCTTGCTCCCTGTTGTTTTGTTGGAAACCTTCGGTATTTCCCAGAAGAAGTTTGCCGTTACGCGCAAGGATGGCGCCCAGAACGATACAAAATATCAGCTAATGCAAATGCTACCTCATGCAATTCTCGCTATTTTATCGATTGTAGGCATTGTTAACTGTATCAAAATGACGTTTTCTACAGGTTCGATCAGCTTTATCGTCGTTATTTTCTGGCTCCTGATCAACTTTTACAATATCATCATGTCTATTTTCTTTATGTTTGGCCGCAAAATGTACCGTAATCATGAACGGTGCTATGCGCAGGTGGACTGCAATATTAAGACAGAGCATCATAGTATCCGCTGCCTGACCCATGATATTTCCGAGGGCGGTTTTTCCATTAAACTGGATTCTCCGCAATATATTCCGGCGGATACGTCTTTAACGATTGAGCTTGTCACGGAGCGCTACCGGAGTACATTTAAGGCGAAAATTGTTCATGTGGCTGAACTTCAGGGCCAGTGGAAGTATGCTTTTGCCACAACAGAGATTGAGGAGGAACAGTACCGCCAGCTGCTGCAAATTATATATGACCGGGAACCTACACTTCCTAGCAGACTCGATAAGGACAGCAGCACGTTCGAAGATATACGCGTCAACCTTGTGAAGAGAAATAAGGATGAGTATGCAATGAATCGAAAGCTACCGCGGGTCCATTTGCTTCGTTCCGTGGAATCCGTCGAATGCGGCATGGTAACTTTAGTAGATTTCAATTATCAGTATGCGCAGTTTGAGCTTGGTCCTACTATAGGGGCGGTTCCTCAATTAACGATTCCGTTAAATGACGGGTTTGTATTGGACTGCAAGTTTGCCCAATCCCATGTAGGGAGATCAGGGAGATTGTACCGTATTTCAAATTATGAAGCCCTCGCGGAGAGTGGGGTTATCGATTCTGTATTGAAGCAATGGGTCCAGGAAGCTAAATGGCAGCAGCAGCAGGCAGAATTACTCCAACGTAAAAAACAGTCGGATGAGTTGGATGAAATGGCCTATCTATAATAAATCAGATCGGTCCTAATGTGATTGATGGAGGCTACGGCGATGTTTTTGAAGTACCGCGAAGTGTGCTTAGCAGCACTTCTAATCTTATTTATGCTGTTTAGCGGGAAGTCCACTATCTATGCCATGGAGAAGGTGCCCCCTCCGTTTCAAACTTGGTCTAATGGGGCGAAGTTGAGCGTGGAATCAAGCACAGATACCGGAGAAACGACAGTGAACGTAAGCACTAAGGATCTGGACAAGGGGACCTACGGCGTTTATCTATATGATACGGAATTGGAAGATTGGTCAAGCTATGGGGCACTTTCTTTCCATGTCGACAATCAGAGTGACGCGCCTTTGAGGTTGAATGTGATTGTGACCTTGGCTGATGGTATCAGTCTAACAGTTGTTGATAAAGGAAACGCCATCGTGCAGTCCAAAGATGACACTAAAAGGGAGTTAGTAGGGTTAACCTTGGGCTCAATCTGGTTGAAGGCACATTTTCAAGGAATCGTGTCCGTCCCGTTTTCTAGTCTGGGCCTTCAGAATGCTGCTGGAATGCAGGAGAAGCCTGAAATCGCCGCTATCGCCTCTTGGGGTATCACTGCCAACATGGATGAGGGGATGGAACAGCGATTTTTACTGGGCGGATATCAGTTGATTCCGAAGGAGGACGCGGCCATTTCCAATCAAGTAGCGGGGGCCGTCCTTACTGGAGAGCTTCAGGCACTCAAGCCTTACATCGGGGAATCCATCGTACAATATGGCCTGAGCATAAGGGATACGCAGCTGCCGGTGACGTTTAAGCTTGCCTCCCCTATGGATGGAGCTTCAATTAGCCAAGACGGGAGGCTGGCATTAACACCAAGTGTTCAAGCCGATAAAATTACAATCGATGTCGATATCGGTAGTGAATGGACAAAATCATTCAATGTCGAGCTGTTTCCTTCTTGGTCTCTGCACGCGAAGCAGGCGGATGGCACTAGTCTTACGATCCCAACGAATGATGAAATGTCCAGAGTAGTGAAAGACTCTGATCCTTTTGTGACCCCGCGTGCTCTGACGATTGCTCGTACTGCAATAGCAGTGATCGTGGCTGGAATCGGGTTGCTATATATCAAGTGGAGAAGACGCCGATGAGTACAAAAACGATCATAGTGCTGTTCTTGGCAGTGATAGTGGGGGTTGGGGCCGTGCTTACAGCTAGCGGCATGAGCGGAAACAGCACTTTCTCCAGATGTATGAATATTGGAAATGCACTGGATGCACCTAAGGATATACCTTGGGATGTGGAGATGAAAAAGGTTTACTTCGATCAAATCAAAATGGCGGGCTTTGACTGTGTGAGGCTCCCTGTCCGATTTTCAGATTATGCGAAGGACCAGCCCGACTATGTTCTTGAAGAAAGCTTTATGAAAGAGATCGATGGCTATATCGATTATGCGCTTCGTCTAGGACTTGTCGTTATTTTGGATATGCATCATTTCGTAGAGATGATGGACTCTCCCGATCAGTATAGTGATGTTTATTTAGCCGTATGGAAGCAGCTTGCCGCCAGATATCAAAGCTACCCGGAACAGCTTGTTTTCGAGCTTCTGAATGAACCCTCCGGACAGCTCAAGGGTGAATTATGGAATCGCTATTTAATGGAAGCCGTCATTGTGATACGTAAAACGAACAAGAACCGAACCGTCATTGTCGGTCCTGACCAATATAATTCAATCGATGGGCTTGATCATCTGGTTTTGCCGAAAGATAACCATTTGATGGTGACGTTTCATTTTTACGAGCCCAATACGTTTACGTTCCAAGGGAATCCATATCACGCCGGATTTGAGCATTTGAACAATATATCCTGGACAGGGACTCCTGAAGAGAAGCAGAAGCTTCGGGTACGATTTACAGCTGTAAAACAGTGGGCTGATCGCCACGGAGTAAGGGTATTCCTGGGGGAATTCGGTGCCAACCAGAATGCTCCTGCAGAGTCTCGTATTTTGTGGACGAAGGCCGTACGTGAATTAGCGGAAGAGATGGGCTTCTCCTGGAGCTATTGGGAGCTTTGCTCGGCGTTCGGAATTATGGATGCCAAGACGCTGGCATGGGATAGGAATATGCTGAATGCACTTATCCAACCGAAGTAAATGCATGTTCATCTGGGTGTAGGAGGATTTTGAAGTGCTTTTTTCGAGTGTAGTCTTTTTGTTTTATTTTCTTCCGGTCGTATTGATCTTGTACTATTCACTGCGGTTTTCGCTGATTCTCAAAAACACGGTGTTATTGTTTGCCAGTTTGTTTTTTTACGCTTGGGGCGAGCCATGGTTCGTATTGCTAATGCTGGGTTCCATCTTGTTTAACTATATATTCGCTCTGCTGGTGGACAAGTATAGAGAGAGGAAACGGGCCGCCTACTCCATCATTACTATTATGCTTGTTTTCAATTTGGGCTTGTTGTATGTGTTTAAATATTTGGCCTTTACACTCCGCATTATTAACGAAAATACAGAGGCTCATATTGCAATACCAAATATCGTCTTGCCGATAGGTATCTCCTTTTTTACTTTCCATGCGATATCCTATGTAATGGACGTATATCGGCAGCACGGTAAGGTACAGAAAAACTTTTTTTACGTGGCGCTGTATATTTCTTTCTTTCCGCAGCTTGTGGCAGGCCCGATTATTCGCTACAACACGATCTCGGAGCAAATGCACTTCCGCAAGGAAACCTGGCAGAAGTTTTCCGTAGGGTGCTGCCGGTTTATTACGGGGCTCGGGAAAAAAGTATTGATTTCCAACAGTATGGCAATCATCGCGGACCGCATTTTCCAGATGGGTGCTACAGGTGATATTCCTGCCAGTCTTGCTTGGCTTGGGGCCGTGGCTTATACACTGCAAATTTATTTTGATTTCTCAGGCTACTCCTGCATGGCCATTGGTTTAGGGCTTATGTTTGGCTTTAAATTTGAAGAAAACTTTAACTATCCTTATATTTCCAAGACGATCACCGAATTTTGGCGCAGATGGCATATTTCATTGGGTTCGTGGTTCAGAGATTACGTTTACTTCCCGATGGGCGGGTCCCGTGTCAAGAACAAGGACAAAATGATTCGAAATTTGTTCGTCGTTTGGATGCTTACAGGTATTTGGCATGGAGCGGAATGGACATTCGTCGTGTGGGGCTTGATCAATTTTGCTTGTATTGCTCTGGAAAGAGTGTTCAATCTGGATAAGACCAACAAGTTTCACACTTTGCGCCATGTGTACGCAATGTTCGTTGTGATCATAGGCTGGGTCATTTTCCGGTCGCATAACCTGGTGGAAGCCGGTAATTATTTATCGAATATGTTTGGCTTGAACGCGAACGGGTTCTGGAGCGACTATACTTTTATGTTCGCTAAGGAATATGTGGTATTTTTCGTGTTAGGTATTGTTTTCTCGACTCCGATAGCGAAACGAATGAATAAATATATGGTAGATGGGGCGCCATTTAGTAAGGCTCTGGAATGGACATACCCGTTAGGAATTCTATTATTGTTTATACTATGTATTTCCTACTTGGTTAAAGGTACGTACAATCCGTTTATTTATTTTAATTTCTAGGAAGAGGAAACCTATCTTATCATGAAAAGACATATTTTTAAGAAGATGATCGCCGCGGTGCTGTTTATCGTTTTTTTATTTGCTTTTTCCATTCAGAATGTAAGGCTGTCCTATCAACCTTTGAAAGAAGCATGGCAGTCGAGCGACTTCCATTTTGCCTCGTTGAAGGAGACGATTTCCAAGCTGGATCATACAATGAATGAGACGGTATATGAAAAATTCAAGTTCATTGAAGCGTACGGCTTTGTACAAGCTGTGATGGATAAGAACGAGGAGTCCAATTTCGAAGTGGTCAAGGATACAGAGGGGCAGCTGCACTATACCTACTTTACGAACAAGCCGAACCCTACGTCGGAGCTTACCGAAAGAGTCAGCAACCTGCGCAGCCAAATTACGAATCAACATGTGAAGCTATCCTACATGCTGACCCCTGATAAATACATTCGAGGGTACACCCAATTTCCGTTGGGCATTCCGTACAACTATAGCAATGAGACAGCTGACCAATTCTTATCGGAATTAAAGCAAATCGGGGTAGATACCATCGACTTGCGAGAGGGCTTGAGGGAGAGTGGCATTCCGACTCAGGACTTGTTTTTCAAAACCGATCATCACTGGAAAATTGAAACCGCCTTTTGGGGATTCGGTCAGCTTGTAAAGCATCTGAACCAAATAGACGGGAACAAGCTTGACCCGACAGGATTTTATACCAATATCGATAACTATAATAAAATTGAATATAAGAATGCATATATCGGATCAATGGGAAGAAAAACGGGGAAGTATTACACAGGTGCAGACGACTTTACTTTAATTTATCCTAAGTTTAAAACTGACTACGAGTTCATGTTTAAAAGCAATCAGTTGGGAGGGACGCTGAATGGGAGATTTGAAGAGGCCCTGCTGACCACCTACCCATTGCGTATGGATGGCAACGACTACGGACTGACAGGAGATAAATATTTTACGTATCTTTACGGAAATCAGGCGTTTGTCCATATCCAGAATAAAGATAAAAAAGACGGGCCCAAGATGTTGTTTATTAAAGACTCCCTGGCTGTTCCGCTCATCTCGTTTCTGTCGACGGTCTGTTCGGATATATATCTTCTGGACCCTCGATATTATAAAGAGGACATGGCCGCTTTCATTAACCAGACCGAGCTTGACCATGTTATTATTTCGTTCTCTCCACAGAATCTGGTAACGGAGTTTTTTCCGTTCGGCGTGAAGCCATAGGTCTGAAAATGTTTATAAAGAGCCAAGCTGATTTCATGTAAACATCGGCCTGGCTCTTTTATTCCATGCAGGAATGTATATGACATCACTAAATCATAAGTAAAGCGGAGTGTGCTGCTTCTCGAACTCCACTAGAATTTCATCTAATTCTTGACTGAGGGATATGACTCTGGAATCAATAAAAGTCCCTGTGTGCTCGACCAAGCAAATCAATTCGGATCGCAGCTGTTCGATTTTTTCTTCCAAGTAGACCATGTTAATCCCTCCTTTTAACGTTAGTCTACTCGATTTATCGATTACAGTGAATATACATCATTTAACTTTCGCTATAAAGAGGAAGCTAGTCCTGCTCGGACGGCTCCAAATGGATCCGCGGGTCGGCATATTCCTAGGCAATATCCGCCAGGCTCAAAGCATACCATTACATTCGGGGTTGCTGTTCAGTTTCTTCCGATTACCAGGAGCGGATAAGCTTAAGGGAGCAATAAAAGAAAATGACCGGAGGAGACGGCTCTCTTCACGGTCATCTTTTGTGCAGGCAAGACTTCTGCGCCTCGCTGTGGTCGTACTCTAACCTGCCTCGATCAACGCATGCCGTCTTGAAGGAGGGCGAAGCCGTGTTGTCTGCGCAGCTGCTTATGACTTCATGCTGTGCCATAAGTCTGGACGAAACTAGGTGCACCGACCAGCTTGCCAGGCGCAGGCTTCCAGAACGAGACCTACATATTAAGCTGCAGCTTACGGACCAAGAGCGTACCGTCCAAGCCTGTGGGATCCAGCTTTGTTTTGTGTTCGGCAAATCGCTCAGCGGCATCCGATGTGCGCAATCGCAGTGGCTTCGTCTCCATTTGCAGCAGCTTCAACACGACTTCCGCAACCGACTCGGGGGTCTGGGGTACCGTATTTCGCTTGGAAAACGTATCAATGTATTTATCGATAAGCGGCTTGTACTCATCCTCCCGAATGCCGCCGGTCTCTTCCAGCTGCCGGAATACGGTACTGTTAAATTGGGTAGCAATCGCCCCGGGCTCAAGCAGCGTAACATCTATATTGAATAAGGGCTTATAGTAGGTCGCCAGGCTCTCCAGCAAGCCCTCTACAGCAAATTTGCTGGAGCAATAAATCTCATTGAAAGGCTGTCCGACTAATCCTCCCACGCTGGTCGTTGCTATAACATGGCCACCTGCCGGCGCTTTTCGAAGAAGCGGGAGCGCTTCTTGAATGGAATGCATCACTCCGAATACATTCGTTTCGAATACCCGCTTAATTTCATCCATGGAAGCTTGCCCCAAGGCCCGGAGAAACCCAAAGCCGGCGTTGCTGAATAGCGCATCCATATGACCGTGGGTACGTTCAATGGTATCAAAGGCCTGTCGCAGGGTCTCCGGTCGGGTGACCTCCATTTCCACAAAATGAAGATTCGGTGTGCCCGCATAGCGTTGCTGGTCCCTAGCGACATCTCTTGTTCCTGCATAAACGATCCAATCGTGCTGAGCTAGCAATAATGCCGTGGCTAATCCGATACCCGAGGAAGCTCCAGTAATGGCAATGACCTTGTTCATTGTTATCACGCACCTATACTTTAAATGTTAAACTATTTGGTGATTAAAGAATACGGTCAATGGGAGCGGAAGTCAAGTGTGTTCCAATCGTAAACCTAGGGAATTGGGAGGGGGAAGCGTGGGCGGGAATGCCTGATCCTCATGTACATTCATAGCGGCGGTTGAACGGCATATAAAAACGGCTGTCTCTCCTTCATCTAAGAAGAAGGGGCAGCCATATGAAGGGCTTTATTCTGTTTTGCGGAGATCAGGCTTGATTAGCTGCAATGGATTTTGGCTTCAGGTTGACGAACAAAATACTGAACAGGATCATCAGCAGACCGATAACTAAATTAAGTGTAATGTGCTCGCGCATGAACAGGGAACTGGCTGTGATGGATACAACCGGGATCAGAAACGTGAAGGAGGCCACTTTGCTTGCTTCCCCTTCGCCAATGAGGGTGAAGTAGGCAAGCCAACCAAACGCGATGACGAAAATGGAAATAAAAAGTAAATTGGTGAGAAAGACGCCATTCCAGTGAATGCTTCCCCAGGCTTCAGTGGCGGAGCCCGCGGTGGTGAGCAGAATGCCGCCCATTGTAAGCTGAATGGCGACAAGCCAGATAGCGTCCACCCGGGAACCGATGTTTTTGATAAAAGCCGTTCCTAGCGCCCAGCTTATGGCTGTGCCCAGGGCGAAGAGGATGCCGATCATCGAGACGTGGGCGGACAAAGCCCCAGCGCTGATCGTGGTCACACCGGCAAAGCCTAGAATCAATCCGAGCACCTTTAACCCGTACATCGCTTCTCCGAACCAGATCCAGGATAGAAGCCCCAGCAGCACGGGCTGCAGAAAGACGATGGCCGAGAATAAACCGGACGGAATATAACCGAGTCCTACGGTTTGCAAGCCGTAGAACAGGACGATATTGACCAAAGCCGAGACTAGATAAACCGCCCAATTCTCTTTGAAACGGAGCTGCTTATATCGCGGAAGCGCAATGAGAATAAGCAAAATGCCGCCGATGATCGTTCGAATCCCCGCAAACAGCAGTGGAGGCGCATAGTTCAGGGCAAGCTTGGAAAGCGGCCAATTTACGCCCCAGACCAGAATTAGAAAAATGAGCATACCGGCGGTTCTGCCGCGTGATGACATGTTGATCCCTCCTAAGAGCTTTCCGTCAGGAAAGCTGTCTACGAAAGCATACGCTGAGCTTTCCGTCAGGAAAGCTATCTACGAAAGCAGTGCTTCAACATTCCGCATATGGTTTCATTATGATAAGCTAGGATTGTTTATAAATAAAATGAATGTTTTTTATAAGGGGCATTAGTAAAAGGTTATGACTATTACTCAATATCAAATATTCGTCAAGGTCGTCGATTCGGGAAGCTTCACGAAGGCGGCCCAGGAGCTGAACATGACCCAGCCTGCCGTTAGCCACGCCATGTCGAGTCTGGAAGCCGATCTGGGCGTATCTTTAATCATCCGGGACCGGCGCAAAGGAATCGTGCTCACCCCGATCGGCCAGCAACTGCTGATCCAGATCAGGGAAATCCTGCAGCGGGTAGAGCATATTGAACAGATCGTAGCCGCCGAAAAGGGGCTTGAGGCCGGAACGATTCGGATCGGTACCTTTCCGACGGCAGCGGCTCATTTCATACCGCCGATCCTGGCCTTTTTTCGAACCAATTACCCGAAGCTGGAGCTGATCCTTCAGGAAGGTACAATCGAGGAAGTGAAGAAATGGCTTGTGCAGCGCGAGGTCGATGCGGGGATTATTATTTTGCCGACACAAGAGATGGAAACCATCCCGATATACAGAGACAAGATGCTTGCCGTGCTGCGTGACGACCATCCCTTATGCGGTCAGCCGTCGGTTTCCCTTCGCGATCTGGACAGCTTGCCGCTGATTGTATGCCATGGGGGGTACGAAGCGCCGATTATCGAAATGTTCGAAAGGGCGGGGTCCCAATTAAACATCGCGTATGCCGTGTATAACGTAAGCACGGTCTTGAATATGGTTCGGGAGGGGCTTGGCATCTCCATTATGTCAGGACTGTCCTTGACGAACCTGCCGCCAGGCGTAGCCATTCGCAGCTTGGAGCCGGAGGTATGCCGGGAGGTCAGCATCGCCGTACCTTCGTTGAGCGAGGCCTCGCCGGCCGTCAAATTATTTATTCAGTCCGTGCAGAGCATCGTAGCGGAGCGCGAGCAGAAATAAATTGTTCGAGCATGGAAAAAATTGTGTTGGCGGCACCGTATCGATTTGTAAACCGCTATCGTATATATAATGACTTTGAGATGAATTCAGAGGGGAGCTGATGAGAGTGACAACGGAAGCCGGAAGCGTACAGCACGGGGGTGATCGGCAGCGATTCACATCCTTGATGGAGCCGTTTCGTCCGGCCCTGCTCGCATATTGCCGTTCTATTGCCCATTCCTCATGGGAGGCGGACGACCTGGTACAGGATACGTGGCTGAAGGCGTACCGGATGTTTTTGCGGGAGCCTTCACGGGAGGACCTGTCCAAAACGTATTTGTTCCGCATTGCGCACAACACATGGATCGATCGCTGCCGCCAGAAAAAAAGGCATCCCCTCGCAGAGGCAAGCAGCGAATGGGACCTTCCGATGGAAAAGCCGGTCGATGGGTTGGAGCTGCGGGCAGCCATGGAGGCTTTAGTCGCTTATCTTCCCGCCCGGCAAAGAGTACTGCTGCTGCTGATAGATACCTTGGGGTTTACCGCGTCGGAGACGGCAAGGCTGATCAGGTCAACGGAGGGTGCCGTGAAAGCCGGATTGCACCGGGCCCGTGCGAAGCTGAAATCGTTAAGAGATGGCGTATCCGGGCATCCGGATGACAAACTGCTGCGTCCGTCCTCCCTCAAGGTGGATGAGCAAGTGGTGTATGCCTATCTGCAAGCGTTCCAGCAGCATAATCCTTATGCCCTGGTGAGGTTATTGAACGAAGAAGTCCAGCGGGATGCGCTGCCTGCAGTCATCGGAATGAAAAGCGGCAAGAAGCGGGAGGCGCAAGCCGTACACCAGCTGCCGCACCCAAGCTGCTTGATGCTCAGAGCTGCCTGATATAATATCTCAGCTCTTATTGAAAAGGAGGGTTCCTATGAGTACTTATGTGCCTTACGTCGTGGAACAATCGGGCCGCGGCGAGCGGTCCTACGATATTTATTCCCGGTTATTGAAGGACCGGATTATTTTCCTCGGTTCGGCGATTGACGATGCGGTAGCTAACAGTATTATTGCGCAGCTGTTGTTCCTGACAGCCGAGGACCCCGAGAAGGACATTCATCTGTACATTAACAGCCCAGGGGGTTCTACGTCCGCAGGGTTTGCAATCTATGACACGATGCAGTTCATTAAGCCGGACGTTTCGACCATCTGCACGGGCATGGCGGCATCGTTCGCAGCCATACTTTTGCTGGCCGGCGCTACGGGCAAACGACTGGCGCTGCCGAACAGCGAGATTATGATCCACCAGCCGCATGGCGGCGTGCAGGGGCAGGCAAGCGATATCGCGATAAGCGCCAACCGGATTTTGCGTATTCGGGAAAGGCTGAACTCGATTGCCGCCGAACGGACGGGACAGCCGATCGAACGGATCGAGAAGGATATGGACCGTGATTACTATATGTCTGCCGACGAAGCGAAGGAATACGGTATTCTGGACAAAGTTATCCATTCGCCGCTGCCGGCCTGATGGGGATCCAACGGCGTCCGGCCAAATGATCAAAAAAGCAGCCCGAGGGCTGCTTTTTTACGTAGGGCAGAAAGCATAAGCTTCTGAGTTTATCGGTAGCATGAGCTTCTCCTGCTTCGTCTGCTTTGACAAACGAATGCCGTCTTGAAAGAAGGCAAGCCGTTGATTCTTGTGTCGTTCATTGTATCATCCGCGGTCGGATTCTTCCTCCCGAGACGCTGCTACAAGAGAAAATGGCTCTGCCTGTGAGCCACGAACAGCCGTGGAAGCCACGGATGTATCCTGCTCCACGAAATGCTTCAACGCCATGAGCTTGTTATCCCAAAACCGCTCATAGTACGACAGCCAACGCTTGAGCTCCAGCAGCGGCTCGGGCTGAAGACGGTACCTTGTTTCCCGCCCAACCTTCCGCTCCTTCACCAGTCCCGCATCCGACAATATGCGCAAATGCTTGGAAACTGCCGTGCGGCTCATCGGAAAATGACCGCTAAGGACGGTGACGGGCATCTCCCGATCGCTAAGCAGGGACAGCAGCTGCCTGCGGGTAGGATCCGCAACCGCTTGAAATACATCGTGTTTAGGCGATGCGTCGGACATCAGGCTTCAACCAGCTTTTGCAGACGAGGGAGGACAGCCGTCTCCCAACCGTGGTTCATTCTCTCGCGAATCTCGGAATGCGGCGCACCCACTTCGGTGACGCTGTCTTGCGACCAACCTGAGTGAACGAGGGTGAAGCGAGTCATCCCGTCTACCTCCTCCAGCTCGAAGGAAACGTGCCAATCCTTGCCCCAGTCGAAAGCCAAGCGGTTCGGGGGCGCCAGCTCGGTCACCTTGCAGGGGGAAATGCCGTAAGGCGAGGTTAGGGTAAATTCATGTCCGAGCAGGGGCTCGAACGTATTCGGCATAAACCAGGCGGCAATCCCTTCAGCAGTGGAGACAGCGTCCCACACTTTTTGAATAGGGGCCTGCAGCATAATGGTCTGACATATATCCGGGATGGCCCCGGTCGGATTCGAAGACATAGTATTTCCTCCGTATACTTGGAATAGTTAGGCTTGTTTTTCTCATTATACGAAACCTTTTGGTTTCACGTCAATGACCGAAATGGTTCTATGCAAGCGCTTCTATGAAAAAAGTTTGTAAATATTTTCATAAATTTTCATAATGATGTGGAAGTTTCCGGGATAATAGGTTAAAATGACTATACATTAGGAATATTTTTCAAAATAAATTGTGTATTATTACAAAATTCCCTTATATGCCCTGGAATCTTCTTGCATAAATCGACAATAGCATACTTATCGAAAGGTAAGGACGCAAAGCTACGGGTCTAACGTTGAATGAGTCTTAAGTCTATTCTGATTCAGCTATGATCGCCGGGTTGCCGTGCTTTATGAAAAATTATTCTTCGTTTTCATTCCGGTAAACCGGCTGCTCCAAGGAAGACAGGGCGGCTTTTTTTGCATGGGTACAGGTCATTTTCCCCTTGGTTTCACTGCATTTATATATAGAGAGAACTTTAAAACCAAGTAAACGGAGGGACGTACATGGATTTTAACCATACGGAGGAACAAAAGAAATGGATCCAAGCCGTTCGTGATTTTATGGTCACCTTTGATGTGGAGAACGCTTTGAAGAATGAAAGCGAACAGCTCCCTTGGGAGATTCGCAAAGCATCCGGTACGCAGGGACTGATTGGCCTGGATATTCCCAAGGAATATGGCGGGCAAGGACTGAACGCGGCTACGATGGGACTTTTGTATGAAGAATGCGGTAAATTCGGGGTCAATACCCGGGAAGTTGTCGGGGCCGGTCATGGCGGCATGATTGCCAAATTCGGGACTCATGAACAAAAGCTTCGTTATTTACCTGATTTGATAAATGGAGATTTGCTGGTCGGGGTAGGGTTGACCGAGCCGAACATTGGCTCCGACCTCGCTTCGACGGAGACATTCGCCCGTAAGGAGGGCTCGCATTATGTCCTGTCCGGGGGCAAGGAGCTGGTAAGCCGTGTGCGGGAAGCGGGCATCTTCGTTGTCTTCGCACAAACCCGGAGGGGAGCAGGCATGAAGGGCTTAACGGCTTTTCTCGTCGATATGAACGACCCTAATGTGGAGAAGTACGATCTGGAGCCGATGGGGATGAAGGGCTGGTCCTACGGCGGCTTCCGGCTTCACGATGTGAAGGTGCCGGTATCGAACCGGCTGGGCAAGGAAGGCGAGGGCTTCAAAATTTTCAATCAGCATTTCGGCTACTGGCGGGTGCTGATGGGCATTATTTGCATCGGTGCCGCACGCAGCGCGATGGAGCAAGCGGTGCAGTATGCGAAGGAGCGCAAGGCGTTCGGGGCTCCGATCGGCAGGCTGCAATCGGTCATGCACAAGATTGCGGAAAGTGCAACGACACTGGAAACGGCAAGCTTGCTCAGCTTGAAGGCGCTCGATGTGCTGGATAAAGGACGGACCAACACGGTAGAAGGCTCGATGGCCAAATGGTATGCCACAACGACCGCTTACAAAGCGATCGACGATATGCTTCAGATTCACGGAGCAAGGGGATACCTTAAGGAAACGGGACTGGAGCAAAAGCTACGTGATGTCCGAGGCTTGATGATTGCCGACGGAAGCACGGATGTGCTCAAATCGGTCATCGGCCGGGAGCTTCTCGGCAAAGACATTTACGATTCCATGCTGGGACGGAGCGGGGAATTGCCGCCACAGCAGGCTATGGTTCCGTAAATAACAACGAACAGGATGGAGAGAAGATACGATGTCTTTTGTACCGGGTTTGGAACAAGTCGTCGTTGCTGAAACTGAGGTCAGCTTCGTTGATGGAGAGAATGGACGACTCGTTTACCGCGGGGAGTGGGCCAAGGATTTATCCGAAGGCCACTCCTTCGAGGAAGTGGCGTATTTATTATGGAATGGTCACCTGCCGTCGGCGGCGGAGCTGGAGGTTAGTCAGGCGGTATGGTCGCAGCAGCGCGAGCTCCCGCAGGAGATTCAAGCGGTTCTGGATGCGATTCCCCACGAGACAGGGATGATGAGCGTGCTTCGTACCGCCGTATCTGCGCTGGAATCACAAGCTTACGCTTATCCTCCGACGGTGGAGCAAGCGGCTGCCATCACGATGAAGCTTCCGACGATTATTGCGTACCGATATCATCGCCTGAAGGGGACAACCCCTGTGGCCTCTCGTTCCGATCTCGGGCATACGGCCAATTATTTGTATATGCTGAGGGGCGTAGAGCCTTCTCCGGTGCATGTCAGAGCGCTTGAGGCTTATTTGATCCTGCTCATGGAGCACGGGATGAACAGTTCCACCTTTGCCGCCCGGGTTATCGCATCGACACGCTCGGATATCGTTTCCTCGCTGACGGGAGCCATCGGAGCGCTGAAGGGGCCGCTGCACGGCGGGGCTCCATCGCATGTCATGAACATGCTAAGAGGGATCGGCACCAAGGATCAGACGGAAGCATGGATCCGCAACAAGCTCGAAAGCGACGGGCGCCTTATGGGCTTCGGCCATCGCGTGTACAAGACGACGGATCCGCGCGCCGTTGCCCTGCGCGAGCTGGCGCTGCGTCTTTCGGCAAGCGACCCGTGGCTGGAGCTGGCAGTCCATGTCGAAGAAGTGGCGATCCGGCTGCTAGAGGAATACAAGCCCGGGAAGAAGCTGTACACGAACGTGGAATTTTACGCGGCAGCCGTCATGAACGCGATTGAATTCGAGGAGGAGCTCTTCACGCCGACCTTTGCGGTGACGCGGACGGTGGGCTGGTCCGCACATATTATTGAGGCGGCCCAAGGCCGGCTGATCTACCCGGACGCAGCTTATATCGGCAAGCTTCCGGCGGCCGCAGCCGGTGCAACGACACCATAACCAGATGCAAGATATGCTAATGAGCCCGCGCCGCAAGCCGGGCTTAAAGGCTTTGGACTTGCGGCGCAGATCGAAAGGAGTTCCCTATGGGGCGAATCATCCTCATTTTTCTGGCGACCATGAGCGTGTTTATTTTGCTGTATGCGCCCCAGCCGCTGCTGCCGCTGTTCGCGGAGCAGTACGGCATTTCCATTGCTACGGCCAGCTTGACCATATCGGTCACCATCATATGTCTAGCCGTTTCTTCCTTTGTGCTCGCTCCCTTCTTTGACCGATGGGACCGGAAGACGGTAGTAGGGATCGCAAGCCTGCTGCTGGTCGTTCCGAGCGCAATGCTGACGGTGACGGACTCCTTTGCCTGGATGCTGGTGTGGAGGGGGCTGCATGGCCTCTGCATTCCCGGCGTAACGGCGGTGCTTGTCGCCTATGCATCGGAGGAATTTCCATCTGCGCAAAGAGGTCGTGTTTTGGGAATTTATGTAAGCGCTACAGTGGCCGGAGGACTGGTCGGCAGGGTCATTGCCGGACCGATAGCCGAGACCTTCTCATGGCATGCGGTATTCGGCTGGATTGCCGTATTATCTGCCCTCGTCAGTGCTCTGGTCTGGTGGCTGCTCCCGGCTTCCAAGCAAAAGGCAAGCAAGGACCGGACCGGTTTTCTCGATCATTTGCGGAATCGGGCGCTGCTCGGCACGTTTCTGATCGGGTTCTCCCAATTCTTCGCTTTTATCGGTTTTTTTACGTATCTTCCCTTTTATGCGGCGGGGGAGCCGTTCAGGCTCAGCGTCACGCAAATTTCTTTTTTGTATGGGGCTTATGTGTTCGGTGTCTTCTCCGCTCCGATGGCAGGTTACTGGTCGGACCGGGTCGGGCGCAGAGCGACGATGGCGCTGGGGCATTTGATCGGTGCCGCAGGCATTCTTCTGACCCTGTGGCCTACGCTTCCGGCACTTTTAATCGGTGCCTCGATTTTGGCTCTGGGCAATTTTGCCTCTCAATCGGCAACAACCGCTTATGTGACGGACATCGCCACGAAGGCGAGAGGGGCTGCATCCTCGCTCTACCTTGTTTTTTTCTATGTAGGAGGGAGCTTGGGGGCGTTCGTGCCCGGATTGTTGTGGAGCCGGTTCGCTTGGCACGGACTTGTCGGATTAACCGTAGGTACGATTGTATTGGCACTTGTTAGCAATTATATGTTTGCAGGCTCGGCTGCATCCGGTTCCCCGAACCGCAAGCCGGTCTCATCACAATAATAAGACTTTTGGATAGGCAGGTATATAGCGATGATGAACCAACCGAAACCCAAACCGAAGAAGCTGAAAGCTTCGGCAAGAGTGCCCAAGTTCAAGTGGAGCTTGAGCAGCGTGAAAGCAAGGCTGTTTATTTTATCTCTTCTGATTTTGCTCGTGCCCGGGCTTTTGATCGGCTGGATTACGTTCAATACATCCAAGTCGCAGATCGAACAGCTGCTGATGGCCAGCGCTTCGGAGAATGTAGCTCTAACGAATATGTACATCAATAACCTGATCCTGAGCAGGGAGAAGGAGCTTGATGTGCTGACGCAAGAAATTGCCGGGGAGCTGAAGGCTTCCTCTGGCAAAAGCGGTCCCCGCACGCTTGCTGCCATGCAGGATTTTCTAAATGAGCATCCGGAGAGCAAGCCTCCGGTGCTCGCCACGGAAGACGGACAGCTGGTAACGGCGTCGAGCGACCTGAAGGTTCCGCAGGATTACAAGCCCAAGGAAGCACAATGGTACAAGGAAGCCAAAGGCAAGGACAAGCTGATCATGACGGATCCTTACCAGGATGCACTGTTCGGCGGCATCGTAATTACGATAGCCAAGGCGCTGCCTGACCAGTCCGGTGTGGTGGCGATTCAGCTGAACCTCGAGGAGATCAAGCAGCTGACGAAGGATGTGCATATCGGGAAAGCCGGGTACATCGTCATTTATTCGAAAAACAAGCAGTTCCTCCTTCATCCGACGAACAAGATCGGTACGCCGACAAGTCCACACAATGAAGTGATGTACCAGCCGGGCATGGAGACGGGCAAATACGATTACATTTTCAAGGATGAGCCTAAGAAAATGATTTATACGACCAACCCGACCACGGGCTGGAAGGTGGCCGGCAATATGTCAGCCATTGAAATCAACGATTTGGCGAAGCCCGTGCTGGATCGGACGATCGCCGTCATTTCTGTTTCCCTCCTAGTTGGGGCAATCATCGTCTATTTCATGATCATGTCGATTTTGCGTCCGTTGAACCGTCTGCGCCTGGCTACACAGAAGATCAGCCAAGGGGATCTGACGGAACGGGTACAGGTGAAGAAGCAGGACGAGATCGGTCAGGTCGGGATCAGCTTCAACCAGATGGCCGACGCGCTTCATTCCATTCTGCTGGAGGTGCGCAACAGCTCCTCGCAGCTTGCGGCGTCCTCCTCGGAGCTGTCGGTCAGCTCCGAGCAGACGAACAAAACAAGCGAGCAGGTCGTGGTAACTGTGCAGCAGCTGTCTGCGGGAGTAGAACAGCAGGTCCGCTTCGTCGATGAAAGCTCCAGAGCGATCTCGGAAATTTCGGCGAGCGCGCAGCAAATTTCCGCGAATGCGGAGAGTGCGTCGTCGACCTCGACGTATTCGTCGAATAAGGCGACGGAAGGCTTTATTGCGATTCAGTCTGTCACGGAGCAGATGCATTCCATTCATCAGACGGTCAGCGGCTTGGCTGAAGCGGTCAAAGGACTAGGCGAGCGGTCCGAGCAGGTCACGCAGGCCATCGAGATGATTAGCGCGATTTCCGCGCAGACGAACCTGCTGTCCTTGAATGCCGCGATTGAGGCGGCACGGGCGGGAGAACAGGGTAAAGGCTTCGCCGTCGTAGCCGGAGAGGTGCGCAAGCTTGCCGAGCAATCGGCGGTTTCCGCACAGCAAATCTCGGAAGTGGTGCAGTCGATCCAGGAGGAGACAGGGCACACGGTCAAAGCGATGGAGGCGGCGATGCGGGAAGTAAAAGAAGGCATGGACATGGTCAATGTCGCCGGTCATTCCTTCGAGGAAATCCGCTCGTCCATCGATCGGGTCGTGCAGCAGATTCAGGAGGTGTCCTCGGCATCGAATCTGATGGCGGAGAGTACGGCACAGGTGACAGAATCGATTCACGAGGTGGTGAAGGTCGCCGAGCAATCGAATGCGGGGACCCAGGAGCTGTCGGCCGCTGCAGAGGAGCAGCTCGCATCGGTACAGGAAATTTCCGCTTCGGCGGCGCATCTGTCTGGGATGTCCGAGCAGCTGAAATCGTTGGTCAATCAATTCAGAATCTAGCTGTTGGTATAGCTAGGAGATTACAGGTTTCCCTCGGCAGGTGGCGGGCAGAGGGGAGCCTGTTTTTTTGTCTGTTCGTCCAAAGGACTTTTATCGACACTTTGAACAGCCTTAGCTCAAAAAGAGCGAAGGCTGTTTTTTAATGTCCATACATGGGATGACCATATCTTACTTTTTTATTCCTTGAACATTATGATATAATTTAATATATTTTACCATTTAAGGGAGGTTTTATCTTGGGTCAAACGATGTGTGCACGAATTTTGCGATGCCATGAATGAGCTAATCAAACGGGGAAAGCCCGACTTTTTATTGTTGTTTTTAACGTTTTTTTTAATTTGCTTCGGTCTTATTTTTGTGTATAGTGCAAGCATGGCGCTTGGAAGCGGTATTGCGATACGTCAACTTATTAGCACTTGCTTAGGCGTATTTCTCATGTTGTTATTTATGAACATAGATTATAGAAAACTACGTAAATGGATCATACCGGCTTTTATTGGAGTCACGATATTGCTTCTGATAACACCGATCATTGGAGTGAATAAGAATAACGCAACGAGTTGGATTGCTCTGGGCAGCTTTACAATTCAACCTGCTGAATTCGCCAAACTGGCGGTAATTATTTACGTAGCTAATTTACTAAGCAAGAAATTGGAGATGGTTAGTGATTTCAAGAAAGGGTTCATCCCACCAATCGCTGTAGTCCTGTTCATATCGGCACTTATTATGCTTCAGCCGGATTTTGGGTCAACGGCCATTTTAGTAAGTAGTACCATGATTGTCATTTTTGTTGCCGGCGCTAGAATAAAACATTTTGCTATTACTGCGGCCATTGGGGCATTTTTTATAACGATCGTCTACTCGATCAACATAATTTTAAATGACGGAGAACATGATTACCGAATGAATCGAATTACAACTTATTTGAATCCATGGTCGGATCCGCAAGGTAACGGTTACCAGATAATCCAATCACTCTATGCTCTTGGTCACGGTAGGGTCACAGGAGCAGGATTAGGACAAAGTATACAGAAGCTTAACTACTTACCATTACCTTATAACGACTTTATATTTTCAGTTATTGGAGAAGAACTGGGATTTATAGGGGGTTCATTCTTTTTATTGATTTACCTTGCTTTTATATGGCGTTGTATCCTCGTTGCGCTCCGCAGTAAGGAAATTTTCGGAACTTTGATTGGCGTTGGCATTGCTAGTATAATCGGAATCCAAGCTTTTATTAATATGGGAGGAGTTACAAATACCATACCGATGACTGGGGTCACGCTTCCGTTGATCAGCTATGGAGGGTCCTCTATGATGGTTACTCTATTAGGGATGGGAATTTTACTTAGTATTTCTCGAGATCGAACAAAATCAGAAACACAATCAAATAAAAAATCTACAAACAGTAAAAATAACACTTCTGTTCGGTTGGTTACGAATGGAAGAGTACCATAAATAAATGTTGCTGGAAATTCGAGAGGAGACGATAGACGGCAAAAGAATGTGCTTGAATGGGATGTTTTCGCTTACATGGGACAAAATGACTTTTGCTAACCCCCGTTAGGCTATCGTACAATGCTACACAACGTGGAAGATATCTAGGGATCCGACGAGGCACACGGAAGAGGCTTCGGTTCGAACCAAGTGATACAGGAGCGGGTTGGCCCCGCTTTACACCGTAGGAATAAAAGTCCTCGGAAAGTTCCGTTTGGGAGCTTTCTTGTGGGCTTTTTTTTCATATAAAGGGGGAGATTGTATGTGGTGGGGAGACTTGCAGCAGCAAATGGAGCTGAACCGGAACGAGATTGAGGCCAAAGCGCGGAAGGCATGGATGTGGGCGGACGACGGAGGCCGTAAACGTAAAGGGAACTGGTTCCGTAAATGGTGGGGATTCCTTTGGCTTATGACCTGTATTTTATGGCTATGCTAAATCGTGTAACTACCCGGATAAATGGAGGTCGTGCTCATGAAGCTTGATTTGGGCCGCTGCTTGCTTCACGAAAGGCTGCTGCAATCCGGCATGTCGGTAGGGGAGCTGGCTGGGGCTCTGCAGGTTAGACCCGAGCGCCTGTCGGATTACATGGAAAACAAGCGGGTCATGCCGCTAAAAACAGCAATATCTATCGCAGATACGCTGGACTGCAACGTTAAGGAGCTGTATGAGCTGCGGCCGGTGGATGCCGGAGGCCCGGGAGGAGGAAGGGGAGCCACCTGACCTGCCTGTCACGGAAGGCCGGCTGCTCACGGTTGTGGACTTCACGATTAAATTACAGGGAAGGGGAACCTCCGGCTGGGCGTTTGAATACGCTGTGAGTATTAAAGCCCAGGGAGGTTTACGTATGAGTTACTCTCCATATCGAGCGCAGCATGAGCAGGTGCTGTACGAAGCAAATCCGGAAACGGTGTCCACTTTAAAAAATGTGCAGGACCGCGTTCAAGCGATCGGTAAGCAGAACATGAACAAATGGGTTCGGGTCCAGACCTTAGACGGACATACCTATGAAGGTATTATCGTGCAGGTGGACCCAGGGCACATTTACTTAAGTGTACCGGTTGCACAGCGCGGGTTCTTTGGTCCCGGAGCGTATGTTTACAACAACGCTATTCTTCCGCTTGTTCTGTATAATTTGCTGGTCATCACCTTGCTGTATACTTAATCCCGTAAATTAAATGATTTAGGTGAGAAACGGATCCGATCATCCTCTTTCTTGTTGAGGATCGGGTCCGTTTTTTTGGTGGGTAGACGGGCCGTTTGCCTTGATAAACGCATGCCGTCTTGAAGGACGGCGGATCCTTTTATCCCTGGCGGAAGAATGAAAGAGCAACAATGCAAAATCGCTCCTATGGTATAACCAAGACAAGAAGCGGGTGAAGTCCTATTGTCATGCAACGCCTTCCTGTATAAGAGAGCTTGTACGCGGTACGGTGCTCCCATGCGAGGGATTACGCTGCTGTCTTTGTAAAAAATTATGGACGAGGAGCTGGGTTGAAATGGGGAAATTGAGAGGGAAAAAGGCATTAGTGACAGGTGCAAGCAGAGGCATCGGACGGGCCATTGCCATCCGTCTGGCGGAGGAGGGGGCCATGGTCGCCGTCCACTATGGCAGAAATAAAGAAGCTGCCGAACAGGTTGTCCAAGAGCTAGATCGAACTTACGGGTCCGGCTTCGCCATTGGTATGGAGTTTGGCCCGCACAAGAACATAGAGCAGCTATACAGCGTGCTGGATGAGCAGTGGATACAACGTACAGGCGATCACTACTTTGATATTTTGGTCAATAACGCAGGTGTCGGTCTTGTTCAGACCATGGAAGAAACATCGGAAGCTGCGTTTGATGAAGTGATGAATATCAATGTGAAGGCTCCGTTTTTCGTCACGCAGCATGCGCTGCCGCGTCTTCGGGACGGAGGGCGGATCATTAACCTCTCGTCCGCTGTCACGAGAATCGCTCTGCCCACCATTCCTGCATACAGTATGAGCAAAGGGGCTATCCACCCGATGACGCTCGCGCTATCCAAGCAGTTGGGCCCCCGTGGCATCACAGTCAATGCGATTATGCCGGGCTTCATCGATACCGATATGAACGCCGGCGCCTTAGAGGATCCGGGGTTGCGCCAATTCGGAGCGGAGTTCTCCATATTCGGCCGATGGGGCCATGCGGAGGACGTTGCGGATATTGCCGCATTTCTTGCTTCACCGGACAGCCGCTGGATCACCGGGCAGCTGATCGATGCGAGCGGCGGTTCTCACCTCTAGGCTCACGTAGGGGGCCTATGCCTTCCTTGGATTGGAACCTGAAAGCAGGATGGACTATACTAGAGTCATATGCAATTCAATAACAATCCATGAGGAGGTCATGAATAGATGAGTTCATTCGTTGGACAGGAACAGGGCTACGAGCTGGCTACTTTCGCCGGTGGCTGCTTCTGGTGCATGGTGACCCCGTTCGAGGAGCTGCCGGGCATTATTCGCGTCGTTTCTGGGTATACGGGAGGACATACCGAGAACCCGACCTACGAGCAGGTTTGCTCCGAAACGACAGGGCATGCCGAGGCGGTGCAGATTACGTTTGATCCGCAGCTTATGCCGTATGAGCAGCTGCTGGAGCTGTTCTGGCGGCAAATCGATCCGACTGACGCGGGCGGGCAGTTCCACGACAGAGGTTCATCCTACCGGACCTCGATCTTTTACCATAGTGAGGAGCAGCGGCGGTTAGCCGAAGCCTCCAAGCAGAAGCTGGAGCAAAGCGGCCGATTCGAGTCTCCCATCGTGACGCCTATCGTCCCGGCTGCGGCATTTTATCCGGCGGAGGAGTATCATCAGGATTACCATACGAAGAATCCATTCCGCTACAAAATGTACCGCAAGGGCTCGGGCCGCGATGCGTTCATAGAGCAGCATTGGCAGGTGACCAAGGATAAAGAGAAGCTGAAGCAGACCCTGACTCCGCTCCAGTACGAGGTGACGCAGAACAATGCGACGGAGCCGCCGTTCCGCAATGAGTTCTGGGATGATCACAGAGAAGGTATTTATGTCGATATCGTATCGGGTGAACCGCTGTTCAGCTCGTTGGATAAATTCGACTCCGGCTGCGGCTGGCCGAGCTTCACAAAGCCGCTTCTGCCGGGCAATGTGAAGGAGAAATCCGACTTCAGCCACATGATGATCCGTACCGAGGTACGGAGCCGCGAGGGAGATTCCCATCTTGGGCATGTGTTTAACGACGGGCCGGCACCGACAGGGCTCAGGTACTGCATCAATTCCGCTTCGCTGCGGTTTATTCCGAAGGACGAACTGGAAGCAGAGGGGTATGGGCACTATCTGAAGCTTTTTGCCAACTAAATTGCATAGCTTGCTTTAAAAAACCGTTCTATCGGTCGACTTAGACTGCTGGAACGGTTTTTTTTGTGCTGCAGTGGAAGCCAGGGAGGGCAAGCGGAGCAAGTGGAAAGGACAGGACTCCTTAACAGGGGCTGTCCTTTTTGCTGCTGCGGAGCAATGTATCCATCTTTGAAGCGGTATCCGAATCGCCTGACGGCATATTCACAGTAATAGTCAGGTCGGGTGAGCCGGTCGTCTGGAACGAAATTTGGTCGAAGACCAACGTCCCGGCGACGGGATGATAATTGATTTTTCTCCCCTCGGGGCGATCCAGCACGTCATGCTGCGGCCACCATGCTTTGAAATGCGTGCTGGCCTCATGCAATTCCTCAATGAATTGCATCCACCAGGCATCGCCCGCAAATCGGGCGTAGTTCGCGCGAAAATGGGCTAAACGGTGCCTGGCATGGGACTCCCAGTGCTCCTGAAGCAATTCCCGCACATATGGGGAAGTGAAGGTACGCCAAATGCTGTTGCGTTCGCGCGGCGTCATCTCCGGGTACGGACCATAAACCAGGCAGGCGGCCAGATTCCATCCAACGACGTTTAAACGATGGTCCGTCACATAGGCTGGATTGGCTCCCTGCAGGTCAAGGAAAGTCTGCAGCATCGGGTTGACGACGCTCTCGTTGGTCGAGCTGTCTGTCGGCAGCTGCCGGAGAGCGAGAACAAATAAATGCTTGCGCTCGTTCACATCGAGCTGAAGCGCCCTGGCAATGCTTTCAAGCACTTGCGGGGAAACTTTAATGTCGCGTGCCTGCTCCAGCCAAGTGTACCAGTCGACGCTCATGCCCGATAGCTGTGCAACCTCCCCGCGCCGCAGTCCTGGTGTTCGCCGCCGGCCGCATGCGGATAAGCCCACCTGCTCCGGAGCCAGACGAGCCCGCCTCGTTCTAAGAAACCGGGCAAGCTCTTGAAGCCGTTCGCTGTCTGAATGTTCCACCCGACCTCACCTGCCTTCCCTTCATAGCTCTATGGATTATAGGAGAATCACTCCTAGGATAAACCATCATCTGGTTCTAGTATCCATTCCATTATACACTTTGCTTGCTTGGGGCAGCCACAATTTTGATATCAGGAAAAGAAAGGGGTCTTACGTTTGGATAAAACGATTCATTTACAGAGCAGCGGTTCCGGCAGGCACCGGAAGGTATTTCTGCTTATGGCTCTTTCCCTCGGTTACTTCATGGTCTTATTGGATACAACGGTGGTAACGGTGGCGCTCCCGGCGATTCATGAAGCGCTGGGTGGCGGGCTGGAGGGGCTTCAGTGGGTAGTCAACGCCTATACGATCGTTTTTGCCGGTTTCTTGCTATCGATGGGGGCATTGTCCGATGATTTGGGAGCCAAGCGCGTTTACATCGGCGGGCTTGCCTTGTTTCTCGTGGCATCCGCCGCTATGGCTGCTTCTACATCGCTTGGTGCACTGATAGGTTTTCGCGCGATGCTTGGGCTTGGGGGAGCAGCCTTGATGCCCGCCTCGCTATCTCTGATTTCCCGCGCTTATGAGAATCCGGCCGAACGGGCACGTGCTTTGGGCATATGGGCTGCCGTTACCGGCCTCGCGATGGCAGCGGGACCGGTTGTGGGAGGGCTGCTGGTGGATACGTTAGGCTGGCGAAGCATATTTCTCATTCAAGTTCCTTTTGCAGCAGTCAGTATGATTATGACGCTGGTATGGGTTCAGGATGCGCGGCCCAAACGACAGCATGGCCTGGATGTGCCGGGTCAAGCGGCCGCTATTCTGACAATTGCGGCTTTGTCATTTGCCCTTATGGAAGGTGGGACGATAGGCTGGGGGGCGCCCTCTATTGTCGCAGCCTGGGGGATCGCATTGATAAGTGCAGCAGCCTTTATTCGGCTTGAAGCAAGGAGCAGAAACCCGCTGCTTCCGTTAACCTTGTTCAGGAGTAAGACCGTTTCGGCGGGAATGCTGGCCGGTATGATGATCAACGTGGGCTTGTCGGGTATATTGTTCATCGTACCGTTGTTTTTTCAACAGGTACGCGGCTTATCGGCTCATATGGCAGGCTGGGCGCTTTTGCCGTTAACCGTTCCAATGGCGTTCAACCCCATCCTTACCGGCCGTCTCGTGGGGCGGATTGGAGCGAGGATCCCGATGTCGGCAGGATTCCTACTGGCGGCGTCAGGTACGCTGCTCCTGCTGGGGATCGGAGCCGGCGCGGGTTATACCGTCACCCTTATCGGTTTATTACTTATTGGATTCGGGGTCTCGCTGGCAATCCCCTCCTTGATGACAGCGGTCATTTCCGCAGTGCCCAAGGAGCAGACAGGCGTCGCCTCAGGTGCTCTGAATTCGAGCCGTCAGCTGGGGGCGACGCTCGGTGTGGCTCTTCAAGGGGCCATGGTGAGCGGGAGCGGTACGTTTACGGCAGGCTTGCATGCCTCTCTTATCGTGACGTGCGTCGTTCTGTTCTGTGGAGGGTTGCTATCGCTGCTGTATATGGGTACAGAGCCGACCGGCACCCGAACGGCGAAGCAGGGGCAGTAACCGAAGGATCATCCTATCTATAAGTATTTATAAGTTTCCGATGAGGTTTTCTCATCCTTTGTGCACGGAGGCTTCTTGAACCGCTGCCACGGGCAGCCAGATTTCCACGCAGGTTCCTTGTCCGAGCTTGCTCTGAATGTTCAAGGTTCCCTTGTGATTAGCAATAATCTTTTGGCTGACCATCAGCCCCAGGCCATTGCCCGATTCCTTGTTCGTGAAAAAAGGCTCGCCCAGCCGGACAAGGTCTTTCTCGGCAATGCCGCATCCCTGATCAATAAACCGGACGGTGAGGCCGTCCTGTGACGTATGTTCTAACTGAATGCGCAGGGAACCGCCGTCAGGCATGGCTTCGAGTCCGTTCTTGAGGACATTCACGAACACCTGCTTCAATTGGTTCGGCTCGCAATGAATAGGGCTGCACTCCGTCGCTAGGTCCAGCTGCAGCTCCACGTTATTCATATGGGCCTGGGAATCGAGAAGCAGCACAATATCCCGCAATATGGTCTGAAGGTCGACGAGCTCATAGCAGCTTGCTTGAGGCTTCGCCAGCACGAGAAATTCACTGACGATAAAGTTAATACGGTCCAGCTCGGACAGCATCACATCCAGATACATGCTGCTGAGCGGACCTTTGCTCTTTTGCAGCTGGAGGAAGCCCTTGATGGTTGTGAGCGGATTGCGAATCTCATGAGCCACGCCCGCTGCAAGCTGACCGACAACGGACAGCTTCTCGGATTTGCGAAGCACTTCTTCGGTTTTCTTCCGGACCGTTATATTGCGGGAAATGGAGGCGATAGCTATAATCTCCCCCTGGCTGTCGCGAATCGGGGAGCTGGTCATGCTGATATCGAGAGACCGGCCATCTCGGGTCATGCGCACGGTTTCGTAATCGGCGATAGGGTACCCCTGCAGGATTGTAGAGCGGATATGCTCAAACTCCTGCTCATGTCCCGGGAATATAAGCTCAAGCCTCTTGCCCTCGACCTCTTCTTTATTCCAGCCGTACATCGCTTCGAATGCATTGTTCGTCCGCATCATTTCACCATTCAGAAGAACGACATGAATCGCATCGGAGGTATGATTGATGAACGACTCCAAATATTGCTGGGTATGCTGCAATTCTTCAGCCGCATTGTGCAGCTGCATCCAATAGGCGTCAAGATTATCCGCCATTGCATTCACCTGGGCAGCCAGGAGACCCAGCTCATCCTTGGTGCGGATAGAGAGGCGGGTACGGAAATGCCCTTGTGCTAAGGCATTTACTTGATCCATCACCAGATGGAGGGAGCGCAGCATGAAACCCGCTATAAAATAGCTCGCGACCATCGTCACGAGAAGCAATCCAAGTGAAATGCCAATATGCTTAAGCAGCTGTCGGTTCAACGTGCTTTGAATGGAAGTGTGATCGAACGTAATGCCAATCACATAGGGCTGCGCTCCTTGTATAGGAATAAAGCTTTTCATGACGGTGGTATTCTTGATCGTCGCCGTCTCTGTGATCATTCTGCCGGTATTGGCGGCCTGCTGAATTTGGGCGTCGTCACTGTCATCCTGATACGAATAGGGTCCGAAAATAACCGCACGCACGTCGAGGTTGTTGACGGGGATCCCGTTTTTAATTTTGATGATCGGTGCTTTTCCAAAAAATTGCGGATCAAAGCCTGTAATTTCCAACAGGTTCTTATTGTCCGCCAGCATCCGCTGTACGAGCGCTTCCGTCCCGCTTCCCGATTCGAACTGAAGCAGGGACTTGGCGTTCACATAAGGATTAATCAAATAATTGGTGGTGCCGTCATAATAATAGCCCCATTTATTAATAACAGAAGGATCTGAGCTGGCATAGTTGATCGGTCCCGACCAATAGTGAGGCAGCTTTTGCCCTTGGGGAACCGTAACTGCACCCGAATCGAACAGCTGATTGAAGGCGGTATACCAATAATCCCAGGTCTTGGAGCTCATGTTGATTTCCTTCGCGTTGGACGATTTCAATGCTACAATATCGTTACCGATTCGTTTCCACAGCGTAATATGGTCAATGTCCAGCTCCCGGCTTAATGCGGCCAGCTGCTCATTCGTTACTTGGTCGATATCAGGATTCAGCTTCAGCTTTGCCGCTAGGGCTGCAGCCCGAAGCTTCTCGCCGAGCGAATCCTCGAGCATTTGCTTCATCTGCTGGGTTAACTCGACATGGTCGCCGATTGTTTTGGCGATCTCGGTCATTTGCTTCTCGGCGCCCGACTGCAGCTCCGCTCGCGTAGAATAATAATAGATCGATATATTTAGAGTCAAAATGATGGCGACGATAAACGAGATGCATAATGACAGTTTGGTTTTGATAGACACAGATGTTCCTCCTCTCGAACATGGCATTCGTCCCGTAACTGCATGATGTGACGCCAGGATCAGAATCAATAGAATGATAACATGCTCGGTAAGGAATTGCTATGAAGGTTTGCTGGGCTGGAAACAGACGGGGAGGAGCTGCGAGAGGATGTTAAAGGAAGGGAGAACGAATCAATGGAGTCCATCTTAGGTGAACGGACCATTCGCTACCAATCGTTCGGGGAGCCGGCCGATGTTTTGCGGTTGGAGCGCAGAACTTCACCGCAGCCCGGCACAGGCGAAATTCGGGTTCGCATGTCTGCGCAGTCGATCAATCCGTCGGATCTGATCCCGATCCGGGGGGCATATGCGCACCGCATCCAGTTGCCTGCTGTTCCCGGGTACGAGGGAATAGGCGTCGTCGAGGCTGTCGGCAGGGGCGCAGCGCCTTCCCTGTTGGGAAGGCGTGTGCTGCCGCTGCGCGGGGAAGGAACATGGCAGGATGTCGTGATCTCCCCTGCCGAATGGGCGGTTCCGGTTCCGGCATCGATACCGGACGAGACCGCAGCTCAGCTGTTCATAAATCCCGTAACGGCTTGGGTCGTCTGCACCGAGGTGCTGCAGCTGAAGCCGGGAGATGTGCTTGTTATGAATGCCGGTGGCTCGGCACTAGGCACCCTAATTGCCCAGCTGTCGACCCTGCTGGGGTTCCGCTTCCTGGCTGTAATCCGGCGTGCGGCGGATGCCCCCCGCCTGTATGCAGCAGGCGCGTGGTATGTGCTGGATGACAGTCAACTGAGCGACGGCAGGTTCAAGGACAGGTTGGCAGCGGTTTACGAGCTGACCGGGGGCCAAGGGGCGGCGGCATCCGTCGATTGTGTCGGCGGCCAAGCCGGGGCTGAGCTTGTGGCTTGTACCGCGACGGGCGGTACCATCGTCAGCTTGGGGCTGCTGTCAGGTCAGCCGGTAAACCTGTCCCTGGTTGCCAAGGACCGTGTACGGGTCAGGCTGTTTCATTTGCGTCACTGGATGCAGCATGTGCCTGTCGAGACGTGGCAGCGCACGTTTCAACAAATGATTGGACTTGTAGAACAGAAGCGGTTTAAACTGAGGGAGATCGAACGATCGTTCGAGCTTCGCGAGGTGATTCAAGCCGTTCAGGCGGCGGAGCATCCTGGGAGACGAGGCAAGATCCTGCTGCATACCCGGCAAACCTGGAAGCCTGGTGCTTGGTGAATTGCAGCGGTCAAGCGGATGTGTTAGCATCGTTCGTTCAGCCTGGGCTAATATTCATATTCATTGTATTTCTGAAGGGAGGCCATTCTTTTGAAGGCAGCATTTATTTCGGATATTCATGGCAATGCGACCGCACTGGAAGCGGTATTGGAGCACGTTCGGAGAAATGGGGCGGACCGCATTTACGTGCTGGGCGATCTTTGCTACCGCGGACCGGCTCCCAAACGTTCCTTGGAGCTGGTACGGTCTTTAAACACGCAGGTTATTAAAGGCAACGCGGACGAATGGGTTGTCCGAGGGGTACGGCAGGGCGAGGTCCCCGATGCGGTATTGGAGCTGATGAACCGGGAGCGGGATTGGACTGTATCACAGCTGGAACGGGAAGATCTCGATTATTTGGCCCAGCTGCCTACAGAGCTTCATCTCGAGGTGGAGGGCATCTCAATCCACGCCTTTCATGCGACGCCGGACAGCTTGTTCGAGATTGTGGCGCCCGGCTCCGGCGATGAGGTGCTGCAAACCAAGCTGATGTCCGCTGCGGATGCGGGTTTGTACATTTATGCACACATCCACAAGCCGTATATACGTTACCTGGACGGCCAGATCGTCATCAATATCGGCAGCGTAGGACTGCCCTTCGATGGCCTTGCCAAAGCTTCGTATGCGATGGTCGAAATCGAAAACGGAAGCGTGTCTACGCGAATCGAGCGCGTTCCGGTACCTATCGATCGAGTCGTCGAGCAGTATTATGAGGTTGGCTATCCGAATGCGGAGATGATGACCCGGATCGTTCGCAGCGCGAGCGTGAAGGCTTAAGCAGTTGGCCGCAAACGCATGCCTCCGGAGCTGGCAGGACCGACACAGGCCCTCCGGAAGGCGGGCGTTTCGCTTTGTATCTATACGACAGTTAATGCTTTTGCCGGGTAAGCCGCAGCCGTGGGATGTGAAACGCTTCAATGACCAAAGTAAGAAGCAGCAGGCCGACAACGCCAAGGAAGATAAATAAAGCAGATAAACCCCCGGCGAACTGTCCGATCTCCATCAGCAGCCCCATCGCCAGGGTTGGAATCAGCGGTTCGCCGTAGGATCTCCACCAATCCAGCGGGAACCTTTCATAATAAAAGAACCAGACCATGCACAAGGCGGAAGCCGCCCAGCCGCCGGTATAAAACCAGACCGCCAGCACTGGATTGTTCGCAGCGAAGAGCGGTGCCAGTGCAATAACGATGACGCCGGCCACGATCATGACCCAGAAATTAGCCTTCGTTTTCCCTGCCCCCGATAGAATGCTGCCCCCCAATCTTCCGACAGAGGAGAAGAGAACGCCTAGTGCCAGCAAGCGGATATAAATAGCGGAATCGTTCGTCGTATAGCCGGAACCGAACAGGAATCCGTTGATTTCATTCGGATACAGACAGATCGTCAGCGTCAGCGGATACAGGATCAGGTTATTATACCGGATACATAGCGTCCCTCGTCGCTTGCTTTCCTGAGGATCCCGGGAGCTTTCTGCAACAAAGGGGAAGGTTACAATCATAAACGCCCAGGTGACAATCCCGATGAAGCCTGTAATTCTGGAAGCATTGGCCAGCTCACCGACAGCAATGACCGAGCTTGAACCGATAAACATGACCAGAAATGGCTGCTGGAAAGCCTTCGCAATGTTGCCCGCCCAGAGCGGGACGCCGTACTTCATCATGCGGCCCATCTCCCGTAGGGAGAAGGAACCGAGCCACTTTGGATTATGCACCTTTTCCACCTTCCATATAATAAAAGCTGCCGTCACCATGGCCCCGATGCCCATCCAGAATGACACGCCCCACAGCAAATCATGGGTGCCGAACGTCCATAATACACCCAAGACCATCCCCAGGGTAGAAAAGACCGTTGTGATGACCATAAAAAAGGCCTGCGTCTTAAAATCACGGTTTCCCGAAAAGGACGAGACCCCGATATTGATCACCGAGTTGAAGATGAGCATGATTGCGCTTAAAAACAATGCGCCTTTTAATGAAGGAAGATGATAGAAATCAGCCAGAAGCGGGGCGAGAGCCGCCACAATCACGCTGACCACTATACCGAAAAAGGTGCTGCCCAGCAGGGAGAGCCGGAATTTACTCTCGATTGCCTCCTGCCGATCGGTTGAAAACGTATACACCAAGGCCGAGTTAAATCCCACATTCAGGAACAGCGCCACCATGCCGAATATTTGCAGCAGCAAATTCACTTCACCGAACTTTGCCGGATCGTTCAGCAGCCGCGCCAAAATAATGCTGCCTACGGTCTGCAGCAGTTGATTGATAAAGAGGCCGACGACAATTATGGAGACGTTGCGCAGCAGAAAGCGCTGATTGTCGCTTAGAGTAAGTCTCATCTTTTGCATGGTACGGGCACCTTCTTAGGTTGTGATTGTAGTCGTTTACCGCTTTATCGTAACAGCATGCCGGAGGGATGGCAACGAAGCGATAGGGCTGTAAATTCCAGCTAAGGTGCGTTTTTGCCAGCATAGCCCAATATTTTGGTTCAGGATGCAAGCATGCGGTAAATTATTTATCCGCTACATTGTCCATTCAGTCTACTTTGCTAGCGCCTTCGCATACATAGTAATGGGGTGAGGATATGGCAGTAGTGAAGGCAAGAGATCAGGATGTGGCGTTACTCGCAAGGCTGCTGCGGGCAGAAGCGGAAGGCGAAGGCGAGAAGGGCATGATGCTTGTAGGCAACGTCGGCATTAACCGGATTCGCGCGAATTGCTCCGATTTCAAGGGACTTCGTACGATTCCGCAAATGGTTTACCAGCCGCATGCCTTTGAGGCGACCACTCACGGGTACTTTTATCAGAGTGCGAGAGAGAGGGAAAAGCGGCTAGCGCAAAGAGCAATTAACGGCGAGAGGAGCTGGCCCGGCGAGTTCAGCCTATGGTATTTCAAACCGACGGGGGACTGCCCGGATACTTGGTATAACCAGCCGCTGGTAGGCCGCTACAAGGCCCACTGCTTTTATCAGCCGACAAGTAAGGAATGCGCCAATATTTACAATACGTATTAACGTCGAGGAGCCGTGAGGCTCTGTTTTTTTGGTAGATGAATCAATTTCATAATGATT
>NZ_NMQW01000075.1 GCF_002234615.1 Paenibacillus rigui | reverse complement strand
ATAATATACAATCTCTTTTTGTTTTGGTAAAATAATGAAGCTGATTAGCCCCACAAATCAACCTTTCCAGACCTTTTTTTGTCGGGATTTGTAGATTGGGCGAATAATGAAGTGACTGCTTGTCCTTCTGAAGCGGATAGAGACCAGGACTCGAACCACTTGCTGTTCTTGAATAGCTCTGTTACTTCTTGCGTTGTGAGTTGTTTGAGGGAGCGGATGACATGATGCAATTGGGAAGAATAAGTTACGCTGGACAACATAGTAACCACCTCTTTTTCGGCAATATTTAACATTTATTGCAATTTTATTATACCAGAAATAATAAAATTGCAAGGGGGGAATGGCTTGGAAAATAAAAAAAATTTTCGGCTGGTACTCGTACTAGGGCTCCTTACATCCTTGCTTGTATGGTTCGGTTATATCACCTTCCAATATCCGTTTATAGGAATCATATTGAAGCAAAATGAAGAGAAGGATTGGGTTATTACCAAACTGGAAAAGGACAGTGCAAGCCTCAGATTGAACTTTCAGATCGGGGATATCATTCAAACCGTAGACGGAAATCCCCCCGAACTCCTGCCAAGCGTACAAAAATGGAGGATGATAGAGCAGGCGCAGACTATTGTTATCGAAAGGGAAGGCAAGGAGATAGAAGTTGGGGTCACGAAAGCTGCGGCAGAGGCCTCTACAAGTTCCTTCCCTTTTTTCGGCGAAATTCTTTGCCTGTCTCTGGCTGTCCTCCTGCATATCAAAGTGAAGCATTCCGTCTCCAGTCGGTTTTTGTCTCTCGTTTTTGTCAATATCGGTCTTATTTTTGCGGCACTGGGGGCTTCAGCCAGAGGAGATACGCTGGGGAAAATTACGATTACTACGTTAATGATGGTGTTCCCGATCGTATTTTTTCATTTTTTCGTTCACTTCGTAAGAGAGCGGGGCGCAGCAGCCTTCCCTTTGCATTTCTTGAAATACGTATATGGTGTCGTAGCGGTAACGCTGCTGTGCAGGGGAACCTTTTTCTTTCCTGCCATTGCCTATGATTTCTACAAGTATAACAGCAGTACCGTCATCGTCTTTTTTTTGATGGGAATCGCATTGAATTTCTTCTATTTGTCTTGGGTTTATTGGAAGTACCGAAAAGACGGCTCCTATGTGTCCGTTATTATCAAAACCGTTTTATGGGCTTTTGCGATTTCCTTTCTCCCCTTCGTAAGCCTGTCTTTTCTTCCGCAGCTGTTAACGGGTAACGATTGGGTCAACTCGTTGTATACCTCATGGTTCGTTCTGTTTTTCCCTATGTCATTTGCCTACCTGATTTTGACCAAACAATTGTATGACATTGATCTGGTGCTGCGGCGCATTTTATTTACGGTCGTGCTATCGGTGTTTCCAAGCGCACTCATTACACTGTTGAATAATTTTATTTTTACCGAGGATGCGTCCGCGAGACATTTGCTGACCGGTTTTTTTACCGTACTTACGATCATTACTTTAATTATTTATTTTCTGGAAAATTTTTTGACGAGGTTGGAAGCGATCGTATTTCCAAGGAAATATCATTTGCAGCAGGCTTTGAAGAAAATAGCCGCCAATCTCCGATCGATATCCAGCTTCAGGGAGCTTCGGGAGATTGTGCTGGTTGATATCGTGACAATGCTTCAGGTGCACGGGGCCGCTATTGCTTTTAAGCACCAGGACAGAATCGAGACCGTGCTTGAGGGAGACATTGATCTGGCCGAGGTGGAACGAATTGCCGCTCTGGACATAAGGGACCATCCGACGCTGCTTTGTATGGAGATTAATCGGAATGAGGAATATACAAGCAGCCTGATTTTGACCAGCAAAATCTCAAATACCTTGCTTAGCAAAGACGATGTCCATTGGTTGAATCTGATCATTTCTTATTTAGCGGTCAGTATGGAAAATCTCCATTTGATCGGCAAGCTGAATATTAGGCTGCAGCTGCTGGCCGCCCAAATTCCTAATGAACAGGATGCCCATGATTTTATGTGGTTTCGCAAGCTGATGTTTGATTTGCAGGAAGCCGAACGCAAGCGCATTGCTACCGACCTGCATGATACAACGCTTCAGGATCTGTTTTTCTTGAAAAAAAAATTTGCAGCGATTATGGAAAAACAAGCTCTTCAGGATGATAACTTGGAGCAGATGAAAAGCGTCATTGATTATGTGGAAATTATTAATACCAATTTACGTCAAAGCTGCTTTGAGCTGCACCCGCATCTGCTGCATGAGATCGGACTGATCGAGACGATCCGCAAAGTGATTGAAAGCGAAAGCCTGCTGTGCCCCTTTGAGCTGAAGTTTTTTACACGCGGAACGGAAGCTATCGAATATTGGGATTTGGAAATCAAGCATCACGTGTTCCGTATTGTACAGGAGCTGTTGAATAATGCGAAGAAGCATTCGGAGGCATCCCATGTAAGCATTGTGATAGCTCGTGCCGGGGACCAGTTTTTGCTGATGTATGAGGATGACGGTGTAGGCTTTGAAGTTCAGGAGGGGTTGGTTCGGGAGATTGGTGCATCGGGGACCGGGATGGAGCAGATGAAAAGCCGTGTCCTGCATCTGGACGGACAATGGAAGATTCGGACAAGCAAAGGGACCGGACTCAGACTATGGATTACATTACCGAAAAGAAAGGTACAATCGGCATGAACACGGAAATGAAGGCAATTGTGGTTGACGATCATCCGCTCATCGCGATGGCGACCAAATCGATTTTGGAACAAATCCAGGGTGTGTCTGTAATGGGAATAGCCAAAACGGGTACTGAATGCTTGGAACTGGTTGAGCAGCATAAGCCGGGACTGGTCATGCTGGACTATCATTTACCCGATCAATTCGGGAGCGGCGTCGTAAAGCAAATCAAAATGCGTTATCCAGGGATCCATGTCGTTATCTTTACCGGCATCGACGTGGCCGACATGTACAATCATTTAATTGAGCTCGGAGTGAGCGGCATTATTTCCAAGGAATCAAGTGAAAGCGTAATCCAGAATATGGTTCGCTGCATCATGGATAACTGCACGATGCTGCCTTTGCCGTTATACCGCAATATGAGGTTAATGACGAGCACGCCCTTACCGGATGCCGCTTTGACCAAGGATGAAGTCCGTATCATGTCCATGCTTATGCGGGGGGCTACCCACGAGCAGATTGCACAAGAGATTTACGTCAGCAAACGATCCGTGGACAATTATTTGAAAAAAATTTATGAGAAGCTGGGAGTTAAATCCAGAGTACAGGCTCTGGAGAAATTCGTCCAAAGCAAATATTATAACGAGATGGACCGGAGTGAAGCGTGATGAAGCAGGAAGTGTTGACGGAGCAGCATCGGATTGTTGATGCCTATGTGCCGAATGAGGGCCTGAATGGGCTGATGAAGCAATTCATCCGGGAGCATGCGGAGGGTAACCGTATTTGGTCAGACATCACTATTTATACCTACAGGATGCTGGGCGGGGAAGAAGCTGAGGTGGTGTATCGGGCGGCCGCACTGACGGAGCTTATTATACTTACTTTGGATATCGTGGACGATTTGCAGGACCGCGACCAGCCGAATAAATCGTGGATGCAGTGTCCGGAGGCGTTCACCCTCAATGCACTGCTCGCCTTTATGGCGGGGGTGATGGGCGAGCTGGCTCAGCTGCAGCAGCATGCCCGCGAAGAGGTCCCGCTGGCGGTTCAGGTCAGCCGCCTGCTGGCCCGGTCGATCAACGGTCAGCAGCAGGATGTGGGTCAGGGTCCGGATACCGAAGCCGACTATTTGGCCATGATTCAGCAGAAATCCGGCGCCCTGGTGCGGCTGGCTTGCTGTATGGGCTATGCATTGGTCCCGGACTCGTGCGGCGAGGAAACGGCCGCCTGCTTGAACGAGCTTGCGGAATGTATTGGCACCGTTGCTCAAATCGAGAATGATCTGAAGGATTTGAACCGGTTCGACCTGCATAACGATTTGCTGCAAAAAAAACGGACGCTGCCGATTTTGTACATGCTGATGCATTGCGGGGAATCGTTTCCGGTGCTGAAGTCATTTTATGAAGGTACAGTGACAGAAGAAGAATTTTTAAAGCATCAGGAGGCCTGTGTCGATTATATCGATGCTTGCGGCTGCGTGGAATATACGCGAGTCATCCAGTCTCTCTATGTGGAACGGGCGGAAACACTGCTTGAGGAGCTGCCCGCGACTCCGTGGAGGGAAGAGTGGAGAAGTCTTACGCTGGCTCCGTTTGCCGGCTGTTTGAACAGGTAGATCCTTAGATCCAACAGGCATCGCCCGCTTACCTAAGCAATAAAACCGTTAAGCACGGGAAGGTCTGGGGCTCTGTGGAAGAAACGGTGATAAGCGAGCGTATCGGAAAAGAAGAGGGGGGTTAAGATGACAAGAACCGCCATTGTGGCCGGATCTACGGGATTGATCGGCAATGGGCTGGTCCAAAAGCTGCTGCAGCACAGCGGCTACGGGAGAGTCATTACGCTGGTACGCCGGCCGACAGGGCTTCAGCATCAGAAGCTCATTGAACAGGTCGTCTCTTTCGATGACCTTCTCCTGGAAAAGGAGCTGCTGCAGGACGCAGACGTGTTCTGTACGCTGGGTACGACAATGAAGCAGGCCGGCAGCAAGGATGCCTTCCGGAAGGTCGATTATGAATATCCGATTCGGTTGGCCAAGCAAGCGGCGCAGCAGGGAGCCGCACAGTACCTTATCGTTACGGCGATGGGGGCGGACAAGCAGTCCTCTATCTTTTACAGCCGGGTCAAAGGAGAGGTGGAGGATGCGCTCCGGTCGTTGCATTTCCCGGCGCTGCATCTGTTCCGGCCCTCTCTGCTGCTGGGGGAGCGGGCCCAGTTTCGCTTCGGCGAGCGGGCATCGGCCGTCGCCATGAAGCTGCTCGGCTTCGCTTTTGCAGGGCCGCTGCGCAAGTACAAGGCTATCCCGGCTTCCGCTGTCGCCGAAGCGATGCTGCGCGCAGCGCTGGCTGGCCGCTCCGGCGTACAGGTCTACGAGTCCGATGCTATCGAGGACTTGGCGGCAGGCAAGTAGCCGCGCCGTTTTATGGCCGGCAGGGGGGCGTTCGTGTGCCTATATCTGCTGACGGTTACCCGCCAAATGACTCCCTGAATGCCCTCGCCAGTACCTGGGCATCGACCTTCCAGAGCTCTGCAATGTCCGGGCACACATTCTCCTCCCACCAATCGGACAGTGCTTTACGGTTGCTGCCGTTCTCTACAATCCATGGCAGATTCAACGCTACCTTTTTGAAATACAGGGCGTCGGCCTGCTCAACTAAATCAGGGGCGATCCACTGGTTTATTTTTTTTCGGGCCCGGTACAGCTCACGGCTGCAGGAGCGGCGAATTTTTCGTGCGGTAGGGAGTTCCTGATTATGCTTCACTTTGTTCGATGGGTTCATGCGGTTCATCGTCTCCTTCCTACCCTATGGTATGCGGGAGAGACGCCTGATGCACCTGAATTGTGAACGAAAAAGCCCCCTTGGGCGGCGGGACAGCCACAAGGGGGAGGGGGCAAGACAGGGTCAGGCATCGACAACGATATACCCGACCATCGGCCCGTTATGAGCGATATCCGGGTGCGTCAAGCAGACGATTCGGTACGTGCCGGGCTTGTCGGCCTGGAAGGAAACGATCGTTTCCTTGCCTTTTTTTACCTCACCCTTTACGTTCAGCCCGTCAATAATAAAAGGGTGGCTTGTGCCGTTAACACCATAGATGCTCAGGTTAATTTTCTCGCCTTGCTTGACGTGGATGGTCCCGGGGTCCCATCGGTACACTTCAATGGGCTTTCCGTCTGTGCCCGTCGTTTTGAACTCACCCGTTACGAGGTGGATGGTCCGGGCTTGTCCGGTCTGCGCTGTGCTGATAGAGGAAGCCGCGGTTGTTTTGGCCTCGCGATGTCCCCAATACCACGCCGCTGCGCCGACCGTGCCGAGCGCCATAATCGCAACCAGGGTCCACAGCTGGAGCTGCTTTTTACTGATGATGTATACTTTATTCACCCGTTCATCCCACCCTTTGACTGTTTGTACTACTGTATGCGTTTGCTTGTCGCTTCATGCCAGGAGTGCTGTGATACTCGTCTGGCCGGCACGCGGCTGCCACATGACGGCCATCTGATGCCCGAACGGTTGGAAGCAAGAGTTGCATTTATGGTAGAATAGAGAAAATAGAGTGATACGGGCTTGCCCCGTGGGAGAGGAAGAGGCTGTTACCGGATGCTACATCAAATGATTCAAAGCGCCATGACGTTTATTGAGAATTTAGGAGTATGGGGAATTTTACTCGGTCTTATGCTGGAAGTCATTCCAAGTGAGCTTGTGTTATCCTACGCGGGCTACCTGGCCTCTCTCGACGGAGGGATCTCGATATTCGAAGCCATTCTGTTCGGAACGATCGGATGCGTGCTGCAGCAGTTGATTTTGTATTACCTGAGCCGTTATGGCGGACGCCCTTTTCTGAACAAATACGGGAAATATTTATTGCTGAAGCCGAAGTATATCGATCTGACCGAGCGCTGGTTTCAGCAGTACGGACCAGGTATGGTGTTCGTCGCCCGCTTCCTCCCCGTTGTTAGACAAGCCATTTCAATACCGGCGGGTTTGGCCCGCATGAATTTGGCGCAATTCATTCTATATACAACCTTGGGGACGATTCCTTGGGCCATCCTGTTCGTTTACCTGGGACGCGCGCTCGGATCCAACTGGGACCAAATCGACCAATACGCATCACAATATACGAAGCCTGCGATCATTGGCGCCATCGTCCTGATCGTTCTCTTCATTGCCTATAAGTTACTTACGCGCAAAAAAGGAAAGCCCGCCCAATAAGCGGCAGGCAGGGCCTCCAGAAAGCTGTTTCTTCCAGAATTTCATACGGGAGAACGGCTTTTTTTATTGATAGAAGAACAATGAAAGAAGCAGGTGACAGGATCATGGCACTGGGCCCACGAATCGGGCAGGGGAAGACAGCGGAAGTATTCCAATGGGAGCATAATAAAATTATTAAGCTGTTTCGAAGCCGGAAGCTCGATGCGCTGCTGGAGGCGGAATGGAAGCTGAGCCGCACGGTGCAGGAGCTGAAGCTGGCGGTGCCGGCCGTTTACGGCATCGAAGCAGTGGATGGAAAAAAAGGGATCGTCTACGAGCGGATCGACGGTCCGACCTTGACCCGGCAGCTGTCGAAGAAGCCTTGGCAGCTGAACAAGCTGGCCCGGCTGATGGCGTCACAGCACTTCGAGCTCGGATGCAGGTCAGGAGCAGGGCTCCCTCCGCAGAAGCAGCTGCTCGAATATAACATTACTCACGCGCCGCAGCTGACAGAAGGCCAAAAAGCGGCGGTAATCCGGTATTTACGGCAGCTTTCGGACGGAGGGCAGGCGTGTCACGGCGATTTTCACCCGGACAATGTGATGCTGTCCTCTAAAGGGCCGGTGATTATCGATTGGACGACAGGAAGCTGCGGCCAGCCCATAGCAGATGTCGCCAGAACAGTTCTGATTCTCGAATATGCGGAGCTGCCGGCTTCGATGCCGAGGCTGATCCGTACCCTGCTGACTGTGCTTCGCAGAAAGCTCAAGCAGGAATATACCTCCGCTTACTTGGCCTTGTCCGGCCATTCGTTGGAGGATATCCGGATGTGGACCCTTCCTCTTGCGGCAGCCCGGCTCATCGAGGGAGTCACGGGGGAAGAGGAGCGGCGGCTGCTCCGGCTTGTTCAGGAACGGATTTCTTCAGGGCAGCCTGTGGTTTGAATTGCCTAGGTGCTTATTTTTATATAGAATGAATAATATACCAACCTTAAGGAGGGCTTTATCGCATGAGCGCTAATTTAGCCAGCAAGCTGAGAACCGGCTTGAAGCCGCAGCAGTTTATCGACGGCATGACGAAGAACCAGGAGAAATTCGTGGAGTGGTACGAAGCCTTCGCATGGGATAATGAGGATGACAAAGAGTTTTTTGATTCGTTGAATAATCGTGACGATCTGCGCTGCCTGATTTTGATGGCGGATTGGTGCGGGGATGTCGTTCGTAACGTACCGGTCGTGTTTCGCGCGTTAGAAAATTCGGGTATTCCGGTAGAAGTACTTATCAAGGAGGAGCATCCCGATGTGATGGCTCAATTCTTGACAGGGGGGGGCGAAGCGATCCCGATCGTTATTTTCACCGACTTCAGCGGTCACGTATTAGGACATTGGGGCCCTCGTCCGCAGCATGTACAGGCGGTTATGAACAAGTTCAAGCAGGAGAACCCGGACCGCACAGCGCCTGACTATGATGAGAAAATTAAAGTGGCGCGTCAGGAAATGGGTGCCCAGTACGGAGAAGGCACAGGCTACCATGCTGTGATCGTGAAAGAACTTCGCGACCTTCTCTCTACGTTCTAAGGCGGAATGTGCCGATGAGCTTAGAAGGGGTTAAAATTGAGTCGTTTTCCTTGGGGCCGCTGGGAACGAACGCGTATCTGCTGTCCCGCCCGGAGGAGAATAAGGGGATCATTATTGATCCCGGCATGAACCCGAAGCCGCTGCTGAAGCGAATAGAGGGGATGGATATTGAGGCGATTCTGCTGACGCATGCGCATTTTGACCATATCGGCGGCGTGGACGAGATCCGCAAGCTGAAGGGCTGCCCTGTGTACCTGCACGATGCGGAAGCTGATTGGCTGACCAATGCCAACCGCAACGGCTCCAACCGGTGGCCGGAGCTCGGCGGTCCAATTGTGACTGATCCGGCGGAATACGCGCTCGACGAGGGGCAGATTTTAAAGCTGCTTGGTCTCGAGCTGAGAGTGTTCCATACGCCGGGCCATTCGCCCGGCAGTGTCAGCTTCCTCACAGGGCCCCATTTGTTCGGGGGCGATGTACTGTTCCGTCTGTCGGTGGGCCGGACGGACCTGCCGGGGGGCCGCAACGAGGAACTGTTGGATTCGATCCACAACAAGCTGTTCCAATTGCCGGATGAGACGATCGTCTACCCGGGGCACGGAGCCAAGACGACGATCGGGTATGAGAAAGAAAATAATCCATACGTATAACCGTTTTGCGAATCTCCTCTGTTCACGCTCTTGCGGCGTTAGCGGAGGAGATTTTGCTTTGTCCTGAATAGGATGGGGTGAGGGGGGATGGCGAATGGACCGCCAGCTTGTGATACGGAGAGCTATTTTTCTATCAGCCGCGTCCTATCAAGCGATGAAAAGATACAAAAGCCGCAGCGGCTTTGTGCTGCCCCAGGGCTACACCCTGCTATCCACATTAGGCAGCGGGGAGGACTCATGGTTCGGCTGCATTATGGGCTCGGACAAACGGATTGTCGTTGCGTTCAGAGGAACGGAGAACAGCTCTGAGATGATGCGTGGCCTGGATTTCACACAGGTTGTGTTTCCGTACGGGAAGACCGGCGGCAGGACCCATAGAGGGTACATGGAGCTGTACCGCGATACGATTCGCACGCCCTTGCTCAAGTCGCTGCGCAAGTTCTGGACGTCCGGCAGATCGCTATGGGTAACCGGTCATAGTTTGGGCGGGGCTATGGCTACGCTCAGTGCTGTCGATATCGCCGCCAACAGCAAGTTCAAGCAGCCGCTCGTCTATACGTTCGGCTCGCCGAAGGTAGGAGATCCGGTCTTTGCCGCCGCTTTTGACCGCACAATCGAGCATTCGGTGAGGGTGGTGAACACCAATGATCTCGTGCCTCAGCTGCCGCCATCGATGGAAGGCAGTATCTACTCGCATGTCAAAGGCTTGGTTGAAATTACAATCCATCGCTCCAACGTATTCAGCAACCATCACATTTTGCAGTATCATCGCAAGCTGGCTGAGCTGGACCCATCCTATGCCGAAGCGATGTGCGGGACACATCCGGGGTTTTGTTCGTTAGATAAAAAAGCTTGAAGCCGAGCCTTGTTGAAGGACAAGAGTAGAAAAAAGACCTCGATCCGCCTGACGGTTCTGAAGAACCAGAGGGTGGAGCGAGGTCTGAACTCACAGGCTATTATTTTAACAATTGATAAAACACACCGATGACCAGCAGTAATGCCGATGAAGTGAAGAAGAAATAACTGAAATATCGAATCGGTGAAGGCATATCGCCTGTTCCCGTCTGTCGTACGGATTTTGCAGCGTTCTGCGGCATTTTGAAGTGCTCCGGCTCCCCGGAAGGGATGGCCTCTTGGAGCGGCATGATGCCTGCAGACTCGTTATGTATGGGTGTTTCCTGAACGGGATCTCTCATGGGTCATGCCCTCCTCATCTGAGCTAACTTCAAAATCGAGCTGCTGTTATAGTATAAGACGTACGGAACAACAAAAAGTTGCATCCGTTTTCAATACTTTTTTTACCACAATCGAATCTATAAGCTTCCGGGGACATCGGATGTGAAAATTACTAACGGGCATTCGTCTAATTTTTCCGCTATGGGTGAATACCGTGTTCCCCATGGGTGATTCTCCATAGACTGTTGATGTGTTCGTTAGGAACACGCCTTTACATTTAACGGAGGTGTCCTCATGGAAAAATACAAACCGATGCCAATGCCTGCACCTATGCCGCTGCCGGCTGTTTCCCCAGTCTCGATGGGTCCGGCAAGCAAGCCGATGCCAATGCCATACCCAAGCTACACGGCTCCTGTCAACATTCATGCAAGCTATGAAGAAATCAACATTTATGAGCCGAAAAAACATCATGGATGCGGAACATGGTATACTTCAGCCGGAATTATTCTGGTCCTGTATATCCTGCTGGTTATTATTTTGCGCGGAACGGGTTTAGGGCCTGCCGCTTGCAAATAAGAACCGACCGCCTGTAGACGACTTCGTGCGGTAAGCCGCATTGAGTCCTCTGCCATGATAGAAAGGCTCCTTACTCTAACGGGTGGGGGTGAGGAGCCTTTCGCGGGTGGCTCATACGGGCGACGGCGCGCTTACATATATTGCAGTTTGTGTTTAGGTCATGATGGCTCCGCTTCCTCCGTATGCTTGACAGGACTCGGCTTTCGGTAGCGGAGCAGCTCAGACACGGTGACGAACTTATAGCCTCTTTGTTTGAGCTCCGGTAATATTTGCTTCAATGCCGCGATCGTTTCCGTCCGGCCTTCGACATAATCGTGGAACAGGACGATATCCCCGTTACGTGCGTTTTTCAGCACCTTGGATGTAATCTTGTGGACACCTGGCGTATCCCAGTCCAACGTATCCATATGCCATGACCACATTACGACCATGAAGCCCTCTTTCCTCGCGGTTTGGATGAGCATTTCGTTATAATAGCCGCCAGGGGGCCGGAACAGCTGCGGTTTTTGACCTGAGATGCGATAGATAGCCTCCTGCGCTTTTCCCAGCTCGTCGTGGATTCGGCGTTCCGTTACGCCCCGGTTGAAGTAGGCGTGGTGATACGTGTGGTTGCCCAGCTCGTGACCTTCCGCGACTTCCCGTTGAACAAGCTCAGGGTATCGCTCCGCCTTGTTTCCGATAAGGAAAAAGGTGGCTTTGACATCGTACTGCTTCAGCAAATCCAAAATTTGCGGCGTATCCGCAGGGTCCGGCCCGTCGTCAAAGGTGAGGGCCATCATCTTTTCCTCCGTCGGGACTTCCCAAACGACCTCTCCCCGCTGCTCATAGTAAGCCCGCCCTTTGCCCGGTGCGGCCTCGACATTCGAACACCAAACCAAGCAACCGGCCAGCACACTTGCTTTGATTGCCATGCTCCACATACCCTTCGTCCTCCGCATCAGCTTTTGTCATGAAAAATCGATAGCCTAGTTTTCCCTTTTATGTGGGGGATTACCCATGTTCCTGCAAGTGCGTAAAGCTTAACCTTTTGTAGGCTTACAGCATGCAGGAAGCTGGCTTGGGGTGAATGTATTAGGGGCTTACCAGCCACCGGGATATTGTATGGATCATGTAGCTGCCCTCTGCCCGGCATGGTATGATAATGGAAAAAAAGGAGATACATCCGATCCGATGAAAAAGTTTGAAGCCCAGGTTTTAGCTGTGTTGGCCGCAAGGGAGCACGGTTCCTTCATTACCCAACGCGAGGAACAGTTGAATATAGAGCTTGCGGGAATTCCCGGCGACCGCCATTACGGGCTGCTTCGCCCCGCGGATTCCCGGCAAAAGTGGTACCCTCGGGGAACGATGATCGCCAATCGCAGGCAAATCAGCATCGTCTCAGCGGAAGAATGCGCCCGAATCGCATCGTCTCTTGGCGTGGAACGGATTTTGCCCGAATGGCTAGGAGCCAATATCTTGTTAAGCGGCTATGAACCGCTGACGCTGCTGCCGCAGGGGGCAAGATTGTTGTTCCCGGGAGGGGTGGGATTAATTTGCGAAGGGGAAAATCTGCCCTGCCGCGGCCCTGGCAAAGTGATCGCAGACGCTTTAGGAGATGAGCGGTTGGAAGCTTCTTTTGTCAAAGCGGCCAAGCAGCTGCGGGGAATTGTATGCTCGGTGGAGAGGGAAGGCATGATTATGCCGAACGAGCCTGTCACCATTGCTATGATTTAATCGAAATTTGTTGCATGGACAAGGAAAATGTGGTAATTTATAGTCAATATTTGTAACAGTTGAGCGGAAGAACCGCCTCTCCCATGCGTAACGCATGGAAGGGGCGGTTTTTTTGCGTATTGAAACATTCAAGGGAGGTGCTGCCAATGCCGATGCAACAACCGTTTTCCGGTTTAACCGGTTTGCAAGTCCATGAGGTGCTGGGAGGGCGCTACCGCATCGTATCCAAGCTCGGCAGCGGGGGAATGGGGACTGTCTATTTAGCGGAGGATCTGCGTCTTCCCGGCAAGCGCTGGGCGGTCAAGGAGTCGAGAATGGAAGGTGAGGAATCGGCAGCGGCCTCTGCAGAAGCGGATATGCTGATTCGGCTGCAGCACCCGAACTTGCCGGAGATCGTCGATTATTATCCCGCCAATGCGCAGGGCTACCGCTATTTGATTATGGATTATATCGAAGGGGAGACGCTGCAGCAGCGGTTTGAGCGTCAGGGGCGACGTATGCCGGCCAGTCAGCTGATTTCTTACGTTGTTCAGCTTTGCGATTTATTTCATTATCTTCACACCCGCCGACCTGAGCCTGTCGTATACCGGGATTTGAAGCCATCCAATTTGATGATTGATTTGCAGGAACAAATCCGGCTGATTGATTTCGGCATTGCCCGCAGCTTTAAGGCAGGGCAAGCGATGGATACGGTACCGATCGGTACCGTTGGCTTCGCGGCACCGGAACAATTCGCGGGGCGGCAGACGGATACGCGGACGGATCTGTATTCGCTCGGGGCCTTGATGTATTTTGTGCTGAGCGGCGGGCAGTACTATCACGCCGCGCGCAAGCCCTTGGGCGAGCTGGACACCAGCCTCCCGGCGAGCCTCACCGGGCTCGTCGGGAAGCTGCTGCAGGCGGAGCCCGCCGCGCGCTGCCAATCCGCGGCGGAGGTGCGCCGCGAGCTGCTGCGCCTGCTGCCGCCGCAGGCGGGCGGCAGCCTCTCGCAGACGCGCAGCGGCACAGCCGCCGGCGGGGCCGCCGCACCGCGGCCGCGCGTGCTCGCGGTCGGCGCGCTCTACGCGGGAGCGGGCGCGACGTTCGCCGCGCTCGCGATGGCCCGCGCGCTGCAGGCGCTGGGCGTGCCGCACGCGGTGCTTGAGCCGCCGACGCGGCAGCCGGAGCTGTACGCGCTGCTCTTCGGCGAGAAGCACGCACCGGCGGGCTACCGCTGCTACAACGATGCACGCGGCCCTGTGCCCTGGGACGCGGCGCCCTGGATTGACGGCGGCACGCTGTGGCTGCCGTCGGCTGCGGGCGGCGGCCCGGATGAGGCCGCCGGGATGGAGGGACGGGGGGCTGCTTTAGCCCCGTCCCCGGCTTCGATGGCGGTGGCCGAAGCAGCGGCCGCGCCTTATGGGAGGCCGTCCGCTTACAGCGACGGGTCGGCCTATTGGGGTGCCGCTGCGGGAGAGGCAGCCGCTGAAACCGGGATGGAGGCGAACGCCGGGGCGCATGAGATGACGCCGCTGCGGCAGCTTCTCTGCAGGCTGGACCGGCCCGTTGTCGTGGCGGATATCGGGTCGGACTGGCAGCAGCCGGCTGTATGCGAGCTGTTGGCTGCTGCCGATGATGTTGTCTATGTGGTCGAGCCGCTGCTGCATAAGCTCGACTCCCTAGCGGCACGCCGCAATCTGCTGCAGCTTGATGCAGCGCGGCAGAGCGGGAAGCGTGTGCAGGGCCTCGCCAATAAAGCTGTGGCACTTAGGCAGACCGGACAGTGGCTGAAGGCACTCCCGGAGCCCCCCGCCTGCCTGCTGCCATTGATTGACTTCAGCTTGATAGCCGAAGCCAGCTGGCAAGGGAGTTTGGTTCAGCAGCACCCGGCAGTCGAGCCGCAGCTTGTGAGGGCGTTGGTTCCCTGGCTGAAGATTTTGCTCCAGTCCCATAGGCCCGCAGATGCAATGAATGCGAGTGGGGGCCATGGCGAAAGGACGACAGCCCCGGGCACCAGGCGCATGCTGCACAAGCTATGGAAAAACGGATAAAACGGAGGCAAAGGCAAGATGAGCTTTGGTTATAAGTGCCTGTATTATGTGTTGGTGATCGGATTATGCTTGTCCGGTCCGGCCCTGCTGATCGTGTGGAAATGGGGGATAGAGCCTGTATGGGGGACCGTGGATGTGGTGGTTGCTGCCCGTCCGGTTGAGCAGGGAGCCAGCTTGTCCGAGGCGGATGTGAAGATAGCCAAGATTAAAAGGGACCAGCTGGTCAAAGGAGCCAAGGTGAAGCTGACGGATGTGCTCCAGCAGGAGACATCGAGGCCGCTAAGAGGAAACGAGCAGCTGACCGATGCGATGCTGAACACCGGGCATTTGCTTCCTTCGCCGGGGGAATGGAACATGCCTCTGCCGACGGAATGGATTTTTGGGAAGCCGCCTGGGAGCTTGCTTCGAGGGGACCGTGTCTCATTACTGCTCGTTCAGAAGGAGGAGAGCAAGAAGGCCGAAGGGAAGCCGGAGCAGGAGCTGAACCGGGAAAGGCTGGAGCAGCTGGACATTTCCTATGCAGAGGAAAAGAAGCTTCGTGATATCGTTGTCAGCTATGCCAAAGGAACGAATAATCAGGAGATTGCTTCGACGGATGACAGGAAGAAGCCGACAGGCTCTGTCAGCACAGTGGAGCTTATTGTGAATGAGGAGCAGAAAGAGCTGATTCGTAAATATGGGAGCAAGGGGTACAAATTTTTAATTGTATATCAATGATGGTGGCGCTGCTGCATCGCAAAACCACAAAGGAGGAATGCAGGTTGAATGCATATGTAGTATCGGCCGACCGGAGACTGCTGGAGGCGATGAGAGGCTCCGGACACTTTGATACCGTCGTGTCCGTTTCCAAAGAAATGGCTGGAGTATTGATAAGCGAAGCTGAGGAGCGTTCACGAATTCCCTCGGCATCAGATAACGGACAGCTGACTTTTGATCCCGGGATGCATACGAAATTGAACACGCTGGAGGCGGATGGCCTTCCTGTATTTGATCGTAATGCAGCCCGTGTATGGCTCGTGAGCGATACGCAGCTTGATATTTACGAGGCTATGGCACTTGGCAGCGGTGAGCCCCACAGCCGGATCGTATACATGTTGAGCAACGGGCTTGACCCGCAAGCTCTCAAAACGAGGCAAAGCCTATGTGCCGCGCATGGGCTTTCCTATACGCTCCCTTACCATACGGCGGAGCAGGTAGCCGACATCGCAGCGGGTGTAGGGGCTTCCAGGGACAAGCCTCTTAGTAAAGTGATCACGGGTATCGCCGCTCTGCCTCAGCTGGGCCTTACCTCGAGCCTGCTTCGTACCGGAATCACATTAAGCCGGATGTCCGGTATTCGAGTCGGCATTCTCGGCTTAAACGGCTGGAACCCGGGGGACAGCGGGATCAGGTACACGGGTAAATACTTGGATGAGCTGTGGGGGAGCTTGCAGGGCCGCCAGCTGCAGGCTCACGAGCTGAAAGGGAAAATGCACCAGCTGGCCCCCGGCGCTCATTACCTTGCGGGCAGCCGAGATTTAAAGAAGCTTTACTATTACAACATTGAAGGCACCTCGTGGTTGATTGATAAGGCGAAGGAATGCTTTGACCTGCTTCTAATTGATGCCGGCAGCTATCCTGATCATGCCCTTGCCGCACAAAGCATATTGGCATCGGATTTGCTGCTCGTTCAGATGCATCAGCACCCGCAGGCGAAGCTGCAGTGGGGGCGGCTGTGCGACCATATATTACAGCCGGTGTTTCGCTGGGAAGAACGGCAATCCTTGCTGCTCTTTAATCAGATGCACCGGTCACCGGAAATGGAAACCGAGAAGCAGCTTTCACGCCAGCTGGGCCTGCCCTATGTAGGCAGTCTCCCGTTTGTTCAGGGCTTTTCCCGTGCGGAGGCGGAGGAAAGCTTGCTTGAGCGGCAATGGCCCGATTATGACAAGGAGCTGGCCAAAGCCTGCCGGGCGCTGCTGCATTTTTACGATATTCCTCTGCTGCCCTCTGCCTCAGCTTCAAGCATGGAGGGAAAAGCACACGAGCTGGAGGTTTCGTCCAAAAGCAGCTCATGGCTTCGCTGGATGAAGCCTGTTAAGGGGGCGTAAGATGAATAGTTCCAAGCCGCTGCGATTTCATATCGGACAATTTCGTCCCCATCCGGATCATGAAGCCGCCCAGACTACAGCTTCAGTTTCCTCTGATGCGGGGCTGGAAGGCTACGTCCATGCGGAGAAGAACCAGGGCTCCGTATTCGAACAGGCGTGCCGTGCTTATAGGGAGCTTGCGGGGGAACGGTTCGCCGGGGCGATAAACCGCGGTCATGCGGACCGCTTGCCGGGAGGAGGGCCTTCCGGGGGCGATGAGGCGGAAGCTTTTGTAGAGCTTGAGAATCAAGCGATTATCGGGGTCCCTGAAACCGTGACGGCCATTATGGAGCAGATTCAATCGTATGTCGATCAGCAGGGACTGCATCAGGTGGAGCTGCCGGATTATTATGTCGGTCTGCGTTCATATGCAAGGGAGGAGCAGCGCTGCTACTCGGATGTGACCCATGCCATGTTCCATGAAATGTACGGCTTCAAGGTGCTGGCCTGCTGGCAGATGTATCCCGACAGCTATGCCGCCCAAATTATCGGCACTTCGATTTGGATTCATCACGGCGGCAGACATGAAAGGATGCCGTTTCAATTTGCTTCTACGCAGGAGGTAGACAAAATCATCAGGGCGCTCACCCGGCAAAAGGAAGACGCCATCGTCAACTTGTACCATACGACACTGGAGGTGGATTTATATACGGGCGAGCGGGTGACGTTGACGGTTAAGCCGGATGTGAAGCACGACGTCATTACATTCCGTCGATTCCTGATCGGACGGGTGACTATAGACGATTTGGCTGATGAACGAAGACGGACTTTGCCGCCGGAGGCAGTGGATTTGCTGAGGGGACTATCCAAAACCCATTGTAATACTTTGATTGTCGGTCCGCCAGGAACGGGAAAATCGACTACGTTGAAGGCGCTTTTGGCTGAACGGGCGGATCATTATACCGGTGCCATTATCGAGAAGCACTATGAGCTGGCGGCCAGCCGGGATTTCCCCGAGAAAAAGCTGATCGAACGGGTGACGCACGAAAGCGCGTTTCACCATGCAATGGACCAGGTGCTTCGCTTCGACGTTGATTATGCGATTATCGGTGAGGTGAGGCGGGTCGAGGCAGAAGGGGCTATGCTTGCCTGCGAGCGGCTGTTGAAGGGCTTCGGCAGCACGTTTCATACGTGGAAGCCGGAAACCGTTCCCTCCCAGTTCGCCCGTTTGCTGTGCAGCCTGACGCCGGGCCTCCGTTTTGAAGAAGAGGAGAAGCGGGTCGCTGAAAATATCGATATTCTTATTGTTCAGTCACAGGACGTGACCCGGACACGCAAACGGATCAAGAGTGTTATGGAGCTTCGTTACAATCGCTTTAACGGGGAGATCAGCACACATGAGCTGATGCGTTGGGACGAACATACGGACACCTGGACGTACCGGCTGGATTTGAGCGACACACTGTATCGGGAGATGCGGGAGGTAGAGCCGGTCTGGGCGGATCAAACGCGACGGACACTAGAACGGCTGGGCCAGGTGTCCCCTATCGCTACGGGCGAAGGTGTCGTCATTTACAACCCGTCCGACGGTCATCCGCTGCACCGGATTCAACAAACATTGGATCGGCTGGCAGGCGTTGTACAGGGAGCTTCGGCTTCAGCAGCCGGAGTCCCTCCAGAGGAGAGGACAATGTGCCATGCTGCAATAAAGGAGGGCGGCATGGAAAATGACCTTCTATCCGCTCCTTAATGCGGCTATTCTTGTCCTCTCCGCCTGGCTGTTCTCCGCAGGGCTTTACCTTGCATTAAGGCCGTTGCTCCGCTTCACAAGGGAGCTGGTACGAACGGATCGCCGTCATCAATCCAGCATGAAGAGGCTGGCCAAGCGGAGTTTATCCAATGAGCGGCCTAATCGGGTCCTACAGATGTGGCAGCGTTGGCGCCGTGAGCTGGAGCTGCTTCTCAAAGCGACACAAGGGGGACGGTATCGGGACACCTCCTTGCAGCGATTTGTCGTGCTGACTATAGCAACGGCATGCTCGGTAAGCATGGTCGGCTATTTTATTACAGCAGACGTCAGGTTCAGCCTGTTTGCCGCAATCCTGACAATTGCCGCGCCTGTCCTTTATCAGCGTATCAAGCTGAGAAGTCTTCAAATTCAAACGGGTTATGATCTTGCGGAGGCCGTTGGCATATTGTCCAGCAAATATAAAGTAACCCGCGGCAATATGCGGCTTGCGCTTCAATTATCCAGTCAGGAGGTCGGCTCCGAGCCGATCCGCAGGCATTTTATGAATTGGATTCGGGAGGAGCTGAATTATGTCGATGTACGGGAGATGGAGAGGGCGGTGGAAGAGTTTATTTATGGCATCCAAACCTCGTTTGCCAAACAGCTCGGCTTAACGGTGCTGAAAGGGCTGCTGCGCGGTGAGAATGTTGAGAATACACTGATGGCCATTGACAAGAACATTCACAAACAAATCGACATGCTGCGCGACGAAGGAGATTCTAGCTCGGAGGTACTGCAGCTGAGCTGGCTGCACGTCATTTTGTTTCCCTTATTGATGGTGTTAATGGTTACTTTTATGGGGTACAACAGCACAGTCCATTACCAGCTGGAAACCGAGCAGGGGAGGTTTTGGCTGACGACAACAGTTTGCTTTATTGTCGGGTCGCTGCTATTGGCCATGTGGTTCCGGCGTCCCCCTAACGACTACTAAATACGAAAGGCAGGCCTTCGATGAAATGACCTATGGGGAGCAAGGGTACAGGCTAGCGGGTATGCTGCTCGGGCTTTTGATCTGTTTGCTATACGGGTTTGCCGCTTATTTGGTCCACCGCAGACTCCGATCGCCGGTTTCCTTGAAGCATTTGACCCGTCTTCAGTATATGCGCCTGCAGCGCTGGCTCCATCATCCCGAGCTTGAGGAGCGGCTTGCGGGCAGCGGTTATCCGCTGCGGCTGAACGCGTGGCGTATTCAGTCGCTTAGATACGGCATCGCATTTGTTTGGTTAATCAACAACCTGTACGATGCGGTGATTCAGTGGGAGGAGCAGCCTTGGCCCAGACTCGTGCTTCAGCTTTGGGGGCCGGTTGTGCTGCTTTTGATGACCAATACGAAGGCTTCCTTGCTGACTTACTTTTTACGCAAATGGAAAGAGGTTGACGACGGCGAGAAAAACCGGGAGCTCTTTATGATTTACAGCATGATTGCCGACGAATTGAAGGCGAGCGGCCGGAGAAGATTGAACTTGCATACGCTCTTGACGAAGCTGCGGGATTATACGATACGAATTAAGCCGTCCCTTCATAAGGGATTGCGGAGGTTTGACGAAGGGGCGCACGCCGCATTGAAAGTGATTGCCGAGGATATCGGCACAAGGGAAGCGAAGGAGCTGTGCAAGCTTTTGGCCGACCTGGAGCTGACGCCGCCTGAGGAGCTGTCTGCCTTAGTCGATGCAAGGGAAGAGAGCTACACCCAGATGCTGCGTGAAAATCGCCGGCGGCGGCGCAAATTTTTCGGTAATTTAGCTTACGGTGCGGCTTTTAGCCCTTTGCTTATCTATTTATGGAATGCGCTCAATATAGCGCAGCAATATGTTACGGATTTAGCGCGCAATACGAACCAATTCGGGTCCTGAAGATGGTGCCCAACTGAACCTAAGAGGAGAGTGGAACGTTTTGAAACCGGCCTTGGAAAAATTTTTATTAATCGCCGCTACGCTTGCTGCCATCGGTATTTTTATTTATGTCGCGCTGTGGACTTCCATTAAAGATAAGAAGACGCAAATGGACAATTTGTTTAACAGAACGAACTTAATAAATGTACCACTACAAGAGCGGACTAATGGTTTCTTCGATCCTCCATTTATCGTTGATCTTCACGATCTTTATAGAGCTAAACAGTCGCTGAATCAGCATTTTCCTCCTTGCATCGGTGTT
>NZ_NMQW01000074.1 GCF_002234615.1 Paenibacillus rigui | reverse complement strand
ATATAGCAACTGGCATCCTAAGGTAGTAGATTACGAGATGGGAGGACATAACTTATTCCTCGTAAAATCGTGTCTTGACATTGGGGAGCATTACATTAAGGTCAATCAATATAAGAACCTAAAAGAAATACTTCAATTAGAATTAAGGGACTATTTATCAAGCGAAGACATAGAAGAACGGCTGATAAGTGCCTATATGGACTGTTGTAAAGAAATAATAGTTTCCAATACGAATAACCGAAGTGTTCTAGGCACTTTAAATGAGATCATGTTAATTATGAATGCCGTAGAGAAGAAGAATGATTTTGCAAACAATATTGAAAGAAATAAATGGAACAATCAAATTATCTATAAACCCATTGATTATGAGAAGCCTATAGACGTTTTTAAGAAAGCATTAGTTAAACATTTATAAGCGCTTACTTATAAGAAAATCGAGGAAAACACTGGCATCACATAATACCGTGTTCCCCACTGAGGGGCTTACGCCCCTTGGTCTGCAAGAGGCAATTCGAGAAGTAATATCAGGCAGACAACCCTGTACCGACTAACCGCATAGCAGCCGCCCTTCGGGCTCAAGTCGGTGAGGCGTCGGGGAACACAAAAACGTTATGTGAAAGTTCTGAAAACTGAAAATAATTAAATACTATTTTACTGTGGAGTGAAAGTAATGAGAAGAATTGAAGTCTTTGCTATAGAATCTGCCACAGAGGATAAAGAAAAAGGTAGTATATCCCTCAATGGAACTTCTTTATATGTAATAAAGAAAGGTGAAAAAGCTTACAGCACATCTGATAACGAAAGTCAAAGCCTAGTTATAGAATCAATATTATTCGATGGAAAAGAAGTGAATGAAATATCGATATTTCAACAGTGTACTCTTGTATTTAAGCGAATACTAACTTATAAGATTCAAGAATTAGATTTGTACTTATTTGGTCAAGCAGCTCAGGAATATGAACCAACTATTACCTATGCACAAGCTAGACAACTGGCTGAAGAATTGGCTTACGAGAATTTAAACCATTTTGTGCCTAATAATAATTCTCAATTATTGAGTCATAGATTTGAAGAAGCAGAATGTTGTTGGTTCTTTTTTACCAACGAGGATATTATTCCCACTCTCCCCGAAGAAGCATGGTTTAGCAAGAGTTACAGTTCATACGCAATATCTAAAAAGGGCGAAGCCCGTAGTATTTATAACTATACAAATGAAAAAGAAAAATTAAAAAAGTATGTACATGTGCTGTCAAATTACTTTAAATTGAATAGATTATAAAAATTTTTCGAAAGCGGATTCGAGATGGTCAGTACCTTCACTTAACACCGTATTCACGCAGCGGGGCTTACGCCCCTTGGTCTGCAAGAGGCAATTCGAGAAGTAATATCAGGCAGACAACCCTGTGAGGCTAAGTGGCGGAGCCACCCGGCCCTTACGGGCCTTAAGCCTCTCGGTTTCGTGAATACAAGAACGTTAGATGAAACACTTGCAAAGCATATTTTTAAAATAATAGAAAAATAAAATAAACGAAATTAGACATTGGAGGATTCATGAGGTTAATTGCTGTTATATTTGGATCTTGTATTCTGGTATATATCTTTTTTGCAGTAGGCCCTATAGGTTGGATTCTAGGAAGCGGCATTTTACTGGGGCTAATTATATATGGAATATTACTTTTACGAGAGATTAAAGGACAACTAAGAGTAAAGAGAGATTTTAAAGCAGAAAATCGCAAGATCATAAACGATAATGACAAAATCCAAAACGAGGAGGCGATTGATAGACAAACATGAATAATTCACTTGAAAGTAATATTCAGGAAGGCAAGTGTGCTTCATCTAACACCGTATTCACGCATCGGTCGCTGACGCTCCCTTGGGCTACCTGAGGCGTTTCGAGGAAGCGGAATCAGGCAGATAACCCCGCATCACCTAAGCGCAGTCGCAACCGGCCTTTGGCCTTAAGGTGATGAGGGTTCGTGAATATAACAACGTTATGTGCAATTGCCGTAACTAATAAACCTTTAAAAACAAATTGGAGTTGTTTGTGTGGATATGATTCATTTCACAGTTGAATATTCCGAAAACCAGAAAGCTCAAATCCTAGGGATTTATATAAATGGCAAAGATTTAGTTGAGTTAATTAGGAATTATGAGATTCAATTTGAACCTTCAATTGCAGGTGGATATGAAGGCTTGAATATCAAGTTCTTAAAAAATATTAAAGAGCACTTTACTGGAAAACTTAATGAAAATGATATTTTTAAATACGAGGGAAAAACACTAGCTTTGGGATGTAATTGTGGTGAGCCGGGATGTTGGCCTTTATTAATTAAGATAACTGAAGAAGATGAAGTAATCACTTGGAGTGAATTTGAACAACCTTATAGGAATGAGGAATCAGCAGGAGGTCATTGGGATTATTCAAATTTCCAATCACTCGAATTCAATAGAAAACAATATGAAGAACAATTAAAGATGATATGTGAGAGACTCATGGAAGGCGGCAACAGCACATAACACCGTATTCATGCTGCGGGCCTTATGGCCCTTGGTCTGCCCGAGCATTTCGAGGAAGTGGAATCAGGCAGACAACCCTGCGAGGCTAAGTCTTGACAGCCCCGGCGCTGCTGCGCCTTAAGCCTCTCGGGTTCGTAGATACACAAACGTTATACGCAAGTTCGTTAAGAACATTATAGAACAACTAGATTCTCAAAATCTATTTTCAATCCAAAACTAAAAAGAATATCAACACCTAGAATTGCATCAAAACCATAAGGTTCTTTTGTAAGTCCAAGTTGGATAGTGAAATTCTTAAGAATAATGTTATCTATTCCAAGGCATGAAACCACTTGCTGATAACATAATTCGCTTTGTCCCCCGACACCGTACATACGGACGGATTTTCCATTAATAAAGTCAATATCTAAACCAATAGGTTCAACCACGTCGGTATCGAAAATCGTAGTGGAGCATCCAGTATCGAGCAGGACATTATTAAGAAAAATTGAAGTGTTGTTGAAAGATAATGGGAAAGATACAATGGGGAGACCATTAGTTAGGTGAATCTTCATTGAAGACCTCTAATTCCCGTAAAGGGCTGTTCAATTACTTCAATAAGTTCATTTCCTGAATAAAATACATAGAGTTCTCTAGTTGGGTCCGACAAATGAAGCTTTTTATAAGAAGCCCAGGCTTCTTTTGGATTCATGAAATCTGATATAACTGACATCTCCTCGATATTTCTTTTATGATTAGCTGAATGAGCAGATAGTGCTTCTACCAGAATCCAACGATTAGGATATTTATCTCGGATACTAACCCACTTCATACACTGACACCTCCAAGAAGAACTTATAAATCAATTGTACAACCCCATTAACAAACAATCAATTGTGGGATAATTCAAAGAGGAACGAACAAGCATATAACACCGTATTCACGCTGCAGACCCTGTCGGATCGAGGCATTTCAAGGAAGTGGAATCAGGCAGATAACCTCTACGAACCTAACCGCGTCGCGGCCGGCACTACGTGTCTTAATGTGATGAGGATTCGTGAATATAATAAGGTCTCTGAAATCATATGCAGAGAATATATTAAAACGTTTTAAAATTCTTAATGAAAGGGGCGGATAATATGTTTTTTGTTAACTCAAGAGCAATAATTGAAAGAGACATTAATAATGAGATACAAATTGTAATTCAAATAAGAAATAAACCTAATGAACCATTAAAGATTGAATTACCTGGAGGAAGAATCGAGCTTTTTGAATCAATAATACAAGCACTTAGAAGAGAGGTAAGGGAAGAGACCGGACTAGAAATAACTGAAATTGAAGGAGAAGATACTAAAATTGATACAACTGGGATTAACCCTGAATTCGAAGTGGAATGCATAAAACCATTTGGGGCATATCAAACAATTAAGGGGCCTATAGATTCAGTAGGTTATTATTTTAGATGCAAGGCTGAAGGCGAATTGTTAAAAACCGGGGACGAAACGACAGAGATTAGATGGATTAATATCAAGGAACTATCTGAATTAATCAAGAGTAATCCGTTACAGTTTTCAAACGTTGATCGAGCAGGAATAATTTATTATCTAAAGCAAGTTGAAAGAACTTAGTGGGGAACTAAGAAATGATATCAGCTAACACCGTATTCACCTGCGGGGCTGACGCCCCTTGGTCTGCCAGATGGATTTCGAGGAAGTAGAATCAGACAGACAACCCTGCGAGGCTAAGTCTTCAACCCAGACGCTACGCTCTAAGTCTCTTTTGGTTCGTGAATACAAGATCGTTATCAAATACTAATGCAATTTGGTAGTAGGAGTGAATCAATGATGCATGATATTTTTAAAGGGAAGCGCATTCAGGCGGAAACAACTGCACTACCTAAATAGCGGAGCCACCCGTTCCTGACGGACCTTGAGCGAGTGTGGCGTCGTGAATGCAACAACGTTAGACTCAATAAGTGCAGAATATTATAAATACTATAAGATCAGAGGACTTTTCTTATGAGAGACTTTGAAATAATTGAAATAAAAGATGGATTAAACACAGAACCAGTGAATGAATTATTGACAGAAAGCATGATGGAAGGATTTAGACACATATCACGATTAGTAGAAGACTATAGGAACGGAACTAATAGATTTGATCATAATGATGAGGCATTATTTTTGTGTTTATTAGATAACAGAGTTATTGGGATATGTGGACTAAATCGAGATCCTTATTATGGTGATGGAGTAGGAAGGGTTAGAAGGCTGTATGTTTTGAAAGAATATAGAAGACATAATATTGGAAGAAAGCTCACAGAAGCCGTTATACAAAAAGCAAGGAATTATTATAAAAGACTTGTATTAAAGACTGATAACCCAAATGCAAGTAAATTTTATAAGACATTAGGTTTTAACGAAGTTTCAGGCGATGAGAAGATGACACATTATTTAGAATTGACAAAAGAACCTTATGCATGAAGACTCGAAGAAGGTAGTAACTGTGTCTTACACCATAAGCACGCTACGGACTAACATTCCTTGGTCTGCCCGAGGAATTTCGATGAAGAAGAATCAGGCAAACCCTGTACTGGCTAAGTCCGCCGGCCCAGTGCTAAGCACCTTAAGCCAGTGACGGTTCGTGAAATACAATCACGTTATGCGCAATTGCTAAAATAGTAAAACATAACTACTGAATTTTAGTTTAATGGGAGGATAATATGGAAATCTCAATAATTAGAGCTGGGCTCAATGATGCATCATTGATTCATGAAATGCAAATCAAATCATTTAGACCTTTATTGAACAAGTATCAAGATTTTAATACTAGTCCTGCTAATGAGACTGTGGAGAAAATTATTAGTAGAATAAATCAATCATTCACAGATTATTATATTATAGAAGATTACAATGTTCCTGTTGGAGCAATTAGAATTGTGAAAAAAGAGAACCAAACCTATCGCGTCAGTCCAATTTTTGTTTTACCTGAACACCAAGGAAAAGGAATTGCTCAGAAGGTCTTTTCAGTAATAGAAGCTAAATATAATGATGCGAAAGTTTGGGAACTCGATACAATATTACAAGAACAGGGGAATTGTTATCTCTATGAAAAACTAGGGTACAAAAAGACAAAGAAAAACAAAGAAATTAACGACAAAATGACAATTGTATACTATGAAAAACTTATGATCTAGTTTATCAGAAAATTGAAGAATAGTTCTTGTAGGTGAATCGAAGTTGCTAGCAACACGGCATACACCTGCTTCAGGACATACGCCCCTCTGTCCTACAGCTGGATTTCGAGGAAGTAGGTACAGCTGAACACATACGACTATCGTCGGACGTCATCAATACAAGAACGTTATCAGAAAGATCAGCAATTTAATATTAAAAACTAAAAAATAGAGGTGCATGCATGACTAGATTTGGTATTGTAAGGCATGGGAGTACGGAATGGAATAAGGAAGGGCTCAGGGAAATTCCGATATTCCCCTAGATGAAGATGGAGTAACAGAAGCTAACAGACTGGCACAAAGAATAAGCAAAGAAGAGTGGGATGTTGTGTATTCAAGTAATTTAATGAGAGCTAAGCAAACCGCAGAAATTATAGGGGAAAAGACAAGTAGTAAAGAGATTCACCTGGATTTAAGACTTCGAGAAGTAGGGGGAGGACAGATCGAGGGGACAACTGAAGTGGAGCGAATTTTAAGATGGGGAAGTAACTGGAGAGATCTGGATTTAGAAATTGAAACTGCTGAGAGTGTAGTTTCAAGGGGGCTTTCTATATTTAACGAGCTTAAAGCTAAGCATAATATAGGAAATATATTAATAGTAAGTCATGGTTCGTTTATCAAGCATTTACTTAAGATATTAATCCCTAATGCAAACATGGAAGAACACTTAAAAAACTCTTCAATAACAAAACTCATTTATAGAGATTATGAATGGGAATGTGAATTGTATAATTGTACATGGCATTTAAATGAAGAATAATTTTGAAGGCAATTCAAAGATGGCTGATCCATCTGATAACACTGTATTCACGTAGCGGGCCATACGTCACTTGGTCTGCTAGGGATAATTCAGGGAAGTGGATTTAGGCAGACAACCATGTGAACCTAACCGTGTCGTGGCAGGGACTCCATCCCATAAGGTTCTCATATTCGTGAATACAAAAACGTTATCTGACATTGCCTAAAAACGTATATGGATTCTGGTGTCTTTTGTGAGGGGTAGATATATGTGGGTTTCATACGAAATAATTAACGGGCATCCCCCAGATTTTAAGGTGAGATATAGATTTTTTACTTTAGCCGAAGGAGGTAGAAAACTACTTCCTCGACAAGGATATAGAAGTGATTTTGCGTTAGAAGAAGACTTCTTAAAGACACCAATTGAGCTGAGGGTAATTCATCCAGAGTTCGAAGATGAAAATGGAAATATAATTTTGGATGAATCAAGGAATGTACTCGAATCAGGTATTGCACGGATGTGGATTTTGTTTCCAAAGGCGAGGGCAGAAAGGCATATTAATGATATTAAAATTGGTCTTAAAGGATATTTGATGGAAGGACCAAGAAAGGCCGCGGAAGTAGAGATTATTGAGATTATAGGATTGGAATCAAACCCGAGAACTGAATAAGGAAGATATTGACGTATCTCAAAAAGAGGCCAAAATCAGCTAACACCATGCAGACCGACTACGTCGATCTTTGATCTGCTCAAGGAAATTCGGGGAAGTGATATCAGAAGACGAGTGATTTGAATGAGTGCTTGGAGAAGAATAGCATTAAATTTGTTTTACGACCTTCGATTACAATTTAACGATAGGGATTGAATGCTAATTCAAAAAAGGCTAGTCCGATGAAAGACCTATAGGACAGACTGATTGTCTATAAAGAAGTAAAAGCAGATGCATAACCCACCAACGGGTTCATGCATCTGTTTTTTTAGGTGAGAAGCCGGATCCCACGAACGAGGGACTCTGAGCTTTGATCCCGTTGTTCCGTTCCACATGGTTAACTATAGCGGGCTGTTATGATATGCTTTGTAGGGATAAGCAAAAAAGGGAAAAACTGTAATCGTCTAATAAGAAGGTGTATTCCAAAGCAGTCTAGTTTTTGAGACAATTCCCTTAGAGTAAGTCGTTGGAGTTTTTCGACTCTACTCGAAAAACTCTAATGGG
>NZ_NMQW01000073.1 GCF_002234615.1 Paenibacillus rigui | reverse complement strand
GTACTCCTATTGCGTAAAAATTAAGGATCTACCTAAATTGGGCGATGTAATTAGTTGTAAAGCCGATCAAAGGAAAACCGCACGGCACCAGCAATTCCTGCAAGAACATCATTAAGGATTATTATCATGTATATTCTTGAAGTTATAATCATTCTACACTTCATTCATGCAAATTCAGATCGCACAGCGTATCGCTTCGAAACGTTGTTTTCATCAATGGAATAATGCTTGGAAATAAAGGAATTTAAATTTTAAAAGCGTTAGCTTTAGGAGGGTAAACATGGATCTTAAATTAGCCAACAAAGTAGCTGTCGTTACCGGAGCAAGTAAAGGAATTGGACTCGCTATCGTTCGAAAATTTATCGAGGAAGGGGCAAGTGTCGTCGCGGTAAGTCGGACATTAACGGAGGAATTGGCTGATCTTGTTGAAAAAAAATCAGTCAAACATCTACCTATTGATGTCAATATGGAACGCAATACAGTTGAACTTTCTAAAAAACTCGGTGGAGTGTTCGGCAGAGTCGACATTTTAATCAATAATGTCGGGGCGATTGACAAGAGGAGAGGAGAAGGTTTTTTGGCTACGCCAAATGAGGAATGGGAACAACTTTATGATTTAAACCTGTTTAGCGTTGTTCGTTTTACTCAAGCAGCATTACCGCATATCCTAAAGAACAATGAGGGGGCAATTGTGAATATCTCTTCAGTAAATGCACAGATGCCCGAATTGTTATTGCCTATTTATGGCACAACCAAAGCGGCACTTAATAATTTGACGAAAATGCTGGCTGGTGAGTTTGGACCTCGTAATATTAGAGTTAACTCGATCTCACCTGGACCGGTAGTAACACCTTTGTGGCAAGACCCTGAAAACGGAATGGCCAAAACAATCAGTTCAGTTGCAGCGATGGCTTCCGAAAAAGTTTTTGAAGAGCTACCTAAAATGGCTGGTATAACATTGGGGAAATTTGCAGAAGCCGAAGATATTGCGAACCTTACAGTCTTCCTTGCTTCGGAGCGAGCTTCAATGATTACCGGAGCGGATTATGTTATTGATGGAAATATGATTAAAACGATCTAAACCGAAATTGTTCGATAAATTAAATTTGACCTTCTAAACGGGGCACTTTATTTACTGATACCTTAATATGTTCTCTCCTTACTAAAGATTTCGATAATTCATTTAGGCTAACGTGAAACGATATCTCAATGAAGACAACTGAAGGCAGTCGACCAAAATGGCCGGCTGCCTTTTGATTTTTCGGTCGATGATATTTAGAAAACTAATCGGATGCAAATATGAAACCAGTAATACGTTCTGGTTCACGGACATAGAGGCGGGCTGAAGCGCATACTCCCAGGTTTTATTCTCCATCGATTGGAAGATAGATGAGAGGGGATGTAGCTATGGATAAGTTACTCAGGATGAGATGACATGCCCAATCGTACCACGACCAGATGCCGGGACGGTACGAAAAGGAATTGGAGCAAATCGTTAAATCCAAGGGCTTGCATGAAAAAACGAAAAATACGATGACGAGTCTGAAGCAGATGGCGGCCTCTATACAAACCATTCACTGACAGGGCTTCGCGCTGGTGGACGAACGCGCCGCGGCAGCAACTTTTCTGTCTTCAGTTAAAGGGCAGTATAACTTCATCAATATAGAGATTTCTAAGGGGGCAATAAATTGAAGCAACAGGTAGTCATTAATTTACCAACTAAAACTTATTTTCCAAAAGCTGACGCATCGTCAATTCGAAAGCCGCGTTAAATCAACGATTCCAGTCTAAAACTTTATTTTCAACGGACAACAAAACCTCCTAGGATTTCTTTCATTCGTTTGCTGGTATTCTCGGACACCTTCCTAAACTCCTACCTATCATATAAAGTTTTGATTATCTCCTTAGTTGGAGATACGAGATATAACTACAAATTGTTGTAGAAGCACTTTTTCTATGTAGAAATAACTCGATTTTTGGAAGGGAAACTGACCGAATTGGAGAATATTTATTCATAGGTTTGTATTATCCACTACAGTTGGCGTGAAAATCACTTTATAAAACATCGGTTCGCGCTGCGCAGCTCCGGCTGTTCAGTCCCGGTAATCGAATTGTTGTTGCTCTTAACAACGGTGTGAATGTTGAGCTTCATAAGGACGAGCGATTTCATGGATCCAAGATGAAGATCAACTTTATTGCAAAACAGGTGATATATTAGCAGAGTTTGTACCTTTAATTCATCCTGTCAGGAAGGGGATAGAGTTCTTATCACCAATAACAAACATCTATACCTTTTGGTATAATGACCATCCACATTACTATGTAAAGGAAGATTGATATGTCAGGCAAAACAAATCGCCTCATTTCAGGTGCGTTGGCAATACTTATGGTTCTTCTTTCCGCATTCGGCGTCATGCCGCAGCCGGCTCAGGCGGCTGTTTCGGAGTGGGTTCAGGTTTCCGCTACCGATTCCGGGGCTGCCAGCTTTCAGGGGATCACTTACGATGGCAACCAATTTGTAGCCGTTGGTATCGGTGACTACGGAAGCTCCTACATTGGAACTTCAGCAGACGGGTATTCATGGACGCGAGCTTCTGCTCCCAATGGTTTTTTCCAAAGCGTTGCCTACGGGAATGGCGTCCATGTCGCAGTCGGTTCTGCTATCGCCGCCTCGACGGACGGGAAAACTTACAATGCTGTAGGAACCGATCTATCGAATACCGTGTCCTATTTATACAGTATCGTTTATGGCAAAGAGCGCTTTGTAGCGGTTGGTTGGGGAGGCGCCATAGTCACTTCGACGGATGGCATCCATTGGTCGGTGGTCCCCTCAGGAACTTCGAATCATATGTACGGTGTCACGTTTGGTAATGGTCAATTTGTCGCAGTAGGCGATTCCGGCACCGTTCTTACATCCGCGGACGGTCTTGCCTGGACCGTGGTAGAAAGTCAGAATGTCGGCTTTTCCTCCACGATGATAAGTGTCACCCACGGCAACGGGTATTACGTGGCGGTAGGGAGTACAGACGCGAATATGGGCGCAATTTTAACATCGGCCGACGGGATTCATTGGACAGCTGTTTCCACGCCCGATGTATTGGGGTTTGTGACTTACGGCGAAGGCCGATTTGTGGCGGTAGGGCCGTTAAATGGCGTAATCTTAATGTCCACCGACGGTCTGAATTGGACGACCACGAATACGTGGGCTAACCCTTTTAAAGCTGTCGCTGCCGCCAATAACGAGATCATCGCCGTAACCGAAGATTATTCGTTTATTCGGATATTGGATGCTGCCTTCAAGGGACTCAGTGTGAATTACAGCGGAGGTACCAGAGCGGTATCGCCCACCATATCGTCGGATACTTACGACTATAACGTTTCGGTAACGAGTGCGGACCCCAGCATTACGCTGACGGCGGTTTTTGCTCCAGCTCCAGCAAGCGTCAAGATGAGTGTTTATGACGCCAATAACAACAAAAGGATAGATTCGGTAAGTTTGGCGAGCGGACAGCCCAGTATGCTGATCCCTTTGGAAAACGGCTACACCCGAATAGAACTTGATACGTCACAGAAGGGCATCACGCATCCCAAACGTACGATTACCGTGTACAGACCCGCAGTCGACTCCATGAATGCGGATCTTGCCGGTTTGACTGTGGGGTCCGGAACACTTAGTCCCGCTTTTTCTCCCGGAAGGCAGAACTACTCGGTTACTGCCAATCAGCCGCTGAGCTCCTTAAGCATCACACCGACCGCAATCGTCCCAAATGCGTCCATCTCGGTGAACGGCAAGTCCGTAGCCAGCGGGCAGACCGCAACGGTCGATCTGGCTCCGGGTACGAATCTCATTCCCGTTACCGTAACGGCGACCGATGGAACTTCCCAAAAGACTTATGTGCTTTCCGTATCTGGCAAAACAAATAACGCCTCTCTCGCGGGCTTGAGCGTAAGTCCGGGGACGCTGAGCCCAGGGTTTGCGTCGGATGTGCATGCTTATACGGTTGCATTGAATTATGGCGATACAAGCCTGGCCGTAACGCCGACGTTATCCAACTCGCAGGCGACCTTGACCTTGAACGGAACTGCCGCTGCCAATCAGGGCACCGTAACGCTTCAACCCCCGGTCGGCATTTCGGTGGTCCCTATCGTCGTTACAGCCGAGGACGGTAAAACGACCGAAACGTATTCGCTCATTGTCAATCGTGCGGGCCCTTCCAACAACGCCGCTTTGAGCGGTTTAACCGTGAGCGGAGGGAATATCGTATTCTCGCCGGAGACAAGAAGCTATTCCTTTGACGTGGCGAATACCGTCTCCAGCATGGATATCACGGCCGCGGTCGCGGACACCGGCGCATCCTTATCCATTGCAGGTACAAGCCAGTTGAGCGGTAGTTCACGAACCGTCCAACTCGCGTTCGGCTCCACGGTGATCCCAATTCGCGTCGTTGCAGCGGATGGGCTAACCGAAAGGACGTATCTCCTGACGGTCAATCGAGCTCCGCTTTCCAACCAAGCGAAGCTGGAGCAGCTGACGGTGAATCAGGGGACGCTCACTCCAGGCTTCTCACCGGATACTGCAGCGTATTCTTTGAAAGTTGCTCATAGTTTATCGTCAATTTCTCTGACACCTGCGTCCGCTCCGGGCAATTCCGTAACGGTGGCAAATGTCTTGTACAACGGCCAGAGTGCAGGAGTTCCGGTTCAGCTGTCCGTAGGTACCAACATTATCCCTGTTATGATCACTGCGGCGGACGGCATCACTACAAATACTTATGTTGTTGTTGTAGAGAGGGCTGCGCCTTCCGGCAACGCATTGCTGAATCGGATTGAAGCAAGCTCCGGAACTTTATCCCCGGAGTTCACTCCGGAGAATAGCATTTATAACGTGAATGTTCCTTATGATACAACAAGCCTAACGGTGTCACCCGTTACTCAGGACGTTGGTGCAGCCATTACGTCTATTGGGAAGATGACAGGTGCGGAAGCCGCCCGGCCGATCCCTCTCGGTACGGGCGTCACCGTCATCCCGATTGTGGTGACGGCACAGGACCAGGTACATAAACAAACCTATGTCCTCATTGTGAATCGAGAAGGGCAATCATTACAAGCAGCACCGGTATTGACGGCCGACAGTAACGGTAACGATATTGCATCCGCAATCGTGCTTACGTTCACAGATAACGAGGCGTGGAGAAGCTCAATTACGGCGGTGAAGGTAGGGACGACTGAGCTGGCTAGCGGCGACTATTCCATAACCGCAGGAAAAATAACGATTCGCGCAGGTGTCCTCGGCATCGGCAACCATGCCATTACGATAGCGGCAACAGGTTATACGGATGCGGCCGTTACCCAAAGCGTCGCAGCGGCCGGTCTGCCTTACCGCATCGATGAACCGCAAGTGACCGTTACCGGCCTTTCGGCGACGGTAGCGGCTGCGATTTATCCTTTGCAGGAGTCAACAAATGTACCGGTCACGGTCGTTTTCCAATTGATGGACGGTACAGTGCCACTGCAAATGGTGGCTGTCAAGACCAAGATTCAGGGCAGTCAGGAGGCGGCGGCGCAATTTAATCTGCCGGCAGCCAAAAACTATACGGTTAAAGTTATGATTTGGGACGACCTGCAGCATCAGGTTTCCCAAGCGACTCAGCAAACAAAAGCAATTATCGTAACGCCATAAAGGCTAAGAGAAGGGAGGGCGACCTGTTTGAACCATAAATGCACAGTATTTTTGTTGGCTATCGTACTGGCGGTTCTCCTTCTCCCGGTGCACGTTTTTGCAGCGGATACTAGGCCCGCTGCAGTGTCCGTCAACGGAAATGGGGTCACGATCAGCGGGGAAAACAGCTCCTATGCTGGTCTATCGGTCACGCTTCGATTGGCGGATCGCTTCAGCCGTACGATTGTAGCTGACGAAGTGCAAGCCCAAGCCGGCGGTAGCTACTCATTTGGACCGTACACGTTGGGAGATGGCGTATACACGGCGTATGTGGGCGGAGCGGGCGCAGTGGAAAGGAAGGAGTTTAACGTGGGGGATACGCAGGTCTCCCCTACGGCTCCGAGCAGCAGCAGAAACAAGGGGAGCGGTGGCGTTACGTCCAATACAGGTACAATTTCCGGGGCCGCCGGAGGTACGTTGACGCTGAGCGGGGTTACGATCGTTGTGCCGGCAGGGGCTTTGGACGGCAGCATTCAGGTTACCATCGACAAGCTCGGTGAAACGGAAAGCCTGCCTTTTGACAAGGCACTATTCAAGATCAGCGATGTTTATGAGATTAAGAAAGATAGAGATGGAGATGAAGCGTTCAGCAAGCCCGTCACTATCACATTGCCTTATGATAAGAGCAAAGAAGGCTCTGACAAGTCAAAAGTCGGCGTATATGGGTTAAACGAACAGACCCGCAGCTGGATAAGGCTAAATGATCTGATGGTGGATGAATCCAATTCAACTGTATCGGGCACGTTGACGCATTTTACGAAATATGCGGTCATGGCTTCCAAGGAGCCTGCAGCACAAACGGCACAAACGGCACAAAGTTCGGCGTTCGCCGTGAATTTATCCGATATCCAGGGGCATTGGGCGGAGACCGCAGTGATTCAACTGGTCAAACAAGGCGCGATCACCGGATATCCGGACAATACCTATAAGCCGAATGACAGGATTACAAGAGCCGAATTCGTTACCATCATCGTAAATGCCTTTGGCCTTAAGGCGCAGAATAGCAAGAGCTTCGCCGATACCACAAAGCATTGGGCGCAGAGCGCGATTTCGACGGCTTCTTCGCTCGGCATTGCGGATGGTTACAGCGAGAATACGTTCGGTCCCGACGATTGGATCACCCGGGAGCAGATGGCGACCATCCTCATTCGCGCAGCTCGGATTGATTCGACGGAACCGGCGATCGTGCATTTCTCGGACAACTCCAGCGTATCCGATTGGGCCAAGACTCCTCTTGCCACTGCAGCGGCCAAAGGACTGATCGACGGCTATGAAGACGGTACGGTGAAGCCCAAAGCGAACGCCTCGCGCGCCGAGGCTGCAGCGGTTATTTTAAGGGCATTGCAGAAGAAGTAACAATTATATTACAATGGGGACACGTTCATCGGGACGCGATGAAGATTTTTGATAAACCAACTCAATAAATAAATTACTTCGTGATTATGTTGATCAGTATGTATCAAAGCTGACAATTTAATTTTATCTATTCAATCTAAACATCGTCAAAAAGACGGTGTTTTTTTGTCTGTCGGAATCGGATAAAGTTCCTGCCATTTATGACATCAAGTTCTTGTCAACCGACATTTAGTTGTGTTATGAGAAAAAGTTCTTGTCACAACCAAATGACAAGAACTTTTTCTCATTTCCGAAATTGACAAGAACATTATCCCATTCCCGACGGATGGCAGGGAGTAGGTGGGGGGCAATTTAATCTGGAATTGTTCGTTAAAGTGGGTGACAGCTTCGGACGGACTAAAACGCCTGGTTGACCTGCTGGTAACAGGTCCGGGCCGCATCGATAGTAGCCCTTCACTAGGGCGGCTCAAGTTTGGGTAAGAGTGACCGTCACTTTTGCGAGTAGGGCGGACTTTTACTACTTTAGAACATACAGAACTACTACCATTCTGTCCGGCGACACAAACATAGGTGCTTTGAGATCCCCGTAAAATGGGGATTTTTTATGTGCGATGGGTAGTCGCAACTTTAGCATTAAGATACTATGAGTAAATCAATACAAGCGGCGGTGACGTTACCGAGGTATGATCGCTTCGATGTTCTTTAAGCGGCATGCCGGCGTTAGAAAGCAACGGGAAGATATCGGATGGTGTACAAAGAAAATAAAGTAAACTGTGAAAATAAAGTTGTAGTTCAGTAAATAAAGTATTAGACTCACGCGGCGGCTTTGAACGGGCAGTTTAACGCAACTATGATCTAAGGGCTGTAACGGGTTGTAAAGTGGCAACCTGTTATAGCCCTTTTTCAATTGACTAATTAGGACGATCGTGCTAAAATTTTCTTAAATTGGACGATCGTCCTAATAGAGTTATTTAATTTTGAAGGAGATGTGATCGTGATGTCAAAAGATTTATTTGAGCCTGTTCAACTGGGTGACCTGACTCTGGCCAATCGAATGGTCATGGCACCGATGACCCGTAATCGCGCTGATGCAAATGGTGTTGTGCAGCCAATGATGGTGACCTACTATCAACAACGTGCCAGTGCTGGTCTCATCATTTCTGAGTCTGTTCCCGTTTCACTGGAGGCGATCGGCTACCCGTTCACCCCTGGGATATACACGGATGCCCAAGCTGTTAGCTGGCTCCGCGTGACCGATGCAGTGCACTCAGCCGGAGGCCGCATCTTTCTTCAGTTGCAGCATTGCGGGCGGATCTCCCACCCGAGCTTGCAGCCAGACAACGCGACGCCAGTGGCTCCATCGGCGCTGCAGCCGGAGGGACACGTCTATACATATACCGGCAAGCACGATTTTGTAACGCCACGCGCACTTGAGACCTCAGAAATTCCGAAGATTGTAGCGCAGTTCAAAAGCGCCGCCGAGATGGCCAAACATGCGGGCTTTGATGGCGTGGAGGTGCACGGCGCCAACGGTTATGTGATCGATCAGTTCCTCCGCGACGGCAGCAACCGCCGTACTGACGCGTATGGAGGTAGCGTACAGAATCGTATGCGCCTGTTGAACGAAGTCCTCGATGCGGTTTGCACGGTGTGGCCAGCGCAGCGCGTAGGCGTACGCTTGACCCCTGAGAATCGGTTCAACTCCATGTCGGATTCCAACCCGAAGGCGCACTTCTCATATTTCGTCGAGCAGTTGAGTCCGCGCGGTTTGGCGTATCTGCATGTGCTCGAAGGTGATATGATGACAAAGAACAGTGAGCTGGACTATCGAGTCTTGCGTTCGAAGTTTTCTGGTCCGTATATCGCTAACAATGGCTATAACTTGGAACGTGCCCAAACGGCGGTACATAGTGGTGCCGCGGATATGGTTGCCTTCGGGACTCCGTTCTTAGCCAATCCGGATCTGGTGAGCCGCTATCGGGAGGGACTGCCATTAAATGAAGCCGATCAGGCCACGTTCTACCAAGGCGGCGAAGCAGGTTACATCGATTATTCCTTTTACCACGGTGAGGAAGCATAAACAAGCCGACTGATCTTGGAGTTGGCTACGAAGGGGTTAGACTATGAAGGGTAAAATGACTCGCAAGCACATCGTCGAATTGGCCGACCGGCTGTTCTATCAGCGAGGTTATGAGCATACATCCTTTGCGGATATTGCCGATTCCGTTCAAATTTCCAAGGGGAACTTCTATTATCACTTCAAATCGAAGGACGAAATTCTGGCCGCCGTGATCCAATTACGATTGGAGAACACCCGGAACATGCTACTGAAATGGGAAGATGAAGGAGAGCGGCCTGAGGATCGTATCAAGAGCTTTATCTATATTCTGATTGCGAACCATGCTGATATTAAAATGTACGGTTGCCCGGTCGGCACGCTATGCACGGAACTGGCGAAGCTGAATCATGCCTCAAAGGCGGAGGCGAAAGAACTATTTTCCCTGTTTCGGACCTGGCTGAGCCGGCAGTTCGCGCTGCTCGGCCGCAAAGAAGACGCCGACGAGCTGGCTATGCACCTCCTCGCCCGAAGCCAAGGGGTCGCTACTCTGGTGCAAGCGTTTCAGGATGAGAGGTTCATCAGGCATGAGGTCGAGCAAATGTGTGACTGGTTGAGCTGTATGACAAGTGCCACGCAGCTTACACACGAATCAGGAGGGACCTATGAACGCGACGATAGTGGGACATGATGGTAAACCGCGCTGTCGCTGGTGCAGCGCCGCGCCGGAGTTTCTCCATTATCACGATACCGAATGGGGATTTCCGGTCAGCGACGATCGACGGTTGTTCGAGAAATTAAGTCTGGAGGGCTTCCAATCTGGACTGAGCTGGCGCACCATACTTTTGAAACGCGAGAACTTCCGTGAGGCGTTCCATAATTTTGACTTCGATCAAATCGCACGCTATACGGAGCGTGACCTAGAGCGTCTGCTCGGGGATGAAGGCATCGTCCGACATCGCGGAAAGATCGAGGCGGTTATTAACAATGCTCAGCGTGTACAGGAACTCATCAAACGGGAAGGCTCGCTGGCCGCCTTCATCTGGCGTTACGAGCCAGACCGAAGTCAGCTGGCAAAGCCGCAGACAGCATCAACCTCAGTTCAATCAATCGCGCTGTCGAAGGAGCTCAAAAAGCAGGGCTGGAAATTCGTAGGACCAACCACTGTATATGCCTTTATGCAAGCGATGGGGTTGATCAACGATCATTTCGAGGATTGCGCGATTCGGGTAGAGGTTGAGGCCGCGCGCGAATATTTCCAGCGTCCGGTGGGAGGATTGGCATCGTTACACTAACGGATACTAGTGCAATAAACGAAAATCAGTCTAACACTTTAGTTTCGTGTTTTGACTGGTTTTCGTTTATTAGTATTGAATAGTCTAAAAACTTATTTATTAAAGTTAAACGATTTTCACTCATACAAACTGCGTCAGATCAACATCGTCAGTCTAATACTTTATTTTCATTAGACACCGATGAGTGAGTTTTATCATTCATCGGGACTATTTTTTTAGGAGTGATACATATTGAAACACAAAAAAAATCCAAATATCTACTTGAACTTAACGTAACGTAATGATTTATAGTAAACTTGAGGGAAAGATGAACGCCGGCCAAAGGCCAAAGGCCAAAACAATCGGCGAAATAAATTTTGAAATCGGAGGAGAAACGAATATGAGGAAACTTGTATTGTTCATGCATGTATCACTGGATGGGTATGCGTCGGATTCGAACGGTGGACTAGATTGGATTCCCTACAACGAGGAAATCGAGAAATACGCCGAGGAGGTCGTAGCCGAAGTCGGCTCTCCCGTTTACGGACGCACGACATATCGGATGATGGAGGGATACTGGCCCACGGTGCTGGACAATCCGAATGCGTCGAGGCACAGTATGGAGCATGCCAAATGGGTGCAGGATGTTAAAAAGATCGTCATTTCCGGCACGATGGACAAGGCTGAATGGAACAATACGATGCTGATCAAGGACAATATCGCAGAGGAAATCAAGGCGCTGAAGGCGCAGTCTGGCAAAAATCTCGTGATCTTCGGGAGCCCGGGGGCGGCAAAGACACTGCTTGAGCTTGGCTTAATCGACGAATTTCTGCTGACGATTTGTCCGGTCGTTCTGGGTGGCGGAAAATCGGTATTCGACGGCATCGGTGAGAAAATCAAGCTCAAGCTGCTGACCAGCCGAACGTTCAAGTCGGGCATTATCGCGACCCGCTATGAGTTGGAGAAATAGCCGCGCCGTACAAGGTTGCACTAAACGAGTATGTTAGTTCAACAAAGCAGGGCCAATCTAAACTATGAAATCATTGATTTTATAAAGTTAAAATTAAGTCGATATTGAGCTTTATGTTGGAAATGACATTATGCTAAACTTATTATTTTGAGTATTTCTCGTTACCGAGTTTCATAATTAGTTATATTTTAGTACTATATGCCCACCATTATTCATAGCAAATGTCAGAGTTTCATCATACGAACATATGCTTGCTGACAGACTACTATCATCTAAATTGTATATTATTATGGAAAATCCCTGTCAAATGAAGGGGTTTTCTCTTTAATTGTGGAATAAGTCTATAGAACTAATAAGTGATAGATAGGAGCAATACCATGCTAACAGGAGAAGTTCGGAATAAGATTGATAAAATATGGTCAGATATATGGGCAGGCGGAATTAGCAACCCATTAACCGTTATAGAGCAGCTTACCTACCTGATGTTCATTCGTTCTTTGGATGAGAAAGAGTTGGAAAATGAGAGCTTCGAGGCGTTAAGCGGCGAAGTGATGCCGAAGATTTTTCCGCAGGATGAACAGGGTCAGGATATGCGTTGGAGTAAATTTAAAACGAAAGATTCCCGTATTATTTATGATATTGTCGGTACGAAGGTATTCCCGTTCATTAAGGAAATGAATGGAGCGAATACGACAGCCTTTTCGCGCTATATGCAGGATGCCATGTTCTTAGTCCCAACGCCTCAGGTGTTGCAAAAGATGATCACAGGCCTGGACGAGCTGTATGAGCACGATATTAAAGACCTGGATATGCAGGGTGACCTTTACGAGTATATGCTTGGTAAGCTGGCTTCCGCAGGACAGAATGGCCAATTCAGAACGCCGAAGCATATTCGCGATATGATGGTGCGATTACTTGCTCCTACACCTAACGATAAGATTTGTGACCCAGCTTGCGGTACAGCGGGCTTCCTAGTATCTTCGTCGGAATACATCCGAGAGAACTTCGAGGCTGAGATGACTAGCGAGCAGTGGGAGCATTTTGCCGGAGAGATGTTCTCAGGCTTTGATACAGATCGTACCATGTTACGTCTATCTGCAATGAACCTGATGCTCCATTCCATTAACCAGCCGCATATTGATTATGTGGACAGTGTGTCCAAGCAGAACAGCATTGCTTCCGCCTATGATATTGTACTTGCCAATCCGCCATTCACGGGCACGGTTGACGCCGAGAGCATTAATGATAATTTAAAGACGGTCTGCGATACCAAAAAGACGGAGCTTTTATTTGTGGCACTCTTCTTGCGGATTCTCCGTAAGGGTGGACGCTGCGCTTGTATCGTACCGGATGGTGTATTGTTTGGTTCTACCAAGGCACACAAATCTTTGCGCAAAGAGCTGGTAGAGAACCATCAACTGCAGGCGGTCATCTCCATGCCGAGCGGTGTGTTTAAGCCATATGCCGGTGTGAGCACGGCTGTTCTTATTTTTACCAAGACGGGTGCAGGCGGGACGGATAAGGTGTGGTTCTATGATATGAAAGCCGACGGCTTTTCCTTGGATGACAAACGGTCCCCTGTTGAAGCGAATGACATTCCCGACATTCTTGCTCGGTTCCATAACCTTGAGGGGGAAGTGGATCGCAAGCCAACTGAGGCTAGCTTCTTGGTGGATAAGGCTGCGATTGAAGCGAATGATTATGATTTGTCGATTAATAAATATAAAGAAGTTGTTTATGAAAAGGTGGAGTACGATAAGCCAGAAGTGATCATTGCTCGGCTTGATAGGTTGAACCTTGATATTGCTGCCAAGATGGAGGAATTGAGGGGGCTTTTGGGTGAGTAAGTGGGAAAAGGTTAAGTTGGGGGAGATAGGTGATTTTAAGAGTGGAGGTACTCCTTCAAGAAGTAAACCAGAATATTTTGAAGGAAACATACCTTGGATTACAACGGTTTCTCTTGGGAAAATATTTATTGATGAGAGAGATGCAGTTGAACATATTTCAGCCCAAGCTGTTGCAAATAGTGCCACGAAGATAATTTCAAAAAATTCAATACTGGTTGGAATTAGAGTAGGAGTTGGAAAAGTATCTATTAACTCTGTTTCAATGTGTACTAATCAGGATATTATCTCGATAGAAAATATAGATGAAAGAAAAATATATAAGCCATATATAGTTCATAGTATTAAGAGTTACAAAAGTTATTTTGATGATCAAAAGCGGGGAGCAACAATTCAAGGTATAAACAGCAGTATGTTGAAATCACTTGATATCTCTCTTCCGCCACTCGAAACACAAAAGCAAATCGCCAAAACATTAGACACCGCCGCAGAGCTGCTTGCCATGCGCAAACAGCAGCTTGCTGAACTGGACAATCTTATCAAATCTACCTTTTATGATATGTTCGGTGACCCTGTAACCAATGAAAAGGGGTGGGATACACCTCTTATTGAAGCTATTGTCTCTAAAGAAAAAAATGCGATTAAGGCTGGCCCGTTCGGTTCTGCATTGAAAAAAGAGTTTTATGTTGAGCAGGGTTACAAAATTTATGGACAAGAGCAAGTAATAAACGATGATCCCAAGTACGGAGACTATTATATCTCTGAAAGTAAATATAAAGAATTAGAAAATTGCGCTATTCAAGAGAATGATGTGTTGATTAGCTTAGTTGGAACTTATGGCAAGTTGATTATCATTCCGAAAGAGTTCGAGAAAGGAATAATTAATCCACGTTTGATGAAAATAACGTTTGATAAATCAATAGTGAACACAACCTATTTCAAATATTATTTTATTTCAGAAAGTCTTAAAAATAAGTTGTCTGAAGTGTCAAGAGGGGGAACGATGGATATTCTTAATGTTGGTATTGTTAGAAAACTAGAAATACCTTTACCCCCCCTCCATCTCCAAAACCAATTCGCAACCATCGTCAGCAAAATCGAAGAACAAAAAGCACTCGTCAAAAAAGCAATCGACGAAACGCAATACCTGTTCGACAGCTTGATGAGCGAGTACTTCGAGTAACAAGCCATTATTTTATCCGTGAGGTGAATCCAATGACTGCCAACTTTGAATTCTTACAGGGACAGACGGAATACGCATTATTTGCTACTGCTTGTATCGAAGCGGAGCGGGTGCTTGCCACCTCTCCGGCCATGTCGGCGGTGGGAAGCCGGAAGGCTTTTGAGCTTGCGGTCAAATGGGTATACGCTGCTGACAATACGATCACGATGCCCTATAAGGACAATTTGCAGTCATTAATTCACGAGCCATCGTTCAGATTCGCCATGGAGAACCAGACCTGGGGCAAGCTGCCCTTTATCGTCAAGCTGGGAAACCTGGCGGTCCATACGGACAAAGCGATCAACCGCGGTGATGCTGTTTTGTCTCTTGCGGCTTTATTTGAGTTCGTGCAGTGGGTTGATTATTGCTACGGTGCAAGCTACGAGGAGCGTACTTTCATAGAAGCGAATATCCCTGCTGAGAAGGTTGTCCTCGACGAAGCCAGAATCAAGGAGAAGGACAGCTTAATCGAGCAAAAGGATTCCGAGATCGAGGCGCTCCGTGCCAAAATCGCGGCGATGAGCGACCGACTTACGGCTGATAAAGATCAGCATCAAGCGCAGCGGCATTTTACCCCTGAGGATATTTCTGAATTTAACACACGCAAAAGATACATCGATGTTGATCTGAAGCTGCTGGGCTGGACATTCGGTGATGATGTGAGGGAAGAAGTCGAGCTGTACGGTATGCCGAATCATGAAGAGAAAGGCTATGCGGATTATGTGCTGTATGGCAAAGATGGTCTGCCCTTAGCAATTATTGAAGCGAAGCGCACCTCGAAGGACCCGAAAGTCGGCACCCATCAAGCGAAGCTGTATGCGGACTGTTTAGAGAAAATGACAGGCAGACGGCCGATGATGTTCACGACGAATGGTTTTGAAACCAATCTATGGGATGACGTGACGTCGCCACAGCGCAAGGTGAGCGGTATCTTCTCAAAGACCGACTTGGAAAAGCTGATGAATCGCCGTACGGAACGCAAGGTACTTGACGAAGTCGTCATTGACGATAAAATCACAGACCGCTACTACCAGAAGGAAGCCATCCGCGCGGTAGGTGAAAGCATAACGACAGGGCATAGAAGAGCACTCCTTGTGATGGCGACAGGAACAGGGAAGACGAGAACCGCATCCAGCTTGACCGATGTACTATCCCGCGGGGGCTATGTAACCAATACGTTGTTTCTAGCAGACAGAACTGCACTGGTTAAGCAGGCTAAGGATGATTTCAAAAATTACTTGCCTCATATGTCGCTTTGTAATTTGCTGAGCAATAAGGATGATAAGACGGCGCGCATTGTATTCTCAACATATCCGACTATGCTGAACGCCATTGATAACACCAGAAGCGATGACGGCAAGCGTCTGTTTACGCCGGCGCATTTCGACCTGATTGTGGTGGATGAGGCGCACAGAAGTATTTTCAAGAAATATCGGGCAATATTCGAGTATTTTGATGGTCTTATTGTCGGATTGACGGCGACGCCGAAGACGGAGGTTGATCGCAATACCTACGATTTCTTCGAGATGGAGAGCGGTGTGCCAACCTATGCGTATGCCTATGAGACAGCCGTAGAAATTGACCATGTACTCGTGCCCTACTATAACATTGAGATTAAAACAAAGTTCCTGGAGAAAGGTATCACCTACGACGATCTTTCTCCGGAAGATAAGGCCCGTTATGAAGAAGATTTCACCGATGAAGACGGTGAGATGCCTGAATTTATTCCTTCTCCTGCGGTGAATGAATTTATTTTTAACCAAGCTACGGTGGATCAAGTGCTAGAGGATTTAATGACCAAGGGGATCAAGGTGGCAGGCGGTGACAGGTTAGGTAAGACGATCATTTTCGCTCAAAATAAAAAGCACGCGCAATACATTGTCGAACGTTTCGACAAACTGTATCCGCAGTATAACGGCAGCTTCGCCAAACGGATTATTTCGGAAGACAGCTATGCGCAGAGTATCATCGACGACTTCAAGGTTGCTGACAAGGGGCCTCATATTGCGGTATCTGTGGATATGCTCGATACGGGAATCGACGTGCCTGAGATTGTCAATCTGGTGTTCTTCAAGCGGATTCGCTCCAAGACGAAATTCTGGCAGATGATTGGCCGCGGGACACGGCTGCGCAAGAACTTGTTCGGCGAGGGAGAGGATAAGACCCGTTTTGTTATTTTCGATTATTTGGGGAATTTCGAATTTTTCCGCCAGCACCAAGAAGGATTGCAGGGTAGTGAAACTCAGAGCCTGTCGGAAGCGATCTTCGCGAAGCGGGTTCGGTTAATTCATCATACACAGCAGTCCGTGTACATCAATGAGCCCTATCAAGCGATTCGTGCAGAGCTGATAGAAACAGTCGTCCAGCAAATAAACCTCCTTAATCCAGAGCTTGTATCGGTGAAGATGCAGCTGCAATATGTGGAAAAGTATAAACATAAGGCTGCTTTCATCTGTCTGTCGGATGTAGATAAGAGCAACCTGACTGCCTATCTTGCGCCTATTGTCTACATGGATGATACGGACGAGCATGCCAAGCGTTTTGACAATTTCATGTATGGACTCATGCTCGCTCAGATTGAGGGTTCGGCGCAACTGAAGAAGGCCAAGAAGCAGCTAATAGAAGTATCTTCTAATCTACTGCAGCGTGCTACGATCCCGCAGATCAAGGAGAAACTGGAGCTGATCAGCACGATTGGAACGGACGAGTTCTGGCAGAGCTCGGATTTGCTGAATTTTGAAAAGGTGCGTGTCGAGCTTCGTAGTCTTATCAAGTTTATTATCGATGAAGGAAGCGGCAGAAATCCGATCTATACGAACCTAGCCGATGAAGTTCTGATGATTGAAGAAGGCAAGGCTATGTACCAAGCCTATGACTTCGAGGATTATAAGCTGAAGGTCAACCGTTATATTGAGAAAAACCGTGACACGCTGGCTATTCATAAACTCCGGAACAATATTCCTCTTACTGCTCTCGATTATGAAAGTTTGGAAAAGATTTTTACTGGGGAGTTAGGCACAGCAGAAGATTACGAAAGGGAGTACCAGAACACCCCGTTCGGTTTGCTGGTGCGTAAAATTGCTAAGCTGGAATATGAGGCGGCAAGCGTTGCGTTCTCGGAATTTATTAATGATCAGTCCTTAAGCCAGGCGCAAATCGTTTTTGTGAAAAAGGTCATTGATTATATCGTGCAGAACGGTTATATCGATAATGTATCGGAGCTGACGAAGCCGCCTTTCGATAAACCTCAGAGCTTTGTCAAGCTGTTCGATGGCACGAAGCAAAAGCGGCTTGTAGAGATGGTAACACAGATCAAGGAGAATGCGATTAAGATCCTGAGCTAGTGTGGAGATGTGAGGAATAAATCGGCATTGCGAAAAGGGGAAAAGTATGATTTTTGATGTTATTTCAAAATATCATCTGCTTTCAAGACTTGATAAGCATCATAGGTATAAATCGTGGGAACACTGCTATCGATATTTCAGTAAAAACTTTATTTCCATTCGGGATGAAGAAATATTGGATCACGGATGTCTCCACTTGGCATTTTACTTAGCAAGTTGGGGAATGTTGCGTGGAGGGGCATTTTTACTCCAAAAAGATTATCGCGTACATGAGTACTTTCTAAAAGATGTAGTTACGAAATCTCACTATTATAAGCATTATGATTGAGAACTTCACCTAAACATGAATAAGATAAGTTTTGAAGGAATGAATGAACTAATCCAAGATACAACAAACGCGTATATCAACAACATCCCTCAGATTAATGGTGAGGATAAAGTGATAAACGTAACAGATACGTTGGCTTCAAAAATTCTACTCGGTGTATATGGTAATGTTCCAGCATACGATAGATATTTAAAAGCTGCATTAAAAATACATGGGATAAAGCAACAATTTGATGAAGAATCATTAATGGAGATTGTAGACTTCTACAATCTAAATCGTGATCAGTTCGAAATGTGCCAACGTTTGTTTAGAGAAGAGGGTTCAACCTATACATCGATGAAGCTAGTTGATATGTATTTCTGGCAGGTCGGCTTTTTCATGGATAATCCGGATGCCTATAGTGAAGAGCTAATTAAGATAAATGAGTTCGCTGCTGGATTTACTTCAGTTAGAAGTAGTGTACAAGCTAATAATGTAAGCAAAAACGATGGATTAACTGGAAAGATTAGAGAACATATAATTGAAACTTTAAATCAAGCTAAAGCTCATGGTGGTATATCCATCGATTTAAGGTCCGGTGATATACATAAAAAACTCAATCTAGCTAACCGAATGCCGTCAGTCTGTAGTGCAATGGTATCGCTTGGGGGTTTTGAGTATGAAATTATTAATGATACACCAAGTGGAGCTAGTTCGACCAAGGTAGTAAGGTATATTTTGAAGTAATTTAAATAAAATAAACACACCGTGCTTCAGCGGGCCTCTGTAAAAGTCTAATTTATAAAGAAAGGTACAGTACCTCAATAAAATTGAGGTTATTGTACCTTTTAAGTTTTCTGACGTTGACATAGTCGAGCGTTCAAAATATGTCATGTCGTTAAAGTAGTTTCTTCAATTTGTGCTAGGAGATCCGTTAATTGATGCCATTTTAAAGCTATCTTCAGCCATCTCGTATAAAGATTTATCTATTCCGTTAAAGCGTTCCTTTTCCTGCTGTCTTACGGTGTAAATTTACCGAGGCCGTCGATGTAATCGTCACCTTCGTCTTTCCATTGTTGTGCATCGTACGCTGTCGTGCTGCCGATTACGGTACCAGAGACTCGAGTAACGGATTTATGTGGGTAAAATACCCCTATGTCCACAAGAATGTTATTGTAGTAGAGCGAAAGTGTAACTGGTTGTGCGTCATCCGCGTAGAAATTCATCATTGTGTTGTAATCCACAGGAACATCGGATCCAAAGTAGAAGGACTCCACAATGGTGAAGGTGACGCCACTGGCGATACTTCCGTTTTCGAGTGTAATTGGATCACCACCATTAGAGCGCTCGATGCGGATCTTGGTGGCATCGAGATCTGCTTCGGTCGGGTTGTATAGCTCGATGGCTTGCAGGAAAGAGTCATTTTGGCCCCAGACCAGTTCGGAGAAGAAAAGACCTTTTGGAACCACCGCTTCAAAGGTGACCGTGAACATTGTAGGCTTCGATCCATCATTGCCGTCGTTCGCCGTTACCGTGATCGTCACCGTCCCTGCACTCACAGGTGTGATCTTCAGATCTGTTCCGCTGACCGCCACAGTTGCCACTCCCGTGTCCGATGTGACCGCCGAATAAGTCAGTGCATCATTGTCTTCATCGGTGAACACATTGGTCAGACTCACCGTCTTGCTGCCTCCCGTTATGTTCGCCGTAACGTCGGATATATTGTTAGCCACTACTGGTGCGTGGTTCTCCGGCACAGGCGCTTCAAACGTGACCGTGAACATTGTAGGCTTCGATCCATCATTGCCGTCGTTCGCCGTTACCGTGATCGTCGCCGTCCCTGCAGCCACCGGTGTGATCGTCAGATCCGTTCCACTGATCGCCACCGTTGCCACTCCCATATCCGAAGATCTAGCCGAATACGCCAGTTTGTCACCGTCCTCATCAGCGAACACCCCGACCAAACTCACCTTCTTCGATCCATCTTTTACCGCCTGTGTCAGCGAACTTGGCGCTTTCACTACCACAGGTGCATGATTTACAGGAGTCGCAATGGTAACCGCAACACCAAACACAACTTGCCCGATCCCACCCTTGCCGTCATCAGCTGTTACTCCAATGGATGAGGAACCTTGCCTTCTAGGTGTCAAAGTGATGAACCCGTTCCCATAAACCGCTTCTACTACGCTTGCTTGATCCGAATATACGGCTAGCGTCAAGGAATCCCCATCCTCGTCTGTGAACAGATCAGCTACAGGAATCGATTGAGGAACTGCACCTTCCACGAACGTTTGATCTTCCAGAAGCCGGGTCGATTTGGGTGCATGATTATTCACAGCGGCTTCATGTACTTCAAAAGTGAAGGTAGTCTGCGCAACGCCTCCCTTTCCATCTGCTGCACGGACCGTAATAACAGCCAAACCTACACGATTCGGTATCAAAGCTAGCGTCCCCCCGCTAAGAGCCACGTCAGCCACGGCACGGTCGGATGATTGTGCACTTATATTCAACGAATCCCCGTCTGGATCGGTAAAAACTTGTTTAAGATCTACCATTACATGGCCCGATCCAATATAACCGGAGCGGTTATAAACTGCTTTCACAACCGTCGGAGTACGATTGCTGTCAGAGGAGGAATCCGATGAATTCGAAGAACCGGAAGATCCCGGAGACACGGCAGGCGGTTGTGCTCCAGAGGCTGGAAGACTGGATATCTGATTCATAGCTTCTTTAAAATTTGAGATCAGCTTATCCGCCGATGCGTTCTCAGGTATCTTCAGCTTCTCTATGGTTACGCCTTTACCAAGACTTAAACTCGTATCAGGATTAGAGATTTTAAGTTCTCCCCATGCCCCACTTCCTTCAATTTTTACTGGTTTGCTGGTATCCACCACGACTTGAGTGACCTTAGCACGTAGATCCAAGCTCCCTGCTCCGTGCTTCAATACGACCTGAGGGAGAGAATCTCCTTTCACTGCGATGTGGTCAGCGGCAATAGCCAATTCTCCTTTGAAAGAGGTACCTCTTAAATCTAACTCCACAGGCTTTCCATCGGCGCCACTTTTCGTAATTTCGATTCGCAGCAAATCATTTACATTATGATTGACCGACTTGTACTTGAGGACAGCACCCTCCAAAGCCTCACGATTCCTATCTCCCAACAGATCTTTCAACGCTCCATTAATCAAATATGGCTTACCATCAATGATGACCATATCCCTATCAATTCGATCGATTGTAGCCGTCTGCTCCTGTGTCTTGAAAATATCCAGCAAATAGGCTGCTATATCTTGCCTTTCTATTTTCCCGCGGGGATCAAACGCATTTCCTTCTGCGTTCATCAAGCCAAGACGCATGGCCAAGCTCACTGCTTTTTCCGCCCATGGACTGATCTCCTTACTATCAACTACCGAAGCTTCTTTCCCACCTTTGGCATCTACTCCGTTAATCACCCGGACAAATACAGCAGCTAACTCCTCACGAGTTACTGGTTCGGAAGGTCTATACGTATTCGATCCATCCCCGTTGATCAAGCCGGCTTCCACCAAAGCCTCAATATACGGAATAGCCCAATTATCCTTCATATCTGAGAAGGAGGACACTACACCTTGTTTAGGCTCTAGATGCATCGCTTTGACTAATAATACCGCAAGCTCCTGTCTCGTTAAGAGCTGATTCGGCCGGAAAGAAGCATCGGGATATCCCGATAACAGCCCCTTCTTCACGGCTTCATCAACCGCAGTACGTTTGTTAGGCGATATGTAGCCTTGGTCGCTGAACACGAGCGAGGCTTGTGAAATGCGCTCTATTGCATCTTTAGCATTGGCACCGAGTCTGTAAAATAGTTTGTGTAAACTCCAAAACCTATTAAAATGGAAGTATAAGAAAGGTTGGGGAGAACACGTGGGATTATGGACAAAGCAGAAGCTCAGA
>NZ_NMQW01000072.1 GCF_002234615.1 Paenibacillus rigui | reverse complement strand
GGACGTCGCCAAGCACAACATAAAGCAGCCGATCTGATTAACGGATCGGCTGCTTTTTTATTTATTTTTTGTGCGAGCTATAAGATCTGTAACAGTGAGAAACTGATATCCCTGTTGCTTTAACTCAGGTAGAATCTGCTTTAATGCCTCGACAGTTTGGGAGCAATCGCCCTGTAAATCATGAAATAATACAATATCGCCATTATGTACATTGGAAAGCACAGTATGAACAATTTTATCGACTCCGGGCCGCTTCCAATCCTTCGTATCCTGGTACCATGACCACATGACAACGGTCAACTTATCTTCGCGAGTTAATTGAAGCAATGCTTTGTTATAGTACCCACCCGGGGGACGGAAAACATGAGGGATTTGTTCTGTCACATCAAATATGACCTCTTGAGTTTGGCGAATTTCATCGATGAGTTCTTGAGAAGATGCGTTTTTTAAATAATGGTGATCGAACGTATGATTTGCTATCTCATGCCCCTCATTCACTTCACGTATAGCAATTGTGGGGTACATTTGTACTCTTTTTCCAAGAACGAAAAAGGTTGCTTTAGCCTCATAGGCTTTTAGGAGGTCTAATATCTGAGGTGTGTAGATCGGATTAGGTCCGTCATCAAATGTTAGAGCTATTAGCTTCTGATCCGTGTTTACATTCCATACGACCTCACTATTTGGTGCGGCTGCTGATGCTGCCGTAGTTATAGTAAGAAGTAGACTGCAAAGCCCTAATTTGAAACTCAAATTTAACAATTAACTCCCCCCCTATACAATTATCGTCTAATTAGTTTGTCGTTTGGGGCTAGGATTATACAAAAAAAGCATCTGCGCAAGGGCAAATGCTTTGAAGAGAAATGTTGCTATTTGAGGACATAAATCTTTACTTGTTGTACACCGAACTGAAGGGCCTCTGTTTTATTTCCGGCAACATAAATATCGATTTTGTTACCTTTGATGGCGGAGCCGGTATCAGCAGCGGTTGCATACATACCACCAGTTGGAAGACCATCATAATCGTATCCTTCCACGTAGACTTTAGAGCCTAGAGGAATAACTGTTGGATCCACTGAAATCGTTCCGACTTGAAGTGGATTGCCAAAATAATCGAGATTAGCATAACCGCCATTCTCATCGGCAGATCCGGTATAGGCTGTTGCTTTACCTTCAATTACACCTCGATATTTAGGCGCATACCACGCTGGAGCATGGTACTGCCCGTCCTCATCCAGAATAGCAATACGGTTGCTACCGTCCCACTGGATCCGAATCTTGAGAGAATCGGCCAGAACGCGAAAAGGAATATATACACTTCCGTTGATTAGCTGAGGTGCCGAACCAAGTGATATAGATTTCCCATTCAAGGTTGCGTTTGTTTGCCCTGTTGTAAAAGTAAAAGTATTCGTTGCGTTACGCAGAGTAACCTCAACACCATTTGGTTGTACAGGCCTCCACTGGGTTTCATAGCCTAGCTTAGACCCTACAGGACGTACGGGAACCTGCAGCACATGAGAGCTATCTATCAGTGGCTGTACATCTGGAAAAGACAGTAACTCGCTATTTACCTGGACTTTAACATGATTATCGTCTTGTGCAGGCTGAGCAGCTTGTACAGATAAAGCCGGTGATAGCAAACCCATCAATAGTGCTGATGATAATACAACACTTCTTGCAAAAAACTTCATTATTCTCCCTCCTTAGGCCTCCGAGGTTAGTTGACGGATTCGGGAAGAGGTATCTCCCTAGTTTGTAGAAACCAAACATTCACCCCAAAAATAAGTCCCCCGTACAAACAAAAGGTTGTTCGATTCGGCATTTTACAAGTTAACATAGAACAATTGGCAGTTCAAGGAGTAAAATAAGGCAATTACTACCTTAAAATTCCTTCTTTAAAATGTAGGTAAGTATATATGCTTATGAGCAGAGGGGATAAGGGATTTAAAATACTAATCTACAGAAACTTAAAGTCATTATTTTTAAAAATAAAGCTTGCATTCTGTATCCTCTTCGTGATATATTACTCCTTGCTGCTTCGGAGGCAAGCAAATTTAGAGAAGAACGAAACACACTTCGAAAAATACTTCTTGCAATCGAGTAGGCGAATGTGATATATTATAAAAGTTGCTTTTGACGGATGTCGAAAGTCGACGAATAAGATTGCCCTTTGAAAACTG
>NZ_NMQW01000071.1 GCF_002234615.1 Paenibacillus rigui | reverse complement strand
GTCCATGCAGCCGTAACTTTTTCAGTGGCCTCCCTTGAAGGGGATGCCTTTTTTGGTGCGTAGACCGCAGAAAAGTCGAATTGGCCCCGCCTTGTGGTTGGTTTAGGAGAAGGAGAAAATGGAAAAACTAGGAACAAAACCATGTAAAGGACGGGGAAACCGATGAAGCAAATTATACTGATTACCGATGGATGTTCTAATGTAGGCCTGAGTCCGGTTGTTGCAGCGGCGCACGCTAAGGGGGAGGGCATTGTCGTCAATGTAATCGGCTTGATCGATACAAGTGTCTTGGGTGAGCACGGTATCGATGAAGTGAACGAAATAGCCCAAGCCGGAGGCGGCATGAGCCGTCTGGTCACCGTAGACCAGCTGTCACAGACGGTACAAATGATGACTAGAAAAACGGTTGTTCAGACGATTCAGCAAGCGGTTGGCAAAGAACTGCAGCATATTTTGGGCGACTCCCGACTCGAAAGTCTTCCGCCGGATAAAAGGTCCCAGGTGGTTCAGGTCATGGATGAGCTGTCGGAAACAACAGATCTTGATATTGTTTTGCTTATTGACACAAGTGCGAGTATGAAGCCGAAGCTTGCGGCCGTGAAGGAATCGATATATGATTTGCAGCTCAGTCTCCAGGCGCGCTCCGGGTACAGCCGAATGGCAGTGTTTCACTTCCCGGCTTCAGTTTCAGGTCAAGAGGAGGTCGAAATGGATCTGAACTGGACCAGTGACCTTGCAAATCTGAACCGTTTGTTTTATAAATTAAACATGAAGGGTACGACCCCTACAGGACCTGCCCTGCTGAAGGTGATCCAATTCATTACAACCACGGCCGCTGTTGACGATATATATAGTAGGAAAGGCGGCGCTGCAGTGGACCAACCCGTGCGTGACAGCGCGCCTAAAGTCAAGGATGGGATGCTGAGTGACTACGTCGTTTGAGCAAGGGGTGTCTTTTGGCACTATCATACAAGGAAAATGGCATAAGCGCGAGTACCGGGTCGAGCGGCTGCTGGGAGAAGGCGCCAATGGCAAAGTGTACCTCGTGAGGCGCGGAAAGCAGACCTATGCGTTGAAGATCGGATTCGATACGGTCGATCATCAATCCGAGGTGAATGCGCTGAAGGCCCTGTCAAAGTCCAATACATCCTTTAGGCATTATTTGTTGGACGTAGATGATTTTCATTATCAGGGACGTGAGCTTCCCTTTTGCGTGATGCGTTACGTCAAGGGGCAGACGATGTCCGACTTTGTGATACAGCGTGGTCAAGATTGGGTATATATTATTGGAACGAATCTGCTGCGAAAGCTGGTCGAGCTTCACGGGCAGCGTTACATTTTCGGTGACCTGAAGGTAGAGAATATGCTGGTTTCCGGGTATGGCGATGTGGAGCTGATAGATTTCGGCGGTGTAACCCCGATGGGCCGGTCCGTGAAGCAGTTTACGGTGGTATACGACCGGGGGTATTGGGGCGGCGGATCCCGTTCCGCAGACGAGGCCTATGATTTGTTTGCGTTTGCTGTGCTGCTCATTAGCGGTACGGCTACGGCAGCCGTGCGGAAGCAAGGTCTGCAGCAGGTGCTGCCGCAAAACCGAAATGTGCATACGCTTCTCGACATGCTGCATGCAAACAAACATTTAAGCCATGTCGAGCCCGTTCTGCGCAAAGCGCTTATGGGCCAATATGCATCTTCCGGCGAGGCGCTGGCCGAATGGCGCAAACAAAGCTATCCGCGGCCTGTGCTTGCGGCCCGTGCGATGCGGGGCTCCATGCTGAAGCTTTGCTTTGCAGCATCGCTGCTGCTGTTTGGGTTTACGGTTTACTTGTTCTGGCCCTTGCCTTAAAGGTGATGTTAGAAGCGGCCTGCGAAAGGATATGTCAGATGGATTTAGTGGCTAATGTAGAGATGGATGTGAGAGAGCAGCGGCTATTGCAGGCAGGAGACCGTATTCTTGTAGCGGTTTCCGGGGGACCGGATTCCGTTGCGCTGCTGCATATCCTTTTTTTGCTTTCCGGAAGATGGAACTGGAAGCTGACGGTAGCTCACGTCAATCACTTGTTTCGGGGCGAAGAATCGGAACGGGAGGCGGCATTTGTAGCACAATGGGCGGAGCGTTTGGGCATCCCCTGTGAAGTTGGCCGACTGGACGTGCCTCAATATATCGAGGATACGGGTAAAAACCCGCAGGCGGCCGCCCGGGAGCTGCGTTACGGCTTCTTGCATCAAGCCGCTTCTTTGCATGGCGCGAACAAGATCGCCTTGGCCCACCACGCGGACGATCAGGCGGAGACGATGCTGATGAGACTACTGCGAGGGACAGGGCCTGCAGGGCTGGCAGGAATTCCTGTACTTCGCTCGGAACAAAAAGTGGAACTTGTGCGCCCTCTTCTTCGTATATATAAGTCAGAAATTGTGACGTACTGCGAGGCTGCCGGGTTAACGTATTATACGGACAGCAGCAATCTGGACACCAAATATTTTCGCAATGAGATTCGCCTCGAGGTGCTCCCTTATTTGCAGAGGTACAATGCACAGCTGCCCCAGTCCTTAAACCGTTTATCTCAGATGATGACGGTGGAAAACGACTATTTGGAACAGCAAACTAGGGACTTGTGGGAACAAGGCGTAGCCCAAGAAAGCGATTTCGCTAAATGGTCAAGAAATTGGTTTGCCCGGGTACATGTCGCTTTACAAAGGCGTTTGATTAAACTAATATTAAATTATCTTGCTTTGGAAGGGGATTCCATAGATTTTCTGAAGCTAGAGCAGATCCGTGAGGCCATCGTGAGGGACGAACCCTCGAACTTGAGCCTCTACCTGGGCAACGACTTGGTTTTGACAAGGGAATATGATGGGATTATGATACATAATTATGTGGTACCCCCTCTCCCATATCAATATCCCGTTCATCGGGGCCAACCTTGTTTGGACATCCCGGAGACGGGAATGCGGATTGATTGCCGCTGGGGTTCAAGAGAGAGCGTCTCAAATGATCAGCAGCGCAGCGCAAGCACGACTTTATTCGATGCCGATCACCTCGCCCTACCGCTCCAGGTACGCAGCAGGCAGGAGGGAGACCGGATGCAATTATTTGGACTAAACGGCTCCAAAAAGGTGAAAGATATTTTCATCGATACCAAAATACCGCCGAGCCAAAGGCAGCGGATACCTGTTGTCACGGATGCGTTGGGCCGGATTTTATGGCTGCCGGGGGTACGCCGATCTTCTCATGCCCCGGTGACCGACAAGACCGAGCGTTTTTTACAAATGACCTTCACATGAAGAAAGCCCGCTTTCCTCGTGTTAAGATAGCAAGATCCACAGTAAGAGCATAATTCAATTTCAGTAGGAGGTTCTCTCTTGCAAAACGACATTCAAGAAGTACTTTACAGCGAGAAGGAAATTCAAGACAAGGTAAAGGAGATGGGCCAACTATTAAGCCGTGATTTTGAAGGACGCAATCCATTGGTTATTTGTGTACTCAAGGGTGCGTTTATTTTTATGGCGGATTTGGTCAAGCAAATTACAGTTCCCCTCGAAATCGACTTCATGGCCGTATCCAGCTATGGGCAATCGACTAAATCGTCGGGTGTAGTCAAAATTATTAAGGATTTGGACGTTCCTGTAGAAGGCCGCCACATTCTGATTGTTGAAGACATTATTGATAGCGGACTGACCTTGAGTTATTTGATTGATGTTCTGGAGCGGCGCAATGCGCTATCCATTACGGTAGCTGCGCTTTTTGACAAGCCGGGGCGTAGAACGGTCGATTTGGATGCAGACTATAAAGGGTTCGTTATTCCCGATGCATTCGTTGTAGGTTATGGTCTGGATTATGGTGAAAAATACCGTAACCTGCCGTATGTAGGCATTTTGAAGCCTGAGGTGTACTCCCATTAGCATTTCTTGTGATGCCAAGACTTGCTGTGGTACAATAAACAAAGTTGCCGTTTTTGAGAGGAGGTAGGGGATGAATCGAATTATTCGCAATACAGGCTTTTATTTGCTCATTTTTTTGGTCACCGTCGGTATCGTTCACTTTATCAGCACACAGAATGATCAGAAAGACGTGATTAGCTACGATAAGCTCCGACAGGCCTTAGTTGAAAAAAATGTGGACTCGGTCAGTTTAAGATATGACGGACAAACATACTTGGTTCGCGGTAAGTATAAAACGCCGCCGACGCCGGATAAGAAAAACTTCGAAACCCGCGCTCCGTATGACCAAGAAACTGTGAACCTTGTTGAGAAGAGCGAAGTACCGAACATCGTCATTGAGAAGATGGAAGGGGACAATATCTGGATTAGCTTCCTTACCTCCATTATTCCGTTTGTGATCATTTTCATCCTGTTCTTCTTCCTGATGAATCAGGCGCAGGGTGGCGGCGGTAAGGTGATGAATTTCGGTAAGAGCCGAGCCAGACTCTACAATGAAGAGAAGAAACGTGTGACCTTTGAAGATGTGGCGGGGGCGGATGAAGAGAAGCAGGAACTCGTAGAAGTCGTTGAGTTCTTGAAGGATCCTCGTAAGTTTGCTGCTGTAGGCGCAAGAATTCCTAAAGGGGTTCTTTTAAATGGTCCTCCGGGAACGGGGAAAACCTTGCTGGCACGTGCTGTAGCCGGCGAAGCAGGTGTTCCGTTCTTTAGTATAAGCGGTTCCGACTTCGTTGAAATGTTTGTCGGTGTCGGTGCATCCCGTGTCCGTGACTTGTTTGAGAACGCCAAGAAGAATGCTCCTTGTATTATTTTTATAGACGAGATTGATGCTGTAGGTCGTCAGCGCGGCGCCGGCTTAGGCGGCGGACATGACGAGCGTGAACAGACGCTCAATCAACTCCTGGTGGAGATGGATGGATTCGGGGCTAACGAAGGAATCATCATCGTAGCTGCAACGAACCGCCCTGACATTCTGGATCCCGCATTGCTGCGTCCGGGGCGTTTTGACCGCCAGATTACGGTGGACCGTCCGGATGTCAAAGGCCGCGAAGCCGTACTGAAAGTACATGCTCGCAACAAGCCTTTGAACAAAGATGTGAAATTGGATGTGCTGGCACGGTTTACAACAGGCTTTACAGGCGCTGACCTGGAGAATCTGTTGAACGAAGCCGCACTGATTGCAGCACGGCGCAACCGGAAAGACATTTCTATGGAAGAGCTGGACGAAGCCTTCGACCGCGTTATTGTAGGTACGCAGAAGAAAGGCCGCGTCATCAGCGAACGCGAGAAGCGCATGGTGGCTTTCCATGAAGCGGGTCATACGATTATCGGTTACCATTTGGAAAACGCCGATATGGTTCATAAGGTTACGATCATCCCGCGGGGGCGTGCAGGCGGATACGTCATGATGCTTCCGAAGGAAGGCGAAGACCGGATGATGAACACCAAGAACGAGCTGCTGGACAAAGTAACCGGATTGTTGGGCGGCCGTGTATCCGAGGAGCTGTTTATCGGCGAAATCGGTACAGGAGCTTACAGCGACTTCCAACGTGCAACAGGCATCGTTCGCAAAATGATTATGGAGTACGGGATGAGCGATAAGCTCGGACCGATGCAGTTCGGCAACGTTCAAGGCCAAGTGTTCTTGGGTCGGGATTTGGGTCATGAGCAGAACTACAGTGATGCGATCGCCTATGAGATCGACCAGGAAATGCAGACCATTATCCGCAGCTGCTATGCGAGAGCGAAAGAAACGCTCGAGAAGTATTCGGATCAGGTACGCCTGATTGCCGAAACGCTGTTGGAGAAGGAAACGCTCGAGAAGGAACAAATCAAGCAACTGATCGAGAACGGCAAGCTGGATGACTCGAACGGCACCGAAGTGAAAGTAAACATCGTTAGTCAGCAGCAAACGGCTGAAGCGAACAAACTTGATTTTGACAAGCCTGCTTCGGAAGAAGATAAAGGCGATAAAGAATAATAACATGAGCTGTGCCTTACAGGTACAGCTTATTTTTTTGCCACCGGAAGTATGGGTTAAAAATGAGCGTTGGACGAGAAACTAGACTTAAGAGATCATGTGGGGAAGCCATTGGAAGCCGAGCGGACTATTCCGTCATTTTTGTAGGTATTTGAGGATTGACACTAGAAGGGATGTTGTGTAAATTAGGTGTAAATCTTTAAACATTATGTGAACATTTTCACGAAGTAGGTTCTTGTACATTAAAGGGGCAACGGTAATTTTAGGAAGGACGGTGCAGCCGTGGAGGCATTAGCCTTGGAGCGCAAAGAGGAACAGAAGCGCGAGTTGAAGGAACGTATATTGCAGCTGAAGAAAGAACGCAATGCCATTATTCTTGCTCATTATTATCAAAGAGATGAAATTCAAGAGGTAGCTGATTTCCGCGGCGATTCCTTTTTGCTGGCACAAAAAGCAGCATCGACAGATGCGGAAGTGATTGTGTTCTGCGGGGTTCATTTTATGGGAGAGAGCGCGAAAATTTTGGCTCCGAACAAGACGGTGCTGATTCCGGATGAGCGTGCTGGCTGTCCTATGGCCGATATGGTAAATGTAGACGGACTTCGTGCGCTGAAAAAGCAGCATCCTAATGCGAAGGTTGTAGCCTACATTAACACGTCGGCAGAGGTGAAATCGGAAACCGATATTTGCTGTACGTCGGCTAATGCCATTAAAGTGATCGAATCCGTTGATTCGGACGAAATCATATGGGTGCCTGACAAGAACCTGGGTGATTATGTTGCTAAACATACAAGCAAGAAAATGATTATTTGGGAAGGCTACTGCAACACACATGATATGCTGACCGTCAAAGATGTAGAGGAAATGAAAGCTCAATATCCAAACGCTCAGTTCGTGGTCCATCCAGAGTGCCGTCCGGAGGTTGTCAAGCTGGGTGACTTTGTAGGAAGCACCACCGCCATCATTAAATACTGCAAGGAATCCGATTGCCAGGAGTTTATTGTAGGCACAGAGGACGGTACCGGCTACCAGCTGCGCCTCGATAGTCCGAACAAAACATTCCATTTTGCTACGAAATATTTGGTTTGTCCGAACATGAAAGTGAATAACTTGAAAAAAGTCGTTCGTTGTCTGGAAACGATGCAGCCACAAATTTATGTACCGCCGCATGTTGCGGATCAAGCTAGAGCATCCCTGGAGCGCATGTTACAAGTGAAGTAGCATGCGCTACTCTCTTGTAAGAGAAAGGTGAGCGTACTGATGATACCACGTTATTTAGTTGATTTTGATATTCAGAACCTGCCTCAAGTACATACGGATGTGATGGTCATTGGCGCCGGCATTGCCGGTCTTTTTACTGCAATTAAAGCCAGCGAACGCTATAAAGTGCTTATGGTGACGAAAAAATCGCTGCTCGATAGCAACACGCGGTATGCCCAAGGGGGCATTGCTGCAGTTATTTCCGACGAGGATTCGCCTGCGTACCATCGCGAGGATACTTTGGTCGCCGGGGCAGGGCTCTGTTCACCGTCGTCTGTTGATGTGCTCGTACACGAGGGTCCTGACGGTGTGAAGGATCTGATTCGAATGGGTACCCAATTTGATTTGGAGGACGGCGAATTTGCTCTGACGAAGGAGGGCGCTCACAGCCAACGGCGTATTTTGCATGCGAACGGTGATGCTACGGGTGCGGAAATTGTGCGTGCTTTGTCAGAGAAGACGAAGCAGGATCCGAACATTCAAATATGGGACGATCACTTTGTAATCGATTTGATTACGGAGAACGGAGTATGCTATGGCGCGCTGGTCCAAAGCCCCGAGGGGCAGAAGATTTTCGTGAAAGCGAATGCGACAATTCTGTGTACTGGCGGCGCGGGCCAACTGTTCCGATATACGACAAATCCGGACATAGCAACCGGAGATGGCATTGCCATTGCTTATCGTGCCGGAGCTTTCGTTCAAGATGTGGAGTTCATTCAGTTTCATCCGACAGCCCTTTGTTATCCGGGTGCTCCGAGGTTTCTTGTGTCAGAAGCGGTGCGCGGCGAAGGAGCTGTTCTGCGGAATATTAATGGGGAGCGCTTTATGGAGCGGTATCACCATCAATTGGAGCTTGCCCCGAGGGATATTGTGGCCAGGGCAATCGTGGATGAGATGGAGCATACGAAGTCCACTTTTGTCTATATCGACTTTACGCATGAATCGGAAGAGACGGTTAAGCATCGTTTTCCGACGATTTATGAATTTTGCCTGAACTACGGGCTGGATTTGTCCTCTGACTGGATACCGGTGGCGCCGGCAGCTCATTATATGATGGGTGGGGTCAAGACGGATTTGTACGGAGAGACGGCAGTGAGCCGTTTGTTTGCATGCGGCGAAGTGTCCTCTACAGGTGTACATGGAGCGAATCGACTGGCAAGCAATTCATTGTCGGAGGCCATTGTGTTCGGGCGGCGCATTCTGGAGCGTATTCACCAGCTGACGCCGTTGAACCATACACCTTCCGTCACAGGAGAATGCCTGCGGACCGAGCATGCCAAACAGCCGATTGTGGAGAAGAAATTAAAACTGCAAAAAATTATGCTGCGCTACGCGGGCTTGAAACGCTCGGCCGAGGGATTGGAGAAAGGGCATGAAGAGCTGAAACGTCAGCTATCGATCTTCGATTCCTGTCTGTCCAAAAGGGAGGAATATGAGTTCGCCAATCTGCTTACCTGCGCGCTTTTGACGACGGAGGCCGCGCTGATTAGAGAAGAGAGCCGCGGGGGACACTATCGGGAAGATTTCCCTGAGAAAAATGATCTCGTATGGAAAAAGCATACCGTCTTCAACCGCGAGCACGGCATTACGGAGGGACGTATTGACGATGTATGAGCTGCCTCAAGAAACGATAAATAAATGGCTCCGGCTGTGGCTGGAGGAAGACATCGGGATGGGCGATGTGACGACGATGACCACGATCCCTGCGGACCAGCAGTCCAAAGGGGTTATTCACGTCAAGGATCAGGGAATTATCGCAGGGCTTCCTGTGGCCAAAGCGGTCTTTGCTCTTGTCGATCCTGATTTAAGCTTTACCGCAAAGGTTAATGAAGGTGATGAGGTTCGTTATGGAACCGTGTTGGCTGAGGTTAGCGGCAGCACACGCAGCATTTTATTGGGGGAACGGTTGGCGCTGAATTTAATGCAGCGGATGTCCGGGGTAGCGACTCGGACGAAGCAGTACGTTGCTGCGATACAAGGATTGCCTGTTCGGTTAGTGGATACCCGCAAAACAACACCGGGTCACCGGCTGCTTGAAAAATATGCGGTCCGCGTCGGAGGCGGCCACAACCACCGCTTCGGTCTTTTTGATGCAGTTATGATCAAAGATAATCATATCAAGGGCTCCGGCGGCATTGCGGAGGCCATTCGTGCAGCACGCGCTCAGATTCCGCATACGATGAAGATTGAAGTTGAGGTCGAGTCCATGGAGCAGCTGGAGCAGGCCTTGACGGCACAGCCTGATATTATCATGCTCGACAACATGACGCCGGTGCAAATGCGGGAGGCGGTTGTACGCATGAAATCGGCTGCTCCGCATATTCTGGTAGAAGCATCGGGCTCGGTCACGCTGGAGACGATCCGTTCAATTGCGGAAACGGGTGTGGATGTCATTTCAGTAGGCCGGTTGACGTATTCTGTGCAAGCTCTGGACATTAGCCTGGATTTGAATGCTCAGAAGGGAGTACGGTCATGATTCTGGTGGTTGACGTTGGAAATACGAATATTGTGCTTGGCATCTATGAACGGAAGCAGCTGCTTCATCATTGGCGCCTAAGCACGAACCGGTCCAGTACCGCGGATGAGTACGGAATGACCATTTATAATCTATTTCATCATGCCGGAATTGAACTGGATCAGGTGGAAGGCGTCATTATCTCCTCTGTTGTGCCGCCGCTGATGTTTGTTTTGGAGCAGCTCTGTTCAAAATATTTAAAGAAGACCCCGCTCATTGTCGGCCCGGGGCTTAAGACGGGATTAAACATTCGTTACGAGAACCCGCGTGAGGTGGGAGCTGACCGGATTGTGAATGCCGTCGCTGCTATTGAGCTTTATGGTTCTCCCTGTATTGTCGTCGATTTCGGGACGGCTACAACTTTTGACTACATCGATGCGTCAGGTCAGTATATTGGCGGTGCCATTGCTCCGGGAATCGGGATTTCGACAGAAGCGTTGTACCAGCGTGCAGCCAAGCTGCCGCGAATTGAGCTGGTCAAACCCAAAAGTGTCGTAGGGCGCAACCCTATTTCATCCATGCAGGCGGGCATTATCTATGGCTTTGCCGGTCAGGTGGATGGGATTGTTTCCCGTATTCAGGAGGAATATGCAACTCAGGCCAAGGTCGTGGCAACGGGGGGATTGGCGGAGCTCATCTCCAGCGAATCCCGTACGATTGAAGTGGTCAATCCGCTGCTTACCCTACAGGGCTTGCAAATCATTTATGAACGCAATCAATAAGGATGGGGGACCGTCCTATTTTTCAAGATGAAAGGGTTACTCTCATGCGCGATTATTTAATTAGAGCTACAGCTATGGAAGGTAAAGTTAGGGCTTTCGCGGTTTGTTCCACAGCGATTGTCGAGGAGCTGAGCAGACGTCATCAAACGACGCCTACGGCGACTGCTGCTTTGGGTCGTACCGTTTCTGCGGGCCTCATGATGGGGGCTATGCTGAAGGGCGAAGAGAAGCTGACCCTTATGGTCAAAGGGGGTGGCCCCATCGGCCAAATCGTCGTGGATGCTAACGCAAAGGGCGAGGTTCGCGGCTATGTGGACAATCCCGATGTCGATCTGCCTTTGAATGCAATAGGCAAGCTGGACGTAGCGGGAGCCGTCGGGACGGATGGCTTTTTGAACATCATCAAAGATTTGGGTCTGAAAGAGCCGTACCGGGGCAGCATTCCTATCATCTCGGGAGAGCTGGCTGAAGATTTCACCTATTATTTTGCCAAATCCGAGCAAACGCCCTCGGCGGTAGCATTGGGTGTATTGGTTGACGTGGATTACAGCATTAAGGCCGCAGGCGGATTCGTCATTCAACTGCTGCCGGGCTTGAAGGATGATGAAATTACACAGATCGAGACGATGCTGTCGCAGGTGGAGCCTGTGACGACGCTGTTGGATCAGGGTCTGACGATGGAGCAGATTTTGGGCCGCGTGCTTCCGGATGTGGAAGTACTCGAAGACATGGAAGTCCATTTCCGCTGCAAATGCTCCAAGGAGCGGGTAGAGCAGACGCTGATTTCCCTTGGTCGGTCCGAGCTTGAGCAGCTGCTGGATGAGGATGGTCAGGCTGAAATTGTCTGCCACTTCTGCAATGAGAAATATTTGTTCGAAGCCGAGGATCTGAAAGCTATAATAAATCAATTGTAAGCGGACGATATAGATGGAGAAGAGAGTCCAGAATAATGAGAGAGTGACCATACGAGGGGATTAGGCATGCGAAACATGAAGATATTGTGGGGAGTCATTGCGGTACTGCTGATTACCGTAGCTATCCTTTCCTCCGTATTGTTTGCCGATTTCTTTAACCAATCCAATGTTGATATGAAGCCGCAGACGGATAAGAATCCTTCTACCCAAGTCGTCGCAACAATCGGGGACAAGACGATCACCAGCAAAGATTTGGAACAGCAGTTGATGCAGAAGCACGGTCGTGAATTGTTAACACAAATGGTGGATCATGAAGTCATTCGCATGGAAGGCAAAGCACGAGGCATGAATGTGGAAGAAAGCGAGATACAAAAAGAGCTGAAGCGGATGCAGCAAGGGTACGACAGTGAGGCTCAATTTTACGATTCGATGAAGGAACAGCTGGGCATGTCACCGGAGGCATTGAGAGCCGATGTGAACGACAAGCTGCTGCTTGAAAAAATAGCAACGGCGGGGATCAAAATTTCGGATGAACAGATCGATGCGTATATCCAGTCCCATGCCGAGGAGTTTAAGTCCAAGGTCCAGCTTCGGCTGTTACAAATCGTAGTAAGCTCCAAGGATCAGGCTTCGAAAGTAACGGCTGATCTTGGAAAGGGAATGGATTTTGCACAAATCGCAAAAGAGCGGTCTCTGGATGATGCCACCCGCAGCAGCGGCGGCGATTTGGGGTGGGTAGAGGAGGGGGACCCTTTTCTGCCTGTACCTTTGATGAAAGCGGCCGCGATGCTAAAGCCTGGTGAGGTGAGCAAGCCGATTGAAGCGAATGGGCAAATCTATGTTCTGAAGCTGAAGGATCGCAAGGAAGATCCCAAGCTGAATAAAGATGCCGTTAGGGAAACGGTGCGTAAAGAAATGGCGCTGAGAGAGGCACCTCCGATAAAAGAAGTAATGAAGAAACTGCGGGAGAAATGGCACGTCGTTATGACATTATAAGGGAATTGCATATTGACAACCATCTCAACCATTGATAAGATGTTTATAGAATACCTACCAGTTTACTCGGATATTATCTATAACATGATCTTTTAGGAGGATTTCAGGATGGCTAAATTAGTTCAGAGCGTAACAGAATTAATCGGGGGTACACCACTCGTTAAATTAAACCGGGTCGTGCCGGAAGGCAGTGCGGAAGTGTACGTAAAGCTGGAGTACCAAAACCCGGGTGCCAGCGTCAAAGACCGTATTGCCATCAGCATGATTGAAGTGGCTGAAGCAGAAGGCAAACTGAAGCCCGGCGATACAATCATTGAGCCGACAAGCGGTAACACAGGCATTGGCTTGGCTATGGTTGCAGCAGCTAAAGGCTACAAAGCGATTTTGGTTATGCCTGAAACGATGAGCTTGGAGCGTCGTAACCTGCTTCGCGCTTATGGAGCCCAATTGGTTTTGACACCTGGAGCGGAAGGAATGAAAGGTGCTATCAAACGTGCGGAAGAGCTTCAAGCGGAGAATCCTTCCTACTTCATTCCACAGCAATTCAAAAACCAAGCGAACGTGAAGGTTCACCGTGAAACGACGGGCCCTGAAATCGTTGAAGCGATCAATTCCCACGACGGCAAGCTGGATGCCTTCATTGCGGGGATTGGAACCGGCGGTACGATTACAGGTGCAGGCAGCGTACTGAAAGAAAACTTCCCGAATATTCAAATTTACGCTGTTGAGCCGAGCGCTTCCCCTGTTTTGTCCGGAGGCAAGCCAGGTCCTCATAAAATTCAAGGTATTGGTGCAGGCTTCGTACCCGACATCCTGAACACCAACATTTACGATCAAGTTATTCAAGTGGATAATGATGATGCTTTCGAAACTTCTCGCCGTGTTGCGAAAGAAGAAGGTATTCTCGGCGGAATTTCTTCCGGTGCTGCGATTTTTGCTGCATTGAAGGTTGCTAAAGAATTGGGCGCAGGTAAAAGAGTCGTTGCAATCATTCCAAGTAACGGTGAAAGATACCTCAGCACCCCACTGTATCAATTCGAAGAATAGTCACTCTTGTACTCGGGCCCTTCAATTTATTGAGGGGCTTTTTTTCATAAGCGATATCAAGTATACTAAGTCCAAACTTATATGGGTAAAACCAATCGAGGAGGGTCGTTCTGCGTGACTTTGATCACCTATGAACAATGGCAGCTATGGACAGGTCGCTATACGATGCTTCCTTATGTCTGCAAGTATCCCCTGGAGGCGGATCGGGTCCTCTCCTGGGAGAAGGCGTGGGAACAAGCCTATCCGGGATCTTTCGTATTGGAAAGCGGCAAAGGCGGGCGTTATACGCTGCTCGGTTTGCGCCCCGTATCTTCGATCAGGGGAAAGCATTTGCGGGGGACAATTCAGCAGGATGGCTCGCCTGACGTTCATGTAGAAGGAGAGCCCTTGGAGCTGGTCCGGCAGTGGATGGAGCCGTATCGTGCTCCGCACGTGGACGGGCTTCCTAAGCTGTTGGGGGGCTGCGTAGGCTTTTGGGGCTACGATGTGATCCGGTCTATTGAGAAGCTGCCCTCCTTGGCGGCCGACGACCTGCCTGTGCCGGATTATGCTTTTGCCCGATTTGATCGGCTGTGGATTATTGACCATGAACATAAAGAATTGTATTGCTCGGCACATGCATACTGGGGACAGGCGGAGGACTCCGCGGGCAGGCTGCAGCAGTTGTATCGTGAGATGGCAGAGGAAACAGAGCGCATGAAACGGCAATGGGACTTGATTGCGGCAGTCAACAGCTCCGGACCGCACCTGCAGGCGCGTGAAGCGATGCAGGAGAAGATGCAAGCTGATCAGCTGCAGGTAGACATGAACTCGATTACGGATATTCGAGCGGACTTTCCTGAAACGGACTATATCCGTGCGGTGGAACGAATTCAGGAATATATCGGGGCAGGCGATGTATTTCAAGTGAACCTATCCGTCAGACAACATAAGCACCTGAACCAGCGTCCGGAGTATATTTATGAATGGCTTCGGCTCGTGAACCCGTCTCCTTATATGGGCTTCATGCGGTTTGATGATTTTCAGCTCGTATCCGGCTCCCCGGAGCTATTGGTACAGTTGGAAAAGGGAACGGTACGGACAAGACCGATAGCCGGTACACGTCCAAGAGGGAAGAATGCTGAAGAGGACAGAAAACTGGCGGATGAGCTGATCCACCATGAGAAGGAACGGGCTGAGCACATCATGCTGGTGGATCTGGAGAGAAATGATCTTGGCAAAATTTCCACCTACGGCACGGTGAAGGTGAAAGATTTTATGGTGATCGAATCTTACTCCCATGTCATGCACATTGTGTCGGAGGTGGAGGGGACACTGGCGCCAGGCAAGCAAGCGTACGATGTGATTGCAGCGGCGTTTCCGGGTGGGACGATCACTGGGGCTCCCAAAATCCGCACCATGGAAATCATCGAAGAGCTGGAGCCTGTACGCAGAGGTCCCTACACGGGCTCTATGGGCTGGATTGACTATAACGGCGATATGGAATTTAATATCATTATACGTACTTTGGTGACGGCAAATGGGATTGGTTACGTGCAAGCGGGTGCCGGTATCGTTATCGATTCCATACCTGACAAGGAGTACATTGAATCCATCAACAAAGCGAAGGCGATGTGGAAGGCGATCCAGTATAGTGAAGCAGCTGAAAAAAAATTAGTATAGGGGGCTTTTCTCATGATCCTGGTCATTGATAACTATGATTCGTTTACGTACAATCTGGTACAATATTTAGGAGAGCTTGGAGAGCAGGTAGAGGTAAGACGGAACGATGAAATCGATCTTGCGGGTATTGAGGCCCTCAAGCCTGATCATATTTTGATTTCTCCAGGACCTTGCACCCCCAATGAAGCGGGCATTAGTTTGAGCCTGATTGAGCATTTTAAGGGGAAGATCCCGATTTTGGGAGTGTGTCTGGGCCATCAATCCATCGGTCAAGTGTTCGGCGGGGAAGTCATTCGGGCGGAACGGCTTATGCATGGTAAAACATCTCCTATTTTGCATGATGGCAAGACCCTATTTAAAAATTTGCCATCTCCATTTACGGCGACCCGTTATCATTCATTGATTGTCAACAGAGAGACGCTCCCCGACTGTCTGGAGATCAGTGCGGAAACGGCAGAGGGCGAGATCATGGGACTTCGTCACAAGGAGTATCCAATCGAGGGCGTACAGTTTCATCCGGAATCAATTATTACCGATCATGGCCTAACCATCCTGCGTAATTTCTTGAACGAAACGGTTGTGAAGCAAGGGTGAACATCTACGTTAATGGAACGATAATAGAAGAAGAAAAGGCCGTGGTCTCTGTATACGACCACGGTTTTCTTTACGGCATGGGCTTATTCGAAACGTTCCGTACATATAACGGACAACCTTTTTTACTGGATCTTCATCAACGGAGGCTGCTGGCAGGCTGTAAGCAGCTCGGAATCGCCTATAAGCCGCAGGCAGGGGAATGGGAGGACATCATAGCGGACCTGCTGCTTGCTAACCATCAGCTTTTGTCAGGGAAGGATGCTTATATCCGATTTACGGTCACCGCGGGACAGGATATTCTCGGTCTGCCTGCTGGCGAGTATACCCATCCTCACGTCGTTGTTTATATTAAAGCCATTCCGCCGAAGGACAAGGAGCTTTATCGCACAGGGAAACCGCTGCAGCTGCTCAAGCTAGCCCGCAACACCCCAGAAGGCCCGCTGCGTCTGAAATCGCTCCATTATATGAACAATATACTGGCCAAGCAGGAGATGCGGCAGTATCCCTGGGCCGGGAGTGCAGAAGGACTTTTTACGGACTCATCCGGCAGCCTGGCGGAAGGGATTGTCAGTAATCTCTTTTTTACTCGAGAGGGAAAGCTGTTCACACCCGCTTTGGAAACGGGGATTCTCCCCGGTATTACGAGGGACTATGTGTTGGCTTTAGCTGAGCGAGCGGGAGTGCAGACAGAGGAAGGGTTCTTTACTTGGAGTGAACTCCTCCGGGCCGATGAAGTTTTTATAACGAACTCCATTCAGGAGATCGTGCCGGTGACTTCGTTGTTCGACGCGCAAGGGAACTGCAGACGGGTTAGCGAAGGAACAGCAGGGTCGCTCACGCGAAGGTTCATTCAATTATATGAACGGGATACATCATTGTTAAGCTAGGAGGAATTGCGGATGTCAGAGCTTGGAATAGCCGAAGGTGTTGTGCCGAACGGGTTGGTTGAAAGCAAACGGCGAGTTATGGACTGCAACGGGATCCCTTTGCGATTAGACCGCGGCACTGTAATTATGGGTATTTTGAATGTCACACCCGATTCTTTCTCCGATGGCGGACGGTATGCTCGTCCCGAGGCAGCAGTGGAGCAAGCTCGGACGATGATTGCTGAAGGAGCGGAGATCATTGATATCGGAGGGGAATCGACCCGTCCGGGGTCTGCTCCAGTTTCCTTGGAAGAGGAATTGAACCGTGTACTTCCCGCCATTCGTGCTTTGAGGGAAGCGGGAGTGCAGGTTCCGATATCCGTAGATACCTATAAAGCGGAGGTAGGTCGGAAGGCACTTGAGGCTGGAGCCCATATGCTCAACGATATTTGGGGCTTGCGCAAAGATACAGAGATGGCTAAAGTAGCGGCAGCCTACGGTTGTCCGATTGTGATCATGCATAATCGGTTGGAGGCGGTGTATGATAACTTTATTCCAGAGGTACTCCAGGATTTGCAAGAGAGCATCCGCCTGGCTCATGAGGCCGGAATCAAAGACAGCCAGATTATTTTAGACCCTGGCATCGGTTTTGCCAAAACCTATGAGCACAACCTTCAATTAATGAATGAGCTTCACCGTATTGTCGCCATGGGGTATCCAGTATTGCTTGGCACCTCCCGCAAAAGCATGATTCGGACGGCACTTCAGCTCCCTCCGGATGATGTCGTAGAAGGTACGGCAGCAACCGTAACGATGGGCATTGTCCAGGGCTGCGAGATCATGAGGGTTCATGACGTCCGGGCGATGAAGCGTGTTGCCGTAATGACGGATACGATTGTAAGGCATCGGTTGTCTTTGTAACCAATTCAATAGGGGATGGGGGGAGTAAATAATGGATAAAATCGTGATGAAAGGAATGCAGTTTTACGGATATCACGGCGTGTATCCCGAAGAGAATAAGCTGGGCGCACGGTATCAAGTAGACGTAGAACTGCATATGCCGCTGGATCAGCCCGGTACAACGGATTCGATAGACGATACCATCAACTATGCGGAGGCGTATCAAGTCATTAAGGACATCGTCGAGCTGCAAGTATTTCAACTTATCGAAGCTTTGGCAGAACATATTGCATCTCGGCTTCTGCAAACTTATACTGGTATAAATGAAATTACCGTACGCGTACTGAAACCGCATCCTCCGGTTGCTATGTTTTTTGATGGTGTATCGGTTGAAATTCACAGAAAGCGGGCATAAGTTTATGGGCTCAAAGCCTTTATTTTACGCGTACATTGCTCTGGGCTCGAACATGGGTGACCGAGAGCGATTTTTACAGGATGCCATCAGGCAGCTGGACACTCATGAGGAGATTGCGGTTTCCGGCCGTTCGGGTATTTATGAAACCGAGCCCGTCGGCGTCGTGGATCAGGATCCTTTTTTGAATATGGTTATTGAAGTGGAAACTTCACTTTCAGCTCAGGCGTTGTTCGACGTGATGGTGCGAATCGAATTGGAATTGGGACGAACGCGTGAGCTGCGCTGGGGACCAAGGACACTGGATTTGGATCTTTTGCTGTATCAGGATACGGTTCAGGACGATCCGTTTCTTATTTTGCCTCACCCGCGGATGCTGGAGCGTGCATTTGTGATGGTTCCGCTCGTAGAGGTGATGCAGGAACGCGGGGCCGAACAAGCTGCCTTTATGGCTGCACATCTAGAGCAACTGGATGGAAAGGAAGGCGTTATCTTATGGAAAAAAATATGACAGCCCAACGTATACGGGCTTTCCGTAAATTAAAAGGCTTTACCCAGAATCAGCTGGCTGATCAGCTTGATGTCTCTATTGCCATATTAGGTGCAATCGAGAGGGGAACACGAAAGCCGGATCCCAAAATCATCAGCCGAATTTCAGAGGTGCTTGGCATTGATCCCGAGGAACTTTTGTCGGTGGCTAAATAAACGGTTTGCAAAGGAGTGAGGATAATGTTGAAGATAGGAAACGTAGAAGCGCCCAACCAGGTTGTGCTGGCTCCGATGGCCGGTGTCTGCAATCCGGCCTTCCGGCTGATCGCCAAGGAATTCGGCTGCGGCTTGGTCTGCGCGGAAATGGTAAGCGATAAAGCCATTCTGCATGGCAATAATCGCACACTGGAAATGCTCTATGTAGATGAGCGGGAGAAGCCGCTTAGTCTGCAAATTTTCGGTGGAGATACGGAGACGCTGGTCGAAGCTGCAAAATATGTCGATCAGAACACGGATGCCGATATCATTGATATTAATATGGGGTGCCCGGTACCCAAAATTACAAAATGCGATGCGGGGGCCCGTTGGCTGCTTGATCCGCCCAAAATCGAACAAATGATCGAAACCGTAGTTAAATCCGTGAGCAAGCCGGTGACGGTCAAAATGAGAATCGGTTGGGACGAGGATCACATCTATGCCGTGCAAAATGCCAAAGCGGTTGAGAACGGCGGCGGAGCGGGGGTATCCGTTCATGGACGTACACGGGTGCAAATGTATACCGGGCATGCCAATTGGGACATTATTAAAGAGGTTAAAGATTCCGTTTCCATCCCTGTTATCGGCAATGGTGATGTAACAACACCGGAAGATGCCAGACGGATGCTCGATCAAACGGGTGTGGATGGGGTTATGATCGGACGTGCCGCGCTAGGTAATCCTTGGATGCTCTACCGCACCATTCAATATTTAACCAACGGCGAGCTGCTGCCTGAACCGTCAGGTCAGGAAAAAATTCGCATCGCGCTGCTTCACATGGACCGGCTGGTCGATTTAAAAGGCGAGCATGTGGCGGTCAAAGAAATGCGCAAGCATCTAGCTTGGTACCTCAAAGGCTTGAAGGGCTCCGCGCGCGTGAAGGACCTTATTATGGAACAAACGAAGCGGGATGCGATGGCCCAGGTTCTGCAGGAATTTGTAGCTTCCATGGAAGGCAACGGTACGGAAGAAGCGGTCCAAGCGTCATCAGCAATTCACTAAAATCAGCCCGTGTGGGCTATTTGGCTCAGATTGACATTTGTATAGGCTTGCAATATAATCAGGCAATAGTCGTACCCTAAGCGGATCAGTCATCAGGATCTCGATCGTTAATATATTATTTATAAGTGAATTCATAGTCGAAGGAACAGCTCGAAATATGAAAATCTTTCACATGACAGGAGATCGTTGCAATGAGTGAAAAGGAAGTCATCCTGACGCAGGAAGGTTTAAAGAAGCTTGAAGAAGAGCTTGAACAACTTAAATCCGTGAAGCGCCGTGAAGTTGCGGAAAGAATCAAAGTAGCGATCGGCTATGGCGATATCAGTGAAAACTCAGAATACGAAGATGCGAAGAACGAGCAAGCTTTTATCGAGGGTCGTATTATGACACTGGAAAAAATGCTTCGCAACGCTCGTATCATTAATAACGACGATGTGAATACCGATACGGTAAGTGTAGGCTCTATCGTAACTTTGAAGGATTTGGAGTTCGGTGAAATTGTGGAATATAACATTGTCGGTACTGCAGAATCCGATCCGTTTCAAAATAAAATTTCCAACGAAAGTCCGGTTGGTAAAGCCATTCTTGGCAAATCGAAAGGCTCTGTAGTCGACGTAAACGTTCCAGCGGGCGTCATTCAATATGAGATTATCGATATTAAGAAATAATTGGTTTTTTCCAAACCTTGACTTTCAACAAAAGCTTCCTCTGGAAGCTTTTTTAGTGTTAAAGAATGAATATTGCACAAAAATTGAGAAGGAGCTGTAAGCATGACGGTAGAACAAGAAATAAACGAGTTGCTGCAAATCAGACGGAACAAATTGGACGAGCTTCGTGCACTGGGTATTGACCCTTTCGGGCAAAAATTTGACCTCACGCATCACGCGGCCGAGCTTTTCAAAGCTTACGACGACGTGACGAAGGAAGAATTGGATGAGAAAGCAATTGAAGTGAGCATTGCAGGACGTATCATGCAAAAGCGCGGCATGGGAAAAGCGGGCTTCGCCCATGTGCAGGACATCACAGGCAAAATTCAAATTTATGTTCGTGAGGACGCAGTAGGCTCAACCAAGTACCAAGCCTTTGATATGCTGGATATCGGGGATATCATTGGCGTAAAAGGCGTTATGTTCAAAACCAAAACAGGTGAATTGTCCGTTAAAGCGAAAAATGTAGAGGTGCTTTCGAAATCGCTGCTGCCTTTGCCTGAGAAGTATCACGGCTTGAAGGATGTTGAGCTTCGTTACCGTCAGCGTTACGTGGATCTGATCATGAACCAGGAAGTGCAGGAAACGTTTATTTTGCGTTCCAAAATCATTCAGTCCATGCGCCGCTATCTGGATTCCCGTGGATACCTGGAGGTGGAAACGCCGACGTTACATGCCATTGCAGGCGGTGCATCCGCCCGTCCGTTTATTACACATCACAATGCTCTCGATATGCAGCTCTATATGCGGATCGCAATTGAGCTCCACTTGAAGCGTCTGATTGTCGGCGGCATGGAGAAAGTATACGAAATTGGCCGTGTATATCGGAATGAAGGCATCTCTACGCGCCATAATCCCGAGTTTACTATGATTGAATTGTATGAGGCCTATGCCGATTACCTTGATATTATGAAGCTGACGGAGGAAATGGTTGCTCATATCGCACAAGAAGTATTGGGGACGACCAAAATTAACTACCAGGGACACGAGGTTGATTTAGCTCCGCAATGGAGACGCGTTTCTATGGTGGATGCCATCAAAGAAGTCGTTGGTGTGGACTTCAGTCAGCAAATGACAGACGAAGAAGCTCACAAGCTGGCCAAAGAGCATAAAGTGCATGTTGAGCCTATGATGACCTTCGGTCATATTGTAAACCAATTCTTCGAGACTTTCGTAGAAGAAACGCTGATCCAACCTACTTTTGTGTATGGACACCCGGTGGCAATCTCGCCTTTGGCTAAAAAGAATGAGCAGGATCCTCGGTTTACGGATCGCTTTGAGCTCTTTATTGTTGCTCGTGAGCATGCGAATGCTTTCACTGAGCTGAATGACCCGATTGATCAGCGGGAGCGCTTTGAAGCACAGCTCGTAGAGCGTGAGCAAGGCAATGATGAAGCGCATGAGATGGATGATGATTTCATCCGGGCGTTAGAATACGGTATGCCGCCTACAGGTGGCTTGGGTATTGGGATTGACCGGCTGGTTATGCTTCTAACCAATTCCCCGTCCATTCGTGACGTGCTGCTGTTCCCGCTTATGCGTGAGCGTCAAGGAGAATAAAACGTTTTGTAGCGGGGCGTACCTTTACAGCTTGGATGCTGGAGGTACGCTTTTTTTGTATCCAATAAAAAGCATTTGCTTTTTGGAATTCAATTTGGTATATTACTCTTTGTCGCTTCGGAGGCAGCAACGTTTGCAGGATGCTCGATCTCGGGGCATGATCAAATGTTTGAAAAAAAGACTTGCAATTGAGTAGGCGAATGTGTTATATTATAACGGCCCCTTATACACATCTCCGAGCCACCGAGACTAAGGGAAAT
>NZ_NMQW01000070.1 GCF_002234615.1 Paenibacillus rigui | reverse complement strand
AACCATATATCCAACGTCATGTATTTTGAAACACGCAACGAAAAAAGCCCGATATATCAACGTTTTGCCGAAAAAGGATCTTCCGAGCAAAAGCATTGCTGAACATTTTCTTGATTTTTACTGCATATAGACTCCTTTTGAAGTCCTGTGATATACTGGAAATAAATCCGAAAGCATCGGTCGAAAGAGACTCCGCGCGTTCATTCGCCGGAGTTCTTTTTGTTATGGAGGTGGGGGTCAGAACATGGCAGGTTGGACAAATATTGTTGGATGGATAGTATCAATTTTAACCGCAATAATAGGTTGGTGGCTTGCTGTTCGGAATTTAAATAAGCAACATCAGAGAAGTCTTGAACTTGATAAACAAAAATTCCGTCGTGAACTTCAAATTAAAACTGCTGATGAAGCAATAAAATTGTTAGCACAAGGACAGGAAATACTTGGCGATATTCATCTTTTTTTAATTCAATTTCCAGGGGATTTGAAATTTCAGTATTCTTTGACGATTGAGATTACTCATCCTCGCTGGGATAACCCACATGTCCAACTAATCTCGTTATGGGACAGAGCTAGAAAGGCATGTTTTGATTTCTGCTACTTCTTTGAATCACGTGAAGTGATCCTAAACGAATTTACAGAAATGAAATATGATTTTCAAAATAAAATTTCAGAAACAAATAAGGTATTGTTAGATTTTAACACGTACATTTCACAAGTTTATTACTCTAAATATAAACAGGACATCCGTCTTACGCCTTTTGAACTTGATCAGTTAACCGAAAAAACGAATGAAACAGCGAGTTACATTTTGGATCTAATTTCCTTTATATTTGATTTTAATGTTGAGCTTCAAAATGCATTTCTAAGTGAAACGTTCGGATATGAAGTTTCTAGAAGGCAACCAACTGATCCCAAATATAAGGTATTGACCAAAAAAGAGACTGCTGCTGAACGACATTGAACAAATTTGAAGCAAGAGGCTCCGGGACGAGTGAGTGAATAGGTTCATTATGGATCAATGATAAAGGAGGCGAAGGTATGAATAAGAAAACAATCGATTATTACATGAGCCTTTCCTACACGGTCAAATATAGACACGTGACGGACGATCCGAATCATCCAGAGGGATACTTTTTCGGAGGTTTCGAGGAGCTGGATGGTTGCCAAACGGACGCACGTACGGTCGAGGAGCTGCTCGTCAAGCTAGAGGAGGTCAAAAGATTATGGATTGAGACAAAGCTCGTATCAAACGACCCGATCCCTGAGCCTGAGACGGAAGCAACTAAAGGAATAAGGATAATTGAAGAATCAATGAGACGGAATTTGGGCTTTGATCCCGGTACGATGAAACCTCTTACTTATCAAAAACCGTTAATGCCGAATGAGCCGGACGAAAACGGTCGCTACTGGATAGATGATCGGGAAATGACATTTGCCGAGTACGATGCCGAGCAGGAACGGAAGAAAGAAGAAGTCGCGAAGCTAATACTTGAAGAACTCCGAGAAATGAACGCAGATTTAGGCAGGATTAACGACAAGCTCGGAAAAGGGTTTGATAAGATCGAAAAAGTGTCTGACCAGATCGGAGAAGGGTTTGGCAGGATCGATTCAAAAATTGAATGGATGGTTTCCGAGATAAAAGAACATCGCGAAAAAATGTTTGAGGAAATAGAAGCCGACATAGCGAGAAAAGTTCGAGAAAACAGAGAGGAAAACGAATAAAACCAAGGAGGCCGCGCTGAGTTGGAGAACGTTAACGCGAACTCACTTCGAGAGTCGAATATATATTCGCATGAATGCGAATGGACGTAAATTACATCATTCCAGTATACTCTGTTATTATATTAAATTATCAGAGGTGCTGAAAAATGAATAACGAAAAAACTTATAGTATGAGTGAATTAATTGCGCTATTAAGACGGAATAAAGGACAAATTCGTTACGTGATCGATACTTTTCGAGACTTTGTTGAGATCCACGGTGAGCAGCATAGAACACGATATTCACAAAAGACATTTGAATTGTTGGGAAAAGTTTTGAAAATGAAGGATCGCGGGATGAGTATCAATGAAATAAGAGCTACTTTTGACAAAACGAACGAGGCTGAACATGTACCTAGCGAGAGTATCCTAGAAGCTTTTCTTAAAAATCCAAAAATAAGTATCACTGTTGATGTTAATATACGTTTCGTACGCTAGTAAGATCTTTTGTCAAAGCAAAAAGAGGCCGCGCGGATATGATCCGGTGGTCTTTTTATTATCGAGTTTCAAAAAATATTATAAAAATTCTCAGAGGGCTTGCTGTGGCGTCGAGGCCGTGTCTCCCCCGGTGGGTGGGTCTGCTTGGATCCGGATCGCATTGCTGCTCCTGTTTCAAAAAGCACACCTTTTGAAAGACTCCGGAAAGGCTGCTCTTCTGTTTGTCAAAAACTATGTTTTGGATAATTGACATATGTCAAAACTTCGATATATTTATTGACAAGTACAAGGAACAGCGAGAGGGAGACGATCACGAATGAAGCTCGGTTATGTACGCGTAAGCACGAAGGAACAGAACACGGAACGACAGCTCATAAAGATGAGAGCGCTCGGCATCGAGGAACGATATACATTCGTCGATAAGGCAAGCGGAAAGGATTTTGATCGTCCTAAGTATCAGGCGCTCCGCCTCATGATCCGGGAGGGAGATCTGCTTTATCTGGACGCTCTGGACAGGCTGGGGCGCGACTATGACGGTATCATCAGTGAATGGAAGTATATAACGCGTGAGGTCGGCGCTGATATCGTCGTCCTCGAAAACGAGAGTTTGTTCGACTCCCGGAAGTTTAAGACGATGGGAGATCTCGGCAAGCTGCTAGAGGATCAATTCCTCTCGATGCTCTCATACGTTGCCGAACAGGAGCGGAAAAAGAACAAGCAGCGTCAGGCTGAGGGGATCGCGGTCGCGCTCGATAGCGGCGTGAAATTCGGAAGGCCGAAACAGGAGATCTCCGACGAGTTCCGGGCTGTCTATGGCGAATGGAAGGCCGGAGCGATCACGGCGACGGAAGGCATGAAGCAGCTCGGCATGAAGCCGAACACGTTTTATCGTCGCGTGAAGGAGCTTGAATCGAATACGTAAGGAGAGGAGCGCCTGAGCTGGGTGCTCTTTTCGTTCTCCGGAAACGTAAAATAGCCGCTAGACGGATCCAGCGGTAAAGTGTAAGCGAAACGTACAGAGTACGATCCGATCCAATTTAGCACAGATCTGAAAGGTATGTCCATACCCCCGAAATGCATCGAAACCGGAAGGATCCGGCAGCTTTTGCGGCTCATTTTGGTTATCGGCCTAGATATCTAAGATAACCCGGATATCTCTTTATCTCATGCGGATTGATTGGATATCCGTCTCTATAAGCTCGCTTCGCTCGCTTTCGCCTCGGCTTATAGCCTCGTCGATTTTATATTATTCCTCCAATCTATGTTTCGTCAGATCATAACGAATAGAGAAAGGGATTTAAAAGAACATGGCGCGAGCGAAGCGAGTCGCCACGACAAAGGCGAAGCCTGAGGAGTAAAGGAGCGCCTATTCTTGGTTATCCTTATCCCTGAATCGTTAAACCTGTTTTCATGAGTCTATACAAGATAAAGAAGAAATTTCTGCACTAAAAACGTGCAAAGCCTTGTGGCTCTAAGATGAACTGCTGTTTTAAGTGCCGATGAAATTCCCGATATAATGCCCAAAACGCCGACGAAATTCCCGATGAGAATCGTTATCCCCGGTTCTTGACTAAGAAATCCGCTTGAAGCGATATGTCCGGCTCTCCGTCCTGACGATAGAAAATGAACGGATTCAGCTTATAAAACCGATCCTTGCCGCGAACTACCTCAGCGAAAACATACATTCCATCGAGTTTGAGCCGACGAAGCCTGTTATATGTCGTTTTGGGATCGACTCCTGTTATCCGTGCAATTCCGTCTTTATTAAATGCCTCGATCAGCTCAGGATTCGGCTCATGCGGATTTTGACAGATCTGATTCGTTTCATAATGGACATATGGCAGGAGCTTATAGATAAAGCCGAGATCCTTCGGATTCCGTTGGAACGCTTCGTATAACCGTTTAACGCGCTCCGTGAACGATTTTACGACTCGACGGTTTTTCGTTTTTCCTCGAAAGTGATATCTGTCGTTCATTGAATATCTGCCATCTTCCAGCGAGAAAACTATTCCGTTGCATGTCATGACTCTGAGAAATTCACGGAACGCATCAGAACCGAGTCCGAGCAATTTCCGCATATCATCACGGCTTATAGGGCGTTTAGTGGTTCCGGCTCCAAGTACGAGGCGATTCGTTTCATAGTCCACGAAGCATTGAAGAAACAAGAGCCTCCCACAATCTTTCTCGTCTAGCAGCTCGATAACCTCATGGATACTTTCAATGTCAGTTAGGGAAAAGTGACGACCGCGCCGCGATTCACATCTGAGCCTCTCCTTATAGCTTTCTGATTGTTCTCGCGTGATGATCCTATCTCCGCTCTCAGGACTAACGATAACGCCGAGAAATTCGCCTGTTTCGGAATCATACGCTGTTAGGCGTGGCTCATCCTGTCGATTACTATCAGTGTTAACGCTTCGATACTTTCGATTTTTCATGATAATACTCCTCCTAGTTGTTTGTGATCCGTTCGGATCATCGGTTCAATATCGATAGCAGCGATTATTTGTGTCATTTTGGACAAGAAAAGAAAGCCGAGGAAGTTACTCCCCGGCCTGTCGTTTAAGCGTTGCGTATGCGGTTAGGTTCGCGGCTGTCGGATTGGCGGCTGCTGCTTTGCGAGCGGCCTCCAACTGCTCCGCTGTCGGGCGATCCGCTTCTGATTCATGCTCCTGAGCCTGATGTCGTCCGGATACAAGGCCATACATAGCGCGGTGAACCATCGACGGATAGAGCCGGACGATCATAGCCATATCCTGCACGTCCTGAGACGTGATCTCGGCAGCGTCCGCTAGTTTCGTTTGAATCTCCCGGAGACGTGTGATCTGCTTCTGTTTCATCACTTTTCGCCTCCAGTCATGCGCTCGATGCCGTTCGGCAGCTTGCGATAGTTATCAATCGTCATGAGATCCTCGCTCGTAATGATCGGAATGTCGCTGTTGCTAATGATCGCCATCGGGGAGCGCTAATCGCCGGGATGATTGACGTTATCTCTATACGCCATATCGCGGAGTTGCTGGAACGTTGGATCATATGCGGCCTCTAGCTCTTTGATATCGAGCAACGCGTTATAGTACGCTTTGCGAGCCGCTGTCAGCCTGTCTATGATTGGTTGCAGCTCAGCCGTACGAACAGCGGATCTATATTCGCCTGACCAGTCTAGGACGAGCTGACGGACGGTGATCCGGTCGTCCACGGTACGACGGTATTCGTATGCTTGGCCTCGTTCATGCTCGGCAGCTGCGAGCGCCTTCTCTGCGGCCTCGATCTGTGTGGAGAGCTTGGCTTTCTCTTTAGAGCGATCTGCTCCTGTCCTAAACTCATCACGGATCAGCGCGTCTTTCTGAGCCTTTAGATCATGCAACTGTGTTCCAACGGCGACGACAGCGGCCTCGTAACGAGCGACAACAGCGTTATGCTGCTCGTCCTGACGATCAAACTTCTCTTTCAAGTCCCATGTTCTCATACCTCTATTTCCTCCTCGTTATCTTCAATTTCTCCTAGCTCTAATCTGAGGCGTTCGATCTCTGCCTCTATACTTTCATTTGATCTATCATCCTCGGGAGCTGCCGGACGGATGACCATTTCAGCGGATAACATTCCCTGCGCTTTCAGCCAAGTCTCAACAGCACGAATCGACGAACCTTCCATTGCTTTCCGTGTCAACGTGTCCATGACAGCCGGGAGATGCTCAGCGACGCGTTGCATCGTTCTTCGACGTACCTCAGCCGCAAACAGCTCTGAGGATCTCCAATCGTATAGAGTACGGACAGAGATCCCACACTCGGACGCTATGTCCTCCAGCGAGCGGCCTCCGTTCCGTGGAAGGCTCAGGTATTCAATAGCTGTGAGCTGCTCATGTGTCAGCTCGCCTTTACGAACGATTTTCATCAGCTCAGCCTCCCCCGGCGATCTCCGCGCTCCTCATAATCGACCAATCGTCCGAAAAGGCTGATGATCGCTCTATCGGATAGACTCGGCGAAATCTCGAACATGTACGTCATCCCGGCTTCTGTCGTGGCCTTGACGCTGGCTGGACGGTTATCGCCACTTCTGCAAATTGTCATGTTCAAGAACGTTTTAGACATTGGCCTCATCCTTCCATGCGCGGATCGCTTCGATAACGCTAATAGAGTGAGCTTCGTTTGCTCTCAGGATCTTGACGAGCTGCTCATGATGTTCAGCTGACGGTCTGACAGCGCCATTCTCGAACATGGCATATACAGGCTGATGTGTTCCTAACTTGTCAGCGATTTGCTTCTGTGTGAGGCCGTGAAGCGTCCTCAGAACGCGTATAGACATAGCATCTAATTCCACTAAAATCATCCTTTCGTTATGAAAATGAAAAAGCGCCTCGGTTCCAGATCGTGGAACGTTCGGCGCTTCAAAACAGGAGGAGATAGGCTATCGACCTTTAGTCGACAGCTTTCTCATACTATAGATGAGCTATATCTAAAAATTACAAGTTATATTTTTTGCACACTCGCGACACAAACGAATCCGGCTTTCGATATTGAATCGCGCATGACAACAACGTTATCAGGACAACGTGTTTCGTCATAGCTTGATAATAGGGTGATGCGTCATGGGGAAAAAAAAGCCATACAAACTTAATTTTATTTGTGTTGAAGATAGATCCGACGAAATAATCAGATCATTAGCAAGAACTGCGATAAAAAAAGTTCTGGAAAAACACGGCGCTGTGGCATACAATTTGGATGAGGTTTTGTCTAAATACATTTCGGAGGAAATGCGTAATGAGCAAAATTAGAGCTAGAGGATATGTCCGTGTTTCGACGATGAAAGAATCGCAGAAAGACAGTCCAGAGCATCAAGAGTCTTTTATCCGGGAGAACGCTGCGCGAATGAATATCGACATTGATTATATTTATGAGGATCGCGATTCTGCAACGAGCATTGTCTCAAGGGATGATGTTCAAAAAATGATTGCTGATGCAAAGAGAGGAGAAATGGATCTCCTCTTTTTCACATCCCTTTCTCGCTTTAGCCGCGATGCATTGGATGCGATTTCCTTGAAACGAATACTGGTCAATGCACTAAAAATTCGGGTGATCTCGCTTGAAGATAATTATGACTCAGGAATCAAGGATGACGAGCTTCTTTTTGGCATTAAGTCTGTAGTCAACCAAAACACGAGTGGTGATATTAGCCTTTCATCTCGTCGTGGTATTCGACAATCGGCGATGAAAGGAAACTATATCGGATCTATCCCACCATTCGGTTATAAGAAAGTCCTCATTGATGGTCGAAAAACTTTAGAGGTTGTTCCCGAACAAGCCGAAATAGTCCGAGAAATCTTTGATTTGTATACGGGAGGTACGGGCGAAAAGGGCATAGTTAACTACCTGAACGAAAAAAAAATTCCATCATATAAAGGTGGCGTTTGGGGACTTACAAGCGTTCAACGCATACTGCAAAACGAAAACTATACAGGTTATTCCGTATTTGGTCGGCATACCACAGAGGTTGCGTATGACGACCTAAGTGACCTAATGAACCGGAGGAAAAAGCTAATTCAGAAACCGAAAAACGAATGGCAGCGGACGAGCTTTCAGACACATGAAGCGTTAATATCATGTGAAACATTTGAGAAGGCTCAGGAAATCCGGCAGTTGCGTGGCGGCGGTGAACGCGGTGGACGACGTGCATTTGTCAATGTGTTTGCAAAGATGATTTTTTGTGCTGAATGTGGATCTGCAATGGTGACAATGGTTTCTCGCGTTCGAGGAAATGAATACAGATATTTGTTGTGCAGTCGTCGCCGCAGAACGGGGGAAGCAGGGTGCAAAAATTCAAAATGGATTCCCTATAACGATATGAGGGACGAGCTGATATCTGGGATCTTGGAGCGGATCAAGAAAAAGCTTTATATGCTAGAATTAAAAGGTGGTACTGAGGCAATTTCTGTTGGCCTTCCCGAGAGTAACTTTGTAAAAGAGAAAAAGAAACTGGAAAAGCGAATTGAGGATAATCGAAAGTTGCTTTTTGAGATTCGCAGACAGCACATGCTAGGCGAGATCGATCGAAATCAATATGAATATGAAAAAGAGCAGTATGAAAAAGAGATCGCCGATGCAGAAAATCGACTCACTGCAATTATGGCAGAGGAAAAAAAGAGCCTTGATATTGAAAAGCTTATTCGCGAGTCGAAGCAAGCGCTGAATGAACTATCCCAGCTCAAATCATATGATGAGGTGGAAAAAACGCGTGTCTTGTTGATGCAAGTTGTCAAGCGGATCGAAGCCCAAAAAGACGGGGAAATTCTCATCGAGACCTATTTATAATTTTGCGTGCTTGATAATACATTTCCAACGTCATGCAAAAACTA
>NZ_NMQW01000007.1 GCF_002234615.1 Paenibacillus rigui | reverse complement strand
TGGGGCAACAGGAAGCACTGGTGCGACAGGTGATACTGGAGCGACGGGAGCAACTGGTGCGACAGGGGATACTGGAGCGACAGGAAGCACTGGTGCGACAGGTGACACTGGAGCGACGGGAGCAACTGGTGCGACAGGGGATACTGGAGCGACAGGAAGCACTGGGGCGACGGGAGATACTGGAGCGACAGGAAGCACAGGAGCAACAGGAGATACTGGAGCGACAGGAAGCACTGGGGCGACGGGAGATACTGGAGCAACAGGAAGCACTGGAGCGACGGGAGGAACTGGAGCAACAGGTGATACTGGAGCAACAGGAAGCACAGGAGCAACAGGCGATACCGGAGCGGCAGGAGGTCTTTCCAGCTTCACAAGTCGGTATGATGGTACGGGTCAATCGATTCTTGCTACCGGTGGTACAGTGTCCTTCGATTCACTCGATTCCACTTTTGGGCCATCCGTTACGTATAGTGCCGCTACGGACCAATTTACGATTCAATCGGGTTACTATCATATTGCTGTTGCAATCTACTTCACTGTGGGCGTAGGGGCTGTAATAAATGCACGATTCAATTCAACCCCTATTACGGGTGCGCAAATCACCCTGTTGTCGGTAGGGCAATATACGATATTGGAATTCATTTACAATGCGGCTGCTGCAGGCACTTTAGACATATTCGTATCCGGAACTGATGCAACGATTCCTGCAGGGGATCGTACCGCGCAAATTGTTATCGAGAAGCTTCAATAGGAACAAAAATTGACTCTGTCCCGGACAGAGTCAATTTTTTGACTAATGCAGTCTGCGTATATGAATTTCTCCTTATAATTCGGATACAAGCTGGAACCTGTGCAATATGATACGCCATAAATCATCACATTCCAGCTCCAAGGGGATTTGGATGGAGCATACTTTTTCAAGGGAACAGCCGGTGTCTATGATTTGGTATGTCGTGCTATGATTCACTAGTAATATACGGAAATCATGGGTAACCAAGCCGGACAGTACTTGCTGCAGCTCCAGCACCTCCTCCCATGTTCCGCCCAGACGGATGAACAGGATTTTCGGGCAGGTATCACATTTCTCCAGAAATCTTTGGATTCTGCGGTCCATCTTACGTCGGAGCTCGGGGTAGCAGGTTAAATCATGTACGTTTTGTTTGAGCGGCATATCGTGGGCCAGTGTAATATTGTAAAACACATCGCGGTACAGCATATTCCCGGCGTTAGGCTGCAATGCCAAGTGCTTATAGTCCAAGAACGAGGTAAAACGGTTACGAAGGAGCAGATTCACATGCTGCAGCGAAGGCGAGAGCATCCAATCGAGTACACCGCTGTAAGGCCTCAGCTGGTTTTTTCTTAACTGAATGGAGGCAAGGCATTTGCTGCCCAGACTGAATATAGCATCATAGCACCCATTTATTTCCTCTAGTTTCATCCCAACACCCCCAAATAACGATTGCTATAATTTATGAAATAGAGAGTAGGGTGGCTTGGACTCATCCTGATCGCCCTAATTTATAAAATCCCAAACTTTCCAAAGGGTGATTCCATACACTATTGTAAATATGGATTTAAATTCCAAACTGTGCACTGAAATTGTTTTTTTGGGCAGAGGAGGTGAGACCCCATGCTTTTAAAACAAAAAAATAGCGGCTGCAAAGTGAAGCTGTGCATCAACAATAAGGTTAAAACGCCTAAAAAGGGCTACATCACGATTTTTACTTGCAAACCACTGAAGATAGAGCCAAACAAGAAAAAATGCCGGAAGCATCATAAAGGAAATAAGTGCCGTCGAATTCCATGTCGTCCCAAGCTATGTAAATTAAAGCAGCCTGTTCGAGTGATTGCCAATCAGCTTGATATCCGCAAGCTGGTTCCAGAGACCGATCAAGTGGAAATTTTCGGCACGGACGGAACTCACCTCCAGCCTATTCGAACGGATGGAGCCGGACGATTAGAGGTTGTTCAAGGTCCTGTAATGAATACCATCTTTAGAGAAGAAAGCTTCTTAAACCAAAAGGTCACTCACCTTTTTACCTCGTTACCTCTTCAAAACACGGCGGTTAGGACAGTTACTTCTTATGCTGTCATTAATAGAGGAGCCTCTCCTGCAACCATCCGGATTGAAATCAGTCCTAACGGTCAGGATTTTGCAACAGATCAGCAAGAAGTGGTTGTCCCGAATACAATGCGGGTGCTGGTTCCTATTCGTTTTTTGAAATGGACTCGCTTTTCAGCCAGAACGGATAGTCCGGATCACGAAACCTGTTTGGATGTTTATTTTCAATCCCAAACCGTAGGAACCTAAAATATATGGAATGAGGTAAAGGAGGAGCTAAACTGTGCCGAACTATGCAACTTTTCAGATCGACCCGGATAATTTGCGAACCTTAATTTATGGAAAAGATAGTACCGGAGTAAATCGCGTTATTGCCACGGATGGCTCAGGTAACGTGCAGACTGTAATTGTTGACGGAACAATAACAAACGTTTTGGGAGCGACGATTACAGCAGGAACGTTGACGTCAGCCGGCACGGTGACGAACATCCTGAACGGAACGATTACAAGCGTACTGGGTACAACGATTACAGCAGGAACGCTGACGTCAGCCGGCACGGTGACGAACATTTTGGATGGAACGATCACAAATGTGCTGGGAGCAACAATCACGGCGGGGACGCTGACGTCAGCCGGCACGGTGACGAACATCCTGGATGGAACGATCACAAATGTGCTGGGAGCAACAATCACGGCGGGGACGCTAACGTCAGCCGGCACGGTGACGAACATCCTGGAGCTGTCTCTTTTCCACAACTCCCGGGCCACCAAAATCAAGCAAAATTCGTATTACGCATTTCGATTTCACAACAAAA
>NZ_NMQW01000069.1 GCF_002234615.1 Paenibacillus rigui | reverse complement strand
AGGGCTCTCATTTTACCAATGTGGATTACCTGGAATTGTTAGAAAAAGAAGGGGTACAGGTATCAATGGACGGCAGAGGCCGGGCAACGGATAACAGCCGAACAGAGCGGTACTTTCGGTCGCTCAAGTATGAATATATCTTCCTAAATGAATTTGAAGACCCTCGCGCGCTTCATGAAGTGGAATCAGGCAGACAACCCTGCGAGGCTAAGCCTTCGACCCAGTCGCTACGTTCCTTTAAGCCTTTCGAGTTCGTGAATACAAGAACGTTATGTGAAAGCATGGCAAATGAATATTTAAATCTATCAGTGAAAGGAGATACATTATGTCTATAATCATTAGACAGTATCAACAAACAGATCAGGAGATGGTTATGAAATTGCATGTGGAAGGACTTAACCAATTTAGTGCAAGTATAGGAAACCCATTTCTAGATAAAGACATTGAACATATCGAAGATTCTTACATACATAACAATGGAGAATTTTTTGTAGGATTAATGGATAACCGAATAGTAAGCATGGGTGCTTATAGAAAGTATGATAATGACTCAGCAGAAATAAAGAGAATTAGAATTGATCAGGAATATCAAAGAAAAGGAATTGGTCAATTGATTTTAACTGCATTAGAAAAATCAGCTAAAGAGAAAGGCTACAAAAGACTTATATTGGATACAACCATAAAGCAATTTCCAGCAATAAAATTGTTCGAAAGAAATGGCTATAAAGAGACAAATCGAAAGTTATATAAAGAGATGGAGATTGTTTTTTATGAAAAGGAAATTGAGGGATAACTGACTTTTGTGAGTAATTCGAGAAGGCCATGCCATCACATAACACCGTGTTCCCACTGCGGGGCATACGCCCCTCGGTCTGCCCGAGGCATTTCTGGGAAGTGGATTCAGGCAGACAACCCTGCACTGGCTAAGTCCGTCGGACCCGGGCGCAAGCGCCCTTAAGCTAGTGAGGGTTCGTGAATACAAGAACGTTATATGCAATCGGGGCAAAGATTAATAAAGAAAGAATAGTACCATTACTAAATATTTGAGGTAGTGGTATATTTATCCTAGGATTAATTGATGTTAGGCATACAGGCCGCGACGCGGTTAGGCCTGCAGGGTTGTCTGTCTGATTCCGCTTCCTCGAAATGCATCGGGCGAACCAGGGGTCGACAAACGTCGGCCCGTAGCGTGAATATAACGTTAGGCGATGGCCCGGGCGTTTCCGACATAGTACATTTGTTACTAAATTTTGTAAATCGAGGAACGATATAAGCCTCCTCGAATACCTCTTTATGACCAAGGGGCGTACGCCCCGCAGGGGAACTCGGTGTCAGCTGATGTACATGACTTCTTTGAAATACATTCAAAACGCTCTTAATAATTGTTGTTCCAATCTATTTTTAATTTGAAATAGATCCCTTAAGGTTCTCAGCTTCGTGCATGAACGTTATCAGAAATCGGTGGAATTAAATATTATTTGAAGGTGATTCAGTGCAGTTGTCTAAAGACGAAGTAAATAAATACCTTGTGAATGTTCTAAGAAAGAAGATAACTATTAAGGAGTTTGAGAACTGGCTGTACCAGAACGATTACATTGAAGAGTATCTTGGTAAGGCCTTATATTTTGAGCTAATTTCAATTAATTATTTCAGTAATTATGCAATTAAAGAACTAGAAAATCGTTTATTGAACATACTTAATTTCAGTGGTTATGAGGATTTTAGAATCAAGGATGTTCTTAGAAGCATTATAAATAATGGGGATTTAGTTGATACTTGCAGAGGAATTTACCGAGATTACTGTAGTGGTTACTCGTTTCTTAGATACATTGCATTAACTTGCATACTCTACGATTATGATTGCCAGCTGGATGAAATCTCAAATAGGGAAGTATTTATAAAGCAAAATCATGATAATTTTAAGAAAGAAGCGCAACGAATACTTGGTTTTCTCGAAAGAGGTGAAATTGTAATCTCAGGTGAATATGAATATCTAGACAATAGGAATGAACACGACAAGATTGAATTAAGACATTATGAAGACATGTATAGGAATTAACATGATGTTTTTATTTTTTAGGGGATTTTTGAAGTTTCCGAGGTATTTCGGGGAATTAGAATCAGGCAGAAAATCCTGTGAGGCTAAGTCTTCGGCCCGTCACTATAAGCTTTAAGCCTCTCGACTTCGTGAATATAAGAACATTATCTGAAACAGCGAAAGGAGAAAATGCTATAATACCTAAAAAAATTTATAAAATCAAAAATCCATCAGGAATTAAAGTTATAGTGATTATGATTATTTTTATAATCCTACAGCTGAAAGTTATTGTAGTTAATGTAGAAGATGATAAGGCTTTTTTTGTAGGAGTAGCATTAGTAGTTGTATATGCAACTATTCTAGGCATGTCTACTTATAGGACTTTTAAGAAATCATCAAACATCGAATATAGGCCAGAAGCATTGATTGTCCATGGTAAATTAATAAGGGCAGAAGACATAGAGATGATATTAATAAATGGCTATTTTAAACCAATATTAGGAATAAAACTAACAGAAAAGAAAATTGTCCCTATCAATTTGTGTTTTAGATTTATTCAAGATGAGGACAATGCAATACAAGAATTAAAAAAATGGGCCAGTGAAAGGAACATTAAGGTCAAAAATAAATATTTTGTAAGATGGATTTAATACTTGTAGGTTAGCACTGGGAAGTCACTGTAATCAGATTACACCGTATTCACGCTTCGGGCCATTCGGTCCGGCAGATGGAATTCGGGGAAGCAGCAGCTGGGCAACCCTGCACTGGCTAAGTCCGGCTCGCCCTTTCAGCAAGTGAGGGGTCGTGAATATCAAAGACGCTAGGAAAAACCACTTGAAGGTCAATAAAATGCAAAGGAAAGGAAACCCTATTATGACTACATTTACTATACGATCAATAACTGAACAAGACATTAGTTTTTTATGGGATATGTTGTATGAATCAATATATGTATCAGAAGGTGAAGAACCAGCGAGTAGGGATATGATTAATCAACCTTTAATCTCTAAATACGTTGAAGGCTGGGGACGTAACGGGGATATTGGTTATATTGCCGTGAATGACTTAGGACAGTCTATAGGATCAATAACGATACGATATTTTAATAAAGATAATAAAGGCTATGGATATGTAAATGATGAAACACCAGAATTAGGAATGGCTATACGATCTGAATATAGGGGAAAAGGTATTGGAACAGAATTATTAAAAACCCTATTGGAACAAGCGAAGCTGAAAGGGATTAATACAATATCATTAAGTGTAGATCCTAATAATTCGGCCATGAAACTATATAAACGTTTTGGCTTTAAACAAGTAGGGATGGAAGGAACTAGTATAACCATGATAGTAAATTTATAAGTATTTAAACATGGCACCACTTAACCGCATAGCAGCTAGTCGCTATGTTCTTTAAGGTAGTGAGGATTCGGAAGCACAACAACGTTAGGTGAATCTTTGAACGATGAAAAATATAGTAAAGGAAGAAAGGCATGATATTAGACCTTTATCACTATTACGAAGAGGATCAAGGGCCATTTAAGAATTTATCTTCCCTGGAAATCAATGAAGCTGAAGAGATTTTACAGAAACTTAGATGCGAAGGGGACACTTTTGCTAGCAAACGTTCACTGGATTATTTAAGGATTAGGAGGGAATTAGAGAGTAAAGCAAGAGAGTCATTTATTAATAAGGGCGGCAAACCTAAGAATTTATATCCCCAGTATATGACATTGGGTGCTTGCGAATGGATAAGAGAATGGTTTAAAAATGGGAGACATATCCAAATACCTTTAGCTAAATTCAAAGAAGATAGTATAAGCTTTACTTATGGGGATTTATTTCCGACGATGAGGTATCAAGATGGAAGAGAGTATCGAGGACAAGTATATACAATATCTGAAATAAATGAATTACTAAATAAATATGGCCTACCACAGGTGTGGAACAGGGAAGGAAATCAAGGACCGGAAAGATACATTGAAGTACAAATCTGGAATGATGAAGTAATTAAAAAGTACAGACATATGTAGAACTATGGGTCGAAGACTTCGGCTAATACCGTATTTCACGCTATGGGCAACGAGGTATTTCGAGGAAGAAGAATCAAACAGGCAACTATGTGAAACTAAGTATGCAAATGGAGCCGGCACTGTGCGCCTTAAGCCTCTCGGGTTCGTGAATACACTAACGTTACCCTAAATACTTGCATTATCTAATTCAGGAGTTGACTCTATGCTTGTAATTCACTGGTCTCCAGTAAATAACTCAAAGAATATTTTAAAAAATGGAATAAGAAAAAGTCAGAATGGGGTTTACTGTTATCCTGTAACGGGACATCTGTCACTAGATAGATGGTGGATGAAAGCTTTAAAAAGATTCAGGAGAGACGGCAAAAGATATAACGGTTTTATATTTAGAATAGAACAACAAGATTTACCAGCATACTATGGTCATTTCATGGGTGCTACTAATAAAGACAAATTCGAGAAGACAATAAATACTTTATCAGATCTAGGGCGAGAAATACAAAAAACAATAATTTGGCGAATTGGTGAAAGTACTTTATGGAATACGGCAGAGCTGCAAAAAAATGATATTGATTATTTAATGCATGGGAGAGAAGAAATAAGTAAGAGACCCGATATATATAAGGAGACATTGGCTGATACAGCTTTTATGGAATATATACTCGAGGATTATCAAATTGTATTATCAAAATCGATTGATGCAAACAGAATTATACGTGTAATACCACCTACTGAACAATTTGGAAAAATTTTATATAAGAACAAGAAACAGAGATATTATAAGGGATAATTCAACCGCCTAACGCCGTAATTCACGCTACGGGGCAACGCCCCATGGTCTGCCCGAAAGCAATCCGAGGAGGGAATCAGGCAGCAATCCTGCACTGGTTAAGTCCGTCGGACCCGGTACTAACGCGCCTTAAGCCAGTAAAAGTTTGTGAAACCACAACGTATAGGAAGCCCCGAAACCTTGAATCATGAAATGATAATTGCACCCCATTGGAAACCTTTTTGTTATAATTTGGAGGAGCTAATTTTATGGACAAATCATTGGCAATCATTATTGCAGTATTAATACCGGTAATAATTACCGTTGTGTTTATTAAACTTATTCGAAAACGAAATGAATTATTGGAAATAGAGTTAAATCAAGAAGTAATAGACAGCTTTATTGGTGGAGGTAGGTTTGTAGATGGTTTAGTGACTACTAAGTTATCATATCCATTTGTTCAGGTAAGATTGTATAAGGACTTTATGGTTATTAGTTACTTTAAGAAGTTGGTTTTTAAGTACACCGAAATAAATGTAAAGCAAACCTTACGTGGACTTCAGGTTATACACAGGAATAGGAGTTACCCGGATAAAGTTTATTTGAGTCTTTTTGATAATGAGCAATTGGTAGATTTTATAAGAAATCATAATAATGATAGAATAAGTCTCCCTACTTAAAAAATAACTGTAAGAAAATTCGAAAATGTCGGGACCGTCCTAACACACTCAAGAGAAACAGGTGATTTTAATTAAAAATTTGATTCATTCTATCGTAGAAGGCGGCTTCAGGCAGAGAACTCTAAGAGGCTAATTCAACAGCCCGAAAAATCTTACCTAATTTACTAAAGCGAGATGATTAATATGAAGGTCATCTTTTTAGATATCGATGGAGTATTAGTTACTTCAAGACACTTAATACAGAGTAGTAAATACTTTGGCTATGAATTTGATCCAGAGTGTATTGTGAATTTACAGGAAATATTGGATAGAACAAATGCTAAAATAGTTGTAAGTTCTTCGTGGCGAGAAGGGAGAACCTTAAAACAATTACAATCAATATTTGAAATAAATGGGCTATATAAGGTCATAGGAATGACTCCGATTATGGAAGGGGCAATTCGAGGAAGAGAAATACAAGAATATGTAAACAGCAGTAAAGGTACTCAAGACGAAATAAACCAATTTATAATAATAGATGACGAAGAAGAAATGGGAGATTTAAAACAATATTTAGTAGAAACAGAATTTCAGACAGGAATAACCAAATCGATTAAAGATGATGTAATTACTAGACTAGCATAATTGAAGAAGGCTGCTGATTACAACCATGCTGCAAGAAACCGGCGCAACCCTAATGAAAGAGCAGCATAAATCATAAGAGAATTGAGGAGATTATATGAAGGTTCCTTTTCATGAAATTTTAAATTCGGAAGAAGAGATAAGGGAACTTATAGGCTTTCCAAGCGAAGTTGTAAAGCAAAAAGCAATTAACAAATTAGATGAGCATTGTCGGGATTTCATCGGGCTGTCCCCGTTGTTATTTTTATCTACTTCAGATAAGGATGGCCATTGTGATGTTTCTCCAAGAGGAGATGCCCCCGGCTCGATCCTCGTTCTTAATGAAAAATATTTTGTTATTCCTGAAAGACCCGGGAACCGCAGGATGGATTCACTTAGAAATATTTTATTGAATCCTCATGTTGGAATCATATTTATCATTCCCGGATTGGAAGAAACATTAAGGATAAATGGGCGGGCCTTTGTGGTGAAAGACGATGGAATTTTACAGCAAATGAAAGTCAAGGAAAGGACCCCTGTATTAGGAATTGGAGTAGAAGTTGAAGAATGCTTCATTCATTGTGCTAAAGCTTTTAAACGATCCGGGATATGGGATAGTAAATCTTGGGCGGCAAAGGACACGTTACCGTCCATTCCAAAAATATTATCAGATCATGTGAATTCAGCTGAATTTACGATTGAAGCAATCACTAAAGGATTACAAGAGAGCTATGAGAAGAGACTGTACTGAGCTTCATGTTGCAAGAGAAGTAGGCGAAATGATGATAAAGCACAGAGAAGAAAGAGTGGAGATGAGTGGAGAGAGTCAAATTACCACCAGCAAGATATACAGCAGCAAAAATTGAGGCGGTACGATCTCATGGCAACATCAGAGATCATACCGCCTATTTGTTTGGAAAGCTAAGCTTCGTTCACATAAGCATACAGCTGCGCCCAGAGGCCGAGCGCCATTTGGGAAAGGACCCGGTATCCGCAGCGCTGCAGCTCCATCCCGCCTGCGTTATGCTGCGCTGTACCCGTCATCAAGCCATCCGGTGTCAAATAGGAGGCTAATGCCTGCAAACTCTCCCGGGCGATGTCCAAATATGCTGCGGGCAGCAATTCATGCCTTGCGGCCAGCGCAAGCGCCGCCGAGATGCCTGCCGACCCGGAGGTGTCGATCCCGGTGGATGCGTCATCCAAGAAGCAGGACCACAGCCCGCCAGACTGCCGCCAACCGGTGGCTACCCGGGCAATGCGCGTGATTTCGGCTTCCAGCTCAGCCATTCCCGGCAGCGAAGCGAATGGGGACTGCTTAAGCTCCACACAGGTTTTGACAAGCCCCAAGCCGTACCAGGCGAAGGCTCTGGCCCAGCTGCGGAACGTATGCTTTTGGGAGCGCTGCATATACCGCAGGTAGACATGCTCCCCGCGGGCCAGGCTGTCCCGGCGCAGCAGCACCTGCGCGATCGCTTGCTCCGCCATATCCCGGCGGCCCAGCTGCCTTGCAATAACAGCCAGCGGATAAGCTACGGTATAAGAGCCTTCGGCGGAGACCATGTCCCCGTCGATGACAGCACCGCCGCGATTCAAGCCTTTGGCCTCGAAGAAGGCCACGGCTTTTGCTATGACAGGATGGTCCGGCCGGTACTTTGCAACGACGGCAATCGGCAAGGTCGCTTCAATCGTCGTAAACGTACCGTCCGCCTTTTGACCGTGCAGGTCCTCGTACAGCAAATCGCCCTGATTGTTAAAAAACTGGGCGAAATGCAGCTCCAGCACTGGAGCTGCACGACTCGCCCCAAGCAGCGGCAGCAGGCTGTGCAGCCCGTCAAGCACGCAGCCTTCCATCCAGCCGAAAGGCTGCAGGGAGGAGAGCGACAGCATCGTATGCCTGTCCCTTATACCCCTCTTCCCTTCCCGACGAATA
>NZ_NMQW01000068.1 GCF_002234615.1 Paenibacillus rigui | reverse complement strand
CTTCTTGTTTGACGCTTACGATTTATTCGAAGAGCTGTAGCATCTGCCAATCGAAAAAAGTTGGAAGAAGTAATGAATGAACACCGAGAGATTGTATATGAAATAGGAAATTGCTTATCCGTTGCTTTCGAAAATATGGAGTATATTCTTCTAAATAGAGAGGGTATTGCAAAAGCGTGGGTTAGAAAAGTGTACGTTGAAAGGGAAGTTTTTGGGACGATATTAGACAAATATTATTCTAAATCTATTTATGACTATAATGTATATGTCGATCATTTAAAAAAGATTGATTGTATACAGCTTCTACTAAGTAAGGCTAAAAGTAAACCGGCATTTTATAATGGAGTTATGGGTTATTTTTTACAAATGTCCCCTAGTCTTAGGGGATTTCGATTAATCCAGCTTGACGATAGAAAGGCTGTAGAGCTTGAAACTCATTTTTTCACTCCGAAGGGTTTAGAAACTATATTTAAGGCACGGCCAATAAGTTCTTTAAAGTTTAAGAAAGAAGCTACAATGAATGAAAGTGAAATTATTGAGGCATTTAATAAGGATGAGCAATTCATGTATCGGTTGATAATTGATAAAATTATAAATGCGATTGAGGTACAATATGCAATTCTAAAATATGTTGATTCTGCTTCAAAGTATTTACATATGAGCAGTGACCACTTTGGAAGAAATATTAGAAGCGTATTTAACAAGGATAGTTGGTAATTTGCTTAGTAGATACTTTAAATGGTAAAAAATATTTTCGCTAATATGAATTTCATAGAAATCGGGGAACGATTAACTCGTTTAAAACATAGCAACGCTCTATGGTAGTGTATTTGTTGATGGCTCATATACTCAAAAACTTAAACTATTAATGGTAAGTAGAGGTGGATACTTTGGAGAACGAACTTGTTAGGTATTCAAGAGCTGGTGACATTTTTCATTATCGTTGGGCTGCCCGCCGGTGTCTGCGTTTAATCTCACCTAAGTCTCGAATTAATCAAATTGTGATTGAGGGTTCTAAGGAGAATAAACTTGCAGGAGAATATGTTATTGATGTTGCTGAATACGCTGATTCGCTAACTAGACGAGGATTTCAAGATGTAACTTACTATCAGTTGAAACACACCACTGTTCATAAAAATAACCCTTTTGATCTTAGTGATCTTAAGGAAACATTTGAGGGCTTTTCAAAACGGTTTCAAAAGCTTACCAGTGCCAATACCCAAGTCGATAGTGTCATCTTTACTATCGTCACAAATAGACCAATTAATCAAAATCTTAAAGAAAATATTGAAAAATTATCTTCTGGAGAGAAAGCCAATTCAAAGTATAAGAACACATTATCAAAATATACACAGTTATCTGGGGAAGATTTAAAAAAGTTATGTGCTTGTATAAAATTCGCAGACGGCGAAGGAGACTATAATGCACAGAAGTATAAGCTTCATGTAGAAATATCTCAGTTGGTTGCCGGAAGTATCGATAACCCTGAAATAGAAAGCATTACTGGACTAGTTCGTGACAAGGCTTTACCTGATTCCAATGGTGTAATTGTTCGTGAAGAAATACTTGAGAAATTTAAAGTTACGTCTGAACGCGATCTCTTTCCAGCTCCACCTGAGTTTGAAAAACTTGAAACCCTTGTGCATAGAGAGCAGCATAATGACTTGTTGAAAACCATTTTAGAATCAGCAGCTCCGTTGATCATACATGCTCCTGGAGGAGTAGGAAAAACGGTTTTTGCTCGCCAAATAGCCAAATCATTACCTGTTGGATCTTTCGGCGTTGTATATGATTGCTTTGGTGGTGGACGTTATCGTAATCGGAGCGAAGTGAGGCATCACCATCGCCAAGCATTTATTCAGATTGTTAATGAATTGGCTGTACAAGGCCTTTGCGATCCACTAATAGTGAATTCTGGCGCATCTGAAACAGATATATTAAGAAAGTTCCTCGACAGAATTGAAACAGCAGTTATTGCTATGAAGAAATCAAATATCAATGCAGTCCTAGTGATTCTAATAGATGCAGCCGATAATGCTGAAATGGCCGCGGCGGAGTTCAATGATAATTGCTTTGCTCATGAACTTTTCCGTGAACGTATAATCGAAGGTGCTAAAATAGTTGCCCTTTGTAGAACCGAGCGTATACATTTACTCCAGCCGCCTAGTAACATCGAACAACTTGAGTTGAAGCCATTTTCGGAGAAAGAGTCTTTTGATTATTTAAGGTCCCATTATCCGCAAGCGTCAAAAGAGGATGGAATAGAATTTCATAGGCTTACTAGTGGCAATCCACGTGTACAGTCAAATGCTTTAAGTTTAAACGGTAGTACGATTGCTGAAGTATTCTCCAAACTTGGAAGTATGGGAACCACTGTCGATGAACAAATAGAAGGACAATTAATGTCAGCAATTGATTCAATAAGAGATAAACTTCATGATGATTACAGAAAACAAATCGACTCTATCTGTGTAGGTCTTGCTACACTACCTCCCTTTATTCCACTGAAGATACTATCTAGGGCAGCTGATGTTGAGGAGTCTGCTATAAGAAGTTTTGTTGCAGATATAGGACGTCCCTTATGGCTTTCTGACTCCTCAGTTCAGTTTAGAGATGAGCCTACGGAAACTTGGTTTAGGGAAACTTATGCAGCATCGAAGGAACAAATAGAGTTTCTTATTGAACAAATCAAACCATTAGCTAACGAGTATTCATATGTCGCTTCTGCTATGCCTGCTCTGTTATTACAAGCAGGGAAGAACACCGATCTTGTTGAATTAGCTTTATCCGATAATTATCTTCCCGATAATCCCATTGATGAGCGAAATGTTCGAGTATTTCGTCTTCAATTTGCATTTAAGGCTTCGTTGAAGCAAAAAAGCTTTGTTGAGGCAATAAAATTAGCTTTACGAGCTGGTGAAGAAGTAGCTGGTGATAAACGACAGTTCGAGCTTCTTGCAAGCAATATTGATCTGATTGCGCCTTTACAAGATGAACAACGTGTACAGGAGTTTGCTTTTCGTCGTTTGTTTAGCGGTTCTTGGAAAGGATCAGAGAATGTTTACTCAGCAGCGTTGTTATCAACAGTCAAGAATTTTAGAGGGGAAGCCAGAAGCTTTCTTAGGGCTGCTGAGAACTGGTTAAGTCTATACTTCCAGGATAGAGATAAGAAAAAAGAAGAAGATATTCCATTTCATCGTGAACAACTAAAAAATGAAGAAATTATGGAACTCGTATACACACATTTTAATTTACATGGGGTAGAGAGGGCCTTCAAATTTCTTATGAGTTGGCGACCGAAGAAGGTTATCTATCATATTTCTAGGCAACTATTTAAACGGCTTATGGACCTAGGGGAATTATCTGCTGCAATGCAGTTTGCAAAACTCGGTTCGCGTAATCAGTATTTAATAATTGCTTTTGCACATGAGTTCTTAGATATCGGACATATTCCCAATTCGGATGTACTCTGCTCTTGCCTTGATTTACTAACTACAAAACGGGCTAGAATTTCAAAAAAACAAAATATTTTTCAGGACACAACACTTCAATCTCTTATCTCTTTTCTTGAATCTTGTGCAGCAAACAAGTTACCGAAGGGGAAAATCATCAGGGTTCTAAATCATTATTTCCCTCAAAGTGCTTCACGGTCTATTACAAGCGATTACGATAATAAAGATCGTGCAATTTTTATGCGTGCACTGGCATTAAAAAAAGTATTACTTTCAGATCTCGAATTCGATATTAATGAATTGCTTCCAAAGGATCTACAACAGAATAGAAAATATAAGGATGAACAAGAGGTAAGAGAAATAAAAGAGGTAATAGGCGGACTGTTACCTTGGTATATGCTGCGGATACGCTGTTTAGCAGGGGATATTCTTGATTTTGATAATGAAGTAGCGGAAGTGAAAAAGAAGTCAGGATCAGCAACAGCGAGTCGATATAGAGAATATGATAGTTTACCAACGGAAATAGCTAGAATATGTTGTGATGTTTTGATGTTTCATAAATTTTTCGGACAAATGTCAGCCAAAACTTTTTATGAAAATTATATAAAGAGTAACAGGATGTTTCTTCCTGATCATCTAAAATTAGTTCGTTCTGCTTTCCGAGTAAGCCACTTAGCTGAACAGAAGCGCGATTTTGAACAATATGCTTATGACGTAATCCGTTCTGCTACAGACATTGGCCCAGAGGAAAGGGCTAACTGTTACATTGATCTTGCACGAGCATTGATTAATGTAAATCGTGATGATGCCGCGGTTTACTTCAATTTTGCCATCGATGCCGTTTCGAAATTTGGCGATGAAATCGTCGAGAGATGGGAAGCAGTTGTTTCCCTAGCTAACCAAAGAAAAGTAGATGAATTTGCACCTTACGATTTAGCTTACAGATTTATACGTTGTGCAGAGCTTATAGGAGAAAATGTAGCTCGCGAAAAGTATTGGGACAGGGACGAGGCTGTTAGGACTTGTATTCGATTGTCCCCGGTAACTGGAATTGCTGCACTAAGCAGATGGCGGGACCGGGAAATTGGTCGATTTAATCGTCAATTAATTGCTTTGTCCGAGGAAATTGTAAGAAGCGGCTACGTTGTACCAACGGCTCTTTCTGCGTTTATGACGGAGTTTGAAATAGGGGATTTCTCAAGACTATGTATAGAGAAGGAAACATCGCATGATAATCAGAAGTATATTTTTGAATCAGTCATTAGAGAACTTAGGATAAACGGAGTTGGAGGGGAAGTTTGGGAAAGGATTGCTGAAACGGCTAAAAAGTACTCTTTACAAAGTAATCTATTGGATGAAGTTATTGCTTATAATCGCGACATTATTGATGAAGAAGGGAATATTATTAACCAAGAAAGTACTTCCTCGCTTCGTGTACAGTCGGAAGAGAGTGCGATTGATTGGAACGATCTGCTGCATGATTTGGACTTGGTTTCATCTAATGGATTAAGACAAGCTATCCAACGCTATGATGGACTTCCTCAGACTGTGCGAAACAGCGAGTCCTTATGGCGTGAAGTCTACAATCGAATTTCCGATAGTGAAGCGAAGAAATTTTTGTATGAGCTTATTAAAGTAGATGAAGCCGATTTTTATGATATACAGAATGCGCTTTTGTTAGTACCGGAAGAATGGCATCGCAAAATGAGCATTAAAATTGAGTGGTCCCAAATCATGCAATTCGTAGGGAAACGATTTGCTACGTTTCTGCTGGAAAGGGGATCAATCTCTTTTTTCACTAGGAGACTTCATTTAGGGGCGGAAAATATACCTTTTATTCAAAAAGGAATAATCGAAGGATTAGCAACCCATGGAGATTTGGTTCATGCAACTACATTTTTTGGCTTTGTAACTGTTGCTTCGAAACATATCTCAACACAGGAAGCAACTGATTTACTGGACTTCGCATTATCGAGATTCGAACTACATATTGATTCTGAGTACGGTGATGGGCCATGGTCTCAATTGTTGTTACCGCCGGTTCACATGGATAGTGCTTTTACAGGTTTTGTTTGGTCTGCTTTAGGTTCTCCAAGATCTTCAACACGCTGGTGTGCCGTTCACTGTGTGCGTAGACTCGCAGAAGCTCAATGCAGGGATGAGATCGATGCTTTAATTGATTGGATGGAAAGGGATACTGTTGATGCATTTGGGGCTAATAAATTTCCGTTCTACAACTTACATGCAAGATTATATTTATTAATTTCACTTGCTCGAGTATCAATTGATAATCCGCACATATTGCTGCATCGTAGTAATGTTTTCTATAAATATGCCGTACAATCTTCTTCTCATATGCTTATTCAAAAATATGCAACTGATATTGCACTCAATACCGAAAAGGCTCATCCAGGGACTTACCCGAAAGAGGTAATTGAATCATTACAAAAAGTGGGAAAGAGTCAATTTGATAAGGTTGAATTAGAGAACCGTTCGGACACAAGAGATAGTTATTGGCATGCTAACGAAATGATTAATACTAGTTTAACTTTTCATCATGGGTATGATTTTGATAGGTACTGGTTTGAACCATTAGGCGAGGTATTTGGTATTACAAGTGAGCAAGTTGAAGACCTTGCTACGGATGTTGTGATAAATGAGTGGAATATAGATCAAGATGATAGATTTATAAATGATCCGCGTCATTCATTGTGGAGATCCTCTAGAGTCCAACAGGATGTGTATCATCACCATGAAGGATATCCTCGTATAGACAATTATAATTTTTATCTTTCATATCATGCCATGCTTGTTGTGGCTTCGAGGTTGCTGGAGAAAATGCCTGTTGTTCACAGCTCGGATTGGTATGAAGATGAGTGGTATGAGTGGTCTCACAGACATTTATTGACTCGAAGTGATGGTTATTGGCTATATGACCGTAGAGATCCTATTCCTTGGTATAGAAGGGATTGGATTAATGAAATGAGAAATCCAGATTGGCGTGAAGAGATATCAAATGATGATTTTCTTGATGGCATATTGTCTGAAAGAAACGGAGAACTATGGCTAAACGTGTTCGGATCTTGGGAGGATGGAGAGAGTGAAAGATCGGAAAGTTTTTATATTGCAAGCTCTCTCGTATCATCGGCCACTGCGCAATCTCTTTTGCATGCATTGAGCACATGTTCAAATCCTCATGATTTTAAGTTACCTGATTACGAAGAAGATGAAATGGAAATAAACTTGGATACTTTTAAACTTAAAGGTTGGGTATATCAGGAAGAAGCATCTAAGCGTCTGGATGAGTTCGATCCACATTCTTCTAAAGTAGATTACCCACCTTATAAAATAGGGAACTCAATCGCTGAGAAAATGAAGATATCCTCTGATTATGAGAAGAGGGAATGGACTTTGTCTGATGAGAGTAGAGCATCAATAATCTGTGAAATCTGGGCGCCTATTCATGATAGTCATGAAGATGAGGAAATGCGCCGCGGTAATCGACTAACAGCATCGCTCTCATTTCTAAAAAGACTTTGTACTGAATTCCAAAGTGAATTAATTATTGAAGTTCAAATTGGAAGAAGATTTAGACAGAAATCATACATGAGAGGGAGTGGGTCGGATGAGTATAAGCCACCGCTTAGCAAATTATTTATCTTCTCAGCCGATGGAAGAATCAGAGATACAGAAACGTACTATGAACTTAGGCAAAGCGCTAGTCAAAGAGCTTAATTTGGATCCTGGTGTAGATACCACTGCTCGATGGATGGCACATTATATAGCGGAACAAATTGAACTCGCTGAACATAGTACTGGAGCTGAAAAAAAGCAGGCGGAAGAACGTTGTTTTGAAACGGTATTAAAATTATGGAATCGCAGGTCATCATTCCCTAATGGTTCAAGGCCACTTGAAAATTTTGAGCCTATAATTCGTACACTTGCACGGCTTGATCCTGAAAATGAACGTAATTTCTTCTTTGAAAATAGAAAGGAAAAAAAGGATGGTGTCCCTGAAGAGGTACAAAAGTGGCTGGATTTAGCCGAGGGGATAGATGAAGCAGCGCGTGTGTGGTTGAAATATGTGCTTGAACAAGCTGCATTGGCTGCTACTGATGATTCTACAATCGAATGGTTAGAGAATTCAGTAGCACTTCAGGAAGACGACCATTTTTCTGTAATCTTTCGAGATTTGTATAGTGATATCGATGATATTTGGGGAGAAGGCCAAAAACAAAATGAAATGAAACGAAAGACTATAAATTCGAGAATTAAGAAACTTGAGGCTTTTGCAGAATTAAACCAATTGTTATTGTCTGAGTACAAAAACGAGCTAATGAAGTCTGAGTAAGTAGGGACCGCCGTGCAAGCTAATGCTGTAAAAGAATTCATTCAAACAATGAATCAAGTTCAGAATAAGATTCCAACAACCGAGAGGCAAATTCCAGCATGGTTTAGGATATTCTAGGCTGGGTTATCTCCCATAAAGGTTTTCAAGGTGGGGCTGTTGGTTTGGGGAAGGATCATGGAATTATTCTTTCGGATACGCCGAGGGTAGATGTAGAAGTTTGGGTCGGAGGGGAACTTGATAGCGTGGGAAGGGTTGTTGGTTATTCAAGTGACACGATTAGTTTTCAAGACGGAATGTACCTAAGAGGAAACTGTCAGGTTGTAACCAGAGGGAGTTATTTTTGCGTGTGTGCTGTAATTAGCTACATCAATTATTTGATTCAAAATAACGGTTCAATCAATTATAATTAATACGAATTACTTATTTTGTAAGTATTTGTCTAGGGGGAATACGAAGTAGACGGCTTTGTACTGTGAGGGGTAAAAATGAGAAGTCCGTTTTGGTATAAGATCGCATTAGTTTTCTCGGCATATTTACCATTGTTTTTTGTCTTTGTTCTAAAACTGATTAATTTTGACAATTTGGACCGCATATCTGTGGATCTAAAGTTTATGGTTCTACACTTCAATGAGTTTATCTCAAAGTCACCACAAGTCCTCTTACTTACCATTTCTAATTTTCTTCTTATTATTTCTTTGTTAAGCTGCTTCTTTGTATCAATCGATATCATAACAACACAAAGACGAAGAATTGGGGCAAAGCAAATAGAAATAAAGAAAGTCATCTCACGTGAGCAAGACGTTCTGACTTACATTGCTACATATATATTGCCGCTTGTGTCATTGAATCTTAATACTTGGAATGATGCTTGGGTTAGTTTATTTTTGTTAATCTTGATACTTTGGTTATCCCTGCGTTCTGAAATGCTGTACATTAATCCATTGTTGTTCGCTCTTGGCTATCATATTTATTCCGTTGAAACTGAAAAAGGAAATGTCCTGTACATTTCTAAAAATAAGCAGTCAGTTTTTTTAAAACAATCTTCGAGAATGTGTTATCGATTGGAAGGCGAAAGCATCTTATTAGACGGTTCAGAAAAGGGGTAATTCAGTTGCCAAATCTAGAAGCAGTAACAGAAAATATAGCAGGACAGTTACTGGAACAACTGTCTAATTCAATTAGTCAACAGCAAAACGCAACGAACATCCCTTGTAGGCTTTATATTGTCGGTTCGAAGCTTAGAGAGGGTACAAAAACGAGATACGATGTAATTGAACCATTGGAAATAATTATTGATGACTCTGTTCAAGAGTGGTTACTATCCAGTGCCAAGAGTACCGTTGATACTTTACAAGGATTGGAATTGTTGGAAATGAGCGAAACCGATGAATCAGGCGAGGGCATTAAACGATACCTTGAATTAACTGAATTAAGTGAACTTGCTGAATGGAAAAATTGTATCTCCACTGTTGAATGTGATTCAGCGCACGAAACGATAAACCAGGATGACTTTAAGCCAAAGGTCTTCATCTGCCATATTCAAATTGGAAACCAAGATTTCTATTTGGTTAAAGGTATTTCTGAAACAGTGTTCTTGAAACAAAGAAAGGTAATGAAATTTATTCCAGCTCGGGGTAGTTATCAGTTAGAAGAAGAAACGGGTAGTAAGAAAATTTTCTTGGACGATAATTGGGATGCCCTTTTATTAGGCGATTACGTAGTGTTATTGAATGAGTCAAGGGTTTTAGATTTGTTTCGTTATTATGAAAAATTTAAAGAAGCTGCAGAGCAAACTTTATCAGAAATATCATCGATGGATTTTATTGCGGATATGGAGAATATTCGTGGATTTGTATCTGAAAGGGTACTATTTCAAAAGAAACTGGCACGTGCAGGATCCACATATCCGATGGATGAGGTTAAAATTGAACGGATAAAAGAGTTGATTAGCGGGGGAACAATCAACTTGCGGTTGAACGAAGAGGGGAAAATTGAATGCACCTCCACACAAGAAATGCGAGTGGTTCTAGACGTTCTAATGGATAACTTTGTATCCTCACTTATAACGGACGAGCAGTATAAAGCGATTAACAAATCTAAATTACAGGCTGGAAGGTAAGATACAAAAAGAACTTGAAGAAAAATCCCGATTTACGTAAAACACTACTTGCTCCATTACTCGTTATGAAAATAAAAAATGGAAAGGAGGACTACTTTATTGTTAAAGATAGTCCTCCTTCTTTTACGATTGAATTTCTTCTGGATTTGCAACAGTGAACAATTTGAAGTTTTGGTCCATCAAGCCTACATCAAGCCTACATCAAGCCTACATCGAGAATACATTTTACTCCTTTTAATTCACAATAGTGGTCTACTATGTAAGAGCTCGATCTGACTAGAATTGATGAAGTATAGCAGTTATATCAAAAATATCAAAATACGGTTTTCTTCAAACTAACAGTTGAGATTTGTTATAATGAAAAAATGGGGAAAATACACAAAGTCAAAGATTCGTACTAAATATAGAGAGTGTGAAGAGGAATGGGTGGAAAAGAAGGGGCAAGAGGATATCTGTATCAGTCGGTTGTATCAGTCCTTAATTCTATGGTTGCAAACGACTGGCTTTCTGTTCAAATCGAACCCGATACAGCAAACGATAAGGTTGATATTTCGTGGTTTTATGAAAATGATGAGCAAGAAGTCACGCAAGTTAAATCTTCAATTAATAACTTTACCAAGCCGAATGTTGTTGATTGGTTTGAAACGCTAATTGCTGATGTGCCTAATGCAAAAGCATTTAAATTGATCCTGATTGGAAGCTGTAGTGATACAACCAAAAAGTTTATTAATAAAGTGAACAAAAAAAATTTTGAAGATGACGATGACGACAAAGATGACATTGCTACAATCTGTCCTTATCTTGAAAAAATGAAAGTCCAGTTAGAAAATTTTGAATTGGACGCAATGGAATCAAAAATTTATACGTCATTGAACAAATTCCTCTCGCACAAGGGGCTTACAGTTGGACATCATTTGTTGGAGATGATGACGGGTGCAATCGTTTATCAATTTATTAAGTTTTCAACGAATGGCAACAAGGTCTCGAAAGCGGATTTTGAAAAGCAGCTCTTGGAGTGGGTATATTTCAATTATCCAGAAATCCAGGGCAATTTACCGTCGAACAAGCTTCTTGTTGAGTTTTATCATTCAAGGAAAGTGCCTTTCTCAAATACAATGCAGGCGTTCAATCTCCAACTTCTGAATATGGAGTACATTGATGACCGTAAGAAGGATTTGAAGAAGGCAATAGAGGAGATCAAAAATATTCATATCCCTCAAAAAGAAAAAGAAGTGGAGAAGAAAGCAGAAATAGGTGGAATGCAGTTTACAGTAGCGTTTCACACGTCATCGGAATACTCAACAAAGAAAAAGCAAGAAATCCGTGACAAAGTACAGCGGCTCTTGGGAATTGAATTAAACGATGATTTCTTTTATGTGGGTAATTTGAAGGAGCAGAAGGCACGATTTCATACACCATTCCTTTCAAGCTCTGTTCAACGAATAGGTGATGATTTTGAAAAACAAAAGTTTGAAAAATTAGAGGAATTTGATTATGAGCTTAAAAAACTGGATTCGTATATACAGCAATTTGAATTCCTTGAAGGATTTTCAGTCATACCTATGGTCTTAAAGAACGAGGGGAAGCAATATGACGAAAGAATTAAAGTATTGATTAAATTGCCTAAGAATGTTGAAGTTCTCACTCCAGAAAAATATCTGCTGCCTGAATACATTGTTCTTAACCAGTTTACAGGATACGATAGTATCTTGAACGTATGCTTGCGTCACCAGAAGGATAGCAAGGTGGACGAGAATGTGAATAATTCGTTCATTCCGTTTACCCACAATCGTGATTTGTTGGATACGGAAGAGCGAATTGAACGGGATTATTCAGATTTTAATTGGTATTTAAGAACCTTGCTTGATTTTGAAATCCATAAAGAATCTGATGGTTTAGTGTTGGAGTATCATTTCGATGAATTAAATCCTAAAGAGAACATTGCCTTTCCATCATATTTATTGGTCAAAGCAAATGAATCTTTTGTGATCCAATATGAAGTCACTTCAAAAAATTCGCAGGATGTAACCACAGGACAATTACATTATAAAGTTAATTACTGATTGGCTTACAACAAAAAGAATGCAAGGAAATGTATCCCTGCGTTCTTTTTATATTTGAGTTAGTAGATAAACTGATAACAACGGTTACTTCACGAATTTGTTTGCAACCTTTCCATCGAGATTGCTTTCCATCGTTTGTTGGGTAGATTATGTAGACATCAAGAAAAATTAAGCATTAACGCTTTGGGGAATGTCTACTGAAACATAGTTGAGCACGAAGTTTCATTACATTCCCCCACTGTTTATTCATGGAGCTTGTTCCTCTTTAGCCCCATAGAGAACTTAGGCACGAAGAGTGTGGATTGATTACACTATTAGTGACTGGTATGATGAGATGACACGGAATAAATTCCAAGTAATTTATACTTCAACTCATTAAAGAAGGAATGGAAGCGGGAAACCAGGCGTCCGATTCAAAAACAAAGCATACACGAGAAAAAGCGAGCATGTGTCCAACCTTAGGGGGTTAATCCGTACAGGAAGAGGGAGATTAATTTATGGGACAATGAAATTCCAAAAAACTTTAACATAGCTTCATTTTAATTGATCTGTTCCTTCATAAGTTTGTAGTTTCTAACTTTCTTTTCAAGGTGATTTCTGGTGGTTCCAGACTTTTTATTTTTCGAGTTTATCACGTACCGCGGCAAACCCAATAAAATCAACAAAATTGGTTCCAGAGATTTTTTACACCTGACACCGATTTGTTGTTTGATAATAAAGTCGTTTAATTTATAATAAAGTTCTTTAATTCATAATAAAGTTGTTTAAAAATCAGCGGATCTAAAAACAGCATGGAGAAACAACTTAGATAGTAAGTCCCGCAATTATTTATGGGTAATTGCGGGGCTTTTTTTATTTAGCAAATAAATTGTATGTGAACTTTTTCCAAGCGTTAGAGAAAACATGAAGCGTGCACCAGATAAACTGAACTAATGGAACATAAAGAAGAAGTATGCAGTGTAACACATAAAGGAAGGGCCTTTAGATTAAGGGAATAACCTCTGTTTCATGGCGTTTTTGTTTATACAGAATGGCCGGTGAAATTACAAAAAAGGCAGCTCTGAATAATCGACACAATTTTGATAAGAGCATGGATGAAAGTAACAAAGCTCAGGTTAATAAACAAACATTTAAGAAAATAAGAAGCTAGAAAGTTGGTTGGTATGGATATTGGAGAGAAAGTGAGGCTATTACGTAAAGCCAACCTGCAAAATCAGAAGGTTTTTGCGCAACAAGTGGGAATTTCTCGAGGGATATTAAGTGATATTGAGAGTGGAAAGTCACACCCCTCGACTGAAACATTAATATCACTCAAAAGTTTGTTTGATTGTGATCTGAACTGGCTACTTGAAAATGAAACATCTACAACCGACCGTGATAATAAAGTATTCAATGTACGTATCTCACAATGTGAATCTGAGATATTAGAGATGATTAGAAAGCTGGATCCTAACAATAGATATGAGATCGAGCAACTGCTTCGAATAAAAACAAATAAACTAATGGAGCGAAGATTATGATCGATAAGGAATATTATTTCTCACTTTGTAAGGATGCTGAACTGAATCAAGAAATGTACATAGAACAGGCTAAATCTCAAAAAGTTCGATGGGAATATGCTGAGTGGAAGCGTTATGACACAACGCCATTCTGGTTTGAACGAAATCTAGAGCCTCGATCCCCCATAAAAGACTCCGTGGCATCATTAGCTTACGGTTTTAACAAAAATGGAGAGATATGTTTCATTCAATCTCGTCAAGAAGAATGTATTGACCGTAACGAGGAACGAATGATTAATCGTCGATACTCTAATGGTAAAGTGGATTCTATTGAAGAACTTATTTTCATTGATGGGCTGCCAGTTAAATACGTGGAGTTTATTGTTCGAAATGGAATGAACCCTGGCCAAGAATGGCACTTTGAGGAGGATTACGTTTACGATGACAAAAAGCTGGTTGAAATAAAGCGAAATGAGTTTTGGTATGCTGGGAACTCTATTCGAACACGAGAAATCCAAATTGAGTATGATGAAACAGGTAACATTGCATGGATAAAGGAAAACGGAGAAATGAAGTACAGAAATATTAGTGACGAACATGCAAGACAAATCCGAGATGAAGTAAAGAAAGAACTGATTGATGAGTCAATCGGAACGATAAAAAAGATTGGGGCTAAACTTCAAGATAACCAGATCTGCTTCATAGGGATATACCTACATGATGAGCCATTTGGAGTTGTGGACCCAATATTCCACCCCGGTTTACAGAGCATTCGGGATGAACAAATAGAAGCTGAAGAGGATTTATGGACGATATGGAATGCTGGCGAACATCCAGTACAGAACCAGGAAGCTTTATCTAACGATCAGTTAAAAGAAAAATTTCAGATGTTAATGCAATACTGGCAAAAAAATTCTGATTGGTCTAATGAGCCGCAAAATCCAGTGTTAATTCATAATACTTGGTGGGGCGAGAGTAAAGCACTTTGGCAAGAAGTTGCTATGGAGCTTAATAAGTTAAATTGGGACGGAGTCCTCCCGGTCACAGAAACCTTTGTAATATACGCTGATGGAGAAGCATTTGATGTTGCCGGAGGAGATTTATCGAAGAGCGTCCCGGATGACAAACTGCGCATCCTTGAAAGCAAGGGTTTACTATCTGACCGAATTTAAACAACTTTATTATCAAGCAACCGATTGTTAAAAGAAAATAAACCATTAGGCTGGAAATTATCAAGACCAAAATTAAAAAAACTTTGATTAAATAAGGGGTTTCACATATTAGACGTATCTAATATGTGAAACCCCTTATTGTTAAACTATCGTTCGCCGTTAGCGGAATATTCCTAATGTTACTTTCCATGACCTCCGCCAAGTACACGATAATTCACAGCACCAATGTGGAGTTGTACGGTTGAATAATTCCTAAAATCCCCTGTACCTACGGCTTCAAAAGTTTGTGATTTATTACCAAAATTAGTTCCCGTGACGGCAACCTCTCCTATTTTTTCGCCTTTATCATTGTAGAAAGATATATTAGCTCCCACCATATTTTCTTCGTTGCCCATATTCTCCATTTTTAATTGACCTGTAACTTTGGTATTTTCCCCATCCTTAGTTAAAATTAAATTTCCAACAGATATTGTTTTATAATTTGGATCTGTTAGGTCCAGGAACTTATTTTTTATAAAAATCTTTTGTGTTTCCATATCATAGTCAATTGTTGCACCAACACTTCTCCTTAGCAAACGAACTTCGCGTCTTGGTGATTATACAATACTTTAAGAGACCGCAAAGCAGCCAGGCGGCACATTTAGGCGCTTTTTTCGTCGATAGACCAGTTAAGCTGAACCGTACCATAAGTGACGGCGAAAAAGCTGTTTTCGGTCATTTATTAGGCCGGTGTTGCTGCCTCGCTAAAACGAACTATCGCTTCCGGCTTGTTCAGCGTACGTTTAATGCATTTGATTTGGAAATTGCCATTTTAACTATGATCAACAATAAAGCAAGCAATGCAAACATTATGCCGCACCAGATGAGCTGATGTATGCCCGACTGAGAAATAAACCAGCCGCCGATCGATGCACCTATCGTAATGCCAACATTGGAAAAGGAGACAAACAAGCTGTTGCCGAATTCGGGAGCTTCTTTCGCCTCAGTCATCAACAAGGCTTGACTGACAATAAGCCCCCCGGAATGCACAGCCCCCCAAATGAATACGATAAGCGCCATCGGCAAAAAATAAAAACCGAGATAATATGTGAATAAGTAAATGACCGCATATACCAGAGGAAATAGGATGACAGTTTTTGTCATGCTTTTGTGCAAAAAGCCCCCAAACAAAAAGTTCCCAACAATCATGGTGACGCCAAAGGCCATCAACATAATGCTAATCCATGATCCGTTCATACGGGTGACTTGTCCAAGATATTCTGCAAAGTAGCTGTACACTGAAAACATAGCTGCAAAGATAATAACAACAGTCACGATCGTTAACCACAATTGAGGTTTGCGCAATATGCTAAGCTGCTTGCCAAAGGACATTTTTTCCTTAACAGGCATGGAAGGAAGCCAGGCAAGTATCCCTATAAAGGCAATCATGCTTACAACAGCGCCGAACAGGAAAGCAGCTTCCAGCGAGATTTTTTCGGCGAGATAAGAAGTTAACGGCACGCCAAAAGCGAATCCGACTGTTATTCCGGCAAAAACCTTGCTGAAGGCTTTGCTGCTCTTTTCGGGAGGAACAAGGCTGGACGCGGTCACAAGAGCAATTGAAAAAAAAACAGGATGAAAAATAGCAGGGACAATCCGGAAAGCTAGCATTACTTCGAACACGGTTGTGTAGGCATAGACAATATTAGAGATGGCAAACATAAGAACAGCGGTTAACAAAATAACCTTACGATTAATGCCGGAAGCGAGTAAGGTCAGGAATGGGCCTGAAAGGGCAACGATTAAAGCAAATATACTTACAAGAGACCCGGCCTGCGAGGGCGAGATGTGAAATTTTTGAGTGACTTGGGGAAGAACACCGATAATGCCCATTTCCGTTGTAATAATGCCAAATACACCTAAAGCCAGAAAAATAATAAGTGAAGGGTGAACCTTTTTCATAAAAATGTATGCCTCCATTTATATTCATATATAGAATTGTAGATATGAAAAACAAAAAACTCCTTTCTGACTATAGTTTACTTTGAACGTACTCGGAAAACTGTTGGATGGTCTTTTCGTTTCGGCGGTAGTACGTCCATTTTCCGATTCGCTCAGATTCCAATAAACCAGCTTTTTGCATAGTGGCTAAATAGCTTGAGATAACAGACTGAGCAAGTCCCGATTTTGCCTGAATATCTCCTACGCATACACCAATGCGAAAGTTAAGCCCCTGTTGCAAATAGGGCTTTTCATCAAAAAATTCCTCTGGATTCTTCAGCCATCGCATAATTTGACAACGCATCTCGTTAGACAAAGCTTTATAAATCGATAAAGGTTCCATATCCATCATTATATCTACATTTCTAGATTTGTAAAGATGGGAAATTAACAACTGAATCATCATTATATTTTGTTTAGGAGCCGCGCGGCGCTCTCATTCCATTTTTCGCCAATGTAAAAAGGAAATAAACCATTAAACTGGAAATTATCAAGACCTTGGTTGAGGAAAATTTATTAAAATAAGGGGACCTACATATTACACATAACTAATATGTAGGTCCTTTTATTTGCCGGACTGAGAGAAAAACATTAGTTGAGGATCAATCGTTAACGGGCAGGTTAGTGCGAATGATGTAAATTCCATTAAGGGGCAGTTGAGGTCAACCCTTCTAAGGAGTATCTAGTTGATAGAATAGACTCTCACTTCAAAAAAATGAGATATATAGAGATAAACAAAGATCTCATTTTCTGAAAATCCCATCATCAGGCATCGTAGGGCGAATATACGTTTCTATTCAGAAAGCGAACGTGTGTTTTTAAGGTTTGCCAATTAATTAATAGTATAATAACATAGCTTCACAAGAACCAGTTATTAGGAAACGGGGAGGTTTGAAGTAACGGGCAGTTATGCGCAACGGGCAGGATAAAGACCTTAAAATACTATTAACTTTGTCCCTACCTAAGATTTGATAGGATAAATATATCCTGTTTGTGGAGGAGGAGTCTCTCTGTCAACCATTGTCAATTTGCAGTCTCATATTCCCTATATTGAATCCGGATCATACCCCGTAAGAAACGGTAATGCCGTGCATCCGCTTGTAGATAGCGCTCCGACTTTTAGGCGCATCTGCGAAGCGATCGAAAATGCGCAGTATAGTGTCTGGATTTCTATTACTTTCATGGCACCACATTTCCAGATGCCTGACGGCCGCGGTACCATTCTGGATGTGTTGGATCGCGCGGCGGCTCGGGGGCTGGACGTCCGGGTTTTATTCTGGCGTCCCAACCAAGAGAGCAGTGGTTATGGCCAAGCCTTTACAGGGTCCAAGGAAGACCGTGATATGCTCGCTGCACGGGGCTCGCGTTTTCGCGCCCGTTGGGATCAAGCATACGGGAGATATTGTCAGCATCAGAAAATTTGGCTTGTTGATGCGGGCCATCCGTCCGAGACGTCTTTTATTGGGGGAATTAATCCAACCTTCAAGGCCGTCGAACCCGGCCATATTGGGGAAAATCAACGCCACGACATTTATGTCGAAGTGTCGGGACCGTCCGCAACCGATGTGCACCATAATTTCGTTCAAAGATGGAATGAAGCCAGCGAGAGGATGGAGATTGACGGAATATGGGGACATACCGGTGAAGACGAATTACCCTTTCCCTCCCATGTATCCGCTCCTCGAGGAAATACACCGGTACAAATACAAAGAAATGTTTATAAATGTCGCTACAACAATAGCTACCCTACTCCCGAAGGGAAACCGTTCAATATCGTTGAAGGTGAACATTCCGTTTCTGAGCAATACCTACAGGCGATTGATGCCGCTCAGCGTACAATCTATATCGAGAATCAGGCTCTCCCAATTCCAGAGATTGCTGTCAGACTAGAGGATGCTCTGAAGCGAGGAGTAGATATCGTGTTGCTCGTTCCAGCTGACCCCGAGGATTATGTACGGGCTGCCCGCAGGAACCCGGAACGCAAAGGTTTCTTTGATCATATAGAAGCGCTGGGTAAGTATGAGAATTTTACTCTGGTAGGAATTGCCGGTCCTGACGGAAAAGGAGGACGCAGCAATATTTACGTTCATGCCAAAGTCATGCTTATTGACGACATTTGGATGACTATCGGCTCTTGTAACCTTCACTCGAACTCGTTCTTCGGTCATTCGGAAATGAACGCATCGATATGGGATGAGGAAGCGGTGCGCATATTCCGCTGGCAGCTTTTTTCCGAGCACCTAGGCCAGGATACCGGACATCTGGATGACCGCACTGCTCTACAGCTTTATCGAAAAGTAGCGCACGATAACCGCCAAAAAGGGGAGCGCGGCGACTTTAACTGGCAGGGTCTTGCGTTTAGTTTAGAACCAACAGCTTACGGTGAATAGTTAACCCTAACCGAGATTTGATTCGTATACTAGCTCGATGGTAGGTCGACACGGTTGAGCAGGCCACCCGGGGAAAGTTGAGCCGCAAGATAATAGTTTCAGGACACATCCCAAATTTATCTCAAGAAATTGCAAGGGCACACATTACTAAACTCCCTCGAAATGATTCGCTTTTCTCACTCAGACTCATGAATTCGCAGGATTTCACCTTCAGCTAGAGATGTCAGACTAGAAGGAACAGAGGATAAGAAAGATCGCCTATCCACCCTGGTCCCCCAGGAGGATGGCGATCTTTCTTATGTTTGGGGATGCGAGCATTAGTTCTCTTGAAATAATGTTGTGTGACAAGTATTTGGAGAACTGTGGCGGACTTGGCGACGGAGAGGCTGACCTCCATTTCCATAAGTTCAATGCAACGATAAATCTTACCCCCTCCCGCCATGGTACTTCGTGAGCGCCGAGTACATCTCGTAACGCCCGTCAAAACGATGTTCGGACCGCAGGACAACACTTCAAAAAAAATATAGCACCGCTATAGACAATTTAATATAGCGGTGCTATAATACCCATATAGCAGTGCTATACAGTGGTCTCATCCAACTTAGGAGGGTTACTATGTCATT
>NZ_NMQW01000067.1 GCF_002234615.1 Paenibacillus rigui | reverse complement strand
TAATGGACATGGTCAAGGTAGACGAAGGTTGAGAACTTATACTTTTTTTATCTGAATCAATTTCATAAATTGAATGCCTTGAGCAGCTTGAGTTTTTAAGACATGAAAAAAGGAGTACCTCCCCAAATCTCGAAGTGTTTAGTACCCCTACCATACACTGAGAGAAGGTTGGACTCCCTATGTACAGTATTCGCCAAGAAGAGCTATTTTCCTTGCAAGAACTATTAGAAATGTCTCCTAAAGATACTTACGCTTTAGTGTTTGAAACTCTAGACATTACACCCTTCTTAAAAGTGGTGTCCAAAAAGAGCCTAAACGGAAAGCCCACGGAGCTAAACTATGCTGCGATGCTGGTCTCCTTGTTCGTCAGGATTATGGAGCGAATTCCCACCATAAAGGATCTCATTAGACGCCTAACTCGAAGTGTGGAATTCAGTACACAGTGCGGATTTACAGGCTCAGATCGTATTCCAAGCGAGGCTTCTTACAGCAGAATGATTCAGAAACTGCAAGGCTCTTCCGTTTTTCAAGAGACGCATAACAGCTTGATTCATCAGGCGTTTCAAGAAGGGTTTATTGACGCAACTGTTGTCGCTATGGATGCCACACATATTGAGGCCAGAGACCGCCAGCCTAAAAAACAATCGACAGATAACGCCGACGAACTGCCAACTGAACTTCCGAAGAAGAAGCGCGGTCGCAAATCTAAAGCAGAACGGGATCAATGGCTGCAAGAACAGTTGGAATTAGAAGCAAACCGTCCTTTATTCGAGAAAAAGGTCGAAGAGCAGCTTCCATATTCATTTGCGGAACTATCTGAACACATTCCTCTTGCACCCGAATGGGGCGTTAAGAAGAACTCGGAAGGTAAGAACGTGTTCTGGTATGGCTTTAAAGGACATTTGCTCGTCGATTGCAAAAGCCAGTATATTCTTACCGCATTGCTGTCTTCCGGTAATGTCAATGATGCAAAGTTGGCCATTCCCTTACTAAAATCTCTGTCTGAGCATCATCCAAATCTGAAGGTTGATTACGTGCTTGCTGATGCCGGATATGACCTGGTTCCAATTTACCAACAGTCGCAGGATCTCGGAGCCAGAGCACTCATTGACTACAACCGACGAAACGAACAACCCATAGAGGGTAAGGATAAGTATTTCCGTCCTGTCTGCAAGGAAGGTCATAGCTACCGATACGACAGCTTCAATCCAAAGTACGAAACACTCAAATACACATCACCCAAAGAATGTGCCACTTGCCCCTTTAGCGATGGGGAGTGCCAGAAAGTTCACAAGGTGAAAGTGGAATCCGATGTTCGGAAATATACGGTTCCAGCTCGCGGCAGTGATCGTTACTACGAGTTGTACAAAAAGCGCACAGCAGTTGAGCGAGTTAACGCCTACTTGAAAGAATACTTTCAAGTAGGCAACATTCGTCATCGTGGAAAGCTAGCTACAGTCGATTTTCAGTTATCTTGTTTGGTGTATACAGCTTGTAAATTAACCGTCGATCTCGTGAAACTTCGTCGTTCTGGTAAAACTGCTGCGTAATCTTTTTTGAAATAGAACTTTGATTTTCTGATTCTACAGCTTCAAACAAAAATCATTATGAAATTGATTC
>NZ_NMQW01000066.1 GCF_002234615.1 Paenibacillus rigui | reverse complement strand
TGACTTTTTATTGTTGTTTTGAAAGCAAAAGACGGCTAACGAAATAGCCCTTAATCTCGTGGGCTCGGAGATGTGTAAAAGAGACAGAGAATGATCTGCCAATCATGATTGGCAGCCAGCCGCAAATACCGGATACGGTTGTAATGGGTCGTCACCTGCTGGATGAGGCTCCAGGTGCGAAGCCTGCCGCAGCCAAGTATTATGGTTCTGTGAAATAGCTCGTCAAGCTCAAAAAGCCGCTCATAATTTTCTTCCCTGGAGCTCAGCTCCTGCAAAGAAATCAAATGCTGAAGCTGCAGCACCTGCTCCCCGTTCAATTTGTCGCAAGCTTCTCGTACGATAGCCGATTCCAGCGTTTCTCTAACAAATCTCGATTCGTCCGCGTGCGTCAGGTCAATCAAGGAAATGACCGATCCCTTCTGCGGCGTCGTCTCGATGAGCTCCTCCTGCGTGAGCCGGACGAGAGCCTCACGGATGGGCGTTCTGCTGACGTCCAGCCGATCGACGAGCTCCTTCTCCGATATAAGACGGCCGGGCTCCAATCGCAGCTCCATAATGTCCTTCTTCAAGGCATCGTACACCTGATCCCGGATGAGCCCCTTCTTATCTTTGATTGCGGTCACTTGTTCAGCCATGCCAACCTCCCGGGAGACTTCTTGGGAAAGATCCACGATTAGGAAATCGTTCTCCACCTCATACTTATGATACTAGTATGTTAGTTTCATTTCAATCCTCAATTTGCAAAATCCCGACATGCGTTGGCGCATGAAAAACAGCACCTCCCCTCCGATCGGGAAAGTGCTGCCTCGTCGTATGTGCTATGAAGTGGTGTACAGCTTGTACAATGCTTGGGTTCCGCTATTCTCCTCACCCAGTTCGGCAAGCTGCTCATACAGCTGCCGCGCGAGCTTCAGACCATGCGTTTCCAAGCCCATTTCATCGGCTGCCTCCAGGGCAATTCCCATGTCCTTGATGAAATGCTTTATGTAAAACCCGGGCTCGAAATTGCCGTTGATCATCCGCGGTCCGAGATTGCTTAAGGACCAGCTGCCCGCAGCACCCGATTCGATGCTTTTCAACACATGGGACGGATCCAGCCCCGCCTTCTTGGCGTAAGCCAACGCTTCGCATACCCCCATCATATTGGAAGCGATCGCAATCTGGTTGCTCATCTTCGTATGCTGGCCCGCTCCGGCCGCTCCCTGATGGACAATGTTCGTTCCCAATACTTCAAAAACCGGCTTCACCGCTTCGAATACCGCAGCCTCGCCGCCAACCATAATGGACAGCCGGCCTTCCCGGGCGCCGATATCCCCTCCGGATACGGGGGCATCCAGCGAGAAGCACTGCTTATTGGCTGCTTCCTGCTCAATCCGCCGTGCAAGCGACGGGCTGGAAGTCGTCATATCAACGAGGAGCGTGCCCGGCTTCGCATTGGCGAGAATCCCTTGCTCGCTTAAGTAGATTTGCTCCACATCATGCGGATATCCCACCATGCTGATCAGCAGATCGACATGGCGCGCAAGCTCACCGGGCGAATCGTGACTTATCGCGCCAAGCGCAACCAATGGCTCCGTCTTGGCCTTGGTCCGGTTATATACATGCAGCTGATACCCGGCAGCCATCAAATTTTTGACCATACTTTGTCCCATTACGCCTGTGCCGATAAAGCCGATGGCCGCTCCTTTGGATATGGGTGTTATACTCATGGACGATTCCTCCCCGACTTGGATTGTTACCTATTATTTAAAGTAACCTTTTGCGGAGAAAACTGCAAACAAAACGGAGCGGCTCTATTGACAGCCCTTCCAGGAACAAGTAAAATCATTGAGAATGATTTTCATTATTAAACCATTTCATGACTACATAAGGGGAGATTTACTTGTTATTTACGATTCGGCACACATTCAACAAGCCGGCAGCCTTGCTGCTGACCGGGCTATTAAGTATCGGCTTGGTATTAAGCGGCTGCGGCACCACAGGTACGAAGGAGCAAGCAAACGACACCGCCCAACCAACAAAGGAGCAGCCTGCGGCAGTCGGGCAACCCCTCACGGTCAAGCACGCCATGGGGGAAACCAAGATTACCGGTAACCCCTCCAAGGTCGTCATCCTGACGAACGAGGGCACCGAGGCACTGCTGGCCTTGGGCGTAAAGCCGGTCGGGGCCGTCAAATCATGGACCGGGAGCCCTTTTTACGAGCATCTAAAAAAAGATCTGGATGGCGTACAGGTGGTTGGCGACGAGAATCAGCCGAACCTGGAAGCGATCGCCGCATTGAAGCCGGATTTGATTATCGGCAATAAATTGCGTCAAGAGAAGGTATATGCCCAGTTGTCTGCAATAGCACCTACCGTATTTTCGGAGAAAATCAACGCCGACTGGCAAAAAAACTTCAAGCTGTACGCCGAAGCGCTGAATAAGAAGGCCGAAGGCGATCAGCTGCTCGGCAAGCTGGACCAACGGATTGCGGACTTTAAAGCCAAAGCCGGAGACAGCCTGAACCGGCAAATATCCCTCGTTCGTTTTATCCCGGGAAAAACGCGGATTTATTATAAAGATACGTTTGCCGGCTTCATGCTGCAAAAAATCGGTTTTCAACGGCCGAAGGTTCAGGATCAAGACAAATTCGCCGACGAAGTGAATAAAGAACGGATCCCGGATATGGAAGGTGATATGCTGTTCTACTATACCTATGATAACGATAAGAAAGAAGCCAGCCAGGTAGAGCAGGAGTGGACGAAGGATCCGCTATGGAACAACTTGAATGTTGTGAAGAAGGGACAGGTGTACAAGGTGAATGACGACATCTGGAACAGCTCTGGCAGCATTATTTCTGCAAACCTGATGCTGGATGATCTGGAGAAGTACGTGCTGAAGAAATAAGCAAAGCCTGCATCGCCGGGCACTTTAGGCTTGCAATACGCAGATGACCACAACCCGGAGCCACTGAAAAGCGGCGGAGTGGACAGAATCGTTCTGCAGAAGCGGACGCGTTCGCCTTTTTCCCTGGATTTTACCTGCTAAAAGCGGGGTGAAATTCAAAAAAATCCAGGGACGACAGCGATCGGAAAAACGATCTGTACATGCAGCGGTGACTTTTTCAGTTGCCCCCCATGCAGCCGCAGCAGTGGCCTCCTTCTTCAGCCCGGGTTGTTTTTTTTGCGGTCAAACGGTGATGGGATTCATGGGAGAGCTTTGTAATGCTGGATATAATCGATCCGATCTGCAAGCGTCGGATGCGATCCGAGCATAAATTGAACGAGGGCGGGCGGATATACATCCGACATGCTGTCTGCGGCAAGCTTTTGAAACGCCCGTACACCGGCGCCAGGGTCTTTGCGAAGTTGAATTGCATATTCGTCCGCACTGTGCTCATGCATCCGGGATATGGCGTTGTCTACCGGCGAAGCCGCAAAGGAAAGCACCGAAACAAGGAGCAGGAGAATCGGCAGTCCGGCATAATCCAATGTGTCCCTGACCCTTAGCCCCTTGCCCCACTTGCGATGAATCCATATGAACAATCGATAGGCAAGCCAAAAGCCGAACAAGCTTTCCACAATCCCCCATAGGGTTCCCCAGAGCACATGGCGTTTGACATAGTGCCCCATTTCATGCGCCATAATAAACAAAATTTCATCGGGCTTCAGCTTCTGCAGCGTCGTATCCCATAGCACGATCCGGGTGGTGGAGCCGATCCCGCTCACATAGGCGTTAAGTCTGTTCGTCTGCTTGGACTTATCCACTTCGTATACTTGATCCGTTGGAATATTCGCCTGCTTCGCGAGCTGCAGGATTTGCTGCTTCAGCTGTTCATTTTGCAGCGGCTTGAAATCGTTAAAAATCGGCTCCATTACCACAGGCTGAATAAACGTGAAAAATAACGTCAAAGGAATCGACACCGCCCAACCGAGCAGCCACCAACGGCGGGGACTTTTGCGGATGGCAGCATAGATCAGCCACACCGCAGGAATCGTCACAATCAGATTAACGCCGAAGCCCTTTGCGATATCCGTCAGCCAGGATCCAAGGCTTTGGCTCGTTAATCCGTACGAACGCTCAAGCTCGTGAAGGTAATAATCCAGAGGGAGATCCACGATTTGGATAGCCAGCTGCAGCAGCACCACATAGACGGCGACCTGCCAAAAAGAACCGCGGAACAGACACTCCGCCCGCTCCCGAAACCAGGCTGACACACCTAATCCCATCATAAGCAGTAAAATGGCCCAGGTCACGGGGGTAGAAATAAAATACGAAATGTTCTCAATCGTCGACAGCCTGTGGACGCTCTGCAGCTGATCTGCGGTCATAAAGCTGGCAGGATCGGCAGGCCCGCCTCGTAATGCCAAGGGTACAGGATTCATGGGCTGCCTCAGGAAGTAGGTACAGACCGCGATACAATATATAAGGAAAACGCCAAGCCAAGCCCAAGCCCGTTTCATTTCTTCTCCCGCCCTTCCGATGTCCGCCTTCTCCTTTCCATTATAGACTAATTTATCGGGATTTATAGGAGGGCTCCCCGTTGCTAAACAGTGCTTGCAAGTGCTACGATAATTGGGAAAGGAAACTATTCCCATATAGGAGGCTGTTATGGATCGATTTCCCCGATTATCTGAGCTGCTGCAACGTTTTATTGAGAAAGGCCCCGCAGGGTGCTCCTGTATCATCGCTCAAGGAAATGAAGTGGTGTACGAGCAAAGCTTCGGTTACGCCGATCTGGAAACGAAGCGTCCGATTCGCCCGGATACGATCTTCCGCATTTATTCCATGACCAAGATCATCACCTGCACCGCGGCACTTATGCTTTATGAGCGAGGACTTTATTTATTGAACGATCCGCTCGAGGAATATCTTCCCGAGTTCAGCAGCCCCCAAGTATACCGCTACAGTCCTACAGGCGTTCTCACCACCTCTCCGGCGGCAGGTCCGATCCGGATTAAAGATTTGTTTACGATGACCTCCGGCTTAACCTATGGAGGTGATAAGCAGGAGACGGCACGGACGATTGCCGGGATTATGCAGCAATTGCGCAGCAGCCAAGAGAACGGCGAAACGCTCAACGTCCGTGACCTGACGAAGGCTTTGTCCGCAGCCCCTCTTGCATTCGACCCGGGAACTCACTGGCAGTACGGCTTCAGCCACGATATTCTGGGCGCATTAATCGAGATTTGGTCGGGTAAATCATTGGGTCAGTTTCTGAAGGAGGAGCTGTTCGATCCGCTAGGCATGGAGGATACGTTCTTCCGGATTCCGGACGATAAGCTGGACCGGCTGTGCAGCATGTACGATCGGACGGAAGATGGAACGTTGACGAAAAATACGCGTATGGATGCGAATTACCAGCCCGGTGCCCTATTCGAAAGCGGCGGTGGCGGCTTGCTGTCTACTACAACCGATTACATCCGTTTCGCCCGGATGCTGACGGCCGGCGGGACGTGGGAAGGCAAACAATTCCTCAGTTCCCATACCCTACGGCTCATGACGACGAACCATCTCGGAACGCAGCAGTTGGCCGACTATCATTGGCCGCAGCAAGCAGGCTATGGCTATGGCTTGGGAGTCAGGGTCATGATCGATCCGCCGGCAGGCGGAAGCAACAGCAATCCCGGAGAATTCGGCTGGAGCGGGATGGCAGGAAGCTGGACGCTAATGGATCCCGAGGCAGAGCTTTCCGTAGTGTACATGCAGCAGCTGCTGCCGAATCTTGAGTCTTACCACCATCCCAGAATGCGCAATGTCATCTACGGCTCCCTGTAGCGGACAAGTACAACCGCCCCCTCCATCCTTCGGCGGACGGGTGCGTTGAATGATCCCGGTTGGATCGTTGCAAAAATAAGCTCCCTGCTTGCAGCAAATATCATCAGGCTGCAAGCAAGGAGCTTATTTATTGGAATTCACACTTACGTTGGCAGGTGTGCCACGGGTGCGTGTAAGTGAAGGTTAGACGGTCATAGCAGGAGCGGCCGAGGTCGGCTCTACACTGCCTTTACCTGCTTCGGACTCCGAATCTGCCCCCTGTGCTGAATCCTCAGGATCCAGCCACCATTGGTAGCCATCCTGCTGCAGAAGCTTATGCGCAGCACTCGGGCCGTTGCTGCCTGCCGGGTAAAGCTCAAGCGGCACCAGGTTTTCCTCGAACGCCTCCAGAATCGGCTGTACCCATTGCCAAGACATCTCTACTTCATCCCAATGAGCAAAGAAAGTGGAGTCGCCGATCAATGCATCGCGGAACAATTTCTCATACGCCTCCGGCACATCCTTCTGATCCGCGGAATATCGGATATGGATCGGCTCGATGCCTTCTCCCTGGTTCGGCTCCTTCAAGTTAAGCTGGAAGGAAATTCCCGCTTCCGGGCCAATTTCAATAATGAGCAGGTTCGGTGCGGCCTGCATATTTTTGCCATTCGGCTTTTCCAGCGGATCCTTGAACTGAATCACAATCCGCGTCGACTTTTCATTCAGCCTTTTGCCGGTCCGGATGTAGAACGGAACCTCGCTCCAGAAATAGTTATCGATCCACAGCCGCGCAGCGATGAACGTATCATTCGCCGAAGCCTTATCGATTCCCTTCTCCTCCGTATAGCCGGGCACAGTCTTGCCTTCCACTACCCCGGAAGTATATTGGCCGCGGACCACGTTCAGTCTGACGTCTTCCTTAGATAGGGGGCGCAGCGATTCGAGAACAAGCTTCTTTTTAAAAGCCACATTGTCCGCCGTACTATGCTTGGGCAGCTGCAGCGCAAGCATCATCAGGATCTGAAGCATATGATTCTGGAACATATCGCGAACCGCTCCATAGTGATCGTAATAGCCTGCCCGTTCTTCAACGCCGACGGTTTCACTGGCCGTAATCTGCACGTTGGCGATATAGCGGTTCGTCCACAGAGCCTGCAAAATCGGGTTCGTGTACTCGAGGTCCTCGAGGTTCTGAATCATCGGTTTGCCAAGATAATGGTCGATCCGGAAAATCTCCCGTTCTTCAAACGACTGCGCCAGCTTCGCATTCAGCTCCCGCGCCGTTGTCAAATCTCTGCCGAATGGCTTCTCAATGATCAGCCGCTTCCAGCCTGTCACTGCCCCTAAGCCGCTTTCCTTAATAGAGTGGGCAATCGTCCCAAAAAATTCAGGCGCCACCGACATATAAAAGATGCGGTTTTCCGGGATGCCCAGCTCAGCCTCTCTACGCTTTACAAGCTCAAGCAGCCGGCTGTAATCCCCTAACACCGGAATGTCCAAAGAGGAGTAACGGAAGGCTTCAAGAAATGTCTTCAGGCCGGCTTCGTCCTGTACCCTTCTTCTTGAGAACGAACGGATCGATTGTTCAATCCTGCTTTGAAATTCGGCGTCCGATACCGCCTTTCTTCCAAGTCCAATGACGGAAAAAGCAGTCGGCAGCTTGCCGTCAAGATATAAATTAAAAAGTGCCGGATAAATTTTACGTTTGGCCAAGTCTCCTGTAGAACCGAATAAAATAAACGTTGCAGCTTCCATTGGGAAACCTCCTATCACTTACTAATTGTTAGAATCTATCGATAAATGTATCGTACAGTTTATTTTTGTAAGTATCATGAAGAAATGATGAAAACCAAATGAAGCTTTCATGAAAAATGACAAAAAGAAAAGGGCCCTTGCGGGCCCTTTAACGGTGAATTGATTTGTGAATATTGCCTTGAACCTCTTTTGAACCTTAGGTCTTACCACATGGAACACATTGCAGTATGGGGTACTACAATAACGTCTCTGCGGCACATCCCCTCGCTTCTATTCAGATTCTAACAACTTTCCCGGTATTGCTCGTTGATCGCCCAACGGAACCACACCTCTCTTTTCACCGTCGAAAAATAGTATGGCCGGGATGCTTTTGTTTTATTCACTGCTGCATGCAGATATAACGATTATTCGTTAAGGGCCTTTTTCATCGAAGCCAAATTATTTTTCATGATACCGATGTAATCGAGATTTTTTTGCTTGTCTTCCTCCGTTAAGCCCTCAATGGGGTTCAGCACATCCGTCTTCGCTCCGATTTCTTTGGCAATGGTATTAGCCACCTTCGGGTCGACTAACGTTTCGAAAAAAATCGTTCGGACCTGCTTCTCTTTGGCGAAATTAACGATGTCCGCCATTTTTTCCGGGGACGGCTCTTGCTCCGGGGATAAGCCTGCAATCGGGATTTGGGTCAGCCCGTACTGCTTGGCCAGGTAGCCGAAGGCCGCATGCTGTGTAACGAATTCCTTGCGCTTTACCTGCTTCAGCTCCGTTCGGAAGCTTTCATCCAACTGCTTTAGCTGAGTAATATACGCTTCTGCATTTTTCTTATACGCCTCTTTGTGGGCCGGGTCCGCTTTCTCAAAGGCAGCTTGAATCGATGCGACCTCCTTCTGGGCAAGCGCGGGATCGAGCCAAACGTGCGGGTCCATGATGCTTTCCTCCGAAGACTCGTGATGGGCATGCCCTTCTTCTTCCTCCTCCTCCGGGAGGCCTTGCATCAGCTCGATTCCTTTGCTTGCTTCCACAACCGTCCGCTTCTCATTGGGCACGCTGTTCAATGCCTTCTCAGCCCAGCCCTCCACCATGCCGTTATATACGAACACATCCGCTTCCTTCAGCTGTATCATATCTTTCGCACTCGGTTCCCAATCGTGCGGCTCGACGCCGGGAGGAATGAGACCGATGACCTCCGCGTATGCTCCTCCTACTTGCTTGCTGAATTCAACCATCGGGTAAAAGGTTGCCACAACCTTCAGCTTCGGACCGCTCTCTGCAGATAGATTGGAAGCAGAAGCTGGATTGGACGGGCTGGATGCACTGGTTGGGGTGGACGGACTGGAAGCCGCTGATCCTGCAGAGCCGGAGCCTCCCGCATTCCCCGTGCAGCCCGCCAACAGCCACAATGACATGGCAGCTAGAGCCGCCGCTTTACTAAACCAAAATTTCATCATGATATCCTCCCTATCGTAACTCTATGTATTGTATTGATTAAACCTAAGAAACCCTAGTAAATTCGCCAGTTTTTTCACCCGGAACCGCCTTGTCGGCTTGGTGATTGAAGGCTTGCCGCCATTTCAGCATCGCTTGCTTCAACGTAATTCCGGCCATAAGGAAAAGCAGCAGGGCAAGCGCGATCGTACCACCGGGCGGCGTGCTCCACTCGAAGGAAGCCGTTAGTCCCGCACCTACGCCGACCAGTCCAATGCACATCGCAAGCAGCAGGGCAGCCTTGAAGCTTCGGGCCAGACGAATCGCCAGTGCAGCGGGAAGCACGATCAACGAAGATACCAGCAGTACACCAACAACCGGCATGGCGGCAGAGACAATCATGCCTGTAAGCACGCTGAAGCCCAATGAAATCCAGCGAACAGGCAAGCCGTTGGTCCGGGCCGTTTCTTCATCGAACAGCATTTGGTACAAGGGACGGCGAAGCAGTATAAAAAAGCTCCCGCCTAGCAAAGCTACGGTCATCAGGACAGCCAGTTCTGAGGAATTGACGGCAACAACGGAGCCGAACAAGTAGGATGAGAAGCTTTTGTTCAAACTCTGATTCATGCTCATGAGTACAACCGCGCTGGATAAACCGCCTATCATCAGGATCGCTATCGATATTTCACTGTACGTCCGGTACGATTTGCGCACATACTCGACTCCGATCGATCCCATAATGGCTGTAGCAAACCCCATCCAGGTCGGGTTGATGTGCAGGTAAGCCCCTGCCGCTACGCCCGCCAACGAAATATGGGACAGCATATCCGCCATAAGCGCCTGCCGGCGCAGCATCAGATAAACCCCCAGCACAGATGCTAATAGGGCAATGATCCCGCCGGCACAAAATGCCCTCTGCATGAAGTCGTAGTGCAGCATTTCCATTCACCGTCCTCCTTTCGTTCCAATGAAATGATCCGGTCCAGGTAGGCGCTCACCTCGGATAAGCTATGCGTCACCATAACTATCGCACGATTGTGCAGGGTCGCCTGCTGACGCAAAAATGCGTAAAAGGCCAGCCTGCTGGTGTGATCCATCCCGGTTGTCGGCTCATCCAGTATAAGCAGATCCGGTTCCTGCGCCAGTGCGCGGGCAATGCAAATTCGCTGCTTTTGCCCTCCGGACAGCTCCCCGATTTTGCGGTGACGATGCTCCCACATCCCCACCTGCTTCAAGGCCTCTTGAGTCAGCCTATGGTCTTCCTCCCGAAGCCTTCTCAACCAGGATCCTCTAACGAACCTCCCCGAGAGAACAAACTCGGCAATCGTGCTTGGAAAGCCGCCGTTAAAGGCTGCAATGTGCTGAGGCACATAGCCTGTCACAAGCCGGTTGCCCTCGGGACCTTTGGCTGACAAGAACGCGGTCCCCTTCCATGGCCGGAGCAAACCGAGCATCAGTTTGAGCAGCGTCGTTTTGGATGCTCCGTTCGGGCCGGTTAAGGCGACGAACTCACCTGTATAAATATCGATATCGGCCTGTTCAAGGCACGGGACATCGGTATAGCCAAATTCAACTTGCTTCAATGAAGCCAATAGCATAAGCAAACTTCCTTTCCGATGGAGTCATTTCCCCCATCTTTATGTATGTAATAATTACGATTAATTAGCGGAACTGGAATGCCCCGAACGCTCTTGATATCCCGTTGCAGCTCCTACATGAGGAAATGACGGTATAAATTCTTCAACACTGCCGGATTTATATAATAGTAATTATTACGATATAGATCATAACAGCCTTACAGCCAGCCTGTCAATGACTTTCCCTTATCATTTACAACTACCCTACCCGCAGCTTGACATTACCTGTTATACTATGCAATGAACCTGCTGGGCTGCGAGGATACACATAGAGAAGCTTCACGCAGCTGCAACATCAATTAACGGACAAGGAGTCGACAGAAATCGTATGCAAGCTTCCATTCCTGATCTTCAAGCCTCACCTGCTCGTACAAAGGGACGGTTTCCGCTATCCCTTTTATGTCTGACGCTGGGGGCATTTGCCATCGGCATGACCGAATTTATCATTATGGGGCTGCTGCCCAATGTAGCGAACGATTTGCATGTTACGATACCGCAGGCAGGCCAGCTTATTACCGGCTATGCCCTTGGCGTAGCGGTCGGGGCGCCTGTGTTAACCATTCTGACCCACAAGGTCCCGCAAAAAAAACTGCTCGTGCTGCTGATGTGCATTTTTATTATAGGGAATGCTTTTTCCGTCATTGCCCCTACCTATTGGCTGCTGCTTGCAGCACGCATCGGGACAGCATTTGCACACGGAACGTTTCTTGGGGTAGGCTCCTTGATCGCTACCCGTCTCGTATCGCCGGATCGAAGGGCGAGCGCCGTTTCCATCGTCCTTGCCGGACTTACCATAGCCAATATCATTGGCGTACCTTTCGGTACGTTCATTGGCCAGCAGCTGGGCTGGAGGGCGTCTTTCGGAGCGATAACAATACTCGGTATTCTCTCGCTTGCCGGCATCATTCGTTTCATTCCGGTCATCCGTCAGGAGCACGCGCCTGACCTTGCTAAAGAATTCCGAAACTTGATGAATCCCCAGGTGCTTCTGGTTCTCTTAACAGGCGCACTCGGCTGCGGCAGCCTCTTCGCGGTGTTCACCTACATAACTCCGATGCTGGAGAATATTAGCGGCTTCGCCGAGCACAGCGTGACCTGGATTCTCGTCTTGTTCGGCTTCGGCGTCACCATCGGCAATATGCTCGGGGGCAAACTGGCCGATTGGAAGCTGATGCCGTCGCTGATGACCAACTTCGGGGTGTTGGCCGTCATTCTGGCCGTATTGACTTTTATGCTGCCGCATCCTTACTTGGCTGTCATTACTGTATTCTGTTGGGGCATTGCCGCATTCGGCATTATGCCGGGCATTCAGGTTCGCATTATGAATTTGACGCGGGAAGCGCCCCTGCTGGCGGCCACCTCAAGCCATTCCGCGCTGAACCTCGGGAATGCCGGAGGCGCTTATTTGGGCGGCCTCGCCATTACGTATTCAGGCTTAGCCTCCGTCCCCTGGCTGGCTGCAGCTTTGGCTGCACTAGGGCTTATCGGGGCCATGACCAGCTACCTCGTAGAACGCAAGCTCACCATGACCGCTTCCTCCGCTCATTAAGCGCGACAAAGAACCTGGCCCAATGGAGGCCGCTGAAAAACGGGCGGAGTGGACGGAATCGTTCTGTAGAAGCGTAAGCGATCGGAAGAAGGATCCGTCCATGCAGCTCGCAGCTTTTTCAGTGGCCTCGCCCCATACCAGGTTCTTGTTGTTTGCTTTTGGTCTGCGCCGGGGCAAGAGCGCAGCGTCCGCTTTTATCCTTATCAGTGCATATAGGTTTTCAGCAGGTCTTTGACGGATGCGTTCAACGAATCGACGTCCGGCACGGGTACAGGGGTATCCTTCACTTGATATTTCTGCTTCAGCTTCAGGATCCGGGCCACGCTTTGATCGATCGTCTCCTCCGGAATGCGATGATCCTGCACGGCTTGCCGAAGGGCTTGAATGACCGCCGTTACCTTGCCGTATTCATGCCCGACCAGCACGACGTTCGTCCCGGCCAGCACCGATTGCACCGCTGCTTCACCTAAGGTGTAATTTTGCTCGATAGCGCCCATGGTCATATCATCCGTCATAATAACCCCGTCATAACCCATCTCATTCCTCAACAGATTCGTCATGATTTCCCTGGACAGGGAGGCCGGTACTTTCGCATCGATTCGCGGGAGTAAAGTATGGGCAACCATGACTGCGTCCGCCTGCTTCTTGAATGCCTCCGCAAAAGGAATCAATTCCAGCTTGCGAAGCCGGTTCAAGTCATTCTGCACGACAGGCAAGCCCACATGCGAATCGACAGACGTATCCCCATGCCCGGGAAAATGCTTGAGCACAGGCAGCACGCGCTGCTCCTGAAGCCCTTTCATCGTTTGGACCCCCATGGAGCTGACCAGAGAGGCTGTAGTACCGAAAGAACGGTCTCCAATGACCGGGTTGTTCGGATTGCTGTTCACATCAAGAACGGGGGCGAAATCGACGTTCAGCCCGTACGCGGATAATTCCTTTCCCAGCAAGCTGCCGACGCCGTAAGCGAATGCGGGATTCGCCGTCCTGCCTATCGTTTGATTCGCCGGTGTTTTGACCATTTCGTCAGGGAGCCTCGTTACCCTCCCTCCTTCCTCATCCATCCCAAGCCAGAGGGGAGCCTTGTTCCCCGCATTTGCACGTTTTAACGTATTCAGCAGATTGACCAGCTGCCCGCTGTTTTTCACATTCGGCTTATATAAAATAAGACCCCCTACATGGTCGTTCTGCAGCAGACCACGCGTCTCGGGATTCATCTGTTCTCCGTCGATACCGGCAAATATCATTTGCCCGATTTTCTCGTCTAGACTCATTTGCAGCAGCGGCTGCGGCGCTTGACTCCCCTTGTCGGGAGGCTTCGCACTCGGTTCTTGCCCCTGCTCCAGCGGCGAACCCGGTGAGGGCGGCATGGGAGCAGGCTGCGTTGACGAGCGGTGTTGACAGCCGGCTAAGCCTGCGAGACAGACACAGTATAATAGACTCCATTTCAGCCATTTGCGGATACGATGATCCATAGGACACACTCCTTTATGCTGGAAGGTTTCTGTCCAAAGATGTTGTGTTGTGAGCCGATTAATTGGCTCTCTCTTTAGTATGAACGCTTCCCTCTGGAAATAGTCCCCAGCTGGAGCATACCGGGCTATTTAGTCGAATAAATTGAGAATATTGAACATTAAAGAACCCCGCATGTCAAGCTGATATTCAGGAAAGGAGCTTTTAACCATGGGTAATTCCAGACGAAATCAAGAGCCTTCCCCCGACATCCCGCAGCCCATCCGTCCTGACGGTGCAGGAGCAGTCGATTTAGGCCCCCGGGATATTATGAGGGATATGGAAAATCCCAACATGCTGGTCCCGCCCGTGACCGACGCAGGTCTGATTCCGAATCTGCGATTCGCTTATTCGGACACGCACATGCAGCTCAATCAAGGCGGCTGGTCCCGTGAAATCACGGTTCGCGAGCTTCCTATCGCAACGACACTCGCCGGCGTCAATATGAGCTTGACCCCCGGAGGCGTCCGAGAACTGCACTGGCATCAGCAGGCCGAATGGGCTTATATGATCTTGGGAAGTGCAAGAATTACTTCCGTCGATCAGAACGGACACAATTTTATTGCCGATATAGGCCCCGGCGATCTGTGGTATTTCCCTCCCGGCATTCCTCACTCTATTCAAGGCTTGGAAAACGGCTGCGAATTTCTGCTCGTGTTTGACGACGGCAGCTTTTCGGATTTGAATACATTATCGGTTTCCGATTGGTTTGCACACACGCCCAAGGAGGTGCTGTCCGCCAATTTCGGTGTTCCAGCCAGCTTGATGGATTCGATTCCTTCCGGTCAGGTGTACATTTACCAGGATGCAGTACCCGGTTCCCTATCGAGCCAAACGGTTGCCTCCCCGAACGGAACGGTTCCCCAAAGCTTCAAGCACCAGCTGCTGGCACAGCAGCCTATCCGAACCTCCGGAGGCAGCGTTCGAATCGTAGACTCCACCAACTTTCCCATCTCCAAAACGGTCGCTGCCGCTCTTGTCGAGATTGAGCCCGGCGGAATGCGGGAATTGCACTGGCATCCTAACAATGATGAATGGCAATATTATCTTACAGGGCAAGGCCGCATGACGGTATTCGCAGGCAATGGCACGGCAAGAACGTTCGATTACAGAGCCGGAGATGTCGGCTATGTGCCCTTTGCCTATGGTCACTATATCCAAAACACGGGCACGCAGCCGCTCTGGTTTCTCGAAATGTTCAAAAGCGACCGGTTTGAAGACGTCTCTCTCAACCAATGGCTGGCATTGACTCCTTCCGAACTCGTTCAGAGCAATCTCAAGGTCGGAGCGGAATTTACGAAATCCCTTCACAAGGAAAAATCACCTGTGGTGAAATATCCCGGCTTCACGTACACTCCAAAGTAACGTGATCGGTGCCATTCACTCGCTTGAACAGAGCGAGCACGTATAGCCGATCACTCACTGATGTGCCAACAAGGATACCCGGCCTCGCCATCTTTCCAAGTGGCATCCGTTTGTCAAGGTAGACCAAGGTTAGGAAACTTATACTTTCATAGCTGCACAAATAAACCTGGCCCATGAGGCCAGGTTTATTTGTGGTTATGTAAAATTAATTTTCAATAATGATGCCGCTTAATTTCAAATTTACTGCATGGGCAATGGTATCTCCTACCGGGCAGGTTTCTTCCAAAAACCGGACGAACGCCTCCACTTGCTCTCTAGGTGCATCCGTTTTGATGTGAAAGGTATAGCGAATATCGGAATAACCGGGACGCACATCGGATTTCTTGAAAAATCCGTCCAGATCGAGATCTCCCTCCACTTCTACCCAAAAATCATCCAAGCGGATATCGAACTTTGAAGCGTATACTCTGGCTACGATCGATTGGCAGGCCCCCAAAGAGCCTAGCAGCGCTTCAACCGGATTCATCCCCGTGTCGGTTCCCCCCAAGCTTTTCGGTTCATCGATGGTAAATTCGAAATTTCGGGAACGAACCTTAACAACTACGCCTTCCTGCAAATGTGCCGTTGCTTTAAATGTTGTAGCAGCTATGACACTCACTCCAATCGTTAAAATGTATTGAACAAATAATACCATATAATTCCGATAGAGTAAATATGATTTATTTCATTTGGACAACTCGACAAAGCCCTCACCGAATACGTCCCGTACGTCATGAATCGTAATGAATGCCCGCGGATCCAGGGACCGGACGATTTTTTTGAGCTGGCTCACCTCCTGCTTATGGATGACGATGTAGAGCATATTGCGCGGCTTTTTGGTATAGTGCCCGTAGCCGTACAGTACCGTCACTCCTCTGTCCATCTGCGCATTGACCTGTTCTGCGATTTGATCCTGCATTTCCGAAACAATGGTCACCGCCTTTTTGGGATTGACGCCTTCAATGATAAAATCCATGACCTTGGTCCCCACATAAAGCATCACGATCGTTAGCATCAGGCTTTGCGCACCGATGATGAAGAAGGAGGCTCCCGCTACAATCAGGTCAAAAAACAGCAGCGCATAGCTGATATTCCAGTCCAAATATTTATGGGCAATCCGCGCTAAAATGGTGGAGCCGGCAGTCGTTCCCCCCGTGCGGATAATCAAGCCCAAGCCGATCCCGGCAAAAACACCCCCGAATACAGCATTGATGACCGGCTCATTCGAGTCAATCCGCCACCCCTCGGTCAGGAACAGGAATAAGGAATTCAGCATGACCGAGATCACCGTATACACGATCGTCGTTTTGTCCAGAAACTTATAACCGATCCCCATCAAAACTGCGTTCAGAATCAGATTCACCAGCCCCGGCGGCCACTGGAACAAATAATATAAAATAATCGTGACGCCTGTCACGCCGCCCTCGCCGAATTGGTTCGGAATGACGAACAGATTGACAGCCAGGGCAAACAGCAAAGAGCCTGCCGCAAGAAAGCCTAAATCCACAAGTCGTTGTTTCATCTGCATGATGACCACCTATTCCCCCATAAGATAAAGCCTAAATTATACTGGATAAGCTTATTTTCAGCAACATCGCCGTTTCTTCCTTTGCAGCAGGACAGATTTTATGCCCAAAGACTCAATTTACAAAATAGGACTGTTCCGAATGAAACATTATCCAGTGAGACGAGTCTAATAGATTGTAAGCTGTCGAAAAGGGGGTTATGCTGTCTAACGATTTCACTACATATGAGAACCTGTGCCGGCCGATGTCCCTTACGCGAATAAGATTTTCCCAACCATAACGAGGATCTTGGCGGTCCTCTATGATTATTTCAGACTTAGAGGTGAAAGATGAAGTTAAGGCTAGTTACAACAATCGTATCGCTGCTGCTGATTGTCCTCCTGCTCCCCGCCTTGGCATTGGCGAATGGCCAAACTACCGATGCCGGCGTTCCGTTGTTTTTTAACGGCAAGCAATTGAATCCTGAGGTTGCTCCCCGGATTATTAAGGATGTCACGATGGTTCCCGTTCGCATTATCGCTGAAAGCTTAGGCTCCAAGGTGGAATGGAACCAGGCTGCCCATAAAGTAACGATCACTAAAGCTGACACCCGAATTGAAATGACAATTGACCAGCCTTCGGCCAGCGTGAACGGTGTCAAAAATACACTGGATGCCGCTCCCGTGCTTATCGATGGCAATACGCTGCTGCCGGTGCGGTTCATCGCCGAAACGATGGGCATCGAGGTCAATTGGAACGATGTATCCAGAGCGGTTTATTTAACGGAAAAGACGAAGGAGCCGGCTTTGCCTGTTACAGAGTCCCCTTCCCAGCCTTCTGCGAGCCCGACGGACAAGCCCGCGACGGATGCCAACGGGAAACCGCTGCCTAAGATTACATCCATTGCTGCCACGGCATCCAAGCTGCAGGTCAAAGCCGATTCGGGACAGTTAAGTCCTACAGTATTTGCCCTCCATGATCCGGAACGAATCGTCATAGATATACCGAATGCCGTCCTGGATCCGAAGCTTTATACCAATTCTGCTTCCAAAAGCGGCAGCACTGTGTCCCAAAATGTGTATATCTCCAATGTCCGTTATTCCCAATTCAATATGAATCCTTATTCTGTCCGTATTGTATTGGATATGAAGGAAACCGCTGACTTAAGCTGGGAGTCGGGCCTGAATACGGCGGCGCTTGCCGGCGTGCTTCAGAAGGGAGCGAAATACAAGGTTGTCATCGATCCCGGCCACGGGGACCAGGATCCCGGCGCCAAGGCTGTGAATGGCCGGGTAGAGAAGGAATTTAATTTGGCGATGGGCTTGAAGGTATACGCGTTACTCCAGCAGGAAGCACAAATTCAGCCTTTCATCACACGCAATGACGACACGTTCGTCCCGCTGGATGACCGGGCCAAGTTCGCGAATGACCGGAATGCCGATGTGTTTGTTTCCATTCATGGCAATAGCTATTTGGCGTCCTCTACAGGAACCGAAACGTATTATTACAAATCCGACAGCGTCGAGTTTGCCGATATCATGCACAAGCATGTAACGGCCGCGACAGGACTGCCTGACCGCGGCGTGCGTCAACAGCCATTCCGCGTGGTAAAAGTAACTAATATGCCGGCTGTTCTGCTCGAGATCGGGTATCTCTCCAATGAAGGAGATACAGCCCTTATGTTTGACGAGGCATTCCAGGACAAGGTGGCATCGGCCATCGTTGCCGGAATTAAAGAACAACTTCACATTCCATAAGACAAGATAAAGGTGGTGGCTTCGATGCCAAAACATACGCTGCGCGGAATCGTGCTTCTGGGGGCAATCGCCCTGGCCTTGTCCGGCTGCGGTCAAAAACCGGCCTTGAGCGGCGGCCCCGCGTCCCATGGCTCCGAGCCTCCCCAGGCCAACAACAGCCAGACGACCTCGCCTCCGGTTCAAAAAGAGGCGCCGGCCGACAAGGAGAAGGAGCCGATTCACAGCAACATTAAAGCTTATTACGGCGACGAGCAGCAAACCAAGCTGGTTGAGAAGCAGGTCGCCATCTCCTATAAGGAGGAGAAGGATAAGTATACGGCAGCCTTGTGGACCTTGAAAAAAGCGCCCAAGGATAGCAATCTGGTGCCCTTGGCCGAAGCGCTTGGCTTTAAATCCGCGGTGCTGAAGGATAAAAAGCTGACTGTCGACGTTACCGTCTCCGGCGAAGGACGTCTGGGCGCACCGGGCGAGCAGATGCTGCTCGAGGCGATGAAGAAGACGCTGTTCCAATTCCCTGAGGTGGACGCCATCGATATTTTGGTGGACGGCAAGCCCGCTGAATCGCTAATGGGCCATATGGACCTGCCGCACCCGATGAAGCGGGAGAAATAGCTTCTGCCAAAGCTGCGTCCCTGCGTCGGCCTTGAACAAAAAATACCACCGTTTTCGCCGAGGCGAGCGGTGGTATTTTCTTTAACCTGCATCTTATAGAAGGTCCCGTTTCACAACAGCCTGACTGTAAACGTGCGCTCGAACGGCGTGATCAGGTTTACATGCACGTACCGACAGCCCGCCGGGTGATCGTCGTTGCGAAGCGTAGGCACGCCATGCTCCCAAGCGCCGGAAGAGATTTCTATGGCTTCGCCGCCGGCTTCATAGCGGGCTTTGCCGCTCTTCAGGAAATACCGGCTGTGCTCCGCCTGATTCACCCCTTCTCCGCTTAACGTCCCCTCCACGCCCAAAATAAACGTCAGCTGCGTCGCAACGTCCTCGCGCTCATCCGAGCTGATTTTAATACTCCACTCCGATTCTCCCGGTGTCAGCTCTGCCGTTAGACGATGGGTCTGCAGATGAGTAACCGGGCGATGCTGATGCGCAAGCAAATACCAAGGGCTGCCGGAAGCTTGCCCCTCCCGTTCTGGCAGCAGCTGCCGTGGGATCGGTCCGGTATACCCTTTTTCCATCGTGATACCCAGCTTATACACTCCATCCTCCAGCACTAGACTGTCGAACTTCACGACGCCGGGTGAAAAAGCGCTCGAGAGCTTTACACCAAGCAGACGGACCGCCCCATGCCGCATCGAGAAAAAGGACGGCGTTCTCGTCATAAGCGTCACGCTCGTATCCTGTTCCCTTATGCGCACGACAGGCGCGCCGAAGGCGAGATGCATGCTGCTGTGCTCTATTTTCATATGATGACCTATGCTATCGATCCGGTCGAGGTGCTCTTCCATCGGATGTTCCCTATTGATCGCCTTGACATAACGGTCCGGCAGCGAGGCCCGTTCCAGGCCGGAAAGATCGGTTTGCTGCGGGTAGACCATGAGCTGCAGCAGCGCATTGTTATTCACGGCCTCCGTTCCTTGAATAAAGGATCCGGCGTAGTCCGCCATCGCGGCGAACAGCGGATCCCGGTCCAGCGCGGCCATAAGCCGGTACGCCAGGAAATACGTGGCCATCGAATACGTATGGCCGAAATCCTGCCGTCCCGAGTAGTCGGTTACGATTTCACCGGACGGATGCACGAGATACACCATCATGCGCAGGTTGCGGCGAACCGCCTCCAGCAGCTCCGGCAGACCGAAGATCTCATACAGCAGCGACAGCGCTGCGGTTAGCACCCAGCGGTGATTCGGCGTATGGCAGCCGCCGGTTAGCATCGCCGGAATCGTCCGCTCGAGGAACAACCGCAGCTTCTCCGCCGCTGGCCGGACGTCCGGCCAGTCCTGGCTGCTCAGCAGCTTATAAATTTGAGTCACACCGCCGACAACAAAGGCGGTATCCGGCGGCGAATTGAAATTCGTCGAGCCCAAGGAGATGGTACCGTCCGCATGCTGACGGTTCAGCATGAAATCCGCTGCCAGCTCCAATGCGGATAAAACCGCTGCATCACGGTAATACTTCGATGCCGGATTCACCAATGCACATGCCCAGCATGCCATGACGCTCGGCGTTCCTCCATGGTTGGGCCGCGGAATCAGAGAATCATCCATGATGCCGCCTGCATATTTGGAACCCGACGTCCGCACCTGCTTGCCCAACGTAGATTCCGTCACCTCGTCATACAGCAATACCAATCTCTCATATACCGCTTCCATCTCCAGGGTCCCCCTCATTACTTGTCGCTTCTTCTAAGGCAATCAGTCGATCCAGCTCCATCCGGATCCGCTGTGGAATTTCTTCAAACAGCTGCGGCCACTCCATGAACAGCTCTTCGCCCAGCCGGTATTCCTCGAACTTCATAGACGGCTCGAAGGCACATGACTGCAGATACCGTCGAACCCGCCGATCCGTATGCTCGTCGGTAGCATAAATACCGCGAAACATGTCCGGTACGCTTAAGCCGTCAGCCCCCGCTTCTTCCTGTACCGCTGAACGCAAATGGGGCAAAAGCTCGAACAGCTCGGGCAGCGGCGAAAAGGCATGCTTGCCCGGCTGTGAATACAACCGGACATGCGTGCCTTCCACCACATTCGTACGGTTGGGGAGCAGTCCCTTGACATATTTGCCATGGAAGCTGGCTTCTGCATCCAACACCTCGCCATTCACGCCAACGTACACCCATACATGCTCCAATTCATACAGATGCTGCATATCGTAATCCCAGTAAATTGCGTATTCAATGATCCTCTCCAGACCGGGAAGCTGAAAGCGCAGCTCCCGGCGAAACGAAGGGGAAGGTCCTGTCTCCTGCAGCACACTGACCCCAACACGAACAGGATAGAAAGGCTCCCGCTTGTCAAAACAGATCACCGGAGCATACTTCATCGCAAGCGCTGTGTCCAACACCGAATCCCTCACTTCCTTAAGCCTTATACCTTGCCTCTGCTTACCCTTTCACCGAACCGAGCATAATGCCGGAAACAAAATATCTTTGGAGCCATGGATATACAATCAGAATCGGCAGAGTCGCTACGACGATGCTGGCCGCCTTCAGGCTTTCCGGCAAAATCTGTACGATTTGGGCTCCTTCCATCTGCATTTGGTCGGTCATCATACTGTTCATGATCATCTGGTACAGCTTGAGCTGAAGCGGATACAGCTCCGGCTTTGTGATGTAGAAGAGCGAGTCCATAAAGCCGTTCCACCGGTTTACCGCGTAGAACAGACTCAGTGTAGCAATTGCCGGCATGGAGAGCGGAAGAATAATGCGGACCAGCGTCCCGAAATGGCTGCTGCCGTCCAGCTCCGCCGACTCCTCCAAGCTTTTGGGGATACCGTTAAAAAACGTGATCAAAATAATTAAATAGAACGGATTCACCAGCATCGGAAGGATCAAGGACCAGATCGTATTGACCAAATGCAGCTGCTTCACCAAAATATATTCCGGGATGATCCCCCCGCTAAAAAACATGGTGAATACAATCATATACATGATCGTCTTGCGCCCTTTTAATTCCGTCTTCGTCAGCGGATAAGCCGCAAGAATCGTCATCGTCATACACAGAACGGTAAACAGTACCGTTAGTCCGATAGAAAGCCCCAGCGAGCGGAGCATCGAGGCGTCCGCCAGAACACGGTTGTACGCTTCCCAGTTCAGCTCAACCGGGAAAATCGTCACGATGCCGGACATGATCGGTTTATTGGAGCTGAGGGAGATGGAAACGATATGAAGGAACGGGGCCAGGCACAGGACCAGGCTGATCAAGAGGAGACCTACGTTCACTCCGTCAAACATTGGGTTAACCGCTTTACCTTTCATGTACGTTACTCCTTTCGAGATGTAGGAGACTAAATAATCCCTTCATCCGTCGTTTTCTTGGAAATATAGTTGGACGTCAGAATGAAGACAAGACCTACGACGGCTTGGAAAAATCCGACTGCTGTAGCCACCGAATATTCCCCGGTTTGCATCCCCATTTTATAGACGAACGTACTGAGCACCTGTGAAAAATCAGCTACCGTCACATTCCCGATCACAAACGGCCGGTCAAAGCCGATTTGCACCATTTCCCCCAGCTTGAGCACCAGCAACACAACAATGGTGGAGCGGATTCCCGGCAGCGTAATGTTCCAAATTTTCGCGAGGCGGCCCGCACCGTCCACATCGGCAGCTTCATACAGCTCCTTATTGATGGCTGTCAATGCGGCTAAATAAATGATCGTTCCCCAGCCTGCGCTTTGCCAAATCCCTGTTCCCAAGTAAGTGAGAAGCCAATAATATTTATCCGATAGAAACGGAATCGGACCGATTCCGAAATTTCCGAGCAGATGGTTGACCATCCCCGAGTTCGTCGAGAAGGCCTGATAGACGATGCCTCCGATAATGACCCACGAAATGAAGTGGGGCAAATACAGAATCGTTTGGGATATTTTCTTGAACCAGATGGTGCGCAGCTCATTGAGCATTAAAGCCAATAAAATCGGTGCCGGAAACGAAAACACCAGATCGAGAAAATTCAGCATGAACGTGTTGCGAAGCGCCAAATAAAATGAGTCCATCTTAAAAATTTGCCGGAACGTATCGAGGCCGATCCATGGGCTTTTGTTAATGCCTTGAAAGAAATTGAAATTTTTAAAAGCAATCGTCACACCGTACATCGGACCGTACTTGAAGATGACGAAATAAACGACGGGGAACAGCAGCATCGCATACAGCTGCCAATACCGGCTCAGGTATGTGTTCATGCCTCTCAAAGGGACTCCTCCTCCTAACCAGTTATGCGACTGTCTCTTAGCCATATCTCCGAGCCCTCGAGACTAAGGCGAATATCGACTACACACTTACGGTGGACATAAAAAACCA
>NZ_NMQW01000065.1 GCF_002234615.1 Paenibacillus rigui | reverse complement strand
TATTGTTCAAGGTTATCCCCTGAAAACTAGATACGAAACAAGCAAGAGTTGTGTACATTCTTGGATAAGCCCTCGACCGATTAGTATTCGTCAGCTCCATACCTTACGGCACTTCCACCCCGAACCTATCTACCTCGTCGTCTTCAAGGGGTCTTACATACTGGGAAATCTCATCTTGAGGGGGGCTTCACGCTTAGATGCTTTCAGCGCTTATCCCGTCCGTACGTAGCTATCCAGCCGTGCTCCTGGCGGAACAACTGGTACACCAGCGGTACGTCCATCCCGGTCCTCTCGTACTAAGGACAGCTCCTCTCAAATTTCCTACGCCCACGACAGATAGGGACCGAACTGTCTCACGACGTTCTGAACCCAGCTCGCGTACCGCTTTAATGGGCGAACAGCCCAACCCTTGGGACCTACTTCAGCCCCAGGATGCGATGAGCCGACATCGAGGTGCCAAACCTCCCCGTCGATGTGGACTCTTGGGGGAGATAAGCCTGTTATCCCCAGGGTAGCTTTTATCCGTTGAGCGATGGCCCTTCCATGCGGTACCACCGGATCACTAAGCCCGACTTTCGTCCCTGCTCGACCTGTTTGTCTCGCAGTCAAGCTCCCTTATGCCTTTGCACTCTTCGAATGATTTCCAACCATTCTGAGGGAACCTTGGGGCGCCTCCGTTACTTTTTAGGAGGCGACCGCCCCAGTCAAACTGCCCACCTGACACTGTCCCCGTACCGGATCTACGGTACCAGGTTAGAACTCCGATACGATCAGGGTGGTATCCCAACGTCGCCTCCACCCAAGCTGGCGCTCAGGTTTCTCAGGCTCCCACCTATCCTGTACAGATCGTACCAAAGTCCAATATCAAGCTGCAGTAAAGCTCCATGGGGTCTTTCCGTCTTGTCGCGGGTAACCTGCATCTTCACAGGTATTAAAATTTCACCGGATCTCTCGTTGAGACAGCGCCCAAGTCGTTACGCCATTCGTGCGGGTCAGAATTTACCTGACAAGGAATTTCGCTACCTTAGGACCGTTATAGTTACGGCCGCCGTTTACTGGGGCTTCGGTTCATAGCTTCGGGTTACCCCTAACCACTCCCCTTAACCTTCCAGCACCGGGCAGGCGTCAGCCCGTATACTTCGCCTTGCGGCTTCGCACAGACCTGTGTTTTTGCTAAACAGTCGCTTGGGCCTTTTCACTGCGGCCCCCTCGGGCTATTCACCCTACCGAGGCACCCCTTCTCCCGAAGTTACGGGGTCATTTTGCCGAGTTCCTTAACGAGAGTTCTTCCGCGCGCCTTAGCATGCTCTGCTCGCCTACCTGTGTCGGTTTGCGGTACGGGCACCTTCTCCCTGGCTAGAGGCTTTTCTTGGCAGCCTGAACTCATGACCTTCGCTACTGTAATTTTCACTCCCCATCACAGACCAGCCTTACGATGTGCGGATTTGCCTACACACCAGCCTCTCTGCTTGGACGGACATCCATCAGTCCGCGTCACTATCCTTCTGCGTCACCCCATTGCTCATAACGGTTCACGGTGGTACAGGAATTTCAACCTGTTGTCCTTCGACTACGCCTTTCGGCCTCGCCTTAGGTCCCGACTTACCCTGAGCGGACGAGCCTTCCTCAGGAACCCTTAGGCTTTCGGCGGATCAGATTCTCACTGATCTTTTCGTTACTCATACCGGCATTCTCACTTGTATGCTGTCCAGCGCTCTTTACAGTACACCTTCAACCTACATACAACGCTCCCCTACCCAAGAACAATTACTTGTTCAGGTCATAGCTTCGGTGGTGTGTT
>NZ_NMQW01000064.1 GCF_002234615.1 Paenibacillus rigui | reverse complement strand
CATCGACGACGGGCCGAATCAGCCTCCGGTAATAGAAAATATGACGCTGCACACGCAGGTGAATACGGCGGTGACATTCACCGTCAAGCCGAACGACCCGGATAACAGTCAGTGGTCAGTCCAGTACGGTCGTGAATACTTGTACGGTACGATCAACGTGATAGGAAACGAGCTGACCTACATGCCGAATCCCGGATTTAGCGGAACGGCGAAGGTTCCCTTCCAGGTGAACGACGGGGTAAGCCTCTCGAACATCGCGATATTGACATTTATCGTTGAGGGAGACAACGCGAACGCGCCGACGGTGCAGGACAGCAGCCTGATCGCGATGGCGGATCAACCGCTCAGAAGCGCTTTTCTGGGTCACGATCCGAACGGGGACCCCTTGATCTATCCTGTATTGGAGCAGCCGGCTCACGGCAGCGTGGCGCTCAATAATGACGGCAAAACCTTCACCTACACGCCGGCAGCAGGCTACACGGGATCGGATCAATTCAAATACCGGGCGTATGACGGACAAAGCTTTTCCGGCGTCGCGACCGTCAAGCTTGAGGTGAAGGCGGATGATAAAAATAAGCCGCCGCAAGTCGAATACA
>NZ_NMQW01000063.1 GCF_002234615.1 Paenibacillus rigui | reverse complement strand
TTTTTTTTTTTCAAGGATGAGGCGGCAGTCGAGTTTCGCCTTAGTCTCGTGGGCTCTGAGGTGTGTATACGAGACGGCTTTACATGAATGGAGAGATATTCCGCTGTTGCCGCCGTGGGCGGTATGACTGCTCAATCAATCTCTATTAGTTCTTCAATCCTGACATTCAATGTCTTACAAATGAGTTCCAGTGTCTCTAAGTAAACCCTGTCGACATTGTCTGAACAAAGATGGTTGATTGTACTTGCTCGTAATCCTGTTAATCGTGCCAGTTCCCGTTGAGATATTCCTTTCTGCTCCAACAACTGACGTAACTTTACTTGAATTGCCATGCTGACCCTCCTAACGAGTGACGCTTAACCGTACTGAATTATGAAGCAATTATATCACCGCACTTAAAGAAAGTCATTGTGCGTTTCGGTTAAGCGGTATATAATCAAAGTGGCGATTCGGTTAAGCGTTACGGTAATCTCAATTATCGTAACGGTGGGGGAGGAAACGGGATGAATGTCATCGGGTATGTCAGAGTTTCTACAAGTGGACAGGCGAAAGACGGATACAGTTTGGCTTATCAGCAAGACGAAATCCGTTCCTATTGTGAGGGTGAAGGTTGGAATCTGATTCACGTATACACAGACGAAGGTATCAGTGGGGCTAAGGTAGACGAGGAAGCCCTTGAGGTGGATAGAATTGGCTTTCAGACGATGTTAGCCGCCATAGCTACCCAAAACATAGACGCGGTGGTTGTACTCAATACAAGCCGTTTATGGCGGTCTGACATCGTAAAGGTATTAGTTCATCGGGAGTTCAAGAAACATGGCGTTGATGTAAGAAGCATCGAACAGCCTACATACTCCATCTACAAGAAAGACCCAAGCGACTTCCTAATCAACGGACTGATGGAATTGCTTGACGCATACCAACGGCTAGAAATCGCCATGAAACTATGCCGAGGGCGCAATAAGAAAGCCCAACAAGGCGGCTATGCCGGAGGTCGGGCGGCGTTCGGTTATAAAGCAACGAAAGGACAGAAGTCCATAGTAGTCAACGAAACACAGGCTTTAGCAGTAAGGCAGCTCTTTGACATACGGGAACAGAACCCGACTTGGACGTTATCGGAGTTAGCGTCAGCATTGAATAATGAAGGCTTTACTACGCAACAAGGAAAGTTGTTTACAAAGGTACAAGTCAAGCGGATATTAGACCGTAGAGATTTCTACCAAGGTACGTATCGCTACGGTGGCATCGAAGCCGAGGGGCTTCATCAAGCAATCATTTGACGGCTTGAGTGTTTATAGGAAGAAGGATATTACTAAGGTATCTTTGTGGCTCTGACCACTCGAAATGAGGATGTAAACCTTCTTCTTCTTAAACATTCAAACGATTACATCATGGGGGGATTCTAATGGAACAGCACTACATGGAAGAAGAAATTCGTCTCAAGCATATGTTTATAGGTATCGACCTTCATAAGAACCATCATACGGCAGTTTTTCTTAATGGGTTTAAACGGAAACTTGGGATGTTCAAGTTCGATAATAAGCCGAGTGAGTTTCCAAAGTTACTAGCGGAAGCAAAGAAGTATCTCAAGAAAGGAATTACCCCTGCATTTGGTTTGGAAGATACGGGCGGCTATGGTAGAGCATTAGCTGTTTACCTTGTTCAAAAGGGGCAAATTGTCAAGGAAGTGAACCCTGCTCTTCCCAATGGGGTACGAAAAGCCAATCCTATCGTTCAAAAGTCTGATGAATGGGATGCGGAATGTGTCGGTCATGTTCTAATAGATAAGTTTGAGTCACTTCCTGATGCGAACCCAATTGATAAATATTGGGTTATCGGTCAGCTTGTGACTACGAGAACTGCAACAGCAACGGATTTGACCGTTCTTATCAATCAGCTTCATGGTCAGATAAGTCATCATTACCCAAGCTACCGTAAGTTTTTTAGTGAATTAGACGGTAAAACGGCTTTAGCCTTCTTTGAAAAGTATCCTTCCCCACATTTGTTGGAGGGGGTCACAGTTCAGGAACTAAAAGAATTTCTTCTTAAACCAAGCAATTACGCTTGTTCATTGAAGTCTGCCGAGAAAATACTGAGCATGGTACAAGCAGATGGTGAAACGAAACGGAATTACCAGGAGGATAGAGACTTTATTATACAAAGTCATATCAGACGTATCCGAAACTGCAAGGAAGAAATAGAAGCCATTGAAGGGCGGCTAGAAGTGCTAATGAAGGATACAGAGTACAAATTAGAATCCATGCATGGTATTGATTTAGTTACAGCGGCAGGATTTGTAGCTGAAATTGGTGATATCAACAGGTTCTCTAGTCCTGAGAAGCTAGCACGATTCGCAGGAATTGCTCCTGTCTTTAAGGGTTCAGGTGATAAAGGCAGTTTTAAGAAGTGTAAGCAAGGAAACCGCACGTTGCATGAGTTATTTTACAGGCTTGCTTGTAGACAAATTGGGACTAAGAGAGGAAGCAAAGAACCTAATAATCCCTTCTACTATGAATATTACCTACAAAAGTTGGCGGCAGGTAAAACTAAGACTCAGGCAATTATTTGCATCATGAGGAAGCTAGTCGATGTGGTATTTGCTTTAATGAAGAACAAGTCGAGGTACATAAAACCGATAGTACAATACAAACAAACAGGATGATATACTTGAGGTGGGGACTGGAAAAAGGTTTCCACCTTCTTTATTTTGATGGAACGGTTTATTAACTAGGATACGTATGAAGGGGACATTACGAATCCGCTGAGTTTGAATTTGTATACGTATGTAGATAATAATCCATTAATTCATACGGATCCTACTGGACACCTAAAAGAAGTAAAAGATGCTATAATAGAAGCAAGAGATGGTGGAATAGATTCTGCTATTTATTGGGATAATAGATCTAAGTTAGGTAGTCTGTTTAAAGAGATTTATCAAGATGAGGATAATAATCAATTTAAGTATCTCTTTGGACTTGCTACAATGACGAGTGATGTTGAAGAAAATAGTATTGGGAAGTCAGAGTGGGCAATTGATCAGTTGTATAGTGATGAAGTTCGCTCTGAAATAGACTTCGGACTGTCTTTTTTCCGTGGTGGAGCTTCTTCAAATAATCTTGGAGCTAAGGCAAGTACGGGCGGAAAAAGCAAAAACAATATGAAATACGACCCTGACGCTACTGGTGAACACTCAACGTACAAACGTGACCCTAATACTGGAGAGATTACGAATTGGCAAGAATGGATTAAGTCTGACCCTAGAAATCCAAATCCGTTCTCTCCGGGAAAAAGATTTGATGGTCAAGGCGCAGGTCATTATAATAAACAAACGTAAGCGTCAAACAAGAAGG
>NZ_NMQW01000062.1 GCF_002234615.1 Paenibacillus rigui | reverse complement strand
TTTTGATTGAAGGACATTGGTGACAACTGGGCTAAAGGAGCTATTGAGAACCTTGTAGCGGCAGGGGTAATCAAAGGCTACGATGACAGTACCTTCAAGCCGGATAAAACGATTACGCGTGAAGAAATGGTTGTCATGCTGTCCCGCATAGTAAACCTTAACGACTTGGCGAAGGACACTACAAAGGGCAATTTCAATGATCTGAATGGTTCTTATGCAGCTGGTGATATCAAAGCAGTAGCGCAGGCAGGTATCGTTAGCGGTAAAGGGGATGGAAGATTCGAACCCAAGAGCAATGCCACACGTGCAGAAGCATTGCAGATCATCTTGAATGTGCTGGAGCTTAATCCACAGTTGAAGACGTTGTTGGATTCACTTAGCTAGTATATGTGAAGGACGCCCGATCGGGGCGTCCTTCATTTCGTTATAAACGCCCCCGCCCAGTTCGACTGGGAGTTCAAAAACCAATGATTCGTAATAGGTAGATCGAACGCACCTTGTCGGGGGCCTTACGCTGAGCGGTACCATATTGGTGGTTGGGGTCGGGGTAACAGAAGCAAATGCAGGGGCCCTTCCATATATCAATGCTGCTTTTGCAGTTGGCCTGATTGAAGGAATAGGTGACCATGTATTTGACCCGCAGAATCTGATGACGCTTCTAAAAGACCTAACAGAACGGAATGCAACGCCGAGAGGGGGTTACCCCCTAGGTTATGGTTAAAGAGTAACCTACCCAACTAAATATTGCGTATTTTTCCGGCACCTTTTATCTGAATTTTACTGACAGGGTTTTTAACAGTGTAAGCTCGTCTCCACATGCTAAATCCACAAAAGCGAAAAGGAGCTTTGCCACTGAAGTACGGTGGCAGGCTCCTTTTCAATTTGAGTAGTGCTCAAAATCAAATAGGGAATAATTTAAAATTTATAATGGCTATTTGGTATTCCAGGCACTTTGAAATGCAGGACCTACAGGGCCTGTGGAAATATCCGTTTCTCCAATCTCTCCCCACAAGCCTGCGTAATTAATAAACGATTGACTGTTTAGGGGATATGATAATTCCCCCATATTGACTACATGGTAGTACGTATTGGAGCTGCTTCCGGCACCTGTATAATCACTTGGAAGCAGGCCGCGGGATTGTTGACCAGCGCTCGGATAGCTTGCATGAGTACCTAAAGCCGAGTATACAACGGGATGTGTGTAATCATTGGTTAATTTCTGGCTATCGCTTGCTAGTGTGCCATCCTTAGTGGCAAACTGCAGCTGAGCAGCTGAATAATCCTTGCCTTCGCCATTATGGGCTGCGAAATATGCGGAAACGAATTGCTGACTGCTGTTCAAGGTCACTGTGATATGCTCCCAGTCACCCTCATGGTTAAAATCCACGCCGGCAACAGACGGGGAATCGTTATAAGGATAGAAGAACCAATATTGCAGATCGTAGCCTCCGGACTGCACACTGCTGGATTTTACATGTGCGTATGCTTTCCATTCAGCACTGTCCGTTGATCCCAAATGTACGGTATTATCCATTCCGTTGTCGTTAGGCGGCTGCAGGAAAAAACCTTCGTCAGCCCGGGTGTTGCGTGATTGGCTGGAAAGGATGTTGCTGCCTGAATGTGAGCAAAGCCAATTTTTCGTTTGGTGAGCTTGTTCCGATAGATTGACTTGCGTCACGGAGCCGAGAGCCAGGATTTGATCGTCACTGCAGCCACCGTCATGATGAAACCGCATCGCTACACGCTGCAAATACCAATCAACGCTTGAAGGTTTGTTGTCCTCATCCGGATGAAGGTAGAGCTTGGGGGCGTATTTCGTAAGAAGTGTCTGCTCCACACTATCGTCGATTCCGTCTTGATCAGCGTCTGTAATGGCATAGGATGTGGCGGAGCCAAAAAGCGATCCGATAACGACAGCAGCGAGGGCAGCAGTCACCATGACATGGTGGCGCCATTTCTTTGTCCATTTCGACGTTGCAGTTTTCATTTGATTATTAACCTCCATAGAGTTTTCGTAGAAAACTTGCTTTATAAACATTTGCTAAAATTAAGATGTCTAGACAGCATCTTATTACATAATAGGGTTTATATGTATACTCGGTGTTATCCTCATATTAAGATTTTGTAAGAGGGTCATTCAATATGCTGCTCTTTTACACTTCTCGAGGAGTCTGATAGGATATAAGCAAGAATAGGTCTAATCCATAGCAAAGATAGGATGAAGCAGTTATGGCAAAACAGATGAAAGTCAGTCAATATGTAATAATCAAGGAAAGCATCGATGGGATGATGAAGAGCGGAGAGCTTAAGGTAGGCGATCGTCTGCCAGCTGAAATAGAGTTGGCCCACCATTTTCAAGTAAGCCGGGAAACGGTGCGTGCTGCGATGAAACAGCTGGAGCAGGAAGGAAAGCTGGACGTGAGAAAGGGGGTAGGGCGCTTTGTTAGGCTGCCTTTAAGCTCCATTCCAAGCAGTATCAACCAGTTAACTTCGACCGAAGATATTATCCGATCAGCGGGATTGGTGGAAGGCCAGCTGGAGCAATTTATTCGGACAGAGCCTTGCAAAGAGGAATGGGCTCAACATTTGAAAATTCCACTACATAGCCCCGTGATCATTAATGAGCGGACTCGAACTGCCAATGAGGAGCCGGTCGCCCATAATATTAATATTATGCCCCTCGCGTTAATCGAGCAGGCTTTTCAAAAAACACCTCTTACGGGCTCCTTGGCCCGATTCCTTGAAGTCGAATGCGGTATTAGGCTGACGGGTGCCAATACCGAGCTGATCGTTCCTCATCATACCGACCCTATATGCAGAAAGCTTCAAGTAAAGCAGAACACAACGGTGCTCATGATGAAGCAAATCCATTTTGACCAGCAGCATATGCCCGTTTTATTTTCGTATGACTATTATCGCAATGACGTGTTTCAGTTCTGGGTGAATCGTCGGAGATAGTCGATTCTTCGGCGGACTTCATAATCTCTTTATATATAGTTGACAGACCGTTAACAAAGCTCCTCCATAATGGGATTGAAGGTGTCTAGACAGCACTTCAATAATTCGCAAAGGGTGGAGAATATGAAGAAAATGATGAACGTGCTGTGCGCGATGACGCTTACGATGGTCGTATCCGCCGGTTGCGGTACGAATAATGCTGCGACAGAAGCCCCAGCTGTCACTAGCGGGACGAAGGCAGCAGCTCCTGCGGCCGCACCCAAGAAATATGAGTTGAATTTGGCAACAGCCGGAGATACGAACATGACCGATCTGCAGGAGAAAAATGTAGTTGGTGAGTTCCAAAAGCAGTATCCAGGGTCTCAAGTTCGCGTCGTCAATTCAGGCGCGGGAGATGGTGGGACGCAGAAAATATTCGAGAAATTAAAGGCGCAGAAGGATGCCGGCAAGACGGAATGGGATATCGATCTCGCGATTGTGCATCAAAGCGGTATGCAGCAGCTGATTGATAATAATCTTTTGGACAAATGGGTGCCGCAATCAGCCAACAAGCAGTACGTCGTTTCCCCCGACAGCAAAAACAGCTTGGGGACCAATGTGGAAGGCTATGTCATTCCGCTGTTCCACAGTCAGGTCGCCTTGGCGTATAACCCCGATAAAGTAAAGAAATTTCCTGCTAATTTTGAAGAGCTAACGGCTTGGATCAAAGCGAATCCCAATCGTTTTGGATATAATGGCATCAAAAATGGTGCAAGTGGAGTAGCTTTTGCCACCGCCTATACATATTGGAAATCAGGCGATTACAAAACGTTGAGTGAAGGCCCATTTGATGCGGCAACGGAGCAAAAATGGCCGGCAATTATGAAAGAGCTCAAAGCACTGCCTGTTACTTACACGAATGGAAATAATGGTACGTTGGATATGCTGAACCGCGGCGAAATCGACATGGGACCTGTATGGGTTGACATGTTTAATTTATGGGTAGATGAAGGTCGCATGAATCCTAACTATGGTCTGAAAGTCATCGATCCCGGCTTGCCTGGTCAACCTATGTACGTGGTCATTCCCAAAAATGCAAAAAATAAAGAAGCTGCTCTACAATATGCTGATCTGCTGACCTCTCCAGAAATTCAAGCTAAAGTGATCGTGGAGAAAAACAGCTGGTACCCGGGTATAGATGCAACTGTCGTTCTTCCAAAGGTTAGTGAAGCAGGCAAGAAAAAATTGTTCAAGGATATTACAGCAGACGATCTGAACAAGCGGGGCCAGTCATTCCCGATCAACACCTATTTTGATCATCTGAAAACGGCATATGAGAAAAATTAACTCACCTTCCATCCTCTTCTGGAACAAAGCAGCAGGAGTGGGACCTGCCACTCCTGCTATTGCCGTTGTCGGGCTGCTGTTTGTGTATCCGTTTGTTCTCTCCTTCATTTCCAGCCTTCGTTCACAGGAGGGGGTCTGGACGTTTGCCAATTATGCTGAAGCCTTCTCTTTATATGGCGGCGATTTGGTTTTTACACTGTGGGTTTGTTTAGCCAGTCTTGCCCTGCTTGTCGTATTCACTGTGATGATCGGCGGCTTTCTTCGTCTTGGCGCTTATCCAGTGCTGGAATTTATATTTAAAATCCCGTTGTTTGTCCCGTTCGTCGTTGTTGGACATGCCATGCGGGTATTTCTTGCGCCACATGGCACGCTCAATTCGGCTATTGCTATAACAGGCTTTTTCGATCCGGATCTGATGCCTTCCTTTGCATTCACCACGTTCGGTCTCATTGCCGCATTGGTTTGGAAAAATCTCGGTTTGGCACTGCTTTTGGTGCTCGGCGGCTTTCGGTCAGTAAATGAAGGCATGCTGGAAGCAGCGCGAGGGATGGGGGCGGGGAAGCTAAGGCTGATCTGGCATTTTCTCGTTCCTATGAACAAAAGCAGCATTGGTGTTATGGCGGTACTGACCTTCACTTCTATGCTGGGTTGCTTTTCCATACCTTCCATGCTGGGCAATGCAAGCGGTCCACAAATGCTGATGATGGATTTGTACCATCAAAGCGTCTATCAGCATAATTACGGATTAGCCAATACGATTGGTGTCATAACCTATATAGCTTCTATGGGAGCTGCCATCTATTACTTGAAGGGGTTGGCGAAGAAATGAACAAATCCATTTCGGTAGCTGCTGCTAACCGTCCGCTGGATCTGACAAATAGAAAGGCACCCTTCGCTCGCATGACGCGCCGTCTGCTGATTTATGCGGTATCCATATTTTTTATTTTTGGCCCGCTTTCCAGCCTTGTCTTATGGTCAGTAGCAGAAAAATGGTTCTGGCCTAGCCCGTTTCCAAGCGACTGGGGATTCAAATATTGGCATCTCGTATTCGAAGGCAAGATGCTCACATCTCTTGGGCTGAGCTTTGTTATTGCGATAACGGTCACGCTGATATGCCTGGTAATAACCGTTCCCTTATCTTATTTAATTGCTCGTAATCGGCTACCTTTAAAGCATTTTATACTGCTGCTGTTTTTACTGCCTCAGGCATTTCCTCAGCTTCCGGTATTCACGAATGCGATGGTTTTACTCTATCGCTTTGATCTCGTAGGTACGTTGCCCGGTCTGATTTTGATTCATTTGGTGGGTGCCATCGTATTTTCCGTATGGACGTTGGTGTCTGTATTTCAATCTGTCGCAGAGTCAATGGAAGAGGCCTCTTATATGTTGGGCGGCGGCAAATTGTACACATTTTTTCATGTGGTGCTGCCGATGGCCACTCCAGGAATTATCGCGGGCTCCTTATTAGTTTTTTTATATTCGTTGGATGAATTCACGGGAAGCTTATTAATTGGAGCCCCTTTTCATATTACGATGCCGGTTTTTATGTATAATGCTGCAAATGGCTATGAGATGCAGGTCGCGTCGGTAACGTCCGTGTTGTTGATGATACCGGGAATCTTGTTGCTGGTTTTCCTGCAGCGATTTATGCGTTCAGAATATTTGGCTGCATTCGGGAGGGGATAAGATGGGTATTACCATTCAAGGTTTGAATAAGCGTTACGGTAAAAAAAGGGGAATCACGGACATCAACTTAAAACTGCCCGTAGGGGGGTTAACGGCTATTGTTGGGCCGAGCGGATGCGGGAAAACAACTCTTCTAAGGACACTTGCAGGATTTTTAACGGCAGATGAGGGTTCCATCTTTTTCGGCGATCGCAATGTTACCTATACATCCTCCCAACAGCGGAAGGCTGCTATGGTATTCCAGCATTATGCGCTCTGGCCGCATATGAGTGTGTTTGATAATGTTGCTTATGGTCTTAAGCTGCAAAAAGTGGCTAAGCAGGAGCGCGAAACCCGGGTGCTTGAAGTGCTGGAGAGGGTGGAGATCGATACGTCGGATGTGACCACTCGTTTTCCGCAGCAATATTCTGGTGGACAGCAGCAGCGCATTGCTCTAGCTCGGGCTTTAGTCGTACAGCCTGAGGTGCTTTTGCTAGATGAGCCGTTATCTAACCTGGATGCGAAGGTACGTCAGAGACTTCGGGTTGGTATTCGGAGTATTCAGCAATCTTTTGGAATTACAGCCGTCTATGTTACCCATGATCAAGAAGAGGCATTATCGATGGCTGATTATGTGATTGTTATGAATGAAGGTCGAGTCGAGCAAGCCGGAACACCGGAAGAGATTTATCGGCAGCCTTCCACCTATTTTACTGCTCATTTTCTTGGCGAAAGTCATACACTCTCACTTTATCGGGATGATAGGCTGCAAAGACTCGTCATTCGTTCAGGTGACTCCAAGATTGAGCCTGTTGTTGAAGATGGGCTACATAGTCACCAAGCCCGAAAAGTAAAACAGGCTGGAGAAGGTAAGCAACAGGTTTGGGAAGAGGAAGGACATTTTGTGCTGGAAGGTTCCATATGCCATCACTTGTTTATGGGATCTTATTACCGCTATATGGTAGAAATCGAAGGCCAACAAATATTTGTTGACGATGACGCGCTTCTCGAAATCGGCCCTTGTCACGTGAAGATACCTCAAACCAGAGCTTTTTGGTTCGACTTATAGCCTGTATACCCTGCACTAGTGGAGGTCTTATATTAATGCGAATTATTGTAATGGGCGATTTGCATTATTCGTTGATGGAGAATGGTACCACCGAAATGTTGGAGGCCAGAGATAAGGTCTACGCGGATATGCTTGAGCATTTTGTGGGATTGGATGCAGAGTTCCATATCTCCATTGGGGACCTTGTGCACGAAGGGTTGCCCGAAGAGTTTAATTATGTATTAAACCGGATCGACAGCAGCGAACGCAGCTTCATTCATGTGCTGGGCAACCATGATACCTATGCGCTTCCAAAATCCGACGTTGTGGCGATTACCCGCCAACAGCGATATCATGCTATTGAGGGTGAAGAAGCCATGCTGATCTTCCTCGATACGACCAAAGAAATGAACCGGGACGATTGGGGTGGAGAGATGGATGCGAAACAGTTAGAATGGCTGCAAGCCCAGCTCGAAAAGTCGGGGAATAAGCCTGTCCTTGTGTTCGCCCATCATCCGATATACGGCACAACTGCGCGATCAACTGAGGAGAAAATGTCAATTGATCCGCAAATGGATATGTTGGATGTTCTAAATAGGAAGAAAGGTCATGGATTCTACTTCTGCGGCCATAACCACATGAATTCGATCGTTAAGAAGGATGGCTGGCATTATATACAGACCGCCGCCTGTCTTGATGTCCCTGCTTTTCGCAGGGTTGAACTTAATGAACAAGGGGTTCAAATTGATCTTGTAGCTGTAGATAAGGCAGATTTAGCGGATTATATTGCGCTTTTTAATACGGAGGTAACGGGCTTGACTCCTGTTTTAGAAGCATGGGGTGAGGATGCGGATAAGAGTTTACGAGTTCTTTTCTGAAAGGTTAAAAGCGGCTGTTGTCCGCAAGAAGCTGCTGCAGTGTCCCCGTCGAGTAGGGGGCGGGAGCAGGGAGATGGAAGATTCCGATACTCCCCTCCTCTCCATATGTTAAATCCACAACAAGGAGCTTAAAGATAATCTCTACATGCTTTTCGTAGACAATTACCTTTTCCAAATAGCCGCCGATGAACTTCTTGAATTCAGGAAGATCACGGTTTGCTATGGGGCTTCCGGACTGAGAAAGCAGTTGTCGCAGGGTTTCCTCTGTGATGGCTGCTTTTTCTTTTACGCTTTGATGCTCCAGCCGAACGGGGTAGTTTATTAATAAATTAATCACCCCGTAAGGCGTAGGTGCTTTAACAAAAGCATTTAAATATTTTAAATCAAATCATCAAGTATTTTTCATAATTCCAAATAACTACTTTTTCTGCCCTCAACCATAAATTGCTTGGCTAATACTGGAATATCTACGGGGGATTTATTTTATGTTGAAATCGTCCTATAATAGAAGAAATACACACATGTGAAGTTCAGAGGCGATAACGTGAACACGACCATTATCAAGGACTTTTTGCTGCAGCTGGCGTTTATCGCCGTTCTTATCCTCTCTATGCAAATATTTTTTGCTGAACGGTCCAATGGCGAGAACAATCGTCGCGTAAAGATTATCCTTTCAGTCATCTTTGGAGTATGCATCCTCTTTTGCATGTCTTTCCCGGTTTATACGAACTCCGATTTCCACATCGACATCAGAATCGTACCCTTAATGTTAGGAACGTTATACCTCGGCTCAAGAACAGGGATCATCCTGTCTGCCATTATTATTCTGTACAGGCTGTATCTTGGGGGCGTTGCAGAATTGCTAACGACCACTTTGGTCCTTGTATGCAGCATGCCGGTGTTCCTGTACGCTCTGGAGTATTTCGATAAAGGCAATAAGTACAAGCGGATCCAAATTTCGCTGCTCCTAACCGTCTGCTATTGTCTTATCGGCATGCTGACAGTGTTTGTCCTCAGAGGATTTACGCTACAGGCTCTTCAGGTGCAGCTCCTTCATTTCACGATTTCGATTGCGGTTGTGTTATTTTTCACGGCTTTAAACGAGACGATACAGGACATAATCAGAAAAAATCGGCAGCTGCAATCGGACGTCAAAGAAGCGGAAATCGCCTTTTTACGTTCCCAGATCAAACCGCATTTTCTTTATAACGCCCTGAATTCCATTGCCGCTCTGTGTCTCGATGAACCTCGCAAAGCGAAGGAATTAACATATGATCTGTCTCAATATTTGAGAAGCGGGTTCAACTTCAAACAATTGGGGTCGCTAACAACGATAGAAAATGAACTGGAACTCGTCAAAGCGTATATCAACATCGAAAAAGCGCGTTTTGGTCCCAGATTGGGTGTGGAATACGACGTTGAGGCAAACATGGATATCCTGATTCCTCCGTTGATTTTACAGCCGCTAGTGGAAAATGCCATCCGTCACGGTCTGATGTCCAACCTGCGGGGAGGAACCGTAAAAATATCCGTCAAACAGGAAGAGGACGCTGTGATCCATATTACCATAGAAGACAACGGATGCGGCATGAGCGAGAGGCAGCGAGATGAAATCCTTAAGCTGAATGCGGATAAGACGGGCATTGGGCTGTGGAACATCAGCGAGCGCATCCGTCTTCTTTATGGCAATAGCATTCGTATTGAAAGTGCAGAAGGCATGGGCACAAAGGTCATTTTCGACATTCCCGCACAAACGGTTCGGCAGATTGGAGGTTGAAGCATGCTGCAAGCAATGATCGTGGATGATGAAGAACTATCGGTGAAGCTGTTGCGCGAGCTATTGTCTGAAAGCGACGATATCGACATATGTCACACGTTTCTGAACCCCTGGAATGCTTATGAATATGTGAAGGAGAACCCGATCGATGTTGCATTTTTGGATATTTCCATGCCGGAAATGAACGGAATGAAGCTTTCCGGCCTGCTGCATGAGCTCGATGCCTCCATCCATGTGGTGTTTATCACTGCCTATGACGATTATGCGGTTCAGGCTTTCGATATGAGCGCATTGGATTATTTAATGAAGCCTGTCACCCCCCAGCGTATGGGGAAAACGTTGGACAAGATCAGAAAACGGCTTCGGAGTGATACAGGAGGGCCCTCATTGAAGCTGAGTAGTCTTGCAACAAAGGAAGAGGGGTATTCGAGTAAAGAAAATCTGACAGGGCAAGAAAAGAGAATCGTGCAATTGGTCGCAGGCGGATTCTCGAACAAGGAAATCGCTATTCACCTGAACATTGGGGCTGGAACCGTGAAGTTCCACATGAAAAATGTGTACCAAAAGCTTGGAGTGAGTAACAGGGTACAGGTACTGCAGCGGGCCATGGAATTAAAGATCTTGGATTGAGAATACCCGAAAAATTTGTCGAACCCTCCCATTTGGGAGGGTCTTTTTTTTGAAAATTATCTTATAGTAGGACGATAGTGCTAATAATCGACAAGCGCGGTTAGGTGTAACGCATCACAGGCTGCAAAATTCGACAAAAAGGAGTGGGATCATTAAGTTTCTCTCTATCTGTGTACATAGTCGCCTCATCAGTTTCTAGACAAAGAATTGCCCATACTGCCAGAAGGAGTGAAAAAAGAACTATGTTTTCAACAAGTATAAAGGAATTTCTGAAAAAGGTTTCTATTCATTTATTAGTGGTATTTACAGTAGCATCTTCTTTTGCGTTTTCCGCACCAGTCTCGGCAGCTTTAGCGCCAGTAGTTTCGATCGACGCTTCGGCAGCTCCTACCTACAATCCCAATGGTTTTACAACACTATGTGCTTCTGAAGGGCAACCTTGCACATTTACGGGTACGAAGGTAGTGCGCTACGGAGCGAATGGAAGCTATCTCTATAAGATGCTTACCAATAGTGCGACTTGCAATACTACTACGTTCGGTGGAGATCCTGCATATATGGTTGCAAAATCGTGTTATTACCGCGACGTACAGTTTGACGATGGTATAATTACTGATGTTAGCGGACGCAATAAGACCGTGACCGTTTCATTTAACGTGTATTCAACGCAGGTCGGCACTTTAACCGATTTGAAAAATAACATTACGGTCGAAAAAACGGGTGATACTGCTTTTTCAGCGCTTGGAGCAAATGACACAATTACATTATCCAATACGGGCACGAGCAGTACGCTAGTGTTTAACTTTGATACTGCTTTGGTTGGGTCCACCAACGCTATCAACATTGCTTCCGGGGCATTGATGGACCAGAACGGCAACCCGTACAATATGGGGATCCGAATTGATAATATCGCTGCTTCAGGTGCTTATACTGGCTCCAGCTCCAGCGATGGAAATAACGTATATTTGAACTTTAGCAAATCAATTACCACTAATAATGATGCCACTGTCACTGCAGATACTTACTTGCGAAGTCACATGAGCATAGCGACAGACGGAGTGAACTTTGTTCCGCTTACGAATCAGATTACCGTGTATTCACCCGGCGAAAACGGAATCGGTTCAAATCAAATTTATTTGTCAGCCCAAAATGGTATGAAAGTCATATTGGGTACGAATACGCTGATTAAAATCACCAGCGGTACGCTGAAGGATGCAGCTGGTGATCTCAATGACGAGATGATTTTGCATGTCACTCCTCCGGTTGTTCAAAGTGCAACAATTAGTAGCGACTACCACGATGTGACGATTTCCTTCCAGGAAGATGTTGTGGATAATGGAGTTTCTAATTTAAGTAGTTCCATTTATCTATTGCCGAACGGCGCCAATAACTCGAATCGGATAGCTTTGACGTCAGGTGATACGGCATCTATTGTTTCCGGCAAGCTTGTTATCCATTTTGCAACGGCCCTCTCAGGAGCGAACAACCAGATCATTATCAATGCCGGCGCACTTAAAGACAGCTATGGAAATGTTCTGGGTAACCAAACTTTAACTCCTTTGATTCAAGGAGGGGCAGTAACCGGGGATACGACGGCGCTTCAATATGTAAATGGCTATTTATCCAATGGTTATCAGGATTTAACACTGGTTTTCAGCAAAGATGTGCTAAATGCCAAAAGTGACCCTGCGAGTTTTATATCGGGAGTACAGTATTATAGCAATGCTACTAGCTGGCAGTGGAGAAGTATTCCTTCCACAGCAACTGTGACATTCTCGGGTAAAACAGCAATCATTCATTTTGCAGCACCATTGACGACTGGGTATCAATATTATTTTCAATTTAATCCGGGGTCTTTTAAAGATACATCCGGTAACATTTACAATCAAAATTTTAATGCGGGGTGGTTTTACCCCGGTCAACCATTAGCATTACAAGGTGGAGGCATTTCGCATAACGGCCGCTGGTTGAGCCTGAATTTTAACACGAATATTGCTGATCTAACTATTGTTAACGGGATATCGCAGTTAAAAGATCAGATTACGATTTCAACGGATAACGGATCTACTTTCAAACCTCTGGATACTCAGGATGTTGTCGTTATTCAAGGATCTAGTCTCGTCGTTTTCTTTCATAATGCGATACAAAGCGGCTCAGTTGAGGTTAAAACTGCAGCAAATGCAATAAGCGATTTGGGCAATAATGTACAGTATCAGGCTATTGACCAAGTGATCGCATACAACTACCCCGACATTACAGGGTTTTTCTTAAGCGATACGGCAAGCGGGTTTGTATTCGCAGACAATGCGGAATGGAGAAGCAAAGTACGAGATATCACGATATCCGATGCTAACAACGGAGTTGTTAGACAATTAAATTCTTCGGAATATACGCTTTCTGCAGGCATGCTTACGATCAACAAAGGCGTATTTCAAGAAGGAGATTACTATTATATTTCGGTCAATGCGGATGGTTACAGCAGTCAAGAATTCGAAGGTCATACTTATGTATCGACTGAACTGTTTTATATGACTACGCCGGTGGTAACAACGGATAACGGAATTTCTGCTACGGTAAACATCTTCAAGAACAACAATTCTTCGGGCACGCAAGCAGTGGTCTTCGAGTTGATGAATGGAACGACACCAGTAAGTATTGTGGCATCCAATTTAAGCATTAGTACAGGTTCGTATTCAGCTAATTTCAATGTGGCAGACGCTGCAACGAATCCCAATTATACGGTTAAAGTATTTGTGGTCAATCAATATAACAATGACCCTACGAATGTTGGTTTGAATTTGGCTTCAATCAAGACGCAAAGCGAATTGGACCAGCTTGAATACTCCAACAACAATGACTAATTCATATTTTACGAAGGAGAGGGGTGTAAAGGTGATAATACGCAAGTTAAGTATGTTGGTCATTATAGCGCTTTGCCTGTCGATAGTACCGATTGCCGCTGCTGCTAGCAGTGCGGTCACATTGAATGCAATATCGTCAGTTCAATCCGGTGGCGTCGTGGCGGTAGCCGGAGCATCCACGTTGGACGAAGTGACGATTAAAGTGCTTCGCCCCAGCAACAGCACGGTATTTTACGATATCGTCAAGGTAACGAACGGGCAATTTGCGGACTCTTTTACACTGGGAAGCAATGAGTCTGCAGGAACTTACACGGTGGTTGTCGGACAAGCCAATCAAGTCGCAACTACGACATTTGTTGTGGTTGCGCCATCGCTGCCACCGACGCCAACGCCATTAAGCAGCAATGCAGATTTGAGCGATTTGACGCTGTCGAGCGGCACGCTAAGTCCCGCATTCACTTCCGGGGGAACTTCATACAGTACAAATGTAGCAAATGACGTATCCAGCATAACTGTAACGGCAACGGCGTCCGATAGTAATGCAACACTGAAGGTGAATGGAACGGCAATTGCAAGCGGGCAAGTAAGCGGTGCGATCAGCCTGAACGTAGGCAGTAACCTCATTAACATCGAAGTTACGGCGCAGAACGGCACACCGAACACATACACGATTGTCGTCAGCCGTGCAAAACAGACCTACACCGTTACCTTCAACAGTAACGGCGGTTCGGCAGTGAGCAGCCAGCCAGTGAATTATAACAGCACGGCCACGAAGCCATCTGATCCTACAAGAAACGGGTATACGTTTGGCGGATGGTACAAGGACAGTGGCTTGGTGACGGTATTCGATTTCACCACTCCGATCACAGCGGATACAACTCTGTACGCTAAGTGGGCGGTCAATAACACGAGCGGCCCTTCTGGCGGAGGCGGAGCACCGGCAACGTCCTCAAGCAATACGGTTATCTCTACCGACGGTATACTAACGCTACCTGTCGGTAAATCGGGTGAAGTTAGCTTGGACGACGAGGTCAAGATCGTGATTCCCGCCGACGCTATCGTCAAAGATTTGCAATTAACCATAACCAAATTGACGGATACGCAAAAGCTGCTCACAAGTAAAGATGTTCCAGCTAGCCCGGTATTCGAAATTTTGAAAAACTTCTCGGAGAGCTTCAGCAACGAAATCACGCTGATCTTTGCCTTCGATCCGAAAAGTGTGAAGGAAAACCAGAAGCCATCCGTGTTCTATTATGACGAAGCGAAGAAAGCTTGGGTGGAAGTCGGCGGTACTGTAGACGGCAATCATATTACTGTTAAGGTCAATCACTTTACGAAATATGCGGTGTTCGCTGTCGACCAGACGGCAGATTCCAAGGCAGGCACGCTTCAGCCAGTCAACTTCAGCGATATTTCCGGACACTGGGCGGAGGCGAACATCAAGCAAGCAGTAAGCGCCGGAATCGTCAGCGGCTATCCGGACGGCACGTTTAAGCCGGACCGTACCGTAACCCGCGCGGAGTTTGCGGTCATGCTGATGAATGCTCTGAAGCCGCAGGGAGATGGCGCAGCGCTGACGTTCACTGATAAGGAGAAGATCGGCGCCTGGGCTCAGAAATCGGTCGCACAGGCGGTGTATGCAGGTATTATCAGCGGTTATGAGGATAGCTCTTTCCGTCCGGATGCCGAAATCACTCGCCCCGAGATGGCCGTGATGATCGCGAAAGCGACGGGACAGTCCATCGAAGCGAATGCGGCAACGGGTTTCGCGGACGATCAGGACATTCCGGAATGGGCGAAGGGCGCAGTAGCGACGATGAAAAAGCTCGGCATTATCGAAGGCAAAGGCGCAAATGAATTTGCTCCTGGCGATAAAACAACAAGAGCAGAGGCGGTTACGGTGCTTCTGAAAATGCTGGCGCAAAAGGGCAAGTAAATGGACCTCTTGCAAGGCTGCTTTGAAGTCAAATTCAAGGCAGCCTTGTTTTTGAATAAAAGGTGCTGGTGGTTTGGACAACACGCATATCAACATTGAAAAGCTGCGTTTTGGCACAAGATTGGTGAGAGTGTGGTGCGGCTGCCAATCCGTATCGAATCGTTTTGAAGTAACGATCTTTGTGAAAGGGGCCTCCCGTTGCAGAATGCTGCATAAGGGTAGACCCTTTTTGCTTCCACTTCTCGGCATTCATTCGATGCTCTGGTGGCGGGCTCTTTTTGGTGTCTTTACAATCGTTTACAGCCTCAACAAACTAGCGGCAGCCTATGAAGCAGGTCTTGTAGACGGCGTCGATGCGGAGGGCTTTGCTCCTCAGGCTAACATTAGCCGCCAAGACTTGACGGTTATGCTGGCAAGAGCCGTCGATCTACTTCATATCGCGAAGAAGTCCGGTTCGGTCCATGTGCCTTATACGGATGCAACGGGCTTTGCGCCTTACGCAGCGGATAGTATTCAAAAGGTCACTGAGAGCGGATTGATGTCCGGAGTTGAGCTTAAAGGCTCCACCTATTTCCTTCCGACGGACCCGACAACGCGTGAGGCTGCAGCTATGGTTTTATACTCCTTATTACAAAACGGTAAACTGATCAATTAGCATACCGGATCGCAACAAAAAGTGCCGTCTCCAAGTGTACTGTTGGAGATGAAAAAGCGACAAGGATTCGTTCCTTGTCGCTTTTTCATACTAGGTTTATTTAGAGAAATGCTTGGAGAAATTCTGATAGCTGATAGTAACGCTCTCCAGTTGATTTTTGGTCGTAAGGTCCTGCTCCACAAAAATGTACTTGGCATAGCCAAGCTTCCGCACTTCCTCCACGATACGAGATACATCAAAGATCCCTTCGCCGATTTCGGAGAAGTTCTCCGGCTTCTTGAACTCCAAGAAGCGGTTATAGTCGATTTCCGCGTCCGGCCCCATGACCTCGAATGTATTCAGAGGTTCTTCGCTGCCTTTGGGGAAATCCTTGAGATGAACGAGGTCGCAGCGCCCGCCCATTTGTTTGAGCCAATTTATCGGATCGACACCACCGCGCAGCGCCCAGTAGATGTCGAGCTCGATTTTGACCAATTCCGAATCCGTATTGTCCAGCAGAATATCAAGCACGTACTGGTCATCAAACTTTTGAAACTCCTGAAAATGATTATGATAATAGAACTGCATGCCGTTCTTCTTGCAAATTTCGCCGTACCGGTTCAGGTTAGAGCAGATGTCGAGCACATCCTGCTTATTGCGGTAGAAGGCGATGCCTTTGCCGATAGAGGTGTTGCCCAGTTCTTTATTGAAGGCAATGACCTTGTCCCAGTCGAATTTGTCCATCGGGTCCATATGCGCCGATACGACCCTCAAGCCGAGTCTGTCCATCGTTTCTCTTAATTGCGCCGGCGTCATCCCGCCAACGTTTAAAGTCTGATCGGCTTGATGAAAGGCCAGCTCGACGTTGCGATATCCGATGCTGGCTACCTTTTCAAGCGTGCCGACGTAATCCTTTGCCAGTTCATCCCGTACGGAATACAGTTGAAGTCCAAAATCCAAACTCATGTTTTGTTTCCCCCTTAAGTTCAATCTCGTGAAAATCTATCCATTCAGTGCATGTGCAGGCAGATCGGTCGGAAGTGCCTCCGGCTGCTCACAAGTGCTTTCCAGCAAGTAATGTTTGCCTTCCCGTGAAGCGTGCAGCAGCCCGTGCATGGTTTCAAGCACATGGTAGCAGAGCTCGCCGTTTGCCCGATGCGGTCTGCCATTGCGGATGGCATAGGCCATATCCATGACGCCAAGCCCTCTGCTGTTCTCCGTAAAACCGTGCGTCAACGGGACTTCCATAAACTCGGACTGGTTATACCGCTTCACCTTCACGCTTCCGCCAAAAAAATTCGGATGCGGCACGGACAACGTGCCCAACGTCCCATAGATTTCAATATTCGGCAGCTCCGAGCCCCAGACGTCGAAGCTGGTGATCAGCGTGCCGACGGCGCCGGACTCGAAGTCTAACACACCTGCGATATGGGTAGGCGTCTCGACCGGAATTTTTGCGCCGTAGTTAGCAGGATTCGTGACGATCCTCTCGGGCCGCGTAATCCGCGCCGATCCCGTCACACGGTGAATCGGACCGAGCAAGTTTACAAGTGCTGTCAAGTAATAGGGGCCCATGTCGAACAGGGGACCGGCGCCCTCTTCGTAAAGGAAGCCTGGATTAGGATGCCAGCTTTCAGGACCTGGACTAACCAGGAATGCCGTCGCGCCTACCGGGCTGCCAATCCATCCGTCATCAATCAATTTGCGAGCCGTCTGAATGCCTCCACCCAGGAACGTATCCGGCGCCCCTCCGACGCGTAGCTGTTTCTCCTTCGCCAAGGAAAGGACCTTGCGCCCATCCTCCAGGCTCACCGCAAGCGGCTTCTCCCCATACGAATGCTTGCCGGCTTGCAGCACTTTCTGGTGAATGTCTGCGTGCGCCTTCGGAATCGTCAGGTTGATGACTATTTCAATCTCCTTGTCAGCGAGCAGCTCGTCTACCGTGCAGGCTTTGACACCGTATTGCTCCGCCCTTTCCTGCGCTCTCGCAAAATCGAGATCCGCGCACGCCACAATGTCCAGAATGTCGAACTTTTGTCCCGCTTCAAAATAGATCGGGCTAATCGTACCGCAACCAATTATGCCCACTTTTACTTTGTCCACTTCGCGTTCCTCCCCGTACACCTGCGTGTACCCCGATTGCGTCAGGATACACGCTCTGTGCTTTGATCTTTATTTCGCTTTGGTACTGTTCCATGCCGCTTGAATTTCCTCCAGCATCTGCTTGCCGTCAATATTGCCGGCGATATGCTTTTGCATCGCTGAACCGAATTGCTGTCCGGCTCCGGCAGGGAATTTGGAGAAATACCAGCCAAGCACTTTTCCTTGCTTTACATACGATAAGGTATCCTGGCTAAGCGGCCCCATCACGCCGTCGCTGACCTTGATCGATTGGAACGCCGGAATGAACTGGAACTCCTCGGTAATGTAATGCTGACCTGTTTTGCTCGTTACCAGCCAGTTCAAAAATTCTTTTGCTTGTTCTTTCACCGGAGAATCTTTGTAAACGACCCAATTCGTCGGCGGGCTGACAAAAATCTTGTCGTTAAGTGCCGCATCATCGTTTAGCGGAATCGGCATAACCCCCGCATTCACCGTCGACTTCATCTGCTTAAGCGGTGCTTCCAGATAGTTACCGCTCATAATCATCGCCGCTTTGCCCGCACCGAATTCACTAAATCCGGTATCCCGGTCAACCGACAACGGTTTAGGATCCCCATTTTGAACGAACAAATCAAACAGCTTGACCCAATCCTCGAAAATCTTGTTGGTTGTGATGGTTTCCGTTCCTTTATTCAATCCGTCGATAAATGCATTTGGATCCGGCTGCTTCGCAAACGCATTATTCATGAAATGATAGCCCAGTCCAAACCAGGTTTGATAACTGGTAACAAAAGGCTGAATTTTAGCGGCATTCAGCTTATCAACGACTGTTTTCAATTCCGTGTATGTTTTCGGGATATCGGTAATACCAGCCTTGGTAAAGAGATCTTTATTGTAGATAATGCCCAGACTTTCAAGATTCATCGGCATGCCGTAGATTTTGCCGTCCTTGGTCATCGGGTCCTTCGCAATCGGAAGCTCATCCTTCACCCACGGCTGATCCGACAAATCCTCCATGTGCTCAAGCCACACATCCTTTTGGCTAAAGCCTACGTTATTGAAAATATCCGGCATTTCTCCAGAAGCGAACTTAGCCTTTAATTGGGTATCGTAATTTTCGCTCGTGATCCATTCGATCTGAAGCTTGACCCCCGGGTGCTCTTTTTCGTAATCCGTTTTCAGACGGTTGAATTGTTCAGACAACTCAACTTTGGAGGTGAAGATTTTGAGCGTTGCATTCTTCGAAGATGAGCCTCCGGACGCAGCGCCTGAAGAACTTCCGGACTTGTCCGACTCTTTGCCTCCCCCGCAACCAGCCAGTACCGAAGCAAACATAGCGAGCGTTACTACCATAGGTAAATACCGTTTCATAAGTCATCCTCCCATTAATGTTATGTATCCTCACACAATTAATAGTAAACCTTGTCGTTTTAGGCCAACACTCATTGTTACGACTATTTAGGAGGACAAATCCGCCATTTTCGCCGCGATATTTAACATGAACATGACGTGACCTACCCTTTCACCGCTCCGGCCGCGACTCCATCGATGACATGCTTCTGTAAAGCAAGGAACAATGCCATAGATGGTATGATGGTAATGACCAGCGCAGGCAGAGCCAGATCCCATTGTTTCACATACTGGCCGAATAAGGAATTGATCGCCAGCTGAATCGTTTGGAGATCAGGCTTTTGCAGAACGAGCATCGGCAGCAAAAAGTCATTCCAGATCCACAGGCACTGCAGAACGATAATCGTTACCGTCATCGGCTTCAGCAGCGGGAAAACAATTCTCCAGAACAGGCTGTAAGGATTGCATCCGTCTACGGCAGCCGCTTCCTCGATTCCCTGCGGAATCGATTTGATAAACCCATGATACAGGAAAATACATAAAGAAACCCCCAGTCCGGAATATAGGACAACAATGCCCAGCAAATGATTCAAGAGACCGGCCCATCTTCCTACCTTGACAAGCGGAATCATGAGGGTTTGAAACGGAATGATCATTGCGGTAACAAACAAAAGAAAGATAAATTTGTTGCCTCTAGTTGGACGGCGGACGAGACGATAGGCTGCCATGGAGGACAGGATGACCATGGACGTTACGGAAAGAACCGTGATCAGAAATGAATTGCTGAGCGCCCGGGAAAAATGAAGGACGTCCCAGGCCCGGCCGTAGTTGACCCACTCGAGCTTGGTCGGCAGGCTTGCCGTATGGAGCTGGATGTCCTCGATGCTTTTCACGGAATTGGCAAATACGAAATAAAAAGGGGATAAAAACAAGAGTGCGAGAACGATGAGGCCCGCTCCCAACACAACCATTTGGAATGAATACGCTTTGCCCGTTCTCACATTTCCACCTCCCGTTTCTTGGTCAATATCACTTGCGTAAGGGTAACGACGCTGATCACAACAAAGAAGAGAAATGATTTTGCCGCCCCTAACCCATAATGGTTATTCTGGAATGCTTCGAAATAAATATCCATTGCCGCCGATTCGCTGGACCGGAAGGGCCCCCCGTGCGTCAGGGATATATTGAGATCAAACGATTTCAGATTCCACGAAATGCTCAAAAACAAGCAGATCACCACAGAAGGCATAACGAGCGGAACAATGATGCGCCAAAGCGTCTGCCAGGCCGTTGCCCCGTCTATCGCCGCTGCCTCCAGCAGCTCGCTTGGCATATTGGTCAGCCCGGCAATGTAAATGACCATGAGATACCCCGCGCTATGCCATACGCTGACGATAACAAGCGCCCAAAACGACGTAGTCGGAGTCCCAAGCCAGGAGTATTTGAAAAAATCGATGGGGATTACTTCTCCGATTGCCGAGAAACCTTGCATAAAAACGAATTGCCAGACGAATCCGAGCAGCACCCCACCCATAACATGGGGCATAAAAAACACCGTGCGCAGCCAATTTTTTGCTTTTAGCGGTTTGGTTAAAAAATAGGCCAGCATAAAGCCAAGCACATTGCTGATGATAACGACAACGATCGCATATCGGCACGTAAACCAGAACGACTGCACGAAATGGGGGTCGTGAAAGAGTATTTCGCTGAAATTACGGAGGCCTACCCATTGGATGTGGTTGGAGATTCCGTTCCAATCCGTAAAGGAATACATGATACCAAGCACGAACGGAATAATCGTCACACCCAAATAAACAAACAGTGCCGGGCCCACGAAAATCCCTTGCTGCAACCACTCCTTAAACAGCCATTTTCTCATGTAAGATTTTCTCCCCTTTCCCTTCTGATCTTCAGTATAGAGGTAAATCAGGCTTGTAAAAATGGATAGACTCGACCGGGACAGTGGACAATTATGATCTTTTTCGATAATATTCAGGTGTGATGTGTCACGTAATCTCACATAATAGTCATCTTTGTGCAAGGAGGTGTAATTGATGCGGTTTATCAAAGTAAGCATTCGCAGGCAGTTAATCGCGCTGATGTCTGCAGCCGTCATTTTGCCTATTTCCATATCGATTTTGCTGACGAATTTTTTCACGACAAAAATGATTGACGAGCAGACGATGGAGGAAAACATCCGACTTCTGTCGGAAGGGAAACAGAATATTGCCACTTATTTGGACTCAATTAATCATGCTTCACTGTCTGTTTATTACCAAACCAAAATGAACGATATTCTGACAAACGGAACGGCTTCGGAGGATGACAAACCGTATATATACACCACCTTGCAGGAGATTTCCCAGTCGGTTAAACACGTATACCAAGTACTGCTTTCTCTAAACGGAGACAACCGCGCGTATTTATATGCAGAGCAGAAATATTATTATGGGACATCAGCGATCACACGGCCAACCGCCTCATTCGTCAAACCCTATTCGGCCATTCTTTTTTCCACGCACCCGTCAAGCAATTATGGGATTGCCCCGTTCCCCTCTACCTCCTACCCGGTGTTCTCCCTATATCGACCTTTGTTTAATGTCCCGAGCCAGGAAGCGACCGGTTTTCTGGCCATCGATGTTAAATTGGACGCATTGCAGCAATTAAGCTCCGATTTGTACGATAAGGACCGTGACCATTTTTTTATTCTCGACAAAGCCGGCGTGGTGGTATTCGCCTCGAACGACGAGCTAATCGGCCGGCCGCTGAATGAATCGTGGGTCGCACTACTGACGCAAGGCAACGAGGCCGGCAGCTTCAAGTGGGATGACCTTCATTTTCAAGGAGTCATCGTCTACACAAAGCTATCAGAGTCCTATCTGGATTGGACCATCGTCAAGCAAGTTCCGGCACACTACATGTATGAGCGGAGAAGGGAGCTAACGTTCACAAACGCCACCGTATCGGCAGTTTTACTTATGCTGGTGATGATAGCCGTTGTGATTGTTTCCTTTCGATTGACGTCTCCGCTAAAAAACCTGATCCGAAGCATGAACAAAATTCAGGCCGGTCAGTTGAACGAGCCCATATTGGTCGAAAGAAGCGATGAATTCGGGATATTAGCCCACCGCTTTCAAGAGATGATGTATACGATCAACGACTTGATTGTCAACAAATATAAGCTCGATCTGGCGACCAAAACGTATCAATTGAAAATGCTTCAAGCGCAAATGAATCCGCACTTCTTGCATAATGCGCTTCAATCCATCGGGGCCTCCGCGCTGGACCATAACGCTCCCGAGGTCTATACACTGGTATCCTCTCTTGGACAAATGCTGCATTACAGCATGGATACGAAGCATACGATTGTTCCGCTCTCGGCGGAAATCAATTATGTCACGGGGTATTTGCAGCTTCAGCAGCAGCGTTTTGAGGAGAAGCTTCAGATCGAGCTGGAGCTGGAGCCGGATACAACCTCTCTGCCGATACCCAAAATGATCATTCAGCCGCTCGTCGAAAACTTCTTCAAGCACGGTTTTCACCATACCCAGGGCGCCGCAAAGCTGCGGATTCAAACTCGGCTCCAGGACGGGCTGCTGTATATATTAGTCGAGGACAATGGAAAAGGGGTCGCAGAGGAGCAGCTTCTCAAGCTTCGACAGCAATTGGCAAAACCCGACTCCCCTGCGGTCGACGAGGCGGAAGGAATTGGACTGACCAACGTGCAGCTTCGCCTGATGCTTTATTACGGAGTTCAGGGATGTATGCTGCTCGACACCATGAGCCCGCATGGCTTTCAAGTAACCATCATTCTTCCTATACTTCAACAAGAAGGGGACACCATCCATGAAAATGCTGATCGTTGACGACGAGAGCCCTGTTCGAAGAACCGTCCGCAAGCTCATCCATTGGAGGGAGTTGGGGATCGAAACCATCCTTGAGGCGGATAATGGAACTGAGGCAATGAAGCTGATCCAAACGGAAAGGCCGCAAATTGTAATCATGGATATCATGATGCCGGTCACAACCGGGCTCGACCTCATGAAATGGATGGATACGCATGCGCCCGCCTGCAAAAAAATCATCATCAGCGGCTATAGTGATTTCGAATATGCTCGTACAACGGTGAAGTATGGCGGAATCGATTACCTGCTCAAGCCCATTGACCGGCTGCAGCTGCAGGCTGCGGCGGAAAAGGCGATCCGCTCCGCAGAAGAAACCAGCCACAGACAAACCATGCAGCTTGAGGCCCATCCGGCCAGCCAGGAGGTCAAACGGCTCGTACAAGAGAAACTGCTGTCCAAGCTGCTTTCGGATGCTGAGAAGGATTTTTTCAACACGGTTTGGGGACCATTGATGCAGGAATTTCCGCAGTTCGTTGGCATCAAAAACGTTCGTGTCGGCGTTCTCGACTTGAAGCTGTCGGCAGCATCCGACACGTTCCATGTGCCAGTCGATACGGATTCATTTTTGAATCTATTCGCAGATGCCTGCAACGCCGTTTTGCACGACTCGGACAACGGAATCGCATTCCGCAGCGTCAGTCGCAGAGAAGAAGTGATTCTGCTGTTATGGAATAGCACGGTCGCCTCGTCCTCATTGGTCAAGCAAATATCGGCGCGTATGGAGCCTCAATATTCCATGCGAATGAACGTTGGCATCAGCGAAGAGCATTCATTCCCTTCTACGCTTCAAAAAGCCTATACGCAGGCCCAAATCGCGCTGCGCTGCCGCAATCTGCTGGATACCGCCACTTCGATTCACGAATTTCGTGAGTGTGATGTTCTTCCGCTGGTTACCACCTTAGGATTTGGCAACTTTGGCGAGGAAATCCGATTCGCCCTGCTTAGCGGAAGTGCGGTCCAGATCCGGAATGTGATCCAGACGTGGTTTGCCTCTCTTTCCACACTGGATAGCATTACGGCCGAGCAATTCGACATGTGGCGCGACGAATACCGGATTCTGAGAACCCGTTGGATGGAAACCGCCGATCCGTCGGTCAGCAACGAGGGACAGCTCATGCATCCGGAACTAGGCCTCCCGCTTGACGGCAAAGGCGAATTTTCGTTCCACATTTGGCAAAAAGAGCTGTTGAACGACCTGCTCCGCTTGTCTCAATACCTGAAGGCCCCGCACAGCAAGAGTCGTAACGTCATACACGAAATCGTACGCTATTTGAAGCTTCACTATACGCAGGATATCTCGCTTCAGGAGCTGTCCGATATGTTCCATCTCAACCGTGATTATATTTCCCGCAAATTTAAACAGGAGTTCCATGAGACCATCATTGACTATGTCATTCGGCTCCGCATGGAAAAGGCCAAGGTGCTGTTAATGAATCCCCACCTCAAGATCGTGCAGGTTGCCGAAATGGTCGGCTATGAAGACGAAAAATATTTCAGCCGGGTCTTCAAAAAATGCATGGGACAATCGCCCAACCACTACCGGCTTCACACCTTGCCCGAACCGCCAAAAAGCGGAGAGGATTAAAAAAATACTGAAGACAGCCAAGGGTCACAGTTCAGGAGTCCGTTATTCTACATTTTGCGTTAATTAGTAGAAATATGAAGAGAACATTAGCTGTATGTAGTAAATCGAAGATAATCAATGAATTTGTCCTTCAAATTATCGATTACTTAAACACTGTTTGTTCAAGTAAAACGGTAGCTCAGGTGGAGAGAGGATGATGAAGCTTGTGATCAAAGCCATGGGGTGAATCTTGGGGCAGATTAACTGATCCCGAGTAGGGCGACTCTCACGCCCGAATCCGGCAGCTAACCTCGCAAGCGTATCGAGAGAGGCAACGATTGTCGTGTGCAAGACACGGTTAGTTTACTGTGCCTAAGAAGCCGCGGGACGAATTACTAAGACGGCAGATTCCATTTGCGGCAATCACGAACAATAATGCGGAGCAGGAGCGGCTCATGAAACTTGGAGTGAAAAAGTTCTATATGGTGGCTACTACCAGCGAGGCTACATGGATTATGCCGGAGTACCCCATAGGGAAGGTGTTTTTGTTCGAAAGCAGTTTGAATCTGACCTGCCGCTATCTTCAAATATGCCGCAAATGGATGTAAAAACACTCCCCATATAGCAGCAGGATTTAAGTTGTCTGATTTACTGTTGACAGTCCACGGTGAACCGTACCATAAATAGGGCGAATTCATAGTGGACGGTTTGCAGGAGCCGAGCAGGATATTTTCTGACGGAGTTATTTTTAAATACAAAAAGAACATTCCGGAGCAGACTTAGGATAGAAATTCTTTTCCCCATACTCTTAAAGAATCGATGATACCCGATAAGTTATTTCCTTGTTCAGTTAGGGAGTATTCTACTTTGGGTGGCACGATATTATCATCTACTACCCTTTTCACAATTCCATCCTCCTCGAGATCTCTGAGCTGTAAAGTCAACATTCGTTGCGAAATTCCCGGTATCAGCCGTCTCATCTCATTAAATCTAACCGGTTTTTTGGATAAAATGTCGATAATGATCCCCTTCCATTTTCCCCCTATTACATGTAAGGCCATTTCAACAGGGCAGGCCCTTATAACATCTTCGCTGCAATCTCCATATTGGTTTAATCCATATCCCATATTGCCACTCCATTCATTAAGTTACAAAAATGTGCGTACTTACAATTATTAATCCTTTTCACTATACTAACTATATCAGAAATGAAAGGAGTTGATAATCAGTAGCTGTAAAAAATATAGTAATTAAATACTTTTTAGTAGCATGTTTTAGAGAATAGATTAGGGAGGCAATTTTATGAATAAATCCGAGATCGTATTAATCACAGGTGGAAACAAAGGTATTGGTTTTGAGACAGCAAGACAATTGGGAAAAATGGGTTATGAGATTTTAATAGGAGCAAGAAGCGGAGATAAAGGACAAGAAGCCGTAAAGTTATTGGAAACGGAGAACATTAAAGCTAAAACAGTTGTTCTTGATGTCACAAACCCCAGCTCCGTTCTATCCGCAGAAGAATGGATTGAACAAGAATATGGATACCTTGATATCTTGATTAATAATGCAGGCGTATTTTTTGAAGGCAACACACCTCCAAGTGAACTGGAACTGTCCGTTCTGAAAAGTACATTTGAGACGAACGTTTTCGGCGTATTTTCTGTCACTAAAGCAATGCTCCCATTGCTCAAAAAGTCTTCTGCCGGGAAAATCATTAATCTTTCCAGCGGATTGGGTTCTTTAAATTTGAATTCAGACCCAACATCTGAATTTTATAGTGTGAATTCGCTTGCCTACAATAGCTCCAAAACAGCTGTAAATGCTATAACCGTTTTCTTTGCTAAAGAACTAAGAGATACTCCTATTAAGGTCAACTCGGTTTGTCCTGGCTTTACAGCTACCGATTTAAATGGTAATAGTGGCTATCGTTCAGTTGAACAAGCTGCTTCCATTGTAGTGAAGCTTGCCACAGTAAATAGTGATGGCCCAACGGGTGGCTTTTTTGATGATCATGGAGTTGTAGCTTGGTAAAGCTATACATCAGTACCATTTTAACCGAGCAGTTTCTGAGTATTCCGTAAAGCTAGTGCTGGATTCCGAAACGATTTTGCCGCCTATATCGCGCAGTTGATCACAACCGATCCGCAAGCCGAATGGATATTTATCGTCGATGGACTAAACACATTTTTGGCCGATCCGTCGCATCGCATCCGATTCGTTTATACGCCCAAGCACTGTTCCTGGCTAAACATGATCGAGTTATGGTTCAGCATTTTGGTTCGTCGGCTGCTCAAGCGCGGAAATTTCAAAAGCACCTTGCACTTGCAGAAGCAAATCTTTCAGTTTATCGAATATTTTAATGCAATTATGGCTAAGCTTTTCAAATGGGCATACAAGGGTAAAGCATTGAGCGTTTAAATGTAGGTGTATTTGCGGAAAGAAGCACTAGAACTGGCAAAAATAATGGAGGTATCCCTCCGTGCAAATTTAAGGGGCGGAGGGCTGAAAGGACAGAGACAGATCCAGAGCAGCTCTGTCCGGATTGAAAGAGCCGATATCCTCTTTCCCGTTGCCATCGAAGTCCCCGGAAACCGCAATTCGTCCCTCTCCTCGAGCCCAAGGTCCATAGGCGTTGTCCATAGGTTCAAAGTGCAGCTCCCCTTTGTTGAGATACACCTGCCAAACCCCTCTATAGGGTTCATAGAAGACGAGATCGCTTTTACCATCACCATTCGAATCCATAATCAGCATCTGTGTATCTTTTTCCTGCCGTTTGACCGATAAGGTTACCGGCGAACGGAAGCCGAGAGGTTCACTTTCATGATTCGGATAAATCGTGACGGTTCCGTCCCGCCCGTACACAGCGGTATCGTTCTGCCATCTGCTTTGAAAATGCCCGATTCCCCATTTTGCGCCCGTAGGGAGCTTAATCATGGTTGAATCCGGGCCGTTCAGTTTGGTTAAACCGGAGACCAGCATCAGCTGGTCTCCTTTTTGCGCGATAAAGACAGGCGGCTTTGCAGCATCTGCACGGTATAACTGTACGTTCTCCAGCCCTATAGGAAGCTGTCCATAAGGAGCAGGCAGTCTCCATGACTGACCGGTGGAGTAATAGACCAGCACCTCGCCGGTTTCATAACGGTATTGGACCAGATCATCCTTGCCATCGTGGTTCAAGTCGGATACCCACAGCCGATCCTCCGGCTTAAAGTCTTGGGTAAGCCAGACCTGAGCAGGAGCCTGCGGCCGGTTACGGGGCCATTGATAATCGCCGGGAATCCTTTCAATCCGGTCCGTATATCGAATAGCCAGATCGGCATGCCCTTTTCCGGTAAAATTGCCGATGAGCAGTTGGCTGGTTTGAGTCCCGGGCGGCACAACAACCCGATGCGCAGGAGAAAATGGGACCGTTTCCGAGAGCGCAACCCAGCGGTAGCCCTCTTTGGCCATACCGGCGGTCAACCGTTGTAACGGTGAGGAAGCATCGGCTTTATAACGGTATTCCGGAAGACCGTCACGTCGTTGTGTATGGCCGTCGGAGTCTTGTACAGGCTCTAGGTAAGAAAACTCGAGCAGCGGGTGGAAATATAAAGAGGCTAGACCGGTATAGTCTGCGGCTTTTGTCAACACTTGCTCGACCGAGTTGCCGTCGTGAATATATTTCAGAGGCGCTGGCACATAGACCGAACCGAGGGTTTCCTTTCCTAAAGCATTCTCGTTCTCGTACATGTTGAGGTCATGAAACGATCTCAGGGAATAAAAATCCGGTTGATAAAGAATCCCTACGTAAGAACGGAAAACTTTTTCCTGTTCACGGGTACTCTTGTAATGGGGAGATTCCCAAAAGGCAGGGTGAAGTCCGGCCCGTTCAAACGCGGTTAAGCTTTGCTCGATATGTTCGGCGGCGAAAGAGGCTTCATCGGTTTCCGGCGCATCGGGGACTGCAAATTCCCGGCCGATGGCGCTGTTTTGATATCCGTCCCCGCGGGCCTCCGTTCCGTATTGGTGGGTATACCCGTGCATGCCGATGAGAGCCCCTTGCTTTTCCGCAGTTTGAAGAAGATGAATGAACTTATTCAAGTAGGGGTCATCGCCCGGCTGGTCCAATCCCTTCTCGTACCAGGAATGATCGCTTCGCATGCTTTTCCAATGGGGAATGAGAGCAATTTGAAACGGGATATGCTGTTGATGCAATTCGTCGAGCACTGCGCGTAATTGGCCTAAGCTTTCTTCACTGGAGTAATAGCCGCCGGGTCCGATGTCTTCCAACCGCAGCATAGCGTGTTTTTTGTTGACGTTCGGATAGGTGTTTGTACCCCTAATGGTATAAAGGGTAGCGCTGATTCCCGCCAAAAGGATGATGCCTGTAGTTATTATGATCCATCGTATACTCAATCGCACGAAATCGAAGCCCTCCCAAGTGCACCCTTTTATCCAACGAAATCGATAATATGCCTAAAGTATAAAGCATTAGGGTTCTGACTGAAACGACCTGTAGTGTAATAATTGCGAAATCTGTCGAAAAAATGAATTTGATTGCTTATAATGTAGAATATGGGCAACAGGGGACGTGCGAAAGAGGAGGGACAATCGCTGCATTGTATTCGTTGGCGTAAAGTATGGCGGGATTTGTGGATTCAGAAGCCACGCACGCTATTGGTGGTACTGTCCATTGCATTAGGTGTAATCGGCGTTGGAATGATCGGGCAATCCAAGTCCGTTTTTATACAGGGAATGGAGAATAGCTATGAGGAATCTAACCCTTCCCATATTACGATTCTCTCCGAATCGTTTGGCCGTGATATTGTACAAATCGTGAGCAACCAGCCAGACATTAAAGCTGTAGAGGCGAAAAAAACCATATATGGGCGAATCAATGCTGCGAGCGGCGGAGAGAACCGCCCGGTTGATACGGAATGGAAGGAATTTCAGCTCTTTGCTGCGAAAGATTTTCCGGGTATGAATATGGACAAAGTTTATCCTAGGCAAGGTCAGTGGCCCCCTGCTGACGGTGAACTGTTTTTGGACGAAACGAGTATGCAGTATCTCAATCTCATGGTGGGCGATTCAGTATGGATGGATTTGGGGAACGGGCTCGTTCCCAAGCTGCGAATCACGGGTGTGGTTACCGATCCTTTGAGGGATTCAGCATACATCACGGGAAGATGCTATGGGTATGTCACCCTGGAAACGCTGAATCAATTCGATCTATCTCCGACCTTTAATACGCTTGCTCTTAAGGTGGAGACGAACGAATCGGACGTCAAGCATTTGAATGATGTGGCCATAAAAGTTCGGGATCTGTTAAATGATAATGATATTAACGTGTTTACCATCACCATTCCGCCTCCCGGGAAGCATTGGGCGTATGATCTCGTGGTCTCGATTTCCTATATTCTTCAAGTCTTCGGGCTGCTCATTATGGTTTTGGGTTCCACTTTGATTATCAATACGATCTTCGCGATTATTATCGGCCAACTGCGCCAAATCGGCGTAATGAAGGTAACAGGGGCAAGTACGGGAACGCTGATCGGCATGTATATGGGGAGCATTGCGATTCTCGGATTGCTGGCATTAGTTGTCGGTGTCCCCTTGGGCTTGGGGGCGGCTGAATGGATTACACGGCGGTCCTTGCAGCTTTTGCATTTTCAATCAATAAAGGATGGAAGCTCCGCTCTTGTGATCGTTCAGCAGATCGGGGTTGGACTGGTTCTCCCCCTGCTGGTCTCGTGCATTCCGGTTGTTATGGGAACCCGGATCCCTGAACGCGTTGCGATCGGAGGGCTGTTGGATCAAACCCGGTTCGGACAGTCAAGGTTTGAGAACGCTTTGAAAATGTTCCGTTTCGTATCTCGACCGCTGGCGTTATCCCTTCGCAATACGTTTCGTCGAAAAGGCAGACTGCTTCTCACCTTATTTACGCTCAGCCTGGGAGGAGCCGTCGTCATTTCCGTATTTAGCGTGCAGGAATCGATTCAGCAAACGATCGAAAATGTTTTGAAGTATTCGAACTATGATTTTCGGATCGGCTTCAGCTCCCCTCAGCCTAAGCAAGAATCGGAACGGCTTGCTTCGGAGGTACCGGGGGTCGCTAGAGTGGAAAGCTGGTATCAGCATATGGCCACTCGCCTACGCACGGACGGGTCGAAAAGCCAGGATTGGTCGATTGTGGCTCCACCGGCTGATTCGACTTTTATTTTACCGAAGATTGTCCAAGGACGATGGTTCCGTTCCGGGGATGAAAATGAAATTGTGCTGAATACCTACCTGCTTAGGCAGGAAACGGATATCCGCATCGGCGATGAGCTTGAGCTGCGGTTTAAAGGTTCGCAGTATCGCTTTCGTGTGGTTGGTTTTGCCGCAGCTCCTGCCGAGGTCGACGGTTATGCCGATTATTCGACGCTTACCCGCCTCAACGATGCTGATCAAATGGCTTCGATGATCCAGGTCAAGACGAATGAGCAGGATCGCGATCAACAGGCAACCATTGCTGCCGCAACCGCGAAATATCTAGAGGAGCGTGGGATTAAGGTCAATTCTCCGATGCTTTCGGCGGATATCCGCAAGGTGCAGGAAACCAAATACAGCATTATTACGGTCTTGTTGACCATCATGTCTCTTGTGCTTGTTCTGGTTGCAGCCTTGAGTTTGACGGGTACGATGGGGTTGAACATGCTGGAGCGAACCCGGGAGATCGGGATCATGAGCAGTATTGGCGCGACCGATTATGCGATTTGGAGAATCGTTATTTTTGAGGGTGCTTTTATCGGACTGATGAGTTGGGCTGGTGCTGTTCTTTTTGCCATTCCGATCAGCCAAATGATTTGCTATGAAGTAGGCATGTCCCTTTTTCAAGCACCGCTCGATTATATTTATTCTTACAAGGGTGTTTTCGTTTGGCTTTCGGTGGTCCTCTTGGTATCCGCATCGGCGAGCTTTGCACCTGCATGGAGGGCATCTAAATTACCCGTTAAGGATGTTTTGAACTATGAATAGCAGCGGCTTAAGACTTTCAATAGGGTGGTTATGCAGATGGGCAGCGTCTTGAATGCTTTGTTTACTTTTATGCAGATGATTGTTGGCGGAATCGGGGTCTATCAAGTCATTATTGGATTTGCAGGATTTACAAGAAAAAAGGAGTCCCGCACAAAGCCCGTTGAGAAATCCTTTGCTATCTTGATTGCTGCGCATAATGAAGAAGCGGTCATCGGTTCCTTACTGGAAAACTTGCAAAAGCTTGATTATCCGAAGTCGCTATACGAGACGTTTGTCATCTGCGATCATTGTACGGATCGTACCGTGGAAATCGCCCAATCGCTTCACGTTCATACGCTGGAGCGAAACCGACAGGCGAAGCGGGGAAAGGGCCATGCGATCGAATGGGCGCTTAATCAGCAGCTATGGAAGCTCGACCGTGAGTTTGACGCGGTGATTATCTTGGACGCGGATAATTTGATCAGCTCCAATTTTTTGCTGGAAATGAACGAAAAACTATCAAACGGCTACAAGGTGGTTCAGGGTTATTTAGAAACGAAAAATCCTTACGACTCTTGGGTGACTTTATCTTATGCCTTGATGTATTGGTACATGAATCGGATCTGGCAGCTCGCTCGTTATAATCTCGGGCTTCCGAACGTCCTCGGAGGAACAGGGATTTGTGTGGAGACCGGTCTACTAAAAGAAATCGGCTGGGGCGCGCAATCACTTACCGAGGATGTGGAATTTACCGCACGCTGTGTCGAGCGCGGAGTTTACCCGACTTGGGCTCACGATGCAATTGTATACGATGAAAAGCCGGTCGGGCTAAGAAGCTCTTTACGTCAGCGTTTAAGATGGATGCAGGGACATTTTTATTGTGCAAGACAGTATTTTTGGAAGCTTATCAAAGTATCGGTGATTAACAGAAGCCTGGCCCAGCTGGATGCGGCGATTTACTTGTTTCAGCCTTTTCGGTTCTTGATCTATATGGCTTACAGCTTTATGCTGTACTTCCAAGTGGCGACCTCGGCCATCGACCGTTGGGGCATAATGCAAATTCTCCCTGACTGGTTTTGGGTTTTGGTGAGCGCTGTGCTGTATCTGCAAACGCCGGTCGTTCTTATGATAGAGAAAAAGCCGTTCAAAGCTTTTTTAGGGTATATCCCGTATTTTCTCTTTTTGCTGACATGGATGCCAGTAACGATATGGGCTTTTTTCACCAGCAATAATCAAAATTGGAGCCATACCCAGCATACAAGAGCTATTAAAATCGAAGAGGTTTCGAAGTGAGGGCATGGCGATGATTCAGCTCAACCAGATCGTGAAAACCTTTTATCATTCAGGTGGCGCATTCACGGCATTAAAAGGCATTGATTTAACGATCGATGAGGGTCAATTCGTGGCAATCATCGGCAAATCGGGCTCCGGCAAGTCGACTTTGCTCAATATGATCACGGGCATTGACCATCCGACTTCAGGGGAGGTCATTGCTGCCGGGCAACCGATTCATAGCCTGCGTAAAAATCAATTTGTGCAATGGAGAGGGCGGACGATCGGTATTGTTTTTCAGTTTTTTCAACTGATTCCGACACTGACCTTGCTGGAAAACGTGATGCTGCCCATGGATTTTTGCCGTATGTTTACATCCCGGGAACGGGTCAAAAGGGCGAAGGCGCTGCTAGAGGAAGTGGACATGCTTGAGCAGGCCAACAAATATCCGTCTGCCGTATCCGGGGGGCAGCAGCAGAGGGTGGCGATCGCGAGGGCGCTTGCTAATGATCCGCCAATTATTGTGGCTGATGAACCGACAGGAAGTCTGGATTCCCAAACGGCGGATTCGGTATTTAGTCTGTTTCAAAAGCTTTCCGCTCAGGGAAAGACAATTGTGATGGTCACACATGATCAAACATTAGCCTCTAAAGTGCATCGTTCCATTATTGTAGCTGACGGTCAAATTGTTAATCAATATATGGTTGAAGCTTTTTCCGGTCTGGACCTGGATCAATACTCTTTGCTTCAGTCTCAACTTCAAACAATTCATTATCCCGCCGGCTCGGTCATTATCCATGAAGGAGACGAGGCGGATTGCGCCTATGTGATCCTGAGCGGTGAAGTGGAAATTTCGGTGAAGCAGCCGAATGGTCAAAAAGTGATTGTGAGCATTCTGGGGAAAGGGCAGTATTTTGGCGAAATTGCCCTTGTTCAGGGGGGGAGAAGAACAGCTACCGTTCGCTGCTCCATTCATTCGGATGTGGTGGTTGCTGTCCTTCAGCGTGATACTTTTGTTGGATTGGTCAAGAATTCAGAGATGACTAAACAGGAGATCGATCTTATGATCAGACAGCGATTGGGCCAGTTATCCGGTATTCGGGTATGAACAGCAGCAGTTGAATGAATTTCGGTCTTTAGGAACGAAAAAGGGGGACGACATCAACATGCAAAAGCGATGGTGGCTGCTGATTCTGGCATTTATTGCACTTGGCGCCAGCAGCTTCGTTTACTTTCAAGATCAACAGGTCCTCAAGGTCAATGCGGTTCGTACCCTGGAGGGGGAATTGGTCAACTATATTCAGACCACAGGTAAGGTAAGGGTACAACAGGAACATAAGGTTTTTGCGCATACCGAGGGTAAGATTCAGCAGTTATCTTTGAAGCTGGGGGATCGTGTCAACGAGGGGCAAGTGCTTGCGAGAGTGGACAACTCGGACTTTTCTTATAAGATCAGACAATTGGAAGCGCAAATGGAGCAGTCGCAGGCGAGCTTGGCAAAGCTTCAAGAAGGTGTTAAGACAGAAATGATCCGGCAGTTAGAGGAGGCTGCAAGGAGGGAAAGCATTCAATATGAAGCGGCCAAGCGGGCGTGGATTAAAACCCAAAATCTCTATGATGAGGGACAAGCCTCCAAAGACGATTTATATCGAACGAAGGATGAATTTCAATTGGCAGAATCCCGACTGCAGGAGGCCCAAAGCAATCTTCAGCTAAAACAAAAGGGGCCGGATCAACCCGATCTTGATGCGGTTTTTGCCAAATTGAAGGAGCTGCAGCTTCAAAAGGAAGAAATGGAAGCCGAGATGCAGAAGGATTTGATCATTTCTCCGGTTAACGGGACCGTTATTGGACTGGGTTTGCAAGCGGGCCAGTATGTGCAAAAAGGGGCGGAGCTTTTGACGATAGCCGATTTGTCTCAAGTAGAGATCATTTCCAATGTCAAGGAGTCGTTGGTAGGCGACGTCTATGTCGGACAAGCTGCGCTGATTCAAGGCGGAATACTGGGAAAGGCTCAATTGGAAGCCCATGTCGTGAGAATGGATCCGGTGGCCCAAAATGCCAAGGACGCTCCGGATAAGGCGGCAACGGTAGCGGTTGCGTTGCAGCTGAATCAGCCTTCGGACAAGCTGGTGCCCGGTTATAATCTGGATATCAATTTTGTTCATCAGCGGGTATCCTCGGTCATACAAGTGCCTTATGATGCGATAAAGCGAAATCAAGATGGAAGCAGCTTGGTTTGGACGGTTATCGAAGGGAAGGCTGTTCTCACGAAGGTGGATGTCGGGATCAAGAATGAAAGGTTTGTCGAAATCAAGAACGGATTAAAAAAAGATGATTGGGTCATCTTAAATCCGTCGGATGCAATGAGGGAAGGTCAAAAAGTGAGTATCAGGTAATGAAGATGGGCATGAGAATGTGATAAAAATAAACTTGTGTATTGAAGTTAAGTTAATCAATTGAGAGAATCGCCGACAGGATGAACGGCTCGTTGTGCGAGACGGTTACCGAACAAGGGACCTAAGCGGTTGGCGGTTTTCCCCTTATGGAGCCCTTGAGGGGAGGCGAAGCCCTGTGAGGGATTAAGTCCCGCGCGGACCGGAGCGAGGAGGGGAAGCCCGGCATCGAAATCTACCGCAGAGGTTGTCCTCGTTGAGTAGGCATCAGGAGCACGGAGAAAGTAGTTGTAGCAGAGCCCCTCTGTGATGGCTGCTTTTTCTGTTATAGCATATATTGGATTCTAGTATCCATATTGTGCTTCTTCGTATTGGTACAGTAATGGTAGTATTAGATGGAGCACTGGCCTTCTATTAACTAGATGGTTAACAAGGTTAAGCGGAGGGATAGGACAGCATGTCACGAACAGAGGGTATCAAGCTAAAGGAATTACTGAATGGGATTTCGATGCCGCCCCCCACCTTTTTACATATAGCTATAGCCCTGACGAAGCTGGTTCAAAATGCTCATAATCGAAATAGGATCATAGGTGATTTGAATCCAACATGTGTCCGAATCCAGGAAGGCATGAATCCAGCCGTTCTCGCAGAATATCGTGAGCCGGATTACGCTTATGTGGCTCCTGAACAAACAGGAAGGATTCATCGTGAACCTGATGAGCGCAGTGATTTGTATGCGTTAGGCATGATGTTTTACGAGATGCTTGCAGGGTGTTTGCCTTTTCAAGCACAGAGTACGGAAGAGTGGGTGCATACTCATCTTGCAGTGTTGCCCAATCCTCTGCGTGAGATGCGTCCAGAGATGGCAGGTCCATTGGAAGACATCATTATGAAGCTGTTGTCAAAGTCACCTGAGGAGCGCTATCAGAGTGCGTATGGGTTATTGTCCGATTTAAAACGCTGCGCTTCCTCTTTGGAGCAAAGGGGAGAGATCGTCTCCTTCGAGATTGCTCAAGCCGATGAGGCCAGCCGGTTTCAGCTTCCGCGGACCCTCTTCGGCCGTGAAATAGAACAAGAAAAGCTTCGTGAAGCTTTCGAACAGACTCGTACCGGTGCATCAGCGGTCGTATTCGTTAGCGGCAAGGCAGGCAGCGGTAAAACCGCATTGATCCGGGAGCTTCAGCCCTCTGTGATAAGGGTTGGAGGCCAGTTCCTTGCAGGTAAATGCGATCTAATGAACCGGGATATTCCTTTTGAACCGATTCTTCAAATGCTGCGTGGATTGATTCAACAAATCTGGAGTGCATCGCCCGAAAAGGTGGCAAGGCTGAAGGCCCGGTTAGCGAAGTCTTTAGGCACGGGAGCGGGCGTGATTGCTCAGCTTCTGCCTGAAGCGGCAACGCTTCTTGGCGACTTGCCTGCTTTGGAACAGCTGCCTCCTGCGGAAGCGGCAATCCGGTTTCGTCTGATGCTGCCTATTTTTATAAAAAGTTTTACCGGAAAGGAACATCCGCTCGTTCTATTTCTGGACGATCTCCAATGGGCTGATCCGGCTACGCTGGATGTTCTTAGCACAATTTCACACGATTCAGCCTTGCAGGGGTTATTAGTGATAGGCGTATATCGAGAGGAATCGACAAGCCGGACGGAAAGCGAGGAGACACAAGCTGCAGCAGCTCTGTGGATCGAGCAGGCACTTTCCCTGAGCAAGGCTGAAATCCAGCTGCAGGTGCAGCATTTCGCGCTCGCCCCTCTGTCTTATCTCGATGTAAGACAATTCGTCTCGCATGTTCTGAACGAAAATACGGCCCGCATCCGACTGCTTGCGGAGTCGATTTACCATCGAACGGGGGGGAATCCGCTTTATTTACACCGTCTTCTGGATAGTCTGTATCGCGAGAAAAGGCTGTATTTCAATGAGGAACAAGCTATTTGGACATGGGACGCAGATACCGTTGCACGAATACCCGAAGACCCGGACATCCTTCATTTAATCGGAAAGCGTATCCGTATGCTGCCGCAGGAAACGATGGAACTGCTTACTATAGCGGCAGCCATCGGGCACCGTTTCCGCCTTGGGACGATAGCACTCGTAAGTAACTACACCTTGCCCTATACACGTACGCTTTTAGGTTCAGCCGAGGAAGAAGCTTTCATTTGCCGGGAGAACGACGCTGATCAAGCGGAAGGGGACGACGGTTATTATACTTTTTTACATGACCGTGTGCAGCAAGCCGCCTATCAAATTGTCCCCAAATCGGAACAAGCAGCTTTGCATCTGAAGATCGGACGCGCGATGCGCAGCCAAGGGTTCAATCAGAAGGAAGAATTCATATTTGATATGGTTTTTCACTTGAATCTGGGCTGCCATGAGATGACAGATGAGGCGGAGAAAAGAGAGCTGGCTGCCTATAATCTTAAGGCAGCTTTGAAATCGAAAGCATCTACGGCTTTTGCGTCAGCGCAGCGTTTTCTGGAAACCGGTTTGCATCTTGCGCGGGGTGAGGAGAAGGGAACGGATTCTCTTGCCTACCGTATCATGCTGGAGATGCCTGAATGCGAATATATGTGCGGTCGAGTACATCGTGCGGAAGAACTGCTCGATCAGTTGATGACCCTTACCACGGACTTGGTCCAGCGTTCCCGCATTTACATGATTCGGATCGCAATGAATGCTTATTTAAAAAGAGATGGTATAGCCGTAAATATCGGACGACAGGCTCTGGAGGAATTCGGCTGGAAACTGCCAATGAAGCCTTCTAAAGCAGCTATCGTGAAAGAAGTAGTCATGACGCGAATCGCCCTATACAGAATGCGTTATAAGTTGCCGCTTTTACCGTTAAACCGCGATCCCCATTATAAAGCTTTGTCGGATCTGGTCATGGCGATATCGGCTTCGGTATTTAGCTTAAGTTTGGAACTGTATGCCGTACTGCTTTCTAGGTTCGTTCGCTATGGTTTGAAGCGTGGAAACGGTGAAGCTTTCGCGTTGATGCTTTGCATATACGGCAGCATTTTTGTTAAAGGATTTCCAAGCTTTGTTCCAGGCTACAATGGCCGGTTCCGTCTTACGGAAACTTCCTATACGGAGGCCGCTTATCTTCTTTCGGCTTCTTTTGAAAGCAGATCTTTTCAATGCCATCTTCACTTATATAGGGGCCTCATCACACAGCATCGGAATCCGATAAAGGCGGTGGAGCATTTCGAGCAATCTGTACGCTATGGACTGGAAGCTGGTGATTTGACCTTCGTCGGCCATTCGATGCATTCGCACATTACCACGCATATTGGTGATTTGCACACGTTGTCTGAACGTATTACTTATTATGAAGAAGTTTCAAAGCTGCTTGTTGATGAAGATACGTTACAATTATTTCGTATCGCGAGACGGTATATAGCGGAATTGAATGGGCTAGCCAGCGAAATTGATGAAATTTCAGTTCCGATGGAAGGTAATCCACGTAACCAAACACAGAACAACCAGGCTTTCTATACCTGCACCTGCAAAATCGAGATCGCCTATCTGATTGGACAGTACCGTGAAGCCCTAAAATGGGCGGAGCTAGGCAGCTACAACTCTAATCAGCAGAATCCGCTGCAAATCCGCAAACAGCATGTCTATAAGTCGCTAACACTGGCTGCTCTGTATTCGGTCGCATCGCTCGAAGAGTGTAAAAGCATTCGCCATTTGCTTAACAAACAATTACGCTCCATGACACAAGAAGCTGGCTTTTACGGACAGGAGTCTTCCGCTTATCTGCTCATCACGGCTGAACTGCAACGGATTGACGGCAACCGAGTGGCTGCCATACAAGGTTTCGAGGATGCTATCCGTGCAGCGCGAAGTGAAGGATACGGGATGATGGAAGCGATCGCATGCGAACGGGCTTCGATTTATTACAGAGTATCGGGTATGACTACGGCGGCGGATGCGCTCATGACGGATGCCTGTGCTGCTTATTCAAGGTGGGGGGCAGCTGCTAAAGTAAGACAACTGAGAGAGACCTATCCCGAACTGCCACTATTTATTACACAGCGGCAAGTTTCGGCGGTTGATGAGGAAGTAGGACAAGATGAAGCTGTGCGGAATATGGCGCTCGATATCGTTGACACAAAGGCGCTCATCCAGCAAATTTCGAGCTGGTCGAGCACGGCTGACAACCAGGATGTGATGAATCAATTTCTTGATTCGGCGCTCCGTTATTCGGGTGCAGAGAAGGGATACGTGCTGAACAGCCATGAACAAGGCTTCTCTATAGAAGCGCAAGCAGGAAGAAAGGAGCATACCCCGGAAGCTCCTTCGTACGCAGAAGCTATCGTTCGCTATGTCGTCAACAGGGGCGAACCGGTCGTGCTTGCGGATGCTTCACACAGCTCTTATGCGGCTGATGCTTATATCCGTCGTTGCCAGCCGTATTCGGTTCTGTGTATGCCTGTTCTGTTTCCGGGGAAATCGCAGCCGTCCGTCCTGTATTTGGAGAATAACTTGATCTCCGGTGTTTTTACAGAGGAGAGGCTGGAGGTTCTGGATCTCATGATTACCCGAATGGTCTATCTGAAATCGTTGAAAGATTCCCGCGAACAGATCAGCGTATCCAATGATTCGAGCCGCAGCGCAGGGGGTATTTCCGAACAAGCTTCACAGCCGCTAGTTGATCCTTTGACGAGCCGTGAAAAGGAAATTTTGTACGCACTGTCGGATGGTTTATCCAATAAAGAAATCGCCTACCGTTTTGGGATAACGGAAGCTACGGTCAAGAGCCATGTTTTCCACTTATACGGAAAACTCGGCGTGAAGCGGCGAGGACAGGCGATTGCACAGGCAAGAGAGCTGCAATTAATTTGATTCATTTGTATATAGCAAGATGTACGACAAGCCAATAATCGGAGCCGTGAGACGCTCGGTTATTGGCTTTTTTCGACATTTTTTTCTGAATTACAACTTTAGTTTGACGCTTTTTTCGTGCATACGAGCTATGCTGAGTCCCTGAGCAGGGAAGATTTGATTCTAATCGCCATACAAACTGTCACAAAGAAAGGAGAGGATCCTATGGATGCCCAAGGTACGGTTTCTGGCGAGCCGCATGTTCATGCGGAGAATGCTTCCTACGCTAAAGGTTTGCCGCTGGTCGTATCCTTGACGAACCGTGAAACGGAAGTTTTGCATCTGCTTGCGGACGGCTTATCTAATATGGAAATTGCCAACCGCTTCGGACTCGCGGAAGCAACGGTTAAAAGCCATCTGGTTCACTTGTATAAAAAGCTAGGGATCAAAAGGCGTACACAGGCAATCGCATGGGCAAGAGCATGCAAGATATTAGATTAGCCTTCGAGCAATGGCGAGTTCCGACTAAATTGCTGTACCGCTAGTCACAACCATACTAATGAATTTAGAGGTGTAAATGTAAATGAATCCATGTAAATCCCAACTTAGGTTTTGGTCATGCCGATCAGGAAGTGTATTCTTGGTATTTCTGTTCGCTATGATGTTCATCCCCTTCATGGGTACAGTAGAAGTGGCCCAAGCCGCCTCGCCAACTTGGACATCATCACCACCACCGCCACCGTATAATGTGACTTCCTTGGTTAATGTAAACGGCACGTTGTATGCGGGAACGCAGAGCCGCAGCAACGCCGTATGGTCGTACGATGGCACGACGTGGACGCAGATGAGTGGCTCGCCGAGCTATGTGACTTCCTTGGTCAATGTAAACGGCACGTTGTATGCGGGGACGAGCAACGGCGGCAACGCCGTATGGTCGTACGATGGCACGGCGTGGACGCAGATGAGTGGCTCGCCGAGCTATGTGTATTCCTTGGCTGATGTAAACGGCACGTTGTATGCGGGAACGCAGAGCAGCGTCGACTACGTATGGTCGTACAACGGCACGACGTGGACGCAGATGACCGGCTCCCCGGGCTATGTGTATTCCTTGGCTGATGTAAACGGCACGTTGTATGCGGGGACTCAGAATGGCAGCGACGACGTATGGTCGTACAGTAACGGCGCGTGGACGCAGATGACCGGCTCGCCGAGCAATGTGTATTCCTTGGTCAATGTAAACGGCACGCTGTATGCGGGGACTCAGAATGGCAGCGACGACGTATGGTCGTACAGTAACGGCGCGTGGACGCAGATGACCGGCTCGCCGAGCAATGTGGCTTCCTTGCAAAATGTCAATGGCACGCTGTATGCGGGGACTCAGAATGGCAGCAACGACGTATGGTCGTACAGTAACGGCGCGTGGACGCAGATGACCGGCTCGCCGAGCAATGTGGCTTCCTTGGCTGAAGTAAACAACACGCTGTATGCGGGAACGAATAACGGCAGCTGTGACGTATCGTCATACAGTAATGGTACGTGGAGCGGCACGCCGTGCAATGTGACTTCCTTGATCAATGTAAACGGCACGATGTATGCGGGGACGGGTAACGGGATCAACAACGAAGTATGGTCGTACAACGGCACGACGTGGATGCAGATGATCGGCTCACCGAGCAATGTGAATTCCTTGGTCAATGTAAACGGCACGTTGTATGCGGGGACGTACAACGGCGGCAACGGCGTATGGTCGTACAACGGCACGACGTGGACGCAGATGCCCGGCTCGCCGAGCAATGTGAATTCCTTGGTCAATGTAAACGGCACGCTGTATGCAGGGACGGACAGCGGCATATACGGCAGCAACGGCGTATGGTCGTACAACGGCACGACGTGGACGCAGATGCCAGGTTTTCCAAATACTGGTGTAGATTCCTTGTTCAATGTAAACGGCACGTTGTATGCGGGAACAAATTACAACAGCGTATGGTCGTACAACGGCACGACGTGGAAGCAGATGCCCGGCTCGCCGAACTATGTGTATTCCTTGGTCAATGTAAACGGCACGTTGTATGCGGGGACGAATAGACTCAACAACGGCGCATGGTCGTACAACGGCACGACGTGGACACAGATGAGTGGCTCGCCGAGCAATGTGTTTTCCTTGGTCAATGTAAACGGCACGCTGTATGCAGGGACGTTCAACGGCAGCAACGACGTATGGTCGTACAACGGCACGACGTGGACGCAGATGATCGGCTCGCCGAGCAAAATGAGAATCTTGTATGTAAACGGCACGCTGTATGCGATAGGAAGTTTGGGTATGGCACATGTATCGCTCATACCCGACGCTCCATCCGGAGTATCGGCGGCGGCAGGCGATGGACAAGCCACCATCAGCTTTACGGCTCCTGTTAATGAAGGAGGCACCGCGATTACGGGCTACACGGTAACCGCTAATCCGGGAGGCTTGACGGCTACCGGAGCAACAAGTCCGATCACGATCGCAGGCTTAACGAATGGAACCGCATATACGTTTACAGTCGTTGCGACGAATGCTGCCGGGAATAGCGCTGACTCCAGCGCAGTGAGCGTAACGCCGCAAGTTCCAATACCTGGGGCCCCAGTACTGCAGTCACCTGTTGCAGGCAATGCACAAGTAACGCTTACTTGGAATCCGGTAAACGGTTCGACTGGTTACAAAGTATTCCAAAGCGTGACCTCGGGAACCTATGGAAACGAAGTCGCCACAGTGAGCGGCTCGGTGTACAGCAGTACGGTGACAGGCTTGACCAACGGAGCGAACTATTATTTTGTCGTGAAGGCAGTTAACCCTGGAGGAGAAAGTGCGGCTTCCAATCAAGTGAGCGCAATGCCGATAGCAGTTCCGGGAGCGCCAACGGGCATTACCGCTGTCGCAGGTAACAGCCAAGCGACAATTACCTTTACGACTCCAACGGATAACGGAGGAAGACCAATCACGGGCTATGAGGTTACTTCTTCACCGGGTAATATCATTGTTACAGGGGCAGCAAGCCCGATTACGATAACTGGCCTAACGAATGGAACGGCCTATACCTTTACGGTAAAGGCGATTAATGGCGTGGGCAAAAGCGTGGCATCTGCTATTTCCAATACTGTAACACCGAGTGCACCAGTAGTTCTTGCAGCACCAACCAATCTTGCTGCCACTGCTGGAAATTCACAAATTAATTTAACTTGGTCGTCAGTTACAGGAGCAACTTATTATAATGTCTATCAATCACTAGACAATGTAACCTATCATTTAATTAGCACTCCTGCTGCAGTAACAGCACTTGCATATCAAGTGACTGGGTTAACGAATGGCAGCCTGTATTACTTCAAAATATCCGCAGCCAATACAGTTACGGAAAGTACGTATTCGAATGCTGCAAGTGCAACACCTACATCAACATCAACATCAAAATCAAAATCAACAAGAGGAGGAACGCCGTCACCGACTACAGCCCCACCTGTAACATCTGATCCAACACCTACTCCTGAACCTACGAATCCTACGGTTGATGCATTCAAGAGTAGCGTTGTTAATGTAGCAAACTTAATTAAAGCTATCGAGTCCAAGATAACGGAAGCTAAAAAAGCTAATGATAAGGTTGAATTAACTGACACTAAAGGGCACTGGGCTGAAAAGACGATCGATACGTTCGTGAAGCTGCACATTATCGATGGTTATGGGGATGGCAAGTTCCATCCTAACGGTAATATCACACGTGCGGAGTTCGCAACGCTCATTTCTCGCGTATTCGATATTAGCGGGGGGACTGGTCATTCCGTTGCTCTAAGTGATGTTAGCAGTCACTGGGCAAAAGATGCTATTGAAAAACTCGTTAGCGCAGGGGTACTTGATGGTTATAGCGACGGAACATTCAAGCCGGACCAAACGATCAGCCGCGAAGAAATCGTCATCATCCTATCTCGAATTGTAAACTTGGATCATATGAATAAAGATGCTTCCAAAGGCAATTTTACGGATATGTCTAGTGCAAGCCCCTATGCAGCGAACGCAATCAAGGATGCAGCAGAAGCGGGTGTTATCACTGGCAAGAGTGATGGCGTATTTGATCCGAAGGGCAAGGCCACCCGTGTGGAGGCTCTAACAGTAGTATTGAATGTACTGAACCTTAACCCTCAAATTAAGAATCTCTTGGATTCCTTGAACTAATGTCCGAAAGGGTCGGAAACGGCACTGACTTTCGGGATGAATTGTTTTTCCGTCCCGATCTGCAATTGTATAAAAGAAGCCTTTCCTTTCTGGAAAGCATGAACAAACACCGATCCGAAAGGGTCGGTGTTTATTATGAAGGCAACGGAGAGGACCTTTCGATTAGATCACATGTTCATAAATATTATGTATCATCTATTCTCTGAACAGCTTAGATCTCAGGTCGAGTGGGACCCTGATACTCAAACGGTCGTAATCAAAGATAACGGAACCGGGGCTTTAATAAATGTGACCATAGGCAGTGATGCTGCGATTGGAACGTTTTTAAATAAATATTGTTGTACTGATAGGCAGCAGTTATGCGAGGGAGACACTGAGGGGAGAGAGTCCCCCGGTCAAGGGTTCAGTCCCGCTCGGACCGGGGGACAGGGGGCCCGGCATCGAAATCTGCCGCTAAGGTTGTCCTCGTCGAGTAGATATCGGGAGCGGGAGATGAAGATTTCGCCACTTTCCCTCATCTCCATATATTATTAAATCCAGACAAACGAAAAGGAGCTTGGCCACTGAAGTACCGTGGCAGAGCTCCTTTTGCATATCTTTTTGCATATCAATAGAACTGTTTAATTTTTATCCGAAAAATTCCCAAAGCAGGAAAAGGGGCGCGACAGTCGAAGTGTAATATGATGTTTATTCAAGCTGATGATGGTTCAATTAATCCGATAAAGGTAGGAGCTGAGATGTGCTGCAGAACTCATGCGCAGTCGTAAATATCGGCGGGCGATACGTGAGAAACGATAAAGAGAAGTAGGGGGCTAGTGACAAAAGAGGCGGAATCAGGCTTGTTCCTGATAAGAATCAGGTGGCGAATAGGAAGATCGCTGGGAAAGAATATCGGAGAGAGGATGTTTCGAGTTGAATAGAAATCTGGGGAAAACGGCACGGATTGTGCTGGCCATTTTCTTGCTGTGGATGTGTGTCGTGACGGAGGATGGCTCCGTTCATGCGGCTGCAGGAGGAGATTGGGACAGGGGGAGTGCACGAATCGGTGCCATCGCTGCGGGGAGTTTCCATTCACTGGCACTCAAGCGGGATGGTACCGTACAGGCTTGGGGTAAAAACGATGATGGTCAGGCTATCGTGCCTTCCGATCTTAACGGCGTGAAGGCCGTTGCGGCAGGCAGTTCCCATTCTTTGGCGCTGAAGGCGAACGGGGAAGTGGTTGCATGGGGGAAGAATGATGTTGGGCAAATCAATGTGCCGATAGGGTTAAGCGGTGTTGTCGCCATCGCTGCAAACGGATCGTATTCGCTGGCATTGAAGTCGAATGGGGAAGTCGTTGCTTGGGGCAGTAACAGCTCCGGTCAAACGGCGGTGCCCGCGGGGTTAAACCATGTCATCGCCATTGCTGCAGGAAATGAGCATGCGCTGGCACTGAAATCGGACGGTACCCTGGTCAGCTGGGGAAGCAATACCTATGGTGAATCGGCTGTGCCTCCGGGTCTTGTTGATGTTGTCGCTATCGCAGCCGGAGACGCTTACTCGTTAGCGTTGAAATCGAACGGGGAAGTCGTCGCCTGGGGGAAAAGCAATGTTGCCCAAACGTCCGTCCCCTCCGGGCTCGACAAGGTGGTTGCCATCGCAGCGGGCGAAGCCCATGCACTGGCATTGAAGTCGGATGGCTCCGTTGTCATTTGGGGCAGTAACCAATCCGGTCAGGCAGCGATTCCCGCAGGCCTGAACCACGTTGTGGCTGTCGCGGCCGGCAAAGGACATTCAATGGCGTTGCAACTGGATGATACCATCATGGCTTGGGGAGATAATGGGGACGGTCAATCGACTGCCCCAGGGAATGTTTCCATCCCGGTCAAAGCGAAGGCGATCTCCGGTGGCGGATCGCATTCAATGGCATTAAGGTCGGATGGCATCATTGATGCCTGGGGAAGAAACGATTACGGTGAATCGACGGTAGCGGCGGGCCTCACAGGCGTAGCTGCCATTGCCGCAGGAAGGTATCATTCCGTGGCGCTGAAGTCAGACGGCACCGTCGTTGTCTGGGGGCATAACATCGCGAAGTCGAATATGCCGACAGATTTGGACGGGGTCGTCAAAGTCGATGCGAATGGCTGGTATTCGATGGCGCTGCAGTCGGATGGCACCGTTAGAGCCTGGGGCTCTAATTCATTGGGTCAAACCAACGTTCCCGCAGGTCTTAGCGGTGTGGTGGACATCGCCGCTGGAACGTACCATGCGTTGGCGCTGAAATCTGACGGCACCATCGCTGCCTGGGGAAACGATAGTGACGGTCAAGTGTCCGGAGTGACGGGGCTGAGCGACGTCGTCGCCGTGGCGGCAGGCGGCAATCATTCGCTTGCATTGAAATCGGACGGAACTGTTGTCGCTTGGGGAAGCAACAGCACCTATAATTATGGCCAAACGGCAATACCGGCGGGTTTAAGCAACGCAATCGCTGTTGCAGCGGGCGAATGGCATTCGCTGGCGCTGAAGTCAGATGGCACTGTCGTTGCTTGGGGCAACAATGATTTCGGTCAATCGACGGTGCCCGCGGGGTTAAACCATGTTGTTGCCATTGCAGCGGGATACGGCCATTCTATGGCTCTCAAGGCCGACGGTACGGTAGTTGCCTGGGGAGATAATGCAGATGGTGAGACGAACGTGCCGGGCAATGCCAATCTCAGTGATTTATCCATCAGCACTGGAGCGCTGAGTCCGTCATTCGCCCCCTCGGTTACCTCCTATACCTACCAGTATGTAGGCGCATCAACCGCCACAATCGCTGTAACCGCCATGCTAACCGATTCGGCGCATGCTGCCCTGCTGATTGACGGTCAGGTGCAGCCGAGCGGGACAGCTGTTCCCGTCAGCCTATCGGCAGGGTCAACAACGACGGTCCCTGTCCGTGTTGAACCCTACATCAAGCCGGGCAAGACCTATGCAGTTACGGTGCGGCGCGATTCGACGCCGCCTTTGATTCTCTTCGGCACGGACGGAAACGAAAGCCATACACAATCGGCATCGACAACGGTGGCGGTAACCGATACCGAAAGCGGGTTGGATACGGCTACGCTGGAATACGCGTGGTCTGCAGATACAACAGAGCCGACAGGGGGCTGGTCGCATTTTGCGAGCGGAGATACACTCACGGCAGGTGGGACGAACGGAGATACATATCTGCATATCCGGGCGCGGGATCGGGTTGGCAATGTGGCCCATACCGTGTCGAACCGGTTCCGGTTGGACAACGCAGCGCCGAACGTTATCATCACGATGGTGACAGCGGACGGAAATGCGTATATGGATAACACATGGACCAGTCAGGAGGTAACGGTGAGGGTGAACGCTGCGGATGCCGGCGGCATCACCGACCTTACCTATTCGGCGGACGGCGGTACGACATGGCACGGGTACACATCGGAGGTTCAGCTGCAAAATGAAGGGGAATTCCCTTTTTTCGTCCGGGCAGTTGATTCAGCAGGAAATGTAGCGTTGGAACAACGCACTGTGAAAATCAGTAAAACCGGGCTCAAGCTGACGCCGACGCTTGTGAAGGCCGACGGAAGCTCCTACACAAGCGGGACTTGGACGAATGCCGGGGTCACAGCGAGTGTCTACGCAGAAGCCGGTGCGAGCGGCATCGCGAGCCTCACCTATATGCTGGATGGCGGCGTACCTCAATCCTACGTGAACAATGCGCCGATTCGGCTTCAGCAGGAAGGTAAACATGCGCTCCTCTTTCGGATAACCGATACAGCAGGGAATACAGCTTCACTTCCGCTGGCAGTGCATATTGACGAGACGCCATCAACGGTTGCTTTTGGCACAGACGGAAGCGAGAGCTGGGCGGTGACTGCTTCGACGTCAGTGACAGTTTCCGATGCAGGCAGCGGAGTGAGCTCCCCAGCGTTGGCCTATGCGTGGGCGGCCGATACGACCGAGCCGTCGGCGGGGTGGAAACCTTTCGCGAACGGCAGTGAAATCTCGTTCGGGGGAGTGGACGGAGACCGGTATCTGCACGTCCGGGCTCAGGATGCGGCGGGCAATGCAGTGCATGCAGTCTCGAATCGGTTCCGGCTGGATCAATCCACCGCCGAGCTGGGCAATATGATGATATCGGCCGGAACACTGAATCCCGTCTTTGCACCCGGGACGATTCAATATGCAGCCAATGTGGCGAATGAGGTAAGCAGCATAAGAGTGACCCCTGCCGTTATAGATGAGACGGATACGGTTTCGGTTAGCTTGCAGGGCGGTTTGCCACAGATTGTACCTGGCGGTCAAGCAAGCCCGCCGTTAAGCTTGGACGTAGGCGCCAACACGATGGAAGTTCGCGTGACAGCACTGAACGGCGCGGCAAAAACATACACGGTAACAGTGACCCGTGCCGCTGCCTCCGGCACTACCAGTGGCGGTGATAGTGACAGCAGTAGCAGTAGCGGAAGCGAATTATCCGATGATGCCCAGCTTCAATCACTGCAGGTATTGGAGCATGGAATGGAGCTTGTATTTACACCGGCATTCCGGAAGGACCTTCTGGACTATCAAGTGCAAACCACAGCTGCACAGGTGGAAATCCGGGGACAAGCCGAGAATAGCCAGTCGACCGTGTCCATTAACGGCAGGATCGTAACCGGCGGGGTAACCGTTCCGCTGGACGTCGGCGATAATCGAAACGAGATTGTCGTGAAGTCGGTCAACGGGATTTCGAAAACGTACGTTCTGACCATTCATCGGACCAAAGCGGAAGCCGGCTATACTTGTCCGTTTATCGACCTGAAGGGTCACTGGGCGGAGAAGGAAGTGTGCGAGGCCTCGAAGATGGGAATCGTTATGGGGATATCGGACATTTCTTACGAACCGGATCGGTACATTACGAGGGCTGAGTTCACGGTTATGCTGGTGCGGGCTATGAAAATCCCAACCGGTGGGGACACGTCTTCATCCTCCTTCACAGATGCCAGGGATATTCCCAAGTGGGCGAAGAGTGCAGTTGCAGCTGCAGCGGCGAGGGGGATTAGCGAGGGGTACCCTGATGGCAAGTATTATCCGCAAAAGTCGATAGACCGAACTGAGCTGTCGGCCATGCTGGCAAGAGCGATCAGGCTCGAAACCGAGGGCAGCCCTGCAATCTATGCAGACGATGCAGACATTCCTCTGTGGGGAAAGCCTCATGTCTATAAGCTCAAGCAGCTTGGCATTTTGTCCGGTTACGGGGACAATCGTTTCTGGACCAAGGACTATACGACGCGCGCTCAAGCGGGGGTTGCTCTGCTGCGCCTGCTGAAGCTGGAAAAGCCTGCCCAATGAATATTCATCATTAGCGCGAAAGTTGAACCCCCGGCCCCTACGGTCGGGGGTTCGTCGTAAGTAAAGAGGAATATATGCCGGAGGCTGCCGTCTCCCTCGCCATTCACGATGGATTCGATTAAATCGGGCATATTTTGGTATAAGTTGTCTGGCGCATATATACTGTGATGTTCACTTCACCTATAATGGGGTTGAATTTCAGACTGCCCCCACAAGGAGTGTTTAAAAATGCCCAGAAGAAAGCACCGTTTACCCAAAACTGGAACGTACATCCTCTCTGCAGCCTTGTCACTGGCTTTAACGGCAAGTCCAATCTCCGCTTTTGCATTGGATAGCACAGGACCTGTGACCCGGGGGGATTTCCTCCAAGCAATAACGCAAGCCATCGGGGTGAAGGAGCAATCGCCGTACACCTTTCATTTTACAGATGTCAAACCGAATTCCCCGGATAGCGTTCTTTTGGAAAAAGCACGTTTTGCCGGAATGATCGCCGGCTTCCCGGATCAAACCGCCAAGCTTCAGGATGCCGTAACCCGCGAGCAAGCTGCGGTCATGATTGCCAAAGCGAAGAAGCTTCCCTTGAAAGCATCCTCTGCAAACGGTTACAAGGATGCAGATAAAATTTCGAACTGGAGCAAAGGGTACGTCGGTGCCGTAACGGAAGCCGGCTATATGTCCGCGCTATCCGACGGCGGCTTTGGTCCTCAAACCAAGCTGGCTGCGGACGAACTGAAAAGGCTGGCCGAAGCACTGCGGCAAGTGCGTTATATGGACGTGGTCAGCGCTAAAGCCGTATCCTCCCATATTGTTGAAGTCGTTCTTAACGGCAAGGTATCCGCCTTCGACGGCAGTGATATCCGATTGACCGCCGCTACCGGCAGCTGGTCCGATCTTGATCCTAAGCTGGAGAGGCCGCTGACGGTCAAAAATATCACATCCGTTATTACCGAAGATCATCGAACCGTCCTGCGTGTGGAAATCGAAGAGAGCCTGGAAGCGGACGGGACAATTTTGCCGGCTGCCAAGGGAGAGGAGATTCCGTACCTGAAAGCGGAATATTATACCGGGGACATGGAGAAAGATACTGTCACAGCCGATCATATTTTGACCTATCAAATCAACGGCGGCTGGAGCAAAGAAACGCCCAATTTCGTTAAGGAAAAAGGCCCCTGGGATGGTCAATTCAAGCGAGCCAGCTGGATCAATGGAGAAGGGGTTGAACTCGCGACCATTGATAACAATGCGACAACGGATGAAATCCTATTCCTCTCCTATATGTACGGCAAGACCAAGGATGAACGCTACAAACAAGCGGTACAGGACGGGTTGGGTATGCTCCTGAAAATGCAGTATCCAAGCGGCGGCTGGCCGCAAACGTACCCTGCAAGAGGCAACTACTCTGACTATGTCACCTTCAACGATAATGCGATGATTCGCGTCATGAACATCCTGACCCTGGTGAAAGACAAGAAATTCCCGTTTGATAGCGATGTGGTGGATGACGGTGTTGCCAGCAGCATCCAAACAGCATTGGATACGGGTCTGGATTACATACTGAAATCGCAAATTGTAGCCAACGGACAGCTGACCGCGTGGTGCGCCCAGAGCGATCCTGTCACCTACGAGCCTAAAGAGGCGCGCGCTTATGAGCATCCTTCCATTTCGGGCTCCGAATCGGTTGGGATTATCGCGTATTTAATGTCGCTGCCGAACCCGACTCCTGATGTAAAGAAGGCGATAGATAGCGCCCTTCGTTATTTCCAGGAGGTTCGCGTGGACGGGATGAAATTCGATAAAAAAGACCCGAATGGAATCTATATCCTCCCGGATCCGGAGAAAACGATCTGGTACCGCTTCTATGAAATAGGGACCAACAAGCCGATTTTTTCCGGCCGCGACGGCATCATTAAGCATAACGTCAACGAAATTGAACTGGAACGTATTCAAGGCTATAGCTGGACCGGAGAATGGCCGTCCAAGATTTTGAACATTGCCGCAACTACCGGATACTATGAGAACAAAGTCTATGTTCAACTCATAGGCAATGCCTCCAAAAGCGATGCGGGCCTGACTCTTGAGAAGGGCAAGCTTACTCTGGTTACAGGTTCCAAGTAAGAAGAATGGTAACTGACCTTCCGTTCTAGAAATTCTTTCAGACCCAAATAGCCAGAAACCACCATCCGAGGCGGAAGCCTACTGAAAAACAAGCGGAGTGGACGGAAGCGTTCTGTAGCGTAAGCGTTCGCCTTTGTCCCCGGATTTTGACCGCTATAAGCGGGTTGAAATGGATAAAATCCGGGGACAACAGCGATCGGAAGAATGATCCGTCCATGCAGCCGTAACGTTTTCAGTGGCCTCGCTTCTTTAGCCCATGCTTTTTT
>NZ_NMQW01000061.1 GCF_002234615.1 Paenibacillus rigui | reverse complement strand
TCGCCGATGGTACTTGAACCGCAGGGTTCCGGGAGAGTAGGACGTCGCCAAGCAACCTTAAAGAGTCTTGAGAGTAATTTCTCAAGGCTCTTTTTTTGTGCAGACATGTAGAAGAAGGATTGCCATAAGTCGGTACAATCCTTGCTTATTACCCATTTATTGTGCGTAGCACGAGGTATCATGCTCGTTCAATTTGAGATATCCGATATCGCGGTAATGGCGGAGCTTGTACATCAATACATAGCGAGGCAGCAGGAGCCAAAGGTGAACACCGATAAGGTGAAAGATCATATCAAGGGAAATCCATGGGTAGAAGCATCCGCAAATCACGATAGCTACCCAGGTCAGGTGAAGATGAAGCCTTAGCATCCGTTCTAAAGAAAAATAACTGGTGGGTACATAACCGACCCAGGGAAGCTGGAATTGTACGGACCATTGACGAAGCGGACGCTTCTCTTTTAAAGTGAAGTATAAATAAATTAGCAGCGTTTGAAGCAGGGGGATCGAGACCAAGCTGATTACTATAGGCAGAGGGTTCCAACGGATGAGATCCCAAATGATAACTAGCGCCAAAAGACCCCAATATGCATAAATGTATAGGGGATGATAATGAATTCTTTGCAGCAGCCGGTAATGATAAATGCTCGAATCCTTGGATAAATGTTGTTCTTTCACGTACCTGACACGCATCCTTCTGATTTTCATAGATTTCAACAGCAACTATTATATCGGCAAAACATGGACGGATTATGAGGGGAGGAACTATGTACGGGCTATTTTCATAAAAATATAGCAGGACGGCAAATGTTTATTTTAAGAGAAAGAGGACATACTGGTAGAAAAGAAGAATAGAGGTGAGTATTATGGGAGAAGCTGTACAGGAGCCTGTGACCCATAGCTGCATCATCTGCGGGCAATCAAAGGAAGATGGTATTATGATTATATCCGAATTCATCTGCGAAGAATGCGAACACGAAATGATACAAACGGACGTCCTCGATGCCAGATATCCTTTTTTTATCCATCAAATGAGGCAAATCTTTTATAAAAAGAACGCATAGCATGTCTATGAAAAAAATAGTGCTCTCAACCGGCGGCTTTTCGTTGGTGAGAGCCTTTTGTTTTGTTACAATAGAGTAAGCATTTATTTTAAGAAGACTCACATTTAAAAGGCATACAGGGAGAAGACAACATGGATAAATACAACGCGCCTCTTTTTGAGCGGTTGGTTGAACACGCCGGGGGAAAGCATGCTAGCTTGCATGTGCCTGGCCATAAATCGGGACAAAGCATAGATGCCGAGGCTCGGCCTTATTATGAAGCATTATTGCGTCTGGATTTGACGGAGATTACCGGTCTGGATGATCTTCACCACCCGGAGGAGGCAATACTGCAGGCTCAGCAGCTTGCGGCAGAGTGCTTCGGTGCGGAAGAGTCCTTTTTCTTGGTAAACGGGAGCACGGTAGGGAATTTGGCCATGATTCTAAGTCTCTGCCGCAGAGGTGATGTGCTGTTGGTACAAAGGGATGCCCATAAGTCGGTTATTCATGGATTGATGCTGGCTGGGGCGAGAGCGGTATTTTTGAACCCCGAGGTTGATCCCGATACCGGAATGACGCTTGGATTGAGGGCGGAGACGGTGAAATTGGCTTTGCAAAGGCATCCCGAGGCCAAAGGATTAATGATTACCCGTCCCGGCTATTACGGTGGTGCGAATGCGATCGAATCTATTGTACAAATGCTGCATGAGCAGGATAAGCCGCTGTTGGTGGACGAAGCACATGGGGCGCATTTCGGCTTTCATCCCGCACTGCCCAAATCAGCACTTCAATGCGGGGCGGACGTCGTGGTTCAGTCTACGCACAAGCTGCTGACCGCTATGACTATGGGGGCTATGCTGCATGTGCAGGGGGAACGCGTCGACCGTAAGGAACTCAAACGTTACCTGACGATGCTGCAAAGCTCCAGCCCGTCGTACCCGCTGATGGCCAGTCTGGATTTAAGCCGCAGACAGATGCATACGGAAGGTATGGAGCTGCTGGAGCAGGGGATTCGTATTATTGATGCATTTTTGGAAAAGATGAATCAAGTCAAGCGTTTTGAGCTGGTTGAGCCTGTTGATCTGCAGGGGGGACAGAGAGATCCCTTTAAGATCATTGTCAAGGATGGAATGGAGCTCAGAAGTGGGTTCGAGCTCAAGGATGCGCTCGAAGAGCGCGGATGCTTTGTTGAGTTAGCGGATCCGCAGGCCGTTTTGCTCGTATTCAGCCTAGCTTCAACCGAAGGGGATGCTGAGAGGGTGATCCGAGCGTTAGAGTCGATTGCTGAGCAGTGGGACGGGGCAAGCGCCGCTAACGAATCGGCTGCAAGCGGGAATAAGGTCAGAGTGACGTACTCCTTACTATCGGGGCTGTCGGAACCGGTATCCTTTGATGAACCGGTTTATCGGCAAAAGGGAACGGCTCAGGTGCCTTTGTCCGATTCCGTAGGCATGATTTGCTCGGAGATGATTGTACCTTATCCTCCGGGGATTCCTGTGCTCTGTCCAGGTGAGCGTATAACGGAAGAAATCGTAAGCTACTTAGAGGAATTGGTGACCAGAGGCGCGCGAATTCATGGAATCATTGAAGGGGAGCAGGCAATGCTTCCTGTATTGATTGCCCCGTAAGGAGCATGAATTGTAGATGTATGAGATAAGTTCAGATAAGGGAGTCGAGACTTAGCGGTGGAACGAGGAATCTTTATTACATTTGAAGGCGGCGAGGGCGCGGGAAAAACAACCGTCATTGAACGGTTAGCTAGGGAATTGACCGCAGCAGGGCATCAGGTTATGGTAACAAGGGAACCCGGCGGTGTAGAGATCGCAGAACAAATCCGCGGCGTGATCTTGGACTTGAACAATACAACAATGGATGGCAGAACCGAAGCTTTATTATATGCAGCGGCACGCAGACAGCACTTGGTAGAGAAGGTTATTCCTGCTTTGGAGTCCGGCGCAATTGTGCTATGCGATCGTTTTGTGGACAGCAGCTTGGCCTATCAGGGATATGCCAGGGGGCTTGGGATGGACGAGGTGTATGCTATCAACCGTTTTGCTATCCATGATGTCATGCCTGACCGTACGATTTATTTGGATCTTTCTCCGGAAGTTGGTTTATCCCGAATTCAAAGCAATAAGGACCGGGAGAAAAATCGGCTGGATGTGGAAAAGCTCTCTTTTCACGAACGTGTACGCGAAGGGTATTTGAAGCTGTTGGAGCAGTATCCTGACCGGATCGTCAAGGTCAATGCCGAGGAGGACAGGGAGTCGGTCTACTTGCAAATAACAGAACAATTGAAACGCTATCTTATCAAGAGCTAGAAAGCGGCTACATATAGCGTTAAGAGTTGATGCGAAGCAATCTGTCGAACCTAGGCGACTCTCACGACATATAATACAGCAGCTTCATTCTACATGGAGCAAATATTGGAGTTTTTTACGCACAATGAAGGAAACCAATCGAACCTATCCTAAAAAAAGCAGGAATTGAGCCGTTGTTTGTCAAATTAGTAGTATTAAGCAAATTTCTCTCTAGGCTTAGCAGGATAGACAACAGAGGATCCCATACACAATATACTGAGATATTCAGATTTCCGAATTCATTATCATTTGTACATGAGAAAAGGAGGAAATGCCATGAAGTTAGTTGTTGCCATTGTACAGGACAAAGATAGCAACCGTCTCTCGAATGCTCTAATCAAGGAAGGCTTCCGCGCGACGAAGCTTGCAAGTACTGGCGGTTTCTTGAGAGCGGGAAATACGACGTTTATGATCGGGATCGAAGACGACCGCGTGAATGAAGTAATGACAGTAATCAAAGCGAATTGTAAAATACGGGAGCAGATGGTTACACCGGTTTCTCCTATGGGCGGAACGACGGATTCTTATATTCCTTTTCCGGTTGAAGTTCAAGTTGGCGGGGCTGCTGTATTCGTGCTTCCGGTTGAACGATTTGAGCATTTCTAGACACCTACAAGATGGCTTGGGCTCTATACGATTCGCAGCACCTTGACAACGTGATCGTTCTTTAAGGATGTTGAGGCCGTTTATCCTTGGGAAAGAAGGAATACGAGTGAAAATTAATCCGAATTGGCGCCCTTTCGGTAAAGAAATCCAGCGTAGTGAGACTTCATCGGCTCAGCAGCTGCAGCATAAATCGTTCTCAGACATGATGCAACACCAAGATGAAAAGGCATCGCAGGAGCAGCTGCAGCGCATATTGCAGCAGATTCACCTGCAGGGCGATCGATTGTCGAAATCGATGACAGTTCGTGAACTCAGACAGTATAAGCAGCTGGTGAAGCAGTATCTGGAGGAAACAGCACGTCGGGGGGTTCAGCTGCGCGATACGCGCGGCTGGGACCGACGGGGCCGTACCAAACGGTACAAGCTGCTGGAGGAGATCGATCAAGAGCTTCTGACAATGGCTGACGATATGCTGGATAGTGAACAGGGACGTATCGATTTGCTGCACAAAATCGGCGAAATCCGCGGAATGCTTATCAATTTGACATTCTAATCGATTTTCCAAGGTAAGCGGCAAAGGATATATATATAATAGGAAAGGATTTTACAGGACAACGATGTCTTTTCAATCCATACAAGATCAAGACCGGGTCAAACGCATCTTACAAAATAGCCTGCGAACGGACAAGGTATCGCATGCGTATATCTTTACTGGGCCATCCGGCACAGGCCGCAGGCAGATGGCGCTCACTTTTGCACAAGCACTATATTGTCAGGTGCTGCCAGATGACGCTTGCGGCGAATGCCTGGACTGCCGTAAGGTAGAGCACGGGAACCATCCCGATCTGCACTGGGTTAAGCCAGATGGGGCTTCGATCAAGATAGAGCAGATCCGTGAGCTGCAGAAGCAATTTTCGTATAAGGCGGGCTCCTCGGGGCTTAAGATGTACGTGCTGGAAGATGCGGACAAGATGACGGTACAGGCTGCTAACAGTCTCTTAAAGTTTTTGGAGGAGCCGACCTCTCGGGTTGTGGCGATCCTCATTACGGATAATGGAAATGCACTGCTGCCCACTATTAAATCACGCGCCCAATGGATTCCTTTTACCCCAATGAGCCGTGAAAGGATGGCTGCGATTCTGAATCAGGAAGGTCATCCTGCCGTGCTTATTCAACCGGCTGTCCGTCTGGCGGCAGGACCGGATGCGGCAAGGGAGTTAATTGTAGGAAATGGGTTTGCAGAAATAAGAAATCTAGTGATACAATTAACAAAGGAAAGTATGTCCCGTCTGCCTACGGCCATGTTAACCGCACAGCAGAAGCTGGGCAAGTCGGAGCTTTCGGAGCATCTTACCTTATTTATGGACATGCTGATCTTGTGGCTAAAAGATATGGTTCAGCTTAACTTAGGGAACCGTGATCATTTGGTATATATGGATCAAGCCGATTGGATGGCAGGGCTTGCCCTCTCTTATGATATGAAGCACTGGGTTCATTGCTTGGAACAAGCTATCGAGCTGCAGAAAAGGCTTCGATTCCATGCGAACCCGCAGCTGGTGCTAGAAAAAATGTTGATGCAGCTGAAGGGGGTGTAAATTTGTACTCGGTAGTTGGAGTTCGGTTTAAGAAAGCAGGTAAGATCTACTACTTCGACCCCATCGATCTTCCGGTGGATAAGGACAGTTCGGTTATTGTAGAAACGGCACGTGGTATTGAGTACGGTAAGGTAGTCATTGGGAAGCGCACAGTACAGGAAGCGGATGTGGTGCTGCCCCTAAAGAAGGTGATCCGGATTGCGGATCATACGGATGCACAGTTGGTCGAAGATAATAAAACAGCAGCTAAGAATGCTTTTGCCCTATGTCAGGATAAAATAAAGGATCATCAGCTCAAAATGAAGCTGGTTGATGTTGAGTATACATTTGATCGCAACAAGATCATTTTTTACTTTACCGCTGAAGGAAGAGTGGACTTCCGTGAGCTGGTAAAGGATTTGGCCGGTGTATTCCGGACACGTATTGAGCTGAGGCAAATCGGCGTCAGAGACGAAGCCAAAATGCTGGGAGGGATTGGACCGTGCGGCAGAATTCTGTGCTGCTCTTCATTTCTCGGTGATTTTGAGCCTGTCTCGATTAAAATGGCCAAGGATCAAAATTTATCCCTTAACCCTACGAAAATTTCCGGGCTTTGCGGCCGGTTGATGTGCTGCTTGAAATATGAGCACGATAATTATGAAAGTGCGAAAGAGGATTTACCGCGAGTAGGCAGCGATGTGATTACTTCTCTTGGGAATGGTCGCGTGGTAGCGCTAAATATAAACGAGCGAACCGTAAAAGTGCAGATTTATGAGCTCGGAAAAGTCATGGAGCTTTCCTTTGACGATGTGGTAGAGCAGCAGCATTAACGGGGGTTCAAGCTTTCTTGAGGTGAACATGTGGATAAACGAGACATTTTTGTTCGGATTGAACAGATGGAAGAGCAAATGGGCACCGTGTACGCCGAACTGGGACAAATGAAGACGCAAATTATCGAGCTGATTGAGGAAAATAAGCGGCTTAGCATCGAAAATCAGCAGCTGCGTAAGCTGTTGAAGAAGGACGCCGAGCAGCCGGTGGCTGTGGAGACACAGGTGCAGGTGATGGCTGCCGCCCAGGCAAAAGAGCTGACGGGGGAAGGCTACGATAATTTGGCCCGATTGTACCAGGAGGGATTTCACATTTGTAATGTGTATTACGGCCATTTGCGTATGGAAGGCGACTGTTTATTCTGTTTGTCTTTTCTAAATAAATAAAGACCACAACCGTAGGGAGCTAGCTTCTCTACGGTTTTTTTAAGCAATAGAAGCTGTGTGTATTGAACTAGGAAGAAAGAGGAAGCGTGAATTATGGACAAGGTACCATTGCAGCCAAGCGAAAGAATAGATGATTTATTAACCAATGATATCCAGATTATTCAGAGCGACGAAGTATTCAGTTTTTCGATGGATGCGGTATTATTGGGGAGATTCAGCTATGTGCCGTTGAGTGCGAAGGGGCGGATCGTAGATTTGTGTACAGGCAATGGCGTTATTCCATTGCTGTTGTCTACTCGGACGAAGGCGTCGATAGTCGGGGTCGAAATTCAGGAGCGATTGGCTGACATGGCCAAGCGAAACGTACAGCTCAATCAGTTGGACACGCAAATTCAGATGATTCATGGGGATTTGAAAGAGGTTCATAAGCAGCTTGGGCAAGGCACGTTCGATTTGGTCACCGTGAATCCGCCTTATTTACCTGTTCCCAACGGAGAACAAAATATGAATGAACACTTCGCTGCGGCCAGGCACGAAGTGTTTTGCACGTTGGAAGACGTAGTCCGCACGAGCAGCCGGCTTGTCCGAAGCGGGGGAAAGGTCGCTATGGTGCATAGGCCGCACCGTCTGGTCGACATTATGTGTACCCTGCGCGCATATAAGCTGGAACCGAAGCGGATCCGATTCGTTCACCCGCGGGCTGGGGAGGAAGCGAATATGGTTTTAATTGAAGCTTTGAAGGATGGCAAGCCCGAAATAAGGACGCTGCCTCCTTTAATCGTTTATAAAAATGCAACCGACTATTGTGACGAGCTGATGGAGATTTATTACGGCAAGAGAAACGCTCTGCTCTCATCCTCCGAAGGCTAGGAAGGAAACCTAAATGAACATTCAAAACAGTTATCGGCAGGACAAGGCAGCCGGAAAGCTATATTTGGTAGGCACCCCGATTGGCAATCTGGAGGATATGACCTTCCGTGCCATTCGCATACTGAAAGAAGTGCAAATTATCGCTGCAGAGGATACACGGCAAACACGCAAGCTGCTTACCCATTTTGAGATCAGCACACGTCTGGTGAGCTATCATGAGCATAATAAGCAAGCCAGCGGACCTGAACTGATTCGCTTGCTGCAAGCCGGTGATTCGATAGCACTCGTAAGTGACGCGGGTCTTCCTGCCATATGTGACCCCGGATCCGATTTGGTGAAGCAAGCGATAGAGGCACACATTGATGTCATTCCCATCCCTGGTGCGAATGCTGCCTTATCCGCTTTAATCGTCTCGGGTATTTCCACGGACCGATTTACGTTCCTTGGATTTTTGCCGCGGGAGCGGAAGCCGCTGCTTCAAGAGCTTCAAGCGCTCCAGCAGGGGAAGGAAACTTTGATTTTCTATGAATCACCTCATCGCATTGTGAAAACGTTGGAGGCCATGCTTGAAGTATGGAGCCCTTCGAGGCAAATGTGCATGATGCGGGAATTAACTAAGAAATTTGAAGAAGCGGTACGTGGCACACTGCAGGAGTGCTATGATTATTTGAAGGAGAACCCTCCCCAGGGTGAGTACTGTATTGTGGTGGAAGGCAGTACCGCCTCAGAGACGGAGGCAGCTATCGTATGGTGGGAAGCGTTCAGTCCCGAAGAACATGTCGAGCATTATACAACCCAGGGACTTGATCGCAAGGAAGCGATAAAGCGCGCGGCAGCAGATCGTCAGATGCCGAAGCGCGAGCTGTACAATTATTTGCATCAGGAATAGGCTAAGCTAAGTTGAAGGCTGCCCCTTGCGAGGACTCTTGATTTGCCGCACGCAGAGAGCAAAGACAAGGTTTGAGCAAGGGGAAATAAACACAAAAGCGGCACAAAATTCAGCCAATTTTAAGCATGATTTAAGCAAAGCTTCAGCTTCATGATGTACTTTACGGAATGGAGCATTCTAGCGGCTGCACTGGTTAAGTAATGAAGGTGGATTTTCAATTTACCGACCCCGAATAAGGGGCAAAAAAAATCCCCAATATCACGGAAAACCATGAATTGGGGAATAGAGGAGATATGAAAAAGGTTAGAATTACCTAAGTAAGAATTGCTATCCTTATTATAACCTATTTTTCTTATTTTGTCACAGGTATTGGCATTTCTGATAAACATTCATGACAAACAATTTTTCCTTTAAAATAGGATACATTTTCAGCGTTTCCACAGAAGATACATGCAGGCTCATATTTCTTGAGCATGATACGCTCGCCATCTACGTAGATTTCCAAAGCGTCCTTCTCGCCAATTCCCAATGTCCGACGAAGCTCGATAGGAATTACAACACGTCCCAGCTCGTCAACTTTTCTTACGATACCCGTTGATTTCATCATATATAAAAGTCCCCTCTCGAATAAATAAAAAGAATAAATTAATCGCCAACATTCGACATATTTCTTATGACTTATGATACCAACGATTCCCATAATAGTCAACCATCATTTTGCAGATTTTGGCGTAAAATTATGGTAAAATATACTTGTAATACAATCCATAAGAAGAGTGATTATTAGAAAACCTTACGTATCAAGGATGATGACGATTACAAAATATCTGTGTTTATGGTATTCATTTGCATAGAAAGAAGAATGTTGAATTCATATTTCGTTCACATTTGGAATTTGAATTCGACAAATTTCGACAATGATTAAGAAGACTTTAGTTACTCATGTGTCGAAAACTTTATCTGGAGCAGGAGGTTATCCGTATGTCCAGTCCCTTGCAGGAAGAAAAAGTATTCAAGGATCCGGTACACAAGTACATCTACGTACAGGATCAGACGATCTGGGACTTAATTAATACCAAAGAATTTCAACGCCTGCGCCGGATTCGTCAGCTCGGGACTTGTTTTCTTACATTTCATGGCGGCGAACACAGCCGCTTTTCCCATTCTCTCGGTGTTTACGAGGTAACGCGTAAAATTATTTCTCAGTTCGAGCGCAACGGGTATGAGGACTGGCCCAAAGGTGAAAGATTGCTCTGCCTCTGCGCGGCGCTGCTGCATGATGTCGGTCATGGTCCTTTCTCCCATTCCATCGAAAAAACGTTCGGTACGCATCATGAAGAATGGTCCTGCCGTATCGTACTCGGTGATACTGAGATCAATCGGGTGCTTTCACAGGTTTCCCCAACCTTCCCTCAACAGGTTGCAGGGGTCATCGCCAAAACGTATCACAAGGAAATTGTCGTCAGTCTTGTCTCAAGTCAGCTCGATGCGGACCGGATGGATTACTTGCTGCGAGACGCTTATTTCACTGGCGTTAACTATGGCACGTTTGATCTTGAACGCATTTTACGTGTCATGAGGCCTTTCCAAGGGCACATTGTGGTCAAGGATAGCGGTATGCACGCGGTGGAAGATTATTTGATGTCGCGTTACCAAATGTACTGGCAGGTCTATTTTCATCCGGTGACCCGAAGTGCCGAAATTATTTTGCATAAAATTTTTCAAAGAGCAAAGCAATTGTTTGAGGAGGGGTATGGCTTTCAATTCATGCTGCCCCCGCTGCTAAGCCTGTTTCATCAGAAACTGACTGTGCAGGAGTATCATCTTCTTGATGAAGCGTTCATGCAGACCGTATTGTCCCAATGGTCGATGGAATCGGACTCCGTGCTGGCCGATTTATGCGCCAGATTCTTAAACCGGCGGCTGTTTAAATACGTCATGCTGGAGAAGCTGGATGTACAGCTCATTGAGAAGCTTCGTGAAGTGATGCAGCAGGCCGATTGGGACCCCGCCTTTTATTTGGAGATTGATTTCCCATCGGATCTTTCTTATGATGTATACCGCCCGGGAAATCATGATGAAAAACTGCCTATATTGTTGATGGATCAGAAAGGCTCGCTTACAGAAATTTCAAGAAGGTCGGAAATTGTTAGATCCATCAGCGGCATTCATATGGGCAAATATCATTTATATTTTCCTGAAGAGCTGCTTCAGCATCCGCTCGGCAGTCTGAGCACTGAGCTTTGCAAGCTGATCGGTCTAGAGCACGGATAGATAAATACATGAAGCTACCTATCATTCAGGTTTAAAAAGGAGACCTACTTTCTTATGCTGACAGATACACACACCCATTTGAATGCTCCTCAGTTCGAAGAGGATCGACAGGCCGTGATTGAACGCGCGCTTGAGAGCGGAATCAGTCGAATCATTAATGTCGGATTTAATCGAGAAACGATACCTAGCTCTATCGCTTTGGCGGAGCAGTACGATTTTATTTATTCAACCGTCGGCTGGCACCCACAGGATGCCAAAGATATGACACCCGACGATCTGATTTGGATCGAACAATTGTGCTCCCATGAGAAAGTGGTGGCGATCGGGGAGATCGGACTCGATTATTATTGGGATACGTCACCTAAAGAGGTGCAGCATCGGGTTTTCAGGGAACAGATCCGTCTGGCCAAAAAAGTAGGATTGCCTATCGTCATCCATAACCGAGATGCTCACCATGACATCATTCAGATCCTTCGCGAAGAGAAGGCCAGTGAGGTAGGCGGAGTTATGCACTGCTTTTCCGGAAGCTGGGAAACAGCCAAGATGTGCCTGGATATGAATTTCTATATATCGTTCGGCGGGCCGGTGACCTTTAAGAATGCGAAGCAGCCTAAAGAGGTGCTTGCAAAGGTTCCGATGGACCGGTTGTTAATTGAAACCGATGCGCCTTATTTGACACCTCACCCTTTCCGGGGGAAACGAAATGAGACGGCATATGTGAAATTAGTCGCAGAAACCGCTGCTGAAATCAAGGGGTTACCCTTGGAGGAGCTGGCTCACGCGACGACCCAAAATGCAGTTACATTGTTCGGTTTACGATAGTATCCTGTGGGGGTCGGGACAGCCCTATTTTCGTCGAAAACGTGATAATCGAAGAAAAATGGTCGAAAACGTACATGGGGCGAGGAGAAATAAGGTTTTTATTGCTAAAATGGGTTTAAATTGCTTATTTTAATGAAAAACCGTCCTTTTTTGCCGAGTTTGTATACTTTACAACTTTATAGCCGACAGCGTAAACTCAATATTAACTTAATACGATTACCAATTTTCCATCTTCGCTGAGTTTCCGAATGGAAAACGGGGGAACCGCAACGTGACCTGGTTTAGGAGTCTATAAGACTTAGGTCGCATTTTCTGGGGTGAATCTTTGAATAAGGTTGTTGTGCTGCATACATGCCTGATTCAAAGTAGGGCGACTCTCAAGTCCGAATCCGTCAGCTAACCTCGTAAGCGTTAAGAGAGAGGTAACGATTGTCGTGTGCTTTATTTCATTCAGGTGAAATAAGTGAAAAGTCACGGGAAGAGTCCTCTTTCCGCTGACTTTTTTTGTGTTCTCCCGTATTTGCGATATTTCGTCCGACCACAATATACGTTACCTACAACCATGAGGAGGTGTTGGCCGCACGCAGGAAGAACGATATGGATCGAAAGGTTGCAGCCCTTTAGTTTACTTAACGACAAGATTGCAAAACTTAACCATAGTCGCGTCAGATCTATCATGCGTAACACTCGACGGCGGGGCTTTGAAGGAGGACCGAACAAGTGGGAGCTATTCAACACGAGCAACCCCATGTAAGACGATCATCCAGCATGTCCTTCGCATTGCGATGGAAGCGTGAAAACTTGCGTTTGATTTCGATCATTGGACTTATTTCAATCGCTATGACTTTCATGTTTATGATGATGTTATACGGAACGGCTGCCAAGAAGGTGACCGTTGTTGTAAATGGCAAGGAAACCGTTGTTAAAACCAAGCAATGGGTCTTGCAGCGTTTACTGGATGAGCAAGGAGTTACTGTAGGAGAACATGATCGTCTCTCTGCAGCATTGGATTCAAAGTTAGCCAACGGGGACAGGATTACCGTGGACCATGCCACACCGATTCAGCTCACCGCTGATGGGGAAACGAAGACCTTGTATACTGTTGGGAAGACGGTAGGCCATGCTTTAGAGGATTTGCACATACCGGTCAGCGAACTGGATAAAGTAAGTCCGGCCATAGAAGAGCCGCTTCCGGAGCAGGGCAATATTCAAATTGTCCGTGTCAAGAAGGAGCTCGAGGAAGTGACCGAGCCTGTTGCTTTTGATGTTGTTAAGAAGAGTGATCCCCAGTTGTTGAAAGGTAAGGAACAAGTGGTACAGGAAGGCCAAGCAGGGGCAGTCCTGAAAAAGAAAGAAAAACGTTATGAAGACGGTGTGCTTGTCTCGGAGCAAGTCGTCGATCAAACCGTACAGACGGAAAGTGTTAGTAAGATCGTGGCAGTAGGAACGAAAAATCCGGTAGTTGCGTTATCTTCTTCTTCACCCTCTCTTCAAGAGCTGACTAAGAGCGGTGTATCTTTCGGTGTAAAACAAGTGATTAACAATGTAAAATTGACCGCTTATTCGGCAGGTGCTTCTTCTACCGGCAAAGGTAGCGAGCATCCGCAATACGGACTGACGTCCACAGGCACGAGAGTAACGGAAGGTCGAACAATTGCAGTGGATCCTAAGGTGGTTCCTCTGGGCTGGTGGGTTTATATTGACGGACTCGGTTTCCGCAGAGCGGAAGATACCGGCAGTGCAGTCAAGGGCAACGTTATCGATGTGTATTTTGACAGCAACGATTATGCGAACCGATTTGGCACTAAGCGAGGGTACACCGTATACGTCATTGGGCCGACAAAGCCTACAGCGGACTAAGGGCCTGTAATCTGGGCAGACTCATAATATATATGCTGGTGACCAAAAAGAAGAGGATATCCTCTTCTTTTTTCTGTACAATACAATAAACGAGCAGTAATCTTAGGCTTCATGGTTCGAGCTGAAAAGAGGAGAACGGCATGATTAAGGAAATCATCGTGGTCGAAGGAAAGGATGATACGACGGCTATTAAACGGGCTGTCGAAGCGGAGACGATCGAGACGGGCGGCTCTGCGATCAATAAAGATATTATTAAGCGCATTAAGCTGGCCCAACAGCGTAGAGGGGTTATTGTGTTTACCGACCCGGACCACGCAGGAGAACGTATCCGGAAGATCATCTCCGCCCAAGTTCCGGGCTGCAAGCATGCTTTTCTCACGCAGGAGGAAGCGACAAGTAAGGGAGACATTGGAGTCGAGAACGCGGCGCCGGAAACGATTCGCAAAGCATTGGCCAACCTTCGGACGGATTATGTTGCGGCACAATCCGATATTGCAATGGAGGATTTAATCGCGGCAGGCTTGATTGTCCATCCTCAGGCAGCTGCCCGGCGAATGGAGATGGGCAAGCGGCTCGGGATTGGCTATTGTAATGGGAAGCAATTTTATAACCGGTGCAGAATGTTCCGTATCACACGAGAAGAGTTTGCGGCTGCGTGGCAGCAACTTGAGAATAAAGAGGGGTAAATTAAAATCATGGAGAGAATGAAACAACACAATGCGGAAGATATAGCTTCTCCGAAAAGAACGAAGGAGCTGCTCCAAAGGCACGGCCTTGTTCTGAAAAAAAGCTTGGGGCAAAATTTTCTGGTGGACCCGAATATTTTGCACAAGATTGTTAGTGCTGCGGAGCTGGATGCCGGTAAAGGGGTGCTGGAGATTGGACCCGGGATCGGAGCCCTTACACAGCAGCTTGCTAAACTGGCAGGGCGGGTCGTGGCGATTGAGATCGACCAGAGGCTGCTGCCGCTGCTCCAGGAAACCCTGGAGGGCTATTCCCATGCAAGCGTCATTCATGGAGATGTGCTTAAGGTGGAGCTGAGGCCGTTGTTCGAGGAGTACTTTGCTTCAGTGAGCGGGGTTAGCGTCGTAGCCAATCTGCCTTATTACATCACGACTCCAATTATCATGAAGCTGCTTGAAGAGAAGCTGCCGCTCGACAATATTGTCGTGATGATTCAAAAGGAAGTGGCAGACCGGATGTCGGCCAAGCCGGGAGGCAAAGATTACGGCAGCTTAAGTATAGCAGTGCAGTACTATTGTGAGCCGGAAATTGTAACGATTGTGCCGCATACCGTATTTGTTCCGCAACCCAACGTCGATTCTGCGGTTATTAAGCTAAAGGTGCGTAAGCAGCCACCTGTGCAGCTGGAGGACGAGGCCTTCTTCTTCGAGGTCGTGCAGGCTTCGTTCGTACAACGGCGCAAGACGATATACAATAACTTGGCTTCGCGGTTTTTTACTAAGGAAACGAAGGCACAGCTGGAGCCGATCCTGCAGCAAGCCGGAATCGAGCCTTCGCGCCGCGGAGAAACGCTTTCTATCCAAGAGTATGCGGAGCTAAGCCGCGCTCTGGCAGAGGCACTGGCGCGCTCCTGAAGCTTTCCGGGTGAAAATGGGCGGTGTCTATCACCAAATGCCTATGGCAGCCATAGGATACACGAGGAGGCGATTTGGCCATGAAACAGGGAGACCTGGTCACTCGTAGATCTTATGGTGGTGACATTGTTTTTAAGATTCAGGAAGTAATACAACAGCGGCATGCGGTTTTGCGGGGGGTTGACTACCGTTTGCTGGCTGATGCTCCTTTAACTGACCTTCACGCGGCTCCTCTCGATCCATACGCCTACACAAGCGGATCTGAGCCTTCTTGGATGGACACGATTCACAAAGCGGAGCTGCATCAGGCTGCTGTACCTGCAGCGCCTGGCGACAAGCCGTTACCGGTGTTTTTCGATATGCCGGGAAAGGTGCTTCATCTGGATGGGGATCCTGCATATTTGCGTAAATGTATGAATTTGTACGGGGAGCTGCGCGTCCCGGCAGAAGGGTTCTATATTGCCGAGTCCAACATGGCGGAGGCTTTGTACCGTCTGCTGCCTCAGGTGAAGCCGGATATTGTAGTGATTACGGGGCATGACGGAATTATAAGGCACCGCAGGGATGGGGAAGTGTATGCGAGTCCGATGGGGAGCTACAAAAACTCGCATCATTTTGTGAATGCAGTCAGGGTAGCGAGGCAGTATGAGAAGAATAAGGATACGTTGACGGTCGTCGCGGGAGCATGCCAATCTCACTTCGAAGCGCTGATGCAGGCAGGAGCCAATTATGCCAGTTCGCCTGCCCGTGTGCTGATTCATGCGTTGGATCCTTTGTGTGTAGCGGCCAAGGTGGCCTTTACTCCGATCAAGGATACGGTAAATATTGTGGATGTTATTGCCCTGACCCACAGTGGTCTGGAAGGGCTCGGTGGTATCGAATCTCGGGGGAGCTTCCGGCGGGGTGTACCCAAAATTCAAAAGAATATGCCTATATAAGCGCCTGCAGGCGCTTTTTCTTTTATATTTTCGACAAATTTGTGAACGAAGAAGGAGGATGCAGGGGCTGAAAGCTTGCGAAATAAGGAAAAATCCCGTTGACAAGGGCTTTGTGGGGCTGATATAATATTTGTCCAAATTTGACATACTACCTTTATTGCGTTATAATCTGTAAGGAAAGAGGTGGTAGTGGTCAATGGCTAAAAACTCGCTATTGGATATCAAACGCAGTTTGGAACCTCATGTCGGAAAAAATATTATGTTACGTGCTAACGGCGGTCGTCGGAAGACGGTTGAACGGTCCGGTGTATTGGAGGAAACCTACCCTTCCGTTTTTATTGTAAAGCTGGATCAGGAGCAGAACGCATTCAAACGCGTATCCTACAGCTATGCAGACATATTGACAGAATCGGTTGAAGTAACCGTTTGTAACGATGATGGACAAGTACGCATCACTATACAGCAATAGGTTAAAGGATGAACTGTCTCACCGTCCTGCCGGCTTCTTAACAGGCTGTTTCGGAATGGTTGAGAAGCAAGGACGGATTGAGCGTTTATCCGCATCTCAAATTGCATAAGTTATACTCATGTACATAGACGACGCGCTCCCCCGGGGGCGTGTCGTTTTCAGTTTCAAATAGCTTGTCTCCAGGAGTCGGAAGGGCGCTGCAAGTGGGCATTGCATGGAAATATAATCGGAGGGCATACTACGACTATCTTACCGCAAAGGAGACAGCGCACATGTCACGCAGAAACCGTGGAGTCATGTCGGAGAATTTCAAATACGAGCTTGCCAAGGACCTGGGTTTTTACGATACGGTACAACGGGAAGGCTGGGGAGGTATACGTACGAAGGATGCGGGCAATATGGTAAAGAGAGCGATACAAATTGCTGAGCAAGCTTCCAGGCAGCAGCCTCCGCAGCAACCGCCGAGGTACTAGAAAGCAGCTTGAACGGAAGCTAGAGCACGCAGCGCGTGGCTTTAGCTTTTTTTTGTTTCTTTTTTGGTATAGTATTAGGGGATAGAATAGAGCTGCAAAGAAGGTGTCCTATGAAAGTTTTTGAGAAAGCGCCGGCTAAAATTAATTTATCGTTGGATGTTCTCCGTAAAAGAGAAGATGGTTACCATGAAGTGGAAATGGTCATGACGATGGTGGACCTGGCGGACCGCATTGAAATGCAGGAGCTGCCGCGCGATACGATTATCATCTCCTCTCAAGCAGGCTACATTCCGCTCGATGAGAAAAATTTGGCCTTTCAGGCCGCTCGATTAATCAAAGATCGCTATGACGTCAAACAGGGCGTGTACATACATTTGGATAAAAAGATACCGGTAGCCGCAGGTCTGGCTGGGGGAAGCAGTGACGCTGCCGCGACGCTGCGCGGGCTGAACCGGCTGTGGAAGCTTGGCATCCCTGTCGAGGAGCTTCAGAGGCTAGGTGCAGAGCTTGGCTCTGACGTGCCTTTTTGTGTAACGGGAGGAACGGCCATCGCGACGGGACGCGGTGAAAAGCTGGAAGCGATTGAGGCGCCGCCCCAATGCTGGGTTATCCTCGCTAAGCCGCCAATTAACGTGTCCACCTCCGAAATTTATGGGAAGCTGCGCGCCGCCGGAATACAGCATCATCCATCTACGAGTGCCATCGTGGAAGCGATTAGGCAGAAACGGTTTGATTGGCTGTGCGACCGCTTGGGCAATGTGCTGGAGGAAGTGACGCTAGAGCTATATCCGGAAGTGCGTCAGCTGAAGGAGTGTATGGTTCGGCTTGGTGCGGACGGCGTGCTGATGTCCGGGAGCGGACCGACAGTCTTCGGTTTGGTGTCCAAGGAAGCCAAGGTAGCAAGAATTTACAACGGGCTTCGGGGGTTCTGCAAAGACGTGTATGCAGTACGGCTGCTCACCTAGCTTTAGCGGGTTAAGCTCCAATCCATACTCAATGCCGAACGTGCCGAGTCGAGCCGTTGAGAGCCATCTATGCACGGAGGACCGCGGAACTGGAGTGCTTTCGTTCGGAATATGGGATCGCTACCAGGAGCGGTTTGGGTAACGACGGGTCAGGGCGGAACTAGTGGCGAGTCACATTGGTGTCACATGTATGTCAGAATAATTTTCATGAACATCTTGAAAAAATACGTATAAAAATGGTATATTTTCATTATATTATTCGGGTTTTTATGCAATTTTACGATAGGGGGTACATCCGTGAAAAAGTTAAAACGAAGTGCAAGATTGGTCGAAATGACTCAGTACTTGCTTTTTCGCCCCCACACGCTAATTCCTTTAACAACATTCGCAGATCGATACAATTCGGCTAAATCGTCCATTAGCGAAGATTTGGCGATCATTAAAGAAGTGTTTGAGGAAGAGGGACTTGGGGATTTGCAAACATTGGCCGGTGCGGCCGGAGGCGTTAAATTTATTCCTAAAGTATCTAAAGCGGCTTCCTTGCAGTTTATTCAAGGGATTTGCCGTCAGCTGGAGCAGCCTGAGCGCATTCTTCCGGGCGGTTACCTGTACATGTCGGATATTATGGGACAACCGTTTATTTTGAATGAGGTAGGGAAAATGTTCGCCACTGCTTTTTCTGCCAAAGATATCGACGTTGTTATGACAGTGGAGACCAAAGGGATTCCGCTCGCCTATGCGACGGCTTCTTTTCTGAATCTTCCTGTTGTCATTGTTCGGCGGGACAATAAGGTAACGGAAGGCTCGGCGGTAAGCATCAATTATGTATCCGGCTCGAACAAACGGATTCAAACGATGTCCCTATCCCGCCGTGCTCTGAAGGAAGAATCCAGAGTGCTGATCATCGATGACTTTATGCGTGTAGGCGGAACGGTGCATGGGATGATGGACCTGCTGCAGGAATTTAAGGCAACGGTCAAAGGGGTAGGCGTTTTTGTAGAATCGGGTGAGGTGGAAGAGCATCTGGTTGAGGATTATATCTCATTAGCCAAGCTGTCTGCGGTTGATCCGAAAACAAAGCAAATTACAGTTGAACCAGGTAATTATTTTCATGATGGAGAGTGAATCGAAAATGACGTTAAAACCAATCGCAACGAATGAAGCCCCGGCGGCTATCGGTCCCTATTCGCAAGCCGTGCAGTTCGGCAACCTGCTCTTTACTTCTGGGCAAATTCCATTGAACTTGGACGGGGTTGTTGTAGAAGGAGGCATTGAGGAGCAGACGCATCAGGTGTTCCGCAATTTGGAAGCGGTTTTGTCGCATGCGGGGTCCTCTTTTCAACAGGTTATCAAAGCAACCGTATTCATTAAGGATATGAACCAGTTCGGCAAGGTGAATGAAATCTACGCTTCCTACTTCAGGGAGCATAAACCTGCCCGATCCACTGTCGAAGTTGCTCGTTTGCCTAAAGACGTTCTTGTCGAAATTGAGCTGATCGCAACGATAGTTGTCGAATAATTTTAAATTAATCAATTATTTATAAAATTATACAAATTTGCTTAAAACAAAGAAGGAATTTGCACTAAAATGTGGAATTTTATATCCCAAGTCTTAGAGATGGGAAAAGGTGGTGAACACTAGTGCAAATTACAGACGTTAGACTCCGTCGGGTTAACTCCGAGGGAAGAATGAAAGCCATTGCTTCCATTACCATCGATAACGAATTTGTGGTCCACGACATTCGTGTGATTGACGGTAACAACGGAATGTTCGTAGCTATGCCAAGCAAGCGCACACCGGATGGGGAGTTCAGGGATATCGCTCACCCGATCTCTTCTACCACACGTGAGAAGATCCAAGCTGCTGTCTTGGCTGAATACGATCGTGCGGCAACAGAAGAGGAAGTCATCGTGGAGGGTGCTTAATGGAAACGCAAGAGAGCCGCAGTGGGCTCTCTTTTCTTTTTGCTCAAATTCATATATATTGAGTGCAGGGAAGACGGGTCTGCATACGATAATAAAATAGACATAACTTACGAACCTTTATAAAAGAACCATTATTTTTACTAGAAGGAGCTGGATCGTTTGAACATCATGGGAATCGTGCTTGCCGCAGGACAGGGGAAGCGGATGAAGTCGAAATTATACAAGGTGCTTCACCGGGTGTGCGGTAAGCCGATGGTAGGTCACGTCGTACATGCGCTGGAACAAATAGAGACGCATAGAACCGTGGTTGTCGTCGGTCATGGCGCCGAATCGGTTAAATCCTATCTTGGAGATCGTGCGGAATATGTGATGCAGGAGCAGCAGCTCGGCACAGGACATGCAGTCCTTCAAGCGAAAGAGCTGTTGGCGCGCGAAGAAGGCATCACGGTCGTTTTATACGGCGATACGCCGCTGGTCACAAGCGCATCGATCATGGATATGATTCAGCTTCACAAGGATAAAGGCGCGGCGGCTACGGTCATGACCGCTATTATGGACAATCCTTTCGGGCTCGGGCGGATTATACGTAACGAAGAAGGCCGTCTGGCGGCTATTGTTGAACAAAAGGATTGCACGGCAGAGCAGCAGCAAATTCAGGAGATCAATTCCGGTATGTACTGCTTCGATAACCGTAAGCTGTTCGAGGCTTTGGGTAAGGTGACGAACAACAACGCCCAAAATGAATATTATTTAACGGACGTCATCAGCATTCTGGTCGGTGAGAATGAAGTCGTGGAAGCCTACTGTACACCAGATGCGATGGAGACGCTGGGGGTTAATGACCGTGTGGCGCTTGCCGAAGCGGAGCAGGTAATGCGTGCGCGTATTAACCGCGGCCATATGCTGAATGGGGTCACGCTGATTGATGCGGCAAGCACCTACATCGAAGCGGACGTACAGATCGGTTCGGATACAATAGTTTACCCGGGAACGGTACTGAAGGGGAATACGAAGATTGGCGAAGATGCGATCATCGGACCTCAGGCTGATATTACGAATAGTACGCTGGGCAGCGGGGTACAGGTTGTACATTCCGTGATCAATGAAGCGGTAGTTGGGAATGAGACGACGGTGGGGCCGTTTGCTTATTTGCGTCCGGGGACTAAGCTTGGGGAGCATGTCAAAATCGGCGATTTCGTCGAGATCAAGAACGCTACGCTGGCGGACGATGTTAAGGTATCGCATTTAAGCTACATTGGGGATGCGGTCGTTGGTAAAAACGTGAATTTCGGCTGCGGCGCAATCACCGTCAATTATGACGGCTTTAACAAGCAGCTGACAGAAGTTGAGGAAAATGCCTTCATCGGCAGCAACGTCAATCTCATCGCACCGGTGAAGATCGGTAAGGGAGCTTATGTCGTCGCCGGCTCTACTATCACGCAAAATGTAGGTGATAATGATCTGGCGATCGCGCGTGAGCGTCAGGTGAATAAACCGGGCTACGCCGAGAAGCTCCGCAACAAATTCAGCGCGAAGAAAAAGCTGGCGCAGGAGCAGAAGTGATTGGATTCTCCTTCTTTTGGGTAAAGTACTAGTAGGTTTCGCATCACCGACCCAATTGAAGGAGGTAGTACCCATGGCAACATTGAAAGCAGAACAGCGCAGCAGCTTGACCAAGTCGGAGCGAAAAACACTTCGTACGAAGGGGAAAATTCCAGCTGTTGTTTATGGGAAGAAAATTACACACACGCCTATCGTCATAGATGAAAAGGAGTTGACGGCCGTTCTGCGCACCAATCCGCATGCCATCATTGAGATGGAAGTGCCGGCTTGGGGCAAACAGCCTGTCATGATCAATGAGGTGCAGCGTGATGCCATTCTACGGAATGTCATTCACGTCGATTTTCATCAAATTAACATGGACGAACCCGTCACTACGACGGTTCGGCTGGATTATGTAGGAGAGGCTGCCGGCGTTCGGGAAGGAGGCATCCTGCAAATCCAGCATCATGAGATTGAGATTCGCTGCTTGCCTGCACAAATACCGGATTCGATTGAAGTCGATATCAGCACACTGGAGCTTGGAAGCAATATTCTGGTATCCGAGTTGAAGGTGTCGGATGCCATTGAAGTGAAGTCCGATCCGGGCGATGTGCTTGTGACGATTCTGGCACCGCAAAAAGAAGCGGTTGAACCGGATACGGCGGAAGAAGCCGAGCAGAAAGCGGAAGCTCAGGCTGAAGCGGAAACGAGTCAGGTCTAATTGCCCGTACGGGTTAGTTTGATAGAGAAGACGCACCTTGTTGGGAGCGTGTCGAACTTTTAGGTTCGATACGCTCCTTTTGATGCTCATAAAGCAGCGGAATGCTTGGGAGGAGAGGACAGTTCGTGAAATGGTTTGTAGGTTTAGGCAATCCGGGCAAGCAGTATGAATCGACTCGGCATAATATTGGTTTTATGGCGCTGGACCGGTTTGCCGAAAAGCATGGAATTAAAATTTCGCAAAATAAATGCAAAGGCTTGCTGGGCGAAGGCAATGTGGGGGGCACCAAGGTCTATTTACTGAAGCCCATGACTTATATGAACTTATCGGGGGAATCGATCCGGGCCTTCATGGATTTTTATAAAGCGCCTATCGAGGATCTTATTCTCGTCTATGATGACTTGGATACGCCATACGGGCAGATCCGCTTGCGCTACCAAGGCAGCGCGGGTGGACATAACGGGATCAAATCGGCCATCCAATATTTGGGGACCCAGTCGTTTCAACGTATCCGGATGGGGATCAATCGCCCTGCTCCAGGATACAATATTGCGGATTACGTGCTGTCGAACTTTTCCAAGGAGGAGTTTAAGACGATGCCGCAGCTGCTCGATACGACGTGCGAAGCGATGGAGCACGCATTAGACAACGCCTTTGAGAAGACGATGGCCAAATTTAATGTTTAGGTTTACCGCGAAAAGTCCGGTGAATAAGGAAAGAGGCGTGCTCGGAATCGTCAGCGTTCGCTTTTGTAGGATAGAGTAGGCTAGAATCCTCCTTTTTGGGTCATAATGAAGGAAAAGGAGGAGAGGCCCATGGCGATTCAATATATTTGCCGGCACTGCCAAACCAAGATCGGGCAGCTGGACCAATCGCAAGTCAGTGAGGAGCTGTTAGGCTTCCATTTCTTGACCCCTGAGGAGCGTCAGAGTATAATATCGTATAACCCGAATGGGGATGTTACGGTCAAAGTGGTGTGCGACTATTGCAAGGAGGCGCTGGACCATAACCCGGAGCTCTCTCTGCTTACGAGTCCGCTGCAATGATGTGAATCGGAACGTTGGCATTGACCTGTCCGCCTAGGCTTTTATGAGTCCTGGGCTCTTTTGCGAGTGTGGGAACGGATGCTTCCATTCTGATTCCCAATGCTACTCCATAGGATGAATACAGGTGCATGAACAAGAAGGGTGTCCTTTCGGGACACACAGTGATATAGGTAAAGAGAAAAGGGGCGTCACCCGTAAATGGTGTCAGCTCCTTGTAGCCGTTTATAAGAAAGAGTTCAAGCTTCCCAGCGGAAGCTTTTGTTGATGGGTGAGAGGGGTGTACGGTTTTGCAAGCTTTAATCCAAGCGTTCTCCGCGGATCCTGAATTACAGAGCATCGTTACGGGTGTCCGATCCGGGATGAGGGAACAGTTAATATCCGGGTTGTCCGGTTCCTCAAGGCAAGTCATGCTTGCAGCTCTTTACGAGGAATTACAGCAGCCCTTGTTTATCGTGACGCACAACATGTTTTCAGCGCAGAAAATTTTCGAAGATTTGATTGAATGCTTGCCAAGCGACAAGGTCGTTTTGTTCCCTGCCCAGGAATTGCTCGCCGCGGAAACGGCGGTGGCCAGCCCTGAAATGCTGGCTCAGCGGATTGATGCGTTGACCCGGTTGGCGGGAGGGTTCCGCGGTATCGTTGTCGTACCTTATGCAGGGATGCGTCGGATTGTAGCTCACAAGGAGATCATTGCGGAAGCCAAGCTGCCAATCCAGGTCGGGCAAAGCCTGGATATGGAATCGTTCATCGGTCAGATGGTGAACCTTGGCTATGAGCGGGTTGAGCGGGTCGAGGCCAAGGGAGAGATGAGTGTCCGAGGCGGGATTATCGACTTTTATCCGCTGGCGTCCGCATACCCCTACAGGGTAGAGCTGTTTGACGTAGAGATCGATTCGATCCGTACGTTTGACATCGCGGATCAGCGGTCGATGGATAAAATAAATGAGCTGGTCATTACGCCATGCCGTGAGATTATTGCGGATGGAAAACGGTTACAAGAAGCGGCCCGGCACGCCTATGAGCTTTTACAGGCACAGCTGGAGAAAATGGCGGATCGTGCCGCCAAGGATCGTTTGCTCGAAGGGATCGGCCACGAGATCGAAAGCATGCGGGAAGGACAGTATACCCCGGGGCTGTTTAAATATATTTCGTTGATTTACCCCGAACGGCAAACGCTGCTTGATTATATGCCGAAGGATACAGTACTGCTGATCGACGAGCCTGCGCGTCTCTTGGAGACGGCGAAGCAGCTGGAGCGGGACGAAGCGGAATGGACGACCATGTCCCTTGCCGACGGGAAAAGCATGCCTTCGCTTGTATTGTCTAAATCATATGATACGCTGCTGCAGCGAAAGCCGTATCCGACATTGTATATGTCGTTGTTTCTGCGCCAGGTACCGCAAACACAGCCGCAAAATATTGTGAATTTCATGTGCCGTGTGATGCAAAATTTCCACGGACAAATGAACGTGCTGAAATCCGAAATGGAGCGTTGGAAAAAGTCGAACGCCCAAGTGCTTTTGCTGGCGAACGGGGAAGAGCGTGTGGAGAGGGTTCGCCGGGTGCTGGCGGATTATCACATTGAAGAGCCTACGATTCTTAACGGCAATTTGCAGGCGGGGTTTGAGCTGCCGAATATCCACCTGGTGGTCATTACCGAAGGGGAAATGTTTACCCAGAAGCAGCGCAAGGCTCGCAAAGTAGAGAAGAAGATCGAAAATGCCGAGCGGATCAAAAGCTACCAAGAGCTCAAGGTGGGCGACTATGTTGTTCATGTCAATCACGGGATCGGAAAATTTGTCGGTATCGGCACACTGGAAATCAACGGCATTCATAAAGATTATTTGCACATTTTGTATGCGGGCGGCGACAAGCTCTCTGTTCCAATCGATCAAATCGATCTGATTCAGAAGTACGTAGGCTCTGAAGAAAAGGAACCGAAGGTATACAAGCTTGGAGGCGCGGACTGGAACCGGGTGAAAAGCAAGGTTCGCACGTCGGTTCAAGATATTGCGGACGACCTGATCAAGCTGTATGCGGATCGTCAGGCGACGACGGGGTATGCCTTCAATTCGGACAGCACGTACCAGCAGGAGTTCGAGGGGATGTTCCCTTATGAGGAGACGTCGGACCAGCTGCGGGCGATAGGTGAGATCAAGGAAGATATGGAAAAGGCTCGTCCTATGGACCGGCTGCTCTGCGGCGACGTGGGCTACGGCAAGACTGAGGTTGCGATCCGGGCGGCGTTCAAGGCGGCAATCGACGGTAAGCAGGTAGCGGTGCTCGTGCCGACGACCATTTTGGCGCAGCAGCATTACGAGACGTTCCGGGAGCGCTTCTCCGGGTATCCTTTTAACATTCAAGTGCTGAGCCGATTCCGTTCGAAGAAGGATCAATCCGAGACAATGAAAGGGATCAAGGCGGGCACGGTTGACGTGGTGATAGGAACGCACCGGCTGCTGTCCTCCGATGTGAAGTTCAAAGATCTTGGATTGCTCATTGTGGATGAGGAGCAGCGGTTCGGCGTATCGCACAAAGAAAAGCTGAAGCGGTTAAAGACCAATGTCGATGTGCTCACGCTGACGGCGACACCGATCCCGCGTACACTTCATATGTCGATGCTCGGCGTTCGGGATTTGTCAGTTATCGAAACGCCGCCGGAGAACCGGTTTCCGGTGCAGACGTATGTAGTGGAGCACAGCAATGCGCTTGTCCGCGAAGCCGTAGAGCGTGAGTTGGCCAGGGAAGGGCAAGTGTACTATTTGTTCAACCGCGTTCAGGGCATTAACCAGATGGCGGAACAAATTTCGATGCTCGTCCCGGATGCGAGAGTGACGGTGGCGCATGGGCAAATGTCGGAGCAGGAGCTGGAGAAAACGATCCTCGATTTCCTTGACGGGGAGTTCGACGTGCTTGTCAGCACGAGCATCATCGAGACAGGCGTAGATATTCCGAACGTAAACACACTGATTGTCCATGATGCAGATAAGATGGGCTTATCCCAGCTGTACCAGCTTCGCGGAAGGGTAGGCCGCTCCAACCGGATTGCGTACGCATACTTTACGTATCAGCGGGACAAAGTGCTGACGGAGGTGGCGGAGAAGCGTCTGCAAGCTATAAAAGAGTTTACAGAACTTGGATCAGGGTTTAAAATTGCGATGAGGGATTTGGCCATCCGTGGAGCAGGGAACCTGTTAGGTGCCGAGCAGCATGGTTTCATCGCTTCGGTAGGGTTCGATCTGTATTCCCAAATGCTTGCCGAAGAGATTGCGAAGCGCAAGCATGAAATTACCGGGGAGGAGCCGGCGGAGGCGAAGCCTTGGACGACGGTGCTGGACATCCAGCTGGATGCGTATATTCCTGGGGATTACATTTACGATAGTGTACAAAAGATCGAAATTTACAAAAAAGTTGCCGCCGTGAAGTCGTTGGAGGAAGCTGCGGAACTGCATGACGAGCTAGTCGACCGGTTTGGCGATTTGCCGGAGGCGGTGCATCATTTGCTGGCCGTTGCCAGGCTGAAGGTGTACGGTTCCGCCTATGGCATTGAGACGATCTCGCAAAAGGGAACGGATTATGAGATCAAAATGCATGTCGATCAAACGAGCCGGTTGGATGGACAAAAGCTGCTTCAGGTGGCAGGCGAGTTTGACGGGCGTGTGAAGCTCATTCCGGGACCGCAGATTCATTTTCAAGTCAAGGGGAAAGGTCTTAAGCCAGAACAATCCATCGATTTATTGGAGAAGTTTCTGGTACAATACAAGCAAGCGCTGAAAGCGAAGGGAGAACTACTAGATGCTGTCAAATAATTGGAAGAAAGTTCGTAAGGGGCTTATAGCCGTTCTGGCTGTAATGACGATCCTTACGGCAGCCGGCTGCGGCAAGAAAGCGGAGGGCGACGCAGGAACTGCCGCCACCACGAAAGCCGATGCCAAGGAGGTTCTCGTAACGTATAAAGACGGCGGCAAAGTAACGCGCGGCGAATTCGATACTTTCCTCAACGTGAATCTTTTTTTCTATAAAGAATACGCTCAGTACAAAGACGATCCTGCCTTCCAGCAGGACATGATGAAACAGCTCGTGACGTTCAAAATTTTGTCCTCCCGCGCGGACGACAAAGCCAAAGCAGAGGCTGACACAAAGGCCAAAGCCCAAATCGAGCAGATCAAGACCTATTTCGGCGCCCAAGAGGGCGGGTTGGACAAGCAGTTGAAGGATGCGAATCTGGCAACCAAGGATGTGGAGGACTTTGTAACCCGCAGTATGCAGGCTATTGCTGCTATGGAAAGCAAGGTAACCGATCAGCAAGTGAAGGAAGCGTATGATAAGAATCTGGCCGCTGACAAAAATGCATACGATGTGGCGACAGTGAGTCATATTTTGATCGGAACGTCCGATCCTGCGACAGGCAAAGAAAGCCGTTCCAAGGAAGATGCGCTTAAACGTGCAAAAGAAGTACAGGACAAGCTGAAAAACGGCGGCGATTTCGTGGCACTAGCCAAGGAATATTCCGATGATCCCGGCTCTAAGGACAAAGGCGGCAAGTATGAGAATGTAGATATTTCCCAATGGGTGCCTGAATTCAAGAACGCGGCTGCAACACTGCCTCTGAACCAAATTAGCGATCCGGTGGAAACGTCGTACGGTTACCACATCATGAAGGTGGAAACGAGAAAAACCAAAACGTTCGACGATGTGAAGGCAGATCTTCGTTCTCAATTGGCTGAGCCCCAAATCTACGATTTCGTAGAAAAGGAATTGCCGACTTTAATCGAGTCGAATAAGCTTCCACAGCCTCCAGCCAATCCGCCGGCAGCAGCAACACCGGCTTCACCTACTACAGAGGCGCCGAAAACGAATGCTCCGGCTACCGAAGCACCGAAAACAGAAGCGCCAAAAACCGAAACACCAGCCAAGTAATATATTACCAGGGTGCCCCATTGGGTACCCTGTTTTTATTTCTCAAATATGGACATAATGAAATCAACGACGTCACGACAATACATATCCGACACGCTCGACGTCGACAGCAACACATGTATAAGCCACTGGGAATCGATGAATACTATGGTTACTAATTGAATTCCCTCCATTGTATAAACCATTGCTATCCAGTCGTATCTAACTCTTCAAGGAAAGCGAGGCATCTAGAAACATGAAAGCAACTGGAATCGTTCGTCGCATTGACGATTTAGGAAGAGTGGTTATCCCTAAGGAAATTCGCCGTACTTTACGGATTCGCGAGGGGGATCCGCTAGAGATTTTTGTGGATCGCGATGGGGAAGTGATTTTGAAAAAGTATTCCCCGATCGGTGAATTGGGGGATTTTGCGAAGGAATATGCGGAGTCTTTATTTGAAAGCACAAACCATATCACCATGATTTCCGACCGGGATACGATTATTGCCGTAGCGGGGGGCTCCAAGAAAGATTACTTGGAAAAGCAAATCGGTTCTTTGGTTGAAACCTGCATGGAAAACCGGAAAACCTCAATGGAAACAGGCGCAGGGCAGTACGAGATTTGCAAGGATGTTGCGGAAACTTATTCCGCATACGTCATCGCCCCGATTATAGCGGGCGGGGATCCTATCGGGGCGGTCATTCTGCTGAACAAGGATGAAGCGGTGAAGATGGGGCAGATGGAAATGAAGATGGCGGAGACTGCAGCCGGCTTTCTGGCCAAGCAAATGGAGCAGTAGCAGGTGCGTAAGCGAGATGCAAGAAATATGCTTCCTGACATGACGGATTCCTAGGGGATGCGGGGTTGGGAGGCTATTTCTTGTTGTGCGGGAGGAACAAACCTGTGTTTGAAGGGCTCTGCAAATACTTTCTTAACCTGAAGCGTTATTATATAATGATGGAGATTACAGGGAGAAGCAATGATAGGCACAAATTGAACAATAGAACGGATGACATGATGGATGGACGAGAAGCCTCAGGTTCATAACCGTCAGAAGCAAGGGGCAGGCTTGAGCTTGCTAAGAGGCGCGGCGGTCCTTGGGGCGGCTGCGGTAGTCTCGAAGCTGATTGGCACGATGCAAAAAATTCCGCTGCAAAATCTGGCGGGTGACGGGGTATTCGGTATTTATAATGCAGTTTACCCGCTCTATATTTTGATTTTGTTTTTGGCGACAGCCGGGTTTCCACTGGTTGTGTCCAAGTTTGTCTCCGAGCAGGTGGCGATGGGGCGGGCGGGCGAAGCGCGGCGTGTGCTCCGTGTAGCTACAGCGATACTGGCGGTTTCCGGTCTTATCTTCTTTTTGCTGCTTTATTTTGGCGCAGATCGCATAGCGTTTTGGATGGGGGCTGGGCAGACGAGCCCGGCGATTCGGAGCGTATCCTTCGCTTTACTGCTTGTTCCTGTTATGTCGGCTCTTAGAGGCTATTACCAGGGGCATCAGAACATGCTTCCGACGGCGGTTTCCCAGGTTGTCGAGCAGACGGTCCGTGTCGCTACCATGTTCAGCCTGCTGCTGCTGTTCATGCAATGGGGGTATGGGCCGGAATGGATTGCCGCGGGAGCGACCTTCGGCTCCGTAACCGGAGCAGTAGCAGGGCTTGGGGTCATGCTTTATTATTGGCAAAAGGATCGCCGAGCGCAGCGTGACGGAGGTCTGAAGGGCGAAGACGTTGGAAATGGGGTACATAGCACAGCTGCAAGGCCTGCTGGGGGGAGGGAGAGCTCCTGGAGCCTTGCCCGCAGATTGCTTGCCTATGCGCTGCCTCTTTGTCTGGGCTCTGTCGCGCTCCCTATTCTAACGCTTGTCGATTCATTTACGATTCCAAGGCTGCTCACGGATCATGGACTGGGGGAGGCTGAGGCTCTTTACCAATTCGGGCTGTACAATCACGGTTGGCCGCTTGTGCAGTTGGTTGCGATGATCGCTTCCTCCATGTCGGCCGCCTTGGTGCCCGGGATTGCGGATGCGCTCCAGAAGGGGGACGCGGCAGGGGTGCGGAGGGTAGCGGCTTTCTCCCTGCGCATCACCTGGTTGATAGGTTTAGCCGCTTCTGTTGGGATGGCTGTGCTGGCGGAACCGATGAACGTAATGTTTTATAAAAGCAATGACGGCTCCTGGGCGATGGCCGTTCTGGCCTTCACGGCCTTGTTCAGCACGCTGAACATCGTGGCGTCCAGCGTGCTGCAGGGCCTCGGCGCCGTCACCGCTCCGGCGCTGTACCTGCTCGCCGCGGCGGCGGCCAAGATCGCGGCGAACGCCGCCCTCGTGCCCCGCTGGGGCATCGATGGCGCCGCAGCCGCGGCGGTGGCCGCCTATGCGCTCGCAGGCGGGCTCGCCCTGGCGCATGCGCTGCGCGCCGCAGGCATCCGGCCGGCGCCGGGCCGCGCGGTCATCAAACCGATGCTTGGCATCGGTTTGATGATCCTCGGCCTGCTGGCCGTCACCCGCGGCTTGCCGCCGCTCCTGGCGGCGCTGGGCGCGGCCCTGCCGCCGCGCGGCCTCGCCGTGGCGGTGACGCTGGCGGGCGTAGCCGCAGGCGCCGCCGTCTACGCGCTCGCGCTGCTCCGCGCAGGCGTCGTCACCGCGGCCGAGCTGGAGCGGGTGCCGAAGCTCGGCCGCAGAGCGCTGCCGCTGCTGCGCAAGCTGCGGCTGCTGCCGTAGCACAGCTCTTTTCACGATGCCAACCTGCGCGTTCATTGCAGGCCGATGGTATGGGCCTGCAGCACGAGCTAAATTTTTAACTTATACATAATCGTTGAAGGAGGCGGATCTATTCATGCAACCCCAAATTACCGTCATCGGTCTGGGTTCCGGTGATGAAGATCAATTGACGCTGGGCATTTGGAAAAAGCTTCAGTCGTCGACGGGCTCTCTTTATCTTCGCACCGATCAACATCCTATGGTGAATATGCTTCGCAACCATAACATCGCTTACGAATCATTCGATAACCTGTACGTAGGCAACGACACCTTCGAGCAGGTGTACGAAGCGATTGCCGGAGAGCTGTTGTCGAAGGCCGCTGCGGCCCAAGCCGAGATCGTCTACGCCGTCCCGGGGCACCCGATGGTCGCGGAGATGACAGTTCAGCTGCTGAAAGCCCGCTGCCCGGCTGCAGGTGTGCAGCTTCAGCTTTTAGGAGGCGAAAGCTTTCTCGATCAAGCCTTCCTGCGGCTTGGCTTTGATCCGATTGAGGGCTTCCAGCTGCTGAACGGCACGGATTTGTCGGTGCACAGCCTCAATCCTCAGCTCCATATCGTCATCGGACAAGTATACGATACGTTTACCGCCTCCGATGTGAAGCTTACGCTGATGGAGCTGTATCCCGATGATTTCGAGGTTGTCGTAGGCCATGCGTTAGGTGTGGCGGGAGAGGAACGGATTCACCGCATTCCGCTGTACGAGCTGGATCACCTTCAGGATTACGGCAACTTGTCGCTTGTCTGGATTCCGCGTTCGGACGAGGATCGGCTGCGCAATCGGACCTTTGCCCGTCTCCACGAGATTGTGGCCATCCTTCGCAGCCCGGAGGGGTGCCCATGGGATCGTGAGCAGACGCATCAATCCCTGCGCAAAAACTTGATTGAAGAAGCTTATGAAGTACTGGAAACGTTCGATGAGGATGACACGGAGCATATGGCTGAGGAGCTGGGAGACTTGCTGCTGCAAATTATGCTGCATGCCCAGATTGAAGCGGAGGAAGGCGGCTTTACAGTACTGGACGTCATCTCCGGACTCAACGAAAAGCTGATTCGCCGTCATCCGCACGTGTTCGGCAGTAAAAATGCGGAGGACGCGGAGGAAGCGCTTGCCAACTGGCAGGAGATCAAGCTGGAAGAGAAAAGGAGCAAGGGCATTGATCCTGACGAGCTGCCTCTTCTTTCCGGCATTCCGCGTGAGCTTCCGGGGCTGATGAAGGCTTACAAGCTTCAGAAGAAAGCCGCTTCGGTCGGGTTTGATTGGAGCCGGTTGGAGGATGTGTTGGAAATTGTCGAATCGGAGCTGAAGGAATTAAAGGAAGCGATAGCGGAATTTTCCAGAAAAGAACAGCAGGAAGAGCTGGGGGATTTGTTGTTTTCCGTCGTAAATTTGGCCCGTTTTCTGAAGATTGAGCCGGAAGAAGCTATGTCTGGCGCCAATCGCAAATTTTTCGAGCGTTTTGGCTATATTGAGCGGCAGCTGCGTTTAAACGGCAAAAATTTTGACCAAACTGATTTACAAGAGATGGAATCTTTGTGGCAGGAAGCAAAAAAAGTTTTATAAATCGACACGGACTAGCAGGAATTTCCTGAATAACAAAGAATACATAGCATTAGTGTTATTTTGAGGAGGAAATGTATCCATGAACAAAACAGACTTGATCAACAATATTTCTGAAAAAAGCGGTATGACGAAAAAAGACGTTGAAACCGTTTTGAACAACTTCCTGGGTGAAGTAACTGAAGCATTGTCCACTGGCGATAAAGTTCAGTTAATCGGTTTTGGTACGTTCGAAACTCGCAAGCGCTCTGGTCGTACAGGCCGTAACCCTCAAACAGGCGTAGAAATCACGATTCCTGAATCCAAAGTTCCGGCTTTCAAAGCAGGTAACAAGCTTAAAGAAGCGGTAAAATAATGCGCCTTGATAAATTCCTCAAGGTTTCCCGGTTGATCAAGCGGCGTACTGTCGCCAAAGACGTCTCCGACCAAGGACGCGTCTGGATTAACGGGAGAGATGCAAAACCGAGCAGTGCCGTGAAGGTAGGCGACGAGCTGAAAATCCAGTTCGGTCAAAAGAGCGTAACCGTCAGGGTAGAACAGCTTTCCGAATCGACCCGTAAGGAAGATGCGGCGAACATGTACACGCTGTTGAAGGAAGAGATGCATCCCAAAACTGATTTTTGGCAAACAAAAGAGACTGAGGCCTAGGCTTAGGTCTCTTTTGTCGTATATACCGGACTAACCTATTGCATCCCGATGGTCTTCATGCAGATAGCCTGTGTTGAGCCGGGTTAATTTATAGTTCTAATCCTTGTCCTGCTCCCATATTTTTAAGTAAACAAGCTTTGTGTTTATGGCGTGCTCCTTGTACAAGATGAACTGGCGGAAGGTAGTATAATGGCCGTAGAGTTTACGTGCTTCCTTTGAAAACGGGTTCTCACCTCTTTTAAACAAATAGACTAGAACCCGTTTTCAACAGAAGCCGGAGGCCGTTATACTACCTGGAGCTTCGTTATCCTGGCCGAGCTTCCCATAAATACAAGGCGCCCAGGGAGGGTCAACCAATGCCAATCGAGCAGGGAAAAGTCAAACGGCAGGAAATCAAGATGCTCAACCGTAAGCTGCTTGAGGTATCCGGCGTGATGAACGTGGAAAGCTTCGACAGCGAAGAGTTTTTGCTGGAGACCGAATGCGGTTTTTTGATGATCAAGGGTTCCAATCTGCACATTAAAAACCTGAGCCTGGAACAGGGTTTGGTTGCGATTGAAGGATTAGTCAACGAGCTGGCCTACGTGGATACTAACGCCCAAGGGAAGCCTAAAGGATTTTTGGGCAAGCTGTTTAAGTGACGCTTCAAGTCCAATTTGTCACGATGGGCATGATGTTTCTAGGGGGGTTATCGTTAGGCGGACTTTTCGACTTGTATCGGGTGCTTGCCGGCCAGCTCAAGGCTCCCCGCTATGCCTACTACCTCCTGGACGTCTTTTTCTGGATCGTCGGAACGCTATTGGTGTTCAAGCTGCTTTATGAAAGTAATCTCGGGCAGGTGCGGATGTTTATTTTTATCGGCTTGCTGGCTGGAGTGCTGCTGTACTTTTTGATTTTTAGCGCAACTGTAATCCAAATTATTTTATGGCTGATCCGTTTCACGAAGGCGGCAATCCGGGTAATAAAAAGAATTGTTGAAATTTTTGTTATTACGCCAGTCATCTGGCTGTATAGGGCTGTTGTCATATTTTTAGGTTTTTTACTTGCGATAGCTATTTTCCTTTACAAAGTTATGTTACAATTACTATATCCTGTCTGGAGACTGCTTATTTGGCTGATCAGGCCGTTAGGCAGATGGCTTCATATTCCGGTATGGGTGAAGAAATCAGGTCAGACAATCGCGACATGGCTTCGCAGGTTGTTTTGATCGGACGTAGGAGGATTTTACAGTAGATGCGGGCTGTACCCACGACAAGTGTAATTAAGGATGCAAAATCACATAACAAAGGCTCTTTTCGCAGACGCCGTTTGGTCATGATTGTGCTTGCATGCTTCATGAGCTGGGCAGGCGTGACTCTGTGGAATCAAGTCGGTAAACTGAATGCAAGAAGCGAGAAAGCGGCCCTTTTGGAACAAAAGCTGAAAGAAACCCAGCAAGCCCATGAAGATGCCCAGCGCGAAATTGCCAGATTGAACGATCCCGAGTACGTAGAACAAAAAATTCGAAAAGAGCTGCACTATGTGAAGCAAGGGGAAACCTTATTCTATGTGGCTAAGGAGCAGAAGAAATAAGGTGAGGGGCGTATTCCTCGAACCTTCATGTTGACCGTATTGCAGCCAGTACGTTATAATCTGCATTGTCAGGGTTTTGTTAATTATTTAAGGGAGGAACATTTTACTTTATGGCAATAGAAGTGGGCAGCAAGCTGGAAGGCAAAGTAACGGGCATTACTCACTTTGGGGCTTTTGTAGAGCTACCTGAGGGCGGTACCGGACTTGTGCACATCTCGGAGATAGCAGACAACTATGTTAAAGATGTCAATGATCATCTGAAGCTAAACGACATGGTTACCGTTAAAGTGATTAATGTGGACAAAGACGGCAAAATCGGCTTATCCATTAAGCAAGCGGTAGATAAACCGGTGGAAGCAGCGAGGCCCGCTCGTTTTGATAGACCAAGTGGTGGTGGCTCCGGCGGCGGTTTCGGCGGTGGCGATCGTGGTCCACGTGGTGGAGGCGGCTTTGGCGGCGGCGATCGTGGCCCTCGTGGTGGCGGTGGCGGCTTTGGTGGCCGAGGCGGAGACCGTGGAGGCCGTGGAGGCAAACCTCCAGCAACTTTTGAAGATAAAATGTCGCGCTTCTTGAAAGACAGCGAAGAGCGGATCTCCTCCCTGAAGAAGAATACGGAAGGGAAACGCGGAGGCCGCGGCGCTCGACGCGATTAATAATAGAATGCCAGGCCGCAAGAGCAGGTTTTGCTCTTGCGGCTTTTTATATGCGCAGAAAAAAATACTTGATTAAAGTTACTTACTATTATATACTAACAAATAATTAATAACTAATTAATTTATTTGTTGGGAGTGGATCGTAATGAAGAAGATTTTAGTTGCACTGGGCTACCTCATTTTAGCGGCTGTTGCTGCTCTTTTCATCATGCAGGGCTTTTCAAAAGTGACAGGAGCGGATCAGGCAGTCGCAAGCTTTGAAAAGTACGGTTATGCCATTTGGTTTCGAGTGCTGTTAGGCATGGGGGAGATCGCAGCGGCCGTAGCGCTGTTTGTTCCTAGAGTATCGCGCTATGCGGCGGGGTTATTGGCGATTATCATGATTGGGGCTATCGTGACTCACTTGATGAATGGGGAAGCCAGCTATGCGGGACTGCCCATCGGACTTCTGATTATAACGGCTGTTACTGTAGTCATTCGTAAACCAAGAACGGTGCAATAACCGGCTAGGATGGCAGTCGATCTCACGGAGACGGGGAAACGTATAGAAGATGTGCGAATAGCTTGACAAACCGGGCAAGCCTGTTATATACTCATGCTTGTTGTGGCGGTGTAGCTCAGCTGGCTAGAGCGTACGGTTCATACCCGTGAGGTCGGGGGTTCGATTCCCTTCGCCGCTATTGAACATAACAGAAGACACCCTGTCGAGAATGAGCTTCCGACGGGGTGTTTTTTTGTCTGTCGGGCTGTTGTCAGATGTCGGCGAACGAGTGAGTGTCCTATTCGACGGCATTACGTAAAGACCGGGCGTATTGCTGTGGAACAATTGAAACCTTTTGTCGGGGGATGCTTGAGTTTGTTAAGGGTTGTGTCGTTTCACTAAATTTAAAGGATAAAATCGACAGCATGTAACGGCAACAGTGCAGGGACGACCTCTATTTCCGTCGGATCGGAGTAAGGGGCCTTGGTTCGTTTTTCTTATGTTAGCGCTTACAATCTTTTGTGCTGGCGGTTTAATTCATGATGAAGCGGCATCTTTTTTTTGTCGGAAAAAACTTTTGGCCTGCCCACGGATTATGACAAACTTTATACGTTGCTGCCCCTATACTAGAGAACACTAATAGTCTATGGGTGGTGTTGTGAAAATATGCTAAGAAAATTAGGAATGAATCCTGTTGGAGCCGTATGGAGTCGTTGGAGTCAGAAGACAAAGCAAGGAATGGACGATGTCGTCGTACAGAACCGTTTGGTGCAGTCAGTCGTTGCTAAGAAGTGGTCTATTCTGCTTCTTCTCATGTCTTTTCTATTAGGCAGAGCGATGATTCTGGATCAGCTGGCCCCTTTTGCCGTAGCCTTCTTCGCTGTCATGTATTTCTTACGCAGAGATTTGCTCGTATGGACAGGCCTATTCCTTGTTGCAGGCAGCCTTTTTTCCGCCGCACCCCAGCATACGGGGTATATCGCCGCCGAAATCATTGTCATCCTGTTTATTCAAAAAGGAATCGAACGCTTCGAGCGATCGGACATTTCTTTTGCCCCTGTGATCGTGTTCACCTCAACCTTCTTCGTTCAGCTGTTTTCCCACCTGGTCTCCACAGACTTAAGCTGGTATACGTTTATGATGACAGCGGTGGAATCTATGCTGAGTCTTATATTGACTCATATCTTTTTGCAGGCGGTTCCCGTATTCACGCTATCCCGCAAAAACTACAGTCTCAAAAATGAAGAAATTATTTGCCTCATCATTCTGTTGGCATCGGTGATGACGGGAACGGTCGGCTGGACGCTGGGCCCGGTTACGGTGGAGCACGTTCTGTCCCGCTATTTGATTCTTATGTTCGCCTTGGTCGGCGGAGCGCCGCTCGGAGCCTCGGTCGGTGTCATTTCCGGCTTGATCCTGAGCTTGGCTAACTCCAGCGCGATTTACCAAATGAGCCTGCTGGCATTTGCGGGAATGCTTGCAGGACTGCTGAAGGAAGGGAACCGGTGGGCGGTATCGCTCGGTATGCTGTTAGGTTCCTCTATCCTCTCTATCTATATAGGCAATCAGGCGGAGGTGATGAATTCGACCTGGGAGTCGGTGGCTGCGGTGCTGCTGTTCCTTCTGACGCCTAGGGTGATGATTCAGATGCTGGCCAAGTATGTGCCGGGGACTCAGGAAAACCTGAAGTCGCAGCACGATTATGCGAAGCGTGTCCGGGATATTACCGCCGGCCGCGTAGAGCAATTCTCCGAAGTATTCCGGCAGTTGTCCCGAAGCTTCAAGCAAATTACGGCTGATGTGCAGCCGATGCAGAAGGAGGAGGAAGTCGGCCATTTCATGAACTCGGTTGCCGAGAAATCATGCGCCAATTGCTGGAAGCGAAAGCAGTGCTGGGATGAAAAATTTTATCAAACCTATAAATTCATGACGGATATGATGACGGAGGTGGAGGTCAAGAAGCATGTGACGCGTAAAGATATTCTCCCGCAGTGGAAGAAGCAGTGTATTAAGCCCGATCAGGTACTCGAGGTGATGAAGCAGCAGTACAACCTGTATCAGAACGATCAGCATTGGAAAAAGCAAATTGTCGACAGCCGGCAGCTGGTCGCAGAACAATTGTTCGGGGTATCCCAGGTGATGGAGGATCTGGCCAAGGAAATTAAAAGGGAAGGTCAAGAGCTGTTCATGCAGGAGGAGCAAATTCGCAGCGCTTTGGAGGAGCTGGGGCTATCAATACACACCATTGATATTATTAGTCTGGATGAAGGGAATGTGGAGATTGAAATTATCCATCAATATACGAAGGGCTTCGATGAGTGCCGTAAAATCATCGCTCCGCTGTTATCCGAAATTTTAGGAGAGCATATTGCGGTCAAAAATGAGCAGATGCTCGAACGTAAGGAGGGGTATAGCACCGTCGTGTTCGGATCGGCCAAGGAATACGAGGTGGAGACCGGAATTGCCGGTGCAGCCAAAGGGGGGGATCTATTATCCGGAGACAGCTTTAGTACAGTCGAGCTTGGCAACGGGAAGTTTGCGGTAGCGCTAAGCGACGGGATGGGCAATGGCGAACGCGCGCGTGCGGAGAGCAGTGCGGCGCTGAATATTTTGCAGCAGCTGCTTCAGTCTGGTATGGATGAGAAGCTGGCGATCAAATCGGTCAATTCCGTGCTGATGCTGCGCTCCTCCGATGAAATGTACGCCACGGTGGACGTGGCCTTGATCGATATGTATACGGCTCATACGACTTTTCTGAAAATAGGCTCGACGCCTAGCTTCATTAAGAGGGGGAATGAAGTGTTTCCGATTACGGCTAATAATTTGCCGGTCGGTATTCTGCATGATATTGATGTGGATCTGGTCAGCCTGCCGCTGCAGCCAGGCGATATTTTGATCATGATGACCGATGGGATCTATGATGCACCTGGACACGCGGTCAATAAAGAGCTGTGGATGAAGCGGGTGCTGTCGGAGATTGAAACGGATTCGCCGCAGGAATATGCCGATATGCTGCTGGAGAGGGTGGTGCGCTACCATCATGGCGAGATTTATGACGATATGACGGTCGTTGTCGCTCGTGTGGACAAATATCAGCCGGAATGGGCAACCTTCCGATGGCCGGGGCTGCAGCGAATCGAGCGTCCCAAGACGGTCAGTTAGTGGATCTGAAAAATAAAAAGGGCATTCTCCTGGGAGGAGGCCACTGAAAAACGGGCGGAGTGGACGAAATCGTTCTGAAGAAACGTAAGCGTTCGCCTTTGTCCCCGGATTTTGACCGCTATAAGCGGGTTGAAATGGATAAAATCCGGGGACAACAGCGATCGGAAGAATGATCCGTCCATGCAGCCGTAACTTTTTCAGTGGCCCC
>NZ_NMQW01000060.1 GCF_002234615.1 Paenibacillus rigui | reverse complement strand
AAAAAAGTCGGAAAACGATGTTCCCTTTAGTCTCGGGGGCTCGGAGATGTTTAAAAGAGACAGATATAAGGTAATGCCATTCTCCTCGTACCAGCTCCAGTCGTTGATCACGATATCGTTGATATTCGCATCCCCCGCCAATACCGAGGACAACAGGATCCGGTTATAGTTCGGGTGCGGCTCGCTGCCGAAAATCGTAATTTCGTACTGGTTCGGCGCCAGCTTCAACAGCTGCTCCACGGCGTTCACGCCTGCCATGCCGTTTCCGATAAGAACCAACTTCTTTTTCATCTATACCACTCCTCTATAGGTGTAAGATTACATTACATATCTAATGTTAAAGAGATAACTTGATTGAATTCTATTGTACGGGATTTTCACCATGTCATAAAACTTAACATTTGCTATATCGATACAATAACTTAGAATAACGGATAATTCAAGATAAATTTAGAAAAAAATATGTAAAATTAAAAATGGTTTTAAACTAAAAACGAATATTATTTATTATTTTTATATTAAACGTTCGTTAATTTTGGAGATTAATGTAAAGCGAGTCCTGTTTACAGTTTTTTCTTACAAATAATGGGTACTGGGTCCTTTAATATTTGTGTGAATATACATGACATTGGTGTGAGTGTGCTTTTTTACGAATATTACTGAGGGAAAAGAATGGGCTTTTTCGGAATTTCACTTTTTTTGGTGAAAAGATAGCTGTGTTCAATTGTAATCGGTTTCAATAGGGGGGAGTGAGGGGGGAGCAGGTTTGGATGAGAAGGCCATAGAGATGGCAAAATCCGTTCGGTGGAGGGCAAAATGCTATTTGTATTTTCATAGTAAGTAGAGTACGATATACTGTATTACGACCATTGTTCACGTGAACAAAATACAGGAATGAAGGTGGAATGGAACAGTTATGAAAAAGTTTTTGGATGAAAACTTTCTGTTAACGAACGCAACCGCTATCAATCTATACCACAATTATGCAAAAGAAATGCCCATCATTGATTACCACTGCCACTTGAGCCCGCAAGAAATATATGAGAACAAAACGTTCAAAAATATTACGGACGCTTGGCTCTACGGCGATCACTACAAGTGGAAGGCGATGCGTGCGAACGGCGCGGAGGAAAGATTCGTAACCGGCGGCGAGAACACAACCGACTACGACCGCTTTCTGGCATGGGCCAAAACCGTTCCGCAAACGATCGGCAACCCGCTGTATCATTGGTCTCATTTGGAGCTTCAACGGTTTTTCGGCATTTCGGACCTTCTGAATGAAGAAAGCGCTCCAGCCATCTGGGAAAAAGTGAACGCGCAGCTGAACGGCGAAGGCTTCGGCGCCCGTGACCTGATTAAGAAATCCAACGTGCGCGTGATCTGTACTACCGACGATCCTGCGGACTCGCTGGAATATCATATCAAAATTAAAGAGCTTCCGGATTTCGATGTACAGGTGCTGCCTTCCTTCCGTCCGGACAAGGGCCTTGAAATTAACCGTGAAGGCTTCGTAGCTTGGGTGCAAAAGCTGGCACAAGCCGCGGATCAAACGATCGGGAACTACGATCAGCTGTTGGCTGCGTTGAAATCCCGCGTAGCGTTTTTCCATTCCGTAGGCGGCCGGGTTTCCGACCATGCGCTTGACTACGTTGCTTACGCTGAAACTACCAAAGAAGAAGCGGCGGCGATTTTTGCCAAAGCATTGCAAGGCAGCAGCGTAACGCTTGAGGAAGAGAAGAAGTACAAAACGTACACGCTTGTATTCTTGGGCAAGCTGTATGCAGAGCACGGCTGGGCCATGCAGTTCCACATTAATGCACACCGCAACAACAATGTGCGCATGTTCCGTACGCTCGGTCCGGATACCGGCTTCGATTCGATCAACGATAACGCGATTGCTGGACCGCTGGTTCGCATCATGGATGAGCTGGACGGCGAAGACAAGCTGCCGAAGACGATCGTGTATTCCTTGAACCCGAAGGACAACTATGTTCTCGGTACGATTATCGGCTGCTTCCAGGGCGGCGGGATCCCGGGCAAAATCCAATTGGGCTCCGCTTGGTGGTTCCTCGATACGAAAGACGGCATGCTGGAGCAAATGAAAGCTTTGGCGAACCTTGGCTTGCTGAGCCGTTTTGTCGGTATGCTGACGGATTCCAGAAGCTTCCTGTCCTATACGCGTCATGAGTACTTCAGAAGAATCTTGTGTAACCTGATCGGCGAATGGGTAGAGAACGGCGAAGCGCCGGACGACATGGAGCTGCTCGGCAGCATGGTTCAAAACATTTGCTATAACAACGCAAAAGAATATTTCGGTTTCTAATCCTAGTAAATATGGAAAAGCCCCGGTTTTACACGAGAGCGTGTACATTCCGGGGCTTTTCGTCTATTTCAGTGCCTCTTCCAATGCGGCCTCAATGCGATTCAACGGGTCTGCCGCTGCCTCCGGCTTGTTGTAGAGCCTGCTGGCCGCGGCGTCGTCGGCGCTGACAGCCTTATCCTCCTCGACCAGCTTCTGCAGCAAAGTACGCTCGCTGCCCTTCAGCCGGGTCTGGATGGCGCCGTAGGCGACCGCGACCATGTCGTCGCGACGGAATACGGCCGCCTGCGCGATCCGCTCCGCGTCGACCGCGCTAAGCAGTCCGCTGGCCGCGGCGAGCTGGCTCGCCTGCTGCGGCTCCGCCTCCGCGTAGCCGAGCGCCCGCAGCGTCAGCGCCATGAATTGTGCGCCGGTCATACTGGCGTCTGGCGCGAACGTGTCGTTGGTGATACCGTGCACCAACGTCTTCTCATAGGCAAAGGCGATGGACTTTGCCGCCCAATGCTCCGCCGGTACGTCCGTGAACGGCGAAGCAAGCCCTTGCGTGCCGGCAGCGGCGGTTTCCCAGCCGAACAGACGCAGCAGCATGGCTGCCCCCTGCGCGCGGGTGAACGTCTGGTCCAGCTCGTAGCCGCGGTCCGTGCCTTGCAGCAGCTTCAGCTGCCCCAGCACTGCGGCCTTGCTCTCATGCTGGACGCCGCCTTCTGCTGCGTCTGCTACCGCCGCTGCGCCGGTGATCCAGAGCGCCAGCAGCAGTGCGCACATTGTTTTCAACAGGCTGGTCTTCATTTCCCCACCGCCTGATTCGTGCCTGTAAACTTCAGCGTCGTCAGATCAATCTCATATTTGGTCTCCGTCAACTGCTGGAAGTAGGGATCCGCCGTCCCTTTTAAATTCCATTGAAAGCCTATCGACATGCTCATGGGATTGCCGTACTCGTCCCAATTGCGAGTAAGCTGAATGGTCTTCCAGCCTTCGGAGTAGTCTTTGATGACGGCGCTTCCTTCAATTTTTTTGCCTGTCACGAATTCGGTTTTGCGTCCTCTGACTTGAGAACCATTTCCATAAATCGGTCCACCCCCATTAGATAAGGCCCGGACACTGTGGGTTCCATCCGACACCCGGATGAATTCCTCCGTAAACGAGGAGCCCCCAGGGTTGGTGAGCTTCACGACACCATATAACACCTTGATTGGCCCAGGGTTGGTTCCTCCGTAAACGGCAGTATTCACAGATGCTCCAGCCTCTGACTTCTTCGCAGTGGACTTGGGATACGCGGTGAACTCCGCCGCATACTGGACTTTGATGTCCTGCATCTCGTATTTCAATGCTCCTGGCTTCAAGGCTGTTTTCTCCGCTCCCAACGCCTGCGTGCTCAGGCTCATGCTGCCAATCAGCAGAAATAGAGCAATGGTTTTGCTGAATTTCCTGTTCATTCCAACACCCCTTTTTTCCATACATTACTAAATATTTGGTGTTGTTGGCAAGGATTTCTTGTCCATTCAACTTGGAATGCCAGAGTCAGCAGCTTGTTCCGGCTGAGAGGATTTCCTCTCTAAGGGGTAAGGATAGGGGTAACAAGGTGGATAAAGTATCCAATAGGGAGTATGCTAAAAATGACAGCTTTCCTACGGAAAGCTTAACGAATGCTTACGAAGCTAGCTTTCCTGCGGAAAACTCAGCAGATGCTTACGAAGCTAGCTTTCCTGCGGAAAACTCAGCAGATGCTTACGAAGTCAGTTTTCCTACGGAAAACTCTCAGGAGGTGATCCCACTGTTCCAGGATATATACAACATGCTCACAATCCTCAATTATTTCTTCGCGGTAGCCATCATTTTTCTGGAGCGGCGCAACGTTATATCTACATGGGCCTGGCTGATGGTTCTCCTCTTCCTTCCGGGTGTAGGCTTTATCATCTACTTATTAGTCGGTAAAACATTCAACGGCCGGCGCTTGAAGGCGATGACGGACGAGACGAGGGAGGAATTTAACGCTGTTTCCCGTCAGCAGACGGAGCAAATCGAGCAGGGGGTCATGCACTATGTGGACCCGACAATGGAAGCGTACCACGATATGATGCATATGAACCTGATGAGCAGCCGCTATTCGGTGCTGACGCAGGACAACCAAGTGGATATTTTTACGGACGGCCAGAGCAAGTTCGAGTCGTTGTTTGAAGCGATCGAGAAGGCGGAGCTGTACATTCATTTGCAGTATTATATTGTGCGTGCCGATGTGCTGGGGCGGCAGCTGATCTCTCTGTTGGCGAAGAAGGCGAGGGAGGGTGTCGAGGTCAGGCTGCTTTACGACGATGTCGGAAGCTACGGGCTGCGCAAAAGCATCCTCAAGCCGTTGCTGGAAGCGGGGGGCGAGGCGGCGGCTTTTTTTCCATCGCGCATCCGGTACCTCAACTTGAGACTGAATTACCGCAATCATCGCAAAGTATGCGTTATCGACGGCAAATGGGGTTATATCGGCGGCTTTAATGTCGGGGATGAATATTTGGGGCTGGATCCGAAGCTGGGGTGCTGGCGGGACACGCATTTGAAGCTGGAGGGCAGCGCCGTCAAAGTGCTCCAGGCCCATTTCATGATGGATTGGAACCGTACCTCGGCACCCTCGATCAGCTATGAGGCTAAATATTTCTCCGAGGATATGCATCCGCACGGAGTCGGCATGCAGATTGTGTCCAGCGGGCCTCACTCGAACCGGCAGCAGATCAAAAACGCCTATATCAAAATGATCCACTCCGCGAAGCGAAGCATATGCATTCAATCGCCTTACTTCGTTCCGGATGAAAGCTTGTTGAATGCGTTGAAAATGGCCGCACTATCCGGCATTGACGTCAAGGTCATGATCCCGGACCGGCCGGACCATTTCTTCGTGTTTTGGGCATCCCGCTCGTATCTGGGCGAGCTGTTGGACAATGGCGTGCGCTGCTTTTTGTATGAAAAGGGCTTTCTTCATGCGAAGACGCTGGTTATCGACGGCAAAGTCGCCTCGGTCGGCACCGCCAATATCGATATCCGCAGCTTTAAGCTGAATTTTGAGATCAACGCATTTATTTATGATACGGCAACAGCCACGAGGCTCCAGCAGCTGTTTATGAACGATTTGGACCATTCGGTTGAGGTAACGATCGATTCCTACAGACGCAGATCCTACGGCAGCCAAATTAAGGAGTCCTTCGCGCGGCTGCTGTCGCCTCTATTGTAATGATGGCAAAAAGAGTGTCCTCCACAGGGAGGCCGCTGAAAAAGCTACAGCTGCATGGACGGATCGTTCATCCGATCGCTGTTGTCCCCGAATTTTCTCAATTTCAACCCGCTTATAGCAGTCAAAATCCGGGGACAAAGGCGAACGCTTACGCTTCTACAGAACGATTCCGTCCACTCCCCCCGTTTTTCAGTGGCCTCCTCCACCGGCGGACACTCTTTTTCTTAAAACGCTAAAGCCTGCTGTAGCCGGATAACCGGATAACTGGATTTCCAGCTTTTCGGCGGTATGCCAGGCAAGGTCAAGGCACGCGGTCAGACACGCAAACGGAACACAGGCTCATTCACTTACCGGTTATGCGTGATGTCGGGTGAAGCCTTCTTCCTTCAAATATTGTTCGGCTTCCTCGTACGTTTCGAAGGCGGACTCCAGATTGTTTCTGTCGTATAAGTACCACAGCTCGTCCTCATAAAAGAGACGCAGCGTATGGTTGTCCGGTCCGGTCCACAGCTGCTCTTCCGCTTCGCCAGACGGGCTTTCGGACGGATCCTCGCCATCCGGGGCAAGGGAACGAATCGACGCTTCGAGCAGGGCGCGGAGCTGTTCCTCGGTAAAGTCACGAATGTTGACGAGCCCCTTGTCATCGACCGAATAGCCTTTCAAATGTCCGGCGTAAACAAAGCCGTTACCGTTTTTGTGCAGGTGGTACACGACATTTTTGCGGTCAAATCCGCTTTCCTCGTATTGAAAATTGACCCGGCCCAACGAGACGTCCTTGCGTTGAAGCTCCGGGAACGATTCGATAACGGCCAGCTTTTGTTCGAAAGTGAGCATGATTGATTCCTCCGTGATCCACATGTGATATGATTTGTTGATTATAGCATAGGAAGCTGCTGACACCAATGCAGGGCTCTTGACGAGCGTTGGACATACAGTGTCTGTTCCGTTCCTAACAAGGCGGTTTGGCAAGGGGCGCCCATTGGTTTATGATGTAGGTACAACAACCTATTCTGAGAAAAGGAATGAATGCATGATGGAAAATCAAGCGATTGCTGCTCTATGGCAGCAAGTTCGGGAGACCAACCCGCTCGTTCATAACATTACAAATGTCGTCGTCACGAATTTCACCGCCAATGGGCTGCTGGCGCTGGGAGCCTCGCCGGTCATGGCGTACGCGAAGGAAGAAGTGGCGGACATGGCCGCCATCGCCGGCGCGCTGGTGTTAAACATCGGAACGCTGTCTGCGGGTGAGGTTGAGGCGATGCTCCTCGCCGGTCAATCCGCCAACGCGCACGGCGTTCCGGTGGTCTTCGATCCGGTCGGAGCCGGCGCGACCGCGTTCCGGACCGACACGTCGCGGCGCCTGCTGCGCGAGGTGAAGGTCGACGTGCTGCGGGGCAACGCTGCGGAGATCGCCCATGTGGTCGGCGAAAGCTGGACCATCAAGGGCGTAGACGCCGGCAGCGGCGGTGGCGATGCGGTGGCGCTTGCCCAGCGCGCGGCGCAGCAGTTGGGCTGCATCGTGGTCATCACCGGCGAAGAGGACGTGGCGACCGATGGCGACACGACGTACGTGGTGGCCGGCGGCCACCCGATCCTGACGCGCGTGACCGGCACAGGGTGCCTGCTCACCAGCGTCATCGGCGCCTTCGCCGCGGCTGCGCGGGGCGCCTCGCGGCCGCTGCTGGAGGGCGCGGTGGCCGCCCTCGCCGGCTACAGCGTAGCGGCGGAGCAAGCAGCGGGCGAACGCCCGGCGCCGGGCAGCTTTGCCGTGCGGTTCCTTGACCGGCTCGCGGAGCTGAGCGGGGCGGACATCGAGCGCGGAGCCCGCGTACGGCGGGTGTAGGCAAAGAAGCAAAGGTACCGATGCAAGACGGCCCTGTGTCGCAGCAAGAGCGACCGGGCCGCTTTTTTTATAGTCTGACTATGACTTGAAATTACAATCCCGGTTTGCAGTTTTTTCTCCATGTCAGCAACATTTTCCGCCAGTTTACGTCCTAGAGGGTACGATAGAGGATAAATTTGGAGGGATTATGAAGAGGCTGTACATCATTGGACTCGTAACCGTGTTTCTAACGGCATGCCATTCCTCACCCGGTGGGAATCCGGCTCATTCCGCGAAGGTAAACGATGTTGCACCGGTGAACCAGGCGTCGAGACACCCGGAGCAGGAGCAAGAGCCAGGGCCGGAGCGTGAGGAATTAAGCCGGATCAAAGAGGTTCTCTCCAAGCATGCCGCAGAGCTAGAGGAGAAGCACCATATTAAGCTGTTGGTGGCAGGAGTGGGCTCGGATCATATTATGGTGAAGGTGCGGCGATCCGGGGATGTGGAGCAAACGGTGCCGGAGGCGGAGCTCGAGGCGTGGAAACAGGCGTTGTTCGAGCTCGTCGGCTCACCCTTCCCTCTCAGGCTGTCGGTACAAACGTGCTGTACGGCAGAGGCAGGGGTATCCGGTAAAATTACCTCGTTCGATAAAGAGCACAACCGGATTCTCATCGTGAGCGCGTTCAAGAAAAATGGGAGCGGCCCTGACCCCGAGGCGACATGGCTCTCTCTTGCGGAGGATGGAGTGCTGATTACAGGCGGCACGAAGGTTAGCACGGGCTTGGACGCTTCCATCGTCGGACGGGAGGCGAAGGCTTGGACTACGGGGCTGATGCTGCAGTCGTATCCGCGTCAGGCATCGGCATTGAAGATTGAAGTGGAGTAAGCGCGGAAACGGATATCGCCGAAAAGCATCCGAACACTGACAGACTATTGTCAGTGTTGCTGTCCTATAATCATAACAAGATCGATGATGATTATTGCATCGATATCCAACCTTACACATGAATGGAGGCCGTCCCCATGTTTCATACCATTGAAAGCTTTATTGAGGAATACTCGAATGAAGCTGCTGCGACCCAAAAATTGCTCGATGCGCTGACAGACGCATCCCTTCAGCAGGAGGTAGCCCCCGGCTACCGCACCCTCGGCCATCTCGCATATCATCTGATTCCGAGTGAAGGCCTTCTAAGTCCGCTCGATCTGCAGCTTGAAGTCCCTGCCGAGCAAAGCCAGCCTCCGGCTGCGGCTTCCGAGATCGCTGAGGCGTACCGCAAGGTGACGCAATCACTGCTGGAGGCCGTTAGAACACAGTGGACCGATGAAAAGCTGGAGGAAAGCGCCTTGGTATTCGGGGCAACGTGGAAGAACGGACTCACCCTGTATGCTTTAATGAAGCATGAGATTCATCATCGTGGTCAATTAACGATTTTGATGCGTCAGGCGGGCCTTCCCGTTTACGGGATATATGGCCCGACGAAGGAAGAGTGGCAGTCGATGGGGCTGCCGGTTCCAGCTATCTAACCTAAGCCAACGGATGAACTCTCTTAAGGACAACTTAAGGGAGTTCATTTTTTTTGCCCCTCGTCTATTCCTCATTGACAAAATGAGGGTCCGATTGATATGATCAATTTGAGATATCTGATATATCAGATACCCGTAGGAGAATGAATTGGAGCTTTGTCCGATGCGTGATCCTCTGTTTTTAACCGAAAATGCGGCATGGAGGGATGAACCATGGAACTGCGCGTAAATATAAGCTCACAGGTGCTCTCCATAAGGGATATGGTCTACGAAACGTTGAAGGAAGCGATACTTACCGGCCAAATCGAGCAGGGAGCCCACCTGAAGGAGCGGGATATTGCGGAAAATTTTGGCGTCAGCACGACCCCGATCAAGGAAGCGTTGAGGCGGCTGGATCAGGAAGGGCTCGTCATTACAAAGCCCCGTATCGGGACGTTCGTATCGAATCGGATCATGAGCTCCATCGAGGAGATCAGCTGGGCCCGTTCCGCGCTGGAAGGAGTGGCGGCAAGGCTTGCGGCCATCAAGATTACCGACAGGGAGTGCGAAGCGCTCCAATTGCATATCGAGAAGATTCGCGAGGCGACTCTGGAGAACAACGGGGATATTATTTACCAGCTGAATGAGGCGTTCCATCAAAAGATTCTCGATATTGCAAGCAACGACTATATCGTTCAGCAGATCGGTGCGGTTCGGGCATTTGACCGTGCGGTAAGGAAGCAGGCGCTGTCCAATCATCAGGAATTTGAACGGGCTTTTCAGGAGCATAAGCTGATTTGCGATAAGATTATCGAGAGAGACCCTGACGGAGCGGAGGAAGCGATGCGCTGTCATATCCGCAGAACGGCATCCTATGTAACGCAAAACAAGCTGTGAAAGAGGAAGGGCCACTGAAAAACGGACGGAGTGCGCGGATTCGTTCTGTAGAAGCGCAAGCGATCGCCTTTGTCGCCGGATTTTGACCGCTATAAGCGGGTTGAAATTGGGAGAACCTAGGGACCGCAGTGTTCGGAACGATGATCCGTTCATACAGCCGTAACCTTTTCAGTGGCTTCGAGAGAGGATGCCCTCTTTTTACATATTCAAGCAGGGAGGCTGCTTGGACAAGGGTGGCCGAGCAGCACGATGATAGCACAGGCCGTCTTGAAGGAGGGCAAAGCGGTTTGCTCTTGCTTATGGAGCTGAACGCGGTCGCTCATCTTCACAAGGCTTCGCTAGGTTGATATATCATATATCTCGTGAGAGGGGTGATCATCGAATCCGTGTGCTTAGTCGGAGAGAGCTGCCTTCAACGATTTATGTAAACGGATACAAAAAGAGTCGACAGCTCGTTGGCAGGCTAGCGATAGAACCGACAGAAGGCACGAGCGTAATCATAGGATGGATCGGTAGCGGGGAGATACAGCATACGGATCGCATGTTCACATTCATAACCTTAGGGAGGGTTTTCGATGAAACTGAAACGTAATACGGCTATGCTTTGTACGGCTGCATTAACGGTAGGCCTCGTATCCGCTTGTGCGAATAAAGGCACGGAGGTGGCGCAGACAAAGGAGGATCCGGCAGTTCCGATGGAGGTGTCGCTCGCTTTGCGCCAAACCGGGGACATTCCTGCGGCAGGCAACGACGTGGAGCAGGCCATCGAGAAATACACGAACACGAAGCTCAAAATTCAGTGGATTCCTCAAGCTGCTTTTAACGATAAAATCAACATTATGTTGGCTTCAAGCGACGTCCCCAAAATTATGAAGGTTAATTACGTTCCTGCCGTGATCAATGCGGCCAAATCGGATGCTTTTTGGGAAATCGGGCCCTATCTGAAGGACTATAAGAACTTATCCGCACAAAACCAGCAGTACTACGATAACATCCAAATCGACGGCAAAGTATATGGCATTCCGAATTACCGGGATATCGGGCGTGCGGCGGTTCTGTACCGCAAAGACTGGTTCGACGCGCTGGGTCTGAAGGTCCCGACATCGATGGATGAATGGTACACAGTATTGAAAGCGCTAGCAGCAGGCGATCCGGATAAAAACGGCAAGGCCGATACGTATGGTACCGCCTTGTTCAAAGGCTATAACGACGGGACGCAGCCCGTACTCACCCGTCTCGCGGTCAGTATCGGCGGTGTGAACCGGTGGGGTGTGCAGAACGGAAAATTTACGCCGGAATTTATGACGCCGCAGTTCGTCGAGGTGCTCAAGCTATTCCGGAAGCTGTATGAGGAGAAACTGATCAACCAGGATTTCGCGGCGACGGATGTGACCGAGGTCGATAAAATGATGTACGCCAACCGGGTCGGCGTGAGACTGAACGTATCCGCCCAGAACGGGCAGGGATACCAGACGCAGATGCCTTCCGCGGTCTGGGATGCGGCTCCTTTTATGGGACCCCAGGGTCCTCGTATTGCAGGCGAGCCGGGGAACTTCGGATTTCTCGCGATTCCAAAAGCAAGTGTAACAACGGAAGCTGAAGTGAAGAAGCTGCTCGGATTCCTCGACAAGCTGATGGATGAGCCGATGTCCACGCTGCAAATGAGAGGCATTGAAGGCAAGCATTATGCCAAGGTGGACGGCAACCGGACGGAGTACAAGGACTTTGCCGCGTTTCAGCGGGAAGTGAAGCCGTATCGGGATAACCTGTTGAACATCGAAGGCTACAATGTGGCGGATCTGAAGGATACCCCGATTGCAGAGAAGGGCACCAAGCTGGCACGGGAGGATCTTAAATACGCTGTGCCGAACCCGGCGCTCACCTTGACCTCGGCGATCTATTCGGAGCGGGGCAGCGAGCTGGATACAATGATGTCGGATGCGGCGACGAAGTACATTATGGGGAAAATCGACGACGCCGGCTGGCAGGCTGAGGTTGAGAAGTGGCGCAAGGCAGGCGGAGACACATTGATCAAGGAATATGAGGCAGCTTACGCGAAGACGGGGAAAAAGTAAGCTGGGTGACGGACGGTACCGCGGTTCCTTGCGATCCGGTACTGGAATATAGAGCCATGCCGCAACACGACAAGAGACGGTGGAACTATGCGAAGACAGATAACCAGGCTTTAGGGGTTGACGGATGTGGAAGCTTGTGGCAATATCTGATATATCAGATATTAAATATTATAAATCCGATGCAGGATTGGAATTTACAAAGGATGTGACCCTTGAATGAGCTTTACTGCAGGAGAAACGATCTTGAACTATATCCAGGGGGAGTGGACGGCATCGTCCACGGGTGAGCTCGACCCGAGCATCAATCCGGCTCAACCCACTCAGGTCGTCGGTTGGGTACAGCGCTCCAGCTTGCAGGATCTGGATGCGGCTGTAACATCCGCCAAGGCTGCCCAGAGGGCATGGCGGAAGCTGTCCGCTCCGGCGCGGGGCGAGTATTTGTACAAGGTCGCTGATTTGCTCGAGCAGCGGCTGGACGATATCGCGGAGACAATGACGCGGGAGATGGGCAAGACGTTCCCCGAGGCCAAGGGGGAAACCGCCCGCGGCGCAGCGATCCTCCGATACTATGCGGGAGAAGGAATGCGGAAGGTCGGCGACGTCATTCCTTCGACCGATAGCGAGGCGCTTATGTTTACGACCCGCGTGCCGCTGGGAGTGGTCGGTGTCATTACCCCGTGGAATTTTCCGGTGGCCATCCCGATTTGGAAAATGGCGCCTGCGCTCATTTACGGCAATGCCGTTGTTCTGAAGCCGGCCGGTGAAGCGGCGGTGACCGCCGCGAAGGTCATTGCCTGCTTCCACGATGCGAAGATTCCCGCAGGCGTGGTCAGCATGGTGACCGGCCAAGGAAGCGTAATCGGGCAGGGCATCATTGATCATCCGGGCATTAACGGCATTACGTTTACAGGCTCCAACACCGTCGGCAAAACCATCGCCAAGGGTGCAATCGCCCGAGGGGCGAAGTACCAGCTCGAGATGGGCGGTAAAAATCCGGTCATCGTCGCCGACGATGCCGACCTGGAGCAGGCGGTTGAGGCGACGATCAGCGGCGGCCTGCGTTCGACAGGCCAGAAATGTACGGCGACGAGCCGGGTGGTTGTGCAAAGCGGCATTTATGACGCTTTCAAGCAGCGGCTGCTGGAGCGGGTGCAGATGCTGAAGGTCGGCGACGGGATGGAAGCCGGTACCTGGATGGGACCGTGCGCCAGCGAGAATCAGCTGCAGACGGTGCTCTCGTACATCAGCCGAGGGCTGGAGGAGGGGGCGTCGCTGCTGCACGGCGGAGGCAAGCCTGCCGGACTGGAGAACGGCTTCTACGTGGAGCCGACGCTGTTCGATAACGTCCGGCCTCATATGACGATTGCGAAGGAAGAGATTTTCGGACCGGTGCTGGCGTTGATGAAGGTCGATACGCTGGAGGAGGCGCTTGCGCTGGCCAACGATTCGGAGTTCGGTCTCAGCGCTTCTATCTTCACGAAGAACATCGGCAGCATGCTGGCGTTCGTGAATGAGATGGAGGCCGGCCTCGTCCGCATCAATGCGGAGAGTGCGGGCGTAGAGCTGCAGGCGCCGTTCGGCGGCATGAAGCAGTCCAGCTCGCACTCGCGCGAGCAGGGCCAGGCGGCGATCGAATTTTTTACATCGATAAAGACGGTATTTATTAAATCCTAAATGTGCTCTACACCTAGTTATACATTACTACTACGAAAGGCGGTTGCGCATGTACGAGGCAATCAAAGAGAAGCTGAGAGGGATTAACGCCATCAACGTAACCCCTTTTAACGAGCAGCAGGGAATCGATTGGGCTTCCTTGAAGGATAATGTTATGTTTTTATTGGATCGCGGTATTCAAGCGGTGTATCCATGCGGCAATACAGGGGAATTTTACGCGTTGACGGTGGAGGAGGCGAAGCGGGTGACCCAATTCGTCACTGATCTGGCAGACAAGCGCAGCTTGGTCATCGCGGGTGTCGGTTATGATGCGCAGACGGCTTGCGATTTGGCCCGGCATGCAGAGGCGTGCGGTGCGGACGGGATTATGGTGCATCAGCCGACGCACCCTTATCTGCTGCCCGGCGGGCTGATTGCCTATTACAAGCAGATTGCGGCCTCTACATCGCTGCCGATCCTTTTGTATATCCGGAGCGAGCAGGTGACGCTCGAGGTAATTCGGGAAACGGCGAAGCTGCCCAATGTGATCGGCGTGAAATATGCGGTGAATCATCTGCCGTCCTTCAGCAAAGCTGTCGAGGCGGTGGAGGACGATATCGTCTGGATCTGCGGGACCGCGGAGCTGTGGGCGCCGTACTTTTTTGCGGCCGGTGCGAAGGGGTTCACCTCCGGTTTGGTCAATGTCGAGACCGATCGCCCGTTTCAACTGCTCGGGGCACTGCAGCAAGGCGATTATCCGGGTGCGATGGCGATTTGGAGCGAAGTGGTTCCGTTCGAGGAGCTGCGGGCGAAATATAACAACGGCAACAACGTCAGTGTCGTGAAAGAGGCGATGTTCCAGCTAGGACTGATCCGCGCCAATACGGTCAGGCCGCCTATAGCGGAGCTGAGTCAGGACGAGAAGACGCAGGTCACGCACATTTTGCAATCGTGGGGCAAGGCGCCGCGCGTACTATCATAAAAACTTGGGCTGAAGGAGAGCGTACGGATGAAAATATCGAATTTGCAATTAACCGTTGTGGGCATTCCCCGGCATACCGGATTTGTCAGCAAGCATGTGATCGTGGAAATCATGACCGACGAAGGAATAACAGGCATTGGGGAGATGTCGGATTTCTCCCACCTTCCGCACTATTCATTGGATGTGGCGGATTTGACGGCCGTACTCAAAAACATCCTGATCGGTAAAAACCCGTTTGATCTGTCTCTGATTAACAAAGAGCTGCTGAGCAACTTCCCGGAGACGATGTTTTATTACGAAAAAGGCAATTTCATCCGCAACGGGATCGATGCCGCTCTGCATGACCTGTGCGCCAAATCGCTGAACATCTCCGTAGCCGATCTGATCGGGGGCCGCCTTCAGGAGAAAATCAAAGTATGCTATCCGATTTTCCGCCACCGCTTCATGGAGGAAGTGGAGGAGAATCTGGAGGTGGTGCGTCAGCGGTTTAAGCAGGGCTTCGACGTTTTCCGTCTGTATGTCGGTAAAAATCTGGATGCCGACGAAGCGTTCCTGGATGCGGTTCAGTCCGAATTCGGCAGCAAGGTGACGATCAAATCCTTGGATTTTAGCCATTTGCTCGATTGGAAGCAAGCCTGGCAGGCCGTCAAAAGACTGTCAGCGTACCGGTTTCAAATGGTCGAAAGCCCGGCCGTTCAGAATGATTTCGAGGGACTTGCGCATTTCCGCATGAAGGTCGATCACCCCGTGAGCGAGCATGTATGGAGCTTCCGGCAGCAGTACGAGATGATCAAGCACGATTCGGTCGATATTTTCAATATATCGCCAATCTTCATCGGGGGGATCACGAGTGCGAGAAAAGCGGCCGCTGCAGCTGAGGTTGCAGGCAAAGGCTGCCTGCTCGGCACGACTCAGGAGCTGTCGATCGGTACAGCGGCGATGGCACACTTGGGCAGCTCGCTGACCAATCTGACCTACACGTCGGATCCGACCGGGCCGGAGCTATATGTGGCGGATATCGTGCAAAATCCGGTGAAATACGAGAACGGTTACTTGATTGTGCCCGGCCGTGACGTGCCCGGACTCGGGATGCAGCTGGATTGGGAGAAAATCGAGCAATACAAGGTGCCTAATCTGAGCTGGGGCAATGTATCGGTGCATCAGCTGCAGGACCGGACCGCGCAGACGAAGGCGTAAAGCTTAAGAGAGTGCGAGAATATAACAGCAAACAAAGGAAGCCCTTGAATTTTAGGAGGCAACTGAAAAACGGGCGGAGTGGACGGAATCGTTCTGTAGAAGCGTCAGCGTTCGCCTTTGTCCCCGGATGTTGACCGCTATAAGCGGGTTGAAACTTAGAAAATTCGGGGACAACAGCGATCGGAAGAACGATCCGTCCATGCAGCCGTAGCTTTTTCAGTGGCCTCAATTTTTGAGGCTTTCTTTTATGCCAGGATGGACCTGGTATTACGCAACACTGCTCTCATAAGTTCGGAGTCAACAGGGACATTACCGACGATTTTAATTTTACGTGTCCTTACATCAAGACTTTTTAATTGATCGGTCAGAACAACCCCAGTAAACGGGAGTCCATCGGGAAGAGGAACTTCAAAGGCATAGTCTTTTACTTGATTGGTAATTGGACAAACAACCGCAAAACCAGTTACGTCATTAAAATCTGCTTCAGATAATACAATTGCGGGGCGGCGTCCAGCTTGTTCATGACCGGCCTGTGGATCGAATTCTAACCAGACTAGATCGCCGCGAGCTGGAGTAGTCAAATGAATTCGTCCCCTTCAACACCAAAATCAATTTCTTTATGGCGTGGTGAATCAGGCTTTATTTCTGAGAGAAGTTTTTTTAGATGAGCACGTAACTCTTCGCGTGACTCATCTTGTTTAATCATTGGCCGTAACAAAATATCGTTTTCTGGAGTAACCATGATCTGAAGCTCTGCTCCTTCTTCTAAATTGAGGCGCTTCAATAATTGGTTTGGAATTCGGACAGCGCTGCTATTTCCCCATTTACTCAGTGTAGCGGTCGTCATCATGATCAAGTCCTTTCCTTCCTTATTATCCAATTATACCTCCTCCTTTCCATAATGTATATACAAAGGATATACAAATTCCGTGTTTTTGATACTTGTTCCGAAACACAAAACGCCCCTTTATTACCATTTTCAATTTTTATTCTTATGAAAGGTACACTATATATGTCCCTGGCAGCCGGCAAGCAAGAATAAAAAAGTGGTTGGAGCAGCACAACGGTGCGCTCCAACCACTTTTTTCTGTTTCCAAGCCTGGACGCGTAAGGCTGCGCCGTCGTCCGGGACTTCGAGACTAACGCGAGGCCGTCCGCAGCAGACGGGCGATATTGACGGCGGCATCGAACAAATAGGCCTCCGCATGGTCCAGGCAGTCCTCAAGCGTCGTCGGCTGATGGACAATGGAAAAGCACGCAGTGAACGCGCCGTACAGCTGCTCATGTCCCTGGCCCAAGCTCCCGGACAGGAGCAGGGCGTTCACCCCGGCCTCCCTCGCCAGTCCGGCGACATGAATGGGCAGCTTGCCGTACAGCGTCTGGAAGTCGCTCCGGCCTTCTCCTGTAATGACCCAGTCCGCCTGCGCCAAGTGCTCGCGCAGTTGAACGGCCCTGCTCATTACCTCGGCGCCGGGCTGAAGCTGCGCTCCCAGCACCAGCATGGCGAAGCCGAGCCCCCCGGCGGCGCCGGCCCCCGGGGTGACATGCAGCCCGTGCTGATCCAAATGCGCTTCAATGGCCAGTGCGTAACGCAGCATCGCAGGATCCAGAACGGTAAGCTGCTCGGGAGAGGCTCCTTTTTGCGGGCCAAAAATAAAGGTAGCCCCCTGCTCGCCGCAAAGCGGGTTCTTCACATCGCAGGCAACTTGTATATCGCATTCCCGGATTCTCGGGTCGAGCGAGGACAAGTCCGCGCCGGCAATCTCGAGTAGGGATGAGCCGTTGCCGCCGCCAACCTCTTTCCCCTGCGGGTCGGTAAATCGGCCTCCCAGAGCCTGCAGCAGCCCCAGACCGCCGTCGTTCGTGGCGCTTCCGCCCAGTCCGACGATGAATTTGCGGTAACCCTGGTCCAATGCGGCACAAAGAAGCTCCCCCACCCCTCGAGTGGTGGTATGCATAGGGTTTCTTAGTGGCGCCGGCACCATCGCCAAGCCGCAAATGCTCGCGACCTCCAGCGCAACGGTGTCTCCGGAAATGACACCATACACGGTGTCAACCTTGTCGCCCAGAGGACCTGTTAGCCGGATGGAAACCCGCCTGCCATCTGTCGCGGTAACTAACGTCTCGACGGTGCCCTCCCCTCCGTCAGCCAAGGGGATGACGATCGTCTCGGCGTCGGGTATTTCCTGTAAGATTGCTCTTTGAATGATGGAGCCTGCCTCCAGCGAGGACAAGCTTCCTTTGAATGAATCCGGGGCAATAACGAACCTCATGACCTACTCCCTCTCCGTTTCGTTTTCCTATTCCTTTCAGCGATCGGTCGAACCGGTTTTCAGCTTGCTCCTCTAATTATACCTTTGGTGCAGGAGAGAGGCATTGTACCCATTGACCAAATTTAGGGAAAATATGACTTTAAATTTTGGTTCCTTTGCTCAATAATGAATTATAAGAAGCAAAGGAGGCTGGACCGTGCTGACCCGTGAAATAGCTCAAGAGATTGTGTTCGAAACGATGTCGCGTCTCCATCGCAACGTCAATATGATGGACGGGAACGGCGTCATCGTGGCGAGCGGGGATTCGACCCGCGTCGATACGTTGCACGAGGCCGCTGTAGAAGTGATCCGGACAGGCCAGCCGGTGATCATCGGCAAGGATGACCGACACCGGTGGAAGGGTGCAGAGCCCGGGGTCAATCTGCCGATCGTCTTTCACCAGCAAACCGTTGGGGTCGTTGGGATTACCGGGACGCCAGAAGACCTGCTCCCTTTCGCAGAATTGGTCAAAATGACAACGGAAATGATGATCAAGCAATCATATTTTAAATTACAGTCGGAATGGAGACAGATTACCAAGGATATGATTATCCAGGAGCTGATCAAGCCGGCTCCTAGCGACAGGGAGGGAATTCAGCACCGGCTCGATGCGCTCGGTACCGATTTCAAGCCGCCGTATCAAGTGGCGGTCATTTTGTTCCCGAACCGGTCCTCCCATACGCAGGAGCTGCTGGAACGGCTGGAAGCAAGCCTGGGAACGGTTCACACGATCAGCAGCTTCCAGCATGTCAATCAATTAACGGTCATCTTCTTTGGCGAAAGCGAGGAGCGGATCAGGAGCAAAATCATCCGCATCACGGAAGACTACCGCAACAAAGCTGTCGCCTCAGTCGCAGGCCTAAGCTCGCTGGTAGCTTCCATCGGGCAGATCACGCACGCTTACCGTGAGGCCGAGGTGGCTTTGCGCTTCGCGGTGAAATCAGGCCAGGCGTTCACAAGCTATTTGGCTATCGAAACACAGGCGCTCCTGTATGAGATACCGGCAGACCGGAGAGCCCGTTTTGTAGACAGGCTGCTGCCGAAGGTGTCCCCAAAAATGCTGATGACGTTACGCGCTTTTTTTGAATGCAATCTGAACATAGCCCGTACGGCGGAGCGGCTGGGCATTCACAGGAATACGCTGATTTACCGTCTCGCGCAAATTAAAGAAGCGACTGGCTGCGATCCGCAAACGTTCGAGGAGGCGGTCACCTTACAATGGCTGGTGTGGCTCGGGGGGGGGAAACACCGGCTGCAGCAGGGCGGACAACCCCGCAGGACAAATTTTGACGCTTCAATGCCGTTCATGGACCGGATATAATGAGAGGGTCATCCTGGCCCCTGACAGGGCCTTAGAGAAATCGCACGGCGACAGGAGGAATCGGCAATGACGGGCTGGCTGAAAAGAGGGTACCGCACGCTGTTAGCCAAGCAGCAGGGTCGCGGCGGAAAATTTTTGCACCGGTTAATTTGGATCGGATGCCTGTCTGTCGTTGTCCCCACCCTGGCGGCAGGCTTAATTTATTACCGTGTTGCCATGGAACGGGAAAAGAATCAAATTGTCGATGAGAGCAAATCGTCCCTTGTCGTGATGAAGGACCGGACCGAGCGCATGCTGCAGGGAATGGAGAAGGAATCGTTGGAGCTGGCCGCGGATTCGATGATTACCGATTTGTTCGCAGGCCGGATTGTCGATCAGCCGGTCGTATGGCACTTGGAGCTTGTCAATAAAATTGCCTTAACGAAAAATGCAAACGATTTCATTAGCGAAATTTATTTTTACAGCAATCAGGAAAGCCTGGTATTGTCGAACAACTATGGCTCGATCGAGCTGAACGAATATAAGTACAAGCAAGATATCGAGCAGCTGATGGCGGCCCCCTCCCTAACGACGCAATGGATGTACTTGCCTGACAGTCAAAAGGAGGGGCTGATGAGCTTTGTGCGCAAGGTCCCGGTCGGCTCCAGAAGCGAGGCGCAGGGTGTTCTTGTGTTCCAGATCGATATGTCGGCTATGATCCGGTTTCTGCCGCAGGACACGTCTGTGATGCCGATGGGCAAAGAGCTTGTGTTCGTCAGCTATCCGCATCGAGTGAAGCCTTTAACGGAGAAAACGGGGGAAAGGCTCGAAACGCCCGGCCCCCTGCCCGGCATCCGGAGCATTATGGATTCATCCGAAGGCGTCGGCAGCTTTTATGAAGCTGGACCGGACGGTAAGCAGGCCCATTATTCGTTCATGAAGAGCATGTTCGGCCGCACCTACGTATCTATTATCCCCGAGGAGCTGATCTCCGACCGGCTCGTTTGGATCCGGGTCATTACGCTGCTAACCCTGCTGTTCTTCGTGCTGCTGGCCGTCATTTTCACCTATTTCAGCACCAAGAGGGCTTACAGCCCGATTGAACAGCTGATCAAGCATAGCAAATCGCTCGGCGCCGGACGGGTGCAATCGAGTGAGAATGAGTTTGACTACATCCGCACCTGTTTGGACTACTTAAGCAAGGAAACGCAGCGGTTTGGCAAATATGTGGAGAAAATTCAGCCGACCCTTCGTGAAAGATGCCTGCAGCAGCTCGTTAGCGGCGATTACCGGTGGAGCGGCTCGCTGATTCAGGACTGCGAAGCCTATGGCTTGGCCGTCAAAACCTCTTATGTGGTTATGGTCGTCGAAGTGGAAAACGTCATCCGGGAAACCCGGTTTCTCCCCGGAGACCAGCCGATTATTGCCTTCGCCGTAGCCAATGTGATTCAGGAGCTGATGGATAAAAACGCGGACCTGCAGGGCTACGTCTTCCCTTTTCAGGGCAGAGGGATCGGACTGCTGCAGTGGGATGAAGCTGCGGAGCAGGAGAAGCTTCCGCGGCGAACGATCGAGTTCGCCCAGTCGGTGTGCGATTCGCTGAGCAGCTTCCTGTCATTCGAGGCGTCGGTCGGCATCGGACGCTGCTACTCGCATATTGCTGACGTCCCCGTTTCTTATAAAGAGGCGGAGGTTGCGCTGCAGTACCGCATTTATCAGGACACGGCTTCCGTGCTGTACATTGAGGATTTGGAAAATTCAAAGACCCGCGCCATATTCCGTTATCCGCGGGAGCTGGAGGGGGCGCTCGTCGATTCGTTGTCCAAGGGCGAAATCGAGCACGCCGGGCAAGCGTTGGAGCAGTTCACCAAGCTGCTGCAGCACTCGCAGTCGTATCATTTTATCCGCCAAAGCTATTCGGTTCTCCTATCCGCCATTATTACGTCGATGGAGAAGCAGGGAGGGAATATTCTCGATATTCTCGAGCATAACTTGTTCGGCCAGCTGGAAAGCAAGCAGACCTCAAGAGATATTATCGATTGGTTCAAGGATGTACTGTTTCCGCTACACCAGAGGCTAATGAGCGATTTGCTCAATAAAGCCGGGTTGTCCGCCATTCGGCAAATTTGCCAGCATATTCAGGACCATTGCACGGAGGATCTTACCCTTGTGCAGTGCGCCGAATTGGTGGGCATGAGCCCTTCTTATGTGAGCCGGTTGTTCAAGAAAGAAATGGGCATCAATTTTCTCGACTACGTGGTGGCGTGCAAGGTGGAGGAAGCGAAGCGTCTGCTGCTTGAGACTGACCGGAGCATCAGTGAAATTGCCGCCGGCATCGGGTATTCCGAGCGTAATTTAACTCGTATTTTTCAAAGGCTTGTCCAGATGACCCCAGGAATGTTCCGAACGACTTACCGGTAAAAGCGGAAGCGGATTTCCTACGGATGTGCCGGACCTGGATTCAGGTCTATTTTTTTTGTCCTCCCCGCAGCTGCACCGCCTCCGGGGGGGGGTTGCAAGACGACAGACAGATTTTGACCTTGTCACTTTCGGGCATACCGTCATCAATTATTGTCTGTATCGTGCCTTTGTCAGGCCGTTTAGTATGGATCTCATAGGGGGGCGACCCCTCAGTACAACGGAAAGAGAGGTGTAACCATGATGGAGTCCGCCAGAGCCGCAGCCCGAGTCGAAGCGATTGCACAACAGGGCTACTGGCCCCGGCTGGGACGCCGCATACTGCAGCACAAAACGATGTATATGCTTGCGCTGCCCGGCATCCTATATTTTGCGTTATTCAAATTTGTCCCCTTGTGGGGGCTGCTTCTCGCCTTCCAGGATTACAATCCGTACAGCGGATTTTGGGGGAGCGAATGGGTAGGGCTAAAGCACTTTGCAGAGCTGTTTCAGGATAGCCATTTTTATCTGATGCTGCGCAATACGTTTGCCATCAACCTGTTCGGGCTCATTTTTATGTTCCCGCTGCCGATTATTTTGGCCTTGATGCTGAACGAGGTGCGGCACGAATTTTTTAAACGGCTCAACCAGTCGATTGTGTATTTGCCGCATTTTTTGTCCTGGGTCGTTGTGGCGAGCATGACCTTTTTCATCCTGTCTACCGATGTAGGCATCATCAACAAGCTGATCACCGCCTCGGGGGGGGAGAGCATCGCTTTTTTATCGAACCCGGACTACTTTTGGGGGTTGATTACTGCGCAAACGATGTGGAAGGAGGCGGGTTGGGGAACGATCATTTTCCTTGCTGCGATGGCAGGCGTGGACCCCCAAAGGTACGAGGCGGCTGTTGTGGACGGTGCCGGCCGTTGGCGGCAAATCTGGCACATTACGCTTCCAGCGATCAGGCCCACCATTTTTATTTTGCTGATCCTGCGGCTGGGTGCCATGGCGGACGTCGGCTTCGAGCAGGTGCTGCTGATGATGAACCCGCTCGTCACTTCCGTTGCGGAGGTGTTCGATACGTACTCGTATACGCAGGGCATTCTCAAAGGGCAGATTAGCGTCGGGGTGACGGTGGGCATGTTTAAGGGGGTTGTCGGCTTCTGTCTCTTTTACACTTCTCCAAGCCC
>NZ_NMQW01000059.1 GCF_002234615.1 Paenibacillus rigui | reverse complement strand
TCGGCCGTGCTGGCCCCGCGCGAGGCTGCGCCGGGCACGAACTGCACGCTGGCTGTCGATGCCAGCGTATTGCCGCCCACACTGGCGCTGACCACAGCGGTCCCGACAGCCGTCGGGGCCGTGAGCGTCGCCGTGTACGTGCCATTCCCGTTGTCCGTCACCAGGCCAACGGTCCCTTTCGTCGTCGTGATCCCTACCGACGACCCGCCGGACGTCAGCGCGTTGCCCTGCGCATCCTTCAGCTTGACGGTCACCTCCGTCGTGCTGACGCCGTCTGCGGTCAGCGTCGCGCTGGCCGTCTCGACCGTGCTCGCCGCCGCCGAGGCTGCGCCGGGCACGAACTGCACGCTGGCTGTCGTGGCCAGCGCGCTGCCTCCCACACTGGCGCTGACCACAGCGGTCCCGACAGTCGTCGGGGCCGTGAGCGTCGCCGTGTAGGTGCCATCCCCGTTGTCCGTCACCAGGCCAACGGTCCCTTTCGTCGTCGTGATCCCCACCGACGACCCGCCGGACGTCAGAGCGTTGCCCTGCGCATCCTTCAGCCTGACGGTCACCGCCGTCGTGCTGACGCCGTCTGCGGTCAGCGTCGCGCTGGCCGTCTCGACCGTGCTCGCCGCCGCCGTCGCTGCGCCGGGCACCAACTGTACGCTGGCTGTCGATGCCAGCGTACTACCGCCTACACTGGCGCTAACCGTCGCCGTCCCGACTGTCGTCGGGGCTGTGAGCGTCGCCGTGTAGGTGCCATTCCCGCTGTCCGTCACCGGACCAACGGTGCCTTTCGTCGTCGTGATCGCCACCGACGATCCCCCCGACGTCAATGCGTTGCCCTGTGCGTCCTTCAGCTTGACGGTTACCGCCGTCGTGCTTGTCCCATTCGCGGTCAACGTCGCGCTGGCCGTCTCCACCGTGCTTGTCGCCGCCGACGCTGCGCCGGGCACGAACTGCACGCTGGCTGTCGATGGCAGCGTGTTGCCTCCCACACTGGCGCCAATCGTCGCCGTCCCGACAGCCGTCGGGGCCGTAAGCGTCGCCGTGTAGGTGCCATTCCCGTTGTCCGTCACCAGACCAACGGTGCCTTTCGTCGTCGTGATCCCTACCGACGACCCGCCGGACGTCAGCGCGTTGCCCTGCGCATCCTTCAGCTTGACGGTTACCGGCGTCGTGCTTGTCCCATTCGCGGTCAACGTTGCGCTGGCCGCCTCTACCGTGCTCGTCAACGCCGACGCTGCGCCGGGCACGAACTGCACGCTGGCCGTCGTTGCCAGCGCACTGCCTCCCACACTGGCGCTAATCGTCGCCGTCCCGACAGTCGTTGGGGCCGTAAGCATCGCCGTATAGGTGCCATCCCCGTTGTCCGTCACCAAACCAACGGTACCTTTCGTCGTTGTGATCTCCACCGAAGAACCCCCGGACGTTATTGCCGTGCCTTGGGCATCCTTCAGCTTGACGGTCACCGCCGTCGTGCTCGTCCCATCAGCCGTAAGACTGGATTGAGCGCTGCCAATTTCACTTTCAAGCGGCGAAATGGAGTAATCTGGAACCATATAGGTTCTGAAGCCAAAATCTCGGCCAATCGCACTAGAATATCCTCTTGAGTACAATTCAGCAGTCGAGAGATACCATCCTATGCCTGAGGAGCCCCCGTTTTGCGTAGAGACAATCATCCGATACATCGTGTTTCTATTTAAATAGAGAGCCGCGGCCGAGAAATCGACCGTTACCCATCCTGGTACACCTCCGACCTGCGCTTCTCCCAGCTTCGTCCCAAGATCGCTTTCCTTATACAAACTTACATAGATTAAGCCTGGCGATCCGAAGGTATCGTAAATACGAAGAGCAATACTGTCAAGATTTCCTGCGATAGCCGGAGTAAATGTCTGATACCGCGGAGTTTCAGCATTTACCCAAACGTTCCCATACCCATCCGCCTGTTCCTGGTCCAATACGGGCGAAGCTGCGGCCTGAGCAAGGCCGGCAGGGAACAACCCCAGCAGCATTGTACTAAGGAGCAGCAGCGTCACCCACTGTCTGTTTCGTTTCCCCATTCTCATTCTTATCCCCCGTCTCAAGCTTTAACACTTTAAAATGTTAACCCCATGAAATACGTAATACCGGCAGCAACCAATCCAGCTATACCAAAAATGCCAAAAAACCATTTGGTGAACGTCAGACCTACTCCCGTTCCATCCCACCAGATTTTGGCGTAGATGACCGCACCGAGTAAAAGAATACTGATAAAAGCAATGAACGCACTGTACATTAAGCCCCCTCCAATTCTATATATATCTTTAATACAGCTAATAAGTTATCTATTAGAATAAAATAACCGTCTCCAATTCTCTATACCTCTAAAGGAGTATCTTCCTCTTTGCTCTGTTATAAGACCCGTTCTTCCATTACAATAAGGGTTAACTACTATTAGAGGTGTTGTACTCATGAGAGTGAACGGCCAACCAGACCATTCCGAACTCGAATTTAATGACGCTCCTGCGCAACGGCAGCCTGTTACAGAGATGACACTCCGGGAATGGATGAATAAATACGGTGCGATCCGTCAGGAGCTGTTTCTCCCGGTTGCCCGGTCGCTGACGTCCTCTCTTTGGGAGCTGCATCAGAGACAGACGCTTCATCTCGATCTGCGGCCGGAGCGGATCCTCGTTCATCCCGATGAACAACAAGCTGGCCTGATGGATTCAGGCTATGCAGTGCATCGTTCCGAGAATGGCTATACAAGATCCCCCGGTCTCGGCATGTCCGAAGCGGAACTGCCTTACTGTTCGCCCGAAAATACGGGCAGAATGCAGCGAACGGTAGATGAGCGGAGTGACCTGTATTCCTTGGGCATCATTTTTTACGAAATGCTCTCAGGCCGCCTGCCTTATCTTGCGGATAATCCGCTCGAATGGGTATATAGGCATCTGGCGCAAAGCCCCCCTCCCCTCCCGGATGCTCAAAGCGACGGTCTGGAAGCCATCATTCGGAAGCTGCTGGAGAAAAATCCGGATAACCGGTACCCGCATGCCGGATTCTTACTGGCCGATTTGGATAAAATCGGGCATGCACGCGATCCGTTCTCGTTCGAGCCGGAATTTCATGGCAGAGAGCAGGAAATATCGGTGCTCACCCAGACATTTTATTCCGTTTGCTTCGGATCAAACGAAATGGTGTATGTTTCCGGCGAGGCCGGGATCGGAAAAACAAGCCTGCTCGATGAAATGTTCCGCAAGCAGCAGCACACGCGGGATTTCTTTTATATCACAGGAAAGTTCGAGCAGATTTCAAAGGAGAGCCCGTATCATCCGATCATTCAGGCGTTTCGCGGACTTATGCGGCATTTACTGGGGCAGCGCAAGGACCGGACCGAGCGGTGGAAGCATCAGCTGCGTGAAGCGTTGGGTGCCAACGCCAACATTATTACAGCGATCATTCCCGAGGCGGAGCGAATCGTGGGTACCGTTCCGCCTGCTGAGGAGCTGCCGGCCAACGAAGCGAAGAAACGGTTTCTTTATGTGTTTCGCAAATTTGTCCAAGCCTTGGCCTCCAAGGAACATCCCCTGGTGCTGTTTATCGATGACCTCCAGTGGGCGGATACTTCGTCCCTTGAGCTTCTTCGTGCGCTGCTGTGTGATCCGGAGTGTCAATATTTGATGATCGTCTGCGCTTATCGCCCGAACGAGACGGACCGAAGCCGCCTGCCGGGGTACGAGCCCGATGGGAGTATCGCGGATCAGGCGATGGTTCGCCATATTCATCTGTCCCCCCTCACCCCGGAGCAAATGAACCGCATCGTTATGGGGACGCTGCACAGTCCGGCCGACGCAACGCTATCATTGACGGAGCTCCTGTATCATGCATCAGGCGGCAATCCGTTTCATTTTAAACAAATTTTGCTCCGGCTGCAGGACGATAAAAGCTTGGAGTACAACCTGGAGAAACGATGCTGGCAGTGGAATTTGGGACAAATTATCGGGCAAGAGCCCAGCTATGCCATTCATGATCTGATGGAGCACCGGCTGGACCGCCTCCCCTCCGACGCTCAAGAGCTTCTTCAAATCGCGGCTTGTATGGGCAGCACCTTTAACCCGCACTGGATCGCCGGTGTTGTACATCGGGAGAAGGAGGCGCTTCACGCAGCCTGGACCGCCATAGAAGCTGAAGGGTGGATTCTGCCTGTTGAAGGAGAGGCCTTCCGGTTCGCCCACGACAGCATTCAAAAGCTGATCTACAGCCGAATTGACGATCCGGTGAAGCAAGCCATCCATAAGCGAATCGGTCGATGCATGGGGAAGGAAGCTGAGGGGCAAAGCGAGCTGTTATTTGATATGGTTAACCATCTGAACCGGGGCTCGCAAACGATAACGGATGAGGAGGAGCAACTGCACCTTGCGAAGCTGAATTTGGATGCAGGGCAGCGTGCCAAGTCATCCTCCGCATATGACGTCGCTTTAGGGTATTTCAAAAAAGGTGTGGAGCTGCTGACAGCACTAGATTGGGACCGGGAATTCGAGCTTTGCTTCGAAATGCACGCACAAAAAGCGGAATGTGAATATTTATGCGGCCATTCGAACGAGTCCGAAGGGGAAATCGCCTATTTGCTCGGTCTTGCACGCAATCCGGTACAACTCAGCCGGGTGCAGATGATCCGAATTATGCAGTTCATCAATCAGGGCAAATATTTGGAAGGCACGGCTCTGGGCCTCGAAAGCCTGAAGGAGCTTCAAATTAATATTTCACCTGATCCGGGACGATTTACACTCATCCTGGAGGGGCTGCGGATCGAGCTGCTGCTGCGCAAGCAGTATGATCAGCTCGCCCGCTTGGAGGAAATGTCGGATGTGGAGCGGATTGCCGCGATGAATCTTATTTTTGCGATAACCCCCTCCACCTTTTTCACGAATAAAGACGTCTATTTTCTGCTGATGTGCAGGGCCATTCAATTGTCGCTTGCCCATGGGAACACCCCAGCATCCGCCGCTGTTTATTCGGCATACGGGATGCTCCTGGCCATCGCGCTGGGCAAGCCCGATAAAGGGTACGCCATAGGCAAGGTAGGGATGGAGCTATCCGAACGCTACGCTATCGCTTCCATGAAAAGCAGAACCTATACCATCTTTGGCGGGGTGCTTTGCCAATTTGCCGGAGATGCACGAGAGGGTGATGCCTATTTGTCTCAAGCCCTTCGCTATGGGATGGACTCCGGGGATTATATATTTGCCAGCTATGCTATGGGGGCGCACATAAACTCCTTGTATACTCGGGCGTCGTTAAGTGAATTGTCGAGGACGATATCGGACTATATGGTCATACTGGATACGACAAAGGATGAATTCGTAAAGCAGAATTTCCGCCTGTATCAGCAGGTGACCCTCGCGCTGCAGGGCAGGACGGCGGCGCCGGACTCGTTCGAGAGTAACGGGTTTGACGAAAATGAATTTCTGAACCGAATCCGTCAGGAGGAAACCTCGGCAACGACGCTGTTTCAATACGACACCTACAAAACGCAGCTTTGTTATTTGTTAGGCAGCTACGAGGAAGCCTTAGGCTGGGCCAGGCAGGCGATGTCCTATGAGGCGTATGCTACGCATTTGCCCCATTTGCCGGAATGCCTGTTTTATGAATCACTCTCGCTAGCAGCTGTTTCTGCACCGGCAGGCTGCAAGGACCCCAAAAAGAGGCAAATACATCGGAATATCCGGCGCTTCAACCAACAATGGACCCGGTGGAGTCCCTTGAATTATAAGTCCAGACAGTATCTGCTGGAAGCGGAGCTGGCGCGTGTCTCCGGCAAGCCTGCATCGGCCGAAGAAGGATATGACAAAGCTCTCCGTGAAGCCAGAGAACAAGGCGATGTGCAGGTAACAAGTCTCGCAGGGGAGCTGGCAGCCTTGCACTACTGGAGAAGCGGCAAGAAAAAAACAGCTTTATTTTATTTGCAGCTGGCGCTCGAGGGCTACAAGCAGTGGGAGGTCCGGATCAAGATAACCGAATTGGAGCGGAGAATGCAGGATTGGCAGCAGCACGAGGGTGCCGATCTGCCGGTGAAGGAACCGATGCCGAAACCGGCGGCCCCGGGTGCCGGAGAACATGAAGCCGCACTAACCGCTGCCTCCGACCGAAACGGCTCCTCCTCCATCGATAGCGTCGATCTGGCGGTCATTCTCAGAACAGCTCAAGCCATCACGAATCCCACGAACGTGGATGCTATCCTTGCAGATATCCTGAGTACCATCATGAAATATGCCGCTGCCACGAAGGGCGCCCTGCTGACAGGCCGTCAGGATATGCTGTATATTCAAGTCTACGCCGATGCCGAAGCACAAGCGCAAACCTCCCCAATGGAACTGATAGACAGTGCTCTGCTGCCTGAGGGCATCATCCGTTATGTGTTTCATACACAGGAGGAGGTTGTTTATAGCGGGGACGAGGAAAGCTGGCTGATCCATAACCCGTACTTTGCGAAGCACCGGCCCCAATCGGCCTTATGCATTCCTATAGCCGTTCACGGCACGATGCTGGGCGTCCTTTACCTGGAAAACAAGCTGGCCAGCGGCGTGTTCACTACCGACCGCCTCACTGTTCTTCAGGCCATGGCCTCGCATGGGGTACTGATGTGTGTGCTGCAAGGCTTTCCCGAGCAGTCCTTATCCGGCTCCGGCCTGGAGGAAGACCCGCGTCCGGCACCCGGCGTCATGGAAGAGCCGCTCACGGATCGCGAGCTGGAGGTGCTTGCCCTGCTGGCCGCCGGCTTATCGAATAAGGAAATCGCCGATCATCTGGTCATTGCCGTCAGCACGGTGAAGGTGCATGTCAAAAATATTTTTGCCAAATTGAAGGTCAATCGGCGTACCAAGGCTATAGCGCAAGCCAAGGAGCTAAGGCTGCTCGAAGAGAACGGGTGATAAGGCGCAGCGCCTGGGTTAACCCCCTTTTGGTGATGCCCTCCACCTTCCTTTTCAGGTCGCTGCAGCGCCTCTTCTCCTGTTCCAGCTATAGAAAACAAGCACCGTCCATTTGCTTGAAACAAGCTCCAATGCACGGCGATAATTGTGTCATAATTAAAACGGCGGCCGCCTCAGACTGAATAATAAAGTCTAGGCTGCCGCCGTTCTGCTGGAATCCCCCGCTCCTTGCCTAACGATGCATAAGCATATAAGTGAAGCTACTTTTGCAATGGCGTTTGCTGATAAAATACCCCTTGCCATACACCGTCGATTTGGGCATACACGGTCGTTACAAACATCGAGGAGACTTTTGCCCCTCCCTCGTTTGAGGTCTCAAACGTCGCCTTATAGGTCACAAGCCCGCTCTGCGAACTCAGAGCCATCACGCGGGTATCCTCGATTTTCGAGCTGCGAAAACGGGTGCTGCCGGATGCCATCTGCGCGACAATACCCTCCTTGTCGAGAATACCGAAGGGGCCTACGGCAATGGCGCCTTCAGCCAAGTAGTGACGGTAGAACTCGGAATCCCCCTGTCGGGTGGCCTCCAATGCTTTTTCCTTCAAAGCTAACAATGCGGCTTCAATAGATGGGTTCATCACTTGACCTCCTATAACTTCCTTCGTACGAATAAGAACACCGGATTCCTTTACACGCTTAAGGGTTCGTCGTCGGTGCCGCCTCTTTGGCATCGGTAATCATAATTTCCCCATCGTCATAAAAAACCTTCATCTTCATGGACTCACTGACGAAGCGTACGGGGACGAACGTGATATCCCCCCGAATGGTGGCCGGCGCATCCAGCATCACCGTTTTCCCGTTGATGCGGGCTTCCTTCTGATCGATCACAAGCTCGATTTGGATATCGTTCTTGGTCAGCGTGACCCGTCTGTCCTGACCGTTCCAGTCCACCTTCGCCCCGAGCGCCTCACCGATGAAACGAATCGGAACCATCGTCCGGCCCTCCAGCGTGAATGGCGCTTCTTCCAGCGTGTCTTCCTTCTCGTCCACAACGGCCTCCGTTGAGCCCAGCTTCAAGCCAATACTCCGAAAGCCCAACGGAGCGTTGTTGATATAGTTCCCGTTCGGGTCGCCGAATTTTACCGGTTTTGAAATGACCGTACCGTAGGTAGTTTCGATTTCAACCGTGTAATATTCACCCTCTTTGATCGAACCGTTATTGTTCGCATAAAGATCGAAGACCGTGCTTCCCCTGAAGGAACCGACCGGCTCCTTCACATCCTTTTTAAATTCGGGGGTAATGACTGTTTCCCCCTGCATGATGCCGAGCAGCCATCCGGTCCCTGCCCGGTTCGTCCGCCAGATCCCCGGACCTGGATTCCCGTCCTTATCAGTTCCGTGCAGGATGACGGCGAGCACCTCCGTTTTTTGCGCAAAGCTCAGCTTAAGCCTGAAATGTCCGTCCGTTCTGCCGTCCTCACCAAATGCGGCGACTCCCGTCCGGTCCGACGTAAGGTCCTTCCAGCTGAACTCCCGGATGGCTACCGGTGCATACGAGGTCGCATTTTCGGCAAAAGGGGTGATCGGCGTCTTGACCGTGCCTGAGCCGGTTTCAATGACCAGATAGTAATAATCCCCCGGCTTCATGCCATTGTTGTCCGAGGCGTACAGCTCCAGCTGGATCATCCCCTTGAAGGTGCCGAGGGACTTCTGAAACGAGGCATTCACATATTTGCCGTCCTGCACCACCGCCAGCAAATTGCCGATATCTCCGGCCTCCGATCTCCACGTTTTCCAGATGCCATGGCTGGTGTCCTTTCCTTCCGCATCGGCGGTTTTCATCGTGATAGATTTGATTTCCACTCCTTCCCCGGCATCCAGCAGCAGGCTCAGGTGACCGTCCCGTGTGCCGTCGGGCTTTGAAGCGGAATCCAACGAAATGCGGTCGAATTCCTTATCCAGAAATTGAAATCCCTTCACCTGCACGCCCGAAGAGACGACCGAGTCTGCAGCGAAGGCCGCGCCCCCTACCGGTATCCCTGCCAGCATGGAGGCAGCGGTTATAGTCCACATCATTTTTTTGAGTACCATTCGAACATCCACTCCTATAGCTCTATTGTATTTGTCAAGGTAGACGAAGGTTGGGAAGCTTATCTTTTCTTATCTATGCACAAAAAGCGGTGAAGCCCCAGCCCTGCTCTCCACGAATTCAAGAGCCTGCAGCAGCATCTCTTCCGTGAAGCCGAAGGTGATCCGCATCATGTGCATCCATTGCCGCTTCTCGGTATATTCATGCACCTCCGTTCGATCGTCCGTTCGGATCAGCAGCTTTTGATTAATGACGGAATAGGCGACCTCTTGCTTATACAAGGTGGCGATGATTTTTCTCATGAACGGGTTGTCATCCTCGTCCCTCAAGGAATGCGTAATGGCCTCCTCGAAGCTTTCGAGGCTTACCGGGCACCACTCGATATATTTGGTAACCAGGCTTTGTCCGTTCGCCCGCCGATCGATCATATAGCGGTTCGTCTTCAGCTTCATGATCTCTACTTCTTCTCCGCAACGCGAGAACCGCGGCTGCTCCTCCAAGGACAGCGGCTCGAACAGCGGTGCTCCATAGCCTACGTCTACATAATAGGAGCGCCCCTCCACCGTAACCCGGTTGGCCAGATGAACGTTGCCTCCCGTCGCCCGCACAAGCTCCGTTTGAAACCCGAGGGAGTCGAGCAGCTGCCCGAAATGGACATTCAGAATGTAACAGTTGCCGCCAAGCCCGTGACGCTCGAAGTGATCCAAAAAGGTATCGATCGCCGGGAGCCACGGCTGCCCCGTTGATGCTTGGCTGGCGTAATAATAAATTTTGCTTATATTCTCAAATGGGAAGCGATGCAGATGATGCTTCGTCAGCACCCGTAAATAATCTAACGAGGGAGCCCTGCGCTCCATTTGCAGAAGCGACAAATAACGTGTTTGCGACTTTTCGTTCATCATGCCCGGTTCCTCCTTCTCAGTGAGGCTTCACGATCATCAGAATAAAAATAAGGAGGCCCAGTACCCCGGCCCAAGCATGCAAATTTCTGACCCGGGCATACATAGGCTCAAGAGAGGCCGCGTGCTCCTGCTTTTCCTTCGTTTCCTGCGAGGATAAAGCAGACTGCAGCTTCTTGGCTTCCGGATTCAGGAATCCGATAATCAGCACCTCAATGATGGCGTACACGATCAATGTGCCCATAATCCAAATCTGTCCGAACGAGCCATATGAGCCGATAAAAAAGAGCGCCAGCCCGGATAAAACCGCCAGCGTCCCGAAAATCTTGGGGAACATTTCCAGGTGGGCCACCTGGCTCAGGTTCCGTTCCATCTCCTGAATGGAGGAGGCTTTGCGCAGCAGGAAAGGGAACGCATACGCCGGCCCCAGTCCCAGAATCGCGGCCAAAACATGAATGACAACTAACCATTGCATAACAACACCACTTTCTTAACATATTTGTCTTTCCCATCATAGCCGTGATGCAGCGATCGTTGTATCGGCAGAATTACGTATTTCACGCACGCCCAAACAACTTTTCCGGCTCTTCCCGCCGGACATAGACGGGGCACGGCAGCCAGCAAGGCCGCCCAGGTACAAAAGAAAGAGGTGACGATTGGCATTCACGCCAACAGTCACCCCTTATATCAAGCTCTTGTTTACCGGTATCCCGGCTAATGGTCGGAATCAGGATGATCGGTCAGGAGCCCCTTTTCCATGACATAACGCGTCAGCACAGCTCTAGAGGACACCTGCAGCTTTTGGAAGATGCGCTCCACATGGGTCGTTACGGTCCGTGGACTCACAAACAAGATTTTAGCGATTTGCGCATTCGTATGGCCTTGGGCGACATGAATCGCGACCTGCCGTTCTCTGGCGCTTAGCTCCGTGTGAAACGGCTCCGACGCTTTAGTCCACTCCAGCCGGACACGCTCAATCGTTTGCCTGAACAAGGGACCGTAATCTTGCTCAGCGACGGATGCACTTGCCGCAAGCGTTTCCCCCAGCTTGGAGGAGAGCATCAGCAGGAAGCCGTCCTCTAGGCGGTCGAAAGCCTCTGCTTGCCCCCCCGATGCTTCGCAGCAGATCATCCCGATCAATGTGTCAAAGGACAAGATCGGCACGGCCAAGTAACTACTCGGACCCGCCGGCAGTGTATTCGGCACCTCCGGCTGATCCTGCCCCAACGGCTTGGAGCGAATCGAATGAATATATCTCACCTGGGATTGGATATTCCCAAGCCGAATGACCTGGCGCTTGCCGACAACCAATAACGCCAACCGTTTCATCGAATCGAAGGCATCCGCTTGGACGCCCGCTCCGGTAACGCCTCTGGAGGCCAGCAGCTTCACATCCGCCGTCCCCTCCACAGGTACCCAATAGGACAGCCGGCTGCAGCCCAAGGAATCGGCGAGTGCATTCAGCAGCTCCCCGTATGTTTCCGGTGAAGGCGTCAGATGAAGCGATTCCTCAACGCCTTTGCGGAGGGACAAGACTTTGAAAATCATAACGGATCTTAGCTCCGCGGGCACAGCTGCCTCCGCCATCCAGGATATCATTTGAATATCCTGCAGCAAGCTTTCAAAAAGCGCCCCGTCCGTCTCCGCCCGGATATATCGAACTCCGATTTCCCAATGGAACAGATCGCTCGGATTGGCAATTTTCATGAAGGCTAGCGGCTGCTCCATCAGATTGCTGTACGTTTTATTCAAAAATTGGTTGGCAATGGCCACATGTTCTCCATCCACATACCAAATTCTCGTCAGGTTGGCGATATTCGGGACTCCATCCTTGGAGCTTGTAATGATGCACGACGGCGGCCCCCATTCAAAGACAGGAAGCAATTGGGAAGGAATCAATCGGAAAGCCTCCTCTCTGCCATAAGGGAACCTGCACCTGGTCCGGGGGTCTGTACATAAACGGCTCTTAATCTGAACCCGACAGCAAGGCAATCGGCATGGGACACATTCAGCAGCGGCACCAGGTTAGGGGTATGGATGGAAGTCATCCTGCGTTGATGCTCCAACGCTTCCCTATCTTCCTTTGTCATCGTCCGGTATTCCGTCAATTCTCCCTTCAGCTGGTAAGATTCATTGTCGATGCCGGAGGTCAGAAGTGCTGCCAGCTCCCCCCGTGCCCCCATCGCTCCATTCATTCGAAGCCACTGGCTCCGTAAAATATATATCCAGCATACGTCCCGTTCCGATTCCATCCGAAAGCCGTAGCCCCTGCAGCTAAAAGGAATCTGGCCCGGCCTCGCGGCAGCCAAATGGATAAAAATCGGTACGGATCGCTGTAAAAAATGCAATAGCTCATCCGGATAAGGTTGCATGAACATTCCTCCAAAAATACTTCAATTGCAATAAAATGGAAAACCATCCAGTTCCCGTTGGATCGGCTGTTTCTTCAAAGATAACATGACCTTCAACCGATGTGAACTACACGGAGGTGGTAGGCGGTGGTATACTAAAGTGGAATAGTAGGTAGGATTCCTTATTAGAAGGTGAAGCCGTTGCTTGGGAAAATCAGTGCTTTCGATGTTCGGGAATGTCAGTTTGTCGTCGGTCGCCAGCAGGAAATCGCTTTGTTTTCCCGCTTTTTGGATAACCGGATGAGCGGCGGCGGCATCTGGAATCTTTATGGCACGGGAGGCGTTGGCAAAAGCACCCTCCTGCAGGTCTACCGCCTGCTGGCCCATCAGCAGGGCGCTTGTTATCTGCTGTTGGATAGCAGGGATTTCAGCCATACCGGACATGATTTATTGAAAGCTCTCTATATGCAGATGAAAGGCGTGCCTCCGGAAAGCGATCCCCAGAGTCTGCTGGAGATCGTGCTGGACGAGATTCAAGAGCTCGCCCGGGACCGGAAGGTCATACTCGCCTTGGATACTTTTGAAGAAATGAGCGGTTTGGAAGCCTGGCTTAGGGATCGGTTTTTCAAATGGCTCCCCGAGCAAATGCTTGTCCTGATTGCAGGACGTCAGCCTTTGAAAGGCCCCTGGCTCCACTCGCCTGTATGGAGAGAACGGATTGTCCGCATGCCGGTCGAACACTTGAATCGGGAGGCAGCATTCGATTATTTGCGCCGCTGCGGGGTAACCGAAGAGGAACGAATGGTACGAATGTGGCACCATTCCATGGGCCATCCGCTGGCTCTATCCTTGACCGTCGCCACGCAGTGGGCCCCGGACCAGACCCTTCGTGAGGACGGGATGAACTGGTTTGACGATATCGCCGCCTTATGGCTTAAGGAGGTGCCGCACAAGGATTTGCGCAGGATCGTGGAGGCTGCCTCCGTACTGAGGCAATTCAATCAGGAAATGCTCTCGTATCTCCTGGAGGAGGACATTAACGCTTCTCTGTTCGAGAGCTTGACTGCGTTATCGTTCGTTCAGCCATCCGAGCGAGGCTGGAAAATGCACGATGTGATGCGGGAAGCAACCTGCGGCCTTTTGAGGGAGCGGATGCCCAAGCTTTACCGCAGCTTGATGGAACGGTGCGCCTTTTACTACGCGGAGGCCATTCTCCACAAGTCACGGAAGGCCGATGTCTCCTGGGAGGTCGTGGAGCTTTTTTATTATGTCGAGGACTATTCCCTGCGGGCGATGAAACATATGGCTGCTCGCGAGAAATATTATTGGGAGCCGCTGACCGACTCCACTATAATGGACGCCGAAGCCTATGTGAGGGACCGGCTGCGTACCAGAAAGAGCACCTCCTTGAAGAAAATCGACCCGGAATCCGGTTTGGAGATTCAGATCGATTTAAGTGCGCAGGAATCGACGTATATGATCCAAGATATCGATCTCGCCGCTTTTTATAAAATGGATTCCCGGAGCGTGCAGCTTCTCCGCTCGGAGGAAGGGCAGGCTGTAGCGATAGCCGTGCTCGTCCCTCTTCACTCAGGCACTATCCCCCGGTTATCGCATGATCCTGTCTTCGGCCCTTTCCTTGCGAATTTGGCCCCCTCGGACCGTAAAGCGCTGGAGACACCGCCTGATCGCCCGGCGGGGTGGTTTATTCGCTCCCTGGACTATGGCGACCCGACGGACCCGACTTACATTGCGGAGGGGATGAAGCTGACCAACGCCTACATGTGCTCAAGAGGCATCTTGGTCATCTCCCCCCAACCGGTTGAAGCGGTGAAGCAGGTATTTCTGAGCCTAGGCTTTGAACAGGTTCCGGGGGCAAGCCACTGTCACTACGACGGGACAACCCCGACGCCGTATTTCATCATCGATACGCGTGAAGACGGCTTGAGGGACTTCCTTGTCCGCCTGCTGAGCCAATCCGGCATGAACTGGTCGCCTTCGGAGGAAGCATCTTCCCCTAAGTCGGGGCAAGAATCCCGTTGGACTTCGTGGAATTTGACCGCCCGTGAGCAGCAAGTGGCCGAGCTGGTGGTTGAAGGACATTCAAACCCGGAGATCGCCCACCGGCTGCAGGTCAGTGAAATGACCGTGAAGAAGCACATGTCCGGCATTCTTGGAAAAGCCGGTGTCAAAAACCGGGTACAGCTGATCCGAAGAATCATCGGGCAGGCATAAAACAACACGCCTGCCCTTCCTCTTTTTATACCATGTGAATATGCACCAACAACACGCAGCGACATCGACATAGTACTTTATTCCTATTCCACATCCAACCGCCCCGCCTCTCCGCTAATCAAAAAAAACCATAAATTCAAGCATTTTCAAGGAAAATACTTGCAGTTCCGTACAGCGAATCCAGTTGCTTATTTTTTCAGAAAATTAGTAAAAAGGAACTACCTCGAAACCGATAATAAGTATAGCTTAACGTCTGAGTAGAGGAGATTGGGTATGGGTAACACACGAAATCGTTTTCTAGAAACCTTATTTATTCTTGGATCGGTTCGCCAAACGGCAGGCCGCATTGTTCTATCTACACTTTTCATTATTACCCTTTGTGTAGCAGTCATCTCGTATATGTTCTATGTTCCTTCTTCCCAGGAGGTACAGAAACTGAGCGAAGCCGGCCTGAAGCAGACAGCCGTCTTGCTCGCCAACGAAGTGGACGCCAACTTGAAGGAAAAGCAAGCCATGCTGAAGGTCATCGCAGAACAAGGCTCCGAGCTGGGAACGGATAAACCGAAGCATCTCGAGCTTTTGACAAAATTTCAAAAAGCGCATCCCGAGTATGATAACATCGTGTACTCCCCGGATTTGGTTGGGGCCACTGCATTCAGCAGCAATGGAAGCCCGGTCAATGTAGCTGATCGCGACTACATCAAGAAAGTACGGGAAGGGAGCGTTACCATCTCCGACCCGTTAATCTCGAAATTAAACAACATGATGGTGGTTGTTATTGCTATCCCCCTCATGAAGGAGGGCAAGCCCTACGGATTTTACGCCGCTTCTTACTCCATTGAACAGATGGCGCAGAAGGTCGACTCCGTTCATTTCGGTGACACCGGTGCCGCTTTTATGAGCATGCGTGACGGAACCTTCCTCTCTTATCCGGATACGTCGTATGTTTTGAAAAAGAAGCTTTCCGACTTAGGGAGTCCGGAATTGAATCAGGCTCTAGCCGATGTTGCCAATGGCACCAATCATATGTTTACCTATGTAGAAAATGGGAACAAAAAAATAGGCTACATGGGGGTAACGGAAGCAAGCTGGGTGATTACGGTATTTTCTTCGGAAGAGGAAATCATGAGGCCGATCAATTCACTTTTGCACCTGATTTTGAAGGTGGGCGGAGGCATGGTGATCATCGCTCTGATGATCAATATTTTGATCGCTCTTCGTATCGTATATCCGATCCGGAAGCTCACTAACGGCATAGATCTGCTGGCGAAGGGCGACCTGACCCACCGGATTCCGGCCAAAGGAAACAACGATATCAGCCAGGCGCTGCTGGCCTTTAATGTAGCAGGAGAGCAAATGCAGCGGCTTATGCTGGAGGCTAAGGACCTGTCCGAGCAGGTAGCCGAATCCGCAGATCAGCTGGCCTCCGGTGCAGAGCAGGGCGCACAGGCGGCACAATCGATATCGGAAGCGATTCAGGTTATGGCTGAGAGCTCCGAGCGTCAGATGTACAACATTCAAGAGGGCAGTCTGGCGTCCGAGAGTATCGCAGCCCAGATTGACGATGTCGCAGGACATACCGCTACGGTAGCAAGCCTGGCCGCCGAAGCCTCCGGGCTATCCGACCAAGGCGCCGCATCCATGGAGCAGCTGGCTGGAAAAATGTCCGAGATGGGGAAAGGTATCGGCGAGCTGTCCTCCACCATTGGCACACTCAGCAAGCTGTCGGAGCAAATCGGCAACATTGTGGATGTCATTGGCGGCATTGCTAGACAGACAAATATTTTGTCCCTGAATGCATCCATTGAAGCCTCACGTTCAGGCGAGGCAGGCCGTGGCTTTGCTGTGGTCGCGGAGGAAATCCGCAAGCTGGCAGGACAGTCGATGGAATCGGCCGAAAAAATCGCCGGCTTCATTGAGAGCATCCAGTTCGAGACCGAGCGGACCCTACGAGCATCCGAGGTGACCGTAATTCAGGCCTCCGAAGGGCAGCAGGCAGGGGAAACCGCAGGCGAGCTCTTTGCCCGGATTCGCTCCTCGATCCAGCAGGTTGCTCAAAGCATTCATGGCGTATCCGATGCGGCCGATGAGATCGTGTCCGGCACGAGCACCCTGGTCAGCTCGATTCGGCTCATTTCCGAATCAGCCAACGAAGCGGCAGCAGAATCGCAAAATGTTTCTGCGGCGGCCGAGGAGCAGATGGCTTCCATGGAAGAGGTTGCATCATCCTCTGCGGAGCTGGCTAATATGGCCAAGAAGCTGCGTACCCAAATCGAACAGTTTAAGCTATAGCATACATTACATTTGCATGCCTCCTGTCCATAGGGTTCACTCCCTTGATCAGGAGGTCCGCCCGAAAGGGGAATAATGGGAAAGGCCCTCGCATTTCAGTTCCTCTGGAACCGAAGCGAAGGCCTTTTTTTTCTTATCGAAGCATTGAATCCAATTAACTGTTCAAGGTGTTAATCATAAACTTTTCATCCTCAGAGAAGCTCCTATATAAATTAAATCCTTCAATTACCAGCTAAAGCTTTCTTGCTTTAAAAACGAAGGACAGGGGAAACATTTTCGCATTGAAAGCGGAATGATATTTCTGTTCAGCTGTACTCACACTCTCAAGGGTTTCTTTATCCGTCTCTTCTATCATTTCCTCAATAAAAAAACCAGCTTTAGATAAAGCGTTAATGTACGTTGAAATTTTCCTTTTGCTGAATGTAGCATCAAAGCCATATTTTTCAAATGTAACAAGATGTTCATCGTAATAAGAGCTTTTCACTACAAGCTTATTCTCTTCAATCTCCATACATCTCATCACAGGGTGGTCAGCTAAATATAAAAATGCCATCTTTTTTTAAATAGGATGCGATGAGATTAAAAGTTTTCTGTAAATCGACCGTCCAGCCGATAGCATAGATGGAATAAACAATATCAAAATAACCTGACGGTAAACCTGGATCTTCCTCCATGGGGCTATTGAATAAATTCGCTTCATAGCCGCAATCTTGTAAATACCGGGCTGTAGCTTCAATTTGCTGTGTCGACATATCCAGTCCCCAAAGCTCGGATGCCTTGCGGTCAGCAAGATATTTAAGAGAGTGCCCGCTTCCACAACCAATATCAAGCACTTTTTTACCGGACACATCACCAAACAAATGTAAATCTTCTTCGGTTGGGATCTTGCATCCGAGTTGCGGGAGTGCAGTGATACCAAACCATTTGTCAGCAGTCTGATCCCAGAACTCTTTATTTTGTTCTAAAACCCCTTGATGATCAAGAGTGTTTTTTCTTGAATTTAATAATATGTTGCTCTTTACGACTGAATCTACCATCATACTCCTCCCCTATAGTTCATCTTTAGTTCGTAATATACTACTAATACGTCATATGTAATTGTACCAGGTTCCATTTTATGGTCAATATGTAATTATCCTGAACATTACACAACCACGGGCGCAATAGATTTTATGCTTCCGCTCCGATTCTATATTAGATAGGCTCATTACGTCGTTGATTTGTGCCCTTCTAACCTTTAATTGCGTCATTTTCGCCACAACCCATCAACAAATACCTAATAAAGGGGAAAACCGCAATGTTCCCTCCATTATCCTGCAAATAGCACAAAGAAGCTGCCGTTCATCGTGGCAGCTTCATCATGATGTTTTTCACTATCGTTTCTCGTTCTGAGCAATCGATGCTTATCCACTAATCAGCGCTCCACTCACGTCCCTTAGATGATAAAGTTACCGCCATCCACAGTGAGATAGGCTCCAGTTACAAATGAGGCTTGATTGGAGGCTAGGTAGGTAACGGCAGAAGCCATATCTTCAGGTCGGCCATTTCTCCGTAAAGGAGTCGTTTGAGCTATCTGGTTTTTTATCTCCTGTGGCGCTCCAGCGTTTAAATCGGTAAGAATCATTCCTCCACCCACCGTGTTGACCCTAATACCGGCGGGACCCAACTCCAGTGCCATATGCTGCATCATCGACTCCACACCGGCTTTGGCTACGGCAACGGCCATGGCTATTCCTCCCTCGTTAGGTCGGCGGGCATGGGTAGCACTGATGAAAATGATACTTCCTCGTTGTTGCCTCACCATATCCGGAAGAACCGCCTGAGTCGGATAGTATGCAGCTTGTAATTGCCCTTGAACGAATGACTCCAGAATCCCCCAATGGCTTGTTGAGAAAGGAGCAAGGATCGATTGAAGCTGTTCGTGGGCAGGAATCTCGGATGAGGAGCTGCTTGACGCCGGAGCATTGAGAACCAGTGTATCAATAGGCCCGAGAGTCTCGCGGACAAGCGAGACCATTTGTTCAACTTCCTCCTGCTTCGTGACGTCCGCTTGAACGGCAAAAGCCTCCCCCCCGGCCCTCTCAATTATTTCCACTACTTCTTGAGCAGCTGTTTTATTACGGTAGTAGTTGACGGCCACACGGGCACCGTGCTGTCCAAATTGAATCGCTGTTGCTGCACCAATGCCACGACTTCCTCCTGTCACTAAGGCAATACGATCTTTCATCGATGGTACCTCCATTTTCATACACATCCGTCCTGTTCTTTTTTAGTTAGCCGGCAAAGTATTACTTCCCATAAAGCGAATCTCTCCCTTTAGGAAAGGTTCGCCAGACCTTGTTGAAGCAAACGACGAAACAACGCCTGCTCAAGTTCAGACATATTGAGACAGATGCGAGCATCGAGATTTTTCCATACTTGCATGGCTGGCTCAAAGAGTTCGCGGCCTGCTGCGGTAAGATAGACACGTGAAATGCGTGTGTCCTGCTCGTCAGCATGGCGCCTTACTAAGCCGATACGTTCCATTCGCTGCACCGATTTGGTGATAGTCGGAAGCTCAAGCTTGAGGCGAGCCGCGAGTTGGGATTGAGACAGGCCATCTTCTTCCCAGAGCAAAAAAAGCACAAACTCTTGCGCTGCATGCAGACCTAATTGCTTGAGCGCTTCATCAGACTGCCTGCGGTGCTCTTTGATCAATTGAATGAGAGCGTAAGATACATCATCTTTAAACGAGTTCATAAGTAGTGTTCCTCATCCTTTTACTTTGCCGGCTATCTATAAATAGTATAGCCTGTGTAAAAGCCGGATGTCAAGTTGGGAAAGCCAATTGAAACGTATTTGAGAGTAAAAAAGCGGAGTTTCTCGGTAATTTTAAAAGCCAATGTATCTGTTATGTTTATTATTTTATCCTCGCCATTAATCTGAGCTTATTCCACAATTATAGACCACTTTTGCTGATAGTAGTCTGTCAGCAAGCGTCCCGATTTCCAATCTACCCCAACCCACTCACCTCTTGTCCCGACTGGTTTTTCTCGCTCTTCCCCTTCAATTGGCCGAGAATTTGGGCAATTGAAAGTCGTATCAAAGGGCAGGAAAAGGATCGAGCTAAAGGGGCAGGAATAGCCTGGGTAAAAGCCTCTGAGAAATGATTTGGGATGAAACCTTCATTCTCCTGCCTTTAAATGAAATCGATCATGAAATTATGCGGCAAGCTGGCAAGAATCTTGGTCGGGATGGCACGCAGTGGTCAGGGGTATATTCCAAATAATACGCTGCTACTTCAAAATCCTGCATTACAAGTAAACGATTTCTTAGTACCGGGAGTGGCTAATTCGCAGGATTTTAAAGAAAGCACGGAGTACCGGATGTATTCAACAAAAGGGCTCTGACCCGACCGTTAGCAAGACCGGCCTCCACCCCTTCGATAGGTGTAACGAAGAAATGAGAGGGCTCGACCCGTTGAGACATGGGAGTGAAAACCTCCGGGGGCGGCGTGGAGAATGCGTGCTAAGGGAGTTGAACGATCTTGGCCTTCTATGAAAGTACCTCCGAAAGGTCTGGCTACTTCAAAAGACATACCAACGGTTAAATTGCTCCAGAGAACCAGTGCCAACTCCTGACCCATTGGACGGATATCAATCACCGCCAGCAGAATTCATCTCAGACAACGCTTCTTGATTAATTCGAACCCTAATGCTCCAGATTCCTCCGCAGGGGAAGAAGCCCTTGCAATGTTGTATTAGAGCAAAGCGCTCATCGTAATTTCTATAACCTCTTCAAGTTCTTTACGGCTTGCACCGTTGACGGCTTGAATCGACATGCCTGACGAAATGGTGGCAATATATCGAGCCAGTGCAGTAGGATCTTGGTGTGCAGACAAATCCCCCTTTTTCTTGGCACTCTCCAACCGGAGCTTTAGCGCATGTTCAATCTGAATACGCCACTCAGTCAAGGTATGCTTAACGGCAGATGATTCATCACTGCATGTGATAGCTCCCATGACGGTTAGACAGCCGGGAGGATATCCGGGACGGGTCGCAGCTTCCGCAGACGCCTGAAGAAACTTTTGGATGACTTCATTTGCCGTTCGTTCGTCCAATGCAGCTACTAGAGCATGGGGTGGTCCCTTCTCTAAGTACAGTTCAAGCACCTTATTGAACAACTGCTCTTTGTTGACAAAAGTCGAGTAAAAGCTGGAGCGATTTATATTCATGGCCTCGGTGAGATCAGTTAACGAAGCCCCTTCGTATCCCTTTTGCCAAAAGACCTCCATAGCAGACTCAAGAGCCTTTTCAACCGAAAAAGCGCGAGGACGTCCAGGTCCCATAAGCACTCCCCCTTTTTTTAAAGATAATACTTTATATTGTACTACACGTGCTGTAAATCGTCTCGTTCCCATTAAGACCTTATTGCAAAAGAGGAGCCGTGGGCTCCTCTTTTCCATATGAATCATTAAAATACAGGGGGTAATCAGATGTTTGTCCCACCATCAACATTGAGGCTTGCTCCGGTAATATAACTGGACTCAGGCGAGGCGATATAAGCAACCAAACTTGCGACCTCAGATGCTGTACCGTAGCGTTTCAAAGGAATCATGCTCTGCATCAATGAGGCATGTTCAGCGGTTTCCGGATTCATATCGGTATCAATCATACCCGGCTGTATGTTGTTGATTGTCACACCTTGTGGTGCCAGGTCGTGTGCAAGAGCTCTCGTCAATCCGGCTACTGCCGCCTTCGTCGCAACATACAGACTGTTAGCAGGAAACGGATTACTGACAGCAGCAATACTTCCGATATTGATTATGCGGCCGCCCTCTTTCATTCGTGGAGCTGCTGCTTGAATGCCTGCAAATACAGCCTTGAAATTTACCGCCACTATCTGATCGAATTCTTCCATTGTGAACTCAGTATAATTCTTCATATTTGAGAAGCCGGCATTATTAACAAGAATATCAATCCCACCAAATACTTGTATCGTCTCATCAACCGCAGCCTTCAATGCCTCGATATCTGCGCTATCCGCACGAATCGCCTTAGCTCTGCCTCCTTCTCGCTCAATTTCCTGCACTAACTCATCTGCCTTGTTTTGCGAACGGACATAAGTGAATACGACGGAAACACCTTCACTTGCTAGCCTCTTTACAATTGCTGCACCGATACTGCGGGCTCCTCCGGTAACCAATGCAATTTTTCCTGTTAAGGGTTTTGTTGATGTCTGCATGTAAAAAGCTCCTCTCATTTTTAATTTATGAAACGATCGGTTCAAAATATGACATGACGCGGTCATTAAAATCCATTTTGACACGCCTATTTTTGAACCGATCGTTTCATAATTGTTGAATTCAATATATCTTATGGTCTTACGGGATGTCAATACTTAATTCCGTAGGTGCCTGATACGATTAGGCCCCACACTTGCTGATACTCGGTAAATCCATTGATGCTACAGAATATTTTTTTCTGAACTTTTCTCATATTCAAATCTCATTGCTACGCTATCCTGCCGTTAGCTTAACGGCTGTGACCAATCTACAACTTTATTGTCACGGTCTATCCTGAAAATATCGCTCTGTAGAACACCTAAAAATGACAGCAAGAAAGTGACCCTCCGGCAAACAAAAAATGGCCAGGGGTATCTACAATGTATTGTTTGAATAAACAATCAGGAAGCTGACGTATTCACAGTAATGGGTACACCTAATGACTCCAGTTTCTTAATGAAATGCTTGATAATCACATCCCGTTTTCGTTCCTCGTAGTAGGTTGGACCGAGCTCGATGTAGGGTTGTTTCCGCTTAATCATATAGTAAGCCATAGACAATATACTGTGTGCTACTGCAACCGTCGCCCGATTGGCTCGCCGGCGTGCGGCAATTCGGTGATACTGGCTGGATAAGTTCTTGTGATTTTTTTGTGAGAAGGATTTGATAGAATTTTTAAATATAAAGAGAGAAAAATTAAAAAGGGAAATGGAAGAAACTTGTCAAAACGATGCTGCAGTTCTAAGTTATGGAGGAGATATTATGAATCAGGAATGGAATAAGTGGCTGTTATCCACGGTTATTTTGAGTATGGCAATGAGTTCTACGACAGTCGGTGCCAAGGGTCTGTCAAATCTTTTG
>NZ_NMQW01000058.1 GCF_002234615.1 Paenibacillus rigui | reverse complement strand
GCACATGCGGTTACCGTGGTTCTTGAAAAGAACGCAGTGCCCGATACGACGCCACCAACGGTAGATAGCTCGAAGTTTACGGCTGTCGATAATTACAACGGTACGCAAGACCAGCTTTCCGGAGCAGCGGGTGCTATAGGTGAAGCAGATGCAACCGTGCGTGCGTACCGATGGACCGATTCTAACGCAGACAATACCGTTGACGCAGGAGAATTGGCGGCAGCCATAACTTTGGGTGCGAGCGAAGCAGACGGTTCCGTGCTGTCTGCACAGATCGGGGATTTACCTCCTGGCAGCTATAAGTTTGTCATTACAGCAACCGATTCCTCGAATAACGAATCGGCCAAGGATGCAGCACATGTTATTACCCTTACGCTCGTCAATGGCATCCAACCGACGGTTACGATGTATACGTACGGGTTTGACGGTGGCGGTACTGGTGCGCATACCAAACAACTCAACGCCGGTAGTACGGCGGCTAACATTCGTTTCGATTTCTTCCCAGGTGAAACTATTGTGAACGGTGTCATGGTACTCAATTTTGAAGGAATTACAGTTGATACAAACGATCAATATAATGCGGGTTCCTGGAACAAATACACGTCGTCTCAAATCAGCAACGGCGGGCATACCGTTACACTTACAGGTGTTAATCGGGTATCCAAACAGGATATTGCATTCATGCTGTATAATAAAGTCATTCCAGCCCCAGGTACCTATTACATTACTTGTACGATAGATGCCGATGGGCCAGGAAACACGAGAACGGAGTCAGTAGAGCATAAAATAGCCATAATCTCAGTCGCTCCATAGTTATAACCATTTGTTTCAAAAAGCCAGGTAATCGCGATCATCAGCGAGGTTGCCTGGCTTTTCTTCAATGGGCTGAAAAAACCAATGCACATCGTCTTTTGACGGTTTGCATTTTTTTGATAGAGAGCTAAAATGAGATCAAGTTCTTGTCATACCGACACCAGATGTCCAATGACACAAATGTGCTCTGCTATCCCAACACCTTTCATATTGGCTTCATTCAGGAAAGCGAGGATCGGGTGTGACTTAGATAGGGTTTATAGGATTTCACAGGGCAACATTTAAGGATGATTTTACTCCATTCGCGACCTGCTCATTGGCTTAGGATATTGAGCTCTTGTATGTACAGTGTCCAAATTTCTTCGTATAGAAAGGGTGTATAGTGAAGCATGCCTGATGTAACCTTTTACCGCGATAAAAAGCTGCCTTTCTTGGAGGCCAAACGATGTCTGAAGAGTGATTTTGCATATCAAAAGCATTTTCATGAAGAATATTCGATCGGGTTGATTGATAAAGGTGAAACGAACGCTTGGTGCGATGGAACCTTACATCGGGTTGAAGCAGGGAGGATGATTAGTTTTCCGCCGATGATGCTGCATGCATGCCATCCGGATGCAGGCGTAGAGTGGAGTTACAAGATGCTGTTCATTAAAACTGAGTGGCTGCAGGGGCTTAAGCAACAGGAACTCGATCAGTTACATGTTCCTTTTTTATTGGGAGAGGGTAAGAATAATGCCTGTCGTAAGCACATCAACCGTACGATGGAGGCTATTACTGGAAAATGTTCTCCGCTTGAGATCGAATCGGCTTTGATTGAGCTGGTACATGTGCTCATTAGCCAGAATTCATCGGATCTTGAACATGAATCGCGCCGTGACAACCAGGACCACAAATGCGCTAAACTCATAAAGGAATATCTGCACGAGCATTATACCGAACGGATCACGATGGATGAGCTGGAGAACGTATCCGGAATGAGTAGATTTCATCTCATTCGTTTATATAAGAGGTGGAATCAATTGCCTCCGCATGCCTATCAAAACTTATTGCGAATTAATTACGCAAAAACAGAATTAATGAAACAGCGGCCAATTACCGAAATTGCTGTAGAAGCGGGCTTCTACGATCAGAGCCACTTCGCGAGAACATTTGGCAGGATTGTCGGGATAACACCACAAAAGTACGCGTTATTGATGTAAATTAGGAGCAATTTTATACAATACAGTCTTTCCACTCCCCAGTACACTGAGAGTTAAATTGGAAAAGGGAGTGGTATCATGTACCAACAATTGCTTTTGGAAAAACAATTCACAGAAAAATTAAAAACAATCGCTCGCCGCGCGGACTTAAAGTCATATGTTGAGCGGACGCCTCAACTGAATCGTCTTTTGCGACAAGCTGCCTCGCGGTATATTACGGGTAATTTTCGTCAAGACGGGATAGAAGTTGGCCGAAAGTTAGTGGCTAAAGGTTACGCAATTTCCATCGAATATATCGGTGAAAATACAACGGATGCCACCGAATGTGAAGCAATCGTTGCTGAAATGAAGGCCTTGATCATTGATTTGGGACAAGCTGGAATATCAGCACGGGTATCCTTTGATTTATCGCATATCGGACTTTCTTTGCATCAAGAACTTGCCTTCTCAAATTTGATGAAACTAGCGGAGCAAGTACAGGGAACCGGCTTGGAACTTTTCATTAGCATGGAAGAGTCTAGCAAAACAGACGATATTCTTTCCGTTTACAAACAGGCAGTGTCCGTGTATCCGAATGTCGGCATTACTTTGCAGGCTCATTTGACAAGAACGCCGCAGGATCTGGCTTCGCTACCTTCTCCTAGTCGTATCCGCATTGTGAAAGGGGCTTATCAGGAATCGAGTGATTACTCGATTTCTCGATCTCCGGAGCTTAATCATCGTTATTTAGAACTTGTCGAAAGCGCTATTCGTCAGGGACAACGAGTGTCGATCGCTAGCCATGACGAAGTCATCATAAATGAAGTGCTGGAACGAGGATGGTTATCCGACTCTAAGGTGGAAATCGAGATGTTATATGGCATTCGACCGGAGTTAGCCAGCAGGATGCAAAATATTGGACACCCGGTGCGAATTTATCTTCCATACGGGCATGAATGGTATTTATATTTGTGTCATCGAATTGCGGAATTCCCGCCGAATCTTTATCAAGCCGTAATCGATATGGTAGGCAATGAGGAAGTTGAACGCATACAAGCGTATGTCGAAAGAGGATAATAAAAAAAGAAAAAACCGATTGGAGAAGACTTATGACCGCCTTTGGCGGTTTTTCTTATGCTCTTTTTTTTCAATATATTTACGTGAAAATTAATGCATTGTCACAAAGAGGAATGTCGCTCTAATTACGAAAAACCTGCGTCATAGAAGCCGCGGCAATCTACGTTTTTCTCTCTAATTATCTATTTGTATGTTGATGATAGAAAATACACAAATAAAAAGCACTTTTTGCTGTATTATTTAATCGAAAAAAATTCTAAACTTTAATCATGAAAGCGTTTCCCCTTCATTAATTTTAACCAGAGAGGAAGGTTTTAATCTATGAGCCTTAATTCAGGAAAATGGACACCCGAAGCAATCCGTGCCCTTATCGATGAGGAAAAGGGGATGTTAGATCCACGAATTTATACGGATCATGAACTTTATGAGTTGGAATTGGAGAGGGTTTTTGGCCGTTCGTGGCTGCTTCTTGGCCATGAGAGCCATGTTCCCAATCCGGGAGATTACTTGACCACCTATATGGGAGAGGATCCCGTGGTGATGGTGCGTCAGAGAAATGGAAGCATTAAGGTATTCCATAATCAATGCCGGCATCGTGGGATGAAGATTTGCAGGGCGGATTGCGGGAATGCCAAGGCGTTCACGTGCACCTACCATGGCTGGGCGTATGACACAGCAGGTAAACTAGTCAATGTTCCGTTTGAAGAGGAAGCATTCTCCGGATTCAAGAAAGAAGAGTGGGGGCCGATACAGGCTCGAGTGGAGATATACAAGGGGTTAGTTTTTGCCAACTGGGATCCTGAAGCGCCAGATTTGCTGACTTATTTGAGTGACGCAACCCCTTACATGGACACTATGTTGGATCGTTCCGAAGCAGGGACAGAAGCCATCGGGGCCATGCAAAAATGGGTAATCCCCTGTAACTGGAAGTTTGCTGCGGAGCAATTTGCCAGTGACATGTACCATGCTGCCACAACTTCTCATTTGGCTGCTGTAGTTGCAGGGTTGCCACCCGAGCAAGATTTATCCAATTTTGAGCCTCATATGAAAGGACATCAGTTCCGAGCCAAATGGGGCGGTCATGGATGCGGCTTTTATCTTGATACACCAAGAGGTTCGATACGTGTAGGACCCATAGTCGACAAATATTATAGCGAAGGTCCGGCTTATGAAAAGGCGAAAGAACGTCTGGCTCCTCTTATGCCATACCACAGAATGGGGGCAAGCCATATGACTATCTTCCCCAACTGCTCATTTTTGCCGTATGGTATGAACACTGTGCGGACCTGGCATCCGAAGGGACCGGATCAGATTGAAGTGTGGGCCTTCGTCGTCGTTGATAAGGACGCGCCACAAGAAATCAAGGATGAACTAGCTCGTCAAAATGTCCGTACGTTCAGTGCTGGTGGAGTGTACGAGCAGGATGACGGGGAAAACTGGGTTGACATTCAGAACGCTCTTCGTGGGTACAAGTCCAGAACTGCACCGCTAGCTATACAAATGGGGCTGAATGTTCCGGGAAAAAACAATCCAGAATTTCCGGGTAAAACCTCCTACGTATTTTCAGAAGAAGCAGCTAGAGGACTTTATTCCCATTGGGCCCGCATGATGACGGAACCGAAATGGGATACATTGAGGCCCCAATCTTAAGTTGGGGTCGTTACCTACACTTATGAGGGTTCAGATGTCATAAAACAAGGGGAGAATGGAAATAATGGACTTAGTTAAACCGTTTAAATGGGCGGAAAGCAGCGCAAGTCTTGAACTGCAACATGAAATCGAACAGTTTTACTACAAGGAAGCGCAGTTGTTAGACCACTCGCAGTTTGAAGCGTGGTTCGAGCTGATGGACAAGGATATTCATTATTGGATGCCGATTCGCATGAACCGTGTAGGTAGAGAAGTGTCGCAGGAGTATGCGCCTCTAGGAAAAGGAGCGCACTACGACGATACCTATGAAACGATGCGCGGACGTATTCGAGCAAGAGTATCAGGGGTGAACTGGGCGGAGAATCCGGTGTCGCGTACACGGCACATTATTTCCAACGTCATTATTCTGGAAATGGAGGACCCGAACACGTATGAGGTGGCATCGTCATTTATCGTTTATCGCAACCGTTCGGAACATCAGGCAGATATTTTTCCGGGCGAGCGCCGGGATGTACTGCGGCGTTCGGAGGGAGGATTGGGCTTTAAAATCGCCCGCCGAACAATTTTGATTGATCAAGCTACTCTTTTGGCAAATAACTTGTCTGTCTTCTTTTAAATATTACTGCAGTTGAAAGGAAATGCATTATGAAATATACATTGGTTTGCACGTTGTCTGAACTACCGAATGATGAGGGGTTAAAGGTAGTGCAAGGAAACACAGCAGTAGCGGTGTTTAAAGTCAATGGCGAAGTATTTGCAACACAAGACCTCTGTTCTCATGCCAAATGGTCGCTGTCTGAAGGCGGTTATCTAGAGGGAGATGTCATCGTGTGCTCATTGCATATGGGAAAATTTTGTGCCCGAACGGGAGAGGTAAAGATGGCCCCCCCTTGGAAACCTTTGAAAAAGTATCCGGTGCGGGTTGATGGAGACGATGTATATGTGGCTTTTGAAGATGGGTACTTTGAAAAAGAGCTGTGTTAAAAATAAATGTTAGAAAGCCCTCCGGGTATTTTTACTAAGTGAGTTTAATCATTAAAATGATTAACCACTTTTTGTTATTCCATTTATTGTCATTTTGTCAACATCGAGCTTTAAACAAAGCCTCGAAAAAAAGTAACCAACCCATGATCATATTACATTTGAATATTTATACGAGTGGGGAGCTACAATTATGAGATTGACCAATGAAGTGGCCTTGGTTACAGGCGGTGCATCTGGCGTCGGCCGTGCCATTGTGGAACGATTTGTGGCTGAAGGTGCCAAAGTTGCAGTGTTTGACAAGTCGCCAGATCGTCTTAATCAGCTTGAACAAGAGTATGGTGAAAATATCATTGGAATAGTGGGTGACGTACGTCGGTTCAGTGACCTCAAGTCAGCGGTAAACCGGTGTACGGAACATTTCGGGAAAATCGACACATTAATTGCAAATGTTGGTATTTGGGATTACAACATGTCGCTGGTGGATCTTCCGGAAGACAAGATAGATCAAGCGTTTGATGAATTGTTCCATATCAATGTCAAGGGTTACTTGCTTGCGGCCAAGGCGTGTCTGCCGCAATTGACGGCAAGCCGGGGGAATATGATCTTTACGGTTTCGAATGCAGGCTTTTACACAAACGGAGGCGGACCGCTTTACACATCCACCAAGCACGCCGTTGTTGGCTTGGTTCGCCAGTTGGCATTTGAATTAGCGCCTTATATCCGAGTGAACGGCATTGCCATTGGCGGGGCAATGACGGATTTGAGGGGACCTGCCTCACTGGAAATGGACAATAGATCCATAACTAGCATGTATAAAGAATGGTACAATGATGTCGATTTGGAACGGGGTAATGAGAATGTAGAGTCAGCCGCTCCGATCGGGCGTATATTGTACGGAGAAGATTATGCCGGTGCTTACGTATTTTTTGCCTCGCGAAATGACAATATTCCGGCTACAGGAGCAGTATTGAATTTCGACGGAGGCTGGGGCATCCGAGGTCTTCGCAGAAAAACGGGAAGTCAGGGATTGCTGGAGAAATTAGGGATTAAAGATTGAAAAATTATTATTAATTTCATTCCACCGATTAGCGTGGATTATATGAAAGATGAGATAGCATTGCAATTGGAAACATGGGATATTTGGTTTTTTCTGTGAAGGATTTGTTCGCATGGATGAAGATACATGACAAATATGCCAGGGATGGTAGAAGTTGAGAGCTCATTAAGCTTGTAACTTTCTTAAGTGGGTGAATATATTGCAAAATAAGGTTCAATATCCTAAAGCACTGGAAATGTTTGTTCAAATGTCATCAGATTTGGGAACTTATAACTTCACAGAAAAAGAGTTCGAAGCAGGACTGCCACAAATGCTTCTGAACTGCCTTGAAGCCGTTTTAACTGAAAAAAATAACTTGCAAGCGGCCATGGATTTCAATAACCAAGCCATAGGGCAGTTTCTAAATGGCATTGAGGGAACACGATTGGCAGACGTATGCTATCAGCTTACAAACATCCCTATCATTCTTGAAGATCTAGGATTTAACTATCTTTATTCAATAGGTTTAGATTCGGAACTGGCTAGACAATATAGCAGGAACTTAAAGGAAATCGTTAAAAATAATCTTGATGGAGATAATCACATCAAACTGACTGAACTTATGGAGAAGCAACAAATTATCGAACTGGTCCAATCTGATAAACATAAGAGATTAATTGCTCCGATGGTATCCAGAGGCAAGATTGTAGGTTACTGCTCCTTTATTGACACTTCTTTTAATGAAGTCGATTGGTTGAAAATGAAGCAAATGTGTCTCATCGGATCTGTGAGTAATTATAACAATGAAACGATCCTGGATACAGAACTGAAGTTGAACATCAAAAGCGGATTATTGGAAGATATGATCCATAATCGTCTAAACCCTGTAGTTTTATTCAAAAGGGCCAGATATTATGGCGTGGATTTGGGCAAAGAGTATCAATTTTTAGTTTTGAAAGGGGATCCAAATTTTTTCCCGAATGGAAAGGATCCCATCGGCGGTATGAATTTAATTGAAGTTTTATCAAGATATTTTATGAAGAGTAATCTGAATATCTTAATCTCGGAAGACTCTCAAAACATAGCTGCATTGATGCCTGTTGACTTGTTCTCGAAATATTCGATAAACGTCGATGAATGTATCAGAAAATTAATTTGTTATCTGAAAGAAAAATACCCCAATATACCTTATAAAATTGGCATGAGCTCAAGATCAACGTCTCTTGAAGATATACCGATACTGTACAATGAAGCTCTCATTACATTGAACATGAACGATCAACAAAAAGAAATTATGTACTTTGATGATTTAGGAGCGGTGGGGATTTTATTTCGCGCAGGAAAAATGGATGATATCCGGCATTTCTGCAACAAAATGCTTTCAAAATTATTTGAATACGATCGAGGGAAAGAATCAGAGTTAACCAAAACTCTATATTATTACATTAAAAGTGGCCAAAATATATATAAAGCGGCAAAAATAATGAAAATGTCGATTGGTGGATTACGATATCGAGTGCAAAAAATATGTGAAATTTTAGATGCTGATATCAATGATCTACAAACCAGTTGCCAGCTTTTCATGGCACTGCAAGCGGGTATCATTTTGGGAGATCTGAAAATTGAGTGAATAGAAGAAGGTGTGGAATGGACAGTAAGAACATTCAAGCTCTTGCCAGGCTACTGTGGGAGGCCGAACAAAATCATACAGGGATACAAGCCTTGACGGATGCCAACCCGGGTTTAACCATACACAATGCTTATCAAGTACAACTCCTCAATATTCAACGTAAAGTGGATTTGGGTCAACGCATCACAGGCAAAAAGATCGGACTGACCTCCCGAGCCATGCAAGAGTTGCTTGGCGTGGACCAACCGGATTACGGTCATCTGCTGGACAGTATGGTTGTGGAAAACGGGGGAACCGTTCAGCTTAACCAAGTAATGCAGCCCAAAGTTGAGGGAGAAGTAGCCTTTGTATTAAAGAAGGACTTGACAGGCCCCAATGTCACGATAGCAGATGTTCTGCAGGCTACAGAATATGTAATGGCAGCCATTGAAATCGTGGACAGCCGGGTACAGGACTGGAAGATCAAACTACATGACACAATCGCGGATAATGCATCCTGTGGTTTATACGTGCTGGGCGGAACTCTTGTCAAACCTTCCGAGGTAGATTTGCGCCAGATAGGCATGGTGCTAGAGAAGAATGGCCAAGTTGTAAATAAGGGGGAGGGAACTGCTGCTCTGGGAGACCCCGCTCTCTGTGTGGCCTGGCTTGCGAATAAGCTACATGAATACGGCATCGAACTGAAGGCCGGAGAAGTGATTTTATCCGGGGCACTTTCAGCTGCGGTCGATGCATCTCCGGGAGATTCGTTCAGCATCCGGATGGACTGCCTAGGAAGTGTCACGGTTAATTTTGATGGGGAGGGATTCTAAATGTCCAAAGTGAAAACTGCGATACTGGGTTCGGGCAATATCGGCACAGATCTGATGTTAAAACTGATGCGCTCGGATGTTCTGGAGCTGACGACTGTCATCGGCATTGATCCTGGGTCAGACGGCCTGCGCCGGGCCAAGGAAATGGGTCTTGTGGCAATCGACAACGGGATCAAGGGATTTTTGGAACGGCCAGAACTGGCTGATATCGTCATGGACGCCACGTCTGCCAAGGCGCACGTTCGTCATGCCAAACTGTTGAAGGAAGCCGGCAAGCAGGTGCTGGATCTGACTCCGGCCGCCAGAGGACCGTTTGTTTGTCCGTCGGTCAACTTGAGTGACCATCTTGATGCACCGAACATCAACATGATTACTTGTGGTGGACAGGCGACCATTCCGATTATACATGCTGTCAATCGGGTGGTTCCTGTTGAATATGCCGAAATCGTTGCTACTATTTCCAGTAGAAGTGCAGGACCCGGCACTCGGGAAAACATCGATGAATTTACCCTGACGACAGCCAACGCGATCGAGCAGATAGGCGGGGCCAAACGTGGGAAAGCCATCATCATCCTCAATCCGGCTGAACCGCCGATCATGATGAGAGATACCGTCTACGTGGAAGTGGCTGAAGGTACTATGGATGAAGACAAAGTTGCCGCATCTATTCAGGAGATGGTCAGGGAAGTACAATCTTACGTGCCCGGTTATCGCATGCGGACCGAGCCAATCTTTGACGGCAACAGGGTCACGGTATTTTTGGAAGTGGAAGGTGCTGGTGACAACTTGCCTAAATACTCCGGCAACCTGGATATCATGACGGCAGCAGCGGTGAAAGTGGCAGAGGAGTTTGCCAAGAACCAGTTGGCCCAGCGGGAGGAAGTCAAGCAATGATTACGAAACGAGATCTGCACATTACCGAAGTAGCCTTGCGTGACGGCAGCCATGCCGTGGCCCATCAGTTTACAGTTGAACAGGTACGAAACGTGGCGCGAGGCTTGGATGAAGCCAATGTGCCTTTTATCGAAGTGAGTCATGGGGACGGATTAGGTGGTTCATCGCTGCAGTTCGGCCGCTCCCTGTTTGATGAATTTGAACTGATCGAAGCCGCGGTTGATGTATGTCAGCGGGCGAAAATTGCCGTGCTTCTGCTGCCTGGCATCGGTACACAGCGTGAATTGAAAAAAGCTGCTGAGCTTGGTGCCAAGATGGCCCGGATCGCCACCCATGTCACCGAGGCCGATGTCTCATCGCAGCACATTCATCTGGCTAAGGAACTGGGCATGGAAACCGTCGGTTTCCTCATGATGTCCCATATGACATCAGTGGGAAAACTGGTGGCGCAGGCCAAGCTCATGGAAAGCTATGGTGCAGACACGGTGTATATGGTAGACTCCGCAGGGACGTTGCTGCCACATCAGGTCAAGGAACGTATTCATGCCCTGAGGGAAAGCTTGGACATCCACGTCGGCTTCCACGGCCACAACAACCTGTCGCTGGCCATGGCCAATACACTCGCAGCTATTGAAGAAGGAGCCACGCGTATCGATGGTAGCATCCGCTGTCTGGGTGCTGGTGCGGGGAACACACAGACGGAAGTGCTTGTTTCCGTATTGGACCGATTAAACATCGAGACCGGAATTGACATCTATAAAATGATGGACGTAGCCGAAGACATTGTCGCCCCGATTCTGCAGCAGGCTCAGGAAATTACCCGAGACAGCCTGGTGATGGGGTATGCGGGCGTGTATTCTAGCTTTCTTCTACATGCTAAACGTGCATCCGACAAATTCGGGGTGGACGCAAGAGATATCCTGATCGAGCTGGGGCGTCTGAAGGTCGTCGGCGGTCAGGAAGATATGATCATGGATGTGGCCACTGATCTGGCAAAAAGACTTAATAGTTAGGGTGATTATATGGCAAAGATTGTAACAGGTGTGGCGATGTCACATAGCCCCTTTATTATGACGAATCGAGAAGGTGCAGGAGAAAGAGGAAAGCGTTTTATCGATACAGCTTTGGAAATGCGAAACTGGTTAAATGAGCAGAATGTTGATGTCATCATCTTGATTTCAGATGATCATTTTAACAGTTATTATTACAACCACATGCCTTCTTTTACGATTGGAATCGGAGAATGTGAGGGATGGGGGGACTGGAATTTACCACAGTACAAAATCCCAGTGGAAAAAGAATTAGCTAAACACATTTTAAATACTGGTTTGAATAATGGAGTGGATTTTGCTTTTTCTATGTCAATGAAGGTCGATCATGGACACACGCAAGGAATCTATTTTCTGAACCCTGATCTAGCCATACCAGTGGTTCCTATTGCTGTTAACACTTCTGCCCCTCCTCTGCCTACGATGGACCGCTGCTTTCAAATAGGGGAGATTTTGCGTAAGGCCATCGAATCGTGGGGAAACGATAAAAAGGTAGCAATTGTTGCATCTGGCGGGTTGTCTCATTGGGTTCCAACGCCCAAAATCGACAGCCAAAAAGAGGAAGATCAATATATGATTAATATCTTATTGCATGGAAGACAACAAATAGAGAATGATGAAAAGTATAAAGCTTATCGATTAAAAAGGGTAACAGCACTTACAACGGGGCCGGTAAATGAAGAATGGGATAGAAAGTTTTTAGAAGCTATTGAGCAAGGGGATATGGCTTCTTTGAGACAGTTGACATATGAAGAGATTGAGCAAGAGGCCGGAAATGGAGGACAAGAGTTACACAATTGGTTGGTTCTGTTAGGAATGCTTCATGATTTTGAAGCGGAGACAATGTGCTATGAACCAGTTCCAGAGTGGGTTACGGGAATGGGGATTGTTCGGTTTAAGTCATAGCGTGAATATAAGTTGGATATTAGATGAGATTTAGTAGAGTCCCCTAAAAATAGGCTAACGGAAATTTTACAGATTCAATTTGATGTAAATTTAGTTTAAAAGTAAAATTAAGGTAGGGATGAACTATATGACAAACAACAATGTGAGTATTTGGAATGAATTGTCTGGAATCGCTTTTAAACAATACTTCGTCAATGCTGACGGTGTAAATACTAGAATTATCGAAGCCGGTGAGGGAGAACCGCTGATTCTCTTACATGGAGTTGGCGGACACGCTGAAGCATACGCAAGAAATGTCAGGAACCTGAGCAAGCATTTCAGAGTTCTTGTCTTAGATATGGTGGGGCATGGATATACGGATAAACCGAATCAACCTTATACGTTAGATGTATACAGTAATCATTTGTTAGCTGTAATTAAAACCCTGTCACTTGGAAAAGTTCACCTTTCTGGGGAGTCTTTGGGAGGATGGACGTCTGCATGGTTTACTGCTCATCACCCAGAATATGTAAAGTCCTTGCTGTTGAACACGCCAGGTAATATTAAGGGTAAACCAGAAGTGATGAAAAAGCTGAAAGAATCAACGATTAAAGCTGTTTTGGAAGTCAATAAAGAGAATGTTCGAAAGAGACTAGAGTTTTTGTTCTGGGATACGAGTTTTGTGACAGAAGAACTTGTTCAATCACGCTATAACATTTACACACAGCCAGAGTTAAAAAAAGCTATTGAAAATATCATGATATTACAAGAATGGGAAGTGCGAAAAAATTACACATGGGATTCAAAATGGACAAGTAAAATCACTGTACCTACGATTATTTTAATGTCGGATCATGATCCCACAGCTACAGTCGAAGATGCGGAATACCTTCAGGAATTGATTCCTCGTAGCCAATTGGTGGTAGTAGAAGGAGCGGGACATTGGCCGCAATGGGAGAAACCTGAACAATTTAATCAAATTCAAATTAATTTTGCTAAAGGAGAGCATGTAAATTAGCTGTTCTATTTAAAGGATTGACTACTATCTGGGAAGGGCTTAGCCCGAGCGCTACATTTACAAAACAAAACAACATTTATACAGGCTAAATTAAATAATTGCAGCCTGTATAAATGTTGTCTTACGGGCTTTTTTTGTTGCGACGTGTAAGAGGACAAGAACATAGTCCCATTAGATCCCGCGCCCAGCGCGGTTTTTCTATTTTATAGGACCAAGTTCTTGTCCTTTGCTCAGGACAAGAGCTTGGTCCCATTGCCGAAAATGGACAAGAACATGGTACTATTGACAATTTGATGCATATCTAATTGTAATCAAATCGATATTATAACTCCGTGAGATGAAGAATACATGAAAAAACTCAATTGCTTCTAATAGCAAAGGAGGGATCGTAATATAGATTCCCGTGCATGCGCCGCTCGTTGTAAAAACGAATATAGTTCGTCACGACCTCGTACGCCTCTTGGTAGCTGCCGAACTCATCACGCTGCAGACATTCAGCTTCCAACAGGCTGATAACGAAGGGGCTTCAGCCGCTGCTATCAACTACTTTCTTTTCTTGACTACTCATATATTCGATATGATTTTTACCCCAATGAACAAGTGTATCTAAGATGGGTTTCAGACTTTCCCCGTACTCCGTAATAGCATACTCCACTTTTAATGGCATTTGATTGTACACTTTTCTGCTAATTATTCCATGATACTCCAAGTCCCTTAGTTGAGAGCTTAACATTTTTTTAGTAATATCCGGAATACTTTTTTGAAATTCACCAAATCTCATGGTTTTATTTAATGCTATATGTGACAAGATAATAAGTTTCCATTTGCCTACTAAAACTTCGAGTGTAGCTTCGACTTCATCCTGACAATTCAATGACATTTATTTATACCTCCCACTATAAAAAATAATGATTGTTATATTATAACCTAAACAACCATAGCTCGCAGAAAAGAAAACGGAGCATAAATACGGCAAAACTGTTCTGCCACAAATCATAGGTATACTTATAGTTACTGTGTTTATTTATTGTGCCTACTTGTGGAATATCTTCTTTTGCAGTTACTATAAAGCCATGCTCAGGAGCTTTCTTCCGGAAATGGACAGGAGTAGCTGGCTAAGCTTACCAAAAAATCGCACAAGGTTCCAACCGGGTTTCATTCTGTTTTGTGCCTGAAGCGAAGCGAAAGGAATGGAAATATCGATGAAAATATTAGTAACTGGTGCAACAGGAAAATTGGGGTCATTAGTCGTGGATGAATTATTGAAAGTAGTCCCTTCAGACACGATTGCTGTAAGTGTGCGTGACCCCCAAAAAGCAGTTCATCTGCAGAACAAAGGGATTGATGTACGTTATGGAAATTTCAATGACTATGATTCTCTAGTCACTGCCTTCACAGGTATAGATCGATTGTTAATCATCTCAAGTGATGATGTTCTGAATCGTACAACACAGCACTTAACTGCTGTCCGTGCAGCTCAAGCTGCCAATGTAAAATTCATCGCCTACACCAGTGCGCCTAAGGCTACCTACACTACAGTTGAGCCTTTCAAGGACCATCGCATGACGGAGGAGGCCATTGCGAAATCCGGAATTACGTATTCCATTCTTCGAAATAACTGGTATGTGGAGAACGAAATGAATACGTTTCAAGCTGTTCTGAACGGGATGCCCTGGATCATCGCTTCGTCACAAGGAAAAGCAGGTTGGGCCCCAAGACGGGATTACGCTGAAGCAGCAGCTCGCGTATTGACAGGGTCAGGACATGAGAATTCGGTATATGAACTCTCTGGAGAACCATTGACTCAAAAAGAGCTGGCCGATATTTTTGCTGAGGTGACTCAACAAGAAGTACAGTTACAATATTTGCAACCAGAAGAATATGGTCAAATGCTTGCTCAATCTGGAATTCCTGACTCGTTTGTTCCGATTCTTGTTCACATGCAAGTTGAAATTGGCCGAGGGGCATTAGAAATTGAAAGCTCGGATTTGCAGCGGCTAATTGGACGAACAGCGACATCACTCAAAGATGCGTTAAGCGAAATCACAAAAGAGCTGGCTAAAGGAAATTCGTAATATAGCTCTGAAAGGAGCTGACTTTGATATGGAGGATCTGCAAAAAAATCTGTAATCGCATAATGCACAACAATCTGTAAATAAAATGTAAGCCAAAAAGGAGCTAAGACCATGGGAAACGTTAAAAAAACAAATGATTTTAATGAGATTGTATTGGGCCGCCGATCTGTAAAGATGTATGACACCAACGTAAAAATCACAAGAGAAGAGTTGTCGGAAATATTGGAGAAGGCTTCCCGGGCTCCATCCTCGGTTAACATGCAGCCTTGGCGTTTTCTGGTGATTGATACGGAGGAGGGCAAGGCCAAGCTTGCAGCGCTTGCTCCTTACAATAAATCGCAGGTGGAAACCTCGGCAGCCGTTATCGCTGTTTTTATTGATTTGCAAAACGTGGATTATATGAATGAAATTACTGCCAGATCCGTTGAGCTTGGCTATATGCCACATGAGGTCGGCGAGATGATGCTAAATAAGTTCAAGCCGCAGCTCGATAGCCTCTCCAAAAGTGAACTAAGCAGCATTAATCTGATTGACGCTGGACTTGCCTCCATGCAGTTGATGCTGGTTGCGCGCTCGTATGGTTATGATACAAATCCGATGGGCGGCTATGAAAAATCGAAGATTGCCGGCACGTTTGGTCTTGATGAGGAGCGCTATCAGCCTGTCATGCTAATTTCCATCGGTAAAGCAGCGGCTGAGGGACATCCAACCTATCGCTTGCCGCTGGCAACAACAACCGTGTGGGCATGACTTACAATGCCGGATGACAAGAGCAGGAGCCGTTTCAAAACCGCTTAAATAAGCGGTTCTTTTTTGTTTTAATTAATAGTCCGGAGATCTTCAGTATTTGGTCGGCGAGACAGATATAGATGACTGCTTAAAGGTAATGGATGGAGTTGATCGATTAATAATCGTCGATGCGGTGAAGTCAGATCGGGAGGTTGGGGATGTAGCGTGTCATCCAATAGAGGAATTTGGTTCCTTTGATTTAGGAATTTCCATACATGATCTTCATTTGTTCTCCATCATTCCGGTCATGTATCCGCAGCTTTATGTAAAAATCATCGGAATTGGTGTGGATACCATCGACTTCGGGTTGGGGTTAAGCGAGGCATTGGAGTTACAATTTCCTCGGATTGTTCAAGATGCTCGTCGAATGGTTCAAATCCTATCAAAATGAATGACAACGTAATCATGCCGCCTACAACGTAATAAACGCATACAGGCGGCTTTTGATCTTTTCGGTTGCTTGGGTATACAAATGGTCAATTTTTCATCGTCCTTTAAAGAAGATATAGATATCAAAACCTAGGCTTCAACTAGATCAGGCCTTTTTACTTGAAGTGGAGGAGGTATCAACCAATCTTTTTCCTTGGTTAATAGTAAAATTCTTAAGCCGAGGGCAGCTTTTGTTGTGTGATATTTAACAAATAAGGTTCCAATATCTTCTCTTATGGACTTACCCATAACCATACTGCAAGCAACCAAGTCCATGGATGTATCTGCTCCAATCATAGCAGCAATTTCTTGGTCGGAAAACCGAGCACCAACAGGAATTTCTTCAAACTTTGCTTCTGGTCTATTAGGTAAAGAAGGAGAAGAAGCAATTCCATTATGATTAAGTGTGTCGCATTCGCTTACTTCTAATTCTGCTTGATCGATCAAAACCCCTAATCAGTTTTTTCAGATCTTTGTCGCCAGCATGATACTGGTAAGTTCATGTGTAGCGGACCTTGTCACAAAGTAATGGTGAATTATTTTATAAATGCCAGGGGTCCGCTGTTTCATGGCCTTATTTCGCATCACTATGCCGAGCCAATGATGATTACCGCCCATTTTTTCTCATAGCACTCTTATTCCATGAACTTCCCGTTTACTGCAGTACGGATTGAAACCCATTCGCGTAATGAGGAAGCCAGGCAGCCGAAGTTCTCCTGTTGGTCGAGGTGGTAGACGCCGTCCGGCAAATCCGCTTCGTGATAAAGCCTGCTACTCACGTAAGCTGTTGCCATCCCAGTAATGACGGATTCGTTCTTGCCAGAGGCGAACAGTTCTACATGGGCTTCCTTGCCTTGGAGCACTCCGTAAGCATCTACCTTTACAGCTATGAATTCACGACCCATTCGGATGCGCGCGAACAATTCAACGGTTGCGTTGCTCACGCTCTTGTTTCGTAACAATCTATTCAACCCGGTCGCTTGAAGCGCAAACAAGCTTTGATTCAGTAAACGACTATCGAAGCAAAGTCTCGTGGAAATATTGGCAATGCCTGATGTGCGGCCTAGTGAGTGCTGATCCGAGAAGTTGAAGCGGTACGCCTTCCAACGGCCGAATGTTTGGCCGAAATCAATCGTTCGCCCGTCTGAGAAATTGTGGCGAACGACCTGCTTGCCTTCGAATGTGTGCCGGAATGGGCGAGCAAGGTTGTCGATAGTCCATTCGATCGCCCCCTTGCCATGGCTATCTCGCAGCCCGCTTAGCATCGAAATGTCGATCCGATCAGTTCGATCCAGCATGTGGTGGGCATGTGCCGCCATAACGTTTGTAAGGCCAGGGGACAGCCCAACGCTCAACCATGCGGCAGTCCGACTGTGCTGCGCGAGGCCGTGCAGCGTTTCAACTTTCCGGAGAAATTCGTCATCGGCGGAGATATCGGCGTACCGAGTGCCGCTTTCCAAGCAGGCTCGAACGAACGAAATGTCCGCCTGATCCAGGCACATGATCACGAGCCGGGTTCGTTCGAAGAACCCGGGCTCTGGGATGTGGCGGACATCGAACTGCATCGCCTTGACTTTTCCTCCGGTTTCGAAAGAGAAGCGCTCCGCTTTCTCCAAGCTTCTTCCAGCGGCTACCACCTTTCCGGGCCATCGGTTCGCCAACTCTTCGCAGATGATGTGCCCTACTTTCCCGTAACCGCCGACTACGATAATATGGTCTTTCATGATTTCTGCTCCTTCCGATAGGAAGGGATCAAGAGGATGGAGAGCAGGAAGCCCAGCAAAGCTAAAGTTGCAGCAAACTGAAACGTTCCCGAGAATCCGGCCGTCATTGCTTCCGGCGTATGAATGGTGATGCCCGAGTGCGTCCGGGCGTAATCAGCGGCCCGAGAGGCTGCGACGATTGCGGCTAAGGTTAAGCCGATAGCTCCGCCAAGCTGTTCGCTCATAGTGATGATGCCGGAGGCGATGCCGGTTTGGTTTTTGTCCACGCGGGAAAAGCTCATAATGTTGATCGTTGGAAATAGCAAGCCCCAACCGATTCCTCCGACAAGTAGTGCGGGAAACAGATCGTACAGGTAGGTCCCCTCCGCATGCATAAGGGAAAAATAGAATAATGAGAGCATAACGAGCATTTGCCCGGCAACCAGCACTAACTTTACCCCAAAGCGCCGAATGAATCGTGACGACAGATTGGCGCATAGGATCGTGGGCAACGCGGCGGCCAAATAGCCGAGAGACGTCTGGACGGCCGATAATTGCAACACTTCTTGCATATAAGCGTTAGTAGGAAAAACATGGAGAAATGGTAAGAGCCGGCCAAGACCCCGATGACAACGCCCACCCGCATCGTAGCGATCCGCATGACCACCTTGGGAACGAGGGGGAAGGGAGTTTTTCGTTGAATGAGGATGAAAGTTCCCCAGAGTATCAGGCCTGCAGCTAGAAGAAAGGAGACGTTCCAGTTCAACCCTGATCCTGAAACTGTGCTAAGTGCATAAAGAAGCAGACCGGAGCCCACCGAAACGGTGGCCGCGCCAGCGATATCGAACCCTTGCTGCTTCCCGGCGACCGGGTCAGCAGGAAGCAGCTTCATTCCGATCAGCAGCGCAAAGAAGCCGAGCGGGAGATTCAGGAAGAAAAACCATTGCCAGCCCAAGGTCGTCGTGATCAAGCCGCTCAGTAAGCTGCCGATCGCACCTCCGGCCCCGAATACTGCTCCCCAGATGCCAAGCGCGATGTTGCGCTCTCGGCCTTCTGGAAACATCCGGGTCACCGATGAGAGCGAAGTCGGCGATAGAATAGCCGCAGCTAGACCTTGTACTGCCCTGAAAAGGATTAGCAAGAGTGCTGTCGGGGCCAAACCACACAAGAACGAAGTCGTTGCAAAAGCAGCTGCGCCGATCAGGAACATCCTCTTTCGCCCGAAGAGGTCGGCGATCCTGCCCCCGAGCAGCAGGCAACCACCAAACGAGATCTGGTATGCGCTCATCACCCATTCCAAGCTAGAGTTCGAGAAATGTAGCGAATGTTGAATCGAGGGAAGTGCTACGTTCAATCCGACAATGTCGATCACCACCATGAATTGCGCGGCCATTAGCGCGGCCAGTGCGAGCCATTTTCCATTTCTGGTTTGGGGAAGTGCCTGCTTTTTTTCTGCAATGACATTCATCAATCATCACTCCTAAATTGTATTGATGCAATTATTGTACATATACAATTTAATTCACTTCAGCCTCTTTGTCAACTCTTCTTTCGGAAATTGTTGCAAAGATACAATTTTTTCGACTACAATGTGAATAAACGTTGATGGGGGTGGCTTGCATCGATCCAATCATTTTAAACGAACTGATCAATGAGATTCTGGTCAAATCGACGATATTGAGCTCGGACAAATCCTTCGTGGAAGGGCTGACGCCCCGACAAGCACATATCGTCATGTTGATCGACAAGGGATGTTTCCGGAACGGAGATTTGGCGGCCCGTCTAGGCATCGAACCTTCGACACTGACCCGTTTGCTTGATCCCTTGGTTAAGAACGGTGTCGTATCTCGCAACCTGAATCCCGATAATCGTCGGGAGATCTTGATCCAATTGACCGAGTATGGCTTGGGAATGCTTCAGGAGCTTCATGGCAAAATGCTTCACGTTTGCAACGCTGTTCTGGATAAAGTACCTGACTCGGATATGGACCAGGTTGAAGCCGGAATCCACGCATTATTGCATGCTTTCAAACAAACCACTTTTCACGGGATTTGACTCGAACCAAGGATAGTCCGCCGATTGGCGGACTTTTTTGTTAATTGTTGACACAAAACAGTTGTATAAGTATAATAATTGTGTATTTACAATATTTCGAAAGGCGTGATGGTATGTCCAAGAACGAACTGAACAACCGGTTGGATACTAGAGGGGAAAAAGTGATGCAACAAAGGTTGTCCGCGCCGGCCATGTTCGTAAAAACGCTGGCCTGGCTGTTCGCGATATGTTTGATCGCACAAGTGTTTTTGGCGGGATTGGCCGTGTTTTCGGACTCCGCGAGATGGACGGAGCATTCACATTTTGCCGACGGTTTTGCCGTGCTACCACTGATCATGTTGATCATTGCAATGGTGACGAAACAGCCTGCGGCGATTCGCGCGCAATGTGCGGCGTTGGTTGGCATGATCGTTCTAATGTTTCTCAGCGCAATCTATTTAAAGCAGATAGGCTGGCTCGCTGCGATTCATCCGGTCATCGCCGTCTTTTTATTCTTTCGGGCGATGGCTCTGATCCGGACTGTCGGGAAAATCCACTAACAGAATGGAAGGTGGAGAACAACATGATCAAATATATTCAACCAGCACCTGTTTCCGAAGCCGACGGCATGGTTTCTGAAATGTTCAAGCAAATCAAAAGGGACTTCGGTTTAGTAGGGGATCTATTTGTTATGCACTCCCTCTCTCCATCATTGCTTGCTGGGGTTTGGGCAGCTTTCCGAGAGACGGAAATGGTGGGGATTGTACCGAGAGCGATCAAGGAGGCTGTTGCCACGGCGGTTGCGAAAGCGAATGAATGCCCGTTTTGCATGGATGCACATAGCACCATGCTCATGGCTGTGGGGGAGAGTGACGTGGCATATCAGATACTCGGAGGTCAAATCGGGGAAATCTCCGATAGAAAACTCAGATCCATTGTGGAATGGACGCTCGCGACGCGTGTGCCGCATTCCCCTATCTTGCAAGAGCCGCCATTTACTGCAAAAGAGACACCGGAAATCATTGGCACACTAGTAATGAACAACTACATTACCCGTATGATTGATGTATTGCTGACAAATAAGTCACTCATTTCTGTAAAAAATTCGTTTTTTTCTAAACTTACAAAGCGGCTTGTTGCTTTATTGTTTTCATCAAACTTGAAAAAAGAAAAGACAATCGGCGATTCTCTCGTATTCTTGCGCGATGCTCAATTGCCGGACGATCTATCTTGGGCGAGCTCCAATCCAGTCATCAGCAAGGCATTAGCGAATCTTGCAGCAGCCGTGGATCAGGCGGGGGAAGCTGATCTAGATGATGCAACACGTTCCGTCATTAAGCAATATGTAGATGAATGGAATGGCGCTAAACCCTCAGTAGGCAGGGGGTGGGTTGAACAAGTCGTAAAACCACTCGATGCCCCGTCTCAGGCCGCAGCTAGACTTTGCCTGTTGACTGCGATTGCACCTTATCAAATCGATGATACGCTGATTGATGAATTTCGTGCCTTCTTTATAGAGGATAGACAGCTTCTAAATGTGCTTGCCTGGGCCAGTTTTACGGTTGCTCGAAAAATCGGATCACATCTGACGGTTCCTGTATAATTTAATCTCTGTGCGTCCCTCTCGGACAATGGCTACAGCAAGCAGGGAAAGGGGTTATTGAAGTCAGAGTACCTAAGAACTGCAGCGATATGTCGATAAGTATGTTAGAAAACTACTGACGTAAGCGAACTGGCATGGTCTAGCAAGCATTGAAGATCGTGAGTTTGAGAGGTAGGCCACCAACTGTTCATTTGTTAATGACGGTGGCTGCAGCACCATATATAGCTAACTCTATACAAAAGCTGCCGGCATTGCACCAGCAGCTTTATTTTGTTGTAATGATGAGATGCAGCGAGAAAACGATGAATTGAAGCAAGCCGTAGACAAATGGATGGGTTGTAAATGACATTAAAATAGTCCCTAAACCAGATCGTGACATAGATTCGTGTAAGACAGCGTTATATGCAGTTAACAAAACCTGAGTTGGTTGAATTGATTATCCGAATGGAACAGTACATTTCTCACCAAAATCAGTACTGGTTAAAAAATGGAGTTTGAAAAGTTTAAATAAACGAAGAACGGTACAAGGGGAGTAACCGCGCTTTACAGGGTCCACAACACATAAAACCAGGCCAAATGGGGGAAATTATGGGTGGGTGATAATATGAGAAGAAAATTGATGTCCATTCTGGTCCTTTCTATTGGAACGATGCTATTCATTTAGTCAGCAAGAGCTGCTCAACCACACGATGAAGCGACTAAAGGAATGGATTCAATTGAATGGGTTGCTTTATGGGGATTCCCACAAACAAGAGAAGCACAATTGGAGCGTATGTTAACCACTGAATTGCAAAGAAAGATATTATTTGCCCTTCAAGAAAAACAATACTTAAAGCTTGGAAAAGAAAATGTTTATAGCTTTGACCCATTTCAAGTAACGAATATAAGAACAGGAAATGGCGGTATCTATGAATTAGATGTATTAGCCAGTGTTCACGAGGTAATTAATAACGAGATTGACAAGAAAGCAGAACATTATCAAATTTCTTTCCGTCACAATTACGATCTAGGGTTTGTTGTCACAAATGTAACTAAAAAATAATGCTCCCTTAAATATTCGTGTATGAAATGCTTTGTTTTTCCCCAATTTGCAACCCCATTGAATCGTTCCATCCAATCTTTGAGGCGTTTATGATATGAATAAACGTGTTGAATATGATAAACGCCTTTTTTCACATAAATGCCTTGCTCTTTTTTTGGCTTTGCTCACCGTTTTTTCGTGGTTTGCGGTGAAATGATATTTCTTCATTCCAACTTAACTTAATTATGCTTAAGCCATGTTCATCTAGGCGGAATAATATCACTATAAATTGGGGAAGTTTGCCAGTTGGTGATTACATGAAAAGAAACATGATGTTATGTGCTCTGGTCTTTACCATCAGTATTTTGTTTGTTTCCCAAGCAGCATTAGCTGAACTTCAAGAAATCGTGCATTATTTTATGAAAAAAATAATCAATAATGAACGGGAATCTGCTAAACAATATTAATAGGATGTTCTTAACTCTCACTTTATGTAATTAGCTCAATTAGATCCAACAATGGATAATTAGGTTAAATGATTAGAGAAGGGATGGATGCGTCAATGTTTCTCATTAGTTATTTATTTCAGCTCTTATTCATCTCGTTCCCTCTGTAATCCTTTGACTCATTTATAAAATATAAGTTTCCCAATGACCCGGAGAAACCAATTTTCGTGTTAAGTGGGATTGCTTTGTTCTTATGCATGAGTTTATGCCACATGGTGGGTCCATTGATCTTAGCCTTCCGTATGAGGACGAGGGGCTGACTGCTTAACTCGGGCAGCGTGACACTCGTTTTCATCGCAAACGGATGGTCGTTCGGCATTATCACGAATAAGGGCTCCTTGATAACTCTTGCACAAAGCCATAAAGAGACGCAAATAGCACCCGATTCTCACCAGGGTGCTATTTGTGTCTCTTTCAGTTACTTCTATTGAAGCAGATCTTCAATGTTTAAAGTTTTACCGCCATATTTCGTATAGCCATAGCTTTTTGGTTTCCCATCACTATCAATGTCAAACAACAATTTGGCAGGGGTAGCGCCTCCAAGTACAGAGAAGGTTGCTCTGAGATTCATTTCGCCTGGTTTGATGCCGGTTAATTGAATATTGGCTTCATAACGGCTTTCACTGGCATAGTTATAATTGAGTTTCTCATAACCATTGTAGAAATTCACGCCGTCATCGCTAAAGTTCACATACTGCGACACTGTTTTTCCGGTGTAATTGGGAGAAACGGTACGTGTATAGGCTATATAACCTGAGTGTTTACCCTCAATTTTCCCTTCTACATTCGGATTGACGTTGTTTAATACAGTAAGGTCTTTAATTCCGTAAGGAATGTTATCTGGAGTTTTTTTATAAGGTATCGGCTTATTTGGCTTGTAGTCCAAAAGCTTTGCTACCTGCAGACGCATTTGAGAGTCGGTCCCTCTATATCTCTCCGCCCACAAGGCGCGTTTACCATCCGGATGCCATGACATGGGGGAGGCAAATACCCAATTTTCATCCGTTGTTAGCTGAACACCTTTGTATTCCGGCTCGTTCATAGAACGTTTAATGTCAATCAATACCGGGCCGATGTTGCCTGCTCTGAACTTGCGCACGCCGGTGACTGCATACGTATATAAGAAAGAAGTCAACCCAGCGGAAGTGTATGAAGCATAAGGTCTCGGCATGACTCCGAATATAGCAGGATCTGTATGATTCGAGAACCTTGTACTCATGACAATTCCCAAGCGTTCATCCGGTGAGAAAATGGTGGTTTCGTCGTACCCAGGGGTATAAGTGATTTGTGTTACTTTCTCAGAGGTTAAATCCTGTACAAGGGAATCGGTTGTATTGTAGAGCTTCTGACCTACCACGGAGATAGCACTTCCTCCCCGAACGAACTGCTTAACTTCCCCACCCCTTAAGGTTTGCGGAATAATAAAGCCCGGGTTTTTCGGATCGTTTTTAAAGTATGGCACGGTACTTATCAACTGTGCGTTTTCGATAACATAGGTATCCGACTTTCGTTCAAGGACGCCGATAGCTGCAGCAGCCCCAAGATCCGATCGGAGCATCGTCCAGCTCATATGTTTATTATCAGGTGCAATGATGATTTCTGACCAGTGGTTGGTGGTGCGTGCATCATTTTCGAGAATTGACGGATACACGACGGGCACCAATTTATTGCTTTTACAGTTGTCAAGACTTGGCGAGCATTCCAGCACGTAGTCACCGAGCAGCAACCGCTTGTTATCCTGGAATGGCATATACCGAATTCCGTTTGCTTTAGGCTTTGTCGGTATGATACCGGAGAAGATTGACTTGAAGTTCGTGCCGTCATCGTTAAGAACAGCTAGATTGTAGTAATCGGTTGTGCCGATATCGGCATCTGTGTTGTAAGAAATAAGCACTTTTCCTGAGTAAGTGTAAGTACCTTTTTTCAGTTTAACATAACTTGGCAATGGGACACTGCTTATATTGACTCTTCCAATTTCAAATTCTCGACTCTTATTGTCTACAGATACATTTGACGAGGCGGCAAATCCCGGTATGGCCATCGATAAGAATACGCTAAGCATGATGAGGATTGAAAGGATTCTTTTTTTCACTTTTATCGCCTCCAAATAAGTTCATAAACGCTTTATGATCAGTGCAATTCGGGTTTATTTCAACCGAGTCACCTCCTATGATATATGCATGTATTTTGAAGCAGATTATTTGTATCCGCTTACATAGAATGATAATATTTGGAAGACAACTAATAAAGGGGTCATTTTTAAGTAGTTATCATAGGCATTTTTAGGGAATAATGGGTGCTTTCGACCAATCCGAGTAGTTGGAGAATACAAGTGAGGCTATTTTAGCTTGGATATATGCGAACTTCACAGAACGATAGTTATTCTTTGGTAAAAAATTATGAGCTTCCGACTGGATCCATTGACACCACTTGTTACGACAAGTACATGTCAAGAGAACGGCAGCTTCGCAAGTAATTTTAACGCACCGGGTAGATAGCAAATGAAATATGCATGTAGTAACTTTGTTAGGTTGTTCTTAGGTGAGCTTTTATTTCTCGATTCGGGGTACCTTATTTGGAACGATTGGATCGATAAGCGGGGGTACCGATATATGTTCTTGTCCTTTAACGGTATTTGTTCTTGTCATCCGACACTATTGGCCAGCACTGGAGAACCGACATTCCGGAGACGCTTGACATAGCGAGACGATGCATTATAAAGTACTAACAATTCCTGACGTAAGACGATCCATAAAAACAACTCCAAAGTTACAAGATAGAATAAAAGTTACTTGGCATTTTATTGAGAGAATTGTGTCGGGTGACAAGAACATTATCTCATTACGTGCCGCGTAAATCGCGGCTTTTTTGTGTTATGGGATAAAGTTCTTGTCAAATTTCAATGACAAGAACTTTATCCCATTCCCGAAATTGACAAGAACATTATCCCATTCCCGACGATGGTTACATAACGTGGAAATCAAGGGCTGCGTTTAAACATTATTATGATCGTTTGGTTAATGGCCGGGGAATGAGTAAACGAAAAGCTATTGGTCATGTATGTGGTAAAATCGCGCAGGTGATGTATTCTTGTTTGAAAAATAATCGGATGTATGATCCAGTCTTACATGCCAAACATCTGGGAGTCCCTTGGGATGGAAAATTGGACATACGAATGCCCAAAAACGTTGATGAATTAGAATCTAAAGCAGCTGAGTTTTCTGAAGAAAATGTATAAACTTACAACAAGAAGACGGCATACCGGATACTACTCGGGTGTCATTTTCTCAACTAACGGGCAGGAATGCACAATAACGATATGGTCAAATCAAACAAGGCCGAACAAAAAATTTGACTTCAGGAGACAATGTGCTGTTCTGCTGTAAGGAAATTGTTGACAGATAGCGACGGTTCGTGTATTTATTAATTAATAAATAAAAAATGGAGGGGGACATCAAGAATTGGCAAAAGAAGACCGCAAACAGCAAATTGTCGAAGCAGCCATAGCCGTCTTCGCCAAGCAGGGATATTACAAGACAACGACCGCACATATCGCTCACGCAGTGGGGGTTACGCAGCCGTATGTGTTTCATTTTTTCAAAACGAAAGAAGAGATGTTCATCGCAGTACTGCATCAGTCCGTCCAACGTATTGCAGGCATATTCAGGGGAGTTGAGGCGCCGGCGGAGCAACTGATGGATCAGATGGGCACAGCGTTCAATAGCCTGTTGGAAACACACCGGGACGAAACGCTTCTGTCGATGCAGGCGTTCACGACGGCTGAGCCGATCATTCGTCAAAAGGTTCAGGAAGGCTTTGCCCATATTCATCAGGTGGTAAAGGAAAAATTCGAGCGAGCTCGGATTCCCCAGCCCGGCTTTCAGGCGTCTAGCTTCATTGGCCTCGGGATGGCTGCGATAATGTCAGAGGTATTGGAGCTGCCCGAGCTTTCACCTTACTGTGAGAAGGAATAACAAACCTTTTCCTATTTTTGATTACATTTATTTGCTAATTGATAACGAAATGTTGAGGGGGATGAATCTCAATGGCGAAAGTAATACCGGGAAGATACACAGCTCGTATGGAGGGTGATTTCGTCGTCTTCCTAATCGGCATGCGCGTCAATCGGCTCTGGGCCGTACACAAATGGCTACCGGTATTTCTGGCAATGGGACCCATGCTGCGGGAACTTTACACCAATCGCAAGCTAGGCTTCCGTGGCACGGAGTTCATGCTGGGCTGGCGCAGCGTCCATCTGCTCCAATATTGGGATTCGTATGAGCAACTGGAGGCGTATGCCCGCGGAGGGCAGCATCTTACCGCATGGAGAATTTTTAACCGCAAGGTCGGAACGGATGGAACAGTCGGAATCTACCATGAAACCTTTAAGATCCGATCCGACGAGTATGAGTGCGTATACGGCAATATGCCGGTGTTTGGGCTTGCGAAGGTGTCGGAGCATATTCCGGCTGTTGGCAAAATGGAGACGTCGCGCCGCCGTATGGGAGGGGAGAATGAGCCCGCCGTGCCGACTCCGGTAAATCCTCAATAATCGTCATAGATCCTTGCGCTAACGGAATACGTTAGTTTAACAACAATGCATGCTGCCATACAATTAGTGGCAGCATGCATTGTTATATTCGACAATTCTAGGGTAAGATCGTTGTCGGAGCCGATGCGAAATCGTTGGCTGTGGACGACATCATAACTATATTCATTAGGATCGTTTAAGTAAAAGCCCCGGCTTATATGGACCTTAACTTATTGAGATAGTTAATCATCACTGTAAGTTAAATCGAAGTTGACTCTTGCTGCTTCGACACGTACATAATTTTCTCTTCCCCATTGCCGTAGCTCTCTCATCGGCTGGAGTAAAGATTCCCCTAGAGGAGTGAGTGAATATTCAACAATTGGAGGAACCGATGGTGTGATATGACGCTGGACCAGTCCATCGCGTTCAAGCTTACGTAGGGTTTGAGTCAGCATTTTTTTGGAAATACCCTCGATTCTTCTCGCCATTTCCCCGTAACGGATGCTTCCGTCTTCCATTGCGTAAATGATGAGCGCGGTCCATTTATTAGAGATAATATCAAGCACTTTACTGTAGCCACACACCGCAAGCGCGATGTTGGGGTGTTTTGGTTTGACCAAAGATGTCAAATGATTTCCCTCCTCTGCACCTTGAAGTTCCCAGGACACTTTAAAGTGCCTACTTACGTAGGTTTAGTTTATGCATTATTGTATGACTATATCAAGAGCAAAGCAAGCATTGAGCTTTACGCCAAAAGCGCCTGATTCATTACGATGGCTGACATTTTGAACAGGATGATAACTAAATTAATCTAGTGGGAGGAAATGAACATGTCGAATATTATAAAGCCCCGCCCTAAACTGTATGTGATGGATAACGGCCGTATGAGCATGGATAAAAACTGGTTGATTAACATGCATAACCCAGCCACGGTTAGCAATCCTAACGCGGCGACGCAGTTTGTGGAATTTCCGATTTATACGGTGTTGATTGACCATCCGGAGGGGAAGATTCTATTTGATACGGCTTGCAATCCGAATTCCATGGGCGTTGAAGGACGCTGGGCGGAATCCACCCAACAAACGTCCCCTTGGGTGGCGTGTGAGGAATGTTATCTGCATAACAGACTAGAGCAGCTCCGCGTAAGACCTGAGGACATCCGATACGTCATTGCCTCTCATTTGCATCTGGATCATGCGGGTTGCCTAGAGATGTTCACGAATGCTACGATAATCGTCCACGAAGATGAACTGAATGGCACATTGCAGAGCTACGCCCTTAATGAAAAAGAAGGGGCCTATGTTTGGGCAGACATCGATGCTTGGATCACAAACCATTTACAATGGAAAACGGTCAAACGCAATGAAGATTATCTCGATCTGGCAGAAGGAATCCAAATTTTGAATTTTGGAAGCGGACATGCTTGGGGTATGTTAGGCTTGCACATTGAAATGCCCGAAACAGGCGGGATCATCCTCGCTTCGGATACCATTTATACGGCTGAGAGTTACGGTCCTCCAGTTAAGCCACCGGGCATTATCTATGATTCAATCGGTTACCGGAACACAGTTGAAAGAATTCGTACGCTGGCTACCCGAACAAACTCCCAAGTGTGGTTCGGGCATGATGACAATCAATTCAAACAATTTCGCAAATCAACCGAAGGATACTACGAATAATTATCAATAAGTAGATCATCCCAAGGTTAAGCAAACGGGTACGATAGTTTAATCAATATAACATGGATGGTGGTGAACATAGATATGAGGAAAGTAGAAGTTCTGCCCTGTAACCCCCTCTGGGTTTCGAAATTTGAGGAAGAAGCAGAAAACCTTCGAATGATCTTGGATACAGAGATTATTGAAATACATCATATAGGGAGTACATCTGTCCCAGGGTTAAGTGCTAAGCCATAATAGACGTTATGCCAGTTGTCAAAGATATCAATCGAGTAGATGAATTTAATGAGCAACTAGTTAATCAAGGTTATGAATCAAAAGGAGAGAATGGAATAGTTGGAAGACGTTATTTTACTAAAGGTGGCAACAATCGCACTCACCACATTCATATTTACGCGCTTGGAAGTCCGCAAATTCAACGACATCCAGGAATGACTTAAACCATGGGTGAAGGAGAAGAAAATGTCCCAATTCCCAGTATTAGAAACAGAACGATTTGTTCTTAGACAGATTAAACAAGAAGATTCAAAAGAAATATTTCAATATTTCTCTATGGATGAAGTAACGAAATTTTATGATTTGGAGAGTTTTACGAATGTCGAACAAGCAGAAGAACTAATTCTCAGATGGAATCAGAGATTTGAAAATAATCAAGGATTTCGGTGGGGAATCACTTTGCGTTCGGAAAGCAGAGTAGTTGGAACATGTGGATTTCATGGCTGGTCGAAACATCATTATAAAGCAGAGATCGGGTATGAACTAACACCAGAATTTTGGCGACAAGGATTCATGACGGAAGTATTACCGAAGATTGTTGAATTCGGATTTAACAATCTTGAATTAAACCGAATTGAAGCATTTGTAGAACCAGACAATATTGGATCAAGGAGGGTACTTGAGAAAGTTGGGTTTAGGGAAGAAGGGGTATTGCGGGAACATTTTTGTTGGAGGAGTCGGTTTGTTGATAATGTCATATACGCTTTACTTAAAAAGGACTATATAGTGCGTTAAGTAGATGTGTAAAAAAGCAAAAACGATAATGATAAGCGAAAACAGGCTGCCGCTCAATTCGGCGGCCTGTTAAGCTCCCTCGAAATGACTCAATTTCCTCACTCAGACTCATGAATTCGCAGGATTTCATCCTGTAGTTAAGTTGAAGTGAAGGATAATGGGGGCGACGGTGACTCGGAGATGGGGAACTGGGCATGCGGAAATAAAGGTGAATAGGGATCACCCATATTGTTCCATAATGCGCACGTCTCCACTTCGCCCTAGCGATTCTCGCTCCCAAGTCTCAACGGGTCATAGCCCTTTCATTCCTCCCTCAGTATGATGGGATTTTCTCACGAAAGCTCGCTAGTTCGCAGGATTTCATATCCTTTGTATGAGATATACGAAAGAATCATAGTGTACAAAGAGTTCCCAGACAGCAATAGGGCATAGCGAAACATAGGAACAAGATATGTTCCCATGTTATTCCATATACTGCACACTGCTCTATGCTGGCCTTGGCGGTTCTCCCTCCCAACATATTGCTTCCAACCGGCAAGGACTTGTTCCGTATCTAGCTGACTAATTTCTTTCGGTAGAGGGAAGAGTCTAAGTGTTGCAATTGCACTGGTGCAAGTAAGGATTTTAAAGACCTGGCGAAGTTCAGGGAAAACAATATCTACCCAGCGATGAATCTGATTAACCGCAGCGTTAAGGCGTTTGGTAATGGTCTCCCGATTTGTCATTAGAATACGCAATTCCTCGTAGTCTTCAGGATGGAAACGAACAGGGGAGTAGTCCCCGTTCTTGACCATGTCTGCAATGACGAGATGACGAGATGAGGATTCACCAGAACGGGCTCTATACCTTGATCGAGGAGCCAACGTGCAAGGCTAAACCAGTAGTGGCCGGTCGGTAGGTTCCATACCAACGATGACACTGCTAAGTTTGTGGGATTTGAGTAGATCTTGGATCCAGCGTGCGAACAGATTGAACCCTTCACGATGGTTACCAAACTCGAGTGGCGTTCCCAATGCAATCCCACGAAAGCTGACAGCGCGGGCCACATGAACTTCTTGAGCGATATCTACACCAATGACCAAATGATGAACGGTAATGTTTTCAATGAGTTGATTTTGCTTGTCTTGTGCCTTAAACTTCATAGTAGAGCGACCTCCTGATGGGCTTTTTGAGGCTTTTGACCTCGTACGTAACCCCATCGTACAGAGGCGCTCGTTTTTGTTCAAACTCCAAATTATTCGTTTTACAGGAATTCTAACGGGCGATATAATAAAATCAAACTCCGGTCCGGATTTCATTCCCCTTAACATTTGTTCAGTCCAGCTCTGCGCGAGAGAACAGATCGTGAATGAGCACTTTATCCTCACAGGCAGATTTGAACGCCCATGCGAACTGTTCTACAGCGACTCCATTACTCGAGTAGGCACAGAACATATCTGCTTCAGGATCAAAGTGAATCGTGTCCGCGAACTCCGGCATCCGCTCATTCAAGAACACCGCCGCCAGTGAAGCCCAATCGTAACCGTTGCCTTCGAACCCCTCGTCCGCTCGGGTGTCGAATAGCTTGGTCAAATAGCTTCCGACCGGCAGAATGACAGATTTGCCACCATTATTCTGTTCCACGAGGATAAAGGGGGCCACATCCTTCGTTCCCCCTGCAGCTGCCAATGCCTGTGCAGCTTCCGCTTCCGCTGAAAGCTTTGCTATCACCGCACTGCGTGCCTCGTCCGTGAAGCGGAGAAATCCGTTCTCCTGAACGATAAGGCCTTCCCCGATCCGCCCATCCAGCCAATCGCTGATGAAGCCGGGAGCGTATCCTCCTTGGCCGAATTCGCCACCGAAAGCGATCATTTGATCATAGGTATCCAGATACTGCTGACGGTCGGTAGCTTGGTAAGCGTTGGTGTATAGCCAGAACTGCACATCGTACATGAGTTGAGACCGCTCATCAGCATGAAATGAGAAATGGCCCTTCTCCTGGACGATCTGGGCACAGACGCTGCGAATTTTGGACTCAAGCCCGTCTACTTCAGAGGCCTGACCGCAGAGTTCCGTGAGCAGTGGTGAGAATTTCCCTTCAGTCACTTTGCGCAGATCATTCTCTTTATCTTCTTCAGAAGTGTCATAATCCTTATCATTCACCAGACCGCGGATGAACGTCTCGAAGTCCGGAGCCAGGAATGTTATCTCGTAATCATCTTCCTGATCGACATGGATGACTTCAGGTTCGCCGTCCTTCCCACAATGACGGTAATCCAGCATCACGACATCATGCCCTGCAGAAGGGCAGTCACAGATTACTACGCCGATATCCGGATAGCCCCACTCTTCAATCATGAACCCACTGCCGAGATCACCGCAGATAGCGTAGCTTTTGTCACGTCCGATTCCCATAATTCCCGTTATAGCAATATGATCCTCAGCCCAAGAGGTAGCTTCATCTGTCGGAAAGGATCTATTATAAGGAACGCCCCCGTTCTGATGCTTCATCAGAGCGATATAGGCTGCTGGTAGCTTATAGCCGAGTTCTTCTTCTACAGATGAAATCAGCTCATCCGTAGGCGGATCAGAGACATATTGTTCTCGGGCATAGTCACTGTCTTCCCAGAAACTGTCGAGTTCCATACCTTCAAAAGGGATCGCTCCCGGGTCTTTCTGTCGTTTGCTGAGTGTGCACCGGGATTCAGCATTTTGTTGTTTTAGCCATTTTCTATGGCTCCGCTCTAGCAATCTGGCTGAATGCTGATCGCCAGGATTCAGCTCCAGCGCGGTGCTAAGCACACCTGCCGCTTCCTCATACCGCTTCATATAATAATAGGAATAGCCTACACGAAAGTACCACAACGGATCATTTTTTCCTTGCTCAGCAATGAAGGCAAACTGTTCCAGTGCTTCTTCATACAGACTCAGATTGTTATAAGCTCGACCCAAGCTGCTGATCATGTCATAGTCCCTGTCCGTTGGAGGAATCCTCAGCAAAGTGTCTACGATCTGCTGGTGTTGATTATCCTCGTGCCACTGCGATATCTGTGCGCTTAGCTCTTGTTCCATCGTTACCGTTTGCCTCCCAAGTAAAAAATATGATATTCCCTATTTTACCAGAGAGGAGACCATAATTGGAAACACTTACCTTACTACGTTGTCAGTGGCGCAGTTCAGGGGATGCATGGATGGCTAACGGGGAAAGTTAGTTCAGCGATCTCAGGAGCAGTTTGCCAACTGCGGCAGCTTCTCCTTCTGCCGTTAAGCTAACGTGCAGGATAACGGAACGATGTATGTTATAATTCCCTTAATTAGGGGGATAGAAGTATGAGTGATTGGATTGCACAGATTTTAGAAAATGAAAATAGAGAGTTTGTTAAACAAGAAATAAGTCGTCTTGATAATCCAGAGCTTCTGCATAACATAGCATTAAATTACAATTGGGATAACGGATTTGAACTACCTTAATGGATAATCGAGAACGTAAACTGTGAGCTGGGAACAGCATTGATGGACGATGAACAAAAATTTAGAAATCTTCATGAAAGATTGCAAGAAAATTACTTAAAGCGTGAGAAAGAATTTAAAAACAAGTCAAAGAAAACGAAAGTTATTAGCCAAGAACCAGGTGTGCATTCTGATCTATAGCTATTAAATGAGGGGCGCGAAGCAGGCCAGATACTTAAAGAGCATTCCGATCGGCAGAGACAATCTTTTTTAAATTTTTATGGGTCAATCACTTTTAACCTTAATAAATCAAGGAGACGAGCTATATGAACCGGGAAACCGATTCTCCAACAATTGATTGGCTACATGAGGTTTATGAAAAAAAGAGGAGGCGTGCTTTTGAGTTGGGGAAACAAGCTACTGATCTCTTAGCTAGTGAATCCAAAAGGGTTTCTCATCGAGCAGTTGCTCAAAAATCTAAAGAAATAGACCCTGATGGAATCGGAATACACCCCAATACTATTCTTTCAAACAAAGAGTTGCATGAATACATCTCACAGCATTCGACATCAAAGAGTTCTAAAGCTCGGAAAGCGCCTAGAATGCCACAGGAGGAGCTTTCAAATATCATTAAACAGGTTATGGAAGACCGAGATATAGAACGCGTTAGAAGGCGGTATATGAAGCTTTTAAAGTCAGAGCTTGTGGAGTTGTTAATCCAATCAGAGCAATACATCGCACAGAATAATAAGCTCGGGGGTTATGGCTCATAAGTTAGCGATACGGTGAACCGTATCACAAATAGTGGTAAAGCGAAGAGCGGAGGTTTTGGTTAGTCTTCAAGAGTGCAATATTATTTTTTGAAAGTGTAGTAACAGAAAAGGAGCCATCATTCGAGTCATTCGAGGGCTCCTTTTCTTTTCTATCTTCCCCGCTACTTTTCGTAAGCATTTATCACTTTAATCATCGGAAATACCTGCGGCTTTTAAGTGTCCATGAGTTAGAATTTTTCCGAATTGAGAAGCGAGTTCCTTTGGAGTGTAAGAATAATCATTTTTAACCCACCATATTACAATGCCCATAAAAGTAGATGCGATATATTGGAGTAATAATTCCTTTGAAATCTTCAGGGGAGTATTATCCAAGCCATCTTCCACTGTATTTTTTATTATTTCCTCCATTTTTGATTGAAAACCATAAATTCTATTCTCATCAAGCAACAATGCTTTGTAAAAGGGAGTACTGTCCTGAATTCTCTCGAGTATGGTTTGCATTAATTGTTCAAGCTTAGAGCCACTAACAGGAGATTTACTGCTCGAACAAAGATTGAGTGTACTATTTAGTTCTTCTAATAATTCATCCATAGACGCATTTAACAAATCGGGCTTGTTCTGATAATGAAGGTAAAATGTATTCCGGTTAATCATCGCCTTATCTGCAATATCCTGAATCGTAATCCCTTCATATCCCTTCTCATTAAGAAGCTCTATAAACGCCCTTTTAATCGAATGCTTGGAGCGAATGATACGCAAATCAGTTTTTTTGTTCATTATGACTCGTTCCCTTATATTTTTTTGTTAGTTAAGCGACATTTGAGTTGAATTTGCATTTTATTATTCAAAATCGGAAATTTTAAATATTGAATGCTGATCGTATATTAATCATAATAAACAAAAGATAAATATACAACATATTGACCATTATTTATCTTATTGATAATTAACTCTAATTGAAAGGGAGATATTAAATGAAAACTATAGCAATCGTTGGAGCAGGAGAAGGATTAGGAATGTCCATTGCAAAGAAATTCGGACAAAATGGCTTTCGCGTAGCTCTTATTGCTCGAAATGATGAAAAGTTGAACCGACTGGTTATTGAATTAGAACAGTTGGGCATTGAAGCGGCTTCATTTCAAGCAGATATTTTAAATAAAGAACAAATTGAGATGGCATTCGCCGCTGTTAAAGAAAGATACGGATTTATTGATGTTCTTGAATACAGTCCAACGCCGAGCTTCAACACAGTAGCACCATCATTAGATGTAACAGAAGAAAATGCATTATACCAATTTCAATTTAATGTTTTAGGTGCGTTATCCAGTGTTCGACAAGTGCTGCCGGAAATGTTGGATAAGCAAAGCGGTGCTCTATTATTTACGACTGGAGGCGCTGCAATCCACCCAGTACCGATGATGGGTAATGTCGGAATTGCAGTTTCAGGACTTCGTAATTATATCTTTAATTTGAACAGCGAATTAGCTGACAAAGGTATTTATGCGGGTCACCTTTCGATCGGAATTTGGATGCAACCGAATTCAGGAGTTCAAGACAAAATCGCTGATATTTGGTACGACATGTATTCCAAGAGAGATCGCGTTGAAGAGTATATAACAGAAGACAAAATATAATTAATGGAGTAAAAATGTGAATATCACTATTTTCGGTGCAAGTGGTGCAATTGGACAGCTTGTAACACAATTAGCTTTAGAAAACGGAGATTTCGTAACGGCATATATTAGAAACCCAAAAAAAATTAGCCTCAAACATCCCAATTTGACCCTTGTACAAGGGGAACTTTCAAATACTTCAACCATCGAGAGGGCAGTCGCTGAAGCGGATGTCGTAATCAGCACACTGGGACCAGCATCTGACATGTCACGAAAGCTTAAAGGCACGCCGATTGCCGACGGACACGAACTGATTGTTAGAGCGATGAAAAAGCTTGACAAAAAGAGGTTAATTACACTTGCGACGCCAGCGTTGCAATCGGATGACGATAAGAAAAACATTTCAACGATACTTCCGGGAGTATTAGCTAAGATTTTCCTTCCGAACGGTCATGCAGAAATGAAAAAAATGGAAGGGATTATTAAACAATCGAGCCTTGATTGGACAGTTGTTCGAATTATTAATCCAAATATTAAGCACAAAGGACAATCTTATGATTATTCATTCGGTGATAAACCGGCTAAATTAGGTGTTTCAAGAGAAAATGTTGCAAAATTCATGTACTCTGTCGCTCGTAATAAACAATTGATTAGAAAAATGCCTATTATTTATAATAAATAAGTCCCAAGTGAAAAAACCGTTTAAACAAACATCCACAATCGTATTATTGGGAATCATATCATATGTGTTCTTCATCACGTTTTCTGACATTTCTGAATTCCCGGGTTTTTGATAATTTGTAGTGAAGGAGCATTCAAAATGAAAATTGAAATTTGGTCGGATTATGTTTGTCCTTTTTGTTATATTGGTAAACGACGATTAGAGTCTGCACTAGATCAATTCGCTCATCAGAATGAAGTGGTTATTGAATATAAAAGCTTTGAACTTAATCCGCAAGCATCAATGTACTCAGGTAAAAATATGCATCAAATACTTTCTGAGAAACATGGTATGAGTATAGAGCAAGCGAAAAAGGCACATGCTGAACTTGAACAACAAGCGGCGTTGATTGGTCTCGTGTATAATATCGACCAAGTGAAGCCCACCAATACGTTTGATGCTCATCGTTTAACCCAATATGCCAAATCTGTTGGTAAAGATAAGGAATTAGCAGAGAAGCTGTTCTATTCTTATTACACGGACGCCAAGTTAATTAGCGATCATGATACATTAGCAGATATTGCAGAATCAGTTGGGATGAATAGGGACGAGTCAATATAATGCTCCCATAGGTTGAGACACGGGAGAGTGAAAAATAAGTTATAATGAAGCCATGGAAAAACGGAACCGATACACCTCAGAGTTTAAGACGAAGGTCGCATTTGAGTGCCACCGGGCGGACAATCCCGA
>NZ_NMQW01000057.1 GCF_002234615.1 Paenibacillus rigui | reverse complement strand
GGAAGCAGGAAGCAGGAAGCAAGGAACGGAATCGTGGAGCAGGAAAGGACGGATTTCTCATGCCAAAGGTGTATATGATTTCAGACCATCATTTCGGTCACAAGCATATTATTGATTTCGAATCCAGGCCATTCACCGATGCGGAGGAAATGACGGAAACGATGATCGAAAGATGGAATGCCGTCGTAGGCAAGGAGGACCGGGTGATTCATCTAGGGGATTTCTCCTTCTTGAATATGGAGAAGACGCGCAGCATCGTGTCCCGGTTAAACGGCAGCAAAATGCTTATCATGGGCAACCATGACCGCGGCAGATCAAGGGCCTGGTGGCTGGAGGCCGGATTTCAGGAAGTAAGCGAGCATGGCATTATTTATAACGGCTTCTTCCTGCTATCGCATGAACCGATGTATATGAACAAGCATATGCCTTACGTGAACATTCACGGGCACATACACGGTCAAAAGTATGAAGGGAAGCAGTACATCAATGTCTGCGTGGAGCATTGGGATTATACACCGATTTCATTTGATACGATCAAAGCGATGGTCGTGCCGAATGAAGAGCAGTAGGGGGAATGCAGGATGGGCTTCATGGGGAAATACATCCGAAAGTACTGGAAGCTTTTTTGCGTGTCCATCTTATTCGTGACGGTGGAGGCTGGAGCGGATTTGCTCCAGCCCACCATTATGGCCAAAATTATTGACGTAGGTGTCGCGAATAGGGAGATGAGCTACGTGCTGCAAATGGGAGGCTTGATGCTGCTGGTTACGGCGGTCGGAGCCGTAGCGGCTTCTTCAAGAAACATCGTATCCAGCCGCGTATCCCAAAGCTTCGGCGCAGAGCTGAGATCCGATTTGTTCCGCAAAATACAAACGCTTTCATTTGAAAATATAGACCGTTTCGACAGAGCCTCCCTGGTTACCCGATTGACGAACGATATTACCCAGGTGCAGACGTTTGTGAACGGACTCATGCGTATTTTCGCCAAGGCGCCTCTGTTATGTATCGGCAGTCTCATTATGGCTGCAAGGCTGAATCCGCATCTAGCCATCGTGCTGCTGGTCGTTGTTCCTGTGGTAGGCGTACTGATTGCATTAAATATGAAAGTAGGCTTTCCGTTTTTTACGAAGGTGCAGCGTGCTCTCGATGGGGTCAACCGGATCATGAGGGAATATTTATCTGGCGTAAGGGTAGTTAAGGCGTTTAACCGGTTTGAGTACGAGGTCGATAAATTTAACGCTGCCAATTCGGAATATCAGAAACGATCGACGATTGCCATGAGGGCAATGGCGGTATTCAGTCCGGGGATTACCTTGACAGTGAACATAGGTATCGTAGCGATTATTTGGCTGGGAGGCCAGAGGGTGAACAGCGGTCAAATGCAAGTGGGCCACATCATTGCCTTCGTCAACTACATGACGCAAATTTTGTTCTCGCTGATGACCATTTCCATGGTATTCAATATGCTTGTCAGGGCGAAGGCATCGACAGGGCGGATCGGTGAAGTGTTCAATGAGCGGAACGCGATGACTTGGAGCGATCAACCAGATGAGAACACGGCATCCGCACAATCGGAGTGCGGGGAGCAGCGCGGCAGCATCGATTTTGACAACGTATCCTTTTCCTATGAAGCGGCAGGGGGGGACCCGGTGCTGCGCAATGTGACCTTCAGCTGCTTGCCAGGCCAAACGGTAGGCATTATCGGCTCGACGGGCTCTGGAAAAAGCAGTCTGGTCAACCTTATTCCCCGATTTTACGATGCGAGCTCTGGCACGATAAGGGTAAACGGGAAGGATATCAGCGGTATGAATCCCCGGATACTGCGGGAGAAAATCGCTGTGGTACCGCAGAAAACCGTACTTTTTACCGGAACCGTACTCGAGAACATCTGTTTCGGGAACGAGCAAGCGACGAGAGAAGAGATCGAGCATGCCGCCAAAATGGCGGAGGCCCATGATTTCATTACATCGTTCCCGGAAGGCTACGATACCTTGCTGGGCCAGAAGGGAGTCAACTTCTCCGGCGGACAGAAGCAGCGCGTGTCCATTGCAAGAGCATTAGTGAGGAAGCCGGAAATCCTCATTCTGGATGACTGTACCAGCGCTGTCGATGTGGCGACGGAAGCGAACATTAAGGAAGCGCTGAGGACGTATGCGCAGCATCTGACCTGCCTGATTATCGCTCAACGAATTACTTCCGTTATGGATGCCGATCAAATTGTCGTGATGGATCAAGGCAGGATCGTGGGCTTGGGCAAGCACGAGGAGCTGATGGGAAGCTGCAAGGTGTATCAGGAAATTTTCCAATCCCAGGTCGGGAAGGAGATGCATCCTCATGTCTGAACCTAAAAATGCAATGGGTGCAGCGAATCAGCCGCCAGATATTCCGATGCTCGCAGGCCGTCCAGGAGGGGGCTTCGGCGGACGCGGCAGGCCGGTGGTGAAGCCAAAAAACTTTAAAGGAACCCTTCAAAGGCTGTGGCAGTACCTCGGTAAGGAACGCAAATGGCTGAGTATTGTGTTTATTTTTATTCTCATGGACGCGGCGGTGACCCTATCAGGTCCATATTTGATCGGGATTTCCATTGACTCTATGACCCGGGCTAACGGACTTGTCGATTTCAAGCTGCTGGAGGTTGTTATTATTGCTCTGGCTGCCGCTTACCTGATAGACGGCTTGCTTACCTTTCTGCAGGGCTGGTTGATGGCCGGGGTATCGCAGAGGATCGTCATGAATCTGAGAAGAGCGCTGTTTGAGAAGCTGCAAAGGCTTCCTCTTGCTTATTTCGATACGAGGCGGCATGGCGAAGTGATGAGCCGGCTGTCCAACGATATCGACAATGTTAGCAATACGCTGTCTCAATCGATCACACAGCTGATGTCAGGGTCTATCGCGATTATAGGCTCCTTGATGATGATGCTTATTCTAAGCCCGTTGTTAACGCTAGCCAGCTTGGTTACGGTGCCGCTCGTCTTTTTATTGGCAAGGACGATTACAAAACGCACAAGCGTCCTCTTCAAGGATCAGCAGGTGCAGCTTGGCAAGCTGAATGGACATATCGAAGAGACGATCTCGGGTCTTCTGGTAGTCAAGGCGTTTAATCATGAGGAAAAGGCGATCGACGAGTTTGAATCGGTCAATGCGAAGCTGTGCGAGGTGGGGCTGAAGGCGCAGATTTGGTCAGGCTTTTTGATGCCGCTGCTCAGCGTCATTACGAATATCGGCTTTGCCGCAGTAGCCATCGTCGGCGGGATTCTGGCTGTGAAGAGCATGATAACCGTCGGAATCATTGCCAGCTTTCTCAGCTATTCCCGGCAATTTGTCCGGCCGCTGAACGAAATAGCGAACATTTTTAATGTGCTTCAATCAGGGGTAGCCGGTGCGGAGCGGGTGTTCGAGGTATTGGATGAGGAAGAAGAGCCGGAGGATGCGCCGGGAGCGGTCGTGCTGAACAACCCGCGAGGACATGTCGTGTTCGAGAATGTCAGCTTCGGCTACAGACCGGATGTCCCGATCTTGAAGCAAGTCAGCTTCTCTTCGCAGGAAGGAAGCAGCAATGCCCTCGTCGGTCCGACAGGTGCCGGTAAAACGACAATCGTCAATTTACTCACACGTTTCTATGACGTGACAGGCGGCCGCATTCTGATCGACGGGAAGGATATCAAGGAATACACCCGGGACAGCCTGAGACAAACGTTCGGCATCGTGCTGCAGGATACGTATTTGTTCTCGGGAACGATCAAGGAAAACATTAAATATGGCCGCTCCGATGCAACCGACGAAGAAGTACGAGTGGCCGCTTCCATGGCGAATGCGGATCAGTTCATTCAAAGGCTGCCGAAGCAGTATGATACCGTGCTGACGGAGAACGGAGGAAATCTCAGCCAAGGGCAACGGCAGCTGTTAGCGATTGCGCGCGTTATTTTGGCGAAGCCGTCTATTCTCATTCTTGATGAGGCAACCAGCAGTATCGACACCCGGACAGAGCTGCATATTCAGGATGCGCTGCTGCAAATTATGCAGGGGCGGACCAGTTTTATTATTGCTCACAGGCTCAATACGATTCGCGATGCAGACACGATTATGGTCATCGATCGCGGGGAAATTGCCGAGCAAGGCAGTCACGATAAGTTGATTCATGCGCAGGGGCAGTATTACCGGATGTTTTTCAATCAGTTCAAAAACATTGAAGGCCTGGCGGAATAAAGGGTGAAAAGAGGGCACGATACGCTCACGGGGAGGTATCGTGCTTTTTCTCTTGAACCCCAGCACGGAGACCGGTTGTTTATTTTCGACAGCTGGACGATCGGCGAGGCGGGATGCCAAGGGCTGGAAAATAACCTGTTGACAAATGCTTCGGTCCCAATTATATTTGTTGTACATACAAAATACAAACGAAAGGAGAGGTGTACAGATGGATGAGAGCTTCCTTCATAACTGTTTATTTTTTACGACGAACCGGCTAAGTCGAGCAATTACGAAGATGGCAGAGGAACAATTTGCACCGACGGGATTGACACCAATGTACGGTTATTTGATTCGATTGGTGATCGGAAATCCGGGTATTGCGCAAAAAGAACTCGCCGAGAAGCTGTATATTACAGCCTCGACATTGACTCGTTTCATTGACAAGCTCGAAGGCAAGCAGCTGGTGGAGCGCAAGGTGCAGGGCAAGACGGTGCTCGTATACCCGACGGAAAAAGGGAAGCAGCTGGAAGGGGCCATTCGCGGCGCCTCGGCCAATTTTAAAAAGCAATACGAAGCCTTGATCGGTTCCGAGGAGGCGGCCCAGCTATCTGCATTGCAGGAGCGGATTAGTGAGAAGCTGGAAAAACAATAAGCAACCCTTTGTTTATTGTTTAATATATTGTATGTACAAACAAAACATGGATAGAAGTGGAGTGAATAAGCAGATGAATCCCCAGATCAAATCAAAAGTGTATTACGGTTGGGTGGTTGTCCTCGTCACATTCGTCACCTTGCTTGTCTCGGCAGGGATCCGGTCGATGCCCAGCATTCTTATGCTTCCCTTTGAGAATGAATTCGGCTGGAGCCGCGGGGGCATATCGAGCGTAATTTCCATCGGCATTTTTTTATACGGGCTGGTGGGACCCTTCTCTGCTGCTTTACTGCAGCGGTTCGGTATCCGCAGAGTGCTGCTTGTTGCCATCAGCGGGCTGGCGATCAGCCTATCCATCACACCGCTCATGACCTCTCTATGGCAGTTTGAGATTTTGTGGGGTCTGGTGGCGGGTCTCGGAACCGGTATGATGGCGAACGTGCTTGGAGTTACAGTGGCCAATCAATGGTTTGTCAAGCGCAAGGGTCTGGTGGTCGGGCTGCTCACGGCCAGTGCGGCAACAGGACAGCTGCTGTTCCTGCCCATGCTGGCCAAGATTACGGTTGCCGTCGGCTGGAAGTATGCGGTTTATTCAACCGTCGCTGCTCTCGTACTTCTCTTGATTATCGTAGCGGTTTGGATGCGCAACCACCCGTACGATGTCGGCGCCGCGCCTTATGGTACACAAGAGGTTGTCAAGCCGGAGCCGTTTCGCGGCAACTTATTTCTCGCACCTCTGCTCGCGCTTCGTTCCGCCCTCGGCAGTAAAACCTTCTGGCTGCTGGCAGGCACATTCTTTTTTTGCGGCTTCTCAACGAACGGCTTGATCGGTACTCATTTGATTCCTGCCTGTGGCGACTATGGCATTCCCGAGGTCATGGCCGCAGGGCTGCTTGCTCTGATGGGACTGTTCGATCTGGTCGGTACGACGGCCTCAGGCTGGCTATCCGACAGGTTCGACAGCCGCTGGCTGCTGTTCTGGTACTATGGCCTTCGCGGATTATCGCTGCTGTTCCTGCCTTACGCTCTGGATACCAGCCCTGCGGCTCTGTTCATTTTCTCTGTGTTTTACGGGTTGGATTGGATTGCAACCGTTCCGCCGACCGTTAAACTGGCAACAAAGGAGTTCGGTAAAGAGAAAGCAGGCATGATTTTCGGTTGGGTGGTGGTCGCTCACCAAATCGGGGCTTCGACGGCTGCCTATGGAGCGGGTGTGATGCGCGAGTGGCTCGGAAGCTATACCGTTCCTTTTGTCACCGCCGGCTTCGTCTGCTTGTTCGCCGCCTTGATGGCGATTCGTATTGCCAAAGGCAGCGCAGCTGCTCCGCAGGTGCAAGCGTAACGTTCTAATTATCGGGCAAAATATGCCGGGCAATCGATTCCATCCTCTCATTGTAAGCAATCACCTTCAGAGGCTTGCTGCTCCCGCTTGGGTTCACTTCCGGGCGGGAGGGCCATGGAACAGGAGCTCCTGCGGTCCCGCGCGACGATCCGGCACAACCAATGCGGCGAAAGGTACCGTGGTGAGGGGATGGCGAGTCATCCTTGGAGCTGCGTGGTAATAAGGTGAATAACCAATACCAGGCAGGGTCGGCCAAAGGGGGCTGCACGGGATGAACAATAGACTGCGCTTGAATCTTATGAAAATGTGCTTTTGTTATTTTATCGCGCTCCTGCTTATGATAGGTATGGCTTACGGAGTTCACCGGTATGTAAAGCGTCAATATAATTCCCCGCCAAGCGCCGGTGCTTCTAGGAGTTGTATCGTCTCCTTGGATGAAACGCCTGCCGCGCCGCAGGACCCGCTGCCTGCAGACCGGGCAAGGGTGGCCGGGCATACGGCGCAGCTTGGTGTGAAGGTGGAGGATGCGGCGGATGACCCGCTCAGCGTATCCTTTTACAAGGCGAGGCGCTATGATCTGGCGGAATCGGGCCATGTTCAGGCGTATGCCCACGCGACAGACCGGGAGCCGCCGCTGGAGAAGAAGCCGGACGGCGAGGCGGCATGGACGCCGCAGGAAAGAGAAGCGGTCGCCGTGCGGGACGGGCGCTATGTGATTCAGGATGAGAAGGATCGGTTTCCTTATCATCGGTTTTCTTTTGAGGTGGAAGATGCGCTGCCCGGGGATGCCGAGGTGGTCTGGACAGGGCACTCGTTGCCGGACCGGCTGGTGACATTGTACGTGTGGAATCATACACAGCAGAAGTGGGAGGACCTGGATGCGAACAAAGGAACGAAGGACTTCACACTGCATGGGAGGCTTAAGGACGAGCACGTAGGGGACGGACGTGTCGAGGTGCTTGTACAGGACCGGGTACCATCGCCGGGAGATTATGATTTTGCCTTCCTGTGGATGACGGATACCCAGTATTACAGCGAGTCTTTTCCAGGCATTTATGATCTCATGACCCGCTGGACGGTGGACCATTGGAGAGAGAAGAAATTTCATTATATGATCCATACGGGCGATATCGTCAACAACTGGAACAGCAAGCCGGAATGGGAGAATGCGTCCCACAGTATGAAAATTCTGGATGAAGCGCATATTCCTTACGGTGTCGTAGCGGGAAATCACGATGTGGCTTATGATGCCGGAAACTATAGAGAGTTCTGGAAATATTTTGGGAAAGAACGTTATATAGGCCAACCCACCTTCGGCGGCGATTTGAACAACTATCGGGACCATTACGACCTCGTTTCCGTTCAGGGCAATGATTTCATTATCCTATATTTGGGCTGGCTCATCGATCAGAGATCGTTTGATTGGGCGAACCGTGTGCTGAAGAAATATGCGGACCGGAATGCGATGATTGCGACTCACGAATATATGAAGCCGAACAAAGCCTATTACGGTCAAGGAAAAGAAATATGGGAGAAGCTTGTCGTCCCTAATCCGAATGTGTTTATGGTGCTGGGAGGGCATAATCCAGGGGTGGCCCATAATGTCAGGACACTCGGTGACCGGACTGTATTGGAAATGCTGAGCAATTACCAGAATGGGCCCGAGGGAGGGCAGGGCTTTATGCGGCTGCTGCAGTTTGATTTACAGCGTAAACGGCTGCTGGTCAACACATATTCCCCTTACTTGAACCAATGGAACTTTTTCAAACCGGAGGAGGACGAGCTGGTGATGCCACTGAAGCTGAAGCCCATTGAGAAGCAGGTTGCAACCGATTATGTTGGGATCTATGCGAGAACTCTTGAGCAGATCGGCAGGACGGAGAAGACCGCGAGCTGCAGCAGGGCTAGCGTGACTTATACGGGGCTTGAGCCGGGGCGAACCTATGCCTGGTATGCTGTGGCGCGTGATGCATTCGGGGGGCTAAGCAGGTCGGAGGTTTGGTCGTTCCAGACGGAAAAGAGGCAATGAGCCCGGGAAAGCACAGTATATAGTAAGATCATGTAAAGCGTTCAAGGGACATCGTTCTCTGAACGTTTTTTTCTGCACAATTGCAACTACATGTCCACTCGAATCGTTTATTAAGCAGGCAAATGCTAGCATCTATATATTTGAGCCAGGAAGACGGGGGGCTGATGGACACATGAGTATAATAAAAGGATTGGGATTGCTTATGACCTTATGCATGGGGATCGTTATGCTGGTGTTTATGGTGGAGCCTTCACGTGTGATTGGCTGGGGAGTGAATCCTGTCAATAAACAAACGACAATCCGTTATTTGAACGCGTTGTTATCCAACGACCTTCAGGCTGCCTCCGCTGAGCTGGGTCGGGAACCGGACCGCCAAAAGGAGTGGGCACGCCAAATGGAAGGCCTAAAGGCCCAAGGCTTTTATGTGACAGGCTTTGACCAGCTAAAGGTGCCGTTTGACCGGGAGCATATGGACGGGCGGGTAAACCTTACTTTTTCGGTCAATGGAAAGGAAGAGACCTATTACACGATTCTCACGTATGCGTTAAACGGCATAAACCAAGCCTGCATTTTTTCCCCGGATACGGAATTTACGCAGGCTTGGAATCGGCTGAATTGCCATAACTAGATTTCGATTAGATGGAGAATATTTCGGCAATGAACGATTTTAACGCTTCCCATGCGCTCTGCTTTGTAAGAGATGCGCTCTGAGAAGGCATGGTATCCTTGGCCGTCGAAGCTATGGTCGGATGGAGGGCCGCAGCCGTTGCGGCTCCGTCTGCTGTGGAGGCTGCTGCTGCTGCCGGTCCGGCCCAGGCGCTGGTATCGATCCCCAAATCACGGTAGGACAAGAAGTCGGTATATACCCCATGAACCCCCATATTCAAAAATTTCGTCACCTCCTCCACCGAGTTCAACGAATGGACATAAGCTACCGCATCCGCTTTAGCCAGCTTGTTCATAAACGCTTTGGAAGCACGCTCACTTGGCATCGCTACAACGTGAATCCGATTGTCTTTCACATACTGAACGACTTCATCGGGCTCCATGGAAGACATGTAGATGGAAAAGATGACATGCTTAAAAGCAACGATGCTCTTGACCTTCTCCATCATCTCCGGCGAATAAATTTCCGGAATCAGACGGTCCAGAATGGCCGGATCCAGGCGGTTGGCCGTGTCCCGAATGAGCGTAAACTGCTTTTCGACAAGGGCGAGATCCGTTTCCTTCGTATCGGTGATAAAATAAACATCCGGGTATTTCTGCAGGATGCGTGCTATATTGGTAAAGGAGAGCGGCGTATATTCTTTCAAAATTTTGTAGCTTTGGAATTCTTTCAGCGTCAGCGGTTTATCGAGCCGGTCTGCCGGAATATCCTGTTCGAATTTGGCCGCCAAATAGCCTTCCCAATCATGCCTGGCTGCAAGCAGCCCGTCTTCGGTCAAGGACAAATCGACTTCAAATACCCGCTGCCCTTTATCGTAATTGCTCTGAAAGGCTTCCAGGCTGTTCGTATAAACAACACCGTCTATGCCGCCCAGCGCATGGGCAATCAAAGGATATTGGGTCCACTCTTCTGTGGAGGCCGCATTCGCGAAAGCGGAGATGGAGCCTGAAGGCATCCATAAAGCGAGGGACAAGACCATGCTTATCGTTAACTTCAGTATGCGATTCATATCGTTTCCACCTTTCATCCACGTTTTTACTGTAGGAAGATCCAGCTCGAAAATTACTTACCCGTCAAATATGACAAATCCGTTACAAACCATCTGTTGACAGGAAAAAAGACGCCTGCAGCTGTGAGGCCACTGAAAAAGTTACGGCTGCATGGACGGATCCTTCTTCCGATCGCTGTTGTCCCCGGATTTTATCCATTTCAACCCGCTTCTAGCGGCCAAAATCCGGGGACAAAGGCGAACGCTTACGCTTCTACAGAACGATTCTGTCCACTCCGCCCGTTTTTCAGTGGCTTCGCAGCCGTTGGAGCGTATTTGGGTAATGGGATAATAAACACATAACGAGGAACATGTATCGAAGGGGGAGGAATTCATTGACGTCAAGACACGGGAGCAAATGGATCGGTGCCACAGTCAAAGCCGGTCTTTTGATGGTCCTCTTGCTGCTAGGAGGATGTACTAGTAACGGAGGGGGGGCGGATGGCCCTGCCCCAAATCCATCCCAATCAGCAGAGCAAGGCGGGAGCAAAGCAGCTTCGGAACCGCCGGGACGTACGGCAGAAGGAGCAGCCGCCGGACGCGACAAGCCATTTCGTTTTGTGGTTATGGGGGACAGCCGTGGCAGTGCCAAAGGAGCGAATGAGGCTATTTTGCGCAATCTCATGGAGCACGCAAAGGGGCTGAACCCGGTGCCAAGCCTTCTCTTCTTCACGGGAGATCAGGTGACAGGCGGTGCCAATGTAGGTGCCCAGCTGGAGGCATGGAAGGCCGTGGTTGACGATTATTTTCCTATGACATCGGTCTATCCGGCGCTTGGCAACCATGAGCATGACGAGAAGGTGTTCTCTGAGGTGTTCTCCCATCTTCCCAAGGAGCAGCTGCCAGGCTATGGCAAAACCGTGTATTCCTTCGACTATGGCAATGCCAGGTTTATCACGCTGAATTCCGACAGGCAAAATAAAAATAATCAGTATGCGATGGATCAAAATCAGAGAAACTGGTTAGAGCAGCAGCTGAAATCGAGCGGGGACAAGCAGGTGTTCGTCCAGTTTCATATGCCGGCTTACCCGATTGGGGCCCATCTGGGAAGCTCTCTGGATGGGGACCCGGTATCACGTGATGCTTTGTGGTCATTACTGGACCGGTACCGGGTAACGGCCGTATTCGTAGGGCATGAGCACAATTACAATCGCCGCAAGGTAGACGGCAGCTTTGACGGAAACGGTCATCATTTCGAGCACCCAATCTACCAGCTGACGATCGGCGGCGCCGGAGCGCCCTTATATTCCGGGAGTCAGGAGAGCAAGCAGGTGGTTGTCGGACCGAAAGCAAGCTACCACTATATGGTTGTGGATGTAGAAGCGGACCGAACCGTTTTCAAGGCATATGATTTGCAGCAAAATGAAATCGATTCATTCACGGTAGAACGGGGTGGGTTATGAAAAAGGACAGCCCTTATCGGGATTTGGCTGTGACCCAAGGACTGATCGCGATCGTCTGTTTTCTATTGATTCCGCTGGCTAATGCCTTCGGTCCTGACAACGGCCATCGGCTGGCAGGGGTGCTGCATGGACTCGGGGCATCGCTGACAATGCTCGTCGCCACCTATATGTGGCATGCCTACTACAGCTATGCAAAGGGGCTGACACAGAGCGTCAAGCGATTGGAATGGAGACTTCTCGTGACGAATGTGCTGGTGCTCGCCACAATAGCAGCTGGAAATTGGCTGTATATCGGTTACCAAGCGCCTGACGGGGCGTCGGAATGGTTCAAGCTGCACGCGCCATTTGCCCATTGGGTTGTGATGGAGTACAAAGAATTTACGGCGCTGCTGGCGATTCCGTTCGGCATAGGGGCAAGCGTCCTGCTTCGCCGTTTTGCCGGCCAAGCCGGTCTTCGCACGGAGCTGCGGCAGGTTATCGGCATCCTGCTGACGCTGCAGTGGCTTTGCCTGTTCGTAGGCTTTGCTTTCGGGCTGATGCTGGCCAAATGGAGGCTGGCCTGAACGCCCAAGTTCCGGGCGGGCCGATAACGGTGATAAGCCATGGAGCAGGGCAAACGATGCCGGGGAAGCGCATAGGGAAGGAGGGAGACGATGAGGCCAAGGAACAAGAAGACGTATCGCAGGAGGCGCGAGCGGCCGATTGTTAATGAAGGGACGATAGAGACGACCGAGGCTCTTTCACTCTCGTCCCTGGAGGGGGATTCACCCTTAGGTCCGCGTAAATGTCGCGACCGCAAAGCAGGACGTCCCCGTTGGCGCCTTCGGCGGATAGCGGCTCGTCCGGCTGATTCAAAACAGACACACAGGAACCCGGCCAAGGATTCCCAGGAACGAAAATCGGGTGAAATCGCTGCAGTCCTGGTATCGATTGTATTCGGTATGGCCGTTCTGACAACGGTGCATCTGTGGAGCACGGCAGCTCCGGACGCTGTGAATCCGAGGCTGCTGAAATGGGCCTCCTGGCTGCCCGGAGGACTCCGTATTGGTCCTTATGCAGGCAAGGAAATGGCAGCCGCCCTTGCTTGGCTGGCCAGTTGGGCGCTGCTGCACGGATGGCTTAGCAACAAGGAAGTTCAGCTGAAACGCTGGCTCTACGGTTTCTTGGCCGCCGTTTTCCTGCTATTGCTGCTGCTTTGGCCCCCTGTATACCATTTTATGCTCGGTTGGCCGGCCTAGCGTGTGCGAAAACTATGAAAAGGGCTCTCATCTTGCTGGCCGCTATTTTCATAGATTTGCTTCACGGACGGCAGCTGTTTTCTCAATCGGAAGACCCTAAACAGGCAGGCTATGAACTTATGATGGGAGGACGGTTATGGACAAGCGGACTAAGCGGCTGAGTCACGGGCAAACATACGGATTGGCTTATATGACCGGAGGCTTGCTTCTGCTCCTGGCGATGACCTTGCTGTGGTCCAGGCCTCCTGTAACGGGCATCGCCGAGAAGCAGCCTCAGCCGGAGACGGATGAATGGAAGATCGGGTACATTGTTGGAGAAGGGGCTCCGAACGGTCAGCTTCCGAATGGCCAACAGCTGGGCGAGCTGCTGGCTCAAAGATCGGATTTGCTGCTGGTGGCCGGTTCGGCCAGCTTGGCAGGCAGCGCAGGGGAACCTGCGCCGAGGTCTTTTTTTCCCGTGTGGGGTCCCGTTACGGTCACGGGAGAGGACTCCGCCACCGCAGAGGCCAATGCGGCGGCGAGGTTTCCCCATATCCCGGAGGAGCAGCTTCCGGGATATGGGAGGACGGCCTACTTCGTCGATTACGGCGAAGCACGGTTCTGGTTTCTGGATGCGGCGCGACTCGCACAGGAGCCATCGGTGCAGCTTGATTGGCTGAAGCGCAGCGCCGCGAAGGCGCCCCGGCTGCATCGGATCGCGCTGCTGCACGAGGAGCCGCCGCAGCCCGAGGTGTGGGCCGGGCTCGCGGCGAGCGGCGTCGATCTGGTGCTGATCGACGCACGGCTCTACGCGCCCGAAGCCGCGGTAACCGGCCGGCCGGGGGCCGGTTACCGCCTATCCGCCCACAGCGGCTGGGCGGAATGGACCGTGAGCAGCGGCGGCGGATCGGCTGTACCGCCGCCGCTGCTCACCGTGGAAGGCCGCGGCAGCCGGTTGACGGCCGCAGCCCCGGGCACTGCCGGTCGCGAGGCGGACCGGCTTGAGGTGGACGCAGCCGCGCTTCGCCAGGCGGCTGCGGGGGCCGAGCAGGCGCCGGTTGCGATCGGCGCCGCATGGCGGTACCGCGCGGGAGGCCCCGCGGTCCGCGCGGTCATCCCGCCGGGGATGGACCCGGCGGGCGAACGCCCGCTCCAGGAGCGGGTGCAGCTGCCGCCGGAGGACTGGCGCAGCCCGGCATACGACGACGCGGGCTGGTCCGCGGCGTCAGCGCCTTTCGGGCGGACGCGCGATACGCTGCGCGCCCGTCTGCTGCAGACGCAGCTGCCGGTGCAGAACGCGTCGCCGGCAGTTTATTTTCGCCGGTCGTTCGTTCTGGAGGACGACCCGTCGGCATGGAACGACTGGGTGCTGCAGGTAGCTTTCGAGGACGGCTTCGTCGCCTACTTGAACGGCAACGAAATTGCCCGCGATTCGATGCGGGACGGGTGGGTCGACGGCCGGTCCTTGGCCAGCCCGCATGAAAATAAAGGGTTTGAAAGCTTCTCACTGAAGGGTCATGAGGACTTGTTCGTGAGGGGGAGGAACGTATTGGCCGTTGAAGTGCATACGAGCCATCCGGCCGCGCCCGAAATGTGGTTCGACGCCAGCCTTACGGCCCGCAAGTGAGGCGGGCCGGCGCAAGCATACAACGGCTACCGCGCAGCGGGAAACGGGTCATCCGCGGCATAGGGTGGGGGCCTGCTTGGTCTATATTCCGCTCGGCTAAGAATACCACGCACCTGCTGATGGATTGAAGTGAAAGGGGAGAGGGAAGGATGCGTTCGGGAACAAGAGCCGCGCAGACGACAAGCCGCACAAAGAAGCAGCGGCTGTATTGGCTGCTTCTTTGCGCGGCTATAATGCTGCTTTTGGTGACCATTGCGGCCGCCTGTGAATCCCGTGCACCGGGCTTGCTTGGCGGTGCAGCGCCGGGTCATCCATCATTTTCAGCCTCGCCATCATCGCAGCTGATCGTTCAGCTTGGATTTCCCGGTGAACAGCTTATTGTAGACAACGGGAACGATTACGTGTGGAGGGACGTATCGATTCGCTTGAATGACAGCTATCTCTACAGCACGCCGCTTCTTCCTAGAGGGGCAAGCAGCATCCCGCTTTCCGAATTTGTGGACGCGGACGGTCATTCGTTCGTTCCATCAGCCATGACGCCGCACCGGCTCATCGTGGAAGTCCGGTCCGGGTTCCAAGGGAAGCCGGGATATTTTGTATGGTAAGGGGGAGCCGGATCTGGATTTCAGCGTTCCGCGATATACAGCATGGTAAAAAGCCCAATCCCCACGGCAATGCCGAGCCACTCACGCTTTGTCCAAGGCAATGCGGCAGCGCTTTGCCCGTTCAGCCGCTTCAGCTGATATCCTTTGGCTTCCAAAGCCAACGACAAATCCTCCGCGTGCTTCATCATGGACAGCAAAAACGGGATGAGAAATACAGGGACATCCTGCACACGGAGCCGCCCCTTTCTCCCCTGTGTTTTGCCCCTCGCCTTGACGATAAGGGCGGTGCGGTCCATTTCCTGGAACAGCATGGGAAGGAAGCGGACGAGCAGTGTGGCGGAAAAAGTGAACGCGGCAACAGGTACACGGAACCGCTCCAGAAAAGATAACGCCTGCTCCAGCCCCGCCTGCATCTTCCGGGTGCCGGTCGTCACCGCCAGCAGTACGCCCAGCAGCATCACGAGCAGAAAGCGGCTTAACAGCTGGAGGGTGGCCATCGCAGACGGGATTGAGAAATAAAACCGTTCCGGCCGCCACGAGTCCGGTGCGAAGTCGATCCCGCAGCCGGATACTACGGTAGACAGTACAAGAAAGTAAATAAAGGGCTTGGCCGGTTTCATCAAGCTTGGGTAGGCGGCCCCGGAAATTAGTATACAGCATAAGGTGATAAGTGCAGCGATACCGATTCCAAGCCAGCTATGCTGGAGCAAAATACCGGTGGACAGCAAAATATAAACGAACCATTTGGCAATCGGGTGCAGGCTGCCAACGATGTTCTCGGGCGCGCCCTCAGGATGGAGAGAGGCCCTTGCTTCGCTACGTGTGTCCCCGTTCCACCCTGCCCCTGTCTCCGTCCTCGTCTCCTTGGGCCATGCAGCCCGTTTGTCCCTCCGATCAAGCTCCGATCCGTCCCACTGATTTCCGTCATTACGCGCTTGCCTAACCTGACGCTCCCCGACAGAGGAGCCGGCATCAGCCATACCATCACGCTCACTCGGCTCCCGAGCAGGATAAGTCATATCCACCCGAGTCTGCCGGGAAGTCCCTGACGCTCGAAGCTGCAGGATGGCTTCTGCCATCGCCTGCGGAGTCACGGGAAAAGCCTCCATAGGCTGGAAGCGGCCATTGGTTAGGTGAGGATTCTTTATCCCCGTTCCGTTCCGCTCCAGCGCCTGAGCCAATGCAAGACTAGACGGCATACCGACTCCTGCTTGCAGCCAAGCATCCGGCTGCGCCAGCAGCTCTTCCCTGGTTCCATCCGCCGCAATTTCTCCGTCACGGAGAAGAATGATCCTATCCGCAACGGGCAGGAAGGTATCCAGGTCATGACTTATGACAATGGCCCCGCCCCCGGAGGCTTGTTTATGCTCCATGATCATTTGAAGCAGGGGGCCAATCCCTTGCGGATCGATTCCGGCGGTCGGCTCATCCAGCAGGAGCCATTGGGGCTCCGCAGCGATCGTAGTCGCGAGGGCCGCTTTGCGCTTCTGCCCATCGGACAAGGTGAGAAACGATTCTTCAAGAAATGTTTGGGAGAGCTGCATACGGTCCAGCGCCTTCCCGATGCGCTCCGCTTCGGCTTTCTTCGTCAGACGGTAAGGCCGGAGGGAATATCGGAATTCCTTCTCGATCGATTCGGCGAACAGCTGACGCTCCGGGTATTGAAATACGATCCCGATTGCCCGATGAACCTCTGCGTGCAGCCGTCCTTTGGGCTGCCATAAGGAATGAGGGCCGTACGTTACCGATCCGCGATACAGCGGAAGCAGCCCGGCCAGCGCATGCAGCAGCGTGCTTTTACCGGAGCCGGTAGGGCCTGCGATCAGTGTGATGGTTTTTGCTGCAAAACGGCAATTCAAATCTTTTAATAAAGGCTCTTTTCGGGTACTGCCATCCGGGGGAAGCACCCAAACATGCTCCAGACGCACCTCTTCTGTAGAGGAAGCGCTTTGCAAGGCAGCTTCTTTCCCTTCATGCCCGCTGCTCAGCGGTTGCTTCGTTATCATATGGTTACGGCCTTTCCTAGCTGTTCTATGGTGAAGGGGAGAGGGTTCAGCGAGAGGCCTCGCCGTATCAGCTCCTTCGCGACTTGAATCGTATAAGGAGGCAGAAACCCCAGACGTTCGCATGGGGAGGATCCCGCCTCTCCGGATTGTACATCGTCCCCGGAAATCGAGGAATAAAAGAACGACTCCTTGGAGCCCTCGAATGCGATCTGCCCGTCATCCAGCGCAACAATACGGTCACTTCGGTCCAGCTCGTCCAATAATTGTGTAATCCATACGATGGTCGTGCCTTCCTCATGCAGCCTATGAATGGTGGCGAGCAGCCGCTCACGTGACAGCGGGTCAAGCATCGCCGTAGCTTCATCGAAAATAAGCACCTCCGGCTGAACGGCCATACAGCTGGCGGCGTGCAGCAGCTGCTTTTGCCCACCGGATAGGAAGCGGGCGGGATAGTCAGTGAGTGGAGCCAGTCCTGTAGTATCCAACGATTGCATCGCCAGTCGATGGCGCTCCTCCGGCTCAAATCCGTAATTATTCAGTCCGAAGCAGACTTCTTCGTAGACGGTTTCGCCGAACAGCTGCGTATCGGGATTTTGAAATACCATTTGAACAAAAGGCTTCCGTGCCGGGCTGTCCTGTGCTGCATCCCGAACGCTTCGGTTATGTACAATCTCGCCGGAGGACACCGGTTGAAGCTTGGCGATGAGCTTGGCTAATGTGCTCTTGCCGCTTCCGTTCGTTCCGACGATGGCGAGCCATTCTCCTCGTGAGACCGACAGATGGATATGTCGAAGGAGGGTCTTGACTCCGTCGGCAGCCGGAATGGAGTAATGGACATTTCGGAGCAGGACGGCTTGCGTAGGATGATTGTTTTTCATGTATATTCCACTCTTTCCAAACGGAATCGGTTGTGCTACAATGCAATTGTCAACTTTGAGTTGTAAAAATAGGTTAACAAATAAAAGGAGATCTTGCAATGAAAACTAGTTTGTCTATTCGGGGTATCGTATTCAGTGCATTATTTGCAGCGCTATTCGTTGCATCCAGCTATTTAAACATTCATCTTGGCTTTACCCCCATCCCGATTTCGTTAGAAAATCTGATCGTCATGCTGGCGGGTGCGATTCTTGGGCCGCTGTACGGGTTCCTTAGCATTGCTCTCGTTGTGATATTAACGGCCATCGGGATTCCGCTGCTTCATGGAAGCGGAGGTATGGCACTGCTGCTCGGACCGACAGGCGGCTTTATTTGGGCCTATCCGTTCGCCGCATGGCTAATCGGTTTCGTCGTTCAACGGATCAAAGGACGCGGGACAGCAGCTTTTGTACTTACTTGCGTGACGTTAGAGCTGTTCGGTTCTTTGCTTCTGTATGTTTCAGGTGTCCCTTGGCTTGCGCATGCTGCCCATATTACCCTGCAGAAGGCACTGCTGGTCGGCTGTTATCCGTACTTGGTTGGGGATGCTGTGAAGGCTGTGATTGCGGCGTTGATCGTCATTCCAATAAGAAATGCATTCCCGATCACACGAATTACGGGCTCGGCACCCCGTCTTACAGAGAACTCTATCGAAAAATAATACATTTCTCCATATAAAAGTGTGTTTTCACCCTATGGGTTGTCCATACTACTCCTTATAATAGTAAGCAAACCTTATTATGTACAGGAGGCAGTTATGGGCATTTTTTTTGATGAGCTATCCCAGACCTTTCATTTACAAACGAAGCATTCGAGTTATTTGATGCAGCTCGTACAATCACGCTATTTAGCGCATCTATATTGGGGCAGCCGCGTAAGAGGCACGAATCCGGGCCGTATTCTTGCCTTTAAGGAGCGTTGTTCTTTTTCCCCTTCTACCGATTTGGAGCATCTTGAGCTTTCTCTGGACACGCTCCCGCAGGAGCTGCCGACCTACGGGACAAGTGATTTTCGCGTACCGGCCTTTCAGGTGCAGGCGCAGAACGGCACGACGGCCAGCGAATTCATTTATGAATCGCACCGGATTTATGCCGGTAAACCCCGTCTGGAGGGACTGCCTGCCGTATATGTCGAGCGTGATGACGAGGCCGAGAGCCTGGATATCGTGCTGATGGATGAGCCCCTTGGTTTAAAAGCGGTTTTAACGTATACGGTTTACCGGGACTCCGATGCGATCTCGCGCTCCGTACGATATGAAAATGTTAGCGGCCAGCCCCAAAAGCTGCTGCGGGCGCTGTCCGTAGGGATTGATTTCTCGCATGCGGAATTCGATATGCTCCATTTGTCCGGATCGTGGGCACGCGAGCGTCATATCCACAAACGCCCTTTAACAACCGGAGCTTCCGTGATCGAAAGCCGGCGCGGCTCGAGCAGCCACTCTCTGAATCCGTTCGTTGCTCTCCTCTCCAAAGGTGCGGATGAGGATCAGGGCGATGTGTACGGGTTCAGCTTGGTATACAGCGGTAACTTCCTCGCTCAGGCGGAAGTGGATCCGTACGGTACGACAAGGATTGTTATGGGAATCAATCCGTTTGATTTCTCTTGGCTGCTGGAGCCGGGACAATCATTCCAGGCGCCGGAGGCGGTCCTCGTCCATTCCAGTCATGGACTTGGCGGCATGTCCCGTACGTACCACAAGCTGTACCGGACCCGGTTGTGCCGCGGGGAATACCGCGATCAAACAAGGCCGGTGCTGGTCAACAACTGGGAAGCGACCTATTTTAACTTTAACGCGGACAAAATCGAGCAGCTTGCCGCTGCAGGTCAGGAGCTTGGCATCGAGCTGCTGGTGCTGGATGACGGCTGGTTCGGCAAAAGAGATAACGACAAAAGCTCGCTGGGCGATTGGTTCGTCGACAAGAGCAAGCTGCCCAACGGGCTGGAGGATCTTGTGTCGCGGGTCAACAGGCTGGAGTTGTCGTTCGGGCTCTGGTTCGAGCCGGAGATGGTGTCCCCGGACAGCGACTTGTACCGCGCCCATCCCGATTGGTGCCTGCATGTGCCGGAACGCCGCCGTACGCAGGCCCGCCATCAGTTGATTCTGGATTATTCCCGTGCTGATGTTCGCGAATACATTGTAAAGGTATTGAGCGATATTCTCGGAAGCTGTCCGATCCGGTATGTGAAGTGGGATATGAACCGGAATATGACGGAGATCGGCTCCGCGCTGCTGCCGCCAGAGCGACAGAAGGAAACGGCGCACCGCTACATGCTGGGCTTGTACGAGGTGCTGGAGCGCATAACTTCGTCGTTCCCGCAGGTTTTGTTCGAGAGCTGCTCCGGCGGCGGCGGACGCTTCGATCCGGGGATGCTCTACTATATGCCTCAAACATGGACGAGCGACAATACCGATGCGGTGGAACGGCTGAAAATACAGTACGGCACCAGTCTGGTATACCCGATCAGCTCGATGGGCTCCCATGTATCTGCCGTACCGAATCATCAGGTGGACCGTATCACGTCGATGGACATGCGGGGGCATGTGGCGATGTCAGGCAATTTCGGGTACGAGCTGGATTTAACCGTATTCACGGAAGAAGAGAAGAAGATCGTTAAGCGGCAAATTGCCGATTATAAAATCGTGCGTCCGCTCATTCAATTCGGTGAATTTTACCGGCTGCTGAGTCCGTTCGAAGGAAACGAAACCGCTTGGATGTTCGTATCCGAGGATCGTACGGAGGCGCTCGTTGCACACTTCCAAGTGCTTTCCTTGCCTAATGCGCCGCTGCGCAGGCTAAAGCTGAAAGGGCTGGATCCGGAGCTGGATTATTCGATCAGCCAACAGATATCCAATCCGAGCCCCGACGCAGGGGAGCAGCGGTTTGGCGGTGACGAGCTGATGCATATCGGCTTGAATTTGCCTTTCGAGCGCGGCGATTTCCGCAGTCAGCTGTTCCATTTAAAAGTATAAATAACCCGATAAAAGTGAATATTGTGCAAATAATGCTGAGTTCCCAATCTGGTCAGGATGCGAATCCCGCAGTATAGTAGAGATCATGGCTCTTTTACTGTGTGGAGGGATGAGGATGAAGAAGCTGCATATCCGGGATTTGGCCGAAATGAAGGGAGGGCAGCATATTTTGCAGGACGTGCTGCCTGGCGCCTATATTTACAGCGGAGGGCTTGCCTTTAGCAGGCCGGGGGAGCGCAGCCATACGAACGACGGGCCGGAGGGCCGGGACTATCATGTGCATCAGGATGAGGAGCTGTTTCTCATCGTGCAGGGGCAGGGTACGCTTGAGCTGAACGGCGAATTCACGCCGATCAACGCCGGGGATTTAATTGTGATTGAACCCGGCGAGGATCATCACCTGATTTCGAGTGCGGAGGCTCCTCTTGTTACCTTGTACTGCCATGCCGGTCCGAACCGGCATAAGAATCAGCAATAAGCTACAGCCGGTTCAGAAGCCATGTCGCATTCAAGCGACATGGCTTTTGGCGTTTTTAGAAAGCGAGCGGATCGGCCAGTATGCAGCATTTTGCTTACTTTTTTCAATTGACTTATTGTTTATTGCTTCAAACTGTTCTATCCTTGTGAAAGGTAGAATGGTGTCGAATCAAAGCCAATATTATTGAAACCTCGAGGGGCTGAATCAGGAGTGGGAGTTGTGATTTCTGATCATTATTTATTTGTTATATTGCTAGCTGCCACTTTCCTTATGCTGTTTATCTCTTTTATCGCCTTCAAAAAACGGCAGCTTTCCGTAGCGAAAAGCTGTATCCTTTTGATGCTGGCCGCTTCCTTCTATACGTTCGGATATGCCTTCGAGATGATAAGCACGGACCTGGATAGTCTTAAATTCTGGTTAAAGCTTGAATATATAGGCATTCCCTTCATCTCTACGCTGTGGCTGATCCTGGTCATACAATTTACGGGAAATGAAAGGGTATTGAAGAGGTGGGTGTATGTCAGTCTTTTCATCATACCCGCGCTTACTCTCATCCTTCACTATACAAACGATATGCACCATTGGTTTTACCGGAGTATTCAAATTGACCAGGATGCTGTTTTACAAACCATTACGGTAAAAGGCCCCTGGTATTGGGTTCACATTGCCTATAGCTATCTTGGGGCGGCGATCGGGATGGTTTTATATGTGAGAATGTATTTAAAAGCCGTACCGGCCATCCGGAAGCAGATTATCGTCATGATGCTGGGAGCCGGAGCGTCTTGGTGCTTCAATATTGTTTATCTCGTTGGTAATTTTAGCATGAATCTGGATTTAACGCCGATCGGATTTACGATTACCGGTGTCATTTATATTTGGGGGATTTACCGGTTTAACCTTATGAGGCTAGCGCCCGTTGCGATGGAAAAAGTATTTGAAACCATAGTGGACGGTGTCATTGTTCTGGATTATGAAAATCATATTATCGACTCCAACCAGGCTGCCAAAAACATGTTCGAAGAGTTGAAGGCTGTAAACGATCCCTCCGCCCCGATTCAATATGTACTCTTGAATTACCCGCAAATCTTAACCCGAATCAGGGATATGGAAAGCAGCGACTGCCATGTTTCGATCCAAAGTAAGGAGGCGCTGCGCCACTACAATTTCACCATATCGACCATATTGGACAGCCGCCGTACGCCGTTGGGGAAGCTGCTCATGTTTAAGGATATAACGCAGCTGATCGAGTCCCAAGAGAAGCTGTTAGCTAACGCGAAGCAGCTAGCGGAGTTTCATGCCTTTAAGGATAATCTGTTCACCGTGGTGGCTCATGATATTCGAGACCCGTTGGCTATGCTGATGAATTTAACGGAATTGATGGAGGAAGAGCTTTATGATTTGGGAAGTGAAAATATTGAGATTGTTCAAGAGGTAAAGGATCAAGTGCGGAAAACCTTTCATTTAGCGGAAAATCTTCTGGATTGGTTTCGGAGTCAAAAGGGGAAAATGATGTTCAGTCCACGGGTGTGGGTCTTAACCTCGGTTGTGGAGGATGTCGTCCAAACGTTTGAAAAACGAATCGACCTGAAAGCAATTCGAATTCGAATTGAAATAGAGGAACATATGCAGATCACGGCCGACAGGGACATGCTGGATCTGATCCTGAGAAATTTACTCTCCAATGCAATCAAGTTTACCGGCAATGGCGGGTACATTTATATCGGAGCGGCTACAGAAGGAGATTCGGTCATTGTCTCTGTCAAAGATACGGGTATGGGTATCGCGCCTGAGTTAACGAAGTCCCTTCTTCAGGATGTGCAGCCCGTTTCGAGGACAGGCACCGAGGGAGAAAAGGGGGCGGGATTAGGTCTGATCCTGGCCAGAGAGTTTTTGCATATTCATGGCGGTACCCTGTGGTTTGAAAGTGTTCCGGGAGAAGGGAGCATTTTTTATTTTTCATTACCGTTTACCCGAATGGATACGGATATGGATCCTAAACAAATAGGGGGAGCCTAAGCTGGCATGAGAATTATTATCATTGATGATGAAAAAGCGATGCACTTGATTATGAAAAAAATGCTTTCTAAAATCTCCTCTGTTGAAATCGTCGGCTTGTTTCGGGATACCGAAGCGGCCGCGTCGTTTATGAATGATCACGTTGTAGATATGGCCTTTGTAGATATTAGCATGCCCAATGAAAGCGGCCTCCTTTTCGCGAAGCGAATGGCGGAGACGGGCCGGAATCTTCAAATCGCTTTCGTAACGTCCCATAAAGAATATGCGATGGAGGCTTTTGATATCTATGCCATCGATTACATTGTCAAGCCGGTAACTCTGGAAAGGCTGGAAAGAACGGTGAACAGGGCAATGGCCATTCATCAGTTTGCCGTGCTTGCTGAAACGGGGAGAAATCGGGACACGGTTTCCATCTTCTGCATGGGGGGATTGGAGGTTCGCAATGGGCAGCGGCTTCATGTGAAATGGAGGTCTCAAAAAAGCGCAGAGCTTTTCGCGTATTTGCTGTTGAATCGCGGTAGGATGGTAGCGAAAGCAAGAATTACGGATGATATTTTTGCAGGAATGGCTGCCAAAAATGCGGAGAATTACTTGCATACGACCGTTTATCAAATGAGAAAATCACTTGAATCGTATGGAATCGAATTAAAGATCGAATCGGATCATGGCAGCTACGGGATGGATATTACGGGAGCATACATTGATTTTGTAGAGCTAGAGGAGAAGATGAAACGATTTGGGGTGATTGACCGCTCGAATCTGAATGAGGCTAAGGAAGCGGAGGAGCTTTATGTCGGAGATTTATTCGGTGACAAGGCGTTTTTCTGGGCTTTAAGCGATATCGAGCGGTTATCCGCCATGTACACGGCATTCGTCAAGAAATTAGCTGAAGCTTTATTAAAAAACAACGAGAACGAGTTGGCGGTCAGACTCCTTCTTAAGCTGCTGAATCGTGACGGGCTGGACGAAGAAACGGTGAGCATGCTTCTGGCTGCTCTCACTGCGCAGAAGAACAGGACAGCGGTAGCTGAGCAGTATATGCGTTACGTCAAATTACTCCGTCACGAGTTGGGCATCGGTCCATCCAAAAGGCTGGCCAATCAATATGAACGGCTCTTGTCCGAGCTTGATTGAACAGTGAATCCGTGTAGCGGACACTTCCCGGATCGAGAGAGCTTCCATTTCCTGTTTAGCAATGGACAAGTATCCGTAAGTTTTGGAACCATTCCGACATTTAAGCACAAAGAAATGAGTTCCCCCTTGTACTACAATGAAGGAGATGCAGGCCGAAAGTCTGCAACCTATTGAAGGAGGACATCTCATTCCATGAGTACAACATTCCGCAATCCCATTCTGTCCGGCTGCTACCCTGACCCGTCGATTTGCCGGGTTGGCGAAGATTATTATATGGTGACCTCGACCTTCGAATATTTCCCGGGCGTACCGATATTTCACAGCAAGGATTTGGTGAATTGGCGCCAGCTCGGGCATGTGCTGGACCGTCCGTCCCAGCTTGATCTGGATGGAACTCCTTGCTCCAAGGGGATCTATGCCGCAACGATCCGTTATCATGAGGGTACTTTCTACATGATTACGACCTTTGTCGTCAGTGCGACAGGAGCCCGGCGCAACTTTTATGTAAAAGCCACCGATCCGGCCGGTCCCTGGTCAGACCCGTACTGGGTACCGGATGCGCCTGGCATCGACCCTTCGCTGTTCTTCGACGATGACGGTACGTCGTATTATGTAGGACACCGCATTCCCCCTGCGGGAGAATCGTATCCGAAGCACAGGGAAATCTGGGTGCAGCAGATCGATCTGGAAACCGGGACCTTGCTCGGGCCCAGCTACAGCCTTTGGGACGGCGCTCTGAAAATGGTTCATGCGCAGGAAGGACCGCATATTTACAAAATCAACGGTACTTACTACCTGCTCATCGCTGAAGGAGGAACCGGCCATACGCATGCAGTGACGATTGCCCGCAGCGAGAGTCTCTTCGGACCTTATGAGGGCTGCAAAGGCAATCCGATTTTGACACACCGGCATTTAGGGAAAAAGCACCCGATTGCAAACGCCGGCCATGCGGACATCGTGGAGACGCAAAACGGGGAATGGTGGATGGTGTGTCTGGCCTCAAGGCCCTACGGCGGGTACTACCGTAACCTGGGCAGAGAAACGTTTCTGGTTCCTTTCGAATGGGAGGACGGATGGCCGGTAGTCAATCCGGGCAAAGGGATACTTGAGCTCGAAATGCCCAGACCGAACTTGCCTGAGAAGAGATGGCCTGCGCTTCCTGCTTGCGATCATTTTGACGCCTCCGCCCTTGATTGGCGGTGGAATTTCATTCGCACCCCTCGCGGCGATTTCTGGTCTTTAACCGAGCGTCCCGGCCATTTGCGTTTGAAGCTGAAAGCGGAGTCGATCACGGAGTTGGTGAATCCGAGCTTTGTGGGGCGGCGTCAGCAGCATATGAATTTCCGGGCAAGCACCGTTATGGAGTTTACTCCGCAGCATTCTTCGGAGACGGCAGGTCTTGTCCTGCTGCAAAACAATGACTTCCACTTCCGGATGGAGGCAGGCTTAAGCGGAGAGTGTATGGTGATCCGGCTTGTGCAGCGCAAGGAAGGCTTGGAGCTTACCCTTGCAGAGCATGAATTGAACGAAGCGAAGCTGTATTTGAAGGTAGAGGCCATTGGACAAGCCTACAGCTTCTATTACGGTACGGAGCCGGAAGGCTGGACAGCTCTGTTCGAGGAGGCTGACGGCACACTGCTCAGTACGGATGTGGCCGGAGGCTTTATCGGGGCTTATCTGGGGATGTACGCAAGCAGCAATGGGCGGGTAAGCGCGAATGCGGCCGATTTTGACTGGTTTGAGTACATGGAGCTATAGTCTAGCAAAAAGGGCTAGGTCCTGCTGCGCGATACTGCTTTTCCCGTGCCAGCCTGCTGCTGCTTCCGGTAGCGCAGCGGGGAAACGCCCGTCAGCTTTTTGAATGTGGTGTTGAAGTGGGCGACATGCTCGAAGCCGCTGCGCTCGGCAATGGTCAGTACCTTTTCCTGTGTTTCCCTGAGCAGCCGCTGCGCTTCGTTCACGCGGATCACTTGGACATATTCACGGAAATGGAAGCCGGTCACCTTCTTGAACATGCGGCTCAAATACGAAACGCTGATGTAAAATTGCTTGGCCACCCGTTCCAAACTAATCTCTTCTTGAAAATGCCCGTTCAGGTAAGTGGCAATTTCGGATATTTTGGCGTGCATCGGATGAAGCGGGTGCGGTGGCTCCAGCTCGAGGGCACGGCTCTGCCGGTGCATGCGGACGAGCAGCTGGTGGAGCAGCGCTTTTACGTACATTTCGAAGCCGGGCTGCTGTTCTGCGCATTCCGATAGCATCTCCCGAAGCAGCTGCTCCACAGCGGCTTGATCCTTCAGGGAGAAGCGAAGCAGTCGGGAACGGTTCGGGAAAGGCAGCAGGGGGACCCCTGCTTCGAGGTTCATTGTTTCGGTGCCCGGTTCGCTGTGTACAAACTGTTCCGTGAAGTTAATGAGCACCCGCTCAAATTCGGGCACCTGGCTGCTTGCCGTCTTGTGGACGTCATAGGGGTGAACAATAACCATGTCGCCTCGTCTGGCCGTGACTACAGTACCGTTGATAAAGTAGGTGCGCTCCCCCTGAAGCAAATAATACAGCTCATAAAACGGGTGATTATGTGTTCCGGGCATCTTGGAAAAGCCCTTGCGCTGCATATATTGAATTGTGAAAGCGTTATCCCCGATACGATATTTCGGTCCGAATACGTCGGGCAATGTGGACGCCTCCTTGTCTGAATGGTTTCTGTGCCGTTAGGAAACTTACATTTCTATGCATTTTAACATAAAAAGAGACTCTTTTCGACCATTCGGCTGTGAACTGAAGACACGGCTGACCTCATCGGAAAGCTGCATGTACAGGGAGGGCGCACCTTCCCTAAGCCTGAACGCAACGATGATGATAGAATCTACCTTATTTTTTGGGGGCTCAGCCGGGAAATAGAAACGCCGTGTTCCAATGGTTTTGCCCAGATGAAATTAATGCTGTTGGAACAACGATGGCATCGCTTTCAAAGCAGAGTATACAGCACGGAATTCATGGCTTCCTCCCCTAAAAAAATAATAGAGGAGCCTTCTAAAGGACAGGCCTGCCTCATAGAATAGAATTACACTTAGGGAAACTAAGTGCTAATTGGAGGGATTGCAATGGGAGAAGTAGAGCAAAGGGAAGAACGGTTGGCTGAAGAAGCAGGTGTTCCAATCCACATCGTTGCGGCAGATGAGGAAGCAGAGGAAGAGGTCGTCGAGTCTGAGGAGGTAGACGCTGAGGATGCAGACGAAGCGGAAGCAGAGGAAGAAGCCGGGGAAGAAGCAGAGGAAGATGTAGTGGAAGAGTCGGAAGAGGAAGCTGGAGACGGTGAGGAAGCGGCAGAAGAAGATGCAGCGGATGAATCAGGCGAACCCGACGCGGAAGTTACAGATTGAATGCTACTCCAAATCCCTTCTCCAAAAGTGAAACTGCCAACCTGTTCAGCGATGAACAGGTTTTTTCAATGGATAAGAAGTATAAGCTTCACATCCTTCGTCTACTTTGACAAAACGCATGCCATCTGGAAAGATGGCTCAAAGTTTATCCTTAATGCTCATAAATGGGCTCCCCCTTTAATGGACGGTGAAAGGCTGATCCTTGTTGGATGACCTGCCGGATTGTTAGTTTCATGGCAGGAATAGGTATGATATAGTAAATTAAGGCAAGCCTAATTGATTCGCCGGGAGGTTTGATTCATGTCTTATTTATCGGTCAGCACCTGGAGTTTGCATCGTCTGCTGGGCCCGCTCCGTTGGACGGAATGGGATGCGGAGCAGGAAATACATATCATTCGGGAGCAGGCTCAGCCGCAGGTGCTGACGCTTCTCGAGCTGCCGGCCGAAGCGGCCAGGCGGGGATTTCAAGCGCTGGAAGTGTGCCATTTTCATTTCCCATCCCTGGAGCCGGCCTATTTGGAAGCGCTTCGCGCCGCCTTTGCCGAGGCAGGAATTTCGTTTGATACGTTGCTTCTGGATTACGGCAATCTAACCTCAGAGGATATGAAGAGGAGATCCGCGGACCTTGAGCTCATCCGTTCATGGATTGACGCGGCCTCTTTGGCAGGCGCCAAGCAAATCCGGATCATAGCCGGGGAAGCCGTTCCTACGGATGACGAAGCAATCCGTCTTTCCGCTGAGACACTTGGCGGGCTGTCCGATTATGCCGGACCGAAAGGCGTCCGTGTCATTACTGAAAATTTCCGCTCACTGACGTCGACAGGAGCCAGCTGTATCCGTCTGCTGGAGCTTTCGGACGAGTGTGTCGGCATGATTACGGACTTTGGCAACTTCAAGGAACCGAGCAAATACGATGAATTTCTGCTCACACTGCCTCACAGCGTAACGGTGCACGCCAAGGCGCATTACGATGAGAACGGATATCCGGATGAGGCGGAATTTATCCGCTGCCTCGATACCCTTAGAACGGCTGACTACAATGGAGCGGTCGCTCTTATTTATGATGGGCCGGGAGACATGTGGGAAGGCTTGGAGCGAATCCGGCGTATCGTTAGTCCTTATTTATAATATCAGGAAACAGAAAGGAGGGGGACGATGCTCGCTTCGATACTTGTCGCTTTGGTTGCATTGGAACACCTGTACATTCTTGTTCTTGAAATGTTTCTATGGACGACACCAAGAGGTCTCAAGGCCTTTGGCATGACCAGGGAGTCCGCTGCGGCCACCAAGTCTCTTGCCGCCAACCAAGGGTTGTATAACGGCTTTCTGGCCGCAGGGCTTGTATGGTCTCTCTTGCATCCCGATCCCGCAATGGGACGGCAGCTGGCATTGTTTTTCCTCGCCTGCGTGTTAATAGCAGCTTTGTATGGCGGTGCGACGGCGAAACGATCGATCTGGGTAGTACAGGGATTGCCTGCACTGCTTGCCTTACTGTTTGTTTTACTGGGCTAAGCGTGACGCGGCAAAGCCCTGCTCATGGTTTCCAAGAAAGTGGAACCGGTGAGCAGGGCTTTTTGTCATGCTATTATAAGGGCGCATCAACCCTAAGAAGCGACGGGGGAATCTTATATCTTTTTGACAAATTCGGATTTAAGCTTCATGGCACCGAATCCATCAATTTTACAATCAATGTCATGATCTCCATCAATCAAACGGATGTTTTTCACCTTCGTCCCGATTTTGACCACCAATGAAGTTCCTTTTACTTTCAGGTCCTTGATAACGGTAATGGAATCACCGTCGTTTAGAACATTACCATTGGCATCCTTTACGATTTTCTTCTCCTCGTCCTGCTCAGTTTCGGATTCGAGGCTCCATTCATGGGCGCATTCGGGGCAAATCAGGAAGGCTCCGTCCTCATAGGTATACTCTGACTGACACTTGGGGCAATTCGGTAAATTCGACATAATCTCTAATCTCCATTCCATCGGTTAATCTCTACTATGTTGTCATAATTTTTTTGATTTGGCAAAAGTTTTTTCATTTTAGTACCGTTCTCCGTATCATCATTTCCTTCCGGACGAAACCATACTGTTTATATAAACCATGTGCATCCCTGGTTCCGAGAAGCATGTTCGTATGGCATACGGAGGGGTGCCGGGTGATATAGTGCATCATTTGTTTGCCGATGCCTTTACCCCGATGCTCCGGGTGAACGACGACATCACATATCCAAGTAAAGGTCGCTCCGTCCGTGACAGCGCGAAGAAATCCGATTTGTCCGTGCCCGTCATAGACACCCACAGAGACGGACGCTTCGATACTGCGGCTGATCTGGTCCTGGCTTCGGTGCCCTGCCCAGTAAGTACTGTGCAGTAAGGAATAAATGGTGTCCAATTCCAGCAATGTTTTGTCATCGCTAATGCGGTAGGTTGCAAATTCGTGTTCAATGGCCATCGGTAGTCCCCCTCGTCATGGTTTTGCTTCACCTGTATAAAGTATAATAGATGCAGATATCAGGCGATAGCCAAAAAATATGCAACTGTACCCATACAGTGGTGAGGAGGGGCTTATGGAAAGCAGCAAATTCCAGCATGTTATGGAACAGGTGAAAGGAAAAATTGCGGAAGGCTTGATTAAGCCAGGGGACAAGCTTCCGTCCATCCGTGAGATGTCCAGACAGCTCGGGTGCAGCGCCAACACGGTCATCCGTGCATATGCCGGTTTAGAGCAAGAGCATTGGATTTATTCGGTGCCCAAAAGCGGCTACTATGCTGTCGTTCGGAAGAGTGGGAAGGAGCAGGGGAGCCCTGTGGAACAAATTGATTTCTCTTCAGCCTCGCCGGACCCGGAGGTAATGCCTTATGGGGATTTTCAGCACTGTCTGAACCGGGCGATCGAGCAGTACCGTGATCAGCTTTTTACGTATACCGATCCGCAGGGCTTTCCATCGCTTCGTGAAGCGCTCTCCAAGCATTTGGCAAGTAATCAGGTGTTTGCTCCGCCGGAAAGGATCTGTGTTGTATCCGGTTCGCAGCAGGCGCTTCATATGCTGGCAGGGATGCCTTTTCCGAATGGCAAATCCGTTATTCTTGTGGAGCAGCCGGCTTATTTTGGTATGCTGAGGTCCATCGAGCTGTTAGGTGTAACGGCTATCGGCATCAAGAGGACCGTTGAGGGCATTGATCTTGAGGAGCTGGAGCGGCATTTCCGCAGCAACTCAATCAAATTTTTTTATACGGTGCCTCGGTATCATAACCCTCTGGGGTGCAGCTATCGGCGCGAACAGAAGCAGAAGATTGCCGAATTGGCGGAAAAATACGATGTGTATATTGTGGAGGACGATTATCTGGGAGATTTATCGTTGAATCCGAAGGACGATCCGATCTATACCGAGGATGCTTCAGGACATACGGTATATTTAAAAAGCTTTTCCAAAGTAACGCTGCCGGGTCTGCGGCTGGCTGTTGCCGTACTGCCTCCATCGCTGCTGGAGACGTTCCGGCTGTTTAAAGCCGCCTCCGACTCAAGCACGGCCGCCTTGTCGCAAGGCGCTCTGGAGATGTATATGGGCTGCGGGATGTTCGATCGGCATTTGGAGCAAATGCGGGAAAGATACCGGGTTCGGATGAGCACCCTCCGGGTTGCTTGTGAGCGGCAGCTTTCAGCTTCTTCGGGCATACGTGCAAGCATACCAGAGGGCGGTATATTCGCACGCCTCCTGCTTCCCCCGGAGCTCCCTGCCAGAGAGCTGGCGGCGTCTCTAAGAGCCCGCCATATTTTTGTGATGCCTACGGATCTGTGTTATCTACGGGGGTTTCCTAAGGAGAATGCCATCAGGCTGAGCATCATCCGGACTCATGAAACCAGGATCGAAGAAGGACTGCGGCGCATCGTCGAGATCGTGCAGGAGATGCTGGTGTCCAGTGAAAATAGAGTAGTAGACTGGCGGGAGGGATTCATCTAGCGGGATAGCTTAAAACCATTTTGGTAATCATTTGCAAGATATGAGTTGATTGAAGTGGAAAGATGTGTATAATTATACCTGTATATGAATATTTATACATTGCAGAAGGAGCCAATACGATGAAATTAAATGATATCGTTCTAAATGAAATGAACAAGCAGCTGAAACGAATAGAAGCATGTTTACACCTTTTGTCAGATGAACAAGTATGGCACAGATTTAAACCGAACATGAATAGCATTGGTAATCTATGCATGCATTTGGCGGGAAACGAATATCAGCATTTTGTAAGCGGTATAGGGAAGGCACCTTTTAATCGAACGAGGTCAGAGGAGTTTTCCATGAACCGTGGTATACCCGGAAAAGAATTGGCGGAGCTGCTCAAGGACGTGAGACGCCAGTCTTCAAGCATACTTGAAGCTATGACGGAAAGGGATCTGAAAACAAGCATCACCGTACATTTTTCAATCGATGATTGGAATAAAATGATGGTACGTCCTGCTTTCGAAACAAACTCCAACTATTCGAGGGATCTAGAAACCATGCTTATTCAAGTTTGTGAGCATTATAGTTATCACAGCGGGCAGGTTGTAATTCTAACAAAATTATTAATGGATCGTGAGGATAATATAACAGGAACATTCCACTAGAAAAACGGGTTGAAGAGTAGAGGCAACATGCATAATACATACAAAGAAACGAGGCTGTCCCCAAAGCCATAGCATTTGGAACAGCCCCTTCAAGTACAATATGAAACCTGATTTTTCTGCCACCGCTCTTCAACGGTTGGAGCAAGTTTAGCCGCGGCTTAGGATGTCTCGCGTTAGATTACCAAAACCATCCATAGTGCTAGACCGCCAACGATTGCGAGGGCGAGCCTTGTAGTTAAGATACGCACTTCAAAATTGGTCTTCTTGGAAGGCTCAGGATAAGCAATGACATAAACCCCTTTCAACAGGGCAAGCCACGCAATCAGTGTAATAAAACCCTGCCAATTTAATGCCCAAATGTTATGAATAATTACAGTGCCTAAGCCTAAAAAAATAGACAAAAAGCCATACATGATTCCGAATCCTCTGTCCTCGACCACTAACCGTTTTAATTCACGCAATACCGAAGGGCGGACAAACAAAACGGTAGAAATAATTACCGTCATCCAACCCCAAAACAACTCTATGAACGTCGTTATTTCCATCCTATTCACCTTCCGCAATAGAATACTAGCGATAAAAACTATTCCTAAGCAGTTCTAAAAAATCATCCACTTGCAGCATGATTTCTTCAAGGTTTATTTCGCTAGACGATCGAAGTTTGAGTTTTTCTTTCTCTTTTGCCAAAATCCCTTCTACCGTCCACATGATTACTTGAACCGCCTGATTGATGTTAATTTCTTCTTTGAATTTAGACTTGTCAAAATCACTCAATAATTTATTGTAGCTGTCGGTAAGGATTTTAGCGTTCCTCTTCTGCATCTCCTCCTTCACCATATCGGAGTTTTCAAAATATACGGTCTTAACAAAATCGAACATCATCGGATATCGGCTAACAAGCATACATTCCAAATATACCGCCTGACGTATTCTAACCAAAATGTCTTTTTCGTCGAAGCATATTTCCCCAAAAAAATTATTCATGATCGTATTCAATGTGTAATCATACAAAAATAAGAACAGTTCCTTTTTATTTGTAAAGTAGTGGAACAATGCCCCCTTGGAAATATTTGCCTGCTTTACAATCTCATCCGTAGCAGCGTTACTATAGCCCTTGTTTGCAAACTCTGTAATAGCGGCGTTGATGATGCGCTCCTGCTTCTCCGGCTTTAGACTATTAAATTTTTCAAACATAAAAAATTCCTTTCTTGCAACTGTTTACTTGTCGAAATTGACTATTTCGGTCAATTTCATTGTATTGTATTTGACTGAAATAGTCAATCGCGAATCGCCCGTCATACGTTACGTAGAACAATAGTTGAAATAATTTAACCGGGAGTTGCAGATACCGGTCTGGCAGTGGAATGCCGCGGCCGCACGTCCCGTGCTGCGGGTGCTCGCGCAGCCGGCGCCCGCCTCGCCGAGAGTCGAGGCCGTTGTGGGTTCACCCCTGCCAACGCCGACAATCCGTTGATCGACGACGTCGTGTATCTCAACGAGGTCATGCTCGACGCATCCGGTGTCGTGCAGCTCTCGGTGCGACTGTCAGACGAGAACCTGGCCGACTATGCGATCGCCATCAACAGCTACCGTGCAGAAGGGCAGCATACTATTACAAATTATGATAGTAAAGTGGCTCCGTTTTTGTTATTCTGAAAAAGTACATATTATCGCAAATTTCGACAAATTTTTACAATGGGAACTTATGGGGGTCACGATTCGAAGCTACGGATATTAGCCAAAAGGCTACAACCGCCGAGCGATCGAAGAAGGCAATGGGAAAGAAAAGCACCTGCTGCTTGGGTGTTTTTCTTTGCATAAAAACATCAATGAGGGGGGCAAGAGGGAATGAATTTCTTCAAAACGACTAGTCCTGATCAAGAATTAGCGGAAGAAAGCCGAATTTTATTTAAGAATATGGAGAGTAATGCTCTTTCTGCTAATCTCCAACTATCGTCTCTGGATTCTCCGATAGCGAAGGAAATCGCCGGAAATGTAAACTTCGCTTTAAATAAGCTAAGGGAATCGGCACAGGACACGGAAGTTCGTTTGGAGTTAGTTACGAAGGCTATCCAGGTAGGTTTATGGGATATGAAGGTGATTGCTGGAGATCCTATCAATCCCGATAACGAGTTCATCTGGTCTGACGAATTTCGAGGTTTGCTTGGCTTCAACGACGAGAACGATTTTCCCAACGTTTTGAACAGCTGGGCATCGAGAATACATCCGGAGGATCAGGAGTGGGTGATGAATGCTTTTTCCGATCATCTAATTGACCATTCCGGTAATACCCCCTATGATATCGAATACCGCGTACTTATGAAAAACGGCGAAACCCGCTGGGTCCGCGCTACGGGGACGACTCTTAGGGATAATAATGGCGTTCCCCTTCGGGTAGTAGGCGCACTTTTTGATAACCATGAGGAAAAAATGAAAAAACAAGAAATAAACTCGATCATGACAAAGTACGATTTGATTCATCAGGCTTTGGTAGAAGCGCCTTGGGACATCACGATTATTGACGGTGATGTTAACAATAATGAAATGTGGATGTCCTCTCAATTCAGAAAAGCATTGGGCTTTAAAGACGAGCATGATTTCCCTGATGAATTTGAGAGCTTCCGCAGCAGGCTGCACCCGGAGGACTCGGATCGTGTGCTCCAGTTGTTTGCCGAGAGTTTAAATGATTATTCAGGAAAGACGCCCTTTGAGACACAGTATCGATTATGTTTGAAAACCGGCGAATATCGCTGGTTTCAAGCGGCAGGCAGAACGCTTCGCAACAGCAGTGGAGTTCCCCTTCGATTCGCCGGAACCATACGCGATATTACGCTGGAAAAAAATAAGGAACGGGCTATTCATGACATGAATCAGAGCATGAAACAGCTTTCCGATTCCATTAATGAAATGGTAAAAGCCATAGAATCGGTAACGATTCAAGCTCAAGAAATGGCCACAGTGCAGGAACAATCCATGCAAGCGGCTAATCAAGCCAAATCCGGTACGGAGAAAACTAAAAATATTTCGATATTTATACGCGAAATTGCAGCGCAAACCAATTTGTTAGGGTTAAACGCCGCGATTGAGGCAGCCCGTGCCGGAGAGTCGGGACGCGGCTTTGGCGTCGTTGCCGACGAGGTTAGAAAGCTAGCCGTCAATAGCGCAGAAGCAACAGAGAATATTGAAAGTAGCTTGGGTGAGATGAACGTTCTTATTGGCCAAATTCAAGAGTACATTAGCAATATGACAACGATGACACAATCGCAGGCAGCGGTGACAGAGCAATTGAATGCATCGATGGAAGAAATAAGCGGCATGTCACAAAGCTTAGTGGATATCGTTAGAGCTATTTAGAAAAAAGAATGAAAACACCCTAAGAATAATCATAGGACGCTGAGTATGCGTTCCTGATATTCGAAGGGTGTTTTTTGCATTTATCTATACGGCCAAACATGCAGAATATCGAAAAGCGGTTTTCATTTGTTACGGTTCTTCCGAATGCTTATCCCCTATACCCAAGCTGAGCGGATATTTCCCTCGCCGTTGTCGTTACATGCTCGATCATCGTCTCGAGGGACGGCTTCACCCGGTTTGCCGGGCCGATCATGCTGATCGAGGCGTTTACCGCACCGTTCGTATCGAAGATCGGAGCAGCGATTCCCATTACGCCGACGTTGCGCATGTTTTCGCTGACCTCGTAACCATTAGCGTGAATGATATCAAGACGTTTCTTCACTTCCGCAGGCTCTTTCATAGAATAGGCCGTGTATGTTCGGATGCCAGAGCTCAGGATGCTCTCAATAAAGAGCGGTTCCTGAAAGGCGAGAATGGCCCTTGCCGCAGAAGTCGCATAGAGGGGGAACCGCCGATAAATGTCGACATTAAATCGAATCGGGTGCTTGGAGTCGATCCGGTCGACATAGATGGCCTCGTAATCATCCCTGACGCAAAGACATGTAAGCTCTTGCGTCGTATCGGAGAGCCTCTGGAGATACTGCTTGGAAAACTCGACCAAATTATGATCCTTCAAAACTTTGTTTCCGAGTTCTAGCAAAGTATAGCCGAGGGAATACTGTTTATTTGTCGGGTTTTGTTTAATGAACCCTTCGCTTTCCAAGGTGGCGAGCAGCTTATGTACAGCGCCTTTGGAAAGCTGGAGCTGCCTGCTCAGCTCACTGACGCCCATTTCCTTAGGGGAATCGAGGAACATTTTTAACAGCGTACAGCTGTTTTTGACGGAGGAAAGATGATTGTCCATAATATAAATCTGCTCCTTCATGGGCAATGCGCGGACATTGACAGTTTTTTAGATGTTAGTTTATCACAAAAAAATCGCTTTTCCTAGCTGGAATAAGATGTGGAAGGATTTCTGACATGAGATAAAAATGTTGTTGCATTTTGTTTTAATGCCATGCTAAAATTGCATTATATTCACGTATAGAAAACAGTGTTCACGTATAGAGAACACTAAACTACGCCGAGAGGATGTTTGTTATGAAAAAATGGGGAGCGGTTTTATCGGTTGCAGCGTTATGCGGTTCATTGTTGGCGGGGTGCGGGGGCAATGCCGCGCAACCGGCGCCGGCGGCGGATAAAGGAGCGGGAGCAAGCAAAGAAGCGGCGGCAAGTCTTACGCCGGAGAAGCAGCTGGTCGTTGCGGGTAACGGAGCTACGGTAGAGCAATTGATGAAGGATGAGATATTCAAGAAGTTTAACGCGAAATATCCTGACGTTAAGCTGACATACGTTTCGGGTGTTTCGACAGAAATTATTGCGAAAGTTAAGGCGCAGAAAGCATCGCCGCAGATCGATGTCACGATCGTTGAGGGCGGTGAGCAGGAAGCGGGCCGGGTAGAAGGCTTATGGGAACAGCTGGCCGATAAAGATATTCCGAATATGAAGAAGGTCAGTGAGGAGCTTAAGGTTAAAGACAATAGCGGTGTTGCAGTTAACTTTACCCCAATGGGTATTTCCTATAATGCAGAAATGGTAAAAGCTAAAGGCTTGCCTGTCCCGCAATCGTGGAACGATCTGGCCAAGCCTGAAATGAAGGGCAACATTACGTTAGCCGAAATGTCCAGCAACTTCGGACGTTCCGCATATATTATGCTTGCTTATGCCAATGGCGGCTCTGAAAAGAACATGGATCCCGGATTTGCAAAGCTGAGTACGATTGCTGGCTACATGCCGACCTTTGCCAAAAGCGCGGCGCAGCTGCAGCAAAACATGCAGAACAAAACAGCAGCCTACACGACATGGACGATGGCGAGAAGCTTGGTGCAGAAGGATGCAGGCTTGGATCTTGAGTTCGTGATTCCGAAGGAAGGGGCAAACCTGGTTCCGAACGTGGCAACGATTGTTAAAGGAGCAAAAAATCCTAATGCATCGAAGCTGTTTATCGATTTTCTGCTAACGGATGAAGTACAGGCTATGTACGGTACGAAGCTGTATTACAACCCGGCCGTTCCTGTAAAGCTTCCTGAAGATATTGCCAAAAAGCTGAACTTTGACCGCAGCAAAGTTGTGAAATTCGACCTGGAAGTCGTCGGCAGCAAAAATCCGGAATGGCTGGATCGTTTCAATAAAGAAATAGCTCCAAAAGTCGGAAAATAGGGGAAGAGCCCATGACCAAAAACATTGACGTTGAACTAATCGGCATCCAGAAGAAGTTTGGTCCTAATGTAGTTGTAGACAATTTTAATTTGCAAATCGAGCAGGGAGAGTGCATCTCCTTTCTCGGCCCGTCAGGGTGCGGCAAGACAACGACGCTGAATATGATAGCCGGTTTTTTGGAGCCTGATCAAGGGGATTTGCTGATTAAAGGCAAGCGGATGAACGGCGTGTCTTCCAATAAACGCCAGCTGGGAATGGTGTTTCAAACCTACTCGTTGTTTCCGCATATGACGGTTTTTGAAAATGTCGCCTACGGACTGAAGCTCCGCAAGACGCCAAAACCGGAAATGACGAAAAGAGTGAATGCAGTTCTTGAGCTTGTGAAGCTGCCGCATGTAGCGGACCGTTATCCTAAGCAGCTGTCCGGCGGACAAAGACAACGGATCGCGATAGCGCGCGCGCTCGTTACGGAGCCGTCGCTTCTGCTGCTGGATGAGCCGCTCAGCAATTTGGACGCGAAGCTTCGCGAGGAATTGCGGGATGAGTTGAAGCGGCTTCAGCAGGAAATTGGAGTTACGACGATCTTCGTTACGCATGATCAGGAAGAAGCACTCTATTTATCCAGCCGGATTGTCGTGCTCGATCATGGCAAGGTGGAGCAGATCGGCACACCTTGGGATATTTATAACCGGCCGGCGTCTGAATTCGTGCATACGTTTATCGGGAAATCGAACCGGATGCAGGGCACAGTCGAGCGAACGGGTGGCTCAACTGTCCAGCTGAAAACAGATGCAGGCTTTGCATTACAGGCGGACAGCAGGGACATGAGCTTCGCGGACGGCGAGGCGGTATCCATTTATGTCCGGCCCGAGAAAATCAGTATAAGCGATGGAACGCCTGCTGCAGAAGGAAGTAATCAGGTTAAGGGCACAGTCAAATCGACCTCTTTCCTTGGAGCCTACACGGAGTGTGAGGTTGAGGTAGGGCCGTACACGATAGCCGTTCGCATTCAAACCGGACAGCAGATGATCCTCTTTACGGAGGGGCAGCCGGTCACACTCGTTTGGAAGCCTGAGGATGTATTTGTATTTTCCAGGAAGGGGAAAGGACAATGAGCGAGGGACGTAGCCGTTTGATGCGAACCGCCGTTCTGCTGGTTGCTCCTGCACTTGCCGTGGTGCTTGGGGTATTCTTGCTTCCTATGCTATACATTTTAGTTCTTAGCTTTCAGGATAAGCATGAGCAGTTTACGCTAGCGAACTACTTAGTGTTTGTCCAGGATCCCTATTATATAAAAATTTTATGGCGAACGGTCAAAATGAGCCTGCTTACGGTGTTGGCCTGTCTAGTGCTCGGTTATCCAGTAGCCATGTACATGGCTCAAGCATCCAGCAAAATGCGCGGCCTGGTCACTTTCCTGATTATTTCGCCGCATCTGGTCAGCGTCGTGATTCGTAATTTCGGCTGGGTCGTTATTCTCGGCGAGAAGGGCTGGATTAACAATACGCTGATGAGTCTTGGATTGATCGATGTGCCGTTGAAGCTTCTATACAACGAGCTCGGCGTCGTGATCGGCTTGACCGATTCGCTGATCGTCTATATGGTGCTGGCTATCGCCACCAGTCTTTATCAGATCGACGGCTCGCTGTATAAAGCGTCCGGAATTCTTGGCGCGGGCAAAATACGCACGTTCTTTTCCGTCACGCTGCCTCTAACACTACCGGGGCTCGTTGCCGGCACCACGCTTGTATTCAGCTTGTCCATGAGCTCGTTCGTTACGCCGGCATTAATGGGCGGAACATCAGTAAAGGTGCTTCCGGTCATCGCCTACGAAAAAATTATGACCCAATTGGATTGGTCTATGGGAGCAGCGCTTTCATTCCTGCTGCTTGCCTCCACATTCGCCTTGGTAGCCCTGTTTACCCGGTTGATTGAAACCAAGCGCTACAAAGAGGTGTTTAACTCATGATCAAAAAAATTTCACCGTTAGGCGTCATCACTTTTTTCGTTGTGATGTTCGTCATTTCACCGCTGCTGATCATTATTCCGACATCGTTGACATCGGTTAAATATTTATCGTTTCCGCCTGTAGGGTTTTCCCTCCAATGGTATTCCAAAATATTCGATCGTCCCGAATTTGTCGATTCGTTTATTTTCAGCCTGCAGCTTGCCGCACTGACCGCGGTTATCTCGACCTTAATCGGCACATTGGCAGGGCTGGCGCTGCACAAGTACAAATTCCGCGGCAGCGGCGTCATTAACGCGATGATTTTGTCGCCTCTGACGGTTCCGGCCTTGATCATCGGTATAGCGGCACTTTTGTTTTTCACCCGAATCGGTCTTGCCGGAACATTTCTTGGCCTGCTGTTGTCGCACGTGCTGATATCCATCCCTTATGTGGTACGGCTTGTCTTGACCGGACTAAGCTCCTTCGATTATACGCTGGAGCGTGCCGCTTATATTATGGGCGCAAAACCGTATCATGTATTTAAGGATATTACGCTGCCGCTGCTAAAGCCGGCGATTATGTCAGGAATGATCTTTGCTTTTTTAACCTCTTTCGATAACGTTACCGTTTCGCTGTTTTTAGTTTCACCTACAACGACGACGCTGCCGCTTGCTATTTTTAGCTATATGCAGGAGATTTTAGATCCGTTGGTCGCGTCGATTTCATCGGTTGTTATTTTAGTCAGTCTTATTTTTATCATTATTTTGGAACGCGTTTATGGCTTGGATCGTTTGTTCGGTTCCAACTCGCAGTCCCACTAAGGGAGATGCAATATAACATGTCACATGAGCTTACCCAACAAATCGAATCTTATCTTCCGGAAATGCTAAGTCTTCTGGAGGAAAGCGTGAATATGGACTCGCCTTCCAAAAACAAGGCATCAAACGATTTAATGGCTGAATGGTATGCGGCTCAGTTTACCCGTTTAACCGGAGGACGCGTCGAGCGCATTCCTCACCCTGTCGCAGGCGACAGGCTTTTGTGCGAAGTCGGTTCGGGGCCGAAGCAAATCCTTCTGGTCGGCCACTACGATACGGTATGGCCGCTGGGGGAAGCGGAGCGCCGACCGTTCCGCACCGAGAACGGCATCGCCTACGGTCCCGGCGTTTATGATATGAAGGGCGGGCTTCTGCTGGCCATCTTCGCCTTGAAGGCGTTGAAGGATATGGGGCGGTTCCCTGACGATAAACGGGTCGTGCTGTTGATTAACAGCGACGAAGAAATCGGCAGCCCAACATCACGCGAATTTATAGAGGCCGCGGCGCTTCAATCGGCTGCAGCTTTGGTGCTGGAGCCCCCGATGGAGCCGAACGGCGCGCTGAAAACAGCCCGCAAGGGCAGCGGGCGCTATAAGCTGACCGTGAAAGGGGTATCCGCTCATGCGGGGGTAAATCCGCAGAAGGGGGTATCGGCGATTCAGGAGCTCTCCTATCAAATTCAGCAGCTGCATAGCCTGACCGATTACGAGCTCGGGACGACCGTCAATGTCGGCGTTATCCAGGGTGGGATCGGCACCAACGTGGTGCCGGATCATGCGGAGGCCGAAATCGACGTCCGTGTCGCCACTTTGGAGGAAGCGGCGCGGATTGAAGCCGAGTTTGCGGCTCTGACTCCGCGCCTTCCCGGAGCAGAGCTGGTCTTAACCGGCGGCATGCTGCGTCCTCCGATGGAGCGTACGGCAGCCATCGCTTCACTGTACAGCCATGCGCGGGAATTGGCCGCGTCTGAGTTCACCTTCACCTTGGAGGAAACCGCTACAGGAGGCGTCAGCGACGGCAACTTTACAGCGGCGGTAGGCACTCCGACGCTGGACGGCCTTGGTGTGCGGGGCGACTATGCCCATTCCCCCAAGGAGCATATTATTATCGGCGAGCTTCCGCTTCGTACCGCATTTTTAGCGCGATTAATTGAAAGTATGTAAATAAAACGACCGGCTCTTTAAACTGGAGCCGGTCGTTTTTTATAATGATAGAATTTATAAGTTTTCAGCGGAGCTGGTAATGAAGCTAAGCTTCCCCGCGCCGCTCGCAATGCCAAAATAAGAGGCCATCCCACAGCGGATGGCCTTTTATTTGTACGACTGTACAATTCCTTGTAAAATCACTTCAAGTCCCCAGCGGAACCGTTCCTTCGAGGCATTGTCTCCAGTGAACATTTCCTCACTGAGGCTGGCGATCATCGGATAATGAGTCGGATCGGCAGACAAAAACGATTCCTTTATGACCGACATCTGCATGCCTTCATTCTTCTTCCAAGAAGTTTGTTCAAACGCCACGGATGAAACGTAAAATAAGAACAGGTCAACCCCCCACGCCGCTGATCTGTCACGGATTCCCGCTTCATGCAGAGCGGCGAGAATGTATTCAGTAAGCCGCAGGAAGTTAACACCCATGGGTATTGTAGTGAGTGACAACTCGGCAAGGCCTGGTTGCTCGTACAGCAGCATGAGATAATTATCCAGAGCGCCGAACAGCCTGATATTCCATGAGCTTTCGTCTGCTGGGGGCAAAACAAGCTCACTCAGACCGTAATCCATTACATATGCATTCAATTCTTGAAGATTTTTAACGTAGACATACAACGAAGAAGGCCCCGTATCAAGTGCTTTGGCAATCTTGCGCATCGTCATGCCCTGCATTCCCTCTTCTTTCAGAAGAGAATAGGCTGTTCTGACAATGAGCTCATGGCTCAGCGGCTCCTTGGCTGGGCGGGATCGACGGCTAACAATGGTTCGTTTAGGATTCATCATATTTCATTTATAACACGCTCAAAATAATTAGTAAATGCTTCACCCTTCATCTTCATGCCCGGTGTATGGCTCATGGTATTGATTCATTAAATCTGCCAGCTTGCTGGCAGCATCGTCGGAGAAGCACAGTTTTAAGTTGTCATACGTTTCCCGTGCCTTTTCAGAAGAATAGTGATACATTTTTTCTTCATACGTCTCAATGGCTTGGGCAAAATCATGGTTTTGAATGAGTGCAAACGCTAGCTCCATAGCATCCTGCATCGCCAGATTCACACCTTCGCCTGCAAAAGGCGACATGACATGGGCAGCGTCTCCGATAAGCGTGACTCCAGGATTGCGCTGCCACTTAAAATGGACGGGAAGCATGTAAATTCTTCTCGGCAGGATAGAGTCTTCGGCGTAGCGGATATAATTTTTGAGCGAGTCGTCCCAGTCGTTGAACAGCTCTAATAGACGGCGCTTTGCTTCTGCAGGCTGATCGAACGGAATGCCGCAGGTTTCCAGCCATTCCCGTTCAGCCTCAAAGCTTGCATAAACCTTAATCCGGCCGTCACCGTTCAGTTGACCGAGAATGCCTTTGTGATCGCTTAGAGCAAACATTTTACCGCGCCTGTTTAATTCCGCCAAATCGGGATACTTCTCGGCTGCATTATGAACGTTGAGCTCTAACATGGTAAGTCCTGCGTATTCGGCATTCGTGTCAGAGAGCAGCGGACGCACTCGCGAGAAGGCTCCGTCGGCTCCGACCAGAAGATGAACGGTATCGATGGTTCCATTCTCGAAATGAAGCTCGGTCATCCCATTATCAAGAGAGACAGCCCGGTCCAGCTTGTAGCCGTACTTGATGCAGTCGGTATCGATGGCGCTTAACAGTAAATCGCACAGCTCGCCCCGATCAATTTCCGGCCGGCTCCCTTTAACGTCCGGCTCCGTCACTTCGTCGATATAAATCTTTCCGGTTTTATCCAAGATCCGGAAGTCCTCACCCTCATATCGAACCCATTCCTGAAATTTCTCGTAAAGCCCAGCTGCTCTGAGCGCTTTCTGCCCGGATTCCTCGTGAATATCCAGGGAACCTCCTCTTTCGCGGTTTGTATCTCGGGGCTCCCGTTCATAGACGACTGAACTAATGTCGTGCTTCTGGAGAATCAGGGCTAACGTCAGGCCCCCTGGACCTGCACCGATGATGGCAATACGTTTTTGTTGCAGGGTTGGATGAGTCATAAAATTCAGCTCCTTGTGTGAAGTTTTATTTATTGAAGCCCATTCTTATAAGCGATTAACTTATCTAAGTTATACCACAACGAACATAGTTCGTAAAGAACAGTGTTCGTTAAGCTTTAATTAGAAAATCTAAAAAGATTGTTAGCGGCGGTCTGGGAAAACGTGAGAAAAGGAAATCATGTCTAGCCTGGTCTGTTGGCTTAGTTTATCAGAATGGCAAAGACGCCACCATTGCCACAAGAGAAGTGGAATGGAGGCGTCTTTTTTTTCGAAGCTTTATGTTCGGGGCCGGACCCGATTTGTCGGCTGGGCAATAAGCGGATCATCCGGCCAATAATGCTTCGGGTAGCGTCCCTTCAAATCCTTTTTGACCTCGAAGTAGGTGCCGGACCAGAAGCTGGCCAAATCCTGCGTGACCTGCACGGGCCGACTGGCCGGTGACAGCAGGTGCAGGGTGAGGGGTACTCTGCCGCGTCCGATACGCGGGGTGTCGAGCAGTCCGAACATTTCCTGCAGCCGAACGGACAGCAGCGGCTGTGACGGTTCGTTGTAGTCGATAGCGATGCGGGAGCCGCTGGGGACCTGAAAGTGCGTAGGCGCATAAGCGTCGAGCTCCTTGCGCTGTTCCCACGGCAGCCACGCCTCCAGGATGTCGTGCAGGTTGAGACGTGCCAGATCGGCACGGCTTCTCATCCCGTACAGGTGGGGAGCCAGCCATTCCTCCATCGAGTCCAGCAGGGCTTGCTCACAGGCGTCCGGCCAGTTGGCTGGGTCTGCATGATGCATAAACTGCAGGCGCAGCTGCAGCTGACGCGAGGCCTTGGACCACGGAAGGATGGACAGGCCTTCCATTGCAATTCCCTGGAGCACTGCGGCTAACGCCTCGTCAGGGCTGGGATTGACGATCGTTTGCTCTCCGAGCGTCAGCGCGCCAAGACGTCTCCGTTTGCGGGCGCGCACGGCCTGGACGGTGCGGTCCCATTCAATCACCGATTCCTCGGTAATTTGATCCCTCATGCAGGCTTCAAGCTCCTGCAGCTCCAGAGGCGCAGCCAGATGAATGCGGCTGTCCTGGCCTTGATCGTCCAGCGATGCAGCGACCAGATAGGCCGCACGGGATAGCGGCTGCACGACGCCAAAGGCGGCACCTCGGCCGTTGCGCAGCAGAAAACGGCCCGTCGTACGCTGCTGACCGATCCGGTCCGGGTAGGCGAACGCGAGCAGCATGCCGCACGCGTCTATGTCCCCGGAGCGGTGGGAGTCTTGTGACAGCCGAAGCGCCCGCTTCCACTGGCTTGCCTCGGCTGCAATCCGGCGGCATGCCACGGTGTCGACGGTGAAGCCTTGGTAGAAGGCTTCACCGCCGGGCAGCTCACCCGACGCTTCCCGCGCGCCAGCCTGCGGCGTGCTGCGCCGCAGCGCTTCAAGCCGCAGGCGCACATCCGCGTTCGCGGCCTGCGGCTCGCTCCGCAGCATGTCGCGCTCGTTCAGCAGCGCGGCCAGCTCGCAGGCCAGCTCGCCCAGCTGCAAGGGCACGGCTTGCAGCATCATGTGCGCGAGCCGGGGGTGCAGCCCGAGCTCGGCCATGCTTTTGCCGTGCGGCGTGATGCCGCCGTCGCCGTTCAGCGCGCCGAGCTGGCGGAGCAGCTCCCGCGCCTGCGCGAAGGCCGCGGCAGGCGGCGGGTCGAGCCAGAGCAGCTCGGCCGGGTCGGCGACGCCCCAGGCGGCCAGCTCCAGCGCGAGGGCGGCGAGGTCCGCCTCGAGCATTTCCGGCGTCGTCCGGGACGCCAGACGGCGGTCGTCGGCCTCGGTCCACAGGCGGTAGCAGACGCCGGGGGCGAGGCGCCCTGCACGTCCGCGGCGTTGATCCGCGGACGCACGCGAGACGGGAACCGTCGCGAGCGAGGTCATCCCGGTGCGCGGCGAGAAGCGCGGCACACGCATCAGCCCGGAGTCGATGACGATGCGGACGCCTTCGACGGTTAAGCTCGACTCGGCAATCGATGTGGCGAGTACGATTTTGCGGGTTCCCGGCGGGCTGGGAGCGATCGCCTGATCCTGCGCTTCCTGCGGCAAGCTGCCGTACAGCGGCGTGATCCGGACGCCCGGACCAAGTTCAAGCTCCCGCAGTCTAGCCTGTACACGGCGAATTTCGCCTTCACCGGGCAGGAACACGAGCAGATCGCCTGCATGATCCGCTAGTGCCGTCTGAATCGTGCGGACGAGCTCGGGCTCGATGCGTCCGTCCACGCGCTTCTCCCGGAAGATTGTCTCCACCGGATAGCTGCGGCCTTCACTCAGGACGATCGGAGCCTCGTTCAGCAGCTGGGCAACGGGCTCGGCGTCCAGTGTCGCCGACATCACCAGCAGGCGCAGGTCGTCGCGCAGCAGCGCCTGCGATTGCAGGCAGAGCGCCAGCCCGGTATCGGCATGGAGGCTGCGCTCGTGAAATTCATCGAAGATGACGAGGCCGACATCCTCCAGCGCCGGATCGGCCTGCAGCAAACGCGTCAGCACGCCTTCTGTGATCACTTCAATCCGGGTGGACGGGCTTGTTTTGGAGTCCAGCTTCACCCGGTAGCCGACTGTTTGTCCGACGGGCTCGTCCAATGCGGAGGCCATGAAGCGGGCGGCGGCACGCGCCGCGAGACGTCTGGGCTCGAGCATCAATATTTTGCGTCCGGCGAGCCAAGACTCATTCAATAGGGCGAGAGGGACACGGGTCGTCTTGCCTGCTCCGGGCGGGGCGACGAGCACGGCGCCCGTGTTTGCGCCAAGCGCTTTTATAAGCTCCGGCAGTGCGGATTCAATAGGCAGTTCTGTCATAAGGTTCGTTTCTCCATGAGTCGGTATAGGTATAGTAGAAGTAGCCTTATTGTACCTTTTCAGGTTCGGCGATGCCAGAAGAAGCTGTCATTTTTTCGTTGGATGTCAGGGGATTATATCCATGGAAGGAATAGGATGGATGCGTGTCGAATCTTTTTAAAATCTTAAGTGGGAGAGGGTGGTTTGAGATGAAGTTAAGACCTCGGCAGGGGGAATACAATCCGTTTTATGAGATGTATATAGGGCTGGTGCCTGAAGGTGAACTGCTAACGATTCTGCAGGCTCAGCACCAGACCGTGCTCGGGTGGCTGGAGTCCTTAAGCGAAGAGCAGTGGGAGCACCGGTATGCACCTGACAAATGGTCGGTCAAGCAGGTTGTAGGTCATATCTCCGATAATGAACGGATCATGGCTTACCGGCTTCTCTGTATTGCCCGCGGCGAGACAGGGCCCTTGCCTGGCTATGATCAGGATATCTATGTGCCGGGGGCGTCCTTCGACGGGCTGGCAACCGCTTATTTGCTTGAAGAGCTTCGTCTCGTAAGGCATTCCACGCTATCGCTGCTTGCAGGCTTGAACGATGAAGCATGGCAGCGCCAAGGCAACGTCAACGGCGGTCCCATGACCCCGCTAGCGTTGGCATGTATTATCATCGGGCATGAGTTGCATCATTTGAACGTGCTGAAGGAACGCTACATCGAATGACGTTTTGCAGGCATTACAAAATCCAGACCCTTCCGGGAAAGGTCTGGATTTTGTTTTTTTTGTGTGTACATCCGGTCTGCCTATGCAGTGAATTGTGACACACGGATGCCTTCGAAGACGGCGAAGCTGTTGTCCCGGCCTATGCTAAAATTTCAAGCTGTTTGTTTTCATAGATTAATAGAGGGATAAAGCGAGCGAGTCTCGTTCGTTCAGGGAATGAAGAATCGCTTCGCAGCCTACGATTTCGATGCTGATCAAGGAGTCCAGGCATTTCTTCACTGCTTTTCTTCCTTTAACGAGCTTCGATTCCACGGCGGATTTTAATAAATTAAATTTCTTATTTGTCTTTTCATCGGTGTACACAGGTACCTTTTTGTTGTGAATAGTAATAAATAGTTTCATCATTGATCACCAACCTAATATTGGATATGTAAATAGGATATATTACGATTATTAAAATAACATTAAAATAGTTTTACAATTTTACTACAGAATCTATGAATTCCATGGTTTTCCCATTATTTGCCATAAAAAAAGTGAATCCATCCCCTTTTTCATGAACGGATTCATTAAAAAAAGAACAGGGCAGAGGTGATTCCCCCTGCCCGCGGCTGTTGAAACCTTATATTGTTTACATCTGCTGCTGATATAGGACGCGAGCGGTAATGTTTTGATTGTAGTTGCCGAAGTGGCTGCCGAATAAGGTGAGGCCATGGGGGTTCTTGGCGTGGGCTGGCACGCCGATTTTCAGCTTGATATCGCTTTTATAATCAAGTCCGATATGATCCAGCGTTATTTCGGAAACCTTGGTTCCGTCAATAAAGGAGCCGTCCTTGTTGATACGGATCAGCTTGAGCAGTCCGTACTGGTTTAAGCTGAGAGGCCACCAGTCCGGGTTAAACGTTCCTCTCACCCCGCCGAAGTCCCCTGGGCTAGTCCAATAGCCGATCTCTTGATCATTCACATAGAAATAAATATCCGAAGGCCAATTATTACAGTATCCGGGTGCCTCCGAACCGATCTCCATAATGAATTGAAGCTCCTCGAACTGCTGGTTCGATTTCAAATAATTCGGGATCCGATACTCGAAGTGTCCCTCCGTCAGCCATACAATGTCGGCGTGAATATGCTGAGGGTCGGCGAAATATCGCGGATCGTCGAACTCGCCGATGATTTTGTCGCGGGTTGCCATTCCGCAGGTCGGTTTTACCTCATAAGAGCTGTAGCGTCCTACCGGAATGTCGACCTCATAAATATTGTTTCCTTTTTCCTGACTTTTTAGTTCTACGACAAGCTTGTTTTCGTTCAGATAACATATTTTTTGGATGCCATGCTTGCCTACCGCGGTTTGAATCTCAATCAGTCCGCTCTCCTCCAGCTTCTTGATATGCATAGTAATAGCGCCGTTCGTCAAATCCAGCTTGTGGGCCAAATCATTTAAATTCAGATGCTCGTGCTCAGCAAGCAGTTCAATAATTTGCAGCCGGATATCGGAGCTCAATGCCTTGAATAGGTTCAAGCCTGTTTTTAAGTCTTTGATATGAATCATAGGTGGACAAACTCCTCGTGTCATCGATTGTTTTAATAAAGTATAAAGTAAAATGAGCGAAAAGAAAAGCTTCACTCCTGTATAAGCATCGATGGATGCCGTGTTTATTTTGTTATTGACAGAAGAAACAGCTTTCTTTTAAAATAAGGATGAAAATAAAAGTTTAAATTGTTTTATATTAATTTAAAATAAACGATGGAAAGAGGAGAAGAACGTGGCGGATTTGAAGAAAGCGAAGATGGTGCTGGAGAAAGACTTCACTATTGCAGAGGTGGACAAACGTATTTACGGTTCGTTCATCGAGCATTTGGGCCGTGCCGTGTATGGCGGAATTTATGAACCGGACCACCCTACGGCGGATGAGCAGGGGTTCCGTCAGGATGTGATCGATCTGATTAATGAAATCGACGTGCCGATTATTCGTTATCCGGGCGGGAATTTCGTATCCGGTTACAATTGGGAGGACGGCGTAGGGCCGGTTGAAGCCAGACCGCGCAGGCTCGAGCTGGCTTGGCGGACAACCGAGCCGAACTGGATCGGGACCAATGAATTTATGCAGTGGGCCAAGCGGGTAAACAGCGAGGTCAACATGGCTATCAATCTTGGAACACGCGGCATTGATGCGGCCCGTAATCTGGTGGAATATTGCAATCATACCTCCGGCTCTTATTATAGTGATTTGCGCATCTCGCACGGCTACAAGGAGCCTCATAAGATTAAAACCTGGTGCCTGGGCAACGAGATGGACGGGCCTTGGCAAATCGGTCATAAAACGGCGAATGAATACGGACGTATTGCTTTGGAAGCGGCCAAGGTGATGAAGTGGGTCGATCCGACGATTGAGCTGGTCGCCTGCGGCAGCTCCAGCCGTGCCATGGCTACCTATGCGGAGTGGGAAGCTACGGTGCTGGATCATACGTATGACCATGTTGAGTATTTGTCGCTGCATACGTATTACGGGAACCGGGATAACAATATCGAAAATTTCTTGGCGAGATCCTTGGACATGGATGCTTTTATCCACGAGGTGGTTGCCATTTGCGATTATATCAAGGCGAAGAAGCGCTCGAAGAAAACGATGTTCCTGTCGTTTGACGAATGGAATGTGTGGTTCCACTCCAATGAAGCCGACCGGAAGCTGGAGCCTTGGACGATAGCGCCGCCGCAGCTGGAGGATGTATACACCTTCGAGGATGCTTTATTGGTAGGAAGCCTGCTGATCACGCTGCTTCGTCATTCCGATCGCGTGAAGATTGCCTGCATGGCTCAGTTGGTCAATGTTATTGCTCCGATTATGACGACTAACGGCGGGGACGCCTGGCGTCAAACCATTTTCTATCCTTATATGCATGCATCGGTATATGGAAGAGGCGTTGCGTTGAATCCGATCATCAGCTCGCCTAAGTATGACAGTAAAGATTTCACGGATGTACCGTATCTTGAATCCATTGCGGTATACAACGAGGAGAACGAAGAGCTTACCGTATTTGCCGTGAACAAGGATACGACCGGCGGCTTGCTGCTGGATTGCGATATTCGCGGCTTCTCCGGCTTTAAGGTTGTAGAGCACCTGGTGCTCGAGAATGAAGACGTGAAGGCGACGAATACCGAGAAAGAGCCTAATCGTGTCGTTCCGCATAACCGCGGTAACGCTGAGGTGAAGGATGGCCTCCTTCAAGCGGTGCTGCCGAAGCTTTCCTGGAACGTAATCCGTTTGAAAAAATAATTGCCGACGCGCCGGACGTTATCCGGCAAGATCAGTTGAATAGCAAGCATGCAATCCCCTGCTTTCTTTTTCGCAGGGGATTTTACAATTTGCGGTTTTCAATGTCCAGTTGAATGGGTTTTCTCATTGCATTAAAAAAGAAATTCAAAAGAAAACGGTTGAAAACAAAAACAAATAAAGGTATCGTATACATAGATCTTAACGCAATCCATTGCTTTCCACAGAGCAGGACGAGCTGTTACTGCCCCTCATCTGGCAGATGAAAACGCTTGCGCTCACCTTCATATCCATTAAATCAATTTAAGGGAGTGTGTCAATGATGCAGCAATCGAATCAAGAGGTAACCGTTACGAACACGGCAGAGCTATTGGAGAAGGTGTTCCAGCGTCTGGTGTCGGCTAACAAGGACAATGCCAATGACCATATGGACTTTGATGTCTGGGAATGGCCGCTCGGTGTTGCCTTGTACGGTTTATTCAAATATACCCGATTCACAGGAAAACAGGAGTATACGGATTTTCTCATTGACTGGTATGACCGTCATCTGGCTGAGGGGCTGCCTCCCAAAAATGTCAATTCCGTCGCGCCTCTGCTCGCCCTGATTCACTTGTACGAGCAGACCAAGAACGAAGCTTACCTGAACGTCTGCTCCGAATGGGCGGAATGGGTCATGTACGACATGCCTCGCACCGAGGAGGGCGGACTTCAGCATATTACGATCATTGAGGATAATGTGGAGCAGCTGTGGGACGACACGCTGTTCATGACCGTGCTGTTCTTGGCCAAGATGGGCAAAGTGACCGGCAAGCAGGAGTATGTGGACGAAGCGGTCTACCAATTTTTGCTGCATATCAAATATTTGCATGACCCTGAGACCGGGTTGTGGTTCCATGGCTGGAGCTTCATCGGCCGACATCACTTCGGACGCACACTGTGGGCCCGCGGCAACTGCTGGTTTACAGCCGGTGTCGTGGAGTTTCTGGAAATTGCCGAATTGGAAGGACCGGTCAAGCGTTATTTGCTGGAAGCGCTGGAGGCGCAGGCGAGAACTTTGGCCAAGCTTCAGGAATCGGACGGCATGTGGCACACCATTTTGACAGACCCGTCTTCTTACACCGAGACTTCGGCTACGGCGGGATTCGGCTACGGTATTTTGAAGGCAGTCCGCCAAGGATATCTGGACGCTTCGTATGCGGCTACGGCAGAGAAGGCGGTACAAGCAGTGATTGCTAACATTGATGAGGACGGTACGGTGCTGCAGGTTTCCTATGGCACTGCGATCGGCATGAACGACGAGCATTATTTGAACATTCCGATTTGCCCTACAGCTTATGGACAAGCGTTGGCGATCATGCTGCTGACGGAGACACTGGCAAGCAAATAATCGATGCGAAGGATTGCAAAATGCGGGGAGACGAGGACATGGGAAAGCATTCGGAAGACCAATCCATCCGATTGGGCTGGTTAGATAGCAATACGGAGCACAAAGCTCCAGCAGCAGGTGTCACTTGGGGTGTGCCCTGGGCGGAAGGGGAGCTTCAACGGGGCGAAACGTTCTCTCTTCGCGGCGATGATGAGGCGGAGCTTCCGGTACAAAGCTGGCCTACGGCTTATTGGCCCGATGGCAGTGTAAAATGGTCCGCTCATGCGGTGTCCATGCCAGACAGCCGCTCGGCTTCTTATTCCTTAACCAAGCGGAACCAGGACCGCTCGCAGACTACAGCCGAACAGGTTGCCGTATCGCAGCAAGGGGATGTCATTGAAGTGGATACGGGAAGCATCCGCTGTCTGTTGAATAAGCGGGGGGCGTCTGTCGTAAGCGCGATCTATCGCGGCGATACGCTTCTTTGCACTGACGGAAAGCTGCGCTGTATTGTGGAGGAACGGCATTGCACCTCCGGTCAGCGTTCGATCAAAGAGCATGACTACGTCAGCCTCGTGACCGAAGCGGTTATCGAACAGAGCGGCCCCGTTCGCGCTGTTGTCAGGGTGGAAGGTCGTCATAAGCTGACCTCGGGTGTCAGGGAATGGCTTCCTTTTACATTGCGCCTGTATTTCTATGCCGGTCAGCATTCCATTAAGGCTGTTCATACGTTTATGTATGACGGCAACCCGCATATGGATTTCATCAAAGGGCTTGGCATGACCTTCGCTATGCCGATGCAAGGACCGTTATATAACCGCCATATTCGCTTTGCGGGCGATACCGGCTTGTTCATTGAATCTCCGAAGCATTTGATGACGATCCGGACCACAGGGAAGTACGAGGAGCTATTCAAGCGCCAATCGGCTGGAGAAAAGGTGGCGTTCGATCCAGAGGAGGATGCGCGGTTTATCGGGCTGATCGAAGAATCTGCCGTATGGGACAGCTACAAGCTGGTTCAGCAATCTGCGGACTCGTATACGATCTCGAAGCGCACTCAGGAAGGCTGTGCATGGATTCGGGCAGCGGCAGGGAACCGTTCCAACGGATTGGTGTTTGCCGGCGGGGAGCACGGGGGCTTGGCCGCGGGGGTCAGAAACTTTTGGCGGAAGCATCCGTCTTCACTTGAGCTGAGTGGGCTGTCGAAGGAAACGGCCGAGATGACGCTGTGGTTCTGGTCTCCGGACGCGCCGGCGATGGACCTGCGCCATTATGATACGACGACGCATCTTCAATCCTCGTACGAAGGCTTCGACGAAATGCGGAGCACGCCTTACGGGGTGGCCAATACGAGCGAGCTGTCTTTATGGTGCTGCGATCGTACGCCGAGCCACGATGAGCTGCTGGCGCTTACGGCGGAAACGCAATCGCCGTCCTTGCTGGTTTGCGAGCCGGAGTACTACCATCGCACCCAAGCGTTCGGCGTGTGGAGTCTTCCGGACCGCAGCTCCCCGGTCAAAGGAGCCGTCGAGGATCAGCTGGAGGCTGCCATTGCATTTTACCAGCAGGAAATCGAACAGCGCAGATGGTACGGCTTCTGGGATTATGGCGATGTCATGCACAGCTATGACACGGTGCGCCATACTTGGCGCTACGACATCGGAGGCTGCGCTTGGCAAAATACGGAGCTGGTGCCCAACATGTGGCTGTGGCTCATGTTCCTTCGGACAGGCAGAGCGGATGTGTTTCGGATGGCGGAGGCGATGACCCGGCATACAAGCGAAGCGGATGTATATCATTTCGGAGAATATGCGGGCTTGGGCTCCCGTCATAACGTCGTGCATTGGGGCTGCGGCTGTAAGGAAGCGCGGATTTCAATGGCGGGGCTGCACCGCTATTACTATTACTTGACAGCGGATGAGCGGATTGGAGACATCATGAATGAAGTGGTCGATTCCGATTATACGACCGTCCATTTGGATCCGATGCGCTATTACTTTCCGAAGGACGAATACCCGACACACGCCCGCGTGGGACCGGACTGGGCCGCTTTTACCTCGAACTGGATGACCCGTTGGGAACGGACGGAGGATACTTCGTACCGTGACAAGCTGCTTACGGGCATCGAATCATTGAAGCAGATGCCGAACCGGATGCGGAACCTGGCCGTTCATGGCTATGATCCGAAAACCGGCCGGCTGTTCGATATGGGCAATAACGCGGGAGGCCATCTGGCCATCTGTATGGGTGGTCCGCAAGTATGGATGGAGCTGTCGCTTATGCTGAAAGACCCGGATTGGGATGAGATGCTAGCCGAAATCGGCGCCTTTTACAATTTGCCGAGAGAACAGAAGGAGCAGCAGCTGGTTGGGGATATGCCGAGCGGAGGCTATGCGTGGCCGATGTTTTCTACCGGCATAGCCGCCTTTGCCGCGCGGAAGTATAAGGATGAGGCATTGGCCAAGCAGGCCTGGACGATTCTGCTGAACGACGCAGGGATGGGGGATTTGAAGCTGGCTGCGGAGCGGCTGCCGGTTTCGAGAGCCGAGTACATCAGAGACATTCACGAAATTCCGTGGATTTCGACGAATTCCGTTTCCCAATGGTGCTTGAATGCCATCGTTTGTCTTGAACTGATCGGTGATTCCTTATTAGAGCCGAATAAAGAATGACGCGTGCGTGCACAGCCGTTCATGCTAAGCCTGAATCTTAGGGCTAGCCAGGCCTGGCCGTACGTCAAAAGCGAGGGCTTTCCCGGTACAGGGAGGGCCCTTCTTTTTAGTTGCTTGAACCATCCGCTGAAGAACGGATCACTCCCGGGTGTTTTTTTGCTGTTGGTGTGGAGGTTGTGAAACCGCTTCTCCTATATTATCATCGTAAGTGGGAACAACATCACAAGCTTGTAAACCATGGATGGTGAGGAGATACCGGGGATGAGAATTGATTCGCATCAGCATTACTGGAGTCTGGACCGCGGGGATTACGGATGGCTGACGCCGGACGTGCCGGTCCTATACCAAACTTATTTGCCGAAGGATTTGGAAGCGCATCTTCAGGCCAACGGTATTCAGAAGACAATTGTCGTGCAGGCGGAACCAACGGTGGCGGAGACGGATTTCATGCTGAGCTTGTGCGAGCAGACGGATACGATTGCAGGCGTGGTAGGGTGGCTTGATCTGGAGAGTCCAACCTATCAGGAGGACTATGCAAGGCTTCGTCAAAATCCCTTTTTCAAAGGAATCCGAATCATGCTCCAGGATATCGATATGGAGTTCGCCTTTCGTCCGGGGGTTCTGGAAGGCCTGCGTTTTATGGAAAAGGAGCAGTTTCCTGTGGACGTCCTGATTAAGTCGCATCAGGTGGAGGACACCTATAAGCTGTTGGAGCTTGTTCCGAATTTACGGGCGGTGATCGATCATATCGCCAAACCGGTAATCTCCAAGCAGGAGCTGGAGCCTTGGCAAACGCATATGGCCCGTATCGCCAAAGATTTCCCTGGCGTCTACTGCAAGCTCTCGGGCATGGTAACGGAAGCGGACCACGACCATTGGGAGGAAGCTCATTTCGTACCCTATGTCCATCATATCGTGGAGCATTTCGGAACAAAACGGGTCATGTACGGCAGCGACTGGCCGGTCTGCCTGCTGGCTGCACAATATTCCGAGGTGTATGCATTGCTCCGTAATACGCTTCCGAAGCAGCTTTCCGATACGGAGCTGGACGATGTGCTGGGACGGAATGCAGCGGTATTTTACCGTTTAGAGGTGTAAAGAAAGAATAGGAGGCTCCGATGATGAGCTCTATTGAGGAAAAAGGGCAATCAGTCTACATGTACGTGGGTTCTTATACGAACAAAAGCGATGCGGGGGTGTCCCTGTATCGTTTGGATACAGGAACCGGGGAGACGCAGCTTTTGCAAACGGTAACAACGATTAAAAACGCATCGTTTCTGACAACGGATGCTCAGACAGAGCGGCTTTATGCAGTCAGTGAGGTGCAGGAAGTGCAAGGGCAATTGGGCGGGGAAGTCGTGAGCTATGAACGGGATTCTGCTTCCGGCCGTCTGCACGAATTGAACAGACAGCGTACCCTTGGCAAAGACCCCTGCTACGTCAGTGTGCTGAACGAGAAGCAATCGCGGCTGCTGCTTGCAACGAACTATTCCAGCGGAAGCGTCAGCGTGTTTCCTTTGTCCGGTTCTGGTGATCTGTTGGAGCCGCTGCTCCAGCTCATCTCCCATGAAGGGGCAAGCGGGGCTACGGAAAGGCAGCTGGGCCCGCACACCCATTCCGCCGTCATTCACCCTGAAGGGAAGTATGTCGTGGTCTCCGATTTAGGCCAAGACAAGCTGATCGTTTATCGCTGGGATGCCGAGCTGAAGCAGCTGGTTGCACACAGCGAGACGGCAGCAGCGGAAGGTGCAGGCCCAAGACATTTTGTCTTTCACCCTGAGCGGCCCTATGCTTACGGCATCAACGAGCTAAATAATACGATCACGGCGTATGCTTTTGATGGTGAAGAAGGAAAGCTAACGGCGTTGGAGACCGTTCCGACGCTGCCAGCCGATTTTACAGGAAGCAATACGAGTGCCGATCTGCATCTGGATCCGTCCGGCAGATTCCTCTACGGCTCGAACCGAGGACATAACAGTATTGTGGTGTACCGGATCGATCCGGACTCAGGCCGGCTGACCTATGTCGAGCATACTTCAACGCATGGCAGCTCGCCGCGAAATTTTGCTATTGCTCCTGGAGGGAAGCTGCTGCTTGCGGCTAATCAGCAGACCGATACGATTGAGGTGTTCCAACTGGACCCGGTCAGCGGGAGGCTGACACATGATGCCAGCCGCTCCATCGCGGTAGCTGAGCCGGTGTGTATACATATTGTGTAGAAAAGCGAATGGAAATGCCAATGAGAAGTTAGATGTATTGACAGGAATTATATGGAAATAGTATACTGAGTCCAATTATAATAAGGCGAAACGCCAACGAAACAAGAAGAGTGGTACCGTGAAGGTTAAACCTATCGCCTCTTTGCAGACGATAGGTTTTCTTGTCTTTTCGTAAACATGATCGCGAGGGAGAGGTGCTTTGGCATGAGCAAAGTGACTGATTATTATTCGAGCTTTGATGAGTGGGGGAGGTTGGATAGAGAGCCGCTGGAGTTCCAAATTAATCTGCAGTACATAAGAAAATATCTTCCCCCATCTGGAAGGATACTCGATAATGGGGCAGGGCCAGGCAAATATGCGATAGAGTTGGCCAAACTCGGTTATGAGATCACTCTCTCTGACATGACCCCTCGACTGGTTGAAATGGCAGAGCAAAAGGCAAGCGAATTAGGAGTACTGAAACAATTCAATGGCTTTCATGTCTTAAATGCAACCCAATTAGAGGCGATACTTAATGAAATGTATGATGCTTCTTTGATGCTGGGCCCCCTGTACCATTTACAGCAAGAAGCAGAGCGAGTTTCCGCCGTAAAAGAGCTGTATCGGGTAACAAAAAGGAACGGCATCGTATTTGTCGCGTTCCAAAGCCGGATAAGGATGTCGATTACCTCTTTACAGTCCCCGGAGCATTGGAAACCGCATGACAGCATGGATTCAATCCAGGCGTTTTATAGAAGTGGTATTTTTGATCATAACGATAAAGGACGGTTTACGGGAGCCTATTACTTTCAAATTAATGAAATTAAACCTTTTATGGAGAGCCACGGATTTGAAACCTTGGATTTGATCGGCTCCTCCAGTTTTGGAACACTGTTGAATAGTGAGCAAAAACAGTATTGGACAGACAAAGGGGAGTACGAAAAGCTGATTGAGTTTCTCACTGCAGCTGCGAATGATCCCGCAATATTGGGCATTTCCTCCCATCTGCTGTATATAGGGAGAAAGAAGTAAGCGAAGAGGTAATATCCTCGGATTATTTTGTAGGTCATGCTTTCAAAAAAAATTTAATTTATGTCCAGCAGGCTATTATGGTATACTGTCTTTCCAACCAGATCTGGAAATAATGTACATTTCGATTTGCAGGAGGAACCCTCATGGGAATGGAATGGTATGATCAAATCGCATTGCGAAACGGCGGGTATAAAAGCAATGCCATTTGTACAGTGGAAGGTATTTCGGCAGAGGATATTTTCGAGCAGCGCTTGATTCAGATGCTGCCTGCTTGCGAGTCCGTACTTGATGCCGGGTGTGGGCATGGCGAGTTTACATTGAAAATGTCACCTTATGCGAAGCGGCTGACCGGATTTGACAATTCAGCCAACCTGCTGGCTATTGCCCATGGTTTATGGGAAGAAGCAGGCGTGAGCCATGTTCGATTTGTGTATGCAACGACCAAAACCGAGCTGCCCTTTCAAGACGGAGAGTTCGATCTCATTTACGATCGGAGGGGGCCAACCTCAATTATTGATCACCCAAGAGTACTCTGCCCGGGCGGGATCATCTTCGGTATTCATAATCGTGTGGATGCCGTTCAGGAAAGATTAACGCGCAACCGGTATACCGATATCGAAATGGAAGAGTATGACGAGGCAGTGACTTACTATCCGAATAGAACGGAATTTACGAAAGCGCTATCTTCGATTCCGGGCAATCCGGATTATACGTTACCTGAACATCAGCAGGAACTGGAAGAGCGTATTTCGGAGCATAACATCGGAGGCCGGTTGGGGATCAGAGAACATAAGTTCATTTGGAAGGCGAGGAAACCTTTTGTCTAACTATGCGAAGGAAATTTATTGAAGAAGAGGTGTTCTGTAATGAATCTGGATTCATTGAAGCTGAGAGAGCATCATCGTGAATCGGTTGCCAACCTGATCCGGCTGCTGGAGCAGGATGAGTCATTTCGCGCCATCATCCTTTCAGGATCTATTGCTCAAGGCGTAGCGCGTGACGATTCCGATATCGACGTTTATCTGGTTGTAACGGACGAAGAATTTCAGAAGCGAAAAAGGGATCACAGCCTTTGTTATTATGACAAGGATGTGTGCACGTACCCCGAGGGCTATATCGACGGCAAAATCATTAACTACGCGTTTCTGGAAAGCGCGTTAGAGCGCGGCAGTGAACCGACCCGGGCTTCCTTTATCGGAAGCAGAGCTGTTTTTTCGAGAATACCCGGCATCGACTCACTGCTGCAGCAAATCCCCGTATACCCGGAAGTAAACCGGGAACAGAATTTGAAGGATTTTTACGCTCAGGTATTGCTGTATGGAAAATATTTTGCCGCAAGGGCTTTGGATCAGAACAATCCCTACTTACTAAGCCAATCGCTTAGCAATGTCGTCTTGTTCGCAGGCCGTTTGATCCTCGCTTACAACCGGATCCTGTTTCCTTGCCATAAATCGTTCATGCGTGCAGTGGAGGGAGCGCCCGATAAACCCGTACAATACGTACAGCAGGTGCATGAGCTGCTGGCCGATCCGACGAAGGAACGCATGTTGGAGTTTGTGGAGACGATAGGGTCCTTTCAGGATTGGGGGATCACCTACCATCAAGCCGTTAGCCTGTTCGTAGCCAACAATGAATGGAATTGGATCGACGCCCCGCCGCCGCTGCAGGACAGGTAAGATCACTGGCTGAACTGTGCCTGATGGAGACGACTGTAGATGCCGCCGGCCGCGATGAGCTCCTGATGCCGGCCTTGCTCTACGATGCCGTTCTCATTCACGACGACAATGCGATTGGCATTTTTGATCGTCGTCAGACGATGCGCAATGACGAGAGTGGTACGTCCGACGGACAGCTCCGAGAGCGACTGTTGGATGGCCGCTTCCGTCTCGGTGTCGAGCGCCGAGGTGGCTTCATCCAGAATGAGGATCGGCGGATTTTTGAGAAACATGCGTGCGATAGCCAGTCGTTGCTTTTGCCCTCCCGACAGCTCACCCCCCGTTCGCCAATTACCGTATCCATGCCGTCCGACAGCTTGTGGATGACATCTTCGAGCCGCGCGCGACGGGCTGCTTCCCAAATTTCCTCGGGAGCAGCGTCCAGCTTGCCGTAGGCGATATTTTCACGAATCGTTCCGGAAAATAAAAACACATCCTGCTGCACGATGCCGATCTGCTTGCGGAGCGAGGCCAGCGTCATATGGCGGATATCGATCCCGTCAATCGTGATGCTTCCCCCACTGACCTCATAAAACCTGGGCAGCAGCGAGCAAATGGTCGTTTTGCCTGCACCGGAGGGACCGACGAAGGCAATGGTTTCCCCCGCGTGAATTGTCAGATTGATCCCGTTTAGAATCGTTTTATGCTCTTCATATCCGAAGCTGACTTGATGGAATCGGATATTTCCTTCCAAATGACGGATATCCACAGCACCAGGCATATCTGCAACATCAGGCTCTGTATCGAGAATTTCGACATATCTTTTGAAGCCGGCAATGCCTTTGGGATAGCTCTCAATCACGGCATTTATTTTCTCGATCGGGCGGAAAAATACGTTCGTCAGCAGCAGAAAGCCGACAAATTCGCCGTAAGTCAATTCGTTGTGGATGACGAACCACGTGCCGCAGATCATGATGAACATCGAGACAAACCGCATCATCATGTAGGTGATGGACATGCTTTTCGCCATAATCTTGTAGGCGAGCAGCTTGGTGGCGCGGAATTGGCGGTTATTGACCGCGAACAGCTGCTTCTCATACTCTTCGTTGGCGAATGCCTGAACGACGCGAATTCCGCCGACGTTGTCTTCCACCCGTGTGTTGAAATTGGCGACATCCCCGAACAGGCGGCGGTAGGTTACCGTCATTTTTCGGCTGAAGTAGTAGGCAAGCCAGGCCATGACAGGAATGATAAGAAACGTAAGAATGGCTAGCTTCAAATTGATATACGACATCAGAATGAAGGACCCGACCAGCGTCATAACCGCTATAAAAATATCCTCTGGCCCATGGTGCGCTACCTCGCCGATTTCATTCAGATCATTCGTAATCCGTGCAATCAGGTGCCCTGTTTTATGATTGTCGAAAAACCGGAACGATAGCTTTTGAATATGCTCGAACAGCTTTTTGCGCATATCGGTTTCAATGTTGATGCCGAGCATATGTCCCCAGTAGGTTACGATATACTGCAAAACCATATTCAGCACATAGACCGCGAGCAGTCCGGCGCACGCCCAAAGAATGAGCGGCCAGTCTTTGCCGGGCAGCAGCTTGTCAACAAACTGATTGACTGCTAGGGGGAAGCCAAGCTCCAGCAGCCCGGCAATGACGGCGCAGGTGAAGTCCAGTATAAATAACCCTTTATAAGGGCGATAGTAAGAAAAAAATCTCCGAAGCATAAAGTCACTCCTTTCTTTTGTTCATTGAAAAAAAGCACCCCGTCTCCTGCAATTGCGGGGAGCAAGGGTGCTTGCGCGGCTTATTTGTAATAGGAGGTGGATAGAGGAATGAAAATACCGGAGCTTCCATTTTGCTCATATTTATAAAAAACGGTAACCTCCGAGAGGCCAGCTACGTTAGCTTCAATCGTTTTCAATCCATTGTCGACAGTCACTGTTTCCTGCTTCAGCAGCCGGCCGTTGCTATCCTCGATCTTCACCTCTACGTCCGAGCCGATAGCGGCTGCCTGGAGGTACAGCTTCTGGAATTTCTTGTTTGGCGTCAGTGAAAAATTGTAACCGGCGTTCTTCGTATCCTTGATGACCTCGATGTAATCCTTGTTTTTATACTTGGTCATGTTCGGATCTTTAATGGATTGATAGAAGGTTTGAACAGAATTGACAGGTGTTCCCTCAACCTTTTCCCCGAACAGCACCGTATTGGACGCGGCATCGTAATCGACGGCTACATTTAACGAATTAGCAATGGCTCTTGCCGGCAAATAGGTGCTGCCTTCGTAAGTGATAGGGGTTACGACATTGCCCTGCTCATCAAGTAATTGTGTAGCGGCCCCATTGACCTTCACTTTAATATCGTCGTTCAGGTAGGCCTTAATTTCCTGCAGATTGGAGCCGGCATATACACCCATGCTTGCACCCAGCAGCAGCGATGCACCGACAATTGCAACAACGGATTTCTTCATAACTGTCCTTCCCACTCCTTTTTATCTATGCATATGAATTGTTAAATTATAACAACTCTTTAATTATAGGCTAGAAAATAGTGGGAATACAATATTTTTACTTGGTTGCTAATACCGGTTCCTTGAAATTCGTGCTGATGGACTAGGGAATGGGCTCACAAATGCTCCGTTCGGCCCATCGGCCCATCGTCCGGCCCAGCCGCGGCACAGGATATTTTTTCGCAGATGGCGGCTAGGGGAGCCGGAACTTGTAGCGATGGGCGCCCCCGATGGAAGGAGTCATTTCATTTCTGACAGCGATTTCAAAATTAAATACCTTCATTCGTACGAAGGCTGGCTGCAGGGGGGTTAATTGGAATCGGTTGATCTATGGTTATATTTGGACAGCACGGATTCAATCTGCTTCAGCTCCGTGTTCCACATATTTATCTGTTCAGCGGAAATATGCTCGAAAATAATCCCGGCCTCGTCGGCAAAATGCTTGCGGATCGATAGAATCGTTTCCTTCCCTGTGGGGGTCAGCTCCACGTAAATAATGCGCCGATCCTCTTCTGAGCGGATGCGGGACACTATATTTTGACGCTCCAGCTTGTCGACAAGGCTTGTAGCAGCCCCCAGCGTAATGCACAAATAATCGGCAATGTCGTTCATTTTCATGGATTTATGCTCCAATTGAAAGATGACGGCCAGGGATGAATTGCTAAACTGATTGTCTGCGTTCATTGTTTGCAGCGTCTGTTTCAGCTGGCGGCTCAGATCCATTAAATTTCTCCATAATACGGCAGCTTGCTGTTCTACGCTCATGTTTCTTTGGCTCCTATACATTAGACATGAAATGATGTTATTTTACTACATCGACACGAAAATTAACATGATTGCCGATGAAAAAATTTCTACTCGTTCGATTATCCGAATCCGCCGGGTTGACTCTGATAAAAATCAATAGTAGTATTTAAACATACTACTAACGAATGAGGAGAGAAACGGATCATGGAGCTGTTAACGAAAATCGGTTTATCCGAGCTGGAAGCACGCTGCTATATCGTGCTTCATGAGCAATCCGGCTTATCCGGCTACGAGGTGGCCAAACGGGTATCTGTTTCCAGAACGAATGTGTACGCTTCGCTCAGATCGCTCATGGATAAGGGTGCGTGCCGATTGATCGATGGCGACCCGGTACGCTATGATGCCGTTCCGATCGAGCAGCTGCTCCGCCATCTGCGCACCGAGTTCGACCAGACGGCCAGCTTGCTGGCGCAGCAGTTGAAGACTCCGCCGAAGGAAGCGCCTGCTTTCTATAATTGGCAGGGCCAAGACGCGATTGTTACCGCAGCACAGCGGTTAATTGCGAATGCTAGCCGCAGCATCGTTGTGGACTTGTGGGCGGAAGAGCTTTCGCTATTCCAGCCGGCTTTGCTGGAGGCAGAGTCGAGGGAGGTTACGGTTGTCGTTATTGTGCTGGGTGACATACGCAGCTCGCTGAACAACGTGATTTTCCATAAAAGAGACGAGGCTTGGCCGGCCCATATCGAACGGAAGTTCTCGATCTTATGTGACGGGAGCTCCGCGGTGCTTGGCAGCTTTGGCGGAGAAAGGCGGCTTTCCGCGGTAGAGACGGATCACGCTGCCGTTGTGGAGGTGCTGAAGAACGCCTTCTATCATGATCTGCTGATGACGCATATCGAGACGGATTTCGGACCGCAGCTGTCCGAGCGGTACGGCAGCCATTATGAGCAGCTGATTGATTATTACAAGCGGGAGAAGGGATGGGAATGGATAGGATGATGACAATTGACGTTACTTATTGTGGAGAGCTGGTCGTACAGGCGGGCGATGAGATTTACAGGCAAATGGCGAGGACCGAGGAATGGCCCCAGGAGCGGGAAGGACTGTTTCAACGCTTTAAGGAGATAGATCTTTTCATGACATCCACACTGCGGGACGGATTGATGAAACGGTATCCGGGCATTCCGTGGTCGGAAGCGGAATTCGATGTAACCCGGCAGAAAAGCCCCGAATTCGAAGGTACGTATTGGGTGTGCGATACGCTGGACGGGGCGGTCCATTACTTGCACGATCTTCCCAGCTGGTCCATCTCTTTATGCCTGGTTCATGGGGGCAAGCCCTCAGCTGCTTTCATCTATGATCCGGTGAAACGGGAGCTGTTCCACGCTGAAGCGGGACGAGGAGCTTATCTGAACGGGAAGCCGATTCATGTATCGGCGAAGCGGCAATTGGCGGACTCGGTCATCGCGACGTCGCCTCCGTCTTATCCTGCCGAGGAGCCGGTGTTGACCCAGGCTGCGGTGCAGGGGTTGTCTCGCGTGTTTCCAAAAGCATTCGCGGTGCGGATGCTGGGCGCAGTATCCCTGCAGCTTGCGTATGTGGCTTGCGGAAGATTGGACGGCTTTTGGGAATACAGCTTTGATCTGTACGAATGGCTTGCAGGAGCTTTGCTCATCCAGGAGGCAGGCGGGCGGGTTACTTCAAGCGGCGGCGAAGCATTTGATTGGGGCAGCACGGGCATCGTGGCGGCTAATCCGTACATTCAGCCTCAGCTTCAGCTGCTGGTGCAGGAGGATGCAGCGTAAGAGGAGACCCGGAAGATAAGCTGCAATTTGCTTGTGAGACCCATGGGAGAGAGAGGCAGCGGTTGATCCTGTATCCGAATCTTTCCCCCTGGCTCGAAAGCATAGTTTACACCAAGGACGCCGTGAGGCGTCTTTCCCATGTAAAGTGAAGCGTCCCTCTTTGGCGGAGGGACGCTTGTTGTTTCAAGGGATCATTTTCTAGCCGTATAGTCAAATCCATCATTCTACAGCAACCGGAAATGTGATACAATAAAAATAATTATGCAATGCACACGTTAACATTTTTTGGATAGCTTGAAAACGATTGCTCACCACAACAGAGAGAAGGTCTCATCATGCTAAACCGGTTAAACAAAACCTTGGAAAAGGTGCTGCCGTTCCTTACACCGACAGCTATCGTGGTTGGATTGCTTTGTGCTTCATGGCTTCATTCGTTCAGCTTTCTGGTGCAGTGGATATTTGCTTGCATGACCTTTGCGGGCAGCATTGGTTCCAACTTTAACGATCTGCGCAAGGTGATGATGCATCCGATGCCCATTATCGCAACCTTCGTCATCCTGCATTTGATCATGCCGGTCCTCGGCTGGGGCGCGGGGACGTTATTTTTCCCGGGCGATGATTTGACCCAAACGGGCTTTGTGCTGCTGTTTGTTATCCCTACAGGGGTCGTCAGCCTGGTATGGGTGACCATCTACGGCGGTAATATCGCACTGACGCTCGCCCTTATTCTTCTGGATACACTGCTGTCCCCATTTATGGTCCCGCTCAGCCTGTCGATTATCGTAGGGGCCAAGGTTCACCTGGATAGCTGGTCCATGATGCAAGGGCTGTTCTGGATGGTCGTGCTGCCTTCGATTATCGGGATGGTTCTGAATCAATATACCAAAGGCCGGATTAAAAAGGTATGGGGCCCGCGGCTTGCACCCTTTACCAAAATCGGACTGTTTATCGTCGTTGCGATCAACAGCTCGGTCGTCGCGCCCTACCTGAAGGAAGTCAATCTCAAGCTCGTCACGATTATCGTTGTCGCCTTCGTCTGTGCGACGGTCGGATATTTGCTCGGTTGGCTGGCATCCCGTGCCATGCGGTGGGAGCGTGATGTGACGGTGGCGCTGACCTTTAACTCGGGGATGCGCAATCTGAGCGCAGGCGCGGTGCTTGCTATAAGCTTCTTCCCGCCGCCGGTCGCGCTCCCCGTTATCGCAGGAATGCTGTTCCAGCAGCTGCTCGCTGCCGGCTATGGTGCGAGTCTCGAGAAGAAATACCGCTTGAAGGGCCAGCCGAACCAAGCGGCATAAGTTGGATGCAGTGAGCTTCTCCGCCGCTTTATTCCAAGGTGCCGGCAACATGCTCATCAAAGTAGCGGCCCCAGTCGGGCTTCCTGCCGTCAATGTCTTGGAACCCGTATTCGCGGGAAAGCTCCCAGCTGGACAGCGACATGCCTCTTTTGTCCGCTACCCTCGAATCGGACGCTAGCGCAGCGACCGCTTGCCCGACAAAGTAGGGGGTTTCCGACGAGATGAAATGGGGTTCCTGTTTCACGGCATCCTGCCAGTTGGTTTCGGTGACTCCGAAGTGGTCAAGCATCGCCTCCGAACGCAAGAAGCCCGGTGTCAATGCCAGGGCTGTAATGCCATGCGGCTGCAAATCCTTGGCCATAGCTTGCGCCAAGTGGATGGCGGAAATTTTGGCTAAGCTGTAATACAGATTGCCGCGATAATCGTAGCCGACACCATCGGTAATTTCAATAATTAATCCTTGCTTGCGCTTCACCAGGAGTGGAGCCGCGTAGTAGCTTGTAATCATGTGGGAATGGACTGCTCGTTGCTGAATGAGGAGTCCGTCCTTCAGCGAGTGCTCCCAGAAGGTCTGTCCCCACACCGTTAGTGCATCCCCGCCCCAAATATCATTGACCACAATATCCAGCTGGCCGTGCTGTTCGTCTTGAATCCGTTCGAAAAGTCCCCGAACCTCGTCCTCGACGGTATGATCGACCCGAACCGGGATGCCGACGCCGCCTTTGGCGGTGACCCATTCCGCGGTCTCATCAATGGTTTCCGTTCGTCCTTCCGTCGCCGGTCGTCCCTTTACGCTTCTTCCCGTTACATAGACGGTGGCTCCTGCAGCTCCCAGCGATATGGCAATGGCTCTGCCGGCCCCTCGCGTCCCCCCTGCTACCACGGCTACCTTCCCTTGCAGCGTCCCGGTTTGTTTAAGCTGTTGAAGTGCGCTCTCGTATACCATTTCCTCGGCCTCCTTGAATTTCTTTAGTGTGCTTCTTCTATTTCAGTATATCCCGGGAACCTGACAGCTGCAGTCATAGTTAATCGACAAAAAAATCGCATTTATTTGATTTTCCTCCCCATTTATGTTCTATAATAGAAGAAATACATAAAGCCAAGCCACAATGCTTGAATGGCTGCATACAGAGGAGATTAGGGAAGTGAGCGGAAATTCTAAATATACGGCAACCGTATCCCTTGGGGTGATGGCGGCCGGATTTGCAGGCACTTTATTTATAGATGGAGCCCCGTGGGTACGCTTTGTTCAGAGCGGCTTTGAAGCGGGGCTTGTCGGAGGACTTGCGGATTGGTTTGCCGTAACGGCGCTGTTTCGTCATCCGTTAGGCATTCCCATTCCGCATACGGCGCTGCTGCCCAAAAACCGCGACAAGGTGTCCAAGGCCTTCGTCACGACGATCCAGGAGGATCTGCTCAGCAAGCAAAGCATCATGGACAAGCTGTCCCAAGTCCCGTTGGCTGCCAAGCTGCTGCGCGGCGCGGAGGAGCAGCTTTCCACGGACAGTGCCCAAGCGGGCATCAGGGTGCTGAGCGATTACGTGATCCGGCAGGTACCCTTGGAGAAAATCGCTGCTTACGCCGAGCAGGAACTGCGGAGGCTGATCGAGAGCACCGACATGCGCAGGGTGCTGGAAAAGGTGCTTGAGCAGGTTTATGCCAAGCAGTATGACGAGAAAGCATTCGATTTTGTCCTGGACCTGGCTGAAAAACTGGTTGCAAAGGATGAAATCCGGGACCGGATGGGGCTGATGGCCGTTGAAGCGTTATCCCACCTGAAGACGAACGGCTTGATGCAGTTTGCACTGAATGCTTTTGTCGGATTTTTCAACGAGGAGAAGCTCGGCACATTGATTCAGCAGTTTATGCTGAATGGCATTGAAGGGCTAAGGAACGAAGGGAATGTGAACCGGCAGGCGGTTATGCGGACGCTGCGTCATTGGCTGGATCAGCCCGACCATCAGACCCGCATCGCGAGTGAGCTGGAAGGCTGGAAAGATCAGCTGCTGACGCAGTGGAAGCTTGGCGAGCAGCTGCTCGGTCTCCTGCAGCGGGTTCAAGCCCAGGCGCTTGAATGGGTGAATACGGAGGATTTTGCTTCAAAGTACGTGCAGCCGTTTCTTTCGGGCATCGTTCGCAGACTGGAAGAAGACCCGGAGCTGATGAACAAGCTGGAGCTCGGTTTGCGGGAGCAAATTGCCCGTTGGATCGAATCGAATCATCATAAGATCGGCGGGTTGATTAAGGAAAATATCGACCGGTTCGACGATGAGACGCTGATTGCCCTTATGGAAGATAAGGTGGGCAAAGATTTGCAGTGGATTCGGGTGAATGGAGCTATCTGCGGCTTCTTGATCGGCTTGGCGCTTGCGGGTATCAAGCTGCTCGCATAGCGCGACAGCAAGCGATGGGGCAGCAACCTGGCAGCGGGCAAGTATTCAAGCGCGCGCGAGAAGCTGTATAGGAAGAAGGGCTTTCTGGTGAAGGGGATCATCCTTTCCGCCGGAAGGTCCTATTTTTTTGGTCCCCCAAGGCATAACGGTTTGTCCATGAAACAGAGCTCATTTGACATCGTGCGACATTTATTTACGTTGTTGAGTTGGAAGAAGTCCATTACAATGATATCAAGCTCTATGCTTGGAGGGGTTCAGGATGTGGACTGTCAAACGAAGCAAGGCGAGCGGTCACAGCTTTTTTTTGCGGCTGCTGGTTCCTAATATGTTATTTCTTCTGATAGCGCTTACAATCGGCTGGGTTTTTTATAACAAAACGCTGGCGGAGATGGAGAAGGAAGTGACGGCGTCCAATATGAATCTGCTTCAGCAGACGAGAGACATTATGGACCGCAGATTTTCAGAAATCGCGTCCATTGCGCTGCAGCTGGCTAACGATACGCGAATTGTACAGCTGACCAATGTAACGCAGCCGTTTGAAGGGGCGAATACGTACAAAGTGCTGGATACCCGCAAAAGCTTATATAATTACAGCCTATCCAACAATTTTATATTCAATTATTTTATTAGCTACAAAAATAGTGAGCTCGTCCTCGCGGAAAGCTCAACTTATATGCTGCCGCAATTCCAAACGTATTTCTCCTATAATCAGCTCGATACCCAGGCTTGGCGGGGCTTGTTTATCGGAGACAGGTATGACCGCAGGGTGCTCCCGGCACAGGATGTGACGGTGAACGGAACCAAGTATTCATTAGTAACCTATATTCATTCTTTAGGCTATCCGGGCTTTCCTCAAGGCTCGGTTGCCATCACGGTTGATAATCGGGAAATTCAAAAGCTGCTTGGCGGCCTGGACCTTTCCGGGGGCGGCTGGGCCTATATCATAAATGAGACAGGCGAAATCATAAGCTCGGTTTCTTCGGACGGGATGGCACACTGGATAGACAGGAGCAGCTTGGTGGGCAGGCATGGCAGCGTGCAGCAGACTGTAGGCTCCGCCCCTATGATGGTTACTTATACGACGTCACAATATAACGGATGGACGTACCTGGTTGCCCAGCCCGTGAATGTGGTGTTGAAAAAAGTGCTGTACATAAAAAAGATGACCTTCACCTTGGCCTTTCTGTTTTTGGCTATTGGCTTGTTGATCGCTTATTTCATCGCGTACCGCAACAGCCGGCCGCTCAAACATATTATGGAAACGATCATGGAGCGAACCAACGGGGAAGGCTACGCCGGCTCGGACGGATATCATTTGATCCGGCATACGGTATCCCGGCTTATTGATAATAACCAGGAGCTGCAAGGGAAAATCGAAAAGCAGGCGCCGCTGCTTCAGGCGGCCTTGTTCGAGCGGCTGCTGAAGGGGGAATATGTGACCCGGAAGGATATTCCGGTGCTGCTTCAGCACGTAGGTATCGCAACGGACGGGCATTATTTTATGGTGGTCATTCTGCAGCTCAGGGGCTATGATAACGGATTGGACCGCGATGTGCTGGAGGAGCTGGACGTCAAGCGTGTCATGGTAAAGGACATCATTCGCGTCGAGCTGGGCGGCAGCGTGCATTGGCATGATGTGGCGGAGGATCAGATTGCGCTCTTGTTTACCTTATCGGCCGGCAGCAAGACCGAATCAAGGCATGCGTATGTAGAAGAGGTGATCGGCGATGTGGGGGATATGATTCAAACGCGGCTGCACATGGCGATCCGATTTGGGGTAGGGGATATGTACGAGGACGTGCTCAATGTTTCACGTTCCTACGAGGAAGCCAAGCGTTCGCTGGAATACTTATCCTGGAGAAATATGAACGGAATGATGCGGTTCGGGGAGCTGCCCAAGGAAAACAGCGGCTACTACTATCCCTCGGATCTGGAGCAGCGGCTGAGCAACTTGGCTAAAGCCGGCGAGCAAGCAGGGGTAGCGGCGCTGCTGGAGGAGCTGTACCGGATCAACTTCGAAGAAAGACGGCTGACGGTTCCCATGCTGAGGGTGTTCCAGAATGAGATGTGGGGAACGATGGTTAAGCTGCTGCCGCAGGTAGGAATGGATGAGGGAATGGCACTGGAGCAGATGAAGCAGTCGGGCGATACGGCATCTTATGCCGGGCTTGAGAACAATTATCGGACACTTGGGGCGGCTTATATGCAGGTGTGCGAGTACGTTAACGATCATAAGAAGAGTCAGAACATCCAGCTGCTGGAGAAAATTATGGAGATGCTGCACACGGATTTTGCCCGTCCTGAGCTGTGTCTGGATTCGGTCGCGGAACAATTGAACATTTCGAAGGGATACTTGTCCCAATTTTTCAAGGAGCAGAAGGGGGTTAATTTCTCCGATTATTTGGAGGAGCTGAGAATGGCCCATGCCAAAGCACTGCTCACCCAAACCGATCTGGCGGTTTATGAAATTGCCGAGCAGGCCGGATACAGCTCATCCAACACATTTTGCCGGGCATTCAAGCGAATTCACGCCATAAGTGCAATGGAATACAGACGTTCGAGCATGAAATGAAAGCGCATTCTTAATGAGTGCACATCCGAATCACAATTGCACATCCCCTTTCTGCATGACTGCATATGGATCGTCAGCTTTTCACATATACAATACGTGCCATGACCTTTATCGTATATGGCAGATGCCGTAGAGAGGGGGACAACGGTGCAGGGTGGCAAAAGGTTAAAGGAGGTGACCATTTGGAAGCGCTTAAACAAACAGCAGGGATTGACTCTCAGGTGGCAGTCAAAACGAATAGTCAGACACCAATCAAAAAAATCCGGAAAGTATGGCGGCTTTACGTGCTTATCGCATTGCCGGTTCTTTATTTAATCATTTTTAAATACGTGCCAATGTACGGCGCCCAAATCGCCTTCAAGGATTTTATTGTTACCAAAGGCGTATCGGGCAGCGATTGGGTGGGGTTCAAGCATTTTATACGTTTTTTCAAATCATATGAGTTCAGCAGATTAATGGTAAATACGATTGTTTTAAGCGTGTATAGTCTGGTGGCAGGGTTTCCGTTTCCGATTATATTGGCGCTTAGCTTGAATTATGTGAAAAACCAGTTGTTCAAAAAATCCGTGCAAATGATCACCTACGCACCCCACTTCATCTCCGTGGTTGTAATGGTTGGGATTATATTGGAGCTGCTGGACCCCAGAAACGGGATCGTCAATACGATCATTAAGGGACTCGGCTTTGAGTCGGTCAGCTTTATGGGGACACCGGAATATTTCAAATCGATCTATGTTTGGTCGGGAATTTGGCAGAGTGTGGGCTTCTCGTGCATTATTTACTTGGCTGCACTGGCCAGCATCGATCCTTCCCTTCATGAAGCGGCTGTCGTCGATGGCGCGAATAAGCTGCAGCGTATGTGGCATATCGATCTGCCCGGTATTATGCCGATCGCCATTATTATGCTTATTATGAATACGGGACATATGCTGGACGTTGGCTTTGAGAAGGTGCTGTTAATGCAAAATCCGCTGAACCTGAGGACCTCGGAGGTCATTGACACTTATGTGTACAAGGTCGGATTAGCGTCCCAGGCGATGAATTATTCGTATTCCTCCGCTATCGGTCTGTTCAAATCGGTGATTAACCTGGTGCTTCTCCTGCTGGTCAATAAAATTGCTCAGAAGACGAAGCAGGCTAGCCTATGGTAAACGGGGAAGGGGAAGGAGATCTCCATGGAGCATTCAACCATTAAAGAAACGAATCTGGACCGGCTGTTTACCGTAGTCAATTATGTCATTCTCACTTTATTCCTCATTACGATACTGTACCCGTTAGTTTATATTGCAAGCGCCTCGATCAGCAGCTCGGAGGCGGTAATCTCCGGTCGCGTGTGGTTATGGCCGATTGAGCCGACATGGATGGGCTATGAGGCGGTGTTTAAGCACAAGCTGATTGTAAGCGGATTCATGAATTCGTTTTATTATACGGTTGCAGGAACCTTGATTAATGTCGTGATGACGATTCTGGCAGCGTATCCATTATCGAGGAAAGATTTTTACGGGAAAAATACATTCATGTTCTTGTTCGTCTTCACCATGATGTTCACCGGAGGCTTGATTCCGAGCTACCTGCTTGTGAAGGATCTGGGTCTGCTGAACACGACCTGGTCCATGGTGCTTCCGGGTGCATTGGGCGTTTGGAATATGATCATCACCCGAACCTATTTCCAAACAACGATCCCCGATGAGCTGCTGGAGGCGTCTCAGCTGGACGGCTGCAACGATTTTCAATTTGTGTGGAAAATTGTACTCCCTCTGTCGGGACCCATTATTGCCGTGATCACATTGTTTTATGCCGTTGGCCACTGGAATTCCTTCTTTAATGCATTAATTTACTTGAAAAGCCAAAAGCTGTTTCCGCTTCAGCTCGTGCTCCGGGACATTCTGGTTCAGAATGATGTGGATATGAACATGCTCGTCGATGTACAGGAAGCGGCAAAGCGGGAAGGCCTGCGCGAGCTGCTGAAATATTCCCTTATTATTGTCGCTACGTTACCTCTGATGATCGTATACCCGTTCGTTCAAAAATATTTCGTCAAAGGCATTATGATCGGATCGTTAAAAGGGTAGTGGATTTCTTTCGATAACTCAGAACACTCGTAGGAGGGGTCCAATTGAAAAGAACGACAAAGGGAATGCTGGCCTTCGTTTTAGGTATCTCCGTCGCTTTGAGCGGCTGCAGCGGAGGGGGAGACGAGGGGTCAGGAGGCAAGGTCGATTCTTCGAAGCCGGGGGCAGCAGTGAATCCCGCAGGCCAGTTTCCGATAACGAACGAGAAGACGACCATCAAGGTGCTGATGAAGGGCAGTGCCTCGGTGGAGGATTTTGCGACCAATGAATTTACGAAATGGCTGGAGCAAAAAACGAACATTCATATCGATTGGGAGGTTGCGCCCGAGAAATCAGCGACAGAGAAATTAAATCTCGTGCTGTCCAGCGGCGATTACCCCGATGTCATTATGGGCTTTGGCGTATCGCCAACACAAATGATGATTAATGGGAGCCAAGGGGTATTCCTTCCTCTGAATTCACTGATCGACAAGTACGGGGTAGAAATTCAAAAGATGTTCAAGGAAAATCCCATATATAAGGATTTGATCACAGCCCCGGATGGCAATATTTATGCCCTTCCGCAGGTTAACGAGTGCTACCACTGCATGTATAAGCAACGAATGTGGATTCATAAGCCTTGGCTCGATAAGCTCGGCCTGAAGATGCCGACCACGACGGACGAATTTTACGAGGTATTAAAAGCGTTCAAAACGAAAGATCCGAATGGAAACGGCAAAGCCGATGAGATTCCGCTTTCGGGCTCGATCCAGGCGGGTGCAAGCAATTTATTTTCCGAGCAGATGCTTGATTCTTTCTTGATGAACGCCTTCACGTACGATCACGATACCAAAAAGCTGTATCTGGATAACGGCAAGGTGACCGTACCTTATAACAAGCCTGAATGGAAAGAAGGCCTGAAATATATCCGGAAGCTGTATGCAGAAGGCTTGATTGATCCGCAGGCATTAACGCAGGACAATAATCAATTGAAAAAATTAGGGGAAAATCCGGATACGGTTATTCTTGGAGCCTCCTCAGGCCACAACATGGGTTCGTTGACTACGCTCGGGGCAAAAAGCGGCCGATGGCTGACCTATGAAGCGGTCCCTCCTCTCAAAGGACCTAACGGCTTCCAGACTGCGGCGTACCATCCCTATGTTGTAGGCAACGGACAATATATTATTACGAAAAATGCGAAGAATCCGGAAGCGGCGTTCCGTCTGGCTGACTTTCTGTTCAATTCCCCGGACACAGCGCTGAGATGGTATGCAGGAGTCGAAGGCAAGGAATGGCGTTACGCGGAAAAAGGCGAGATCGGCATTAACGGCAAGCCGGCCATCTGGAAACAGCTGACGCCATGGGGCGGCGTGCAGAACGTGAACTGGGGTCAAACCGGTCCGGGATACCGTTCGAGTGATTTCCGTCTCGGCGAGGCGCAAAATCCGGAGCAGCCGCTGGAAGTCATCCTGTATAACCAAACGAAGGAAAAGATGGAGCCGTATCAAATGAAGATTGATAAAGTTATGCCACCGGTTTTCTTTACGGCGGAGCAGGCTTCCGAAATTGCCGACATGGAGAAAACCATTCTGGATCATGTCAAGGAAATGATGGCGCGGTTCATTACAGGCGATTCCGATATTGATAAAGGCTGGGATGCGTATGTGAAAAATTTGGATAACATGAACCTCAAACGTTATCTGGAAATTTATCAAACCGCTTATGACGCCAAATTTAAAAAGAAATAATATGCACGTATTGAAATGAACAAGGGGGCCTACAAATAGGGGCTTCCTTGATTTTTTTGTCACCGAATTTCATCCTGCTTGTAAGTAAATGGGTTTATTGTTTATAGTTAGGGTGCAGCAGCGGTCGATCATCCCATTCCATTTTCGAAAAGGAGATTGAACTAGCATGATTTATTCCAATCAGGGAAAATCATTAATTGCTCCAAAGGAATCGTCCCATACCCATTCAAGTATTCCGGCTGGGGACGCGGATTTCAGTCAAATTATGCAATTACAAAGAGCTTTAGGCAATAAATCTGTATCCAGCCTGATGCTTCAAGCCAGCCCCATCCAAGCCCCGATATCGATAACCCCGAATCCGTCTGATGAAATTCAACGAAAAGTAACCATTAAGTTTCAAGAGCCTGAGCATGAAATGGAGGATCTTGATACATCCGCCGCACAAATCGAGCAGATTCGTGCAGACCGGGATAGTTACAGTGTATCCACTGAGGATCAGTCCCACGATAAAGCACAGAACGCCCATGTGACTTCGAATGTGGTATTTACCAGCATGTTCGAGCGGATGCTGCCGGGGAAAACCTGGGTCCAAGCATGGACAGCCGTGAAGGAGCAGTATCAATTTTTATATGATTTATTGGATCAGTGGTACAAGCAAAACGACTTACGGACGGGCTCAAATGCGAATATAAGAAATAACCTGCCGGGACTTATTCAAGCTCAAATAGATAATTGTGATAACGAGTTAACTCGTGGCGGTCATCCCATCGGAGATCACCTTTGGGCAGCGAGACCCATTGTGGGCACGCCTAACGATTGGAAGTACTACGATCATTTGCCTGATCAACCCAATGATGGGGTAGATGCCTCGACGCATATTGTGAAAAAGTGGAAGCCAACCCTTAGAGATGCCGATGTACTTCGTCTGGCTAATGCATGCGAGCAATGGATACTTCTGCGCGGGCAAATCCCTTGGACATCCGTCGATACCGGTTCATACATTACTGGGGATGCAGTGGGACCAAGACAAGTCAATTCCACGGCCGAGAGTTATCAAGCTCAAGCCAATTTGTCTGATACTGAAGCAAAAGAGATCAGCGACAGGATTATTAAAACATTTGACTTCTTCCCCCCAAGCTTTACTGCCAAAAGAAGACTTGAGCATGCTGCTGCGGTAGGAGCACGGCATTTGGTTGAGCACTTTCAGTACCATAAGGATAAAATTAAAGCAGCCTGGAGGGATAAGATCAAAGAGCAATTTCTCATTTCGTGGGAAGAAAAAATTGCAGATGAAAAAGAAGTCGAAGAGGCCAAGCCGACGGCATTACCGGCCAAAACGCAAAACAAAAAGGCAGCCCGTGTCGAGCTCGCGCGAAAAACAGGGGGATTGGACCATATGGAGACAAATTGGGCTGCGTTGAAAAATGAATTCAATACGAAATATACAGAGTTTGTTAAAGCCATAAAATAATATTCTCAAGCTTGCAATGTGCATTTCCCTTAACCAGTTGATATGATGCCATGCCACTTGAAGCGCGTCCCTGGCAGGCTGCTTGGGACAACTACGGATGCACTAAATAAACAGGCGGTTGCATGCGCTCAATACAAGCAGATGCAATCGCCTGGTGTCGTTCTTTCTATTGTAGACCTGCCGCCGCATACACCTTGCGGAACCCTTCCTGAGAGCGTCTAAACAGACCTTCGCTAGGCTCCTCCAGCGGTTGGGGCGTCAATATTTCTTGGGCTATAACGCCCTTGTAGCCGATCTGGTGAAGCGCGCTGAGGAAGCCGGCCAAGTCAATAACGCCCTCTCCGGGGAATAATCGGTCATTGTCCAGTACTTCTGCAACAGGTACATCCGGCGCGTCATTGATATGGACGAGGACGATTTGCTCCGGCTTCAGCGCCAGGATTGCGTCAACATTCAGCTCGTTCGTATACCAATGGTAGCTGTCGAACAGCAGCCCGACATTGCTCTCACCGATCGCCTCGATCCAATCCGCCATTTCCTGCAATCCCCATATAAACGGATTTTGCCATCTCGTTCTCAGGTGATGGGGCCCGACGAATTCAAGACCTAGCCGGATGCCGTATGGCGCCAATATTTGAGCGCAGGTACGCAGTCTCCGCGTGGCCAGTGCCATGAAATGGGCGGAGGGGTGATCGGTCGAAGGCAGCACATAGGTGGTGCAGGTGGTGCAGCCCAGAGCAGAGGCCGCTTCCGCATCCTGAGCCAACCGGATGAGCCCGCTGCGGAATTCCTCCTCGGTGGTCCGCCATTGAACGGATAAGCCGATCGTACAAATTTGAACGCGGTGCTCCTTCAGGAAGGATTGGGCTGCTTCCAGCCCTTTGCTTTCAATCCATTGTTCCAATTCGGTTCCGCTTGAAGCAATGGCATCGAATTGATGGGCGGATGCGCCTTTGATGAAATCTTCGATGGAACCTACAGGACCCAGTCCTGCCCGGGTTAAACCTTTCAGCATGGTGTTCGCCTCCTAAGAGCTTCTTTTACAGAGTCCAGTCCAGAATGACTTCATGTCCTGTACGAGAGGACTCGTAAATGGCATCAAGAATCAAATTGTTCGTAAAGCCCGCCATAGCGGAGGTTGCGGGTTCTTTCCCCTCACGGATGCACTCGATGAAATGGCGGCTCATGCGGACACGTCCGCCTTCGTCCTTCGATGGGACGGTCAAATCGACTTCGACCGCACGCTCGAATGTCTCGGTCAGCAGCTTGCCGTGGTTGCCTCGAATGGAAGCCCCGCCCTCGGAACCCATAAGATGAATGAAATGATTGCTGTCGGTATCCATATGTACGGCCCAGCTGACCTCAAGGGAAAGCGTGCTGCCGTCCTCCATTTTGATCAATGCGGTGGCCAAATCCTCTACGTCGAAATGACCGTTCCAGTTCGGTGTCCCCCATGTGCCGATACCGCGTTTTTTCGGACCGAATTCGGCATAGGTGGAGCCGTAGACGGAAACCGGCTTGGAGTTCATGAAGAAGAAAGCCAGATCCAGCATATGAACGCCGATATCGATAAGCGGACCCCCGCCGGATTGTTCCTTCTGGGTAAACCATGTTCCCCAGCCGGGGATCCCTTTGCGGCGGAACCAGCCGACCTTGGCATTATAAATGGTGCCGAGCGCTCCTTGATCTACCTGCTGCTTCACCTGAAGCGGAATGGATTCCCAACGCATCTGATGCGGAATCATGACCACTTTGCCGCTCTCGCGCTGCGCTCTGACAATCTCGCGCGCGGACGCCACGTCAATGGCCATCGGCTTCTCCAGCAGCACATGCTTGCCGGCGCGGAGTGCCTGTACGGCGATCGGCGCATGCCATTGGTTCGGGACGCCGATCACTACGGCGTCAATGTCCGGATCGGCGATGAGCTCCTCTGCCGTCGAGTAGCATTTGGGTATGTCGTGTTCCGCCGCGCGCTGCTCTGCAAGAGGAAGGTAGGCATCCGTAATGGCTTGTACGGATACATCGTCGGGAAGCTGCTTGAAGGTATGAATATGCACGTTACCGATATTGCCCGCTCCGATAATTCCGATGCGGATTTGTGCCGAATTGCTCATGAGTGGAGACCCTCCTATTTGTTGTTCGTGTGTTGGTACTGCTTTCACTTTTATAGTAAGATGAAAGCGTATAAATTGCGTCCCATTTTTTCCGATGGATATCCCATTATTTCAGCACTTAGAAGTCTTGGAGAGGGGGCGGCTCGTTCATGGCATCGGTGCCGCAATATTTTACACACTATCCGAATATGGATTCGGGGTTTCCTTTTCATCTGAAAATCAATACCTTGACCAAGGGCTTTCCCTCGCACAGGCACGATTATTTGGAGTTTTCCTATGTTATCGAGGGAAGCGGGAACGAAATCATCAACGGTGTGACGCATCCGATGCGGCCAGGCACCTTCACCTTGGTTATGCCTTACCAGTATCACGAAATCCATCCGGATCCAGGGCAGCGCCTATCCTTATATAATTGTAATTTCGGAATTCATCTCTATGCCCCAGGCGAGCCAATTCCTGGTATTGACTGGCAGTCGACCGAAGCGGAACTGCCGCCGTTCGTACAAATGAGCGGGGACGGGCACGAGCGGATGTGCCGGATTTTGCAGGAACTGATGCAGGAGTATACCGGGAGCGAGGCGTGGAAGCATGCTTTGATCAAGGCCAAGCTGATGGAGCTATTGGTTCAATTCGACCGGACCCGCAGAGAGACGGCAAGTGGGGAAGCCGGTTCCCAGCATACAAGCGACCGGACCGCTTCAAGAGGCAGCATTTGGCGCGTCATCCAGCATATTCATGCCCACTATCAGGAGGATCTGACCTTGTCCGGCTTAGCGGAGCGCTTCGGCTTCAGTATCCCGTATTTAAGCGAGCTATTCAAAAAAACGATCGGTCAAAATTTCGTGACCTTCGTTCACGAGGTTCGAATCCGCCAGGCTTGCGGGCTGCTCGTATCAACCGAAATGAATGTGTCAGACATTGCACTGGAGACCGGATACGGCTCCTACAATACCTTTGCCCGCATATTTCGGGAGACGAAAGGGATGACTCCCGTGGCGTACCGGAAAATGAAAGCGGCGAAGCCGATGCACGAGGAAGCTTAAGCTAATATACAGTTCATCTATAGGGCCTATACGGAAAAAGGGACACTTCAAGCCGGTCAGGACGGCTGCGAAGCCTCCCTTTTTTTGCGCGGCTTTACCCGTACTTATTCCGGTAATGGCTAAGTGTAAGCAGCGGCCAAATCAGGCGGTAGCTATGATAATGACTGTAAAAGATGCCGGGAAGTCCGGCCCCTGTCGGGTACGTGCTCTTCCAATCGTCCTCATGCAGGAGACGGATGAGTCTCTGTATGCCCAGATCGATCGGCGGAGTTGATGAAGCATGGACCGCGATGAGAGCGTCTAATGCCCATGCCGTTTGCGAAGGGGTGCTGTGCCCAAGAGAAACATATCGCATCAGCCTGTCGCTGCTGCATGATTCCCCCCAGCCTCCATCGCCGTTCTGGATACTTAAGAGCCAGCGGACCGCTTTCCTTACGGTCGGGTGCTCGCCTTCAATCCCTACAGCACGCAGCCCCGTTAAGGCTGCCCAGGTGCCGTAAATGTAACAAACGCCCCAGCGGCCGTACCAGGATCCGTCCTCTTCCTGACGGTTGATTAACCAATCGGCGGCCGAGCGAATAAACCGCTGCTGCTGGTTGAGACCGGCGCAATGACCCAGAAAATCCAAGGTCCGGCCGGTTAAATCGGCGGATGAAGGATCGATTGCCGCTGCTTTGGCCCCGTCGATCGGCAGCCAGGTCAGAAGCTCAAGATCGGTGTCCTTCTCGAAGGAGGGCCAACCGCCATCGTCGTTTTGCATCGAGATAACCCAATTCACCCCCCGGTTCCATTCCTCGCGATAAGACGGCTCCGATCTGAGCAGAGGCTTGATGGCCCTTAATGCAGCAGTCGTATCATCCACATCCGGGTTCATGGTGTTCGTCTCGGAGAAGCCCCAGCCCCCTGGCACGGGATTGGGATTATGGACGGTCCAGTCGCCTAATGTCCGCTGCTGCTTCGGGATAAGGTAGCCGGCTGCGCTTCGAATCGCCGGATGCTCTGCGCTTAGTCCCGCCTCCTGCAGGGCATGGGACAGCAGGGCTGTATCCCAAACCGGTGAAGGTGAGTTTTGTAAAAAAAGCTTTCCGTCAGATGAGCACAGCATGCCCTTCAAGCCTTGAACCGCCTGGGTAATGACAGAATGCCTTTTATCATAGCCGAGAGCGAGCAGGGCGTAGATCATGAGAAAGGTCGAGGTGGCATAGCTGTAAAGGGTACCGTCCGCTTCCCGCCTATCCAGCATATATCGCTCCGCTTCCTGCGTTGCCGCCTTATGGAGCTGCAGAGGCAGACCGCTCAGCCTGCCAATCCCGTTTTTCATTTTGTGCAGCAGATCTTGCAGCCCGCGGGAAGGGGGCTCGGGATCATCCCAGCCTTCAGGACGACCGCCCGCCAATTCGGATAAATCGGGCAGCTCCTGTACTGAAACAACATATTTTCGATCGGCCAGGAGAAGCATGGGAGCAAGATGCACCCGTGCATAGCCGGAAAAGTCCCAAAAGCTGACCGGAGCCGAAGGGGGGAGCAGCAGTAATTCAATCGGGATGAGCAGGGAGGAGGGCCATGGATATTGGCCGGTCACTGCCAGAAAAATTTTTGTCAGCACAGCACGGACCTTCCGCAGGCCGCCCTTGGACAAGATGAACTGCTTGGCTTTTTGCATGGACAAATCGTCTCGGCTGCTGTATCCGCTGCATAGCAGTGCATAATAAGCATCGACCGTGGTCGAGAGACTGCCCTCCTTCTCATCGTGAAATACTTTCCAGGACCCGTCTGCCTGCTGTTCGTTAAGAATACGTGCATGCAGTCTCCGGATCAAGGATTCATCGTTCATATCGAGCACCCGCAGGGTAATGATCATATAGGCGTCCGTCAAGATTCCGTTCTCAAAGCAAAAGCGCCAAGACCCGTCAGACTGCTGCAGCTTCAGCAGGTTTTCCGTCATCTGACGGATTGCGTGACTTACTTCATCCATCCCTTGCATCAGCTTTCATCCCCCGCTCCCTCGATACTTGGCATTGAATCCTCCGCCTATGGATAAGGAGGTTCTTTTGCCAGCGTGTTCTCCATGTTATACTATTCTCGAAATGCCGGCCCTAGTCGGCTTAACGAAACCGAACGAACAATTCCGGCGAAGGTGAGGCGGATCGGACCGGATGAACCGTTGTAGAGCGGCTCAGCAGCGATGGGAAGAAGGCTCCGTCTTGGCAGAGATGCAAATTCACCGGATTCCCAAAGGTGAGAACGGGGAAGCAGCTCAAACTTGCTTATACATATGAAGGAGGATGGCTGAATGAAGCTGCGATGTGCGGTTCTGGATGATTATCAAAAGGCAGCGCGAACGATAGCCGACTGGTCCGTTATTTCGGATCAAGTTGAGGTGGATGTCTTTCACGAGCATATGGAAGAGGAGGACGAGCTCGTCCAAGCGCTTGAAGGCTATGAGATTCTGGTGATTATGCGTGAGCGCACACCGTTTCGCGCGTCGCTCCTAGCCCGGTTGCCCCGGTTGAAGCTGCTCGTGACCACAGGGATGCGCAATGCCTCCGTCGATACACAGGCTGCCGCCGACCGCGGCATCGTTGTATGCGGGACGGGCGGGCTGGCTACCCCGACAGTAGAGCTGACCTGGGCTTTGATTCTTGGGCTTGCCCGCAATATCGTTTGGGAGCATGCTGCGGTGAAAAACAATGGGCCGTGGCAGAGCACGCTCGGTACCGATCTTTCCGGCAAAAGGCTCGGTCTGCTGGGACTTGGGAAGCTGGGCAGCCGCGTGGCGCAAATCGGCTTGGCCTTCGGCATGGAGGTCGTCGCATGGAGCCAGAATTTGACCCGGGAACGGACGGATGAGGTGGGCGTTCAGCTTGCAGCCTCCAAGGAAGAGCTGCTTGCGAGCAGTGATTTCGTATCGATCCATTTGGTGCTTAGCGATCGGACAAGAGGACTCATCGGTGCGGAAGAGCTGAAACATATGCGGCCTACTGCGTTTTTGATAAATACGTCACGAGCCCCCATCATCGATCAGCAAGCGCTGGAGGAGGCGGTAGCCAACCGCTGGATCGCAGGAGCCGGCATCGATGTGTATGAAGTGGAGCCGCTCCCGGAGGGGCATGTATTCCGGTCTCTGCCTCATGTGCTCACAACCCCTCATCTCGGTTATGTGACGGAGGACAATTACCGGACATTTTATCGGGATGCGGTGGAGGATATCCAGGCTTTTCTGGCGGGTCAGCCGATTCGGAGGCTATAACCAATTTGCATACATCAAGGAGTGACTCGCATGCTGCGTAATTCATCTTACGCTTTACTTATTATCGCCACATGTATATGGGGGGGCAATTTCGTTGCCGGCAAAGTGCTCGTGAGCCATATGCCGCCGATTACGCTGGCCGCACTGCGATGGTGCATTGCTTTTGCAGGTCTGGCCCTATTTTACGGAAAGGAAGCCTTGCGCCTGCGCTCTAAGGTGCGAAAGCACTGGAAAATGATCAGCTTTCTCTCTATCACCGGTGTGGCTGGGTTCAACACATTAACCTATGTGGCGGTCCAGTATACGGGATCGATCAATGCTTCGCTTATGAATTCGGCGACACCGATTATGGTCGTTGTGCTATCCTGGGTCATGTTAAAAGAAAGGCTGGCCTGGAGGGCCATCCCCGGGATTGTCGTGTCTATGGCGGGGGTCGCCTGGATTATCGGCCGGGGCAGTATGGATGCGCTCCTCAGCCTATCGTTCAATAAAGGCGATCTGTGGATGCTGTTGGCCGTGTTGTGCTGGGCAATGTATTCCGTCGGCATGAAAAGGGCGGCCGGGCTGTTTCCGGCCAGTCCCTTTTTGCTGGTGCAGGTGGGCTTCGCGCTGGTGCTTATGATTCCGCTCTCCGCAATGGAGCTCTTTACGGTTGGGAAACCGGTTGAATGGAGTTTTCCCGTGGCGGCAGGTCTGCTGTATATCGGTTTGTTCGCCTCCATCGTGGCGTTCCTGTCCTGGAATCGCGCGATAGAGCTGGCCGGACCGCAGCGTTGTGCGGGCTTCCTTAATTTCATTCCGATGTTCAGCACCATCTTCGCAATGAGCTTTACAGGCGAAAGGTTTCATTTGTATCATCTGCTCGGTATTGTATTCATCGTGGCCGGCGTCTATTTCACCCAGCGCACCTTGAGGAAACAGACAACCGGCAATCCCGAAACGCCGGCCAAAAGCTAAAACCGCTCGGTCAGCCGGATCGGTCTTTGAATTTCAGCATAGTTTTCTTCGATATCCCGTTCAATCGATTCCAGCAAATGCAAAGCCTCTTTTTGCTTCTTGGTATCCTCGATCGATTGGACTAACAAGGTTTGAAGATATTCCAGTCTCGTCTTTGTAACGAATCTCATCGTTTATCCCTCAGATCTGCATAATGAACGTGTATTCTACAAAATTCGCAGCCGGCGCTGTATTTCAGGCTTACTCCTTGTATATCCAGAAACAGACAGTAAAAAACCAACCCCAAGCTCTTAAGCGGCTCAGGGTTGGTTCGTATGCTTTTATTTTTCTTTTTTATCCTTAATCTGGAGCGGGTAAGGTGGGGATTGACCCAGCACGTTGTACTTCTCGTCGACGACTCTTACATCCAGCTGCAGATTGCCTGGCCCCATCATCATTTCTTTAGGCAAGGAAGCCGTTAACGTCTCCTCATTATGCCATTCCGTCTGCAGCGGCTTTCCATCCGCAAACACCACACTTGCAATGCCGTACCGGCCACCCTTTACCGTCAGGGTGACGGATTTTTTCAAATCGGCGACCAGTCCGCCTTCGCCTGCCTGGAGGTGATCCGGAGCTACGGAGCGGATCGCAGGATCGCCATATCCCGATATGAAATTCGGATCCTTGCCGATCGGGGGCTTAACCGGTTCCGCGGAATCGCCCACGCCGAACAAGATTTGCTGCTGCCGCTGCTCGTACTCGGTCAAATCCGCCTCCCGAATGTGGTAAGCCTCATAATAGGCTTTAGGCGGAATGACCGGAATTTTCCGGGACAGCTCATGGAGGAAATCGGTGTAAGTGCTTCCTTTCCTTTGGGCCAGCTCAAGAACATAAGGGCTCAGGAAGGAAGGGCTGATCTGCAGCGAGTCCTTGCCATGATTCAAATAGTTGTCCCAGACCAGAACCGGGGTACGGTGCATTTTTTCCAGATAGTCGGGATCGTCCTCTCCGCTAATATATTTGCTTTCACGGTAAACGAACTCCTTCTCCAGCGAAGGGAGATGATCTCCGAAAAAGACGAGAATGGTCGGTTCCTTCACTCGACTGTAGTGCTCTACAAGCTCTTGCAGCATCGCATCCGCACCGTTGGCGCCTTGTGCATAGGTTTCGAGAATGCCAAGCGCTTCCCCGGACATATTGCCCTTAATATCAATCGTATTTTTCTTGAATTTGTTCGGCCAATAATGATAGTGATTTTCCATGGTATTGGCAAAAATAAAATCCGAGCCCGTACTGCGTTCACTCTCTTCTATGATTCGCTTGGCCACGGCATGATCCCCGATGTAGGGGCCGACATATTCATTCGGGTTGAAATATTCAAAGCTGATAAAGCGTGAAAAGCCAAAGTGCCGATATACGTTGGAACTGTCGAAATACCAGTTGTAAAAAGGGCTGATCGCCGTAGAGGTGTAGCCCTGCCGTGCCAAAATGCTTGCCATGGAGTCTACATCATGCTTAATGAACTCCTCGTAAGCAATCGAGTCCTCCGGCAGAAACCGCATCGAATTGCCGGTCAGCACCTCCAGCTCTACGTTGGCTGTGCCGCCGCCGAATTGCGGAGAAAGCATCCAGCCGTTCGTATACTTTTGCTGAAGAGCATGGAAGGTTGGAATCGGATCCCGGCTGAACGTGAGCCCTGGAATGACGGTCGGATCCCAGAAGGCTTCACTGAGAACGACGATAATATTCGGATCGCGCTTCAGCTCTTCGCTGGTCCAGGAAGCGGCAGGGGCAGTATCCAGCTGCAGCGGGGTGCGGGCGATTTCGTCTCCCGTCGAGGAGGCACGGAGAAGCACGAAGATAGCGCCTGCGGTCAGAAATAAGGCGAAGCGGATGAGATAAATGAAACGAAACGGCATGGACACGGCTCCTATTATCAATAATTGCTCCTATTATAGCATGGACAGGCCAAGGCAGACACGCTCTTTTGGAAGCGATACCAGAAGGGATGGTTATATTTGAAAAATCCATTGACGTGCGTCGGGCGATCTACTAAAGTTACTTTTACACGGTTTTTTCCAAGGTTAGATAGGATTTTCCATAGTAGTGATCGGAGGATATGGAATCGAGGGGGGGATACATCCATGAAGAAGAGCCGGAAAATTCCGGTGCAGGAATACACCGTACTGCTGAAAAGCTACCTTCGTCCGCTTCGCAAAGCGATCACCGGATTATCCGCGCTGCTCATTCTCGGTATTGTGATGCAGCTCGTCAATCCGCAAATTATTCGTTATTTCATCGATACGGCCCAGACCCAGGCAACGACCGCGCCACTTATGTATGCGGCGGTTTTGTTTATTGTCGTCTCGCTGCTACAGCAGGGCGTTAACCTGGCCGCTACCTATATCGGGGAAAACGTCGGTTGGATCGCGACCAACAAGCTGCGCGGCGATGTGGCCGCTCATTGTATGAAGCTGGATATGTCCTTTCACAAGTCGCATACGTCCGGCGCCATTATTGAGCGGGTGGATGGGGACATTAACAATTTGGCTAATTTCTTCTCGAATTTCGTCGTTACGCTGCTGAGCAATCTGCTGCTGGTCGCCGGCATGCTGGTGCTGTTGTTCCGCGAGGGCTGGCTGATCGGCACAGGCATGACGCTGTTCGTCGTGCTGGCGATGCTCGCCATTCAGCATATCCGCAAGTATGCGGTACCCCATTGGGGGAATCTGCGGCAGATGAGCTCCAAATTTTACGGCTTCCTCGGTGAGCATTTGGAAGGGACCGAGGACACCAGGGCAAACGGGGCTACCGGGTTCGTAATGTACCGGTTTTATCAGCTCATTCGCGAATGGATGCCGATCCGGATCAAAGCTTTTCTCGGCTGGGCCTCGATGTGGATTACGACACTGGTCGTATTCACGATTGGCAATGCAGTCGCCTTCGCGCTGAGCGCTTATTTGTGGAAGCAGGGCTCCATTACGATCGGAACGGTTTACATGATTTTTTATTATACGGAGCTGATGTCCAAACCGATTGAGAAAATCCGTACACAAATGGAGGATTTGCAAAAAGCGGACGCGAGCATTATCCGGATTCGCGAGCTGCTGCAAACCGAATCGGCGATCCTGGACGGGATCGGGCAGCCGATTCCCCAGGGGCCGCTGTCCGTAACATTCGATAAGGTGGAGTTCGGCTACGAGGAGGACAGCACGACGCTGCATGGCATCGATTTTCACCTGCAGCGCGGCAAGGTGCTGGGAGTATTGGGACGCACCGGAAGCGGCAAAACAACGCTGGCCCGGCTGCTGCTCCGCTTCTACGATCCGCGCGAAGGCGGCATCTTGCTCGAGCAGGTGGACCTCCGCGCAGCGACGCTCAAGGATTTGAGGAGCCGGGTTGGGCTGGTCACGCAAAACATTGAAATTTTCCAGGGGACCGTCAGAGATAATCTGACTTTTTTCCGTGACGACATTCCGGACTCCCGCATGATTGGCGTGATGGAGGAGCTTGGTCTGGGGGAATGGTATCATTCCCTGCCGCACGGGCTGGACAGCGAGCTGGAATCCGGCGGAGGCGGTGTATCGGCAGGAGAGGCGCAGCTGCTCTCGTTTGCCCGGGTGTTCCTGTCGGACCCCGGACTTGTTATTATGGATGAAGCCTCATCCCGTCTGGACCCGGCGACGGAGCAAAAGATCGAGAAGGCGATCAGCCGATTGCTCGTCAACCGTACCTGCATTGTGATCGCCCACCGGCTGTCGACGATCCAGAGAGCGGATGAAATTCTCATTCTGGAGCAGGGGCGTGTCATTGAGCATGGGGACAGGACGCGTTTAGCCGTCGACAGCCGGTCCCGGTATTATCAAATGCTTCAGGTCGGAATGGAGGAGATGCTGGCGTGAGTACGTTTACTTTCCTGTGGCGTCTGATGCGCTACCGGCCGGCCCTTTATGTAGTGAATGCATTGGCCTGGACTCTGATCTATCTGGCCCCGATCGCCCCGGGCTGGATCACGAAGCAATTTTTCGATACGCTGTCCGGTGAGGCCGTTTATAGCTTCAGTATAGGTACGTTGATCATTCTGCTTATTGCATCTGCTCTTGGGCGGGCGATGCTGATCGTGATGGGCTTTATTACGGATGTCCAGTTCCGGTTTCGGATCGGGGGGCTGCTGCGGAGAAACCTGCTGCAGCACATATTGAAGGAGCCCGGAGCCAAGGCGATTCCTTGTTCCCCCGGAGAGGCGATCAGCAGCTTCCGCGACGATGTAGACCAAGTGGAGGAAACGATCAGCTGGTCGGTGGATGCGTTTGGCATGACCTGCTTCGCGCTGGTATCATTTACGATTTTATACCGGATTAACGCATCCATGACGATGTGGGTGTTCGTACCGCTTGTTATCGTAGTAACGATTGCACAGCTTTCTACGACATGGCTGCAAAAATACCGCGCCGCCAGCCGGGAAGCGACGAGTCAGGTGACCGGCGCGATCAGTGAAATGTTCAGCACCGTGCAGTCGATTCAGGTGGCCGGAGCGGAGGATCGGGTCATTGACCGCTTCCGCAAGCTGAATGACAACCGCCGTCAAGCGATGCTGAAGGACCAGCTGCTGACGCAAATGCTCGATGCGGTGTTTTCCAATACGGTGAACATCGGCACCGGCTTTATCTTACTGCTGGCAGCGCAATCGATGCGGGACGGCAGCTTCTCTGTAGGCGATTTTGCCTTGTTCGTGTACTATTTGACCTTCGTCACCCAGTTCATTCAAAATTTCGGAAAGTTTTTGACCTATTTCAAACAAAGCACCGTTGCCAAGGTGAGGCTGGCCGAATTGCTGCAGGGCACGGATGATACGAGGATGGTAGAGCCTCATCCGCTGTACCTGAGATCGGAGCCTCCTGCCGGTCTGGCGTCCTCAGTGACGCCGTCCGAGCAAAGTAGGCTGAAGCGGCTGGACGTACAGGGTCTTACCTACCGGTACCCGGAGACGGGGAGAGGGATCGAGGATATTTCGCTTCACATCCCGAAAGGCTCCTTCACGGTCATAACCGGACGTATCGGCTCCGGAAAGACGACACTGGTCCGGACACTGCTCGGTCTGCTGCCGCCGGAGCGGGGCGACATCTACTGGAATGGCGAGCGGGTGGGAGCGCCGAGCGATTTCTTCGTCCCGCCGCATAGCGCTTATACGCCGCAGGTGCCGCGGCTCTACAGCGATACGCTGCGCAATAATATTTTGCTCGGTATCGATAGCGAGACCGCAGACAGCAGACTGCAAGCCGCAGTCCATTCCGCTGTGCTCGAGCGGGACATCGGCCTGCTCCAGCACGGCCTGGATACTGTCATCGGCCCGCGCGGCGTGAAGCTGTCCGGAGGGCAAGCCCAGCGTACCGCGGCAGCCCGCATGTTCGTCCGCGACGCGGAGCTGCTCGTGTTCGATGACTTGTCCAGTGCGCTGGACGTCGAAACCGAGCGCAAGCTGTGGGAGCGCATCTATGAGCAGCGGCAGGCGACGTGCCTGGTCATTTCACACCGCAAAACGGCGCTGGCCCATGCCGACCATATCGTCGTGCTGAAGGACGGGCGGATTGAAGCGGAGGGAACGCTTGAGGAGCTGCTTGAGACAAGCGAAGAGCTGCGGCACTTGTGGTACCACACCGAGGACGCCGGGAATTCATAAGATATTCAATTTGTTAGCCATACCATGCAAAAAGCCGACTTCCCATTGGATGGGGAAGCGGCTTTTTCGTGTTGTTATTTCCCGGGGAATCACTTGGGTCCGAGCCTTATGAAACGGCGGCGGTGCCAAGCAGCTTCCTCATCTTGTTCTCCGTCTCCGAGTCGGGCAGCGGTGTATAGACACAGCAGCGCAAATCGGCATGTGCATACACCTGGAAGGAAGTAATCTCGAAGCGCATTTTGCCTTCTTGAGGGTGTCTGAACTCTCGTATCGTTTTGGGAGCGGAAGGGATGTCGCTATGCTCCCAAAGACTGTGAAATTGGGGATGAATTCTTCCGCAATGCTCCACGAATTCCGAATACCAAGGGTCCCCTTTATATTGACTGTAGTAGTTTCGTAATATAGCTACAAAATCCTGCGCAAAGTCTTCCCAGTTGACTACAAGCTCGCGCAGCTCCCGCTTCATGAACGATAGCCAGACAATGTTACGCTCCTCCGTGCTTAGCGGGCCGATCGGACCCAGCATGGCTCCTGCGGCCTGATTCCAGCCCACAATATTGCATCTGCGGTCAGCAATGAAGGCAGGGCAGGGATTCAAATAATCGAGAATACGCTGCAGTGTAGGGTGGATCTTGGGCGGACGCTCGGCAAAAATTTCAGCCGTTTGCGGATTGGCCAGCAGGAACAGGTAGCTTCGCTGCTCCGGGTTCAGCTGAAGGGCTGTCGCTACCTTCTCCAGGACTTGGGAAGAGACCTGGATGGATCGGCCTTGCTCCAGCCAGGTATACCAGGTGGTGCTCACACCTGCGATTTGTGCTACTTCCTCCCGCCGAAGACCCGGGGTTCTCCGTCTTCCTGTCACGGTAATCCCTGCGGCGGAGGGTGCTAGCCGGGTACGGGTATTTTTCAAAAATTGCCCCAATGTATGTAATCGATGCTCGTCGTTATGTACCAAGATGATGTCACTCCATTTATAGTCGTAAAAAAGATTATATGATATACCTGTTTAAATTACAATATATAATAGGATAAATAGACTTATAAAATAGCATAATTTGTTGACGGATAGCTTAAAGAGGCGATTAGGCAAGGATTTGGTCAATAAAACGTTTGGCTGCGGAAGATAGAGGCACATCCTTTAATGTGATGATGCCTACCTTTCGGGGAGGGATCGGGCGGTCCAGCTGAATTTCGAAGAGATCGGAACCGGTTGCATTCAGCTCTTTTTGCACAAAGTTTCGGATGACACAGGCTATGCCGAGACCGGTTCGGGCAAATTCTACTAACAAGTCGTTGCTGCCGAGCTCAATCTCCGGCTTTAAGGAAACCCCTTGTTCGGCTGCATAGCCGTCGATGTACGCCCGGGTGTTGCTGCCTTGCTCCAATAATATAAGAGGGTAGCCGCTTAATTCGCCAAGGGTCAAGGGCTTGCCGTTCAATTGCTTGTACCGGAGACCTGCCACAAAACAATCCTGTAGCGACGCGCTTTCGACGACCTTTAACCGGGCATCCGTGGCAGGCAGGTTAATGATGCCGAGGTCGATTTTCCCTTCCTTCAGCAATTGGATTGTCTCGGGGGAGGTTCGGTTCGTCACCTGAATTTTAATATCGGGATAGGCGCTGTGAAAGCTTTGCAAATAGGGCAGCAGGTAATGACGGCATAGGGTATCCCCAGCGCCGATTTTGATTTCGCCGGTCATCAGCTCATGCAGCTCGGCCAGCTTTCTTTCCCCGGTTGTAATAAAATTAAACGCTTGTTCGATATATTTGAACAGCACTTGACCTTCATCGGTCAGCTGAACGCCCTTGGAGGTCCGGAAAAAAAGCTGTCCGCCCAGCTGGCTTTCCAGCTGCTTAATGGAATGCGTCACTGCAGGCTGCGTAATATACAGTGCTTCAGCAGCCTTGGACAAGCTGCCGGTTTGGGCAGCAGCATAGAACACCTTATACCATTCCAGATTCATCCCCTGCACCTCTTTGTGAGTGATTTTGTTCATTTTGGTATTATTTTGGTTTATATCAGATATCAAAACGATTCATTATATTTATGGCGATACCTTGAATATAATGGATTGTGTAGGATGAATCAAGCGAAGGGGAGCGGTTCATATGGGAATTACGGCTATTGTCGGCGCCAATTGGGGAGACGAAGGGAAGGGGAAAATGACGGACGTGCTCGCGGCCGAAGCCGATTATGTTGTCCGGTATCAAGGAGGCAGCAATGCGGGGCACACAATCATTAATGAATATGGTAAATTCGCACTTCACCTGTTACCATCGGGCGTATTTTACCCAAGTGTTACGAATGTGATCGGGCCGGGGACGGCGCTGAATCCCGGCGATTTTTTGCGGGAGTGGGACGCATTGCTGTCCAGAGGCATACCGAAGCCTAAGCTTCACATTTCGGATAGGGCTCAAGTTGTGCTTCCGTACCATCTCCAATTGGATGCATTCGAGGAGGAGCGTCTCGGTGAGAGGAAATTCGGGTCCACGAAGTCAGGGATCGCCCCTTTTTATGCGGACAAATACAGCAAGCAGGGTATTCAGGTCGCGGACCTGTACGACACGCAGCGCTTAAGGAACAGGCTGGAAGCATCACTTGCGTCCAAGAATGTGTTGTTCGAGCATTTGTACAAGAAACCGGTAGTGCAAGCGGATGACATGATGGAGGAGCTGGCAGTCTATGCGGAGCGGCTGAAGTCTTTCGTCTGCGATACGACGCAGCTGCTGCACGGTGCGCTCAAGAAAGGAGAACGGGTGCTGGTGGAAGGTCAATTAGGCGCTCTGCGCGATCCGGACCACGGCATTTATCCTTATTCGACCTCCTCTTCCACATTGGCAGGCTTTGCAGCGGTGGGCGCAGGTGTTCCTCCGTATGAGATCGGGCGTGTGGTAGCTGTGGTAAAAGCTTATTCCAGTTGTGTGGGCGCAGGCCCTTTTGTGACAGAGCTCGACGGACCGGAAGCCGAGGAGCTTAGACGACGCGGAGGCGATGCCGGAGAATATGGCGTCAAGACGGGACGTCCGCGCCGGGTGGGGTGGTTCGACGCCGTTGCAACCCGATATGGCTGCAGCCTGCAGGGGGCAACGGAAATTGCGCTCACCAACTTGGATGTACTGGGATATGTGGATGAAATCCCCGTTTGCACGGCCTACCGGTTGGAGGGGGAGCAAACGAATCAATTCCCTGTATCTGCCGAGCTGGAGGGAGCCCAACCGGTGTGGGAGCGCTTGCCCGGCTGGAGGTCGGATATTTCCCATATACGCACCTTTGCCGAGCTTCCCAAGGAGGCGCAGGATTACGTGAAGCGTGTAGAGCAATTAGCGGAATGTCCGATTCGGTATATTTCGGTGGGGCCTGGAAGGGAACAGATGATCGAGAGATAAGAAATGTGGTAATCTATTCCTATACTGTTTCATGGGGAGTGTGATTGCCGCAATGGAAACAAAAGTGACTGGTCAAACCCAATCCGCAGGCTTTCAGATTGGTGTCAGGAGGACCTTGCCGATTACGAGAGAGCAGGCTTGGGCTTACGTTACATCGGCGGATGGCATCCGACAATGGCTGGGAGAGGGAGCGGAGCTCCATTTTGAACCAAAGTATCGCTATAGGACCGGCTCAGGTGCCGAGGGAGAGGTACGGGTGGTTAAGCCGCAGCAGCAGCTCCGTTTAACTTGGCAAAAGCCCGGCTGGGCTAAGCCCTCGACGATTCAAATTCGGCTCATAGAGAATGGCAGCGGCAAAACAACGGTAAGCTTTCATCAAGAGAACCTGGCGGATGCGACGGCTAGAGAAGCAATGAAGCAGCATTGGGAAGAAGTTTTGCAGCATATGTTGAATCATACCAATAATGGGGTATAATAGGTGAAAATGAACTGCTAAATATCGATGATTGGGACAGTAGTTATGCACCAGAGTGACAGCGAGCCGGGGGTGGTGGGAGCCGGTACCTGGGCATGGATGAAGCGGACCCATGAGATGGCCTTCTGAATGCAGTAGGAAGGTCCGGCTGAAGACCGTTATCTTATAAGGGGTCAAACCGCATGGTTTGGCAACAAGAGTGGTACCGCGAGTGCTTATAAGCCTTCGTCTCTTTATAGAGATGAGGGCTTTTATTATTTTAAAAACCTGCAAGCCGGAGATGGCTTGCAGGTCTTTTTGCATGGATGAATGAGCTTGTACACTTGGTTCTTTGAAGGCTTATGTTTCTTCCACGCCGCTCATCAGACGAACCAAGGCTTCGGGAATCGGGAACTGCTGATTGCTCAAGCTGATTCGCTTCAGCTCCTCTTCTCTTTCCTCCATTTGGCTTTCCTTGATTTCGCTGATTTCCTTGTGGAGACGTTCCATCTGGCGGTCTAATGCAGCCGCGGATTCGGAGGCTTCCTTAAGCTCCTGCAGGAGATGGGAAGGGATCTCCCGATTGTATTTGTAATAAATTTTATGCTCGAGGCTTGCCCAGAAATCCATCGCAATCGTGCGGATCTGCACTTCGATACACACATTCTCCTGCCGGTCGGACATGTACACCGGAATTTCTATGATCAAATGAAGACTTTGGTAGCCGTTCGGCTTGGGGCTTTGAATATAATCCTTGACCTCGCATATTTTCAAATCGCTTTGCGCCCGCAGCATATCGGCAATCCGGTAAATATCCGAGATGAACGAGCACGTAATCCGCATCCCGGCTATATCTTTGATTTCCGAGCGAATGCCTTCAAGCGAAATGTCGCACCCTTTTTTATACATTTTCTTCAAAATGCTTTCCGGTGATTTGAGCCGGGATTTGGTATGCTCGATTGGGTTATAGTCGTGAAAAAATTGAAATTCTTCCTTCAAAATTTCAATTTTCGTTTCGAATGCATCCAATGCAAACTTGTAATCCATCAGAAACCTGGTAATTTCATTCTTAAACTTGCGGAATTGCTCCATGGGAAGCATGTTCACCGTTCCAATCCTCCTTGTTGAGGCAGGTTCCTCATTCAGTTCCTACCTCAAAGCATAAACCATCCGTGAAGCACAAAGCAAATGTTGGAGGGAAATCGATGGATATCCCCTTAAGCCCGGAGCCTAGCTGAAAATCGGATAAAGGTTTGACAACATTTCGAAAAAGTTGTATATATTGAATTAATTGAATCCTCTCATCCGAAATTCATTGACGAGAAAGAGTAGGTTCATTCCTTGATCCCCAGAGAGTCGGTGCCTTGCTGAAAGCCGATGTTCAAGAATGAGTTGAAAATCCTCTCCGAGAAGGAATGCTGAAGACTTGAGTAAGCTGACCCGGGATCCCGCCGTTACAAGGGCCGCGTATGTTGGTACGCAGAAAGGAGTGTCATGGAGCTCTGAGCGCTTGCTTCATGGAACAAGGGTGGTATCGCGAGAAGACATCTCGTCCCTTAGGGGGCGGGATTTTTTTGTTTTACAATCATTGAATCGAAAGGGTGACACGTATGAATAAAGTCGATGTTAAAGAAAAAGCAAGAGCCCGGGAGCTGCGCATACTGGAGCAATGGAAGCTTAACGATACCTTCCGGCAGTCCATTGAACACCGGCACAATAAGCCGAATTTCGTATTTTATGAAGGGCCGCCGACCGCCAATGGCAAACCGCATATCGGCCATATGCTTGGGAGGGTCATCAAGGATTTCATCGGGCGCTACAAAACGATGGCCGGCTACCGGGTTGTCCGCAAGGCCGGGTGGGATACGCACGGCTTGCCTGTAGAGCTGGGGGTAGAGAAGAAGCTGGGCATTTCCGGCAAGCAGGAGATCGAAAGCTACGGTGTAGCCGAGTTTGTGGAGCAGTGCAAAAGCAGTGTGTTCGAATACGAGAAGCAGTGGCGCGAGTTAACCGAGGCGATCGGGTATTGGACCGATATGGATGATCCTTATATCACCTTGACGAATGATTACATCGAGAGCGTATGGCATATTTTATCGGTCATTCATGAAAAAGGACTGCTGTACAAAGGACATCGCGTCAGTCCGTACTGTCCGTGCTGCCAGACGACGTTAAGCTCGCATGAGGTCGCTCAAGGCTATGAGGATGTCAAGGATTTAAGTGCCACGGTCAAGTTCAAGAGCAAAGAGGGTGCGTATACGTTTCTTGCATGGACAACGACGCCTTGGACGCTTCCGGCCAATGTCGCACTTGCGGTGAACAAGGATTTGGAATATGTCAAGGTGAAGCAGGATGGAGAAGTTTATGTTGTTGCCAAGCAGCTGGCGGATCAAGTATTCAAAGGCGAGTATGAGGTGGTATCCAGCCATAAAGGCTCCGAGTTTGTCGGGACGGCGTATGAGCCGCCGTTCGGTTATATTGCTGTCAAGCGCGGGCATTGGGTTGTCGATGCCGATTACGTAAGCGACAGCAGCGGTACGGGGATCGTCCACATTGCTCCGGCCCACGGGGAAGACGATTACCGTACGACACGCGAGCATCAGCTGGACTTCGTGAATGTGGTTGACGGTTCGGGCAAGTACATGGAAGTCATCGCCGACTTTGCCGGGCGATTCGTCAAGGATTGCGATGTCGATATTATCAAAAGCTTGTCCGAACGCGGGCTGCTCTTTGCCAAAGAGCGTTATGAGCACAGCTATCCGTTCTGCTGGCGCTGCAAATCCCCGCTGCTGTACTATGCAATGGAGAGCTGGTTCATCCAGACGACGGCCGTCAAGGAGCAGCTGATTGCGAACAACAGCCGGGTGGACTGGTACCCTGGGCATATTCGGGAAGGCCGGTTCGGCAAATTTCTGGAAGATTTGGTCGATTGGAATATAAGCCGGAACCGTTACTGGGGAACGCCGCTGAATTTGTGGATCTGCGGCGATTGCGGAGCCGAAGCGGCGCCGGGCAGCCGGCAGGAGTTGTTCGATCGGGCTGTTGGGCCTGTAGCCCCGGATTTGGAGCTGCACAAGCCGTACGTGGACGAAGTGAAGCTGCGGTGCAGCTGCGGAGGAAAGATGGAGCGTACGCCTGAGGTTATCGACGTCTGGTTCGACAGCGGTTCGATGCCACTCGCTCAATACCACCATCCGTTCGGAGACGAACGGAAGTTCCAGGAGCAGTATCCTGCGGACATGATCTGCGAAGGCATCGACCAGACGAGAGGCTGGTTCTTCAGCCTGCTGGCGGTTTCCACGCTGTATAACGGGCAGCTGCCTTATAAAGCGGTCATCTCGACCGGGCATATTCTGGATGAGAACGGACAGAAAATGTCCAAGAGCAAAGGAAATGTGATCGATCCCTGGGATATTCTTGCCGAATTCGGTGCGGATGCGGCCCGGTGGGCTCTGTTGTCCGACAGCGCGCCTTGGAACAGCAAGCGGTTCTCCAAGCAGATCGTGGCTGAGGCCAAATCCAAGGTTATCGATACGATTCATAATACGCATGCCTTCTATACGCTGTATGCTTTGATTGACCAATATAAGCCGGAACTGCATCCGGAGCGGGTTTCCAAGAATGAGCTGGACCGCTGGATCGTATCCCGTTTGAACAGCACGCTGCAGCAGGTCATCAAGGGGCTGGAAGCGAACGATTTCTTGAATCCGGCCAAGCAGATCGAGGCTTTCGTTGACGAGTTGAGCAATTGGTATATCCGCCGTTCCCGGGACCGCTTCTGGGGTCACGACATGACGGAGGACAAAGCGTCCGCCTATCAAACACTGCGTCAGGTCCTGATGACACTGGCACGAATGATGGCTCCATATGCCCCGTTTTTGGCGGAGGATCTGTACGGCAATCTGGGTGGTGAAGGAAGCGTCCATTTGACGGATTATCCTCAGGCCCGACTGGATTTGATCGATCCCGTGCTGGAGAACGATATGGAGCATGCGCGGCAAATTGTCGAGCTGGCACGCAATATCCGTAACGATACGGCGATCAAAACCCGCCAGCCTTTGTCCGAGCTGATCGTGTCCAGTGATAAAGAGCTTCATTTGGACCGCTTCGGCGAGCTGATCAAGGATGAGATCAATGTTAAAGAGCTTCGCGTGGAGACGGGCGGCAGCCAATTTACCGATTACAGTCTCAAGCTGAATTTGAAGGTAGCCGGTAAAAAGTACGGCAAATTTGTCGGTGCGATTCAGCAGGTATTAAAGCAGCTATCCCCTGAGCAGGCGAGAGGAGCCGTTGACAACGGTTCATTGGAAATCTCGCTGGATGGCGGTGAGCGGCTCAGCCTGCTGTTGGAAGAGCTTCTTGTGGAGAAGCAGGCAAAGCAGGGCTATGCTTCTGCGGCAGGTTACCAGCTTACAGTTACGCTGAATACGGAAATTACCGAAAAGCTGGAGCAGGAGGGCATCGTCCGTGAAATCATTCGCGCGGTGCAGGATTACCGCAAAAAGCTGAACCTGCCGATTGAACAGCGTGTCCATTTGACTCTCGATGTATCTGAGGCGATGGAGCATGCGTTGAAGCGGTTCGATGACTTGTTTCAGCAAAGTGTTTTGTTGTCCAGCGTCCGGTTTGCCAAACTGGACGGGATGGAGCGGATTCCGCTAGGGGATACCACGATCGGGCTGCATATTGAATAGCGGGAGCGAGCTTTTCTTCCCGGACATTTGATGTATAATAATAATTTAGAAAGGATGATGACATGTTAACCATTACCGGTTACAGCGTGGAATTCATAAAAGATCCATTCGGCATTTTGGCCGGGAAACGCTATGAATTTTTGCTGGATATAGAAGTACCCGATGACGATGAGCTGTACTCCGAGAGCGGATTGTATATACGGGTCATTTACCTTGTAGAAGAGGGACGCACAGGAATCGTCAAGTACGAGCTTTACGAGCGTAACAAGGATCAGTATCTTGACTTCGATCTGGAAGAGGAAGAGCTGCAGCTGGTCGATGCTTTCTGCAAGGAGCATGTTCAAGAAGCCGAGGCCTAGGCTGAAGCGAATCCGCCCGATAAGACGGGGGACTGAATAAAAGAAGCCGATCATCCCGGGATGATCGGCTTTTTGTGCGCTTGCCGGATAGACAGCCATGACTCTTGGCCGGATTGAATCAACGGCTGCCCTCTCTCAAGAGGGGGAGCGCCCTTCAACCTGACTACACTAACCGGTAATCGTCGATCTTGGCTCCGTCTTCCCATACCTCCAGGAACAGCGCATCACAATCGTCGAAGTCCGCTGTGGTCAGGGCGAGCACTTTTGGCTCGTCGTCGCTGACGAATACGTTCTCCATTTCTTCTTCTCTTAGAGCAAGGACAACATAAATTTTCATGGGTTACTGCCTCCAGACGTGTATTCACTTTTTGATTTTATAATGGACAAGGGCCGTGTACAGCATTTTATTCGCATGGGGGTCGAATGTGACCTGATGCTGGACGGCGTGAATATCCAGAAGCAAGGCCTTGTTCATCTCCATTTGGGCCTCGATTTTACGTTCGAGCGTCTTCAGATCATAAGCTTCGAAAAACTCGACCTTCGTCTCGATTTTATCTACGATGAATTCCAATTGTAATCCCCCTTCTCGGTTCAATATCGAAACTGCACTCTTTATTATACATACAATTCGGACTCAAGCCACAGGTACAGCCTGTTCGGAAAGCTATTTTCCAACAATCTCCACTTATGTTACGATGGAATGGTGTGTATCCAGGGCGAGCGGTGAAATCATAGTCGAGCCTAAAACGGGGGTAGCTTATTTATATGGCAGTTTACATAGCCTTACTGCGCGGTATTAATGTGAGCGGGCAAAAATTGATCAAAATGGACCGGCTCCAACGCTTATTCGAAGCGCTGTCATTTCAACGGGTTCGCACGTACATCCAAAGCGGCAATGTCGTGTTCGAGGCGGAGGGGCAGAGTACGGAATCGCTCAGTGCAAAGCTCCAGCAGCAAATCGGTCAGGAGTTCGGGTTTGACGTGCCGGTCATTGTAAGAACGGCCGATGAGCTCGAGGCCGTGCTGGAGCGTAATCCGTTTGAAGAGGAAGTGAAGAAGGGGGAGGGAAAGCTGTATGTGACTTTATTGGCGGACCTGCCTCAGGCGGAAGCCGTTGCTGCGTTGGAGTCCCTTCAGACGGAGGTGGATTCGTTTCGCGTCATCGGCCGTGAGGTGTACATCCTGTGCAGGGAAAGTTACGGCAAGTCGCAGTTTTCCAACAACTTTCTGGAAAAGAAGCTGAAGCTGGCGGCCACCACCCGGAACTGGGCGACCATGAACAAGCTGGTCCAAATGGGACGAGGCTGAGGATTAGAACGAGCAACGGTGGGGATTCGACCGACCGCCGTGCAGAGCGACAACACGTACCTGGGATTCGCGTTGCGTTGTAAAAGGGAGGCTGGATCTTATCCGGCGGGACGCCCGCAATGTGGGATTCGTTCATTCCGGTATACAACGATAGAGGGTCAACTGATTAAGGGTCAACTGATTATGGGTTTACAGATTGTCTTGAGCTGCGTCATCTGACGTTTAAAAAATAGTTTCGCATGATGTAGAAATGCATCGAGCCAAATCGTCTTTATAGTGAAGACATGAAGCAACCCCATTATGAATGTTGAGAGGAGCAATAACGATGAATTACACACTGCTAATGTACGAATCGACGGAGGATTTCGCCAAACGAATCGATCCGATTCACAAGGAGGCATATGTCGCAAGCTGGAAACATTATGTCACAGCGATGATTAATTCCGGCATTGTGATAAGCACCGCAGGTCTCCAGTCCCCGGAGACGGGGACCACGCTCAGCCGGAAGGGCGGGGAATTGCTGGTTCAGGATGGCCCGATCACCGAAACCAAGGAGCATATTGGTGGCTTGGCCATCATCGACGTGCCAGATTTAGACACCGCATTGGAGTGGGCGGCACGTTGTCCCGGCAGCTCGGTTGAGGTCCGCCCTACCTTGTATCCGATTTCGAAATGAGTGCCATGCATGCTCACCAAATGATTGAACAGACGGTCCGTGATTCTTACGGCCGTCTGGTTGCGTTTCTGGCTGTGTGCTGGCGTGACCCGGCTGCAGCGGAGGATGCGCTTGCGGACGCTTTCCTGGCTGCGCTGGAATCATGGCCTGCGACCGGAGTGCCCGATCATCCCGAGTCCTGGCTGCTCACTGCTGCCCAGCGCCGGCTGATCGACGGTACCCGGCATGCCCGCGTGCATGCCGGTGCGGAGCAGACTTTGATCGCAATGGCGAAAAATATGCAGCAATGGGCCGGACTTGAAGCGTCATTTCCGGATGAGCGGCTCAAGATGCTGTTTATTTGCGCCCATCCCGATATTGATCCAGCCGTGCGCACACCGCTCATGCTCCAGTCGGTGCTTGGCCTTGACGCAGCCCGCATTGCTTCTGCCTTCGTTGTTAAGCCTGCAACGATGGGACAGCGTCTTACCCGCGCGAAGGCGAAACTAAAAAGCGACGACATTACATTCGACTTGCCCGGCAAGGACGAATGGCCGGAGCGCCTTAACGCGGTGCTTGAAGCCGTCTATGCAGCCTATGGAAGCGGCTGGGACGATATTGCCGGCGTCGATCCGCGCCGGAAGGGGCTGACCGAAGAAGCGATTTTCCTGGGAAGGCTGATCGTGCGATTCATGCCGGGGGAACCGGAAGCGCTGGGCTTGCTGGCTCTTATGCTGCATTGCGAAGCGCGCCGCCAGGCGCGGCGCGATGAGGCAGGCGGCTATGTGCCCATATCCGAGCAGGATCATTCGCGTTGGTCGATCGGGATGATCGAGGAAGCGGAGCATTGCCTTCGCACTGCCGCTCAAGGGAACCGCATCGGTCGGTTCCAGCTTGAAGCGGCGATTCAATCCGTGCATGCGCAGCGTGCCTGGACTGGCCGTACGGAATGGGAAGGGATCGCGCTGCTATACGAGGGGCTGGTAGGCATCGCTCCAACGATCGGCGCTATCGTAGGCCGAGCGGCAGCCATTGCCGAAGCGCGCGGCGCCGAAATCGGGATGGCGCTGTTGGATGAAATACCGGCAGAATCGGTGAAGAGCTATCAGCCTTATTGGGCGCTGAGCGCCCATTTGCTCAAGAGGATGAAGAGGTTCGAGCAGGCCCGTGCCGCCTACAGCCGGGCTACCGGATTGTGCATGGATCCATCCATTCGAGCATTTCTGGAGAAGCAATCCAGTGAATGTTAGTTGCTTTGTTTGGCAGACTTGTTCAGACAACGGCAGTTCAAACTTTATTTTCACAGAACCTTATGCTGATGCGCATTTGGACCTAGTATCGAAGGAAGTGTTAAATATCAAAAGCAGCCCGGTCATGGGCTGCTTTTGTGTATATGAAGCGGGATACCTTAAAGCTTCGTTATTTCGATGCCACGATGCCTTGCTGTACTGCCGCTGGCCGCTTCGGTTTCGTCCCGATCACGATCCCGACCGTTGTCAGGACAAATGCCAGCAAATGAATCCAGCGAATGTGCTCGTGAAGGAACAGGACGGCTCCGACCATGCTGGCAAACGGCATGCCGTTAATAAACATAGCGGTCCTGTTCGCCCCGAGCAGCTTAATGCCGTGGTTCCAACCCAGGGTGCCGAGGGAAGAGGCAATCCAGGCCGACATCAGCATGACGATCCAGCCGAGCGCGTTAAAATGAATCTGGCTGTAAGCCGACGGACCATATTGAAAAAAGGCGCCGATATTCAGCATAACGCCCCCGATAAGAGTCGAATAAGCCGTGATGACAAGCGTCGGTATGCTGGTACCCGAAATGGCTTTAATCAGCAACCCGCCAACAACGTATGCCAGCATGGATAGGAGCATGATCAGGTCACCCCAGCCGGACATTTCAATGGCGGCATCCGACGAGCCGGACAGCACGACGATGACGACACCGGAGAAGCCGGCCATGATGCCGAGAAACAGGCGCCAGGTCATTTTTTCCCCGACGAACAAAGCAGCAAGCAGAGCGGTCGTCAGCGGGTTCAAGCCAAGAATAAGTGAAGCATTCGTAGCGGTCGTCGTTACAACGCCGGAGGCGAGGAACAGCTGGTGAAAGAAGATCGAGGTGATCCCGATCAAGGTGAGCAGCAGCCACTGCTTTCCTGTCGGCTTATACCAGCCATATTTACGCAGAGCGAAGGGCAGCAGCGCCAGTCCGGCAAGCGGCATGCGAACCGCAGCAACCAGAAAAGGCGGTGCCGTTTGGGTCAAATATTTGACCATCACAATATTTAGTCCCCAGGAGGCGACGACAAAGGCAAGAATGAGGTAAATCCAACGGGTTGATTTGTCCACAAGGGCAGCTCCAATCTGGTTGAGTGTTTCTTTTGGCTATGGATCAGGTTGAGCGCTATATTGTTCACGTTCACACCCATGTTCTATTAAAACACAGAACGGCGTTCAGGGGAACGGTTGGTTTGAATTGACTACTTTCGTATGATAAAATTTTGTACAGCCATTTCTTTGCCCGAAGAAGAAATGGCTTTTATTTGCCCAATGCGCCAGCTTACGGAAAAGCCTGTGGCTCTCCGGTGCTGCATATCATGGAGGGGAGACTGTCGTCTGTGAAGGAGCCGTTACAACGATTGTTATCGCAGGTAGAAGCGCGTCAGGATGAGCTGGTTGCGCTGCTGGAGCGACTGGTCCGATTCAAAACACCGGCGCCGCCGGCCAGAAATACCGAGGAAGCGCAGCGATTCATCGCGTCCTTTTTGCAGGAAAAAGACTTTGAAGTACATATGTGGGACGTATACCCCGGGGATCCGAATGTGGTAGGCATACGGAAAGGCGCCGCATCTGACCAATACAAGAGCCTCATCCTGAACGGTCATATCGATGTGGCGGAAGTGAGCGATGACGAGCCTTGGGAGCAGGATCCTTTTATCCCTTTCGTCAGAGACGGGGTTATTGTGGGGCGCGGCGTGTCGGACATGAAGGGTGGGCTGGCCGGCGCGTTATTTGCCATCCAGCTGCTGCACGAAGCAGGCATTCGTCTGCCCGGGGACCTCACCTTTCAATCGGTGATCGGCGAAGAGGTCGGTGAAGCGGGGACTCTGGAATGCTGCAAGCGCGGATTTACGGCGGATTTTGCCGTCGTGGTGGATACGAGCGACCTGCATATCCAGGGACAGGGCGGCGTCATTACCGGATGGATTACAGTGAAGAGCCGGCAAACGTTCCACGACGCGACCCGTAAAAGGATGATTCACGCCGGAGGCGGGCTGCTCGGAGCCAGTGCCATCGAGAAAATGATGAAGGTGCAGCAGGGGCTGCAGGAGCTGGAGCGGCATTGGGCCGTCATGAAAAGCTATCCGGGCTACGCCCCCGGTACGAACACGATTAACCCGGCAGTCATCGAAGGCGGCCGGCATGCGGCTTTTATAGCGGATGAATGCCGCTTGTGGATCACGGTCCATTTTTATCCGAATGAAACATACGAACAGGTAACGAGAGAAATCGAGGAGCACATCGGCTATGTGGCCAGCGCCGACCTGTGGCTGCGAGAGAACCCGCCCCAATTCGAATGGGGAGGCTCGTCGATGATTGAAGACCGGGGTGAAATATTTCCGTCGTTGGAGGTGGACCCGGACCATCCCGGCACACGTGCCCTGATCCACGCCCATGAAGAGATCTTCAAGGAGCAAGCGGTCGTGGATGTGTCGCCAACGGTAACAGACGGAGGCTGGTTCGGCGATGCAGGTATTCCAGCCGCGATCTACGGACCGGGGAATTTGAGCAATGCGCACGCGGTAAATGAGGGGCTTTCTGTAGAACAGCTGATTCAATTTACGAAGGTCATCCTCCAGTTTATTTATGATTGGGGACATACAAGGAAATGAAGTTTACCGACCACGTATATGAGAAATATAAGACGGATTGGCGCCAAAATCATCAGCATCCTTTTATTATCGAAATGGGTCAAGGTACATTGGGTGTGGAAAAATTCCGGTTTTATATGGTCCAGGATTATTTATATTTAATCGACTATGCCAAATTGTTCGCTCTTGGAGCGGTGAAGGCCCAAGATTTGAAGACGATGGGTAAGTTCGCCGCCCTGCTGGATGCGACAATGAATGAAGAGATGGCTTTGCACAGGAAGTATGCTGAGCAGTTCGGCATCTCCGAAACGGAGCTGGAGCAGGCTGAGCCGTCACCGATTACGCTGGCTTACACACATTATATGCTGCATGCCGCCCAGAACGGACCTTTGTCGCACTTGGTAGCCGCCCTGCTGCCGTGCATGTGGAGCTATTGGGATATCGGGAAGGAATTGAATCTCATTCCCGGAGCCGCTGACCACGAATTATACGGGGAGTGGATTCGGATGTACAGCTCGGAAGAGTTCGGGGCCTTGGCCCGCTGGTGCATGGAGCTGATGGATGAGCTGGCGGAAGGCGTATCGGAGCAGGAGTGGGCACGGCTTGAGGACATCTTCTTGAATACGACACGATTTGAGTACATGTTCTGGGATATGGCGTATCATCAAAGCATGTGGCCGTCAAACAACTAGAAAGACAACAAGAATAGAGGAGGCAGAATAATGAGTTCATTCGAGAAAAACATAGAAAAATACGCCGAGCTGGTCATTCGGGTAGGTGTCAACCTTCAACCGGGACAAGTGCTTTTCGTCGAATCTCCGTTGGAGGCCGTAGAGTTTACCCGCCAGGTGGTGAAGAAGGCATATGAAGCCGGAGCCAAATACGTTCAGGTGCAGTGGGACGATGAGCAGGTGACAAGGAACCGGTTCTTGTATGCGCCGGAGGACTCGTTCAGCTATTATCCGGAATGGATCGCCCCGATGATGGAGCAGCTGGCGGAAGGCGGGGGAGCGCTGCTGAATATTAAGGTGCCGGACCCGGAGCTGTATCAGGGGATCGATGCGAATCGCGTGACTACCGCAACGAAGGCGGCATCCGTCGCCAGAGCCAAGTTCCAGGGCTATGTCCGGAATAAAAAATTCAGCTGGTGTCTGGTGAAGGCACCCACCCGGGCTTGGGCTTCCAAAGTGTTCTCCGACCTGCCGGAGGAGGAACGGGTTCAAGCGATGTGGGACACCCTTTTCCGTATGAACCGGGTGGATCAGGACGATCCGGTAGCAGCGTGGCAGGAGCATATCGGCCGCCTCAAAAAAGTCAAAGATATCCTGAACGCCAAGAAATACAAAAAGCTTCATTATCAAGCGCCGGGAACGGACCTGACGGTCGAGCTGCCGGAAGGGCATGTGTGGCATGGCGGAGGAACGACCAACGATGATGGCATCTATTTCGTCGCGAATATGCCGACGGAAGAGGTATACACGATGCCGAAGCGGACCGGGGTGGATGGGAAGGTCACCAGCACGAAGCCGTTGAACCTGAACGGGCGGTTGGTAGACGGATTTTCCTTGACCTTCGAAGCGGGGCGGGTCATCAGCTATTCGGCCGAAGTCGGTGAGGCGTATCTGAAGGCCCTACTGGATACAGACGAAGGGGCAAAATATTTGGGCGAAGTCGCGCTGGTTCCGCATCACTCGCCCATCTCCAATCTGAACCGTGTATTCTATAACACGGGTATCGATGAGAACGCCTCCTGCCATTTTGCTGTAGGCAGCGCTTATCCGTTCACTTTGGAGAACGGCACGAAGATGACGAAGGAAGAGCTGCTCGCCGCAGGGGCAAATGTCAGCCTGACGCACGTCGATTTCATGGTCGGCTCGGCCGAGCTTAATATCGACGGGGAGCTGCCGGACGGCACCGTAGAGCCCGTGTTCCGCCAAGGGAACTGGGCGGTGAAATAACCGCAAGGGGAAATCAATAAAACTCCGCCGATCTCATTGGTATCGGCGGGTAAAAAAAGAACCAACCGACAGCCGAAGCGGCTCGCCGGTTGGTTCCTTTCTTTTGTGGGAGGGGAGTATGGATTTGTTCGGTTTGTTACAACGCTTCCTTGATGCTAAACGCTAAGCTTGAAGAATCGCTTCGATCGATTGAAGCACATCCTCGGAAAGGGCGATACCGCTAGCTGCACAGTTCTCGACGACCTGCTCCGGACGGCTTGCGCCAACCAATGCGCTGGCCACATTGTTTTGTCTCAGAATCCAGGCAATCGCCAGCTGAGACAGCTTGATTCCAAGCTCGCCGGCAATTTTGCCGAGCTGCTCGACCTTGACTAAGGCAGCTTCGTTCAGCCGCTTTTCGTCCCAGTTTTTGCTGGATGCGCGGCTGTCAGCCGGAATCGGCTGGCCCAGCTTGTACTTGCCTGTCAGCAAGCCCTGCGCAAGCGGAGAGAACACGACTTGTCCGAAGCCTTTGGATTCGCCGATCGGAATAATTTCTTTTTCAATGTAACGGTTGAACATGTTGTAAATCGGTTGGTTGACGATGATCTTATCCAGCAGCAGCTTGTCCGCAATGGCGTAAGCATCGACAATTTGAGCGGGCGTCCACTCGCTGACACCGATATACAGCACTTTGCCTTGGGAAACCAGATCGTCGAGCGCACGCAGGGTTTCTTCCAGCGGCGTTTCAGGATCGTAGCGATGGCAATAGTAGATGTCGATGTAATCTGTTCCCAGACGCTTTAGGCTCGCTTCCGCCTGCTCCATAATGTGTTTGCGGGACAAGCCTCTGTCATTCGGCCCGTCGCCCATTGTATTGAATACTTTGGTCGCCAGAACATACGATTCTCTCGGGTAACGGGACAAAGCTTTGCCCATTACTTTCTCCGCTTCGCCACGCTCATACACGTTCGCTGTGTCGAAGAAATTAACACCAAGGTCATAAGCTTGCTCGATCGATTGAACGGCAGGATCCTCTCCGACATAACCGCCGTAAGTTAACCAGCTGCCAAGGCTGATTTCGCTGACCTTCAATCCGCTGTTTCCTAATCTTCTATATTTCATGCGTGGCAAGCCTCCTTGTGGATTTGATTTATCGCACAATAGTTATTATAAAAACAATTGTTAATTTTGGTAAGAGCTGAAAAAGAGTTCATTTAGTTACCGTGAGGTGCTTCTCTAACGTTAAAGTAAGTAGCTATCCTTTGCTGGCAGGTCCGATGCTTAACCGGTCTATGGCTTCAAATGAAATCTCTTCCGCCGCTCTCATATTGTGTAACATTTGCCTAAAAGGTATAATAATCCGGTATGATGTCCATGTGCTGACGATTGAATGAAAAGGGGATTTATGGAGCGTGCAGGCGGGTGAACAGGTTGGATAGCGAAGGTCTGGGGCAGATGATCGAGGATTTAAAGAAGATGCTTATCGATGTGGCCGCGAGGAGAAAATTTAATTTACAGCATCCTGAGGTACAGCAGATCAGCAGAACGTTGGACGGGTATATTCTCGAGTATATGCAGCGTCCGAGAGAAGCGGCGAAGCAGCAGACGCGGCAGGTACTATCGGAATAGCAGGAGCCGTGGAAGGAACGGATGAGAGGGGAGAGAATTGATGAACGGAATATGGGCTTGGCTCGGACTCGCACTTCTGATCGGAGCAGGAGTCGCGGTGAATCGGCTTGTGAAAAGCTCGGGACCGCTTGGCCAAGCGGCCGCAGGACTAAGGCATCTCGTTGGGCAGCAGCTGCAAGGGCAAAGCACACCGGAGGATTTGCCGCTATGGGAGAAACACCTCGCCGCCTTAGATCAATACCCCAGTGACTATAACAAATTGAACCTGGAAATACGATTTATTCAGATCTTCGCCCAATATTTGGAGCAGCACTATCCATCGGATGAACGGATTCCTGCATGGCTTGAGGCCGGCAGCTATCGGAAAGACACGGTATGGGGCATTAAAATCAATCGTCAAGATGAGAAATGAACGGACAAGGAGAGATCCCATTGGAAAGTAAGGCGGAAGAAATTGCTCAATGGATGCTGAAGGAAGTCAAGTTTGCAGGTATTTTATATCAGACCGAGGCGGTCCGCTATATTACGGAGCATTATGGAGAGTCCTATATTTATACGAACGAGAACGGCAACGTATCGATCTCCAAAGAAGTGAAGAAATTGTTCAAGAAGCTCCACGGCGGCAGGGTAGCTTGGGACCGTGACGGCTTTTTCTGGGGCTGGACCTAACCATCCTCAGCCTTCCTTCAAAGGAAACACTCGGTTGCTTGTCATTAGCAAGCGGATTCAACGCTTTTTTGCCTCCTCTAATGCATAGAAACGCCACCTTTTACAGAAAATAGGTTGGGTTACGGAGGAGGTAAAAATAACGATGGATACAGTCCACTATCATGATTTTATTGATGATCTCATCAGCCGCAACAAAGAGATTTTCAGTGAGGAAGACTTTACGGAGTGCCGCAAAGCGGTAACGGAGCTCACCGAAATTGTTCACAATCTTGAGGAAACACAGACAAAATTCCGCAGGAAATTGTCTGAAGCGGCTGCGAATGAACATGACAATAAGGAAAAAATAATTTATCTTCAAGGGTTGGTCGATGGAATGAATCTGGTTGTACGCCCTCTCAAATCGCATGTGCAAACGAAACCGGTACATTGACAGGCTGCCCTCGGCAGCCTGTTTTTGTAAGCAGATAGGAAAGTAAACGTTTCACAACTTTCGTCTACCTTGACAAAGGCAGGCCATCCTGAAAGATGGCGAAGCCGTTTATCCTTAGCTTTGTATAGGAGCTTTCGGTTATTTATCCAGGTACCGCGCCATACGCTCCATTCGTTTGTCCTGCTTCCGTTCGTGGACGACCATGCAAGCGTGAATGGCGCCAGGCAGCCAGAAGCATAACGTTAGAATCAGGTTAATGAAGGCTTGGAACGGTTTGCCGCAGAAAAGTACAGCCACTGGAGGAAGTAAAATCGCCAATAAATACATCGTAACCACCTCGTCCCTTTAAATTGAAGTTATATATGTATACGCTAACCTCTCCGTATTGTTTCAGTAGATCCGCGGGGCTTCCGTCTATTTTGTTTTTTCTATGCCCATACTAGCTACTAATAACTGGTTGGGAGGAAGCAGGAATGCTATCGGTACATTGGAGATTAGCGGAGCTTTGGACATTGCAGCAGAAAAGGGGATTAACGGAGGAAGAGGCATCGGAAATGTCGGCATGCCTGCATTATAATGCTATTTATGCAAGAAAGCTGTCACGGCTTTATAATTTATCTCTTGCCGCTTCCATGACGAAGGATGTGGAATGGCAGCATGAGCTATGCAAGGAGATTGAGAAGCTGCAGCAAATGGGCGGTATTTCTACAGAATTTCAAAGCTAAGAGTAAAGCCGGACTTCGTAGAAGAACGGCTTTTTCCATTCATATGTAGGCAAGCCCTCGGAGCAAGCCTTTTATTTTTTTGGAGCCTTGTACTTATTCATCAGCTTGGGCAGGTGCTTGATGCTTTTGATCATGGCGCCGCTGCAAAGTGGGCAAACGGGGGAAGGGGGAGCCATTTCCTCACGTATCCATGATTTGCATTCTTTATTTTTGCATCTCCATATCGGTACGGGCGCTACATCGGGTTTGGTTGTGTCGGTCTGCAAAGGAATCTTCACCTCCGGTTTTGTTGGTTCTCGGCTTTGTTGGCACAAGGATTAATATTAGCGGTAATACGTAAAATAATCAATGATTCCAAATAAGAATTCATAAAATTGTGACGGGCAGCCGGCCGGGTTAAGTGAAGAAGAGGAATGGGGATCCATTGTGTCGAAGCTTTAAGCTATTGCTGTTGGAAGGAGATTTGTTATATGAACGAAATCGTATTAGGTCCAGTGAGCCGTTTTGATCAGGAGCTGCCGGCTGAGGTTGAGCTGGAGGGTCGACCCTGTTATGTGCTTAAGGATGGCGAAACGTTCAGGCTTGTGTCCCGAAAATGTCCTCACGCCGGACAATGGGTGGAGTGGGAGGATGGGGAATTGGTTTGTCCGATGCATGGATGGACGTTCAATCCGCATACAGGTGCCTGCCTGAATGTACCGGCCAAAGGGCTGGCTGAATTCAAGGTAATCCAAAGAGACGGGGAGTTAATCGCGCAATTGCAGGAATAGTCGAGAGCAGTCTTCAACTTTAACCGAAGTTGGGCTGCTTTTTATTTGGCTAAGTCTTGACAATTATATAAACGAAAAGTTATATTGTCTATATATTAAATAAACGTAATGAGGAAGTGTTTATATATGGATCAGGTCGATGCGTTGTGGAAGGCACCCCTGCACGAGATTGTACGCGGTTATTCCTATCAAGCCACTACGGAAACCTTTGACTGCCTCGTTTGCGGCAAATCGTTCGAGAAGGGCATCATTTACGCAGAGGGCGATCATTTCTATGAGGCGGAGAAATATGCCAAGCTTCATCTTCGGCAGGAGCACGGCTCGATGTTTGATTATTTGTTGGGTCTTAACAAAAAGCTGACAGGTTTGACGGACCTGCAAAAAAATTTGCTGCGTCTATTTTATGACGGCTTTAATGATCAGGAGATTGTAAAACAGCTGGACGGAGGAAGCACTTCGACGATTCGCAACCACCGTTTTGCGCTTCGGGAGAAGGAGAAGCAGGCGAAGCTGTTCCTGGCCATCATGGAGCTGCTGGAGCAGCAGCAGAGGAGTGGCGGTAAAGAACAGGAGAAGCCCGCCAGGAAGCAGCAGCTCGTGGAAATTCACCGTACCGCGACGGTGCGTGATGAGCGCTATGCAACCACAGAGGATGAGTATCATACGATCATTCTGAATTATTTCAAAGAAGGCCCGGAAGGCCCGCTCAGCAGTTTTCCGAAGAAGGAGAAACGGAAGCTGGTCATTTTGCGACACCTGATATCCCGTTTTGAAGTGGGCAAACGCTATACGGAGAAAGAGGTCAACACCTTGCTTCAAGCTGCGTTCCACGATTATGTGACCTTGAGACGCTACATGATCGAATATGGCTTCATGGACCGGGAAGAAGACGGCAGCGCGTATTGGGTGAATGAGGGAATCCCCGCGATGACGGAGGAAAGGCGTCAAGAGCTGCTCGCTGCTTACAAAGAGAGAAAGAATGCAGCGGGAGTATATCAGGTGCGAAACACAGAGAACGGGAAGCTGTTCGTCGGGAGCAGTCCGAATCTGGACGCGGTATGGAATAGGCTGCAGTTCGAGCTGAAGATGAAAGGCAGCAGGATTAAAGGCCTGCAAAAGGATTGGAAGGAATTCGGAGAGGAAGCCTTCGTATTCGAGGTGCTCGAGGAATTCAAGCCGGGCAGCAGCGCCCCGGATGCACCGATCAGCCAGCAGCTTGCCGCTATGGAACAACAATGGATAGAGAAGCTGCAGCCCTTTGGGGAGAAGGGCTACAACGAATAATCCTCAGCTTACCTCTGCTTGGTTTGGGCCGGCAGTACCTTCTGGACAACCGCAAGAACAGCCGTATCCACGGCGGAGGCCATCAATGTGACGGTAAACCAGCCCGGCGTGCCCAGGGAATAATACAGCAGCCCGTGAAACGCGAAGAGTACAATAAAAGCCCATAGTAAGTTAATGCTCTTAATCCATTGAATCATGGGAAAACATCCGCCTTTCTATATTGCAATTATTGTTATGTTTGCCCAAAAGACTCGGATTATACCGAAACGTTTCTTCGGGCGATGAATGTGGTATAATCATTTGACAATACTGCTTTGCCACCTTGAGGAGGAAACCATAATGGAAATTGGACATTACTTGGTAGGAGATCATGATTTTGAAGAAGCAAAAAAAATGGGCTATATTATCAAAGCGACTCAAGGGCATATCACGATTTATCCGCCAGGCAAAATAACCGCTTATTCAGACGATCATGTTGCGATTGAAGGCAAACGGTTGTTCAGACCCGTGAACCGCTTTGAAATTGTGGGCATGTAACAAGGATAACAGCCCAAAAAGGACAAGCTCACCCAACATGGAGGGGCTTGTCCTTTTTCATCTTGAAAGATGGCGAAGCCGGTTATTCATGGTGCTCTGCGCACTTACCGTGTAAAGGTTTGCACGGTACCATCTTCATAACCTACGATGACGGAGCTCGCCCTATGGACGAACAGCCCATTCTCCACCACGCCTGGAATCAGGTTGAGCTGTGTTTCCAGGGATCCGGGCTCTTCAATCGTACGGAAGCGGCAGTCGGCGATCCAATTGCCGTTATCGGTGACGAAGGGCTGGCCGTCCTTCAAGCGAAGCTCAGGAAGACAACCTAACGCTTTAATTTGGGCTAGCGTTAAATTCGCCGCAAAGGGGACGATTTCTACCGGTAGAGGGAAGCGGCCCAACTGCTTGACCCGCTTGGACGCATCCACGATGATGATGAGCCGCCTGCTGCTAGCGGCAAGTATTTTTTCCCGGAGCAGTGCGCCTCCTCCGCCCTTGATCAAGCTTAATTGATCGTCCACCTCATCGGCCCCATCGATGGTCATATCTATGGTTTCGACGTCGGCGAAAGGAACAAGAGGAATACCAAGCTCCCGGGCCAGATCCTCCGATGAGGTGGAGCTGGCGACAGCTCTAATGCTTAGCCCATCCTTTACGCGTGCAGCGATGCTTTGAATGGCCCAATACGCTGTGCTGCCTGTCCCAAGACCTACTGTCATTCCATCCTGAATCCACTCAACCGCCTTCTCGGCAGCTATTTTTTTCGCATGCATCGGATCACTCCTCTCTCTATTATTAAACCTCCCCAAAAAGGCTATGGCAAGCAGGCTGCAACGGGAAAGCTAAAAGAAGCTGCTAAAACCAAAAAGGGTCATCGGAAAGTATTGCTCAAGTTCATGCGATAACTTATAGTATGAATAAATAGAAGACCGGGCTTGTCCGGTAAACCATTGGGGGATGAAACATCATGGAACAAAGATTTGCCAAGGAGTCCAGATGCTACAAAACGTCGCGTGTATTTCCAACCGACGTCAACAACCATAATACACTGTTCGGCGGCAAGCTGATGGCTTATATCGACGACATCGCATCGATCTCGGCTTCGAAGCATTGCAGAAGATCGGTCGTGACCGCGTCCACGGACTCTGTTGACTTTCTGTTTCCGATCCGGCCGACGGATTCCGTTTGTCTGGAATCCTTTGTAACGTATACAGGAAAAAGCTCGATGGAAGTGTTCGTGAAGGTGATGACCGAGGATCTGAAAACAGCCGAGCGCCGTATTGCCGCGACCTCGTTCTTGACCTTTGTGGCATTGGACGAAAACAAGAAGCCGGTACCGGTTCCGCAGGTGGTTCCCGAGACCGAAGAAGAGAAGCGGCTGAATGAAACGGCGGAGGATCGGGCCGAGTTCCGGCGAATCCGCAGGGAAAAGAGCAAAAACTTCTCGGGGCATTTGACGACGAAGTTCCCTTGGGAATAAGCTATTTTGAGAGACCGGGCTTTGCCATCTCCACATGGGAGGAGCAAAGCCCGGTCTTTTTGCTGTACACCCAACATTCAAGAATCTATGGATGATGCCAAGCGCAAAGTGTGTGCTTGTCGCCAAGCTTCCTCTGCCAGCTGCTTGAAGATCATGGCCTGCTGCCATCGGTCGGAAATCTCCGTAGCGGCACCGCCGTGTGATCTTGAAGTTATTGCATAGCCGGGAGGCCCCAGCTCGCTAACGAACGGCAGGACATCGCCGGGCTGCGCATCCTGAAGCCAGTAGGCCATCCCCTTGCTCCACCAACGCAAATATGGGGCGGTCAGCTCCGACTCCACTTGATCCCCGATGTCGATCTGCACCTGCTCACCGTTAGATACGCGGCCGTGGAGGGACGAGGTTCGCTGGAGCAGGACGTCAAACAGCGGCTCCGCTTGGCGAAGCATGCTTTCCCCAACCATCTCTCCGGCAACAACATAGTGTGACAAATCGATGGTCAGCCGAAGGGAGGGCAAGGCTTGGACGTAGCTTACGGTTCGGTGCAGGTCTTGAGTGACCCGCCCGCGATGGGTTTCCACCAAATAGGGAAGACCGGCCGCTGCCGCTTCTTCCGTAAGCTCGTGCAGCAATTGTACCGCTGCTTCATCGGTCACGAAAGAGTCCATGACCTGGGAGTTGACGTACTGCACTCCGAATCGCTTGGCTTCCTGCAGGAAGGAAGCCAATTCTTCACGTCGGGAAGGAAACGAATGTACCCCGAAGCTGAGTTGATACTCGTCCAGGAGTTTGCGCCACAATGCCTGCTCCTCCGGAGCGGGCAGTCTGCCGAGAATTCCGGTAAAGCCGGCCTCCGCGAGCTTTTCAAATTTTTCCTCCGTTGTCCACTCCCGCTGTGAAGTCCCCAACCCGCTCATCGCCCACCAGGATTGGTGAATCTCCAGTCGGGGGGCATTCTTTGAACCATCATGAATCCGGTGCACTTGCGGATGCCGTCGTTCCATACAATCCATCCACCTCCTGAATCCAGTATACTAGAGAAATTTTCCTTTTAAAATGTTCTTCTCCAATTGTAAACCGTGCCGGATGGCGATTGCGGGGCAGACATATAAAAAAAGAGAGATCGGTTGATCCCTCTTCACTGCAAACGGGAAGGCTGGTTACCTTGCTTCGGCTTGGAGGCGAAATCCATCGTCCAGTCGATCATCCCGTTCATCATGCTTAATACCAGATTAATAACATCTTCCTCCGTTAAACTACCGCCGCCGCCCGATTTGCTGGAGGTATACTCCTGCATTTTTTTCTCCAGACTGCTGGTCAGCTCCTTCAATTTCAGAAAATCGTTGGCAATACCGAAGATTTGGTTGTTCGAATCATTGTCTTGCTGACTTGACTGACCTTGTCCTTGCTGGCTGTGCCGATCCTGTTGCTCCTGCTGTCCGCTTTGCTGCTCCTGCTGGCCGCCGGCACCCATGCTGTCACCGCCATCTTGTCCGCCGGACCCGCTTTCCGCGCTTTGCTCCTGATTTTGACGGGATTGTTTACGGCCCTGCCCCTCTTGCCCCTGGTCCTGTCCTTGATCTTGACCTTGACCTTTGTTTTGCTGCTTGGTTTGGTTTTGCAGTAACTCCTTAATTTGTTGAAGCTCTTGAGTCAGAAACTGATTCTGTTCGGTCAGCTCGTCGATTTGCCCCTTTATTTCACGGTTACTGATCATAAAGCGCTCCTTGTTCAATAGGTATCGTCTGTATCGTCGTTTGTATTTTATCCATATATAAGCGACATATCCATTTTTCTAAAGTTTCACATCGAGCCAGTTTCAAAAAAACGAACGCCGCGGCGTTTTTCGGCGCCTGGCGTTCGTTCAGTTTCCAAGAACAGCTTGCTTCTTTTATTTTTTTCTCATGCCGAAAAATTCACAAGCAGACCGGGAATGATAGCCCAGCTCGCTAACACTGGACTGGATGACGACGGTCTGCTCGTCAAAACGGGTGATGATTCCGCCCGAATCGACGACATGATCATCTTGAAAGACGCGAACGGCTACTTGGCGATCCATAGCCTCTTTGAAATCTTGATCAGTCAGTAATCGACGGTTATGAGCCATAATATGTTCTCCCTCACTACATAATAATCCATAGGCTATTGTATCAAAAACAAGGATAAATAGACATCGTCAACGTCCTGTGCTTCAATGGAAAGTAGAAGGGGAGGCCGTAAGGGATATGAAACTAAGTGTTCTGGATTTGGTTCCTGTTTTTGGCGGTGCAGCACACAATAAAGCGTTAGAGCAAGCAAGGAGACTTGCTCAGACGGCAGAGAGGCTGGGCTATTCGCGCTACTGGGTAGCGGAGCATCATGATCTGGCAGGACTGGCCTGTACGGCCCCTGAAGTTTTACTTGCCCACATTGGAGCTGTGACAACAACGATCCGCTTGGGCTCCGGAGCTTTGCTGCTTCCGCACTACAGTCCCATGAAGGTAGCGGAATCGTTCCGCTTGCTCTCTACATTGTACCGTGACCGGATTGATCTTGGCATTGGCCGTGCTCCGGGCGGGCCGGCGCATGCCAGCATGGCGCTTAGCGGCAATTTTCTGGAGCATGTCCGCCGTTTACCGGAATCACTCCAAGACTTGCTCGATTTATTGAACGATCAATACGAGCTGGAGGGGGTACCGGTCCGGGCGCGTCCGTTCCCAGATGCTGCACCGGAGGTATGGCTGCTCGGAACGAACCGGAAAAGTGCGGCCTACGCGGCGCAATTCGGCCTTGGCTATGTCTTCGGACAGTTTATGAGCGATTCGGATGGTGCGGCCGTACTGGAATCGTACCGGTCCGCTTTTCAATCCGCACCATGGATGTCCGCACCGCGTACGATGATCGGCATCAATGTCGTATGTGCTGAAACGGTTGAGGAAGCCGAACGGCTTGCTGCGGAAGCAGCGTCCTGGTTCAAGCCTGCCGGGGCATCGGAGCCTGCATCCTCCTCGAAAGAGCCATCCGCCGGAGCGAAGCTGCTGGCAGGAACACCTGAGCGATTGGCCCGGCTCCTGAAGGAGCTGCAGCAGTCCTATCAAGCGGATGAGCTGATGATTGTAACACCGATTACAGATTATGACAAACGGATACGTTCCTACGAGCTTCTAGCTGCCGAGCTGATTCCGAGGCATGATGAATAAAGGGGCGAAGCGGATTCGGTGCACTACATTTTCTAGTGCGAAAAGCAGCTATTTTGTTGTACAATAGATGGCATTGGCTTATGTGGCTTGTAGTTCATTGCAAATGAGGGAGATTGGGATGCTGGTAGCACAAAGATGGCAAAAAATCGTTCAGCTGGTCAACGAGCGCGGAAGCATTCGTGTAACCGAGCTTGGTGCGATATGCGAGGTAACGGAAGAAACCATACGCCGTGACTTGGATAAGCTTGAAGGCGAAGGCAAGCTGCGTCGCAGCCATGGGGGTGCAGTCAGCATCAAATCAACCCAAGCGGAGACGTCTTACATAGAGCGGGAAACGACCAATGCGGAAGAAAAGCGGGCAATTGCAGCCGTAGCCGTAAAACAGGTGAAGGAAAAGGACCGGATCATCCTGGATGCGAGCTCAACTGCTTGGTATATGGCACAGCTGCTTCCGGATATGCCGCTTACCGTACTGACGAATTCGATCAAGGTAGCTATGGAGCTCAGCTCCAAGGAGAAAATTCAAGTGATTTCGACGGGCGGGCTGCTGTCGCCGCGTTCCCTCTCTTATGTAGGACCACTGGCCGAGCGGTCACTTCACTCGTATCATGTGGATAAAGCGTTTCTATCCTGTAAGGGACTTCATTTGCAGCGGGGCTTGAGCGAGTCGAATGAGCTCCAGGCGCTGATTAAGCAGAAAATGATCGGTATTGCCGACCACGTCTTCATCCTGGCGGATTTCAGCAAATTCGGCCAGCAATCGCTTGCGCATGTTGCAGCCTGGGATGAAATTCATCATGTCATTACAGATGAGAAGACGGATGCCGCGGTTCTTGATCAGCTTGCGGAGCATTCGGTACGGGTACACCGGACGCTTGCGGAATTGTAACGATAATAACGAAGACGTATAAATGGACTTGGCTGATTTATTCAGCCGGGTCCGTTTTTTTCTCATACTGCTCAGGAGAACTGTACCATGCACGCCGTAAGCCTCGGCATATACTATACCCATAGCATACTGTTTACTTGGGTATAGCAAAACTAAACGGCTGTGCAGGCCATAGAGGTGAACCTGTTGAAAACAAGCATCATCATGTTGACTCACAATCAGCTGGAGCTGACGAAGCAATGTCTGGAAAGCATCCGAAAGCATACGCCGGAGGATTATGAGATCATTGTAGTCGATAACGGCTCGACCGATGAGACCGTCGACTTTTTGAAAACACAGGAGGATGTCGTGCTTTTGTGCAATGAAGCGAATGTTGGCTTCCCGAAGGGCTGCAACCAAGGCGCGCAAGCAGCCTCAGGGGATCATCTGCTGTTTTTGAATAACGATACCGTCGTTACAAAAGGCTGGCTTCATCGCATGCTTCGCGCTCTGTACAGCCGGGAGGACATCGGGGTCGTAGGACCGGTGTCCAATTTTGTCAGCGGCTATCAGCGAATTGATGTGCCTTATAAAGACTTGTCCCAGCTGGACGCATTTGCGGAAGCCTATAGCGAGGAAAACGATGGACGAACGCTGCAGGTTCGACGGCTCGTCGGCTTTTGCCTGCTTATAAAGAGAAGCGTGTTTGAGGAAATAGGTGCGTTCGATGAAACATTCGGTCTCGGCAATTATGAGGATGACGATTTGTGCTTTCGCGCGGCGCATGCGGGATATGCCCTGCTCATTGTGCAGGATGCTTTCGTGCATCATGTGGGGCATGGGACCGTACACCATCTGGAAAATGCCAACCTGTCGCAGCTGCTCGACAACAACCGCAGGCGGGCAATGGAAAAATGGGGTGTTTCGTTTCAAAGGGAGCTTTTTAAACCGATTGTTACCATTAGCTTGTGCATGATAGTCAAGAACGAAGAGGACGCTATAGCCCGCTGCCTCGATTCGGTGAAGCAACTGGTTGACGAAATAATTATCGTTGATACCGGCTCGACTGACCAGACCAAAGCTATCGTGAGCCGCTACACGGATAAAGTATATGACTTTGAGTGGATCGACGATTTCGCAGCGGCACGCAATTATGCGTTTAGCTTGGCCGGAAAAAACTACATCCTGTGGCTGGATGCCGATGATGTGCTGAAGCCGGAGGATCAGGACAAACTGCAGGAATTGAAGCGTACCCTCTCCATGGACGTTGATTCCGTCACGATGAAATATCACCTTGCTTTCGATGCGGAGGGCAACGTAACCGCAATGCTGCGGCGCAACCGTTTGGTGAAACGGTCCAAAGGCTTCCGCTGGTACGGGGCTGTGCACGAGTATTTGCAGGTGGGAGGGCATATCATCGACAGCGATGTGGCTGTGACTCATCTGGGGGATCATAGGGAGTCAGACCGTAATTTGAACATTTATGAGAAGCGCCTTGCCAAGGGAGAGCAGTTTAGTCCAAGGGACTTATACTATTATGCGAATGAGTTAAAGGATCATGGAAGATTCAGTGATGCATTGATTTATTACAGGAAATTCCTGGATACGAAGGCGGGCTGGATCGAGGATGTCGTAGCGGCGTGCGGTAAAATGGCAGATTGCTATCACAATCTGGGGGACGAAGAAAAGGAGCTGGAAATGACCTTCCTGTCGTTCCTGTACGATACGCCGAGAGCGGAGGCTTGCTGCCGCATCGGCTTCCGGTTTTTGCAGAAGCAGGACTGGAGGAAGGCCGTTTTCTGGTACGAACTGGCCACGAATACACCGGAGCCTGCCAGCAGCTGGGGCATGACGAATACGTCCTGCAGAACCTGGCTCCCTCATCTTCAGCTGTGTGTATGCTATGATCGTATGGGACAGCACGAAAAGGCCTATCATCATAATGAACTGGCGAGGGGCTTCCGTCCTCAGCATCCCAGCATTTTATACAACAAGACTTATCTGGAAGGGATTCTTGCCAAGACCGCGAAGCAGGAGTAGAGCATCCGTGACAGGGGAATACGGTTAGGCGAGCCCCGCTAGGGGCTGAAAGCTATCATTTGGAAAACAAACAACCCGGACGCGTAAATACCGCTCCGGGTTGTCTTTATTTTTGCGAAACCGTTCAATGAAGGGGAAGGGCGGGATGCCGCCTTTAATCCCTGGGCGAGGCAGAGGCTGCTGCTATAGGTTCAGGAGGTGCGCCGAACTATGCGCAGGCTGTCATAGTCACACATATACTCAAAGTGGTCCGATAGGCACAATTCATCGACGGCCCGTTTGACCTCGGGGGAGTGGGTATAATCATGAAATGCGACGACACCGCCGGGGACAACTCGAGTCGCATAATAATCAATGTCATGCTTGACCCCAAGGTAGCTGTGGTCTCCGTCAATGAACAAGGCGGCGATGACATCGGGACAATCGTCATACGCCTCCGTGCTCCACTTGCGGATGGATTGAACCGCATGCTCCAGTCCGAGCGTTTGCATATTGTGATGAAAGTCTGCGAAGCAGGTGGAAACGAGCGGATCGATGGCATGGACATGCGGCTTGCGCTGTGTAAACAATTGGCTTCCGACGGCAAGACAAGCGGTGCTTTTTCCTTTGAAGGAGCCGATCTCGACCAGAGCCCCCTCGACATGGGTTACCATGGCCGGCAGGTGGAGCAACCCGACCTGTTCCATCGGGCTTAACCAACCCTCCATCCCTTGAATACGCTGGAACCAGTCGGGAATTCGGCTGCTTAATCTAGTTTTGGCGCCAGGGACCTCCAGAGGTGTCACGGGAACGCGGGCTATGGCTTCAAGCACCTCCGGTAAACGGCCTGTATACTTCACCACTTTTTTCCAGATGTGAGGGTGGGTGGGGTGAAGGTCCTCGGTATGCTCGGTCCAGCTAAGCCATTTGTTCTGAAACCAGGCCTCTCTGTCAAAATCAAGCGCGTGCCCCCACGAGCTGATTTTACGATACACCTCTTCGTCATTCAGCACATAGCTGCCATGGTAGCAGAGTCCATCCAGGAAATAGGCGCTTGCTCCGGGGGTCGGATTGCGCAGATGGCTGAACCACACGTCCCGCTTGCAGTTCATCGCCACATTAGGGTAACCGTGGATGATCGATTTTTGCTCATTGACCAGAATATAATCCCATGATTTCCAAAACGTACACCACGGGGTTGCATAATAATCGTACTCGGGATGAGCGGCTATCGTTTGAAGCATGCGTTCGTAATCCTCATGGATATAGTACTCATCCGCATCATGGATCAGGAGAAAGTCAAAGCCATCCTCTTTCGCTTTTTTCAAACAGGCGTTTCTCTGTTCATGCTCCCGATCCCATGTTCCGGTGATCAGCTCGATTTTATCGGCATATTTGGATTGCTTCAAAATGTCGGGATCGACCGTGTTGCTCATGGTTTCACGGGCTTGGGGGTTATAGGTCCAAGGCACGGGACTGTAGGCGACATAGATCTTCTCTACATGCGGGCCGCAATTATCCAGCATCGGCAGGATGAATTTTTGGCAATCGAATAAAAGTACATGGGCTGCGAATCTAGGGCTCATGGGGAAGTTCCTTCCTTTCTCCAATTAAGGACAACAGATTTCAGCTGATTAGCATGAGTTAGTATATGTGCAGCTTGGCGATTCCTACTGTATAGGGGTCTAGAAACGCGGTAATAGGGGCGAATGTGCGGAAGGGCTATTGTATCAGAGTTAAATAATACATACTAAATAAATATATAACATACTATTGTAATTATATCGCAGGTATGATATTTTGTTTTTAGATAAATAATCACTATATATGACGTATTATATTATGGAGGGATCGGTTTATGCCAAGCGTAATGCCATTCGAGCAAGGGAATAAGACGATGAAGAAGCTGTTAGGGGGCAAGGGGGCGAATCTTGCAGAGATGACGCATCTGGGCCTGCCGGTACCGCCGGGATTTACGATAACGACAGATGTTTGCCGCGCTTATTATGCGGGGAATCGTCAGCTGCCTTCCGGCTTGTTCGAAGAAGTGCTGGAGGCACTGCATCGTTTGGAGGAGGCCAAAGGAGAACGCTTCGGCGATTCCTTGAAGCCGCTGCTTATTTCCGTACGCTCGGGCTCGGTCGACTCCATGCCGGGGATGATGGATACGATATTAAATTTGGGCCTGAACGACGATACGGTGGAGGGTCTCGCCAAGGTGACTGGAGATGAGCGATTCGCCTACGATTGCTATCGCCGTCTGATTCATATGTTCGGCAATGTCGTATTTGAATTGGAAGGCTATCCGTTTGAATTCATCCTCCAGCAGACCAAGAAGCGTCATGGCGTTAACGAAGATCATCAGCTGACGGCCTCGGCCTTGCAAGGCTTGATTCAAGAATATAAAGCGGTGATTGCCAAGCATGCGGGGCGTCCTTTTCCCCAAGCTGTTGAGGAACAGCTGAAGCTTGCTGTAGAGGCCGTGTTCCGTTCTTGGAACAATCAGAGAGCACGGATTTACCGAAAGATTCATCAGATTCCTGATGAACAAGGTACGGCCGTGAACATTCAGGCGATGGTATTCGGCAACCGGGGAGAAGGGTGTGGAACGGGTGTCGTATTTACTCGCAACCCTTCTACAGGTGAACCTCATTTGTACGGAGAATTTCTCATCAATGCGCAGGGAGAGGATGTCGTTGCCGGGATACGGACTCCTGTGCCTATCGCACGGCTGGCCGAGGAGCTGCCTCAGGCCTACGAGCAGCTTGTAGCGGCTGCCGCAGCATTGGAGCGGCATTACCGGGATATGCAGGATATTGAGTTTACCGTCGAGCAGGGGAAGCTGTACCTGCTGCAAACCCGTAACGGGAAGCGGACCGCTCAGGCGGCGGTCCAGCTGGCGGTTGCCTTCGTGAAAGAAGGCACCATTACGAAAGAAGAGGCCATCGGGCGCATCGAGCCCTTTCATCTGGACCAGCTGCTGCATCGCGCCATCGATCCGGCATGCGAGCCGGACGTATTGGCCGTCGGCCTTCCGGCCTCCCCTGGGGCGGCCACAGGGCAAGCCGTGTTCGATGCCGATACGGCAGAAGCTTGGGCGCGCACCGGCAAAAAGGTCATCCTCGTGCGGTCGGAGACGACGCCGGAGGATATTCACGGCGTGCTTGCCGCCGAAGGGGTGCTCACGAGCCGCGGCGGCATGACGAGCCACGCCGCGGTCGTTGCCCGCGGCATGGGCAAGCCGTGCGTGTGCGGCTGCGAGCCCATCCGGCTGCGGGACGGAGCCTTCGAGGTCGTCGTCGCCGAGCAGGTGACGGCGACAATCGGCGAAGGCGACTGGGTTTCGATTGACGGCGCCACAGGGCGCGTCATTCGCGGGGTTGTGCAGCTGCGCGAGCCGGAGCTGACCGCGGAGCTTGAGGAGCTGCTGGCGTGGGCGGACGACGTGCGCCGCCTGCAGGTGTACACGAACGCGGATACGCCGGAGGATGCCCGCAGGGCGCGCAGCTTTGGCGCGGAGGGCATCGGCCTATGCCGCACGGAGCATATGTTCATGTCGCCGGACCGGGTGCCGGTCGTTCAGGCGATGATTCTTGCGGAGCGGCCGGAGGAGCGGGAGGCCGCTTTGGCCCAGCTGCTGCCGATGCAGCAGCACGATTTTGAAGGGATCTTCCGGGCCATGGCCGGGCTGCCGGTTACAATCCGGCTGTTGGATCCGCCGCTTCATGAATTTTTGCCGAATCTGGAACAGCTGTCGATCCAGCATGCCCTGCTTCAGCAGCGAGGCGGGGAAGCTGCGGACATGCAGCGAATCGAGAAGCTGCTGCGCAAGGTGCGCAGCTTGCACGAGATGAATCCGATGCTCGGCACCCGTGGCTGCCGGTTGGGGCTATTGTACCCCGAAATATATGAGATGCAGGTGGAAGCGTTATTCCGGGCGGCACTTACCTGCTTAGAGGAGCAATTGGAAGTGATCCCCGATGTGATGATTCCGCTTGTAGGCCATGCCGTAGAATTGAAGCTGATGCGTGAGCTTGTGGACCGGAAGGCATCGGAGGTATTGGGAGCTCGGCGAAGTGAGCTGACTTACCGTGTTGGCACGATGATTGAAGTGCCGAGAGCCGCTATAACGGCAGCACAAATTGCCAAGCACGCGGATTTCTTCTCCTTCGGCACGAATGACTTGACGCAGATGACGCTGGGATACAGCCGGGATGATGCCGAGGGCAAGTTTTTGACACACTATGTGGAGCAAAAGCTGCTTCCTGCCAATCCGTTCCAGGTATTGGACCGGGAAGGCGTAGGCATGCTGGTCCACTGGGCGACCGAGCAGGGCAAGTCGGTGAAGCCGGAGCTCAAAACCGGCATTTGCGGAGAGCATGGCGGGGATAAGGAGTCCATCTTCTTCTGCCATGAACAGGGGCTGGATTATGTCAGCTGCTCACCTTACCGCGTGCCATTGGCGCGAATTGCAGCCGCACAGGCCGCGCTGGCTTCAGCGGCATCACCCAAGCTTGAAGCAGACGCCAGCTCGGCTGCACAGGAGGTTCCTACAGCCTCCTAGTCAAGCTGGATCAACATAGAGGAAGTCAACAATCCGTGCGCCAAGCGGGATGTTGGCTTCTTTTTTTGCAAGGGGAGCGGGATGGAGAAGCGGCGGTCGGCCCTCCCGTGCACAAGCATATATTGTTCAATGAAGACACCCAACGTTTTTTAGATGTATGGAAAATTATGGTTGAGTCTCTCCTGAAAATCGTGTTTAATGGAGAAAGGTAACACCCGGATCTTATGAAGAGCTGATCGGATGAGGCCGATATTTCAAATGAAGCAGATAAGAAGGTGTAAGCTTGTCGTATGTTTCCGTAGGAACCCTTACTGAAATCCACAGGTATCAAAACAGGACCCATTGCGGTCGGCCAGAAAGTATATGTGACTGATTGATGCGGCATGGCGTATTCTTCGTAACATGAGAAATTCAATACGGACGGGGAGGGAGACATCCGATGCCTGCAAACCAGGAAGTCATTATCGGAATCGACGGAGGAGGGACCCGTACAAGAATTTTGGTGACGGATCTATCCGGGAATGTGCTTTCCTATGTAGAAAAGGGGGCTGCCTCCTATCATAAGGATATTCATGCGGCTGACAATGTTCGCCTGGCACTATTGGATTCGTTGAAAGAGGCGGGCAAGGAGCCTCATCAGGTGAAAGCCATCGCAGCCGGCATTGCCGGATATGATACCGAATCGGATTTGGCATGGGTTGAGCAGCTTACCGAGGTAGAAGGGCTGCATTGTCCCAAGTGGCATGTGAATGATGCGGTCGTAGCTCATTACGGTGCTTTACTGGCCAAGCCGGGCATCATTGCCATCTCCGGCACCGGATCGATCATCCTGGCCCGTCTGGAAGACGGAAGCTTCGTACGCAATTACGACTTTCGTCACTATGCGGCCAGTGCGGCAAGACTTCTCGCTTACGATGCGGCCTTTGAAGTATTGGCGGGACATACGGACGACTCGGATTCGGAGCTGGTGGCTCAGCTGCTGCAGCACTGGGGAGTACAGTCGTTTCATGAATTTCTGCTGCTGGGACGCAGCGGATTCCTCGAGGATCGAAGGGAGCGCGACAGGAAGTTCGGCCAATTTGCTCCCGCGCTTACCTGTGCTGCTTCCCAGAACAGCGCTTTGGCCAAGCGGGTATGCGACCGGGCGGTCGGTCAATTAAAGACAGGTATCGAGCTGCTGGCCGCTTTGCTTGAGCTGGATGCAATTCCTGTATCCTTAATTGGAAGCGTACTCAACAGCCCTTATTTTGCTCGGCATCTGAGCGAACAGCTTCAAAGCGGAAGCGGCAAAACTTTTTCAGTCGTCAAGCCCCATGTTTCTCCCGTCACAGGCTCGGTGCTGCTGGCAATGGAGCGCTTGCAGCTAACCTTGGACGAAAGCATCATTCGCAACCTGCAAAAGCATTGAACTATTCAATCTCATTCCGCCGTGGCGAGCTTTTTACGCCCCGGCTTTTTACAGTTATGAGGTGTCCATTGCTTGCTTCAGGTGCTATTTTATTTACGCGAGTGCATCCGCAGCTCATGAGGCGTCCATTGCTTGCTTCAGGTGCTATTTTATTTACGCGAGTGCATCCGCAGCTCATGAGGCGTCGTACCGACAATCCGCTTGAACACGGAAATGAAAGAATCCACATCCTTGTAGCCGACGTTTTCCGCAATGGCACTTATTTTATGTTGCGTTGTGCGGAGCAGCTCACAGCTTTTTTGAATACGGAAGTTTTGCAGGTAGCTGCGAAACGTCTGGCCTGTGTACTGCTTGAACAATCGCTGCAGCTGTCGCTCGCTCCATTGGGATTGCAGGGCAAGGTCAGCGAGATTGACGCTATTCCGATAGTTTTGCTCGATATAATCAAGCACTTTGGCAAAATGGATTTGCGTATCTCCCGGCTGCTCCCGCAGCCCGGGGGAGACCTCAGAGAGCAGCCGATACGTCTCCACGATGAGCTGCAGCAGTAAGGTATATAAATACGTGTACGAGCCCGCCTGCACCAGCTTGTATTCCTGATGCAGTCTCAGCAGCAAGGGCTCGATCCTCCCGTTCCGGTCCTCGAGGCCATACCAGGCGGGTATTTCCGAATGGACCAGCTTTTGAAGATAAGTCTCAATCTCTTGGTCTGCAATGATCCCGGACAGAAATTCAATCGTTAAAGGGGTAAAAACACAATTATATACGATCAAGGGCTGCTTGGCGGTATCCACAGATGAAGGGCGGAACACATGAGATATGCCAACGGGAATGAGGAACAGCTGACCTTTGTGCACGGGATGCACTTCATCCTCGATATGATGGAAGCCTTTCCCCTCCGCCACATAGGCGAATTCGATGAAATCGTGCGCGTGCAGCGGCAGAGCAAAGTCTTCAAGCGCACGGTTGACAAACATATGGAAGTTTTTTTTGGCAAAAAGCATTTCTGCCGTTAACGTTGAAGGCGGACGTTTCATAGCTGACGGCTCCCTTTTACGAGTTGGAGTGTATAAAAGTAATGACGTTTTTGCAGGGGTACGATGTCATGTGCACAGGGACAAAAAGAAAACGATTTTAGATATGATTATACTGGAAGAAGGAGCAGAAGCACACAAAATAAGCAAAGGTGGGGAAGTCCATGCTGCAATTGCGCAAGCTGCGCTGTGAATATTTGAACAATCCGATCGGCCTGGATGTGCCGAACCCGAGAATTAGCTGGCAGCTGCATTCGGATGAACGTGGAGTCCGGCAGCAAGCTTATCAAATTCAAGTGTTCGAGCAGGAAGCGGACGCTGGCGGCAGGCTGATCTGGGATTCGGGAAAGATCGTATCCGAGCAATCCGTGCATGTGGAGCTAAGCGGGATCACGGTGAAGCCCCGCCAGCGATATGCGTACCAGGTCCAGGTATGGGATGCAAAAGGAAGCTCCTCTGGATGGTCTGAAACCGCTTACTGGGAGACGGGGCTGCTGCAGTCGGAGCCATGGAAGGCACAGTGGATCAACGCTCCGGCTGAAGCCCTTGAAGGGGAGGAGCAATGTCCTTACTTCAGGAAGACCTTCGCTCTGTCCGGCGAAGTTAGCCGCGCGCGTATTTATGCTACGGCTTTAGGAATTTACGAGCTGGAAATGAATGGGCTTCGGGTGGGGGACAGCTACTTTACACCGGGCTGGACCAGCTATAAGCACCGTCTTCAATATCAGACCTACGATGTGACGTCTATGCTGGCTTCAGGAGTGAATGCGCTTGGGGCGGTGCTTGGGCGCGGCTGGTACAGCGGCTATTTAACCTGGAAAGAACGGAGGAAACTGTACGGGGACGGTTCCGCGCTGCTGGTTCAGCTGCATATCCAATATGCTGATGGACGGGAGGAGGTCCTTGTTTCGGATGACAGCTGGAAATGCTCGGGCAGTCCGATCCTGATGTCGGAGCTGTATCACGGCGAAACCTATGATGCGAGACTGGAAAAGACAGGCTGGAGCACTCCTGCATACTCTGATGCGTCTTGGCCTTCTGCAGTGATCGTGACCGGAGCCGATAAGCGGCTACTGATTGCCCAGGAGAATGAGCCGGTGAGGAAGATAGAGACCTTAACGCCGATCGCGCTCATCATGACGCCGAAGGGCGAGACGGTTGTGGATATGGGGCAAAATATGGTCGGCTGGATCCGTTTTGCCGTTAGAGGCAGAACAGGTACGGAGGTGCTGCTGGAGCATGCCGAGGTGCTGGACGCGGAAGGGAACTTTTATACGGAAAACCTTCGAGACGCCAAGCAGCAAGTGCGCTATGTGAAGGGAACCGATGCAGAGGAGCAGTATGAGCCCAAGTTCACCTTCCAAGGGTTCCGCTATGCGAAGCTGACCGGCTTCGGGACCGAGGTGCAGCTGAGCGATTTTGCAGGTGTTGTGCTTCATTCGGATATGGAGCCTACAGGCCATTTTGCCTGCTCGGACCCGCTCATTAATCAGCTGCAGCATAATATTTTATGGGGGCAGAAGGGCAATTTTCTCGACGTGCCAACCGATTGCCCGCAGCGGGATGAACGGTTGGGCTGGACGGGGGATGCCCAGATGTTTATCCGTACGGCTACCTTTCTCATGAATGTGGCGCCGTTTTTCACCAGGTGGCTGAGGGACTTGAAGGCCGATCAGTTTGAGGACGGCGGCGTTCCTTTCGTTGTGCCGGATGTGCTTAGGGAAAGCGACGGCTCGGCAGGAAACCATTCGTCCGCTGCCTGGGGAGACGCGGCTGTCATTTGCCCATGGACACTGTATGTTGTTTATGGGGATAAGCGTATTCTTGAGGAGCAGTACGCGAGTATGCAGGCGTGGGTTAACTACATTCGCAATCAGGGTGACCATCCTTACCTGTGGAATACCGGCTTTCATTTCGGGGATTGGTTGGGCTTGGACTCCAAGCCGGACAGCTACATTGGCGCAACAGATCGCGATCTTATTGCAACGGCATTTTACGCGTATTCCATGTCGCTGCTCTTGAAGACGGCTGCTGTACTCGGACGAGAGGAGGACGTGCAAGCCTACAAGGAATGGTATGAAAATATATTAAAAGCGTTCACGGATGAATTCATCACTCCCTCCGGCCGATTGTCCGTTTCTACTCAAACCGCCAACGTGCTTGTGCTTATGTTTGGACTGGTGGGAGGCAATGCAAAGGAGCGGGCGGTTCTTAAGCTGATGAGCCTGCTGGAGGAGAGCGAATTCCATCTGACAACCGGCTTTGTCGGGACGCCCTACTTGAATCTGGTGCTGAGCGATACCGGAAATCACGAAGCGGCGAGCAAGCTGCTGTTCCAGACGGATTACCCGTCCTGGCTGTACCAGGTCACCAAGGGGGCGACGACGATATGGGAGCATTGGGATGGCATAAAAGAAGACGGAAGCTTCTGGAGCAAAGATATGAATTCGTTCAACCATTATGCCTACGGATCGATCGGGGATTGGCTGTACCGCAGAGTGGCGGGTATCGATACGGATGAGGCGCAGCCAGGCTACAAGCACATCCATATCCAGCCGCAGCCTACCCCGGGACTGACCTGGGCGGAAGCCTCCCTGGAATCGATGTACGGCAAAGTGGCATCGTCCTGGAAGCAAGGGGATGAAGGGCAGCTGATAATCAAGGTTACCGTGCCACCGAATACAACGGCATCGGTACGGCTCCCTGGCGCTTCGGCGGAAGCATGGTCAGAGGGTGGTGTGCAGGTTCGGCAGGCGGCGGGAGTACATGAGGTGAAGACGGAGGAACAGGGCATAGTGATTACCGTCGGTTCCGGAAAGTATGAGTTTGTGACCGGTGTCATGTCAGCCGTGAACCCGGGTTAAAGCACCGAAGCTTCTTGCCTGCTTCTGCGCCCTTATGGAACATCCTTTTTATGGATATACTGAATTATTACGGACAACATACGAATCCAGGATGAGGTGTTTCAATGGAAAAAACATTTTTAATGGTGAAGCCGGACGGCGTACAGCGTGGTCTTATCGGAACCATAATGGCTCGATTTGAAAAAAAAGGCTTTCAGCTGATCGGCGCGAAGCTTATGCAATTGACGATGGAGCAGGCGGAGCATCATTATGCCGAGCATGTGAGCCGGCCTTTTTATGGAGAGCTCGTAGAGTTCATTACCTCCGGTCCCGTCTTCGGTATGGTATGGATGGGAGACGAGGTCGTCGCACATTCGCGGGCGATGATGGGCAAAACAAATCCGTTGGAGGCCGCTCCCGGAACGATCCGCAGCGATTATGCGATGCATAAGGGCATTAATATTATTCACGGCTCGGATTCGCCGGAGGCGGCTGAACGGGAAATTCATCATTTCTTTAAACCTGAAGAGCTGGTCACCTACAAAAGGTGTCTGGATGATTGGATTTGAGCGAGATGTCAAAAAAGAAAACCTCCGGTTTCCATTAAAATGGAATCGGAGGTTTGTTTCATGACTTCAAATTGTCCGGGTTGAGCGGCAGCAGCTCCGGCAGCACGAACAAGCCGTCCTTGCGGATCAGTACATCGTCGAAATAAATTTCGCCTCCGCCATACTCGGGACGCTGGATCAGCACCATATCCCAATGGATGGAGGAACGGTTGCCGTTATCCGCTTCGTCATAAGCCTGGCCGGGAGTAAAGTGAATGCTTCCGGCGATTTTTTCATCGAACAAAATATCTTTCATCGGATTCAATATGAACGGGTTCACGCCAATCGCGAACTCACCGATGTAACGAGCGCCTTCATCCGTGTCAAAGATTTGATTGATCCGTTCCGTATCATTCGAGGTGGCCTCTACGATCTTGCCGTTCTCGAACCGCAGCTTGACATTTTCGAAGACGAAGCCGTTATATGGGCTTGGCGTATTGTATGTAATCGTTCCGTTGACCGAGCTTTTGACAGGGGACGTGAACACTTCGCCGTCCGGTATGTTCATTTCACCTGCACATTTAATGGCTGGAATGTCTTTAATGGAGAACGTCAGGTCGGTTCCCGGGCTGATCAGCTGTACTTTGTCCGTACGGTTCATCAAATCGACCAGCGCATCCATCGCTTGGCTCATTTTGGAGTAATCCATCGTGCATACGTCGAAGTACAGCTTCTCGAATGCTTCCGTACTCATGGAGGCCAGCTGGGACATCGAGGAGGTAGGGTAGCGCAGCACGACCCATTTCGTATTTTTCACTCGGATCGTGGAGTGCACCTTGTGATTGTAAAGCTTGTTATACAGCTTCATCTGCTCGTCGGGCACATCGGACAGCTCATAAATATTGTTTCCGCCGCGAACGCCGATGTAAGCCTGCATCAGATTCATTTGAGCCGCATCGAATTCCGCCCAGGTTTTGATCTGCTCTTCCGTAGCGCCGATCAGCAGCTCCCGGATAATTTGGTGGTCGCGTACATTAACGAACGGGTGACCGCCGGCTTGGTGGATTTTTTGAACAATTGCCTTGACGAGTTGATTCTCGATACCAAAGGCTTCGACCAGTACATTTTCTCCGCGCTGCACCCGGGTTGAATAATTCACGAGCACATCGGCCAAACGCTCCACTCTAGGATCTAACATAGGTTTTCACCCTTCTTTCTTCATAATGAGATCAATGCCCTACACGATTCTATTATAAGCAAAAAGCAGCCGGAAACCTAATCGCGGCCCTCATTCTCCTTTTGCCCATTTGCGGTACTGGAGAGGGGACATCCCGGAGATGGCCTTGAAGATGCGGCCGAAGTGCGTGCTGCTTTCAAAGCCTACCTTCTCCGTGATGTCAGTGACGGAAATCCGGGTGCTTTTCAACAGCTTCTGAGCCTCCTGTACGCGCAGCGTATTGACATACTCGATCACGCTAAAGCCGGTCACCTCCTTGTAAATTCGGCACAGGTAGTAGGAGCTGATGTGAAAATGGTCCGCGAGTCCTTTCAACGACATCGGTTCATGAAAGTGCTCATTAATATGCTTGACGATATCCGAAACCTTGCGGTGTAGGGTAGTCGGATGCTCCGCGTTTCTGCTTCTCAGGTCGGACTGGCGGACATGACGAAGAATAATCAGCAGCAGCTCTCCGAGCAGCAGCTTCATGTAGCCCTCGGATGCATCGTCAGGTTGTTTCTTCTCCCGGAGCATCTTTTCCATAATCGTGTCTACCGCAAGCAGTTCCCTCGCATCCAGCCGGAACACCGGCCCCTCCTCGAACACTTGGAACAATCCCTTGACGATTTCGCCGTGGATATGAGCCATAAAGCTTTCTTTAAAATTGATCAGTATCCGTTCATGGTTCGGAGAACGCGATTCTGTTGTTTTGTGCAGCACATTGGGCTGGATGAGAACAAGATCCCCTTTGTTCACATGATAGGACCGGTCTTTAATGAAGTAGAACCGTTCTCCGGTTCTCATATAGTAGATTTCATACGAATCGTGGGCGTGATTCTGCGTCATATTGAAGGAGTTGGTTCGTACCGAATGGTCTAGGTGAAAGCTGTCCTTCACGGAAAAGGTAAAGGCGGGTTTGTCCTGCACATCGCCTGTGGAGGCGGGAAGCAGGGGAGGCAATGCAGTGCTGCCTGCTTTGGAATGAGACTGGTTTTTCATAGAGTGGCCGCTCCTCCTGTGATTATTTAAGCCAAGATGAATGAACAAGATATGTTGAAAAAAATAAAATGTAAGCAATAACCGTGCTGTTTTCATGTATTTATTGCGCTATACTCACAATAACATAACCAAGGGAGGAAATACTAGATGTCGAATCGTAAACGTTATGCATTGATTGGTACCGGAGGAAGAGCAAGCTTCTTCTACACTTCGATTGCCAAAGATTATAAGGAAACGTCCGAGCTGGTCGCTTTTTGCGATGTGAATCAAACCCGGATGAATGTGGCTAACAAAAAATTGGAGCCGTTCGGTGTCGGACCGCTGCCTACGTATAAAGCGCAAGATTTTGACCGCATGATTGAAGAAACGAAGCCGGATGTGGTTATCGTAACGACGGTTGACCGCACACACCACACCTACATTATTCGTGCTATGGAGCTTGGCTGCGACGTTATTACCGAGAAGCCGATGACGGTGGACGAAGTGAAGTGCCAGGAGATTTTGGACGCTGTGAACAGAACAGGCCGCAATCTGCGCGTCACCTTTAACTATCGTTATTCCCCGCACAACACGAAAATTCGCGAGCTGATTGCAGATGGCGCGATCGGCGATGTTCATTCCGTCCATTTCGAATGGCTGTTGAACACGAAGCACGGTGCGGACTACTTCCGCCGCTGGCATCGCGACAAACGCAACAGTGGAGGCCTGCTGGTGCATAAGTCCACTCACCACTTCGATCTGGTTAACTTCTGGCTTGGCACACAGCCCAAGACGGTGTTTGCGCTTGGTGATCTGATGTTCTATGGACGTGAAAATGCGGAGAAACGCGGCGTAACCGAGTTTTACTCCCGCGCACACGGCAGCGAAGCGGCGAAGAACGACCCGTTCGCGCTTCATCTGGATCAAAATCCGCAGCTAAAAGCCATGTATCTGGATGCCGAGAAGGAAGACGGCTATTACCGTGACCAAAGCGTATTCGGCGACGGCATCAACATCGAAGATACGATGGGAGTCATGGTGAAATATAACAGCAATGCGATCCTCACGTACAATCTGTACGCGTATGCTCCATGGGAAGGGTTCCGGGTTTGCTTCAATGGCAGCAAGGGCCGCATCGAGATGAACGTGGTAGAATCCTCTTATGTAAACTCCGGTGGAGACCAAGCATTGGAAGGTGCGGTGAAAGGGAAAAAGATTACCGTCTTCCCGATGTTCGATGCGCCTTATGAAGTGCATGTGGAAGAAACGGCCGGAGGACATGGCGGCGGCGACCCTGTGCTGCTGAACGACTTGTTCGGGGAGAAGAAGCCTGACCGTTTCAACCGTGCGGCATCGCATGTGGACGGCGCAATGTCCATTCTGACCGGTATTGCCGGAAATCAATCGATCCGGACAGGCTTGCCTGTACAGGTCGGCAGTTTGGTGAAGTTTTAAAAAGTCCGGTGAATAAACTTTTAAATTCCAGATAGTAGAGCAATAGAAAAAAGAGCTGCCGCGGCAGCTCTTTTTTTAATAGTGAAAAGTAATATAAGTCCTGTACGGATAAAGTCCGGCAGCTTATAACTGTGCAGCAGCTGAACAGATTTATTTCTTTCAAGCAATCGTGTATGATTAAATATGTCGGTTTTTACATATTAATCTTACAGGTGGCGTCCTTCGATAAAGCGTGTGCTCCAGTAGCCGGAAGTCATGCTGGAAATGACAACACCGGAACTCTTCGTATTGCTGATAAACTTGTTATTACCGACGTAGATGCCCACGTGGTTGATTTGTCCTTTTGTTCCTACGCTGAACATGACCAGATCGCCCTTTTGCAGCTTGGATATGCTGGATACTTTCGTTCCTACCTTAGCCTGCGCCCTGGAGCCCCAAGGGATACTGATTCCGTTTTTCTTGAATACGAATTGCGTGAAGGCGGAGCAATCGAAGATCAGCTTGTCCGGGTTGCGTTCGCCGTATACATATTTTACCTTGCCAATATAGGATTTAGCCGTGCTAATGATTTTATCGTCTTGTGAAGTGGTGGCTGCAGAAGCGTGCTGCGGTACGGCCAGGCCGACACCCGACAGCAGGAGTGATAGTGTTAAAGTTGTCACGGTAAGCATCTTTTTCATTTCTGTTAAACACATCCTTCTTCCAGTTTTGGTAGTGAAAGGCCTGTCTTGCTAGTAAGGGCCTACTACTACCATACCACAAGATAAATACCCATGATTTGCTAATAGCCTTCTCAACCCTAGAGCGGCGCAGGTTGCAGCGGATGTATGAGAAATCCATTAGAATTTTCTCAGGAAAATTCTATTGAATGAAGGTTTTTTGTGTGATATGTGTTGAATAATGGGAAAAGAGGAAACAATCATGAATCGAATGCTGGAAACGATCCTCGTTACCTTTGCGGGAGGCTTGCTTTTTACAATCATACGCATGCCTTTGAGCTGGATGCTGGGGCCGCTTACGGCGGTCATTCTATGGACGGCGATTACCCGCCGCAAGCTTACGTGGAACGGGGGGCTTCGGAATGCAGGCCTTGCCTTGCTCGGCTACAGCATGGGGCTAGCTTTTACAATGGAGAGCGCCAAACAAATTTCCTCGCAGCTGCCTTCCATGTTCGTTGCGACGCTGCTGACCATTGTGTTCAGCTTGATCGTGGCTTATATTACAGCCCGCCAAACGGGGATCAGCTTGGCCAGCAGCGCCATCGGAAGCATTCCCGGCGGCTTGTCGCAGATGGTTGTGCTGAGTGAGGAAATCCAAGATGCGGATGGGGGTGTTGTCGCCTTCATGCAGACGATTCGTCTGCTCAGTGTCATATTTATCGTACCTTTTCTGACGGTTCACGGATTGGCAAACGGAGCCTCTGCTTCCACTGCTGCTCTTGGCCGACAAGGGGGGAGCGGGGATACGCTGCTTGGATCCTTAGGGGCGTGGCTTTCACAAATGGGGGAGCGACCGTTTTTCTTCTGTCTTGTGGTGGCGCTTATTGTTGGTTCGGCATGGCTGGCCGGCAAGCTTCACTTTCCGACGCCGCAGTTTCTAGGCCCGATTATCGTGGGGGCTCTGCTGACAATTGGCGGCTTGGAGCCGTTTCATCTCCCATCGCTGCTTGTGCTGCTCTCGCAATGGAGTCTGGGTATTTATATGGGGCTCGGGATCAAATTAAGCAGCTTGTCCAATTGGCGGAAGCTGCTGCCATACTCGATTGCGGGAGGCGTCGCCGTCGTCGGATTCTGCTTGGCATTATCCTACAGTTTTACGCTCATTCATCCTGTATCATTCATGACTTCCTTTTTAAGCACCTCTCCCGGCGGGATGACGGAGATGGGGGTAACCGCCACAGCGGTAGGGGCGGATGTCTCGCTTGTAGTCGCTTATCAAATGTTTCGGATCTTGTTTATTTTGTTCATTGTTCCCTATGCTTTACGTTGGGGGTTTCAAAGGCTGAACGCCCGCCGCAAAGAAACAGACGTGCTGATCCGGGAGCGGAAACGCGCGAGTAAGTAAGATTATGATTTATTCTGCTTGCGGTATTCGTGAGGCGTCATCTTGGTCAGCTTCTTGAACATGCGGCCGAAATGAGCGATATTTTCAAAGCCTACGGTATCGGCAATATCGATTATTTTACGCTCGGTTTCGCGCAGCAGCGTCTGGGCTTCACGAATGCGGGTCATATTGACATACTCGATGAAGGTGAACCCGGTAATCTCTTTAAAAGCGCGGCTTAAATAATACGAGCTCATGTAAAATTGCTCCGAGATCCCGGACAAGGTCATCGATTCCGCATAGTGGATATTGATGAATTGGACGATCTCGGATATTTTTTTGTGCAGCGGGCTTGCATGCTCGAATGGGACTGACTCCTGACGCTCCGCATAGCGGCTTGAGAACAAAAGAAGCTCTACCAGCAAAAGCCGGATGTACGTCTCAAAGCCGGTCGCTTTTTCCTTCAGCTCCTTGGTCAGCTTGCTCATGATCGTCTGCACGAAAATTTGATCCTGCAGCTTCAGGCTCAGCACATGCGTAGGCTGCTGGTACACCCCGAACAACGCCGGATGGTACAGCGGATGCTCCGCTTGAATAAATTTGTCGCTGAAATTAATGACAATCCGTTCATGGCCGGGCTGGCCGACGTCCGACGTTTTGTGCACATCATTTTTGCTGATGAATACGAGGTCGCCCGGGTAAATCATATAGGATCGGTCCTTGATAAAATACGTGCGCTGCCCGGACAGCAGGTAATAAATTTCGTACGTCCCGTGAAAATGATTCGTCCGCTCGAAAGGCTCCGTACGCTTAATATGCTGCATATAGAAATCGCCTTCCTCCGCCCCGTAGGTGAGGGAAACCGTTTCGCTCATGGGGGATACACCCGCTTTCTGCTGCTGATTTTTTTGTCTATTGTAGCAGAGTCATTAAAAAAATCATAGCAAGATATGCATATATATTTTGAATAAAAGCAAGATTAGTGAAGAAACTAATATGATTTTGCGATATGATTGCGTTATCCAAACATTGAGGGAGGCTTTTATCCAATGAGTCAGTTTCAAACGATCGCCCAAGCTATGAAGCAGGGCAATGTAACAGGTATCGCTGCAAACAACGTGAAAGTGTATCCGCATTCATTCTCCGAGTCCGGCGGCGTGCAGCTTCTTATGGTGAAAGACAACAACACGAAATATATCCTTGCCACCGGCGAAGGTTCTTTATTTGATGAGCTTCAAGGCGAAGTGGACGGCGGCGTAAAAGTATGTCCGTTGACTCACGAGAACCGTCTTGTTTTGAATAAATATTTTGATTACACGGTACCGCGCGCTTTCGGTACGCAAGTTGCGACCATCGGTCTTGGCGACCGTCTGGGCATTGCTTCCCCGGGTCATATCAAAACGGTTCGCGGTAAAAATGTGCGTCCGATCCTTGCACAGCAAAGTATCCGTGAATTGAACCTGACGGGCCGCGACTACAAGCAGGTTGTGGATGCAGCATGCTTCGCAGCTTTCCAGGAAGGCTACAAAGACGGCTTCGGCGCTGACGGCGACCACTTGAAAGTAGAGGCGGATATTGAGCTGGCGCTTGGTCTTGGCTTCACTATGCTGACGCTGGATTGCTCCGAGTATATCGACAACACGATCGAAGGCCTGTCCGCGGCAGAGCAAGCAGCCAAATATGCTGAGGTTTCCGAAGCGACACGCAGCCATTACGAGTCCCTGTACCTGGGCCAAACATTCGAGGTTGCGGGCACTTCCATTACATTCGACAAAGAAACGCTGATCAAAAACGTGCTGATCTATGGACCTGCAATTGATTTCATGGAGCACATCTTCAATAAATATATCAAAACGGCAAACCGTGAAATTGACTTCGAAATTTCGATCGACGAAACGGCTACACCGACAGCTCCTGAGTCCCACTTCCTGGTTGCCAAAGAGCTGTATGGCCGCGGTTTGACGATCTATAGTATGGCTCCGCGTTTCATTGGCGAATTCCAAAAAGGGATTGACTACATCGGCGATATCGCGCAATTTGAGAAAGAACTGATTATTCATGCAGGCATTGCTGACGATTTCGGCTACAAGCTCAGCATTCACTCCGGAAGTGACAAGTTCAGCGTATTCCCGATTATCGGCAAATACACCAAAGGCCGCTTCCACGTGAAAACAGCCGGTACGAACTGGCTGGAGGCTGTAAGAACGGTAGCGAAAGTGAACCCGGGCTTGTACCGCAAAATGCATCAGTATGCATTGGATCATTTTGAAGAAGCGACAGCTTACTACCATGTAACGACGGATTTGAGCAAAATCGCGCCGCTGGATCAAGTATCCGATGCGGATCTGGCTGACACGTATATGAACGAGAACAACGCGCGCCAAGTGATTCACATCACATACGGTATTCTTCTGCAAGCGAAGGATGCTGCAGGCAACTCTTTGTTCAAGGACGAGTTCTACCGCACGCTCAGCGAGCAGGAAGAAGCGTTCGAGCAATCTTTGATTTCCCACATTGGCAAGCATTTGGAGCTGTTGGGCAAGTAAGCTGACGGATAAAAAGGAGTGGGTCTCCTGTGGCAGCGAGTCCGATTCAAACCAAGCAGCAGCTGCAGCAAGCCGTGAATCGAACGATACAGGCGACACCGGTCTCCGATGTGCATACACGATTGTATTCGGAAGCGTTCGGAGAGCTCTCGCATTGGGGCATCGAAGAGCTGTTAACCTCCGATGCTCTAATCAAGGAACTGATCGGGTTTCGTACGGACCTGTCTTCTACTCAGTGGCGCAAGCTTTCGAAGAGGGAGCAAGCCGATATTGTCTGGCAAACGCTATTTATCGACCATACGCCTTATAGCGAAGCATGCAGAGGTGTGCTCAAGGTTTTTCAAAGGCTAGGGTTGGATACCGCGGCAAGGAATTTGTCGGCTTATCGTTCCTTCTTCAAGCACTTGAATGCTTCCGATCACATGGATCAAATTTTCAAGCTTGCCCGCGTAACCACCGTTTGTATGAGCAACAATCCTTTCTCGCCTGTGGAAAGAATAGCATGGGAGGGAATCGATCAGCTGGACCCGAGATTCAATACGGCGCTTCGAATCGATTACTTGGTGAATCACTGGACAGATGCCTGCGTACAGTTAAGGGATTGGGGCTATGAGGTTGAAGAAGCATTGAGCGGTAAAACATGCAGGGAAATCCGCAGTTTTTTGAAATATTGGATTGCGCGGATGAACCCGCTTTACATGTTTTCAGGTGGGTTCATGTCGGGAACCAGCAACCGCATCATTCAAGAATGTGTGCTCCCTGTCGCCGCTGAAGCAGGAATTCCTCTTGCATTATTTATAAGCAACGAGGGCTGGCAGCTGGATGATTTCTCTTCAGCAGCGGGTACAAGCTTGCAACAAGCGGATGGAATATCCGTGTTAGCAGAGCTATGTGCGAAGTATCCCGGGAACAAATTTTTATGCTCGCTCGGAGCTGGTGCTGGTGTTGGAGTTCATCCCTATCTTCTAACTGCAGCTGCACGCCAATTTCCCAATTTGCATCTTGTCGGTTATCATGGAAGCTTCCATATTCCTGGCGCACTTGAGGAGTTGACACGGCTGCGGTTCGAGCTGGCGGGTACCCATGTGACAGTGCAGCATTCGGATAGCGATGTATTGGAACAGCTGCTGTACAAATGGGACGATGCCCGCGGGGTTATCGGCAAGGTTCTTTATGACAAATATAGCGATTTGATGAATACGGGCTGGAGGATGACAGAGGACGAAATTGCCCGGGATGCTGCCGGCTTGCTCGGAGGGGATTTCTGGAAATTTCTCGGACGACCGAATCCGGCCGTGGCATTCAAAGCTTAGCAAGGAAACCGCGTCAGGGCTGGCGCGGTTTTTTGTATGGAATTAAATGGATGGAATGCGTATAATGGAAGCTTAGATGAATATTGGATGGGAAGGAGGACTTATGATTGAACCGATCCTAGTCGTTCCATATAGTGACAATTGGGCAGCGGAATTTACCAAGATTGGAGCGCTTGTGCGGCATGCTTTAGGCAGCACGGCTTTACGAATCGATCATATTGGCTCGACCTCTGTTAAAGGGCTTCACGCCAAACCTATTGTCGATATCCAAATTTCAGTCGAAAAACTTGAGCCATCTGAGCAGTATAAAGCGGCTATGGAAAGCATTGGATTTAACCATAGAGCAGACAATCCCGATCTGTCGAAACGTTATTTTCGTGAAAGCCCCGGTCATAACAGAACACACATTCATGTTAGGCAGTATGGCAGCTTGTCCGAGCAGTTTGCCTTATTATTCCGGGATTATTTAAGAGCACATCCGGTCGATTGTGAACGATATGCATGCATGAAGCTAGCATTAGCTGAGCTGTACAGGTACGAGCGCGAAAAGTATGTCGATGCAAAAGAACCTATCATATGGGACATCCTGCGAAAAGCCAGCCGCTGGAGTCAATTAACCGGTTGGAGACCGGCGGCAAGTGATATGTAGGAAGCGTGCATGCGGGAGCAGGACCAAGGGAGGCTGCAGGATTGGCTGACAATACACGGGTCATCGAAGTCGTGCCGTATAATCCGGAGTGGCGAATGCATTTTGAAAACATGAAGGAGAAATTACAAAATGACCTGGGCGATTTGATATTGGCCGTCGAGCATGTAGGCAGCACTTCGGTGGAAGGACTATACGCCAAACCGATCATTGATGTCGATATCGTAATGGAGAGCTATGATGTGCTGCCTGCCATTATCGAGCGGTTGGAGGATGCCGGGTATGTGTATGAAGGGAACCTGGGCGTGGAGGGACGAGAGGCGTTCAAGGCGCCTGAAGGCAGTCTCGTGAAGCACCATTTGTATGAGTGTCCCAAGGATGGGAAAGGCTATCTGGAGCATATCGCATTTCGGGATTACTTGCGTGCCAACGAGGAAGCCCGGAGGGAATACGGTTTATTAAAGCTTCGATTAGCCGAGCAATATCGAAATGATATAGATAGTTATAGTTTAGGAAAAACGGCGTTTGTAACGTCCGTATTGCAACGCAATTAGGAGTTAATGACCGGTCATAGAGTAAGTACCTTGATATCGCATCTTGAATTCTATTCTATGATATGATCGAAGCTCTGTTATCATATATTCGTACCGAAAGCATCGGAGGTTCCAAAGTCGTTATAGACTTTGCGGGCCTCTTTTTTCATTTCCAACATTTACAATGATTGGTATACTGGGAAGGTGGGCTTCTATGGAAATACATTTGTCCAAGCGAAATGAGGATTCATTGGCTGTAAAGCTTTTTGCGTTTAATAAGGAAGACGTCGCTAAGATCAGGAGTATACCAGGAAGAAGATGGAACCCGGATGAATTAGTCTGGCTGTTGCCCTATACATTGAAAGTGATTACCGAACTGTTGATGATTTTCAAGGATAAAGCAGTGATTATAGATCCTCAGCTGCTAGAGGAATGTGAATTTCTTCGTTCCTCTGATGAGTCAGCTACATCTGACCCCCTAGCGGTTCTTCCACCATGGGGTGCTGAACAAAGGCAAAGATTGAAAGATGAATTGCTTCTCAGGGGCTATAGTTCAAAAACCGTCAAGGCCTATTTGGGCCAAGTCGATCGTTTTTTTCGATATATTCATGAGCAGGGTCTGTTCTGGAGTCATCAAACCATTTCGGAATACTCACTTTTTTTATTAAATCATCATCGATCCCATGCTTATGTAAATCAAGCTATTAGTGCGATCAAATTTTACTTTCAGAAAGTTCTTAGCCAACATGAATCCGCCACGTACATCAGACCGAAAAAGGAGCAGAAACTACCCCATGTTTTATCCCTTAACGAAGTTATGCGTATTTTAAATAGCGTTGATAATCTGAAGCATAAAGCTATTTTATACTTAACTTATTCATCCGGATTGCGTGTAAGTGAGGTGGTTCGCCTTCGGTGGCAGGATTTCGACAAGGACCGTAAAACACTACGGATTCGCCAAGGAAAAGGAAGAAAAGACCGGCTTACCCTTCTATCTGATACAGCTTTGGAGGTATTCTTGCAATATTACCATCAAGAACAACCGGAAACCTGGATATTTCCAGGCCAAAACAAGGTAAGGCACCTGACGGAACGCTCCGTTCAGAAAATATTCGAACAAACTTTACTTGCTTCAGGTGTGATGAAGAAGGTTAGTATCCATTCGTTGCGACATTCATTTGCTACTCACCTCATGGAAGGAGGCATCGATATACGGTATATCCAAGAACTGTTGGGGCATCAAAGCACTCGGACTACTGAAAGGTACACCCATGTAAGTATTAAAGATGCCAGACGCATCAAAAGTCCGCTTGATCAATTGAGGGATTGATTTAGGGTCATCCTTACGCAAAACCGCTTATAAGCGGAGATTTACCGAAATACAGAAACAGTACTAAAAGAAAGGTATTTACGAAGTTCGTAAATAAGGCGTTATCGGAAAGATACGCAA
>NZ_NMQW01000056.1 GCF_002234615.1 Paenibacillus rigui | reverse complement strand
TCCTGCTCCACGATTCCGTTCCTGCTTCCTGCTTCCTGCTTCCTGCTTCCTGCTTCCTGCTTCCTGCTTCCTGCTTCCTGCTTCCTGCTTCCTATTTCAGAATAGACAATCCTTGCTCCGTCTGCAACCAAAACATGGAATCCTTCCTACAAGCATTCAGGGATACTTGTTTACAGAAAGTGCTGCCTCAGCCTCCCGCTGCGGACGGGCATTGCGGGACTGCATAGAGACAAGGCCGGAAGGAGCTGCTTCTGGGCGATCTGCACCTGCCCGCAGTCTATGACTCCGGTAGGCGTAATAAACAACACCAAGCCCAACCCATATCATGCCGATCGTCAAGGCGTTGCTGTCGAGCAATGACAACAGCCAGCCAATAAAAGCGGCTCCGACCAGCGGAAACACAAGATACATCAGCGTTCCGTTGAACGAGCGCCGCTTCTCGCGAATATATTTCTCGGCAATAACAGATAAATTAACGAATATAAAGCCTGTCAAAGCACCGAAATTCACGAATTTCACAGCCATATCCAGGCTGATCACCAAGGCCAGGAGCGACACGGCGCTGACCAGAATAATGTTGAGCGCCGGTGTCTTATACTTGGGATGAACATAGGAGAATATGCGCTTCGGGAGAATGGATTCCCGCCCCATCACATACAGCAGACGCGATACGGTGGTCGTCGAGGACAGCCCTTGTGTAAATATGGCCATAATGAGCACAGTGATGAATACCGAGCTCAGTGCGGTCCCGCCAACAAGCTTGACCAGCTCGAAGCCCGCAGAATCCACATCCGTGAAGGTCATACCCGGAAAAGCCATCTGAGTCAGGACGGACGGCCCCATATATAAAGCAATGGCGACGAGAATAATGATCATGATGGCTCTCGGGATATTTTTCTTGGCATTGATCGTTTCTTCCGCCATAGTTGTAACCGAATCGAAGCCGAGGAATGAAAAGCAAATAATCGAAGCTCCCGTCAAAATGACCGGCAAAGGCACATCCGTTTGAAGCACGGACGGCATCGGCCCGCTAGAATCCCAAAGCTGGATCACCAGCACCGTGCAGAATACGGCAATGAATACGATTTGGATAAGCACGAATATTTTGCTGATATGAGCCGAAAAGTTGATCCCTTTAATATTAACCACAGCGAGGATAATGTTCAGCGCAATGATGCATACAGAAGGAGGAACCGCAGGGAATTGGGCGTGAATATAAATACCGAACATGAGACAAGCAATAATGGGTGAGAACAAATAGTCCAGCAGCAGCGCCCATCCGACCAAGAACCCGACATACGGATGGATCGCTTTCTTCGCATAGACGTAGGCCGAGCCCGAGGTCGGATGCGCTTTGGACATCACACCATAGCTGTAAGCCGTAAAAAAGATCGCAACAAAAGCAGTAATGTACGCTTGAGTCAACATACCGTGTGATGTTTCATAGGCGATCCCATAGACCGAGAAATAAATCATCGGCGTCATCCAGGCTAATCCTAAAAACACAACTTGAAATAAGGTTAAAGTTTGGCGGAGCTTCGTCGTTTCCTGCATCTGTAAGCACCCTCTCGTTGGAATGATCTGCAAAAAAAAATGAAGCCCGGGCGATATCAGCAAACGATATCCTCCCGGGCTTTTATCCCTCCGTGAACACAGCTGCAGCTGTGCGTTTTCTCTCGGTCCGGACGGATCCATATCCGCGGAACCCTAGAAAACTTATAAATGAACCCTAACGAATTCAGAACTACCGCCATCAAACACTTAACATCCACAAGACTTTACGGCATGTTATATCCTAGTTATTGTTAGATAATATAACATAAAAGAGGTTTTGTGAAAAGTTTTTATTCATTTCGCCGCTCTCACGTCAGTTATATTGACTTAATCGTTATCAAATAGGCCAGTCAACTCACCCGCAGCGGCAGCGGCAGCGGCCTGGTGTTATTCTCATAAAAATCGCATTTACGTTTTGCATCAAACCGTCTATACTATTTTCAATGCATAGAAAGAGGTGACAACATGGCAACGATTTATGATTTTACAGTACGCAAATCCAATGGCGAACGCATACCGTTATATGCATTCGAAGGTAAACCCCTTGTGATCATCAACACGGCCAGCAAATGTACATATACTCCCCAATTTACCGATCTGCAGCGCCTTTACGATCAGTATCATGCCTCCGGTGTGGAGTTTATAGGTTTTCCATGCAATCAATTCGGTGGGCAGGAGCCTGGCAGCAATGAGGAGGCAGCCGCTTTTTGTCAGATCAATTACGGGGTCAAGTTTCCTATCTTCTCGAAAATCGAAGTCAACGGTCATGACGCCCACCCTTTATTCGACTACTTAAAGAATGCCGCCCCATTCAAAGGCTTCGACGAAGCAAATATTAATGCAAAACTGTTAAAAATGATGATAACCGAGAAAAATCCGGAGTGGCTCCTAGGAAACTCCATCAAATGGAATTTCACCAAATTCCTTATCGATAAACAAGGGCAAGTTGTCGAGCGATTCGAGCCTACCGACGAAATGGACATGCTCTCGAGAAGCCTTGAAGCACAGCTGAAAAGCTAGAGAATGAGAAAAAAGCTGACGCCAATAGGTGTCAGCTTGCTTCGTATTTCGATTAATAAATGTAAGTATTCTTCACTCTTTTTGAATTTATAAAGTAAGGAATCCATATTAAACACGTTATCAACGATTTAACAATATTTCTCCCCTGCTCACTCATAAACTCGTGGGTTGCCATATCCTCAATGGAGTTAGTAATTAAATAAAGGCTAACATTATAAGCAAAGTTAATCAAATATAAATTTATTACCATATTTCTTAATAGTTTCTTTTTTTTCAATGCCAGATAAAAAAGGAATACGGGGAAGATTACAAATAATATATGAATTGCCGTTTCGTATATTATCGCAACGGCATATTTCCAGTTTTCCCCATAAAGTTCGAATAAAAGTCCATTTTGGTAAATGGGCAATAGCGTATCAATCAAATAAAATAAAGAGCTCCCGAAAGTTAATAAGAAGCCTAAAGCAACCAGATAAAGCCAGCCACCAAAACCACAAGGCTTAGCTCGTTCCTCTATCGGAGGCAAAATTTCAGTTGTTGCACTATCCTCCTGTTTTACTGCGAGGTCATTTACTGAATTTGACATGAAGTCCACCAATTTATTTTCTCCATCGGCTGGAGGATTTGCTGTTATGCTGAGCATTATAATTATTCGTCACTCTTGCAAATATTTCCTCTGGCAGTCCTGATGCTCGCAATTCATATGGCAATATTCACTCATTTTCGGTTGGATTCGCTTTAATCCATACACGAAGGGGGCCAAGCGTTGTCCATCCAGATTGGAGCGCGGCCGCGAGCGCTTCGCCTTTTTCATATCCCACCATGGGTACCCCGGGAAAATAGGCCGAAACAATTCGAACAATATCCGGCCAAATCATTTTATTCTCATTTGAAAATACATTGGATATTCCCACAACATGGTCACTAAGATTAGCTACGAAGCCTGATTTCTCACCATGGATCTCGTACATAAAGATTTTTACGTCTTTTTCCTCTAAAAGCGCGGGTTGTAACACTTTCTGCAGCCCGCTGGCAAATGTCCACTGTGCAAAAGCTTCCGCAGTAGATACAACGATCCATCCTCTTAGGTGATCATCAAGGTCAACAACCGGGGGATGATAGATCCATTTCGCATCAAAAAGTACTCTAAAACCAAAGGGCAGCATATCCAGGTTAGCAAAGCTATCTTTTATACCGAATACTTCCCTATTTCCGATAAAATCATTTACTTCATCACTTGTTACTTGCCTTCTGAAGGTGATGATATCAGGGTAATACTCGGGCGCTTTGGAGCAAAGTCCCCATATACCTTCGCCGGAAATTGGGGTCAGTCCGTGCAGCCTACAAACAATCCCGCACCAAGCAATATTATTGAACACCGCATGATCTGCATGAATCAAATAAATCCCCCCATCGCGTACAACATATCTTGTGCTGTTCAACACAGCCTCTATTAGCCCTACTCCTTAAAACTTGGGTTGCTCCAATGTTATTCGTCCGTTTATTCTTGCCATTCCGCAGCCAAAATTCCATAAATAATATGGTCGACAAAATGGTCATATAGCCATTCTGCCTGTCTTATTCTACCTTCATTCACAAAGTTTAGCCTTTCGGGAATTCGCCTGCTTTTCTTATTCCCTGCCGCAGCCCTAATTTCAACTTTATTCAGGCTCAAATCATGAAAAGCATGATCAGTCAGTGCCTTAGCCACCTTGGTCATAATCCCATTTCCTTGAAACTCTTCTGCAAGCCAATATCCTACGTCTGCTGTTTTGGATAAACCCAGAGTATCCTCAAGCATTAAATTATTATTCAGCCAAGGAAGCCATTCTCTTAAATAGCTTCTTGACTTATTCGTTAATTCGAAAATTCTCTCCGCATCCCTTAATTCAATTAACCTTAGAGATAGTTCCTCATCGATTTTATAAATAAACATTACATCTCCTCCGAATGGAAAAAGGTCATCATACAGATAAAAAGTATCGTAGGGCTGGAATTCAGCATTTCGAATCTTAACACTCCAGGCGTCTGCTGTAATTATATGAGGATAGGTTGAAGCCTTTGATGATCAGCCATACTGCAAGGATCATTTCGTTAGCTGCTACGGGCAGCGACAACATTGCTCCCCAAACCGAAAGCTGAGGAATGACACCGAACATTTCCAACAAAGCTGCAATAAAAACAAGGGTTGCTCCTGTTATACCCAAGCTGGAAATAAACCGGGGCACGAGCTTGGTTCTATAAAATATATAACTGTACAGTATCGTATTTATACCTAACATGAAATTGGGCCCCAGCATAAATGTCCAGTCGTGTACTGCTTTTAATAATGTACCTGAGGCACGAAAAGAGGCGGCATCCGGAGCTGTGGCGGTTGTGAAATCCCGACTTAAGGTCAACAGGGACAGCACACTGATGATGCCGACAGTAATAATAACAGCCTCAAGAAACCTAAAGCAAACATGCCCAAGAGCCAGTGTCTCGTTATACTTTCTTAAAAACGGGAACATTGTAATCGATGTACCGACAGCTGAAACGACAAGAATTAACTCCATAAGCGCCCCCAGGATCACCTGGTTAGCGTGAGCCGAGCCTTGAATAAGGTAATCGGGACCGTTCAGGATCGGACCATATAACATAAGACCTATGATCGAGGATATCGCCGCAAGTATGAACAGAACTCCCACAATGGTTGCGGCTATTTTGTTTGAATTCATTCTTTATCTCCCTTCACCTCATCAAGCATCAGCAGCAAAAGGTGATCATCATCCAACCCCTACTCCTTTGGGTGATCCCCGTAAAAAAATACCTCCTCCAGAGGCAAGCCAAAGGCAAGAGCAATGCGAAAAGCCAGTTCTAAAGACGGGGAGTAGTTGCCCTTTTCCAGAGCTACAATAGTTTGCCTTGTTACGCCCACCTTGTCAGCCAATTGCTGCTGTGTCATTTCATGATGGTTGAATCGTAATTTTCGGATGTGGTTGCCGACAAGATTTTTACTCATGTTAAACTCCTTTCCGATAGTGATAAAGTTTCGTAACGGAGCCGGTCACATCGGAAAGGAAGCCGAAGGCAATCAGGATCAAGAACATTACCTGTGATGGCTGATCGATGACCAGCGATCCCATGGCAGCAAGAAAGCCCGCGACAAACACAAAGAAAGAATTTCGGGTCGCTTTCAAATCAATGAGTTTATCCAATTCATCCGCAAATGTCGGTTCTTTTTCTCCGGTCGTAATCCTAAAGACGATGTTAAATACAATGCTGATCACAATATGCGCGACAATGGAAACTAGAGTTAAGCCAAGAACGAAGGAACCCCAATAATGAAAGATTTCCGTCGGCTCCAGACCTCTCGTAGGATACCGCGGGTACTTGTAAGCACAATAAGAGCCAAAAATGAGTATTGCACTGATCAAGGATACGATGCTCTTCTTTTCTTGATAGGTCATCGACTACACCACCTGTAGGTTCATTTTTAAAGTTAAGTTTGATGTACATAATGTAATCAATATCATACATCATGTCAAGTTTATTTTACATTCAAAATCCGAGTGAGAACACGAATTTATTTTGCCCAAAATAGAAAAAAATGGTTGACACATTTGAAGCCTTACAATACTATAATGAATGAATGGTTCATTCATTATTTTTTTAAAAGGGAGGCTCACTATCATGAGTGAAATTAATACGAAATGGTCAGTAAAAGGAAAATGGGTTGTCATTACCGGGGCGACCAGCGGCATTGGTTTGGCGGCGGCGAAGGAGCTTGCCAAGCGCGGAGCCATACTGGGACTCATTGCACGTAATCGTGCAAAGGCCGATGAGGTTGCCGCTCAGCTCGTCACGATAACTGGCGGTAGTGCGATAGTCGATATATTTGAGGCAGATATGTCTTCCCAAAATTCGATCCGGCGGGTTGCCGCGGATATTGGGGAGAAATGGCCTCGAGTGGATATTTTGATTAATAATGCCGGAGCGATGTTTACGGAGAGAGAATTAACGGAAGACGGGATTGAGATGACTTGGGCGGTCAATCATCTGGCTCCTTTCTTGCTAACTTCGCTCCTGCTTGATAAATTAAAGGAAAGCGGACATTCCCGAGTCATTACGACGGCCTCCCACGGCCATAAGATGGCTCGAAACGGAATCCGCTTCGACGATATAAGGGCGGAGCGGTTGTACCGTTTTCCGCAAAAATATATCGGTGGACCTTCCATTCGGTACGGGGAAACGAAGCTAGCCAACATCTTGTTTACCGCTGAGCTGGCGAGGCGGCTTGAGAAGACAGGTGTTACAGCCCACTGCTTCGATCCCGGACTCGTGTCTACGAATTTTAATAGCAACAACAAAGGATTATCGGTCAGCATGACCATGGCCCTGATGAAACTGTTGTCCCGAAGCCCCGAGAAAGGAGCCGAAACGTTGGTATGGCTCGCCGACTCGGATGACATTGCCGCACGAAGTGGAGGTTATTACACCGATATGCAATTGACTCTGCCCACCGTGCATGCTCAGAACATGGATGCAGCCAAGCGATTATGGGATATCAGCGAGAATCAGACCGGGCTTCGATAACTAGTTAAGCATAGCCGAAACACTTAAACGCCTAAACGGGGAGAATGAACGATGTTGAAGAAAGCCAATGAGGAACAAGCCGCACAAAGCTATGATGAACGCCGAGAGCAAATTAAAAAAGCCGCGCTAAAAGTATTTGCGAACCGGGGCATCGCCGGAACGAAAATGAGCATGATCGCTGCCGAAGCCGGCATTAGCCAAGGGCTCTCCTACCGCTATTTCAGTTCCAAAGAAGAGATCTTTACGATCCTTGTCCAGGAAGCGATGGAACAAGCCGAGTCGGCGATCAAGAACGTTGGGCAGCTGCCCGGGACGCCGACGGAACAGCTCCGGGCCCTAACGATCAATATGCTCGATCCTGACCACAAGCTTGTTTTTCTATTGCTTCAGCAGGCGCGAACGTCGGATGACGTGCCGGAGAAAGTACGTCTGCTTTTGGAGCAGTATTCGCCGAAAAGCATTATCGACCAGCTGATTCCTACTTTTGTCCGAGGGCAGCAGGCGGAAGAATTTTGCATAGGCGACCCCTACAAGCTTCTATTCCTTTACTTTACTGTCATTACCGGCCTGATGCTGCAGGACGTGCAAGTCGAGGAAGACTATTGGCGCAAAGAGGTCGACCAGTTAATGAAGTTGATTACGAATTGACCGTGAATTAGCATAAAGCCCCACATTTTATATAATGTGAGGCCCTTCATTTTACTTGATTTTTCTTCAAGCCGTTATAGTTTTACCATGGAAGCCGGTCTTCCATGTAGTAGAATCCGCCCGTCGGACCGTCCTCAGGCAAAGTCGCCAAGCGAACCGCCGTTTGAGCCCCCTCTTCCGCCGAGAGCTCCGCCTTTTCTCCACCCATTTGTGTTTTAACTAAACCGGGGTGCACGGAATTGACTTTCAGGCTGGTCCCTTTCGTTTTTTGCGCCCAGTAGGCGGTCAGCATATTCAAGGCTGCCTTAGAGGCCGAATACGCCGGTGTGGCGATCCGCTGGGCAAGTTCATTGGACAGAATGAACTCGATGGATCCCAACGCACTGCTTTGGTTGACGATCCTGCCTGCCTCGCTCTTTAGCAGCAGCGGCAGCAGCGCTTCCGTTATGAAGAAAGGAGCGAATGTGTTCACTTCGAAAGTATCCCTGAACGCGTCCCCGTCGTAATCCGATTTTTCCGCCCAGACTCCTGCATTGTTTACCAATATATCCAATCGACCGTAGGTGTTCTCGATAAATCGAGACACTTCCGCGATATGTCCGGCATTGGTTACCTCTAATTCCACTCCAATGGCTTGAATGCCCTTCTGCTGCAGCTCACCTGCCACAGCATCCGCAGCCGCTTTCGTGCGTGCAGCCATCAACACGGTTATTCCTTGCTGCCCCAATTGCTTTGCGACTTCAAATCCGATTCCTTTATTTGCACCGGTTACCAACGCTATTTTGTTTGTCATTGTTTGAATTCTCCTCGTTTGGGACTTTTTTGGGAACGATCATTCTAATTGTCTCAAAAAAATTTGGTGTTTCAAGGCTCTAAAATACGTATTGTTAATCCAGCAATCCGCTGAAGCTTTTCTTTTGCAACCGAAGTCCGAGCCATGACCCTCAATCCCGTTAAGGCATTATGAATATATTCGGCCAATTCCTTTGCTTCGTATAACTTCGTGAATTCACCGTTCTCCTGCCCCCATGTAACGATTTCTACAAGAAGCTGCTCCGTCCTTGTAAAAGCCTCCATCGTTTTCGCGTCGACATCCGTATCACGAATCGCTAATTCGACGGTTGAATTTACAAGCATGCAGCCGGGCGGCGCGTCTTCTTCACCGTTGATCATGAAGCTGAAGATAAACTGGAGTGCTTGCACAGCCGTCTGGGATTGCTTGACCCCTGAAGTCAATTTATCGGTAATTCGCTCTTCGAATCGATCCATTGCTTTGAGGAACAAAGTGTGTTTATCCGTAAAAGTATCGTAAAGGCTTCTTCGATGGATCCCCATATTCTCGACAAGATCATTCATCGAGGTTTTCTCGTAACCCTGCTCCCAGAACAGCTTCATTGCCTTTTCAAGTACAACGTTTTCTTCAAATTCTTTGGATCTGGCCATATTATTCCCCTCCAGTACCCATCATAGCACCCTGAGAACGATCAGTAAAGAATAAGATGAATCATCTTCAGCCGATTGTATTTCTCAGCCGATAGCTCGGAGCACCGGTATCGGATCGGCCAGCCATTGTACGGCTTCGTTCCAATCGGTGAAGCTTTCCTGCCGGTACGGCAGCGTGCCGAGACCTGCTACCGTGCGATTCACGCTCAGCTTGGCGACGACGCTGTTCGGCAGCAGCATGGCCAAATGTCGAAGACCGTTTTCAAACGGATTTTGTCCCAGCTCCTTTTGTTTTTGCCTTTTATTTCGAGAACGATCATTCTAATTAAGTGAAAATGTATTGTTTCGTTCTTTCTGAGTTCATCTTATCATATCGGGAACGATCAGTAAAGAATTATTTTTACCAATCGTTCTCAATTCTATAATTGCGCAGGTAAACCCAAAAGATACATATGTATGCAATCCGTATTTTGTTTTAATGTATTAATGGTTTTTGCATTTGGATTCTTATATATTATTGCGTAATCGACTTCGTTGTATTCTTCGCGCACAACAAATGCCAGTCTTTCTTCATCCAGAGAAAATTCAGCATGAACGCCATTTTTATTTCCGCGCGCATCCAAACGAATCCATTTTTGTTGTGATTTCAGAAAAACTGCATTTAAGGCATGGATGCAATAACCTGTGTCAGGTGTGTCGCCTATTGTAAGCTTTTGATAACAAAATCCGGTTGGTATCCCTTTGCTCCTTAATATGGCACACAATAAATTTGACTTGGCATAACAAATACCTTCCTGAAAATAAAGCACCTCCGAGGCCTTGCATGTTATTTTTGTACTTTGAATATCCCATGAATGAGATATTTCATCTCGAACAAATTCATATGCTTTTTGCACAAACTCTTCCTCACTTGCCGACACAGAACTTATCTCCGCTGCTTTGTCCTTAATAGAGGAGTGACTAAAATCAACTTCTTCTGATTCTACCAAATAATCCTCCAAGGAATTTGACTCGCAAATCAACATCATCCTGATCTCCTTCATATGTTAGCTGCCTAGCCTGTATAATTATGCATATTTTTTCATTATTATTCAACTGTGTTATTAAATTGTTTCCGCCATCAAGAGGGGAACTTGACTTCCCGTCTCACTTCCTCGAGGATCGCCTGGACTCCGTCCTCGATTAGCTCCGGCCGCGCCCGTGAGATGCTGATCCGTAAAAACTTCTCCCGCTCCTTATAATCCGATAAATAAAACCGCTTGCCGGAGGCGACCGCAATATCCTTTTCCGAAAGCCGCTTGATGAGACGCTCGAGATTCACGGCTTGCGGAAGCTTGAACTGAACATACACACCGGAGCGGATATCCGGAATTTCAAGTAATCCTGCATCGTTATGCCGTCGCACCGCTTCGTTCAGAGCGTGAATCCGCGCTGCATATTGATTGCATATTTTGCGCTTGTGCCGCTCGTACATACCGTTTTTGATATACACTTCGAGCGCAGCCTGGGTCAGCTGTGAGGCATCCGGGTATCTTTTGTATTTGTCGAACGTCTCCAGCAGCTTTTCCGGCAAAACGGCGGCACCAAGCCGGAGTCCCGGGAAAATGATTTTCGAGAAGCTTTTCAAATAAACGACGTGCGAAGTACGGTTATAGGCATAAATAGGATCCGCGCCCGGTTCTTCGCCCAAATCGGCCATGTAATCGTCTTCTACGATGTATACGTCATATTTGCTCGCCAAACGGGCGATCGCTTTCCTCTCCCCCACGCTGTACGAGGTTCCGAGCGGACTGTGGTACCTCGGCATGGTGTAGAAAAACTTGATTTCGCCATGTTTGAATCTGGCCTCCAGCTCCTGCAAATCGATGCCTGCTGCCGTACGGGCGATTCCGATGACCGGAATTCCCTCCGCCTCGAGAAACCGCAAATAAATATCGTAGCTCGGCTGTTCGACCAGGATGACCGAATTCCCGTTGGGAAACGGCATTTTCGCCAATAGATCGAGCGCCGGCTGGGCACCTGACGTGACGACGATCCTTTCCGCTTTGGCAAAGACCTGGTCACCGGCCAAATGGGAAACGAGTGTATGCCGAAGCGTTACCAGTCCTTTTGAATCGCCGCAGGTGAACAGATCGGATTTATACGTGTCTAAGGCTTTGTTCATACAGTGCCGGAAATCCAAATACGGAAACACACTCGGATCCGGTGACGAAGAAGCGAAATCGACCCCCTTGCTCTGTGTGACATCAAGCTGGGTCCTTGGTTTTCCCACTACGTAATAGCCGCTTTGGGCCATTGAGTAAATCGCGTCGCGCTTCTCCAATTCCGCATATGCCCTTGTAATTGTGCTCACACTGCAGCCATACAGCTTCGCTGCATTGCGAACGGAGGGCAGCTTGTGACCCGAAAGGAATTGGCCCTCATTGATTTTGTGCTCCATATCGGAGAGAATATCCAAATATTTTCTCATTCCGTTCCCCTCACTTCCTTTGGAGCCATTATATTACACAGACCAACTGTATCGATACACTTTTGGAAAATTGCAATTGTTCACGACCGCAGGTCGGCATATCATCAAGTAGTCAGAACCACTTACATTTATACAATCAAAGGAGTCGATTGAGACATGTCAACCGCTGCGCAATCCGAGTTTATCACCCTATTCCGCGAGCGTCATTCCGTTAGACATTTTGATGCATCGCACAAACTCAGCGAACAAGAAATCAAAGAGCTCCTGGACATTGCGGGATACGCCCCGTCATCTTGGAATCTTCAGCATTGGAAGTTCGTAGCGATAACCGGGGCGGCAGCCAAGGAAAAGCTGCTTCCTATTGCAAACGGCCAAAAGCAAGTCCTTGACGCTTCCGTTACCATCGCCGTACTCGGGGACCTCCAGGCCAATCGGAATGCCGAAGCGATATACGGGCCCGTAGTTAAGGAAGGACTCGAGGACGCTTATGCAGGCTATGCTTCCTATCAGGCCATGATCAGTCAAATTGAAGGTGCTTACGCAAACGCTTCTTCCACCTATCGGCGCGATGAAGCGATTCGCAACGCATCGCTGGCCGCCATGCAGCTTATGCTCGCCGCGAAAGCGAAAGGTCTTGACTCGGGCCCGATGGCCGGCTTCGACGCCGAAGCCTTCGTCCAAGCGTTCCATGTCCCGCCGCGTTATATCCCGGTCCTGCTCGTAGCCATTGGCAAAGGTGCAAGACCTGCCCGGCCTACCTCCCGCTTCCCGGTGGAGCAGACGGTCATCTGGAACGGGTTTGAGCCCGATGTCGAAGCTCATTGAAGCCCTTGGAATATCTGCCACCTGCAAAATCTTTTTTTGCTGAAAGCAAGCTTTTTCCCCATGAAAAAACGCAGCCAAATCCGGCTGCGTTTTATTTTAGGCCTGCCTGCAAGCTGTTTTAATGAATATTCGGTGTACCGATGACATAATCGTCCGGCCAGTAGAAGAAATCCCGCCCCAGTGTCAGGCTGGCGGACGTGCGCACCAATGGATTCGTCAGCAGCGAATGCATCAAATCCTCCGTCATAACCAGCTCGTTCTCCCGGTCTCCCGACTTTAAAAATAGCCGGATTCTACGTTCGCGTGCTCCGTCCGTCTCCTTCACCAAATCAAGAAACGGTGCCGAGAGCTGCTCCGGCTTCTCGCCGTATTGGAGCTTACGGTCCACCCTGTACGTCGCCTGATCGTTCTCGATGCGATCCACGATCAAATCAGGCACTCCGTCCGTATCCGACGATAATTTCATCACCAGAACAGGATGGTCCATCGGATGGATCGGCCTTATATCTTTTAACATCGCCGTATAAGAGCCGGGATCCCAGGTGACTTGTATCCCCAGCTTTTCTGCCGTTTCTCGAAGCGGCACAAATACGACTCCGTCGTAGGTAAAAGGCAGATGCTCCGGAGCATATTTCCCGCCGTCCACTCTGGCCTGTACATTGGAGTAAGTCACCGTCGCTTCAAATGGCTCCGTTCCGGCCGGGATCCCCTTGGAATCTGCTTTGAAGGCTGACTGTGCCTGATCCCCTTGTGCTGCAATGCCTGCCCATTCCGAACGCAGCAAGATATCGTACCGGTTTGCTTCCGCATTCCACACTGTAACATAGCCTAAGGTATCCCGGAAAAAGGTGAGCGGGACGTATAAAATATTTTTATAAAATAACGAGCCCGGCTTCACAGGTGCTTGCTGTCCATCCAAAGTAATCGTTGCGTCCGTTCCAGGGTATAGCGTGACCCTCTGCTCCCCCGGTTCGGGGACAGGCACGCTGGCAATCAAGCTTTGGGCTTGCTCGAGACGTCTTGCCGCTTCGTCTCCCGAGAAAACATCAAACACACTGGCTGAAGGCGGGCCCAGCCGATTATTCGCATATACCAGGTAGCTGCGCCCCGCTTCAAAGGCCATTCCGCATTGATCGCTATCCGGCCGCGTAAGCACGGTCCGCACATATTCGCCTTTCAGCTTGGCATCCACGACGAAAGTAGCCATTCGGTACATTTGTCCGTTGAAATATACGTTCTCCACCTTGTTGACCATACCGTAAAATACATGGCTTGCTGTTGAGTAATCATACTCCGGTGTCGTAATCTCTCCCTTGGAACAGGCATAGGCCTGCTGCGGAACAGAAGCCACACCAGCAGGGACAGCGGACAGAGTCATCACGGCGGCAACCGCATAACCCAACCATCTTCTGGTACGCATGAACACACTCCTTTACAATCTTCTCCAACGAGTGAAGGATGTGGAATCTATTCAATAGTATATTAGAAAATCGCAGCTTCTAGAATTCAAACTCAATGAACCGGTCTTTTTCGATGCCTTCCCTTTCTTTGGCGGTTAACACGGTCACGAATACCGTTTGATCGAGGTGCACCACTGCGAATTGATAGCCGGAATCAGCGATCAGCGCATTCAACTCCTGAACGATACCCACGTCGATAAAATCATTCTGATAGAGCGGATGGATTGTCCGCTTCTCCCCGTTCAGCATAAAGGAGACGGTCACAGGCCCTTCCATCGAACCCCATTCCTCCCGAATGTCCGTCGGCATGAAGGCTCCTCTTGAGATTTCGCTCCACCGCTTCAAGGTTTCAACATACACCTCGTTGCCCATACCCACGTCCGCTTCGGTATCCTCCAGCCATACTCTGCTTTTGTCCTCGCCAAGCACGTATAAATCCGCAAAGCTGCCATACCGCATCCAGCAGCCGGTCCGTCGGCTCCATAGCTCCAAACTTCTCCTGGTTCCCCTCAGAGACGGTTTTCAGCTCTTGAAACGATTGGAGCATTTGCTGAAGCTCCGGCTCCAATGCCGGAAATTTATCTTCCTCCACCATGAAAGCGACGCGGAAAAAATTGTATTTGCCTTCAATGATCGTTGCCAAAATTTTAACCGTCTTGCTTGAATGGGATACGGAATAAACAAATTGTCGGGCAGGCATACCGTTGACCGTTATTTTTTTCGGTTCGCTGTAATCCTTGTAGCCTCTGGTGCTCAAATTCCCTAAGACGGCCTGCTCGTAGCTGTCCAAGGATTCAACGCTTGGCAAATACGCTTTCGGGTCGCTGTTGGTCATCAGCATACTGCCATCATACATAGCATAGCTTTGGATGCCACGGACAGGTGCGTTCAACGATCTCCATTTCCCGCTAACATGCATTTGCGCACGACCGTCGGGGCTTTTCAAATCGTAAGGCTGCGCAATATACACCGTTTTGGTTGCCTGCTCCCAAGTGACGTCATATTTGGAGGCTTCTCCTACGAAACGAACAGGAACCAGCGTGCTTCCATTCACAATCTGCGGGGCAGCTTCCAAAGCATACGGTTTCCCATCTACAAAAGCCTGCTTGTCCCCTGCCTTGAGTGTTAGCTTCGTTCCCTTTTTCTCTCCGGTCACCGTCCTCGATGCTTGATCCCATTGGATGGTGTAGCCCAGCTTCTCAAACAAGGGGCGGAACGGCACAAGTGTATTCCCGTCCTCCACAACCGGGGCCTGCTCGAACAAAACACGCTGCCCGTCCAGCATGACGGAAATGCCCGATCCATGCTCCCCATCCTTCTCGAATCGATTCACCATCACACCTGATTGGTCCAATCGGGAGAGCAGCGTCTGTGACGACTCGTTCAGCGGCTTCGTATCTACATTAAGATGCGTCAGCGAATTCATTCGGCCTACAGGCGTTATATCCGTAATGGGATTGCCTTCGAGATTAAGCCACCTGATAGGAAGCTGTGACAAGGCGCTGATATCCTTAATCTGATTATGGTCCGCCAGCAGATCCGTCAAGCCGGTTAATCGGGACAAGCAGTGGATATCACTGATCTGATTATCGTAAATTACAAGCCGGTCGATTTGATTCAACCCGGCAATCGGACATACATTCGTTATTTGGTTGCCGTTCAGCCCAAGAAAACGGAGCCGGTACAAATTTTGCAGCGGCGATAGATCCGTGATTTGTTGATCCGGCACCATCAGCGAGGTCAAGTTCGTGGCCCATTCCAGCCCTTTCAAACTCTTCATTTTCTGTTCCGTCTGCGGGTAAAGCGACGTCAGCTGCTGTAGATCCTGGTACTGCAGCGGTCGATCCTCAATGTTCAGCTCATGACGGATCGCCTGCTCCAGCACAGGATCCTCGATCTTGACCGTGAACGTTGTCACGGCGTCTGCAGCGGACGTCGAGTCGGATTCCCCCGCTTCTGCATACATTCCTGCAGGCCCTAACAGGCTGCACATCAGCAGTAATACAATAAAAGCAACCCCTGTTTTTTTCATTACTTCCTTCCTTTCAACCCTAAGTTTAATCGCGTACGCGTTCTTTTCTGCGCCGTCTCCTTTTCCTTTCTACCTCATTTTGGAATTTCCTTCATGGCTTCGACAAAAACATACAAAAAAAGCCATTGCCCCGTCGGGCAACAGCTTCATTTTCAAATGAAAATTAATCGTCCTCCGCTTTCGCTTTAAACGATCTGGCCATATATAAAACCGGTGTTCCCGCTACGGAAATGACGAATTTCAGCACATAGGTGGTCAGCAAAATCTGCCACCATACATCCAGCGAATAGACGCCGTAGAAGGCAATCGAACAAAATACCAAGGAATCGATGAACTGGCTCAGCCCTGTACTTCCATTAATGCGAAGCCAAAACTGCCCCCGCTCCGGATAGCGCCGCTTTAACACGCTGAACACACGCACGTCCAGAAACTGGCTGACCAAATATGCGCAAATGCTGCCGAGGGCGATCTGTGGCGCCAAACCGAAAATGGTCTTCAGCGCCTCCTGTGAAATATCCGCCTCCTGCGGCACGAAGGCCAGCACCATCTGCATCATGACCGTGGACGCGATAAGACTGAAAAATCCGAACCAAACGGCTTGCTTGGCCGCCTTGGCCCCATACTTTTCGTTCAGCAGGTCGGTGGTCATATAGATCGATGCGTAGATGGAGTTACCAAGCGTCATCACGATTCCGAAGACCTCGATCGTCTTGACGACCTCAATGTTCGCCAGCACGGTGGCGAAGCCGACCCAGGCATAAAGACCCTTGCGGCCAAAGAACCGGTAGCTGATCAGAAACAGCACAAAATTGACGATGACAAACGCAGCGCCCCAAACAAAATTAAACATATGCCTCTCTCCTAGTTTTGATCACGCGGGATGGTTTCGAACCGCGATCGGCGACGGAACGGCCCGCCGATTAAGCCGGATCGGTATAGTTGCATACCGAAGCCCCTATTGTAGCACGCCCTCTCTCATTCGGCAATCATAGGCAATAACTATGAAAATGATAGATTTTCCATCTTGGACGGCAAGCGGCAGGACAGGTAGAGTTAGAATATTCATGAATAGATGAGAGGAATGCCCGTTATGATGCAATCGGTAATAGCCACACTGCTTCAGGTCATCGTACCGTTATCCATCCCGGTCATCGTGGGAGCCCTTCTGGCACGGTACAAAAATTTGGAAACGAAGCCTTTGCTGACACTGTATTTGTACTTCCTAAGCCCGGCGATCATCTTCGAGACGTTGACGACAGCCCAGCTCTCTTTCGATGAAGTGTACAAAACGTTCGTCTTCTCCCTGTTGAATCTGGTAGTCCTCTGGGCCGCTGCCAACGGTTTAGGCAGGCTGCTGAGGCTGCCGGCGACGGAAACCGCAGGGCTGACGCTTGTATCCACTTTTACGAACAGCGTCAATTATGGACTCCCTCTGGTGCTGCTGGCCTTCGGCAAGCTGGGACTGGACAAAGCGTCGGTATATGTCATCGCGCAAATGGTCATTGTCAATACGGTAGGGGTCTATTTCGCCGCCAGATCGCAGTTTTCCATCCGCGGTGCGGTCAAATCCGTCTTTTCGCTTCCGGCGATTTATGCGGCCTTGACGGCCATGCTCCTCCGGGCACTCGATATGCATTTTCCCGCAGGAGTGGAAAAGGGCATCGCCATGATCTCCCAGGCGTATTCGCCCGTCGTGCTTGCGATTCTGGGAGCGCAAATGGCCAGTGTGAAAAAGAGCGATTTCGACCGAAGCATCCAAACCGCGTTCTGGTCAGGTATGTCGGTACGGCTGCTGCTTTCCCCTTTGCTAGCTTGCCTGGTTTTATACGTATTGCAGGTTCAGGGAACCCTGTTCTCCGTATTGCTGATCCTGGCTTCCATGCCCGCGGCTGTCAACGCCGGTATTTTGGCAGAACGGTTTAACGCGTCCCCGCATATGGTGACCAAATGCATTTTGTGGACAACGCTTGCTTCGTTCATCGTGCTGCCCGTTCTTATCGCCATCGTGAAGTAAACTCGGGTCCATGGGCTACAGGCCGTTTAGATCCTTCAGCAGCCATTCGGATGAACCGTCCCGGGACAGAAACCATACATGCGTAAACTTGCCCTGCGGCTTATAAATCAAATGCTTTTCCCGCAAAATCTCCGACATCCCGAACGCCGGTGAGGCGTTGCGAATCAGCAGGGCAATCGGATACTCGGACGAATACGTACTGATCTTCGCCTCCTTCACTTGAATCCGGTTGTTCAGTTCCTTCACCAGCAGCTCAATCAGCTCCATGCTGTGGCTGCTCGCCTTCGAGCGCCCAAGCAGCATCTTGGCTTCTTCCGAATCGTAGAAAAGGTGCGTAATCTCGATCCCGATCGGCCGCAGGGTCGCATCCTGTACCTGAACGACAGCATCAGGACGTTCCCGCTGGTACAGCAGACGGAGCTTGGGATCATGATTGTTGTTGTAAATATCGATAAAAATTTGGGCCGCGGCCCGCTCCAAATCACGTTTTTCCTTATTATTTCTTAGCATCGGTCGCCTCCAGGTCATCCTGTCTCCATTCCATCAGCCAGCAGTCCCGCTTCGCTCCTTCATGCCATTCCTGCTCAGGCAGCAGCTTCACCTTGCGAAAGCCGCTTTTTTCATAACAAGCGATAGCCCGTTCGTTCCAAGCCTGGGGATCCATGACGACCCGGTCCGCTTGATGCTGCTCCGCCAGATGACGAAGCATAGAGCTCATCAGGTGTTGGCCGATCCCCCGATTCCAATACGCCGGCTCCCCGATGAACTGGTCCATGCCGAATATCCGCTCAATGGCAGAGGCATCAGCCAATCCGTAATATTGCATTCCTTCCTCATCCAGCAAATCATATTGGATATAACCGATCGGCTTTCCGTCATACTCTACAATACAACGAAACAACACATCTTCCTCCGGGTAAAATTGCTCCTGCACCCTCTCCATCGTATGGGCTTGATCCCGCCCTCCGTAAAACTGCAGCACCTCGGGCTCGTTCATCCATGTAAAGAGCAGCTTCGCATCCCCCGGGACAAGCTTCCGTACTGTCAGCGGATTACTGCGATACAAAATCCCACTGGTGCCGGTCGCCACATATTCCAGCAAAAAGGGCCGATCCTCAGGATACGTCAGATCCAGCTTCCCAATGTCCTCAGCCGATTTCCATGCGATATCGCAGATCAGTTCGTCCGGATCGTGCAGTGTCGGCGTGCCCCCTATAATATCGATCTCGTAATATTTCACCTTGTACAAAATACCTCGGCTGACGCCGCCCTTCTCATGAAGAAACCGGCCGACCCCCGCTTCGTAGCCTGTTTCCTCCCATACTTCACGCGCACAGCAAGCCTCATAGGTCTCGTCATCATTTGCTTCTCCGGATGGGACGGACCATCGTTTCTCCTCATCAGGTCTCCCTTGCAAAATCATCAGGAGCTCTCGTTTCTCGTTTATGCACATCGCTGCCGCGCCTCTCCACACGCTCATTCTCGTTAGCTCCTTTGGTCCACAGGTTGGGATACTTTTATTATAGCCTTTCATTATTTACCGTTTCCACCTGCATTCTTGGTAAACTGATGATAGAACACGGTAAGCCATACCATCCCGGCGTGTATTCACCCGATTGGTATGGTCCGTAGATTGGGGTGAGGACAATGAGCAGGAATATAACCATCCAGCCGGTGCAGCTGCCGGAGCATTACGAACGAATGGCGCAGCTGTTGAACCTTGTGTACACGGAGCCTACCTCAGCGGCGATTTTAGCCGAGGAAGACGGAAAGCTGTACAAGAAGGGAAGCACTTCACTTGATGAGGAAGGCAGGCTGATCGGATATGATCGCATCCGTTTAGCCGCTCTTTCTGCGGATGGCCATGTGCTTGGGTATGCCAACGGTTGGCGTGCCCCCTGGACCGAACCCGGTACCCTTCACAATACGGTTGTCGTCGATGCGGCATACTGGAACCAAGGTGTCGGGACTCGGCTTGTGCAGGCATTGGAGCAATGGGCACATGATCTGAATGCCTCTGAGATGACCGTCATGGTCTCCGATGAAGACGAAGCGGCCCAAGCCTTTGCCGAAAGACGGGGCTATGTAAAGGATCGGCATACATTCAAATCAACGATCCTGCCGACCCATTTCAACGAGGACACGGGCAAGCGACGTAGAACAACAGCTTCAGGCTGAAGGAATCCGCTTCACCACATGGCTGGAGGAGCAGGGAGAGGTTAACGAATTAAAGCTGCATGAGCTGTACAAGCGGACCAATGAAGACATCCCTGGAAACCGGGAAAGCTATCCGAATCTTTCGGAATGGAAAAAATGGGTGCTTGAGCGGGATGGCTCACGCCCGGAGCTCGTGCTGATTGCCGCCGACGGCGACCGGTATGTTGGTGTCGTTCACCTGCTGCATAACAGCCAAACCGGCGGCATGTACCATGAGTTTACCGGGGTCGACCGGGAATACCGCGGCAGACACATCGCACTCACGCTCAAAATCCAAGCTATCCGTTTGGCGCAGTGCCTGAACGCCCCCTACATGAATACGCATAACGATTCGGCTAACGCTCCCATGCTGACCATTAACCGAAACCGATTAGGTTATGTCGCCTCGCCGGGTCATTATCGGATGATTAAGACGCTGCAGCCCTATTGAAGCCCTGACCGAAAAAAGAAAAACAGAGCCCGCTAACCCTTCGCGCGGCTCTGTTGCTTTGTTTCAATCCCCTATCTGTTCCTTACGGCTTCAGCTTCAGCCAGCTTTCCCATTCATGTACGCCGGTCCCTTTAAAAGAAGGATGGCTCCCTAATACAGCCGGCAGCTCCCCCAAAACCTGTTCCATCCAAGCTTCACCTTCACCGTAGAAGCTGCCTTCCTCCCCGCTGTCTACTGTGTCTACCGCCACAATAGCGGAAGCTCCGGCCCGATCCGCTTCATCCAATTCCGTCTTCACCGAGTCGGTGATGTCATCCGTCTGATCACGGTAAGCCATCAGCGTCACTTCATCCATCCGGCGAATGAACCAATCCGACAACGTCGTTCTGCCTCCCTGGCCGTCCCCTACCTGAAAATATTCCAGCCACACCGGCATATCCATCCCTACCTGGAGGCTGGAATCACTCTTGACCTCTTCCTGGAATCCGCTGACCGTATCCATCCAAAGCCCGATGGTCGTATCCGAATCCTGCCCCCACTCGGGCAGAACATAAGGCTCCACATCCAGATGAATGCCGGAGAACCTTTCTTCAGGCTGCACGGCATTGTTGTACCTCTTGACCCAGTCAATGAATACATACAGCTTCTTGTTATATTCCGGAAGCACCCAGTTCGGCGCCCCGCCTAACGCTTCAACCTGAATACCCATGGCATGGGCTTTACGAATAAATTGACTGTAATAGTTGGCCGGATAAGACAAATCGATAAAAATATACACGCGATTCACCTGCTTATCGGCTAACTGCTGCAGCGTGCTGTCCGCTTCCTTATCTATGATATAGGGATTCCACAGCCATGTGCTTTTTACCGGCGGCTCCCCGGCAGCAGATGCGTAATTGCCGGCTCCGCCGAACAATGAAAACCCGGTCAAAGCCTGACCGGCGATAAAGCACCCTAATACGACTTTGACACAACGGCTTCCGAAAGGTGAAGCTTGCTTTGTAAACCAACGATGTTTTGTCACGTCTGTTCTCCTTCTCTTCAAAGTCCAATGAAGCATTACCCGCTTCGCGGGAGGCCGCTGAAAAAGCTACGGGCTGCATGGACGGATCCTTCTTCCGATCGCTGTTGTCCCCGGATTTTGTTCATTTCAACCCGCTTATAGCGGTTCAAATCCGGGGACAAAGGCGAACGCTTACGCTTCTGCAGACCGATTCCGTCCACTCCGCCCGTTTTTCAGCGGCCTCCTTCGCAGGCGGAGCCTTCTTCTTTTCGGACGGATGGATTTGTCATATTTTGTCGAAGATGAAACCTGTGAACCATGGCAAATGCCCCTTAAGACTGCGTATAATAAAGATATTGTTCATAACCATTCGAACCATAAGGAGGCTCATACGATGGTCGCCATTCTTATAGGGCTTCTGCTCAGCTTACATTCTCTTCCTACCTCCACCCCGGCCTGGCTTCCCGCGCCCTCCAAAGCGACATGGCTGTGGGATACCTCCCTCCTGGAAACAAGCTCAGGACGAGCCGAGATTGTGCAATTTGCCCGGGAGCAGCAGCTCCAGCGCATCTATGTGCAGGTGAACCGCAATCTCGCCCCAGCCGCCTACCGGCAATTGATTCAGGCCGCATCCGACTCTCGTATCGAGGTTCATGCACTGGACGGCGCACCCGCTTGGGCGCTTCCCGAGGAAAGCCGGCGCATCACCGAATTGGTGCAGTGGGTGAAGACCTACAACCGCTCCGCAGCGGAAAACGAAAGGTTCCAAGGAATCCAGGTTGACATCGAGCCGTACCTGCTTCCGGCATGGACAACCGATGATCAGAGCCGCCTTGCGAAGGCGTGGCTGCAAAGCGTCACTTTGCTCCACAACGAAGTGAAGAAGGATTCTTCCCTGACCACCTCAGCCGTCCTGCCCTTCTGGCTCGACCAGATCAAGCTGCCGGATCGTGAGATGAGCTTGTTCGAGGCTATCATGACAAAGCTGGACGAAGCTGCGCTCATGTCTTATCGGGATCAAGCGCAGGACGTGATCGACCTGTCGGCTGCGGAAATGAATATTGCAGAACGGCTCGGCAAAAAGGTATGGATCGGGCTCGAAACGAACCCTTCTCCTGATACGCCGTACATTACTTTCTTTGACAAGGGCCAGGAAGCGATGATGTTTCAGCTGGCCGTCATGGACGGCGTGCTAAGGCTGAATCCCTCCTATGCCGGAATCGTGATCCACGACTATACCGGCTGGCGCGCCCTGCGCGATTAATTCGAAGCTGCCGGGACAGCGTTCTGCTGCCCTTTCGGCGGCTTGTTCCCTTGCTCTCCGAAGGCGGCCTGCAGGATCGGATAGCTTTTTTTCAGACGCTCATGATAAGCAACCTTGTCCCAGTCATCCCACTTGTAGACGAGCGGCTCCTGCTTCTCCACCCCTCCCGGCGCCGTCCCCCCATGAGGCTCCACGCGAATCGCCTTGACCTCATCGAATTTCAGCGCCCCTGCTTCATAAGGATAACGCCAAGCCTTGTGCTGGCTCGGGTCTGTGAAGCCAAGCATCATCCAGGGCACCCGAATTTCAATGACAGACCCGGACACATACCAATCAGCCAAATTATTGAATTCGTCACGGGACGGGTCTGTGGTGCCTTGATGCAGCAAACCAATTTCGACATCCTCGAAAGGCACCTTCTCCTGTGTCTGCGGCAGTGTAAAGCCTTTATTAACGGGCAGCTTCCATGGCAAAAAGATGCCATTCTCCGCACGGGCCCAGCTGTCCTGCCAAGGCAGCTGCTTCTTCTTGGAGCCATACAGCCATGTATGGTAGTCATAGGCGCTGCCGACATAGAGGGCTGAATTTTTTTGCCCCTGAAGCTTCATCACGAACTCCTGCCCGCTGCTGAAGCTGACGCCCGGTGCTTTGTCCGCCGTCGTACTGCCTCCATTCAGCGTATCGAAGCCCAAATACATCGGATTGTCGTCCAGCTTCCAATCTCCTTTCGTATTTTTCAGCAGCATATACACATAAGCCTCGTCATGGGATGTGGTTAGGGTATAATTCGGGTACGCCTTCGTGACCGTGTGCTTCCTGCGATCCCAATCGTCTGTTTGGCCATCCAGGACTATCGTATCCTCCGGTGATTTCCCGGGCTCTACGGCCAGCACACCGAAATGCTCCTCATTGGTAAGCATATTGCGCCAATAAGGCCGCCTGCTGCTGGGCGTATCCAGCTCCAATGTGTTCCACGTAATTTTGAACCATTCATCCTGCCACGAAAACAGCATGGCGCCATCGTAGCTCTCATTGTAGATGCTTTGATACAGCGATGCGTTGATTTCGCCCTGCTCCTGCTCCGTATGAAGACCCTGATTGCGATTGACGGGACCGTAATGCGCGAGCCCCCTTGAGCTTGGAACTCCGTACTCTGCGACTATTAACGGAATCCCCTGATGATGCTCTCTCAGATCGCGAAGATAGCCTGCATAAGGATTGACTTGTCCGGTACGATCCTTGTACGTCTGGTACTTATCCTCATAGCTCAGCAGGTCCGGGTAATACGGATAAATATGATAGGAAGCAAAATAGCCTGCCTTCCACGTTTCCAGAGGACGGATATGCATCGGATCGACCGAAACCATGTCTTCATTCTCCGCCGGCTCGTTCGGATGGTTCAAAGGATCGGTTGTGACCCAGTTGGTAAAAGAGACCGGATGCTGCCATCCGTATTTCATCTCCTCCTTCGCTGCCGTCTCGAGCATTTGTGCCAGCCAGCTTTCGAACGGATTCGCTTCAGCCTTTGCCTGAAAATACGTCCCTTGGAACGGCTTCAGGCCCGCATTCGCATCATTGGTTGCTTGGACTGCATAAGGATCCCATTCCGTCCCTATAACCCAGCCGAGCAAATAAGGCGATATGTCCGCATCATAAGTGCCGGAAGCATGCCCCGGCATTTCTTTGCGCTTCAAATTCCCATGCACGGCATGAACCGCATCGGTAATTTCCTGCTTGAATGCGTCTACGGTATCCCTCTGATAGGCATCCCTCCCTTCTCCGCCGTTTCCGACCAGCTGATCCTCGGGCGCCCAGATCCCGTGCAAAATATACAGCGGGTCTTTTCGCCCGCCGTTAAATTCAGCCAGCGCCTCATAGAAATACGGCGGCAATATGGTATACACGCGTATCACATCCGCATGCATATCCTTAATTTGTTGAAACCAGCGCAAATAATCCTCCTTGGTCGGACTGAGTTCGCCGGGAGCATGACCAGGGGTGGTTGCCCCCAGGTTCACCCCCGTCCAAAATTGAGGGGTCCAATCCTTGCCGTTATATACTTCCAAATGTCCGTCACGGACCGAGGACGTTTGTTTGATCCCCTGTTCCTCATACACCGGCATCACTGATTGCGGGAGGCTTTTGCTTCCCCCGGCAAACCAGCCCCGCAGTCCCCCTCCGTAGAACAACGCAAGTGCGATAACCGCAAGCGCCGCAATAACGGTGAGGCCCAGCACCCATGTTTTGTTAACCGAATTAGCTTGCATGATATCCTCCTTCGATCAGGCACTCTTCTCTCGTCTCTACTTCAAGCATAAGGAGGTCCCCGAGCTGACCAGCGTCAGCTTCCCGGCCGTGCAGGCCAGCGGGCTTTCTTCTTTAAAAGCGATGCCCAGCGATTTCAACCGCTCCTGATTCGACCAGCTGTAAGTAAATTCGGCCTTCACCGGCTGCCCGGCGGCTTGCAGCTCTGCGAGCTGCGCCTTCAGCTCCTGAGTCAGGGCCAGCTGCTTCTGCGTATACGTCCCGCCGACCAGCAGCGTATTGACCATGATGACAAGCGCAAGGGTCCATCCGGCAGCGTTCAGCACGCGGTGCCCCTTCAAGCTCAGCGCCAGCCAGACGCAAATGAGCGGCACGAACCACAGCTGAGGCACATAGCGTGCCCACCACGCCGCCGGATTGACGAAGGCCGAGGCCGCCAGCAGCACGATAATACCCAGGGCTGCCAAGGTTAAGCCGCTGCGCCGGCGGAATGCGAGCACCAGCACCGCGAGCGAGAGAAGCAGTATGCCGCTGAACAGCGGCCCGAAGCCGGATACGGCTACATCGGGCTCTCCGTAGACGGCAAGCTCCCGGTCCGTAAACGTGAACGGCCATTTGAACTCGGTCGGTCTTTTCTCCGAGCTGTTGCCGACCGTTTTGGCAAAATAAGAGGCACCCGCCTGCTCGAAGCGGTTCATCCGCTCCAGATTGCGCGGGATGAAGTTTTTCACCACATCGATGGCTTCGTCTCCGGCCAACGGATACAACGGGTGACCGTCGCGTACGGTATTGGTGACATAAGGGTTATAGCCCACTAACAGAACCCCTGCGATACCGCCAATGGCAGCGATGCGAAACACCCGCTTCAGCAGGCCGAACTGCTCGCTCATGTACAATACGATCAGCAGGCCGATCGTCAGCAAGCCGGCATAAGCGATGGCCGTGAATTTGATGTTCATCATCATCATCATCGTCAAGGTATAGATAAGAAGCAGCATGCGGCTCGCCTGCACATAGATCAGGCAGCCTATAGCTGCCAGGCACAGCAGCAGCGAGGCCAGCAGACCATCCACGTAAAAGCTGAACGCCTGATACACGCTGACAGGATTCAGCGCCAAGAGCAGGGCGACAACCCAGCCTTGCAGCTGCTGATGAGGACGCAGCGCCAGCAGGGCGGACAGACTGAGCAGCCCGGAAGCGAGAATCAATAGCAGGTTGATCGCTTTGCCCGCTTCCAGCACCCCGGTAGCCATGAAGATCGAAGCGGAAGCCAGCTCCGCCGCTTTGGCATAATGATTGACCCAGATGCTGTTGCCTGTAGGCATGGATAACGGCGCATCATAGACCGGGTTCCACCCTTCCGCAAGCTGGATGATCGCCTCCTGATGGTAGGCTTGTCCATCGTAGGATACATCGTAAAAATAACTGCTGATCAAGAAGCAGCAAACAAAAAGCAATGCCGCTCCCGACAAAGCTACTGCCGGCAGCCAAGCGGGCTGTTGTTCCCCCATCGAGTGATACAACAGCCACACTATAGCGCCGGAAGCCGCAGCTGCCAGCCAAAAATGCAGCGGAAGCAGCGGAACCTTCACTAAAAACAGCAGGGACGGAATGACGAAAGCAGCGACAACCAGCATCAAGAGCGCTGTTCCCGTCATGAAACTAATTGTTGCCAGTCGGTTTTTCATAAGGCCACTCCTCACATCCGTAGTTTCCATATCTGTCGTATGTATTTTATGGTTTCGGCTATGCGAGCCATGGTGAGGCCGCCCATGCCAGCAGCATACCTACGGCAAGCCCCCCAAGGAGCTCAAGACGGGTGTGCCCCTGTCTTTCGCGCAGCCCCGCTTCAACGGCGGCAGCACTTTCGCGGGTGAGCGCATTGATCCACTTCGCGTTCTCCCCAACGGCCCGGCGGATCCCCACCGCATCGATCATCACGATGTAGGTCAAGGCCACCCCGAGGCCGAACATCGGCGTTCCCCAGCCTTGATCGAAGCCGATAAGCATGGTCACCGACGAGACTACCGAAGTATGTGTACTGGGAAAGCCGCCGTTGCCGATCAGCTTGTTCGCTTCTCGGCCGTGACGGATGCGGTTGACCATATATTTCAAAGTCCCCGATACGAGCCATGCGATAAACGGCATTGCCGGGTATAAGAATCGGGCGCTGATTTCCATGTTTGCTTTCTCACCTCCTGGTCCGGTCATTACCCTGCCCGTGCGATAACCAGCACTCCCGCTGAAATCAAGGCGGCGCCGGCCCATTTTTGCATAGATAACGATTCTTGAAACAAATAGAAGCTGAGCACCATGACCACGATATAGCTCACGCTGACCATGGGGTAAGCGGTGCTGAGCGGAAACCTTTTTAAAGCCAGGAGCCAAAAGATCGAGCTGAGCCCATAGCTCCCGATTCCCGCCATGACGGGCCAATACGCCTTCACGCCTGCCCAGGTAAGTAAGGCCGCTCCGGCGGGCTTTGCGGCACTGACGCCCCATTTCATGAGAACCTGCCCCGCTGCTCCCAGCAGAATCGAGGCGATCAACCATATGTATTTGATCACACGCTTGTTCACTCCCTACATTATTTATTGAAGAACAGCAGGATGCAGCCTACGGAAAACCCGTACAATACGACCGTGAGCAGGATGTGCTTGTCCTCCAGCAGCAGCTTTTCGGGACGGCCGCCCTTGTCCTCCATATGAATCAAATACAAATACCGAAACATACCGTACAAAACAAAAACGAGCGTCCACATCAAATGAATCGAACGGCCCGAGGTGAAGGTGAATAAGGCATAGCTCATGATCGTTGCCGTTGTGGCGATCGCCGACATTTGGTCAAGCATCCCCATAGAATACGACTCCAGCACTTTACGGTGCGCTCCCTTGCCCCCTTCAAGAAGCGACAGCTCATGTCTCCGTTTCCCGATGGCCAGGAACAAGGCAAGCAGCATCGTACAAATCAAGAACCAAGGCGTTAGTGAGACGCCGATGACCAATCCCCCGCCGACGGCACGCAGGACGAATCCGGACGCAATAATAAGAAGATCCAGAATGACCACATGCTTAAGCCTCAATGAATACAGCACATTCAGGGAAAAATAAGCGGACAGCACGCAGCCGAACAGCACGTGGAACCGGAACGCCGCCAGGATACAGCACGTCAGCAAAATAAACCCAAACGCCAGCGCCGTCTGCGGATGAATTGCGCCGGAGGCGAGCGGGCGAAATTTTTTCTCCGGATGCATCCGGTCCCTCTCCCGGTCAACATAGTCATTGAGAATGTACACACAGCTGGAGACAAGACTGAACAGAATAAAACCGGTAAAGGCCCGGATCAGCATATTCAGGTCCGCCTGTTGAATGGAAAAAATAAGGGCGGCGAACACCAGCAGGTTTTTGGTCCACTGCCTGGGGCGCATCAAAATAAGGTATTGAATCGGCAGCGCGCGATCTCCCCCCCTTTTCAGCTTGATGTGAGCTTTGGTTTGAGCCATTCCCCATTCTCCTTTACATTAGGATTTTGTGGTGCTTCCGGGCAGATGGGTGCATAGGCTTCCTTCTGTTCCGGCATTCATTATATCGAACAAATCATTCTATATAAAGAACAGAATCATGCCGGTTTTTGGAGAATAACGGAGGTATTTAAAGGATTTTGTTCGCTAAAACGAAATTATCCGCATTTTTCGATTTTTATTTTCTGTTTCTTTGCGCTATACTGCACTTATCGTTCTGTATATGGAACATTCCCTCCGTTCTGTATATAGAACGTCCTCTGGGACACCTGCACTTACAAGGAAGCTACAACTAAGGATCGATGGCACATCGACGCATTGAATGCCGGAATCAGCCGGGAAGAGCTCAAACGTATGATTGAAATGAAAAAAAGATCAATCCCATCAAAATGATCATGAGGAGGAGTAACTGATGTGCGGTATTGTAGGTTACATCGGCAACAGAGATTCACAATCTATTCTTTTGGAAGGATTGAAAAAATTGGAGTACCGGGGGTATGACTCGGCCGGCGTGGCCATTTATACCGAAAACGGTCTTCAATTAAGCAAAGCGAAGGGAAGAATTACGGAGCTGGAGCATCGTCTGCAAAACGAGCCCCTGACCGGATCGGCCGGCATCGGCCATACGCGCTGGGCGACTCATGGGAAGCCTTCGGATGAAAATTCCCATCCCCATACCGATCAAGACCGAACGATTTCCGTTGTACATAACGGCATTATAGAAAATCACTTGCAGCTTAAAGAGGAGCTGGAAGCGCTAGGCTACCGGTTCGTCTCGGAAACCGACACCGAGGTGCTGTCCCATCTCATTGCGCATCATTATGAAGGAAGCTTGATTCAAGCCGTTCGCCATGCGATCGGCCGAATCCGCGGGGCCTATGCTATCGCCGTTCTGTCCGAGCATGAACCGGACAAGCTGGTCGCCGTCCGCCATGCAAGCCCGTTAATTATCGGCGTCGGCCACGGGGAGAACTTTATCGGGTCCGACATTCCGGCGATTCTGGAATATACGCGGGATGTCTACATTTTGAATGACGGAGAAATGGCCGTACTGACCCGTGAGGGCGTAGACCTGATGACGCTGGAAGGCAATTTTATCGCGACCCAGCTGTTTCATATCGATTGGGACCTCCTGATGGCGGAAAAGAACGGCTTTGATACCTTCATGCTGAAGGAAATCCACGAACAGCCGCGTGCCTACCGCGATACGATGCGGGGACGGATCGACGAAGCCAATCAGAGCGTCGTTTTACCCGGGATGCATTTGACCGACGAACAGGCTCGGGACGTACGCCATATTCAAATGGTCGCATGCGGAACAGCCTATCACGCAGCCCTTGTCGGGAAAACGGTCATCGAACGGCTGACACGAATTCCGGTCGAGGTCGATCTGGCCTCCGAGTACAGATACCGGATGCCTGTCGTTCCGGACCATACCCTTGTGATTGCCGTCAGCCAATCCGGTGAAACGGCGGATACGTTGGCCGCCATGAAAGAAGCCAAGGAGCGCGGAGCCCGCGTGATGGCTATTACCAATGTGGTCGGGAGCTCTGTCGCCCGGGAGGCGGAGGATGTGCTCTTCACCCTTGCAGGACCCGAAATCGCGGTCGCCTCAACCAAAGCCTATACTTCCCAGCTTATCGCGTTCTATCTGCTGGCCTTACGCATGGCTGAAGCCCGGGGAACGATCGATAAGGTAATGCTAGTCGAAATGCTGGCCCTGCTGGAGCGGCTGCCTGTGCAGGTAGAAGAGATGCTGCAGCGGCTGCAGCCGATTGAACAGCTGGCTCATCAAATCACACGGCATGAGCACCTGTTTTTTATCGGCCGCGGCCTGGATTACAGTGTCGCTATGGAGGCCTCCCTCAAGCTCAAAGAAATTTCCTACATCCATTCGGAAGCTTACGCCGCTGGCGAATTGAAGCATGGGTCTCTTGCTCTGATTGAGGAGGGAACGCCGGTCATCGCCCTGGCTACGGACGAGCGGCTGCTGGAGAAAACGATCAGCAACATAAAAGAAGTGAAAGCACGCGGAGCGTACGTCATCGGGATTGCCCTCGAGGGCAATATGGAGCTGGCCAAAACCGCGGATCACGTGATTTACGTACCGCATACCCACGCCCTGCTGACGCCTGCCGTAGCGGTGATCCCGCTCCAGCTGCTTGCCTATTACACGGCGACGCTTCGCGGCAATGATGTAGACAAGCCGCGTAATTTAGCCAAAAGCGTAACGGTCGAATAAGAGACCTATTGTTGCGGAAGGAGAGAAACGTATGGAGATGGAGCCATTACAAGAAGCGGCTTCCGTGTTGTACGTCCTGGGAGCCGCAATAGCGGGCGGGTTCACCGTCTTGGGGCTGCTGCGATTCCGCAATCAAAGGACCGCCGAGCAAATGAAGCAAAGCCTTGCCAAGCATCAGGACTATTTCACTTATTTGAGCATCCAGATGGATGACCACGATGCCCTTCAGCCTCCGCCCGGCCCTTTAACCGGGATGGAGCTCAGAGCGGTGCAATCCAAGCTGCTTGAATGGATCGAAACGATCCACGGACGGCACAGGGATAAGCTTACGGCGCTGTGCCGGGATATCGGCCTCGTTGAGGCCGAGCGAAAGCGGCTGAGCAGCCCATGGCATTGGGTCCGCGTCGAGGCGGCCCATCTTCTGGGTGTGATGAGGGCCGCTGAATGCACAGAAACGCTGCTCGCGCTGCTGGAGCGCGAGACGGCTGAATCGACCGCCTTCGTCATCGGGCGGGCTGCCGCCAAATGCGCGCAAAAGCCGGAGGAGCTGCACAAGCTCATCGCGCTGCTCGCGAAGCAGCACCCGCAGGCCCGGCAGCTCATTGCCGACATCATCTCGTCTTCGTCCGTGGATGCCGTACCCGTCTATCATGAAATGCTGGATACGGAGAGTGATGAGACACTGCTTCTGCTGGCGCTGACCGGCTTATCCGGCAGCAATCGGCCCAGCAGCGTGACATCGCTGGAGCGGCTAATTTCATCCGATGCCAAGGAGGTCCGCGTTCGTGCGGCCAAGCTGCTGCTGAACGACCCCCATCTTCTCCTGCCCGGGCGTGTCAGCGAGCTGCTGGCACACCCCGACTGGGAGATCCGGGCTGCCGCCGCCAAAGCCATCGGTGCGCATCAGCTGCTATTCGATATGGAGCCGTTGAAAGCCTCCTTAACCGATGAACAATGGTGGGTTCGCTACAACAGCGCGCAAAGCCTGGCCCGTCTCGGGCTCGAAGGCTTCAAAGCGCTATGCGAAACGGCCCACGCCGCCCCATCGGAATCGCTCTTGGACGCAACATGGGATGCCATTCATGAGAAAATGGATCAAGCCATCGCGGCCGCAGCCGAAGAAGTGCGGCACATTCCTTTTCTGAACGAAATGTCCCATATGTATCGGACGATTTTTCAACAAAACTACACGAGCCTTCAAAATGAGTTCAGTCCCCATCGGTTCGTAGAAAGAGGAGCCGGATGAGACCATTTTTACTGGATTATGGCGTCGTCGCCACTTACTTGATTATCGGGTCCAGCATCCTATATTTTTTCATTCTGGCTGTGTCCCATCAAAAAATGCTGTCCTTGGTCAAAAGCACCATGTATTCCCGCTTCCGCGAGCTCGCAGGCTCGGAGCATGTTCCGCCCGTATCGATTCTGGTTCCCTCACACAATGAGGAGCTGACCATTATTGAAAGCGTCCGTTCCTTAATGCTGCTGGAATTTCCCGTCTATGAGGTCGTCGTGATCAATGACGGCTCCAAGGATCGTACCCTTCAAGTGCTGGTGGAAGCCTTTGACCTGAAGCCCTGCCGGTTCACTGCGTTCCGGTCGTTGGTGCCTTCAAAGCAGATCAAGCAAATGTATCACAACCCGCAGTATCCGAAGCTTATTGTTATCGATAAGGCGAACGGAGGTAAGGCGGATGCGTTGAATGCCGGCATTAATGTAGCCAAATACCCGCTTGTCGCAACCATTGACGCAGACAGCTTATTGGAAAAAGACGCACTGATCCGCTTGGTGAAGGTATATATGGAAAACCCTGAGGAGCATATCGCCATCGGCGGCAATGTCCGCATTGCCAACGGAAGTACTGTAGAGGATGGACGGGTTACCTCCATTCGCTTATCGAACAAGTGGCTCCCTGCCATTCAATATGTAGAGTATATGAAGGCCTTTCTCGGCGGACGGATCGGCTGGAGCTCCATGAATGGATTACTGATCGTGTCCGGCGCCTTCGGGCTGTTCCGCAAGGACTACTTGATCGAGGTCGGCGGCTACGAGGAAGATTGCCCCGGCGAAGATATGAATATCGTCATGAAGCTGCACCGGTATATGCTCGCCAGAAATTTGCCTTACAAAATCATCTTCTGCCCCGATGCGGTCTGCTGGACGCAGGCTCCCGATACGCTAAGTATTCTGGGGTCCCAACGACGCCGTTGGATCCGGGGAACCTTGTGGAATGTGATCCGATTCCGCTCCATGCTGTTTATTCCGAAATATAAGGTGATCGGCTGGCTATCGCTGCCTTACACCATTTTGTACGAAACGGTCAGCCCCTACATCCGGTTATCCGGCTTGGCTGCGCTGGCTGGCTATGTGCTGATGGATATGACTCAGCTGCCTGTGCTGCTCGTCTTCCTGCTGGCCAACCTGCTGATCGGGCTCGTATTCACGCTCGGGTCGCTTATCATTGAGGAAATAGCCATGGGACGCCGGGTCAGCGGTCCAAGCCTGCTGCGCATTCTCGGTATTTCTATCGTCATTTCCGTTTATTATGATCAATTAAACGCCTTTTGGAAGCTGCTTGGCCACTGGGATTACGTTCGGCGCAATAACGGCTGGGGGAACATGGTACGGCGCAGCTGGAAGGAAGATACTGCCGCGAACACCGGATCCGCCGCAACCGGCACCAATGCTTCCAAGGCTCAAGCGATCTCATAAGAACAACGGCACAGGTTACACAAACGAATCGAAATGGAGTGATTACACAGATGAATTCTTCGCTGCTATCCGAATCCCTATTGTCAGAGCGTTTGTACCATCAAATTCAACAGGTGCTTCAATCACCCGCAGGATGGCAGAGCTGCGGCATGATTGCCGCGCGAACAGGGGTTTTGCGCTCCATCGTGCTTCAGGATCTGGAAACCAGATTAAAAATGGAAGACTTGAATCTGAAGGTGATTGGCGCTTATGATGCTGACGATGCCGTCTTGACGGTACTGCTGCCGGGACAATCCCTGTCGTTTACCCACTTTCTGTCTTTAACGGTAAAAGCATTCCTGCAGGACGCCGGCTTCCTCTCCGGAGGCATTGCCGTCGCAAGCTTTCCAGAAAGCGCGCCGGTCGCGCCGGAAGCGCTGAACGATTTCATGTCCCATCTCGGGCCATCGGAGGGAACGGAGCATGAGATAGCTATTTATTCCGGTCAGCCGCGTACAATTTCCGCGCCGAGCATCGTTATGGTCGAACCGAATGCGGATTTGCAGGAATTTCTCCACATTCGTCTTGGCCATCAAGGCTACGACGTCCATCCCGCCCAAGACGGCTTGGAGGGGCTGCGGCTTATTGAAGCCGTGAAGCCGGACCTCGTCCTTACGGAGCTGATGCTCCCTGCGATGGACGGGTACCAATTGATCCACCGCGTGGCCCGGTCTGAGCAAGCTCCTGACTGCCAGGTTGTCGTTCTGACGGACCTTAGCGTCGAGCAGGATATATATAAGTGCTTTGAGCTCGGCGTCGCCGATATTATCAAAAAGCCGTTCTCTCCCGTGGAGCTGGAGGCTCGCCTGCGGAGGCTGCTCGCATAAGCCGGACGCCGGTTTTCTCCGAAAACGTTTAAGGAGTTCATGCCATGAAAAGGGCCCATCTATCCGTTACCTGGATCGTGCGGCTGCTGGCCGTTGCGCTCGTCGGCTTGCTCCTGTGGCATTATTGGCCTGCCAAGAAGGTTGAGAGCATGCAAAGCTCCGACGGGTCGCACATCAAGTTCCGCACCCAGGGCGATCACCTGGAAATATACAACAAGCAACAATGGTCTCCCTTCTTCGTCAAGGGGGTCAATGTAGGCGCAGCGCTGCCGGGACATGACCCCGGTGAGCTGCCTATCGATAAGGAAACGTACCTGAAATGGTTCCAGCAAATTCAAGAGCTCGGAGCTAACACTATCCGCGTCTATACCATTCTTTCCCCGGTCTTTTATGAAGCCTTGGTGGAATACAATCAGAAGCATGCGGAGCAGCCGCTTTATTTTATCCAAGGCGTGTGGACTCCTGAGGAAGAATTGATTGAGAAAAAAGACGCCTATCTCGATGAAATCTACAAGCAGTTTGAAAATGAAATTACACTGGCCGTAGGCGCAGTATATGGCGCTGTTGAAATCCCCGAACGCTTCGGCAAAGCCAGCGGCGCGTACCGCTTTAACGCAGGCCCCTACCTTCTGGCTTGGCATCTGGGCACAGAATGGGAGCCCAATATGGTGAAGAACACCAATGAAAAGCATAAAGACAAAACCGGCTTCAAAGGCTCGTATATTTCAGCAAAGCCTGAAGCGAGCCCGTTCGAGAACTGGCTTGCCCGGCTGCTGGACCATCTCGCGGTGCAGGAGGAGCAGAACGGCTGGAAGCATCCGTTAACCTTCACCAACTGGGTTACAACGGATCCTTTGAACCATCCGGGTGAAATTCTCATTCAAGAGGATATGGTCAGCGTTGATGCCACGCATCTGGACGCAGCCGGCTGGCAGGGCGGGTATTTCGCCTCGTTTCATGCTTATCCGTATTATCCCGATTTTTTCCGGCTGGATACTTCGCTTCAGCATGTGAAGGACGCGGATGGTACTCCTAACACGTACCGCAGCTACTTGCGCAGCCTGAAAGCCTATCACAAGGATTTGCCTGTTATGATTACCGAATTCGGCGTTCCCTCCTCTTTCGGTGTCGGTCATGTAGCGAACAAAAACCGGAATCAAGGCGGTCACGATGAAGCGGAGCAAGGCCGGATTAACGCCTCCCTGCTTCAGGACATTCACTCGGAAGGCATGGCCGGAGGCATTGTTTTTTCTTGGCAGGATGAATGGTTCAAACGCACCTGGAATACAATGCAGTTCGAAATTCCTCAAGCACGGCGCAAATACTGGCATAATGTGCTGACGAACGAGCAGTATTTCGGGTTGGTGGCGGAGCTGTCAGGTAAGGACGGCATCCTCCGCATGGATGGAGAGGACAACGACTGGAATGCGCTCCCGGCAAACAATAAGCAAGTGCTTCAAGGGACTTATCCCGGCTGGAAGTCGATCACCATGACACACGATGAATCTTATGTCTACATCCTGGCCGAGCTCGATAAGCCCTTCAATCCCGAGCAGGAGCTGCTGAATCTGGGCGTCGATACCGTTCCAGGAGGAAATAAGCATGCGAGCGAGCTCGGCGGCCGTCAGCTGGACGAAGGCTTGGAAACGCTGATTACTCTGGGGAAAGATAATGAAAGCGAAGTGAAAATCGCGTCCAATTACGATTTTCATACCCGGTTGTATGGAAAGCAATACGGGATGCTTGAAGAGAAGCCTGAGGAAATGAAGGACGATTCCGGCTTATTTAAACCATGGAAGCTGGCTGTCGGCTTGGAGATGATTCCTCCCGATTCGACCCAATATTATCCGTTCGAGGACGTCCCGGCAGGCCGCTTGCTGCGCGGGACGACCGACCGCTCCTCTGCCGATTTCAATTCGCTCGCGATGTGGCAGGCCAAGGGCAATAAGGTCGAGATGCGCATCCCTTGGATGCTGCTTGGATTTACCGATCCCAGCTCTCTGCAGGTCATGAGTTACGGCGACAAGGACGGCAAGCTCGCAGCCATGACGACCAAAGGCATCCGGCTGGTCCCATGGATAACGGAACGCGGCAGCACCGTCTCGGCAAGCGGCAAAGCAGCCGACGCCCGGTCCATAGCCGTATCCAAGCTGCCTGTTTACAGCTGGCCTGCTTGGAACAAGGTCCAGTACCACGAAACGTTGAAGCAAAGCTACAACCTGATGAAGGAAGCGTTTCAAAAGCTAAAAAGCCCTTCCTGATCCTTACGGGAGGAAGAGCTTTCAGAAAAGCGTGAGAAACCAAGCGGCAGCACCGTTGTTACTTTTGGCTGTTGCGGCTATTACGCCACTTATTGAACTCCAGGAATTCCGCAAATTGCTCCTTGCTGATGCCGGAAGCCATCGCTTCCCGCACCAGCTGCAACCACTCCTCATCAAGCTGTTCTTGAGGGGTGGTTGTGTTATGTAGGAAGGTTTCTACCGGAACCCCCAGCACATGACTTATTTTTTCGAGAAAATGGATGGACGGATTCGATCTCAAATCTCTTTCCATGGAGCTCAAATAAGATTTGGCAACCCCCGCCTTCTCCGCCAGCTCGGATAGAGAAAGACCTTGCGCCAAACGCAATTCCTTGACTTTTTTGCCAATCATGGTAGTGACCCCTTTTATGTGCCATCTGTTTGTATCCATTTGTATAGTATAAATTCTATTTTAACAAACAATTAGCTGTCTGTGCATGGTTATTTACATGTAAGCGCTACCATTTTTTCCAAAAAAAGAAGAATCCGCAGATTCCAATAAAAATGCCTATTCTTCTTCTTTCTTGCGAGTCGCTTTTAATGGTATGTTTGTTTTTTTACATTCGTGGAAAAATTGCCGGACTTCCTCAGTAGAAAGCCCCGAATCGCGGGCGGCGATCATCAGGTGGATCCAATTCTCATCCAGGTTGTTATTATGTACCGTTGTGAACAATGACATAGCCCAATCCCTCCTGGCTCCGGAAATTTGGCACACTATACTCTTCGTGCTTTTACCCCGGTTTGGGTCGGTATGAATCAGAGGTTTGGGATATTTTACCTTTCCATTCCACTTGGGCGGATCTTGTTTACAGGTTGTATGACGGGCTTACCTGTTGATTCTTTGTACCCGGTCCTGTCCGCCCTACCAGCCGTTGCGCGCCGCCAGTCTGAACGTTTGGGTCGCCACAAGCGACATCGCATACACCAATAAAGAAACAACGATGGAAACGGCCGCCACCCAAGGCATCGAATAGCCGGCATGATTCATGAATACAAAAGCACCCTGTCCGCATATGGCCATGATGAGCAGGCACAGCACGGTTTTCATATATTTGCGGCTGTCCAAAGAAAAGCCGATATGCGTCGCAATCGCCAAAAAGTTAAGCACAGTAATCATACAGATCCCAAAGTTGATCCCCGTTGCTACCCCGTAAATCCCCCACTCCGAGCCCATGATGAAGATCGCCGCCGCCTGCAGCACGGTGCTAATGATGAAATTCCACATCACCGTCTTTACCCTGCCGACACCAAGCAGAATGGCATGAAGCGGCTCCTCGAAATAATGCAGCAGGAAAAACGGCGCCAGCAGCTTGAGCAGGTGCCCGGCCTCCGGGGCATGGTACAGTACGGTCGTCAGCGGAATCGCCCACATATATAAGATCAAGGTGCATGGGGCCCCCACGATAAAAGCAAGCTGAATCGCCTGATCGATTCGCTGATGGATCAGCCTGCGGTTGTTGCCCGCATTCGCTTCACTGATCGAGGGAATAAGTGCAGTGGACAGCGAGCTCATAATGAACGTAGGGAATACGAGCAGCGGGAACGCGTAACCCATCAGCAGCCCGTACTGCTTCGTAGCCATTGCGGTCCCGATCCCGGCTATGGCCAGACTTTTAATGACAAGCGCGGGCTTGAACGCTCTGTAGATCGAATGAATAAACCCCTGTCCCGTGGATGGAAGTCCTATGTGAAGCAGCTCGTATAAAATATGCTTTTTGTTAGGCAATGCCGCTGCGTTAGCCTGAGATCCCGCAGGGGCACTCGTCTTCTTATGCAGCATATACATGAACAGCAAATACAAGAGCCCGCTTCCTTCCCCGATGACCGAGCAAGCCATCGCCCCTGCAGCCGCATATTCGATGCCATACGGGAGCAGCACCTGCACCAGCATCACGATAACGGCGATTTGTACGATATTCTCAATGACATCGGAGATGGCGATCGGCTTCATATTTTGCTTACCGCGAAAATACCCCTTCAGCACGGACGAAATGGCTACGAGTGGAGCAATAGGAATGATGGCGAGCATCGCATAATACGCCCTCGAATCCGCCAAAATGACAGAGGCAATAGACTTGGATCCGATGAAGACACCAAGCGTGAGAATGACGCTGATCGAGACGGTTAAGGTTAAGGACACCTGCAGAATCCTTTTTACCTTGCCTGTATCTCCCTGGGCTTCCGCTTCCGCCACCAGCTTGGAAATAGCGACAGGCAGCCCCAGGCTCGTTAACGTAATCATCATGGGGACCAGCGGGTGCGCCATCATCAGCAGGCCAATCCCCTCGGGACCTAAGTAGCGAGCTAATAAAATGCTGGTTAAAAACCCGATCATTCTTGTAATAAACGCCGCCGCAGTCAAAATAAAGGTGCCCCGTACAAAAGAAGATTGTGGTTTAGGCATGTCGCGTACATCTCCATATCTTTAGGCTTAACTCTATACATATTCGAAACGGCTGCATTGTATGCGAACAAGCTTAAAAGGCTTGCCAAACTCCCAACTCCTCAAGGCATCCAGACCAAAAACCACTCCCGCCGCTTTCGCTTCAGGAGTGGTTCGTTGGTTCAATCTTTAGGAAATATGCGCCACATGGCCGCCTGACCGGCGAATTTTATCCACCACTTCAAGATAATCCTCTTCCCTCACCCGCACGCTAAGCGAGTACAGAAGCGCCCGGTCGTCGATACCGTCACGGTTGCGGTCATGCTCTTCGGCGTCCAGCGACGTAAGGCCGAAGAAAGCCCCGGCCGAAGCCGTTTCGCTGGAGCCGGAGCCGACCGCGTAGCCGCCTCCTACCGGACCGGATGACGATCCGGCGGCGAAGGCGAACGGGAGCAGCAATGGGGTGCCCCGATCCAGCGCCTCAGGCAGGGCACCTATTTCTAGCTGCTCATGCTTGTATAGCTCCAGCTTCAAACGTACATCCTCCGCCTCGTTTTCCGTATAAAAATAAGCTAGTACCTGTCTCATCCTATCAGCACTCTCCTTTGTAAGGAAATAGAAGGCCGTCTCTTCCGTTATTACCCTAAATGGAGCAGGCTAAACCTGAGGCAGCGAATTAGCTCTTATCATCAATCAGCGCAGCCTTCATCAACAATCGCTGCACGATGGCCGCCGTTTCCGCCCGGGTGATTTCGCCCGCCGGGACAAGTCCGGCTTCCGAACCGTTTGCTAGCCCCTTCTTCACCACAGCGGCAACCGCCTGCTTGGCCCAAGCATTTACCGCTTTGCCGTCTGCAAATTCGGACAAAACCGATTCCGCTTCTGTGCCGCTGATTGCTGGTTCCAACCCCGCCAGTTTCATGGCGCGTGCAATGATAACCATCGCTTCCTCGCGGGTGATCGTCTTATTCGGGCAGAACGTTCCGTCCTCGTAACCGTTTATGATGCCGTACTCCTGTGCTTTCGCCACTGCACCGACATACCAGTCACCCGGCCTTACATCCGTAAAAGCAGAGGTTTTGTCGTTGTCGGCAAGACCGAGCGCACGCACGATGAGCCCCGCAAACTCAGCACGGGTGATCGCAGCATCCGGCTTGAAATGCATCTCGTCAACCCCGTTAATCACCATCCGTGATGCGATGTCATTTACCGCAGCTTTGGACCAATGCCCTTCTACATCCGCGAACGTCCCCGGATGCCAAATGACAGCGTACGTACTGTTGGTCAAGCTGCTCACAACGGCATAGCGCTTTCCTTCACGAACCTTCATGTACGTCGGAACATGGCGGACGGCTCCATCGTTTTCAATCACAATTGCCGTCGTGATCTGGTTTACGCCATCCGCCAGCGGAATTTCCCGGTTCACGTAAGAGGCGAACTTGTCCACTTCCGCTGTTTTTCCGTTGTAAACAGCGGTTATCGTATAATCAACGGGCTGGGCCACAACCTTGTAATGACCTTTCAACGCGCTTGTTTCCAACTGCTGTCGTTTGGCTGCATCGCTCTTCGCAATATCCACGTGCACCATAATATCCGCGAGCTTCGCCTGTCCGTCGAGCTGCTGTGCCAAACGGTCGATCGACACTTCTGCCGCCGGCAGGCTGTAGTTGCCGTTCGGTGTCCGGATGTCCAGTGTGGCTTGCTTGCCTTCAAGCGCCTTCACAGCATCCCCTGTTAATACCACCGACACTTGATCCGCCGTCGATGTTACCGGAATGACGATGACCGGCTTGCCTCCTGCTTTAGCGAGCTGCGCCGACAATAGAGCCGCATCCATTTTTACAGTAAAACCGATTTTCCCATTCTCATTGGTTTCTTCGCCTAGGGCGATCTGCTCAAATGGTTCGCCGTCAACGATGATTTTAAAGTCTTGCGATGGCCTGCTGGCCGGAGCCGAGGTTCCGCCCGTCGAACTTTTGCTTCCATTAGACGAAGCAGCTCGCGTAACCGTCACCTTGTACGTCTGCGATGTACCTTTTTCTCCGGTCACATTAAGCCAGATTCCATTATTCCCCACACGAAGCGGCAATGCATTAGACGGCATTCCGCTCACCAAATCAACAGGTCCCAAAACCTTCGCGCCCGTATTGTCATAAACGCTTGCCGTCACGGTATGCTGTTCGGCTTTGTACACAACCGCCGTTACGGTCAGAGCATCCACCCCATTCGGTACAACCACCGAATAATCCGTGATCCCGCTGGCAAACGCTGGACTGAGCGTACCGGTTGATAGTGTCAGGCCGGTTAAATAAGACGGATAAGCGAATGGGTCGTCCGAATTGATCTCCGCTGCAGTCAGCGCGATCAGCTTGAACGAGATCACCCGGCCGTAGCCGTTCACTTCATACACGCCAACATATTTGTTCGTCACCGCGTCAACTCCGGCGATGCTCGTTCCGGAAATGTACGGCGCCAAGATACCCGTACCTGTCGGCACCTCGTCACCAACCGACGGCGTTGCAATACGGGCGGGGGATACTTGAACAATCAGGTGATTGCCTTCATAAACGGAAGCCGTTACTGCCGTTGTTCCGAAGGCGCTCCCAGCTGCAGCAGATGCGCTCAGCGCCCCTGCAGGTATGGCCGGCACGTCTACCTTGCGGATGTTGGCGTTGCCCGGGTCCGCGATATAAATATCGCCGCTCAGGTCCACGGCGACCCCGGTAGGGTTATACAATGGAGCCTTCGTCGCAGGCCCTCCGTCACCGATTAATTCGTTAGCCCCAGGTATGCCGGCAACCGTGGTGACCGTCCCGCTCGGATCTACTTGGAGGACCCTTCTGCCCGACGTCTCGGCGACGTAGAGATTGTCGTTCCGATCGATAGCCAGTCCTCTGGGCCCAATGAATCCGGTCGCATAGACACTAATATTTCCGTTCACATCCACTTTCGAAACTGCATCAGATCTGCCGGAGTCAATAAAGTAAATGCTGCCCTTGCTGTCTACGGCAATGCCGTAGGCAGAGTAAATCTGCGCATCATCCGAATGAAGAATGAAGTCAATGTTTCCCGTAGTGAGATTCAGCTTGCCGATCCCCTCCGAGGTCGAAATGTAGAGATTTCCTTTGTTGTCCACAGCGATCCCTGTGAGGCTGCTTTCTTCCAGCTCCTTTACCGTGCTGATTTTCTTGGTAACAGCGTCTATTTTACGAATCCGGTTGTCTCCCGTACCCATGATATAAACATTGCCCGCTCCGTCTACGGCCACTCCCTCGGGACCGCTTAATTGAGCTTCCGTTGCCGGAATATCGTCACCGTTATTGCCAAAAATCCCGGTTCCCGCGATCGTATGAATAATTCCGGTGGCTGCGTCCACCTTACGGACCCGTTGATTAGCCGTATCCGCAATATAAACATTGCCTGCTCCGTCAACGGCTGTCGAAATAGGCTCGCTTAATTGAGCATTGACAGCCCGTTCCCCATCGCCGCTATAATTGCTTTCTCCATTGCCTCCGATGGTGCTGACATTTCCCGTTGCATCTACCTTGCGAATCAGATGGCTGCCCGTATCCGCAATAAATAAATCCCCGTTGGTGTCTACGGCCACACTTAATGGGTTTGCCAAAGCGACGCTGCCGGTCGCCACAGTGCTGATGTTCCCGCTCGTATCCATTTTTCGAATAACGTTATTGGATTGATCTGCAATATAAAGGTTATGACTGCTGTCAATGGCTAATCCGTGAGGGAATTTCAACGGAGTAGGGAGAGCAGCCGCTCCATTGACGCCCAATGTGGTTGTTCCCGCTTCTCCGATTACCGTGCTGACGGTTCCATCCGAAGTGACGGCGAGAATCGTATGATTGTTCGTATCCGCAACATAAAGGACCGGCTCTCCATTGTTATTATAGTCTACCACCAATCCTTTGGGCTGATGAAGGCCAGCAGCCAGAGCCAAGACTTTCCCTTGAGCCTCGACTTTGAGAATCCGGCTATGGCCTGAATCCGCAATATAAAGAGCGCCGTACTTATCAAACGCGACATCGGTTGGGCGAGACAACGTATAGTCTTGGCCCATATCCACCGTACTAATCGTGCCGCCTGCGTCCACCTTGCGGATCGTTGAGCTGAAATTATCGGTGATATACATATTGTCGTTGTTGTCTAGAGCCACTCCCCAGGGAAGCAATTGTGCGGCGGTAGCCGCTCCCCCGTCTCCGGTATTACCTCGGATGCCATTGCCCGCTACGACGACTTCCTCCGAAGTGGCTTTGTCAATACGTCGTATGACACTGTTTGCCGGGTCCGACACGTAAATAAAATGGCTCGTAACAAATAGATCGAACGGCATCTGGCCCACACTTGTAGCTTTCCCGGCTCCGGGACCTCCAGCAAAAGTGCTGATGATACCCGTGCCGCTGCCGTCAAGCGCTTCTGCAGAGGCCGAGCCTCCATTAGGCAAGACTGGCGCCAGACATCCAACCCCCGCCATCAGCAGTGCCAGGACAGTATGAAGTCTCTTCTTCACAAACTTATAATTCATTGTCTCCTTCTCCTTTAGCTAGTTCGCAAGTTATGACCCGTGTGAAGCAGCTGAGATAAGTTCCTTCACACGGGCCCTTCGTTATTCTTTAACATTTCTTGAACCAAGTCTCATTCTTCAATCCGCGGTCTAAGAGCAGCAAGAGCGGTTCGAGTGATGACAATCTGATACCTTTTCGTATTGGTGCGATCTTCTGAAGTGACTTCCAGTATGATTTCGTTTTGCCCTTCCCTTAATGTCATTGGCGGGCTCGGCTGACCGCTCATCATCGGAGCAGGCTGGCTTCCGTATACACTGAACGTAACAGTGGCATGTTGATCTGCCGTCGTTGGCACGAGCGTGATTGAATTGACCCCACCGTCCACCGTTACAGCGTATTTGTTAATCGTTGAGGAAAAGCCCGGTTGCAGCGTTCCCGCAGATAAAGTGAGTGCACTTAAATTGGCATCCGATGAGGACAATTTTACTTTTACAGGGAATCTGGACATGTTGACCGTTCCGTCTCCCAACTGCCCTCCGTCATTCAGACCCATGGCCCAGACGGAGCCATCCTGACGGGTGAATACACCGAAACCATCCCCGCCTTCCGCTTCAGCCGCCCCGTCGAAGGGACGACCGTCCTGCCATTTGACTTGGACAGGGGTATAACGGTTCGTGGTCGTTCCGTCACCCAATTGCCCTCTGCCGTTTTCTCCCCAGGCAACGACCGTTCCGTCTTTTTTAATTGCATAGGAATGGTCCCAGCCGGCTCCAATAGCGATCACGTTCGACAGCTGGCCGGACGGGTCGTTCGGATCCGCAACCGGCATAGGATAGCCCGCGAACTGAATTTGCGGATTGCCATTTCCCAATGCGCCGTATAGATTGCTCCCCCATGCGTATACTTTGCCATCCTTCAGCGCCAATACATGCGTAATTCCCGGAGCCATGGCCTGAACACCCGTCCAGCCGGCAGCCGCATTATTCGGGGCATGGACCTTCACGGGTACATACGATCTTTCGAGAACATCGCTTGCGGGTCTTGTTCCGATTCCGAGCTGACCGAAGCTTTCCTCACCCCACGCCCAAAGCAAGCCCGTTGTATCGATTGCCATCGTGTATCCATTTCGGACAAAAATGTTCTTAATGGGCGGGAGGTTCGGAACCTTCACCGGAACCGGACTTCCCGGAACCTCGTTCCCGATTCCCAGCTCTCCGTTTTGATTGTTCCCCCAGGTATAAACGCTGCCGTCTTCCTTGAGGGCAACGCCAAATGAGCTGCCTGCCTGAATCTTTTTCACACCGGTTAAATGGCCTGACGGATCGGTTGAGTCTTTTACTTGAACCGGCGTATAACGGCGTGTTGTCGTTTCGTCTCCCAATTCGCCGTTGTTATTTTGTCCCCATCCCCATACGGTTTTGTCTGCCGCCAGGGCAAGCGTGAACTGGATCCCGGCATCGACTTGCTTGAAGCGGATGCCTTCAATCGCTCCTTTCACCTCGGTCGGAACTTTTCTGTAGGTAGAGTCACCAAGCCCTAACTGACCGGATCCATTGTATCCCCACGTCCAAACCGAGCCGTCCTGCTTTAAGGCAACGTTGTGCGTTTGGGATTGAACCTGCGGGAAAACGCTTGGTTCCGGTTGATCAGTCGGTTTGTCAGCATCGACGATGATCGTCAGCGTAGCAATGTTCGAATAGCTTACGCCATCCGTGAGCTGAAAATGAATCGTTCTTGTCCCCGTAAATCCAGTCCTGGGCGTATAAGTGTACGTGTCTCCATTTTTCTCGACTTCGCCGTCATCCAACCAGCTAAGATAAACAATGCCCCATGATGTGTTATCAGGATCAGTACCTTTTACAGTAAAGCTTACCGGGGTATTTAAAGATGTTTGCAAATGAAGATCCTCAGCCGCAGGCGGCTGATTCGGTCCATCGTCAATCTGGATCCGCACAGCCAAAGGAGCAGCCGAGTAGCTTATACCATCATAAAGGTGAACCCAAACGAGCTCACTGCCGACAGCGTCCTGCCTTGGTGTGAAGGTAAAAAAGCCTGTCGAATCATCGATATCCAGCGTCCCCAGCGTCGGCTGGTTCAACACGACGAAGCGGACCGGATCCTTATCCAAATCCTCGGCCAAGATTCGGCTCTTTACTGGGCGGTTTTTCTTTGTAAAGGCACCTCCGATATCCCCGTATGGGGACCTGTTCGAACCCGATTTGATTTGAATGGCTACAACTGCATCCCCTGAATCACGGGTCCCGTCGGATGCCCGGTATTTGAATTGATCCGCCCCGGTGTAACCGTCCTCCGGTGTATACAAGAAAGTCAAACTATTGTCCAATACTACCCTTCCATGCTTCGTCTGCTCTGTCACTTGGTAAGTCAAGGCATCCCCATTCGGGTCATGCCCTAACAAAGGACTTCGAATATACTGACCCGCCATCGTGATCAGGCTGCTGTCCTGCACCGTCGGCACGTTCGCGTTGTCTCCCTCAACGATAAATGTCAATATTGCGATGTTCGAGAGAGTTACCCCGTCGTTCACCTGGAAGGGAACCTTCGCCGTTCCGCTAAATCCGGGATTCGGCATGTAGGTCAGCTCATTACCTACCACGTTGATCGTACCGTACAAGTATTCGCGACCGTACTGGACTGACCACTGACTGTTATCCGGGTCGTTCGGCTTGACGATAAACGTCACCGCCGTATTCACCTGCGTGTGCACCGTCATATTTTCTATTACCGGAGGTTGATTCGGCCCGTCGTCGATG
>NZ_NMQW01000055.1 GCF_002234615.1 Paenibacillus rigui | reverse complement strand
TACTTTTGGAAAAGCGCCAATGGGTTTCGCGTTTTTGAATTTATGAAGAATGACCGTCCGGGCTTCTGGGAAAGCAATGGATTTCACATTGTTGCCGAGCCGTTCCGTGAGGAGCGCTTCTCCGGCGAGCCGCTGCCGCTGCCCGAAGACGAGTGGGTCGGCAAAGATTTCGATTGAGTCCGCGAACCCCCAGGAACTGGGAAGGCCCTGAAAAACGGGCGGAGTGGACGGAATCGTTCTGTAGAAGCGTATGCGTTCGCCTTTGTCCCGGGATTTTGATCGCTATAAGCGGGTTGAAATGGGTAAGATCCGGGGATAACAGCGATCGGAAGAATGATCCGTCCATGCAGCCGCAACTTTTTCAGTGGCCATCTGAGGGTTCTTTTTTTGGTATACAATATGCAATAGGTCTACCGCTTTGTTGGAAAATGTGGTACGATACATGTAATCGCTTTCAATTAAAGTGATAAGCTTTTTCGCAGTTCAAAAATATGGGAACCGAGGTGATAAAATGGCGCTATACAGGGAAAATATTCCTTTTGCATAGACATTGCTCTGTGATGGTTCTCTTGGATCATACTGAAGGCTGAAAACGTTCAAACAACAAGAGTGGACACCTTGGTCATGTGCAATGCGCTTTTGTGTTATAAAATATAACATTGAAAAGTGATATAATTACATTATTTAGGACGCAAAAGGGTTATTTTCGATAAATATTGTATACAATGCGCCAAAAAGTCTATTTTTACCCCGAAATATGTGCTACAATCGTTTCGAAGGACACTAATTCGATGGGGCAGGGGATACGGATGATTACTTTATCACATGTTATGTACGCTTTAGTTACAGTCGCCGTTATTGTTGTCATGTTGTTTCGGCGCGGTGTGGTCATCCCGACGTTGGCGGGGACCTTCCTGGTCGGATGGGTTTACAAGGGCGACATCATCAGCGGGTTCAAGGCCGTCTACAATGCGAACCTTACCGCAGCCAAAGAATTGTTCACCATTTTCCTAATCATTACGTTCATGGTGGCCTTGCTGGCCTCACTGCGTGATATCGGGGCGGACCGCCGAATGATTCGGCCCATTCAGAAGCTGATCGTCAACGGGCATGTGGCCTTTTTCGTGCTCGCGATTGTCACCTACGTCATCTCGCTGTTCTTCTGGCCAACGCCTGCTGTGCCGCTCATCGGTGCGCTTCTGTTCCCGGCAGCGATTCGGGTAGGGCTTCCGCCGATGGCTGCAGCAATGGCCGTTGCTCTTGCGGGTCAAGGGATGGCATTGTCCTCCGACTACGTGATGCAGATCGCACCTATGCTTAGCGCCAAGGGAGCGGGCGTATCCACTGGTCTTGTAGCGGACAAGGCCATGGTCTTGTCGCTCATCACCGGCGGTGTATCGATTATGGGAGCTTACTTGATGCACCGCAAAGCAATCCGCAAGGCGGATGCGCCGGTTGCGGCTCATGAGCAGGAGACCGGCAACAGCGTGCCGACATTGGTGTCGAGGGATTTTGCGGAAGCTGCGGCTGCCGTGGAAACATTGCCCCCGAACGTATTGAAATGGTCCAAAGTGTTCTCGATTCTCGTGCCTTTGTCGATGCTGGCTGTCATGATCGTCATGGCCGCAAGTAAATTCGGCGGCGGGGCTATGGGGGGATTCGAAGGGGGAGACGGAGCTGCGTTTATCGGCGGGGTTGCCGTGATTCTTCTCATTCTGTCCTGTACCGTGTTCTCGAAGGTTGCCGCATTGGACAAGATCAGCGATCATCTGACGGAAGGCTTCGTCTTTGCGTTTAAAGCGATGGGCCCTGTCATTCCGATTGCGGGATTCTTTTTCCTGGGGAACGCAGACTTTTCGAAAAGCGTGCTCTCTTTGGGCGAGAACGTGACAGCTCCTGCCTTCTTGTATGACCTGGTAATGTCCGTACAGTATGCGATTCCGTCCAACGGGTTCTTTACGGCATTCGGGATTCTCATTATCGGGATTATCGCAGGCTTGGAAGGCTCCGGCTTCTCCGGCTTGCCACTGACAGGATCGCTTTCGGGAGCTTTGGCTCCAACAGTGGGCATGGATCCTTCCACTTTGGCTGCTATTGGTCAAATGGGCTCGGTTTGGTCCGGCGGGGGAACGCTGATCGCTTGGTCTTCGCTGGTCGCGGTCGCCGGCTTCGCAGGAGTTTCCGTTATTGACCTGGCCCGCAAAAATTTCCTTCCCGTGATCATCGGATTGTCTGTTGCTACGGTAACGGCTCTGCTCATCTGGTAGCTTAGCTTAACTGCTGGAGGACAAAGAATCCGATGCCTGATCCATCGAAGAAGCTTGCTGCGGTACAAGCCCGGGAATAATATCTTGGCTTGCCTTCACCAAGATCCGGCTGACGACGGCGGACATGTCCTGCACGAACGTCAGACTGGTATGTTCCAGAACTTTATGGTTTAACGGACCGTGATTGTTAATAATGCCTTTGATATGCACATGACCGATGGGGGGCAGCTGTTTACCGAGACTAACGCCTGGCTGCAGCGGCTCCTCCACGACCTGAAGTGTTCCGATCTTGAAATATTGTCCGAGACACGCATCAACGGCAATAATATAAGCCCGGCTATGCTTCTGGGCGATATGGGCTAGCGTCTTCTGCAAATTCAGGGCATGCACGGGCTTATCCCAGGTGCCATAAATATGAACGTGACGATGACCCTCGAGGCGCTCGAGCATTCGGCTGCCGACCATCGGCCCCAGGCTATCACCGGTATACAGGTTGGTGCCTATGCAGACAACGACGATTTCCGTGAAGTCCGGATTTTTGAAATAGTGGCTGGTTAACGCTTCGGACAAATAGGCCACCGATTTTTTATCGAGGTAGTGGCTGTGGTGCATCATGATGCAATCACCTTCTTTCTTCCTATATATATTGTAAACGATAATCGGTGAATGGTTAAACGGCAATGGTAACAATTTATCGTCATTTTTTTAACGGTATACAATATACCATAATAGAGAGGGTGTGTGAATGGATGCCGAACCCAAATGCTTATATTTTAACTCAAATGACGTGGCCGGAAGTGGAACAAGCGCTACCTACGGTAAAAATTGCGATCATTCCGCTTGGTGCTCATGAACAGCACGGTCCTCATATGGTGGAGAGCTGCGATGCCGTGCTTGCCGAGGAGATGGGCAAACGATTGACGGAGAAGCTGTACCCTGAGGCGGTGATGACGCCTACGATTAATATGGGAGTCTCGCCGCATCATCTTCATTTTCCCGGAACGATCTCCCTGGATCCGACGACGTTAATTGCTATCCTGCGGGATATGATGAAATCGTTGAAGCAGCATGGCATCGGGCAGTTTCTCATTCTGAACTCCCATGGCGGCAACCAATCTACACTAGGGGTGGCTGTCGATATTCTTACCCGGGAGCTTGACGTCCGTATCTATTATGCCAAAACGACAGCATCAGCGAAGGATGTCATGGACCGGCGGATCGAATCCAAGCTGTACGGCCACAGCTGCGACCGCGAGGTGTCCGAAGCGATGTACCTGGCCCCCCACTTGGTGCGTCCGGACAAATTGGAAGCCGCTGATTATCAGGAAGGCCGTTGGAAAAAGCTGCGCCCGGGTAATCCGCTGCAAGGCTTCTATTATTATGAAGAAATGACGCGCAACGGATGCATTGGCGATGCGACTAAGGCCAGTGCCGAGATCGGAAAGGAAATTGTAGAAACCGCCCTGGAGCGTTTGGCCAAGGCCGTTCAAGAAGTGTTGTAGCCATGAAGCCGCTGTTGTTTCTCGCCGCTGTGACTGCTTATTTGTGGTCGGCCTTTGAGCCGGGTCCCCTGGTGGGATGGATCATTTCTCTTTTGAGTCTGCTGATTGTTGTCGCCGTATTTCGATCCGTTCCGCGCTTTGTTCAAGGGTTGGGAGCGTTATTCTTGTTGACCGGCATCATCCTGCTGGCTGTGAGCGGGGCGCCCTGGGTCCGTTATATAACGGGCTTCGGCCATATGTTGAATATTCTAAGCCTGTTCGCTTTGATTCCTTTGATTGCGCTGCCGATCGAGCTGGGTAACTATGCCCTGCAGATTCAGCGGATGATTCAACGGACAATCAAGCGATCCGGCCTTCTGTATACGGTGACCTCGGGCTTGTCCTACATTTTGAGCTCATTTATGAATGTGGCGGCACTGCCGATGATGTATCATACGATCCGACCCTCGCTGGAGCTGTATCCTATTCAGCAAAGAGAGAGGTTTATAAGCCGCGCCATTACGCATGGGTACAGCATGCCGATTGTATGGACGCCTGTGGCGCCGATCGTCGGCGTAATTGTAGAAATGACGGGGGTGCAGTGGAGCTCTCTTCTGCCTGTCATGATTCCATTCAGTATACTTGGACTCGTGCTGGACAGCTTGATGGGGATCTGGCTTGCCAAGCGCAGGCTGCTGCATGTGGATTCGGCGGTGCTGGAGGAAACGGCAGCGGCCCGGGAGAGTGCGGTGGAGGAGGAGCAGAAACAGGGGGCTCCGAATCAGGCCCATCATCCGGCGCACATTGTTGCAGCCATTCTTTTGTTTACTATTTTGATTTCCGTGCTGGAGAACTATTCCCGGTTCAGTTTTTTGCTGCTGGTCACAACGCTGGTGATCCCTTACGCGTTTCTTTGGTCTTTGCTTATCGGCAAAGGAAAGCAGTTTGTCCAGAGGGGAAGAGCCATGCTTCCGGCCCATCTGCTGAAAATGAAAGAGCAGTTTTTCGTTTTCCTGAGCGCCGGGTTTATGATCTCCGCTATTCAAGCGTCAGGAGCCGGGCACGCCATTAACGGGTGGATTATCGAGCTGAAGGACCTTGTTGGGGCGGATCTGTTCTTGATCCTGATTCCACTGATTCCTTTTGGGCTGGCCTTTGCCGGGCTGCATCCGGCGGTAGGTCTTGCATTAGCGGCTGAGTCGCTGAACCCGCAGGCCTTGGGCATTTCCGTGCAGCTGACGGCTATTGCTATGCTGACCGGGGCGGCAACCGCCTTTTTGATGGGGCCTTATAATGCGACCGCCGGAATGATGTCCGCTTTGACAGGACAGAGCTCATTCCGTATTTCAAACTGGAATGCACCGTTTACGATCGCTTACTTACTTATGTCGATGCTGCTTTTACTCGTTCTGAAAAAAGTGGGTTGACAGATGAGCCCAGGTAAGCAATAATAAGGCCATAAGGTTTTTGGTATACAATATACCATAAACCAAAAAAAGAAAGACGAAGCAGGTTCGGACCTGGCTCCGAATCGCCGACGCAAGTTTTAAACTTACTTATCCTACATTTTTACCATTATGAGAGGAGAGTTTTGTAATGACATTAACCCAATCCCGTTTGATGAACAAAGAGGAATTCCGCCACGCTCTAGAGCAAGCTATTGAGGGGAATGCCGTTGCCAAAGCGCCTTTCACGACTATGTGGGCGAACGGCGAATTGAAGAAGGAACATTTCGCAAGATGGGTTGAGCAGCATTATGCTTATGTTGGCCCTTTCGCCGAATACTTAGCTTATATTTATGCCAACTGTCCGCACGAGGACGCAAGGGACTTCCTGCTGCAAAACATGTGGGAAGAGGAGCTCGGCGGCGACCGCCACACGGATCTGCTGATTCGCTTCGGTGAAGCTTGCGGTACCACCCGTGAGCGTGTGGAATCGATGAAGGATCTGCTTCCTGAGACGATCGGCCTGCAATCCTGGTGCTACCGGATGGCGTTCAAAGAAAACTTCTTGTTCGCAACGGCTGCATTGGTCGTAGGCTTGGAATCCCAAGTGCCTGCTATTTACCGCAGACAAACGCCAACGCTTCGCGAGAAATACGGCTTTACCGATGAGGAAGTGGAGTTCTTCGACCTTCACATCGTATCCGATGAAATTCACGGCGAACGCGGTTATCAAATCGTGCTGGAATATGCAAGAACGCCGGAGGATCAACAGCGCTGCATTCAAATCGTAGAAGAAGCTACGAAAATGCGCAGAATGTATCTGGCTGGCATTTCCCGCGAGTTTTTACTGGAGAAGTAGTTCGAGTCGTTCGGTGAATAGAAGGACGCTGCGCGGACGATCATTCTTCCGGTCGCTGTTGTCCCCGGATTTCTTGAATTACACCGCAGTGCGGTTGAAATTCGGGGGACAAAGGCGACCGCTAGCGCTTCTGCAGAACGATTGCGCCCGCTCCGCTCAAGTATTCACCGAACGATCGAATGTTGAATGATTAAGATACCCGAGAATGAATAACCGCTTCTCGGGTTTTCTTTTAAAACTATAATACGTATTCGAAAAGTCTGAATAGTGTCGCCTTTGTGATCGTGAATTTTCGAATCACGCGTAAAATGCTGAGCGGAGGGAAAGGGATGTGTCGTAGGAGTGAAACGTTCGCCTTTGAGATCGTAAATTCACCATTAATTCTAATCCTAATTTACGGTTTCAACAGCGACCGGAGACACATCCCTTTCCCGCAGCCGGCACATTTTTGAATGAAACTGAACGTCTTCAAAGCTAGCGATTCCGGCTTTTTGAATACGCCCGATCTACTCTGAGAAAGGGGATTCCCATGGCAATCGAAACGGCAGTACAAACCTATAAAAACTTAATCAACGGCGAATGGCTGGAAGCTGCAAGCGGCGCTACCTTCGACAGCACGAATCCGGCGCAGGCCGATGAAGTGGTCGGACGGTTTCAAGCTTCATCGGAAGAGGATGTTATCCAGGCGATTGAAGCCGCAGAGCGGGCGTTCGAAACCTGGAAGAACACCGCTCCGAGCAAACGGGCGGACATCCTGTACAAAGCGGCGGACCTGCTGGAAGCAGGCCTTGAGCAATACGCACAGGAGCTGACCCGCGAAGAAGGCAAGACGCTCGCGAGCAGCCGGATGGAAGTGAAGCGCTCGGCCCAGACGCTGCGCTACTACGCATCCGAGGGGATGAACATTGCAGGCGAGACACTTCCTTCGGAGGACCCGACCACCTTCGTCTACACCAGAAAAGAACCATTGGGCGTCGTGACCGTCATCACGCCTTGGAACTTCCCGATCTCGATTCCGGTTCGCAAGATTGTACCGGCGTTAGTTACCGGCAATACCGTTGTATTCAAGCCGGCGTCGGATACGCCGTTGATCGCACTTCGCTTGGTAGAAGCGCTCCACAATGCCGGACTGCCGGCAGGGGTACTTAACTTCGTTACCGGCTCCGCTTCCAAGACGGCCAAGCCGCTCGTTACGCACCCGGCGGTCAAAGCGGTGACGTTCACCGGATCAACGGGAGCGGGGGAATCGATTAACCGCTCCGTCCGTTTGTCCACTCGCGTTCAGCTTGAGCTTGGCGGCAAAAATCCGCTGCTGGTCATGGAGGACGCGGATGTCGAGCAAGCGGCGGAGCTCGCGATCAAAGGCGGCTTTGAGCTGACAGGGCAGGCCTGCACCGGCACGAGCCGTGTCATCGTGATGGAAGCTGTACATGATGCGTTCGTGGAAGCCCTCATTGCCAAGACGAAGCAGTTGACCGTAGGCAGCGGACTTCAAAAAGGCATCGAGGTGGGACCGCTTGCCAATGCAAGCCAGCTGAAAAACGTACTGGACTACGTGGAGATCGGCCAAGCCGAAGGAGCGGAGCTGGTATTCGGCGGAGAGCATTTGACCGAGGGGGAATATGCGAACGGTTATTTTGTAAGACCGGCTATCTTCACGAACGTTGCACCGCAGATGAGGATTGCGCAAGAGGAAATTTTCGGACCGGTCATCTCCGTTATCCGGGTAACCTCCTTCGAGCAGGCGATGCAGATTGCCAACGAGGTAGAATTCGGTTTGTCGGCCTCGATCTGCACCACGGATGCCAAACGTATCCAGCGGTTCATTAGCGGCATTCAATCCGGCGTAGTCAAGGTCAATCGGCCGACAACAGGCAATGCGCCTAATGTTCCGTTCGGCGGCGTCAAGATGTCGAGTACGGCAACGTACCGCGAGTCCGGACGGGGAGCGCTCGAATTTTATACGCAAATCAAAAGCGTCTACCACGGCGTGTAAATATAGCTTGGAATGGAGGCACGAATTCCTTATGAAATCTGTTTTGAAATTGGAGCTGGAAGAAGCCAAGGTGATGCTCGAAGCGGCCAAAGCGGCTGCGGAGGAAGTGAAGGCGCTGGAGTCGATCTGTATCGTAGATGACGGCGGTTATGTGATCGCTCTGGAGCGCATGAACGGCGGGCGCATTACCGGCCCTGAGATCGCCATTGCCAAAGCCTTTACGGCAAGCGGTCATAAGCGCTCGACGCATTTGTTCAACCAGCCGGGAGGTCCTGCATCAACAACAGGAGAAGCGTTCGGGATTCATGCGATGCTTCCCGGGAAGTTCGCCATCTTCGTCGGCGGATTCCCGATTGTCGTGAACGGCGAGGTTGTTGGCGGCGTTGGTGTCAGCGGAGGCAACGGGGAGCAGGATACCGCCGTAGGTACGGCTGCCTTGAAGGCGCTGCAGTTGCATCTAGGCCCGGATTATGAGGTTGTGACTCAAGCTGACATCAAGAAATAAGGCCGGCATGCTTCAAACCTATTGCCTATGAAGGACCAGTGGGATAGATGGGGGAATGCGGCGGGCAGCGATGCTATCAACCATCCGCCCACGGGCGAACTACGCAGCACAGTGCACCACGAATGTGCTTCTTCTCCTGGAATAGGCATGAGTAGGCTTCTGGCTAGTCAACCATAGTTAGGTGGAGAGGGAAGATGGAATACAGGGATCTGTTCCTCGGTTTTTTTCGGATCGGTGTCCTCGGCTATGGCGGGGGGCCTACGATGATTCCTCTGGTCCATGCGGAAGCCGTACAAAAATACGGCTGGATGACCGATGAGGAATTTGCGGATGTGCTTGCGATGGGAAACGCTCTGCCGGGGCCTATCGCAACGAAAATGGCCGGCTACATCGGCTATAAAGTCAAAGGGGCACTTGGCGCTGCAATCGCAATTACGGCGTTGGTCATCCCGGTACTCGTTGCCATGATATTGCTGCTCGGCCTCATCTACAAGCTGAAGGATTCCGGGATCGTAGGGGGCATGACACACGGCGTTCAGCCTGTCATCGGAGTGATGATGGCGGTAATGGCCTATGAGTTTTTCCTGAAATCGTGGAAAAGCTGGGTCAAAAGCAGAACGATTGCCTGGACGTTCGTATCTGTCATTGCTTTGGCGCTGTTCAATGTGAATCCGGGACTGCTGATCGGCATTGCATTGGCTTATGCCTTTATCGAATCAACGTATTTATTCAAAAAAAGGAAAAAACAGCAGGCCGATTCGCCGGATAGGGGTTTTTCAGCATGACGCTACTGTATCTGTTTTGGGCCTTTTTCGTTCCGAATATATTGGGCTACGGCGGCGGTCCTCCGATCATCCCCCTGCTGCAGGCGGAGGTCGTCGATCATTTCGGCTGGATGACGCTGGAGCAGTTCGGCGACGTATTGGCGCTGGGGAACGCGCTGCCCAGTCCGATTGCAACCAAGCTTGCAGGCTATATCGGCTATCAGGTGGCTGGAGCTCCGGGAGCAATCGTCGCCCTCCTGGCTACGATAGCTCCGACGGCCATCGCCATGGTGATCCTGTACAAGTTTCTGCACTTGTTCAAAGCGTCCCCGCAGGTCATGGCCATGACACAAATCGTCAGACCGATCGTAGCTGTGCTGCTCGGGACGCTGGCATTTCAGTTTTTCGCAAGCGCCTATGCATCGGCAGGTCTATGGCAGACGGCAGCACTAACGGCTCTAAGCCTGATCGCGCTGGAAAAATTCAAGATTCATCCTGGAATTGTTGTGGCAAGCGCATTGGTATACGGGGCTTTTTTCCTCAGCTGATAACCCTTCAAAGGGAAGGATAACGGCCGAGCTGCTTGGCTGATGCTTTGCCGCAGCCCAAGGCATACCTTCGAAATGAATGTTGTAAACAAGACATCCAATCGTTTAAACTAAGGAAAACATCATTCGGAGGTATACCAGATGCCAGACACACCGGTTATATGGAAAGATGAAGAATTAAGCCCAATCCGCGATAAAGTGTACCAATATATCAAGCAAGCCATCGTATCAGGCATGTATAAGTCAGGCGAACGCATTATCGAAAGGGAGCTTGCCGATCAGTTGAACGTCAGCCGCACGCCGATCAGGGAAGCCTTGTTCCGTTTGGAATCCCAAGGCTTCGTCAAAACGCTGCCGCGCAAAGGCGTCGTCGTCTCCAAGCTTTCCCCCGAGGAAATTATTGAAATTTTTACGATTTTGGCTTCATTGGAAAGTTTGGCGATGAAGATGGCCGCGCAAAAAGCAACCCAGGCGCACCGGGAAGAGCTGAAACGGATCATCCAGGAAATTGACCTGGCTCTTGCCAAGCCGGATGTGGATGAAGCGAACAAAAACGTCCATTTTCATATTAACGACATTATCTTCGACGCGGCGCAAAGCCCCCGGTTAACCCAAATGCTTGACGGGCTGTCCGACTATATCCGCGCCTTCGTACAGCTGGGCTATGAGCTTCCGGGCCGGCAGCGCAAAGCCATGGAGGAGCACAGAGCCCTGGCTCAAGCCGTATGCAACGGCGAAGCCGATCTTGTGGAGAGTTTAACCAAAATTCATTTGGAAAATTCTAAAAAAGCGTACATGGAAGCATTGGAAAAAGAATAAACGGCAAGAAACGAAGCTATCGAATGCCGCAGATGGAGGTGTTTTGAATGCCTAATGTGAAATTACAACAGAACGGTCAGGTGTATGAGCAGGAAGTCGGTTCAAACAGCAACTTGGTCGTTTTAGCCGGAATCAAAAAATTTCCCCATCTGAAGTATGGCTGCGGCATGGGTAAGTGTACGAAATGCATGGTGAAGGTCGTCTCCGGCGGCGATTCGCTCCCGGAACCGAATTGGAAGGAAAGTAAAATGCTCGGCGAGAAGCTGAACGAAGGATACCGCTTGGCATGCCAGTTATATATTACGGAAGATATCGAGCTCTGTCAGGAATAAAGCTTGGAGGAGATTCCTTTGTTGATACGACACGGACAAGCCGAAGCAAAGCTGAAGGAACTGAACATTGCATTGGAAGCCCTGCCGAAGCCAAGCGGCAATTATGTGCCGTACACAATGGCTCCGCCCATCATGTACTTGAGCGGTGTGACCCCGAAGCGGGAAGGTGTGCTCCAGTATAAAGGGAAGGTCGGTCAGGATCTCACGAAGGAAGAAGGCTATAAGGCGGCCCGACAATGCATCATTAATCATCTGGGCACGCTCAAAACGGCGCTAGGAGATCTGGACCGTGTAGTCAGTATCGTCAAGATGGAAGGCTTTATCCAAGCAGCCCCGGATTTTTATGAGCTACCTTCCGTGCTGAATGGTGCTTCCGATCTGCTTGTCGAGGTATTCGGCGACAAAGGCGTTCATGCCCGGTCCGCCATCGGCGTTGCCTCTTTGCCGGGAGGAGCTGCAGTGGAAGTGGAGCTGATCGTTCGTTTCGAATGAGGAATGCACCTGCTGTGTCGAGGAAGCTGCGTTTTTACTAAATATGGAGCTGGAGGGTATGATCATGAGCGAATATATTTTGGTATCTACAACAGAACGTTATAAAACGGTAACAGAGAATCCCGATTTGGAGACGGTGAAGGAGTACGAGTATTACTTTTTCGGCAAGAAAAAGACGACGTTCTCGATTTGCAAAATCAAAAACCCGGTCACGCGAATTGTCATTCAAGGGGTTTCCGAGGTGTTCCCGGACAACAGCATCCCAATCAAGGTTTTCCCTAAGTTCGAAACGATGGAGGAAATTGAGAAGGAAATATATGAGCTGGACCAGGACGAAGAAAGCAAGATTGTGCTGGTGCAGTAAAAGTTGGAAGGATGCGGGCTTCGATAAAAGCCCACATCCTTTTTTTGATTGAGCGTGCCCAGAGGCACGCATCTTCTAGCCGGTGAAAATCCGGTCGCGGGAGGGGCCAAGGCCCCGCGTAGCTAGGATGCCTGCGTACGGCGAAATCTGTGCGTAGAAGCGCGTCGACGAAAGTACCTGTCAGAGACAGGGCGAGCAAGATACCAGGCCGTAACATGAAGTGAATCCTGCCGCGTCGTCAAAAAGGCCTCGCAAGAGGGGGAAGAGGAAGTCGAACCCCGTCTATTTGGGTGAAGACCACGGAAGCTGTTAAGAACTTGGAGCGGCAGCGAAGAATCCTCCGGCGTAAGGGGATCGGCATGGTATGAAAGAGGATGCAGTGAACTGGGGAGACCCTCCCCCGCACGGGATTTTTTTTTTTTTCGAAACCCCGTAAATCTGTCTTTTATAACCACTTTACGCTGCCGACGAATAAAGAGGTGGCAGATGAGAGCGGTGG
>NZ_NMQW01000054.1 GCF_002234615.1 Paenibacillus rigui | reverse complement strand
TTTTTTTTTCGAAACCCCGTAAATAGGCGCTCTATAAGCCCGAGAGGTGAAGTGAAGAGCCTGCGGGAAGGGAGTCCGAGGGGCTCATACTACCGAGGAACGTAGGACAACACAACCTGCGGGAGGGAAGGAGCCCTGCTTTGTTCATGTTTCTTAAGGAGGTACGAGTCAGTGAATGCCAAGAGGCTAACGACACCAAAGGAAAACATTCAACAACTCCAAGAGAAGCTAGGTCATGCGGCCAAGGATAACAAGAAGCGTAGATTCCATGCGCTCTATGACAAGGTCTACCGGATGGACATCCTGTGGGAAGCGTGGAGGAGAGTACGAGCCAACAAAGGGTCGGCTGGAATCGACGGGGAGACCCTTGCGGACATCGAAAAGCAAGGGGAGTACATCTTCCTGCACGAATGCCATCGAATCCTCAAAGAAGGCAAGTATCACCCTCAGCCAGTAAGACGACATTACATTCCAAAGATAGATGGAAAGCCAAGGCCGCTAGGCATACCTACAATCCGGGACCGGGTCATACAGATGGCGACGAAAATGGTAATGGAACCAATCTTTGAAGCGGATTTTCAAGAATCCTCGTTTGGATTCAGACCGAAGCGAAGTGCTAAGCAAGCGCTGGACCGAATCCGAAAAGCATGCAACCGCAAAGGCAATTGGGTGGTCGACGTCGACATCCAAGGTTACTTCGACAACATCAATCAAGAGAAGCTCATGAAGCTGGTGGAAATGCGAATCAGTGACAGACGTATCTTGAAGCTGGTACGGAAGTGGCTGAAGGCGGGAGTCATGGAAGAAGGAACGGTTCGACGATCAGACTTAGGAACGCCGCAAGGGAGACCTCCGAAAAAATCAGTATTCAACGCCAATCTAACCCTAACTCCTGTCCCTAATACACATCTCCAACCCAACGGTACTAAGGG
>NZ_NMQW01000053.1 GCF_002234615.1 Paenibacillus rigui | reverse complement strand
CGAAGCGTCAGATGGGTATAAGAGACAGGTTGTTGATCACCATGTGTATTGCCCGCTGCACGATTGGAAGATCGACCTGAACGACGGCCTCGTTCAAGCGCCCGACGAGGGCTGTGTACAGCATTTTACCGTGAATGTAGATGAGCAAGGCAACGTCGTTTTACTGATGGAAAAAGGAAACAGCTTGGCCTCCTAAAAGGCCGGGCTTTCCCGTTTCTTTTTTCACACCCTCCACAAGTGCGCACACACGGGCCCGAGGCGGCCTGATGAAAGGAGCAGAGCATTTATGGACTACATTAAACCCGAGCAAGTCGTTGAGCAGATGATTCAAGCCGGAGAGAATAAAGCGAATCAATCGGTGAAGGATATGCTCATTCGCGGATTTTTGGGAGGCGCCATCCTGGCCTTCGCGACCACGCTGGCATTTACCGCTACAGCCCAGACGAACACGGGACTGGTCGGCGCCCTTGTGTTCCCCGTCGGCTTCGTCATGATTATTCTGCTCGGACTCGAGCTGGTCACCGGCAGCTTCGCGCTCATTCCTCTGGCTGTGCTCAGCAAGCGAACGACGCCAAGCCGGATGCTGCGCCAATTCGCCTGGGTCATTCTCGGTCATCTGATCGGCTCGGTCGCTTATGCAGCGCTCTTTTATGCCGCGGTAACCAACTTCGGGCACACGAGCAACGCGATCGTGCAAACGATCATCAAAGCGGCCGAAACCAAAACGAACGGCTATGCGGCCCTCGGCACGGACGGTCTGCTCGCTGTATTTATCAAGGCGATTCTGTGCAACTGGATGGTGACGCTAGGCGCCGTCATGGCCATGACCTCGCAGTCCACCACAGGGAAAATTATCGCAATGTGGCTGCCGATCCTGACCTTCTTCGCCCAAGGCTTCGAGCACGCGGTGGTCAACATGTTCGTCATTCCGGCCGGCATGCTGTATGGAGCCAACGTCTCCTTCGGAGGCTGGTGGCTGTGGAATCAAATCCCCGTACTGCTCGGCAATTTCGTCGGGGGCGTGCTTTTCACAGGGATGATGCTGTATTTCACGCATAGCAAAAAAACAAAAGCGCAGGAAGCCCCAGCTCCGCAGAAGGAGCCGCAAGCAGCCTTTGACGGCAAGGTCATCAAGCTGTAACGCCGGCAAGGTGCGCTGCACTATCACACAAAAAACAGCTCTGCCTCCGCAACCTTGCTGCAGGAGAGCTGTTTTTTCATGCCATCAAGCATCCGGGCGGCTGCTGGGGCTGTGTCCATTCAGGCTGATGTGCAATTCAAGCGAGCAAAAGCGGTTCCGGGCACATCCGTGCACCCAGAACCGCCCCTTTTTTGCAGCCTGCCGGCATCGTTAATGGATATCCGCTTTATCAAAATTACCGCCCATCACATCCGACACATGCTCTATCGCAATGAACGCCCTGCGGTCAATTTCCTGGACGATGCTGCGCAGCTTCGCCACCTCAAGACGTGTAACGACACAGTAGATCATCTGAATGTCTTCTTTCTTGTACCCGCCCTTGGCATAAATAAACGTCGTGTTGCGCCCCAGCCGGTCCATAATCGCTTCCGATATTTCCTCATAATCGTTGGAGATGATCGTCACCGACTTGGATTCATTCAAGCCCTCGACCACGATATCAATCAGCTTGAACGCAATGTAATACGTAAAGATGGAATACATCGCCGAATCCCAGCCAAACACAAAGCCCGCCACAATAAAAATAAAGACGTTAATGAACATAATAATTTGCCCGACGGGAATTTTCGTTTTTTTGGAGATGAGGATAGCGACAATCTCCGTCCCGTCAAGCGAGCCGCCAAAGCGCATTACAAGCCCGACGCCCGCTCCCAGGATGACCCCTCCGAACAATACGGCCAGCAGCTTCTCGTTCGTGAACGCATCGACATGGTGCAGCCAGGAGGTCGTAATGGACATGACCGCAATCCCGTATAAAGTGGAGATCGCGAACGTTTTGCCGATTTGCTTGTAGCCGAGCAGCAGGAACGGCACATTCAGGACGAAAATAAACAGACCTAGAGGCAACCCCGTTACCTCCGAAATAATGATCGAGAGTCCGGCAATGCCTCCGTCGATGACCTGGTTGGGCACCAGAAATACTTCCAGCGCCAGCCCCATCATCACAGCTCCGATCGTAATAAAAATAAACCGCTGCAGAAACCCGATCACCGTTATTCTTCTATGCGCTTTCCCTTCCGCCATAAACCCCTCCGTGATGTTAACCGACGTCTTTTTGAGTAGTTTTCCCCATAAATTGACTGTTATATAAATCGGCATAGAAGCCGCCTTGAGCCAGAAGCTCCTCGTGGGTCCCTTTCTCGATGACCGTGCCTTTATTCATTACAAGGATCATATCGGCATCCCGAATCGTAGAAAGCCTGTGCGCGATCACAAAGCTCGTTCTGCCTTTCATCAACTCATTCATCGCCCTCTGGATAAACACCTCGGTCCGGGTATCGACGCTGCTCGTCGCTTCATCCAGAATAAGAATGGACGGATCGGCGAGGATCGCGCGGGCAATCGTCAGCAGCTGCTTCTGGCCCTGGGATATATTCGATGCCTCTTCATTCAGGACCGTATCATAGCCTTCGGGGAGCGTTCGGATAAAATGATCTGCATGCGCCGCCTGGGCCGCGCGAATCACATCTTCTTCGGTCGCCCCTTCGCGCCCGTATGCGATGTTGTCACGAATCGTACCGTTAAAGAGCCAGGTGTCCTGCAGCACCATACCGAACAGACTGCGGAGTCTGCCCCGCTGCAGCTCGGTAATGTCCGTGCCGTCGATCGTGATCCGGCCGTCATTCAGCTCGTAGAAGCGCATCAGCAGGTTAATGAGCGTTGTTTTCCCTGCCCCTGTCGGACCTACGATAGCTATCGTCTGCCCGGATGCCACATCGATATTCATCCTGTCGATGAGCAGCTCATCCTCCTTGTAGCCGAAGCGGACGTCCTGGAACCGCACTTCGCCCCGCGCCCGCTGAATCACCTGAGGATGGGCCGTCTCGGCCGCTTCCTCCTGCTCATCAAGTAGCTCAAACACCCGTTCTGCGGAAGCAATGGTCGATTGAATAATATTCGCAATATTGGCCAGCTGCGTAATCGGCATCGAAAACTGTCTCGTGTACTGGATGAACGCCTGGATATCACCAATCTCAATCGAACGCTTCGTCACCAGAATGCCCCCGACTACACTGACGAGCACATAACCGATATTGCTCACAAAGCTCATGAGCGGCATAATAATCCCCGAAATAAACTGCGCCTTCCAGCCGGATTGATACAGCCTCTCATTAATCTCGTTGAACGTATCGACGGACTTGGCTTCGCGGCCAAACGCCTTCACGATCCGGTGTCCGGTGTACATTTCCTCGACGTGCCCATTCAGCTCGCCGAGCGATTTTTGCTGCCCCATGAAATGCTTCTGGGACCGCGAAGCGACACCTTTGGTCACCATCAGGCTGAGCGGCAGCGTCAAGACGACGATCAACGTCAGGATCGGACTGATCGTCAGCATCATCACGATCACCCCGACGACCGTGACGAGCGAAGTGATCAGCTGCGTCAAGCTTTGCTGCAGCGTGCTGCTGATATTGTCTACGTCATTGACGACGCGGCTCAGGATTTCCCCATTCGTACGGGAATCGAAAAATTTCAACGGCAGCCGGGACAGCTTCCCGTTCACCTCGTTACGCAGGTCCGATACTGTTCGCTGCGCGATGCCCGCCATAATATATTGCTGGATGTAGCTGAAGATGGAGCTCACCATGTAGAGCACAATAAGGATGAGCAGAATGTTCCCGATATAACCGAAGTCCACCTCGGCGCCCGGTACGCCCTTCACCTTCAGCATCAGACCCTCGAACAGCTTCGTTGTGGCCTTGCCGAGAATTTTCGGGCTGACCGTGCTGAAGATGGTGCTGAGTATCGCCGCAGCCAGCACGGTCAGCAGCGCATAACGATGCGGCTTGAGGTAACCCGCCAGCCTGCGGAGCGTCCCCTTGAAGTCTTTGGCTTTCTGGACCGGCATCCCTATGGCAGGACCTCCATGCCTGCCGCCAGGACCGCCGGGACCGCCGCCAAAGCCTCCCGGTCCTCTTCTTTGCTCGCTCATGACGTTCCCTCCTTAGCGTTTCGCGAAACGAAACCGGCTTCGGAAGCATCCGCTGAATTTCGCAGGGTGAAACCAGCTTCCGTCTGCTGCGCTGATCCTCCCGCATCGGAGAGGCTTCCTTCACCGTTCCCGCTGTCAGCCTCCTCCGCTCCCATCGCTTCCCGCAGCGCTGTCTCCGACAACTGCGAGGAAACAATCTCGCGGTATACCGCACAGATGTTCATCAGCTCCCTATGGGTACCCATACCGGCGATCTCCCCGTCCTCCAACACAATAATCCGGTCTGCGTCCATCACGGTCGTGACCCTTTGCGCCACGATCAGTACTGTCGCCTCGCCGGTCTCCCGCTTCAAAGCAGCGCGGAGCAAAGCGTCCGTCTTGAAGTCCAGCGCGGAGAAGCTGTCGTCGAACACATAAATTTCCGGCCTCCTCACCAACGCGCGAGCGATGGACAGCCGCTGCTTCTGCCCTCCGGATACATTCGTGCCGCCTTGGGCGATAACGGAATCGTAGCCATCTTTCATCTCACCGATAAAGCCGCTCGCTTGCGCGGTCTCTGCGGCATGCTTGATTTCATCCATCGTGGCGCCCTCTTTGCCGTATCGGATATTATCCGCAATCGTTCCGGTGAACAAAACCGCCTTCTGGGGCACGAAGCCGATCTTGGAACGAAGATCAGCCTGGGGAAGCTCCCGCACATCAACCCCATCGACCAAAATACGCCCCTGGTCTACATCATAAAACCGTGGAATGAGACTGATCAGCGTCGTTTTCCCCGATCCCGTGCCTCCAATGATCGCCGTCGTCTCCCCCGGTCGGGCATGAAAGGAAATGCCGGATAGGGCTGGTTTTTCCGCCCCCGGGTAGCTGAAGGCCACGTCCTGAAACTCCACATATCCCTTGTGAAGCTGCGCCTGTTCGGCATGAGCACGGTCCCCATCCTTCATATCCGGGACCATATCCAGCACTTCATTAATTCGGGCCGCCGATACGGATGCGCGCGGGATCATAACGAACATCATCGATACCATAATCAGGGAAAACATGATCTGCATCGCATATTGCAAAAAAGCCATCAAATCCCCGACCTGCATATGCCCTCCGTCGATGCGAATGCCCCCGAACCAAACGATTGCGACGGAGGCCAAATTCATGACGAGCATCATCACAGGCATCATCGCTGCCATGATGCGGTTGACTTTGGTCGCCGTATCGGTCAGATCGCGATTGGCCGCGCGGAAACGCGTCTGCTCGTGCTCGATCCGGTTAAAGGAACGGATGACGCGAATGCCGGTCAATCCTTCCCGGAGGACCAGATTGAGATGGTCCAGCTTCTTTTGCTGCGCTTTGAACAACGGCATACCCTGGCGCGCAATAAGGAAGATAGCCGCAGCCAGCACCGGGATGACCGCAACGATGACAAGGGATAGCTTGGCGTCCTTGGAAACCGCCATAATAATTCCTCCGATACACATCATTGGCGCACTGACCATCATCCGCATCATCATCGTCAGTACCTGCTGCACCTGGGTAATATCATTCGTTGTCCGGGTAATCAGCGATGCCGTACCAAGCTTATCGAACTCCTGCAGCGAGAAATTTTCCACGTGGGTGAACACTTTGCCGCGCAGCAGCTTGCCGAAGCCTGCCGCTACCTTCGCGGAAAAATAGCTTGCCGCAATGGAGCACAGCCCGCCGGCCGCAGCGACGAGCAGCATAAAGCCGCCGATTTTAAAAATGTACGACGTATCCCCCTGTACAATCCCGTGGTCAACAATGTCCGACATCAAGGTCGGCAAATATAAATCCGACAGCGACTGCAAAAATACAAGCGCCAGCACGAAGCCGATCGGCAGCCGGTAAGGCTTGAGGAAGGCGAACAGCTTTTTCATTCCTCGCCACCTCCGTTCGATCCGGAAGCATCTTTCGGTTTCAGCGGGTTCCCATCGTAATATTCGCACGCCTTATTCAGCAGCACCGCCAGCTGGCGGCTTTGCTCCTCACCGAGATGCTCCACCAACCCATTAAACGATGCCGACATCGTTTCCGACATTTTGGCTGCAAGCTGTTCCCCTTTGTCCGTCAGCTTGACGCGGACCGCCCGACGGTCGGACGGGTCCATCGCCCGCTCCACCAAGCCCTGCTCCTCCATGCTATTGATCATCTGCGTCACCGTCGGGGAAGTCACCTGCAGCAGGCCGCTGATCTCAGACACCTTCATCCCCGAGCTGTCAGGCTTCATATGTCTTCTGATGCAAAATAAAGTCATCATTTCGCTGGATTTCATCCCGTCTACCGACCTGTGCTGCCAGGAAGCCCGGCCAAACTGCCGGAAAGCCCGCATCAGCTCCTGTGCTGCAGGGTTCATGTCTCCTCCCATCCAATCCACCTCCCATTTTACATAGGTCAACTAATATATAGGTTAACTAATTATTTAGTAATATAATTATATGCATTAGCATTGAACGTTGTCAATTTGTAGGAGGGGCATCGTTTCATCCATATTGTGTGCATGAATAACAGAAGTATCACGGGTTGTCTCAAAAACGGTCCTCTTATCCTTAGAAAGTAGTTTGATTTCCATTTAACCTTGAGTTATCCCGGCGGGGTAAGGGCCATCGAGCTGGCGGTATCACCGCCCTCGCCCTAAACAAAAAAAGGCCGCACCCTCCGCCGGAACCATGGTTCCGGCGCAAGGCACGACCTTACTCATTCTTCATCCGCTGCATCCAGCTCACGGCTTCCGAACGCATAAACCTCTTAAACCAGCAACGGCACAACCCGGCCCTCATTCACCAGGATGAGGCCATGATCGGTAATCTTCAACGCCGGACTGACCGGCAGCGAATGGGTGCTGATCGACATGATCGGGTTGTAGTGCTTGTAGCCGAGCGAGAACATCGCCTGGCACAGCTGTTCAACCACAGCTGCCGTCTCCGAGAGCGGCGCCTCGGTCAGGATACCGCCAACCGGCAGGTGCAGAAAGGCGAGGATCTTGCCATCCTCCACCACGCAAAACCCGCCTTGGTGCTTGATCACCTCATTGGCGGCGAGCTGCATATCGGCGGCACTATGCCCCACAACGAGCAGGTTGTGGTTGTCGTGCGAATACGTCGTCGCCACCGCTCCCCGCTGGATCGTATCGCCGCCGATCAAGCCGTAGGCGCGGCTGCCGCCTTTGCCGTAGCGCTCGAACGTCGCGATCAGGCCGAAGCCGCTGTCCTGCCAGCGCAACTGTCCGCCCTGCACCTCCACGTCGGCGTGATGCTCCTCCGTGAAGGTCGAGCCGTCCTTCACCAGCATGACGCGGGCAGCATGGCGCCCATCCTCCGCTTCGACGGCTACGTTGAAGTCCGCCTCTGTCAGAAGCGGCAGCTTCACGCTCTCATAATAATGCGCCGGGAACGCCCCTTGGCTCACGGCCGGCTCATAAGACTCGGCCGTATCGTATACCTTACGCCCTTGCTTATACACCTGATCGATCGCCAGCTGCTCCAGCTCGGACACAAGCAGGAAGTCGGCGATTTTGCCAGGGGCAATGACGCCGCGGTCATACATCCGCATCCGGCGGGCGGGCGTGAACGTCGACGCATAAATCGCTTGCTCCGGCGCCATCCCCATCGATATGGCCTTGCGAACGATATGATTGAGATGCCCGCGGCGCTGAAACGAATCGGCCATCACATCGTCGGTCACAAAGCAGAAATGCTCCGACACGTCCTGCTCGATTAAATACTTCATGACCTCCGGCGTCATGGACTTCTCCTGAATCTCAATGAACATACCCGCTGCGATCCGCGCTTCCATTCCTTCGATCGATTGATGCGTATGATCTGAATCGACGCCGCTATAGATGATACGATGCAAATCGAGGTCGAGCAGCTTCGGCACATGACCCTCAATAATGAGATGCGGGTAATGCTCCTGAATGTGCCGCAAAATCCGATTCGTCTTACAATCCGGGTCTGTGATTACGTCCACGTAGTTCATAATTTCGCCGAGGCATTGGATGCGCTCGGTCCGGAGCAGCTCATCCAAATCCTCAATCTCGATCGAGCCTCCGGTCGTTTCCATCGATGTCGCAGGCACCGAGCTTGGAATCGCGTAGAACATATCCGCTACGCAATCCCGGCTCGCCTGAATCATCTGCTTCACTCCGTCCAACCCGAACACGTTGGCCATCTCATGCGGCTCCGGCACGATCGTCGTCACGCCGTTCTGAATCAGTCCGTGCGAGAACGTCGCCGGCGTCACCATCGTACTCTCAATGTGCAGATGAATGTCGACCAGACCGGGAAGCAAATACCTGCCCTGCCCGTCCAGCATCTCTGCCGCCTCGAAGCTTTCTTCCCCACGCTCCCCGATATACAAAAACTTGCCATCAAGGATCGCTGCGTTGCCTTCGGTAAATCGTTTGAAATAACTGTTATAAATGCGAACCCGCTTGATTAATAAATCCACGCGCATGATGTCTGCACCTCCCAAGTACGCTAGCGCCAAAGTTCAGCACCTCACCTTAATCCACAAGCACCAGCTTTTCGGCAGGGAACAACAGACGCACTTCCTGCCCGCTTGCATAAGGCAGCTCCATTTCCTTGTTCACTGTAAAATCCCCCAGCTCCGTCTCAACGACATACTGGTAGCTTCTTCCGAGGAAGGTGCTTACCTTTACGCGGCCTGTCAGACGGTTCGGTCCCGTTTCCAGCTCCTGCGGCGTGCCAATCACCAGATCATCCGGACGCAGCGCGCCCTTCCGGCCGCTTTGCTCCGCTTTCCCCGGATGCTTGGCTGCATAAAAGGTATAATCCTTCACCTTCAGCTCAATGTCCGCGCCGTTTTCCTGCCTTTGATCAAACTCAATAAAATTGTTGAACCCGATAAACCGCGCCACGAATTCCGTCTTCGGGTATTTGAAGATGGTAGACGGGCGGTCCAGCTGCTCGATGATCCCCTTATTCATGATTGCCACCTGATCCGAGATAGAGAAGCATTCCTCTTGGTCATGGGATACGTAAACAGTCGTAATCCCCAGCTCCTGCTGGATACGGCGGATTTCCACCCGCATATTCACGCGCAGGTTCGCGTCCAGATTGCTGAGCGGCTCGTCAAACAGCAGCAGATCCGGCTCGATAACGAGCGCGCGGGCAATCGCAACACGCTGTCTTTGACCCCCGGACAGCTCCTTCGGGAACCTTTTCTCGAAGCCGGCGAGACTGACGGTTTCCAGAATTTTGCCAACACGCAGCGCAATGTCCTTGTCGTTCACCTTGCGCAGACGCAGGCCGAACGCCACATTATCGTACACGGACAAATGCGGGAACAGCGCATAGCTTTGGAACACGAAGCCGAAGTTCCGTTTATTGACCGGCACCCGCGTGTAGTCCTTGCCGTTCAGCGCGAAGCGGCCGTCCTTCGCCTCCAGGAAGCCGGCGATAAGGCGAAGCGTCGTTGTTTTGCCGCAGCCGCTCGGACCGAGCAGCGAGATCAGGCTTCCTTTTTCCACGCTCAGGTTGAAGTCTTTCAATATATAGTTCTGGTCATAGGCAACCGATATATTTTCCAAAGTAAGCAATGCCATGTCGAAAGCCTCCGTTATCGTTATCGTTTGGTAAAGTAGGACAATCCCATCAGCCGTTCAATAATGAACATGAAGATGCCCGTGAAGATCATCAGCAGCACCGAGATCCCGGCAATCGTCGGATCAAAATGATTTTCGACATACGTCAGCATTTGAATCGGCAGCGTACTGACACCCGGTCCGGTCATGAAGACGGAAATGTCCACGTTGTTGAACGACTCCAGAAACGCAATCAGCACCGCTGCAATAATCCCCGATTTGATATTCGGCAGGACCACCTTGAAGAACGTTTCCAGCTGACCTGCACCCAAGCTCAAAGCCGCCTCCTCGACGGCAAAATCGAAGTTCGCCAGGCTCGACGCGATCACGCGGATAATGAAAGGCAGCATAATCACGGTGTGTCCGATCAGCAGCGCCGCATAGATCGGCAGCTGATACGCGACAATAAGGTATCTGAGCATCGTAAAGCCAAGCACAATCCCGGGAATGAGCACCGGAGAAATAAAGATCGCATTCAACGCATCCTTGCCCTTGAATTGAAAGCGGCTCAGCGCGTAAGCGGCCGGAACGCCGATCAAGAGCGCCAGCAGATTGCCGATCAGCGAGACGACGATGGACGTCTTGAACGTCTTCAGAAACATCGTCACTTCCAAAATGTTGTGGTACCACTTCAACGAAAAGCCTGTCGGCGGAAATTTCAATACGCTGCTCGGTTCAAAGGAAGCAACAGCAATAATCAGCAGCGGACCCAGCAAAAACAAATAGACCAGAAGCGTAAACAGGCCTAATCCCCGATTTTTTTCCTGCATACGTTCTACCCTCCCGGATTTAGTTTCGCAGCCAGTTTGTTCATCAGCGCAATGACGACGAATGTAATGACGATCATAATCGTCGCAATCACCGAAGCCAAATACCAATCATTCAGTGTAATGGCGTTCTGGTACAGGAAGGTGGAGATGACCCTCTGCTTCCCTCCAAGCAAAGCCGGCGTCGTATAAGCCGTCAGGCTGCCGACAAACACCAGAATGCTCCCGATAATGAGACCGGGCACGCTGAGCGGTACGATGATTTTGCAAAAAGCGCTGAACTTGCTCGCACCCAGGCTTTCCGCAGCTTTAATGAGGTCCGGGTCGATATTCTCCATGACACCGACCAAAGTAATAATAATGAGCGGCAAAAACAAATGAATAAGACCAATCATCATCGCCGTCGGCGTGTACAAAATATCCATCGGCTCCCGAATGAGCCCGATCGTGAGCAGCGTGTTGTTGAGCAGCCCTTTTTTACCAAGAATGATCATCCAGCTGAACGACCGGACGACCGAGCTGGTCAGCAGCGGAAAGATCGCCAGCGCCAGCAAAATCCCCTTCAACCGGGGCCCCTGCTTGGAAATGTAATACGACACGGGAAACCCGACGGCAATACACAAAATCGTCGTAACGAGACTGACGCGCAGCGTCGTCAACAATATTTTCAAGAAATACGGATCTTTGAAAAAATGCAGATAGCCCTCAAGGGTGAACCGCCCGCCCTGGAAAAAGGTCGAACCTATCGTCAGCAGGATCGGGATCACCATGAACGCCGCCAGGAACAGCAAGCCCGGCAGCAGCAACAAAGCGATATACTTACTTTTCATGTCATGTTTCTCCTGTTCCTTTCAAGATGGCTATACTCGCAGCGTATCGACAAACAATCGGAGAAAAGCCCCGGCATCCACTTCCATGCACACCTGGACATTGGGCTTCTGGCCCAGCCGGCTCTGGAAGTCGCATACCGTCTGCCCATCGCACAGGTCGCTTCTCGTCTCCACGTCCACGTAGTAATGCCGGGTCGTGACCAGCTCCTTGCTCAGGGCGACGCCCACTGCGAGAGGATCATGCAGCGCACAAGCACGGACGCCGTTGCGTTCGGAATAGCGCTTCATATAATCCTGCGTGCTTTCCGCCACATAACGCCCGATCGGCGTATCGCCGAGCTCGCGGATATGCTCATCCGCCAGAAGCGCCTGCCGCGTGACGTCCAGCCCGACCATCGTCAGCAGCGGAAAGCCGGCGTGCAGCACAATCTTGGCCGCCTCCGGATCGACGTACATGTTATATTCAGCAACCGGTGTCACATTGCCGAAGTTGCCCGCGACACCGCCCATGAAAATGACTTCCTTCACCTGCTGCACAAGCTCCGGGTATTTCACCACGGCGATCGCGAGATTGGTCAGCGGTCCCGTCATCACAAGCGTTACCTCGCCCGGCGCTCGGCTTACCCGATCGATGATGAAATCGACAGCATGTCCCTCTGCCGGCTTCACGGCAACAGGCATGTCGCGCAGCGCCCCGCCGAGCCCATCCTGCCCATGCACCCGGTGCTCGAAGTATGACGACCGCATCAACGGCTTCGCAGCGCCGGGAACGACAGGGATGCTGTCAGTCACATTCAGCAGCTGCAATATTTTGCGTGTATTCAGCGTTGCCTGCTCCAGTGAGACGTTCCCGTTCACCGTGGTGATCCCAAGGATGTCCATCCGTCCGCTTTTCACGGCCAGAAGAATACCCAGCGCATCATCCACCCCCGTATCGACATCGAGAATGACTTTCTTTGTATTCACAGTCCACCCCTCCTCCAGCTCCACTCAAAAAGAAAACAAGGACACATGCCGGTTTAGCGTGCGATATGCCCTTGTCCTCGTGCGTAGCCTAACGTTCTAAGCTCGAATTATTGGGTTACTTCTTTATTCCAACGGTCAATCCAGCCTTTGAGGTTCTGGTTGACGAATTTCATATCCAGCTTGCGAAGCTTGCTGACGACGTCTTTACCGTACGTGATGCCTTGGGATTCCTCTGCGGACAGCTGAAGCGTCGTATTGACCGGAGAGTCGATCTTCGCCTTAGCGGATTTCTCCTGCACTTCCTTGCTCAGGTGCCAGTTAATGAAATCTTCCGCCAGCTGCTTGTTTTTGCTGCCTTTGACCACGTTGACCGTGTTCATGATGGCATAGCCGCCCTCAGACGGCGATACGAATTTCGCATCCGGCACAGCCGCTTTCAGATCCTTCATGTACATTTCCATGATTGGCCCTGCCGCAATTTCGCCTTGAGCGAACATGTTGACGAATTCGGAGGTTTGGCCGTAATATTTCACGACGCCTTTGTTCAGTTCCTTCATTTTGGCAAAAGCTTTATCCGCATCAAAGGACGTGCTGCCCGCTACCGTCGACGCCGCATCCAGGATCATCGGACCGCTCGTCGAGGTAATGTTCGGGATCGTCAGCTTCTTGCTAAGCTCCGGACTCCACAGGTCGCTCCAGGACTTGATATCTTTGCCTGCGGCTTTCGGGCTGTAGGCAATTCCCAATTGACCGATGGTGTAGGCAGGACCGTAGTCTTCGCCAAGCGGCGCTTTGGCCACATCATAAATATCTTTCAGGTTCGGAATGCGGCTGCGGTCGATTTTCTCGAACAGCCCCGCTTCGATCGCCTGCTGCGCGTAATAATCCGACAAGTAGATCAGGTCGACGTTCGAGCTGCCTTGACGCACCTTGTTGAGGCGCTCTGCATTGTTGCCGATCTCCAGCACGATCTTGACGTTATGCTCCTTCTCAAAAGGCGCATACACCTCTTTTTTGAAGAAGTCGTCCGAGAAGCCCCATGTGGAAATGACCAGCTGTGTCGGCTCTCCCTTCGGCGCCGGAGTTGTTGCTGCCGATCCGCCCTGCTCCTTCGCCGGAGCCGCTCCACAGCCGCTGAGTGCAAGTCCTACGAGAGATAGGGAAAGCAAGCCGCCCATCATTTTTTTCTTCATCTTCATCGTCCTCCTGAGTAAATGGTTAAGTATGTTTTGTAAAGCATTGAACCCCTCTTGATGTGAATGATTACCAGTAGAATTCCATGTCCCCCGCGAAACTATACCGGTGTACGGCCATGCTGCTATAGTTGACTACCGCTGCCGCCGGTAAATACCTGGGCAAGTGACGCCCGTGAATCATTGCTTTTTCTACAAAAAAAAGAAAAGTGTCCCTTGGTAGAATAAAAAACTTCTAACAAGAGCACTTTTCATTGTAAACAATGATAAAGCGACATCCGTTGCCAAACGATGGTTTCCTCTTAAGATAGATCAAAAGAGAAACGCCGGTTACGCTATTGAGTTCAAACGTTATCCGTCAGCCTGCGGCACTGCTTAATCGCCCGGCTTCTTGGAAGTGTCGATAAGAATGATGTTCGTGATCGCCCACTGCGTCGAGGGATCATAGTCCCTGAGCACCGCTTCGATAGACAGCCCGAATTCCTGCTCCAGCCTCTCCCGCATCCGCTTCTTGTAAATAGAAGACATATAAAAGTCCACTTCGTGCTTCAATGTCGGGGCTTCCCCTTCCAAAGCGGTGGACCGGGGAGATCGGCGGTGTCTGGCAAGAAAAGTGATGATGTTCTGGTCAATCGATGCCTTCAGCAGCGTAGTGCCGAATCCGAACAGCTCCTTGGAGACTTCGTTGTACAGATGACATAGCTTCTTCTTGTACTCATTAGAGTCTGCGAGGGACACAGGATCACCTTCTAGCAAATAATTGACCTGTATTGGCTATTAATCTAATCTTAATAATACATAAGATTTGAGATTTTATCAAGTAAATCGTTCGGCTTTATTGTACATTTCCTGTCGTATGACGACCATATTTTGGAAAAACAATTATTTTTCCGAATATCGTTTCCTGTCTTCACACCAAGCCGCTTCGCCCATCATCAAAAAAATCCGCCGCATACATCCTTACCTCATCTTGGTCGGGCATCAAGCGAAAAAAGTCCGGCATCTCACCTTTGGAGCAAAGCCTTGAACGGCAAGGATTTACGGCCTCTTTCCAATATGTGCGTGTTGAAACCCCAGCCAGCCTCCCCCTATAATGGGAATCCGAAAGGAGTGGTTGTCTCATGAAACATTGGAAAGTGCTTCTCATAGCACTCGCACTGTGCTTTGTGAATATAGCCGGACCTAACGAAAGCGCACAGGCGGCAGCACTGTTGAAGCCGGGCAGCACAGGCGGAGACGTCTGGGATTTGCAGTTTCGATTAAAGGTGATGGGATATTACACCCAACCGCTGGACGGTCAGTTCGGCATGAATACGGCCACCGCCGTCAGCCAATTTCAAAAAGCTTACGGACTTAAAGCAGACGGCTATGCCGGTAACGATACATGGGCTATGCTTCGAAAATATTCAGTCAATCGCAGCGAGCTCGATATATTAGCCAAAATTATTTATAGCGAAGCGCGGGGCGAGCCTTATGAAGGTCAGGTCGCTGTCGGGGCCGTCGTTCTGAACCGGGTCCAATCCGGACAGTTCCCGGATACGGTTCAGGGCGTCGTGTTCCAGCCCAGAGCGTTCACGGCAGTGGATGACGGTCAATACTGGCTGACGCCGGACCGTCAAGCTTATTTGGCCGCGGAGGATGCAGTCAAAGGCTGGGATCCTACGAACAATTCGCTTTATTACTTTAATCCGGATACGGCGACAAGCGCCTGGATTTGGTCGCGTCCGCAGACCGTGAAGATCGGTAGACACATTTTTGCAAAATAAGCCGTAAAGCCCTGCCTCCATTGGAAGCAGGGCTTTTTTTACCATATAGGAACTCTGCTTTCCTATTGGCAATAAAACCTACCGCTGAGCGCGGTCGCTCATCTTCGAAAGCCCTCGATTGAGGTCTTCTTATGTTTCCCGCGCAGCAGAAACTCATTCGCACGGCACGGCATGCCATGAACCGTTTATTCCGACTCCGGCTCCGGTTGCTGCAGCAGCTATTGCTCCAGCTCGCCAGGCAGCACTCTCCGCTGGCCCGAGGAGACCGGAAGCATCGGAACAATATCCGGCGTTGCCTCCCCCGCTTCGTTCATCCTTCGGATTAAGCGTTCCCGCAGTCTCTCGCGCACTTCCTCATGCGACTCGAGCTGGACCAGATTGGTCAGCTCATACGGGTCCGCTTCCAGATCATACAAATACTGCTCCATGTACTGCATTGCTCCCGGATACCGCAGCGGGTTCCGTTCAGGGGCATGGACGCCGTACTTCCAGCGGCGGGTACGAATCGCCCTCGCAACCTGCGATTCGCTGATCTGGACGAACACCTCCTCCGGCCAGACGGAGTTATCCCGGCCTTCATGGCGATGACGCAGCTGCCGGAGCAGGGACCGCCCCTGCATCTGCTCCGGCACCGCAATGCCTGCGGCGTCCAGCAGGGTCGGCGGCAGGTCAATAAGGCTGACCAGCTCGCGGGCACTGCCGCCGCCGTCGAAGCCCGGGCCAGAGAAGACGAGCGGTACCCGGATGGAGCTTTCGTGGCAGGAGCGCTTATATTCACTGTTGCGCGTCTTGAAGTGGCAGCCGTGGTCCGAGGTGAACGCAATCACTGTATTGTCCAGCAGGTCGAGACTCTTCAGCGCATCCATCAGCCGGCCAAGCGCTTCATCCAGCCGTTTCACCATGCCGTAATAGCCGTCAAGATGCTGATGGGCCGTTCCCCCAAGCGCCGCCAAATCCGGCGGAACGTACTGCCCTCCGGCGTATTTGCCTTTGTATACGTCCGGTGACGGATAATCGTCCCGGTGATTTTGATGATGCGGCTCCAGGAAGGAAAGAAACAAGAAGAATGGCTTCTCCTCCGGACGCCCATCGGCCACATACCGGATGGCCGCATCGGTCAGCGCATCGACCCGGTAGCCCGGAAGCTTCACCGGCTCGTTATCTGCGTTGTACAGCAAGGTCCGGTATGCGTCCGACGTATGCTCGAGCGAGTCTGCCGCGAGCCAATACCTATAGCCGCCGCGCCGTTCCTCCGGCACCGGCTCCGTACGCGTGCTGGCCAGATGCCACTTGCCGATATAGGCGGTATCGTACCCTGCATCGTTGAAGCAGTCCGCCAAGGTGCGCGTCCCCTCGGGCAGCGGAATCCCGTTGGTGAAGCAGCCGGAAGCCGTGGCGTACAGCCCCGTCTGCAGGCAGGAGCGTGCCGGACCGCAGACCGGCTGGCACGTAAACGCCTCGGCCACATGCGTCCCCTTCCAGGCCATCCGGTCCAGATTCGGTGTCAGCCCAAGCGGGTTGCCGTAGCAGCCCGCTGTGTCCCAGCGCTGCTGATCCGTGAAAAACACAATGACATTCGGTCTGGCTTTACTCTTCTGTACGTTGTTTGATTGCTGTGCATCGCCCATGACACTTGTTCATCTCCTCTCCTCTGTGCTCTTTATCCTTTGATGCCGGTAGTCGCAATTCCTTCTACGAAATACCGTTGGGAGAAAAAGAATAGCAGAACGGGCGGCAGCACCGCGAGTACGGACATCGCCATGATCTGGTTCCATTCCACCGTGCCTCCCGTAGAGTCAATGGACATGCGAAGAGCCAGCGAGATCGGGAATTTTTTCACACTGTTGATAAAGATCAGCGGATTGAAGAAATCGTTCCATGTCCAAATAAATTGAAAAATAGAGGCCGAGATCAATGCCGGCAGGCTAAGCGGCAGCAAAATCCGGAACAAAATGCCCGGAGGGCTGCAGCCGTCCATAACCGCCGATTCATCCAGCTCCCGCGGCAGCCCCCGGATAAACTGAACCATCATAAAGATGAAGAACGGGAAGCAGCCGAAAGCCGCGGGCACAATAAACGGCAAATAGCTGTCCAGCCAATCCAGATGGCGGAAGATTAAATATCTCGGGATAATAATGACCGAATGCGGCAGCATCAACGTCGAAATCATCAGAATGAACATGAAGTTGCGCAGCGGAAACGTGAACCGGGCGAAGCCGTAGGCGATCAGCACGCTGGACAAGACGGTTAGCAGCGCGGTCGGGACGACTAGCAAGAACGTATTTTTGAAAAAGACTGCATAGGAATATTGCCCCGTCCCCGCCCAGCCCTTGAGATAAGAATCCCATACGAATTCGGACGGCAGCAGCTGAAGCGACCCGAATAAATCCGCATTCGTCTTGAAGGAGCTGAATAACAGCCACACCAACGGGTATACCATGATCCAGCCCAACAGCAGCAGGAAAGCATGCGTTCCCCATCTCTTGTTTGTCTCGCTCCGCTGTTTGCGAAGGCGGTTGTCAGCCGTAACTGAAGGTGCCGGAATGCTCATTAGCTTTTCCCTCCGTCTTCATAATGGACCCAGGATCTGGCGGAACGGAAGATCAACAGGGTCAGCAGCAAAATTATAGCGAACAGGAACCAGGATAGCGCGGACGCATAGCCCATCTTCATGTTCTGGAACGCCTCGTCGTAAATTTTCAAGCCCAGCAGGTACGTTGCCTTCAACGGTCCGCCGTTCGTGACCACGAACGCAGCGGTGAACTCCTGCAGCGCATTGATCGTCTGCATCACCAGATTAAACAGAAGGATCGGTGTCAGCAGCGGCAGCGTAATTTGCCTGAACATGCGGAACTTGCCTGCACCGTCCACCATAGCCGCTTCATACAGCTCACCCGGAATTTGCTTCAGACCGGCCAGGAACAGTACCATGGACGACCCGAATTGCCAGACGACCAGCAGGCTGATCGTGCCGAGAGCCACATTCGGGCTGCCGAGCCAGTTAATGGGCGGAATATGCAAATAACCGAGCGTCTGGTTCACGACGCCTTCTTTCATGAACAGAAACCTCCACAGGATGGAGATCGCGACACTTCCTCCCAGAATCGAAGGCAAGTAATACATCGTCCGGTACAGGTTGATAGCTCGGCTCTTGATATTTAAGAGAATGGCTATGAACAGAGCAAAGGCCAGCTTGGCCGGTACGGCGATGATGGAATAAATGAGCGTTACGTTTAGCGACGGCAAAAAATCTTTGTCATTGGTCAGCATCTTGGCGTAATTGTCCAGCCCGATGAATTTCCCCGGTTTGACGACCGTAGCGTCCGTGAACGAATAGTAGAAGGAGAGGAGCAGCGGGTAGAGTTGAAACCAGAGAAACCCGATAATCCAGGGCGATACGAACAACAAACCCCACCAAGCGTGTGCATTCATGATCTTTTTCAAGGCTGCGGCATTCCTTTCTTGTAGCAGAGTCGTCGTTTCTGAGCGTGTGTCGAAGCTAAAAAAAGAGAGCGCCGCCCGATCAGGCGGCACTCTTCCTCAAGAACCTGTTCGATTCCAGCTATGGCTTTAATTCCTTCAGCTTGGCGGTGAAGCCGTTCATAATCTCGTCAGCGGCTTGCTCCGCCGTCATTTTGTTGTAAATCAGCTTTTGGATCGCATCCTTCACGATTTGGGCCAGCTCCGCATTCGTGCTGACGACGTTCGGAGCGGTCGTTTTCTTCGCGGAAGCCAGATCCAGCCCTTTGGAAATGTCCGGATTCAGCTTGCCAGACTCCTGCAGCGCGGTACGAGCCGACGTCGAGGCCGGAATTCCCCGCTGTGTCGTCAGCAGCAGAGCTGCTTCCTTGTCATTGATAAGCCAGTTCAGAAACTTCGCAGCTTCCTCCTGGTTTTTCGAATCCTTCGCAATCGCGAAGCCGGTACCCGCTACAAGCGGATTGCCGGACTGAACCGCATTCGGGCTTTCCGGGAAAGCACTCACGCCGACCTTGGCATTCGGAAGCGCCTGCTTGTACTTATCCAGCGCTTGTACATAGTCCATCAGCATGCCGATTTCGCCCTTGACCCATTTCGGGTTTTGCTCCATCTTGCCGACGAAGGCCGTACTGTCTCCGAACGGCTCCATCGTACCGGAGCTGTACAGGCTGGATAAATATTTAAGTCCGTCGACAAGCTGCGTGCGGTCGAAGCCCGGCGTGTAATCATCGTTAACCCAGCCTTTGCCCGACTTTTGAAGCACGTACGGCTGAAGAATCAGCTTGTTGATCACATCAATGTCCGCCGTCATCAAGTAAGCGTTCTTATCCTTCTCGTGGATTTTCTTGCCTTCCTCGATGATTTTATCCCACGTCCAGACCGTATCCGCCGGAATCCCGAACTTTTGCAGGAAATCCTGGTTCGTGATGGTCGTCGCCGCGAACACGCCGGACGGAATCATAATTTGCCTGTCCTTGTAGGAGCCGAACGCTTTGAGCGTATCCGCCGGAATTTTGGACGTATCGATCGTCCCCTTCACCGTATTGAGATCCAGCAGGAAATCGCTAAGCTCCACGGTCCATTCATACGTATATTGGAATAAGTCCGGTGCCGTCTTCCCTGCGAACTGTGTGGACAGCTTCTTGTTGAATCCGTCGAAGCCCATATATTCCGCTTCAATCTTCACATTCGGATGAAGCTTCATATAAGCATCGATTGCCGCAAGCGTAGCTTTGTGTCTAGGATCCGTTCCCCACCAGGCAAAGCGCAGCGTCGTCTGCTTGCCGTCCGATTTCCCTCCGGCATCCGTCTGCTTGGCACCGCCGGCATCCCCGCTGCCGCCTGCACCGCTTGAACACGCTGTCATCCAAGCCATCGACAAGAGCAGCAGCCCTGCCACCAAACGCGTTTTCTTTTTCATCCCTGCATCCCCCTTACAATTTCATTTCTAATTCCGCTTCTGAATTCACGGTAACATGATTTACGAGAGCAAAAAAGGCTTTCACTTTGGTAAAAGCGCTTCCAAACTTTTGATCCACCCCATAAAGGTATCATTTCTTTGGAAAACACGTTTGTTTTGTTCGGTTTGGGGTGTTCAATTTCCTTTGCTTGACCCATTTTGTATAATGAGGGAGGGGGAATGACGATGTATAAACTGGCGGTTGTTGACGACGAAACCGAAACGCGGAATACGCTGTGCAGCTGTTTTCCGTGGGAACAGACAGGCTTTCAACTAACGGCTCAACTGAATAATGGACGGGAAGCGTTGAAGCATGTGCTCGCCCATCCTATTGATGTCCTGCTCTGCGATATCAAAATGCCCTTCATGAACGGCATCGAGCTGGCCAAAGAAATCTTTGACCGCAAGCTTCCCATTCGCGTCGTACTGCTGAGCGGACTGCGTGATTTCGAGCACGCGCGGCAAGCCATCAGCTGCGGTGTCCGGCATTACCTGGTGAAGCCGGCCAAATTTGACGACCTGCATTCCGCGCTCCTCGCGCTGAAATCAGAGCTGGACCTGGAAGCAGGCACCCTGGATACCAACGAACCGGTTGCGAACGCAGCCTTAACTCTATACAATCAGGATGACCCGGTGATTCATAAAATTATCGCCTTTGTTGAAGCCGACATCCGTACCGCTACGCTGGAAGCAGCGGCCAAGCATGTCCATATGAACCCAACGTACGTCAGCTCTTACTTCAGGAAGATGACGGGAGCGAAATTTTCCGATTACGTCCACTCCGTCAAAATGAATAAAGCCTTGGTTCTTCTGAAGGACCGTCATTTCAAGGCTTTCGAGGTTAGCGAAATGGTGGGATACACGAATGCCAAAAACTTTATCCGCTCTTTTAAGCAATTTTACGGCAAAACTCCGGGGCAGTACCGCCACGGGCAATAAGCTGCCCTCTTTCGTTGATTCCCGGCTGAAGCGAAAGTTTTTTGTCAGCCATCTGATCCGTATCCTGATCCCTTGCTTCATTCCGTTATTGATCCTCGGCACGCTGTCGATTTTCATTACGAACTGGTACATCCGCAACAATGTGGAGCAGAGCAACGCGAACCAGCTGAACCAGCTGAACGAATTGGCACAGGTCATTTCATCGGAGGTGGACTCCTTAAGCCTGTCCTTCGATAAGGATCCGAAAATTACATTGCGGCTCAAAAGTATTTTGTCCGGAACAACACTCTCTTACGAGAATCTGGAAGCGCTTTACTACTTAAAAAATGTCATCGATGTGCCGGCTAACTCCAAGCCTTACATTCAATCGGTGTATATATATTACGAAAATCCGGAGGGCCGCTTCCTCAGCTCCAGGGAAGGCCTGACCCAAATCAGCCTGTCGGACGACACGTCCTGGTTCGAGCGGTACGCCGACCTTCGCTCCCGCAAGGAGGAGATGATTACTGAGGTTCGGCAGACCAGCGCCTACGGCTTTGGCAACCAATCCACCCGGCTGTTGACGATTTATAAGCCTTTTTCTTACGGCTACCCCGGCTACAACAAGGGACTCATTGTCATGAATGTGCGGCCTTCGTATTTTGAAACCTCGTTTCATTATTTCGATGAGCTGCCCCAAAGATATTTCTATATCGCGAATGCCGAGGGAGAGCCTCTGGTCACGTCCGCCAATGCCGGCGCCCAGGTGCCTTTGCCCGCAGAACGCCGCCAGCTGCAGGGCGAGGACGGGCTGGTCCGTTTTGAACATGGAGATTCCTTGGTGATCGCCAAGTCGCTTCCGCGCTTGCGGTGGGATCTCGTATCGGTCGTGCCGACTAATGAGCTGTACAGCCTGCCGCATACTTTGATTTATATGACGATCGCGCTGTGTCTCGTTTCCTTGCTGTTCAGCTCGGTCTATGCGCTGTGGACAACCCGAAGAAACTACCGGCAAATCGAGCAAATTGTCCGTATTCTGGAGTCCGCGGAACAGTTCAACCAGCCGATGCCGACCATTCCAAGCAAAATCAACGACCTGTACGAATGGATCGTCAAGACCATATTGGAAGCTTTCCTGGAGCATAAATATGTCAAAATCCAGCTATCCGAGCGCAAGGCAAAGATGGAGCTGCTGGAGCTCCGGGCGCTTCAGTCTCAAATGAATCCGCATTTTCTGTACAACACGCTGCACTCGATCTATTGGAAATCGTTCCAGCTGACCCAGTCGCCTAACGATGCCTGCCGGATGATCGAGCAGCTAAGCGGTTTGATGGAATATGCGGTGCGGACAACCGATGATCTGGTTCCGCTTCGTGACGAAATGGCGAATGTGCGGAGCTACGTCCATATTCAGCGTACCCGGTTCCCGGACAAAATCGACGTCGTCTGGGACTCTGACGAACAGCTCGAGGCCTGCCGTGTCATGAAAATCAGTCTGCAGCCTTTGATCGAGAACAGTATCCGCTACGGTCTGGAGCATCGATCCGATTTGCGTATCAGAATCAAATGCAGGCTGCAAGGGCCTCACCTCCGTGTAACCGTAACGGATAATGGTCCCGGTATTTCCAAAGCAAGACTGGCACAGCTGCGCACAACGTTCCGATCGGATACGTTCCCCTCGGACCATGTGGGCCTCTATAACACGTACAAGCGGCTCGCCCTGCAGTATGGTCCCGGTGATGGTGATGATCCCCTGCTGCGTATCTACAGCCATGAAGGCCGCGGCACTTGCATTGACCTGCTCTTCCCTCAGCACCAAGAATAAACAGCTTCGCCATCCTTCAATATGGCCGAGGGACATAAATCAACCTCCCCTACGCGTAAGGGAGGTTGCCTCAGCTTGCTTGCAGCAGGATGGTAGCCCGTTAATAGGCCACACCGAGTGCTTGCAGTTGTTGTTCAAAATCAAGCTTCAGCGACTGCTTCTCGCTATCCTCCAGGAAAGCCGCCTCCACCCCATTCATAATGAGCTTGACCAGCTCGCTCACCGTGAAGCCGAACTTTTCGGCCAAAATTTCGTATTCCTTCGTAATATTCGTACCCGATACGATCGGGTTATCCGTATTCACCGTCACGAGAAGCCCGCGGTCAAAATATTCCCGGATCGGATACACATTCCAATCCGTCACCGCTTTGGTCTGAATGTTGCTGACCGGGCACATCTCCAGCGGCACGCGGCGCTCCAGCACCATCTCCAGGATCGAGGGATTCTCCTTCAGACGGACGCCATGCCCGATCCGGGCAGCACCGAGGTGCGTGACCGCCTCGTAGACGTTATCGGCACCGCCCGCTTCTCCGGCGTGGATCGTAACGGGAATCCCGAGCGTGCGGGACAGGGCGAACACCTCGCGGAACAGTTCCGGCGGGAAGGAGGCTTCATCTCCGGCCAAATCGACGGCCGCCATCCCTTGACCTACATAACGGGCTGCCGCTTTCACCACGGCCAGATTGTCCTCGCGTCCATGATGCCGCATGCAGATCGCAATGGCACGGGCTTTGATACCGAAATCCCGCTCTCCGCGCTTCAAGCCGTCCAGCACGAAGCGAATCGTCTCCTCCGCAGACAGCCCCATGCTGCGATGCAGCTGCGGCGCGAAGCGGACTTCAACATAACGGCAGTTATGCTCTGCCGCTTGCTCTGCAATCTCGTAGGCGACACGCTCAATCGCTTCTCCTGTTTGCAGAAACGGAAGCACAAAATCGAATTTGCTCAAGTATTCCTTCAAGCTCGCACAGCTGTCCTCGACCTGCATGAAAGGAATCAGCGTATGCTTACATGCTGCAGGCAAGCGGACCCCCCGCTCCCGCGCAAGCTCCAGCAGCGTTTCGGGCTTTACACTTCCGTCCAAATGCACATGAAGATCCACCTTAGGCAATTGATGCAGCAGCTTATAACTTCCTTGCTTATCCATAACAGATCACTCCTCCTCAGCTTGATCGATAACTAAAAACTACAGCTGCGACAGACCGACTTTTCAATATTTTTATTCACTTTACTCTCATGTCATTGTAATGTCAATATATTTAACATTAAATTTCATATTCCAACTTATGTGTAATATTTCATAACGTGAACACAAAAAACCGACCCTATTTCAGCCGGTTCCGCAAATACCACTCTCATCCAAGTCCCCGCCTCAGGTCCAGCCCCGCCCCCCAACCTCAGCCAGTTGAATCCGGCATCCAGAATCTGTATGCTGGTAAAGTGCACCGCTCACGATTAGCGGTACCTTATGTGTGAAGGAGCGACGAAATCATGAGCTACGATGCACTGCTCAGCCTGATTGGGCAGTATGGATATGCCGCACTATTTTTTATGCTGTGGCTCGGGATTGTAGGGATGCCGATCCCTGACGAGGTCATCGTGATGACCGGGGGCGCTGCGACTGCAAGCGGCCTGCTTCTCTGGCTTCCGGCTTTTCTGCTGACCTATCTCGGGGTCATTTCCGGTTTATCCCTCGGGTATGTGCTGGGCCGTTTCATCGGGACCCCCATTCTCAATAAATTGCGAAAGAAAAAAAACATGGACAAGTATTTGCGTACCTCGGAACGGCTGATCGACAAATACGGCAGCTTCGCGCTGGTCATCAGCTACTTTTTCCCGGTTGTGCGACATGTCGTCCCGTATATCGTCGGGTTCAACCAAATGACCTTCCGCCGCTATGCGATGATCTCTTACACAACAGGCTTGGTCTGGACGCTGCTCTTCTTTACGATCGGGCAATTCGCCGGCGGACATGTCGATGATGCTATGCTGATGGTGCACCACTACGGTTTGAGGCTGTTATGGATTCCTTGCTCCGCCTTGGCCGCCTTCGTTCTCGTGAAATATGCGTATAAACTAAAAAGGAGAGGCTCCGCTTAACAGCAAGCCCCTCCTTTTGTTCTATCCCCGGCTAAACGGAGACGGATTGTTCCTTAAACTCGTGCTTCACGAGACTGTGCTTCTCCCATGCCCGACTTTTCCACCGGAAATACATGATGAACGCACGCATCCACTCGTCTGCCGCTATGGCAAGCCAGATACCGGCCAAGCCCAGATCCAGCTTGAACACGAACAAATAACCTAGCGACAAGCTCATGCCCACCATCGTGAACATACCGACCCACAGCGGATATTTCGCATCGCCCGCCGCCCGGAGCGAATTGATCAGCACGATGTTGACGGTTCGCCCGGTTTCGAGCACGATGCTGAGCAGTAGCGCATTCGCACCCAGCCGGATAATTTCCGAATCGACGGTGAACATCCCCATGAGCGGCTTGCGAAGAATAATGACCGTAACCACCATCAGCAGGGTAGCGGCACTTGCCCAGCGCACACTTTTCCAAACACGGGTGTAAGCCTCCTGACTACGATTCCCGCCCACCAATCTGCCTACGATGATAGCCGTTCCCATTCCTATTGCAAGGGCGAACAAATAGATGAACATCGAAATGTTCGACGCATACTGCTTCGCCGCCAACGCTTCGGCCCCAAGAAACGTAGTATAATAGACGAAGACGGTTTGACACATTTGATACATGACCTGCTCGAAGGCCGAGGGAATACCAATTTTCAAAATTTTACCGATGTACTCCTTCGATAACGAAAAGTAATACCGCAGCTCAATCCGTACCGCCATAATGCGGTAGAGGAGCCACAGGAACACCAGCAGTGCAAGCCCGCGGCTGATGACCGAGGAGATCGCTGCCCCCTGCACACCCAGCTCCGGAGCACCGAAATGGCCGAAAATAAGGCTGTAATTCCCGATAATATGAATGACATTCATCCCGAGCGAGACGAACATCGCTTCCTTCGTAAACCCGTGTACCCGGATAATCGCGGAGAGCGAATTAATGATCGCTTGCAAAAAAATACCGCCGCCTACAATATATAAGTAGCTTTTGGCAAATGCCAAAATTTCTCCGGTCAAATTCAGCGTCTCCAATAGTCTGCCGCAGAATATGACGAAGGCCGTACTGATCAGCAAGCCTACGAGCAAATTCAGCGTTACCGCCAGCGCCGATATTTTGGCCGCTTCAATCAGCTTGCGTGAGCCGATGTATTGGGCGACCACGATGGATGCGCCGTTGCCGATCACTTCGAGAATGAGTATGGCAATATGAAGATATTGGTTCGCTGCCCCGACGCCCGAAACGGCGTTATCGGATATAGCGCTTAACATAAAGGTATCGGCAATCCCCATCAGCATGAATAGAAAGATTTCAAGAAAGATGGGCCATGTCAGAAAAAACAAATTGATTTTCTCCGGCTTCTCTCCATGCTCCAGGTTTCCTTGGACGGACGTCATGATGTCACCTTCTTTTTGAGATACCGTGCTCTAAAACTAAGGCGTATCGTAGCACAGTTCCCTGGCAATTGCACGAACAAAATAGCAGTTTACACAAATTTCAAAAATGACTGCGCTTTCCTGGGAAAAGCCTGAGAAATCATACAATTCGGGAGAGAGGTGTAACGATATGAAGATGAGCCCGCAGGGGGAAACACCGATTTGGCGGCGTTGGGGCAAAAGCTTTCGTACCGGGCTGCGCCTCTGGCACGACCTCCTGCGGTTTCGGCAGGACCGCGTGGTTGCAGGCCGATATCGCATCATCCGCAAGCTGGGCAGCGGCAGCTATGGCACCGCTTATTTGTGCCGCGATATCCGCTCCGGCCGCCGCTGCGTGCTGAAAAGAGTATATCCTCTACGAGGGGGGAGGAAGCGTGCTGCGCTCATTTACAGCATGGAAACCGCCATCCTGCGGCGGCTCGATCATCCTGCGCTTCCCGCCTTTTACGAGCAGTTCCGTTATGGAGAGCACTTGTGCTTCACGATGGAATTCATGGAGGGAACGAGCCTGGACCGGCTGTTGTTTGAAGAGAACCGCATGTTTTCGGAGAAGGCGTCGCTGCACCTCGTTCTGAAGCTGCTGGCAGTCGTAGGCTATTTGCACGCCTGCGGGATCGTCCACCGGGATATCAGCATCGCGAACGTACTGCTGCACGGTAACAGTATCCAGCTGATCGATGTGGGGCTATCCCGCGAGCTGGCCGGCAGCCATCCGGACGATTACGATCCTTATGATATCGATGCCGATGATCCCTCGGAAAAGGTGCTGCGGCGCAAAATCCACGTCTCCAGCGATTTTTACGCTATCGGGCATCTGCTGCTGTTCCTGCTGTACAGCACCTATACTGAGAAGGAGCTGACGCCTGGCAGCGAGACCGGGGAACAGAGCTGGGAAGAGGAGCTGTCGCTGCACCCGGACACAAAAAAGCTGCTCCGCCGCTTGCTGCAGACGGAACAGCCTTATCGAAATACAGGGGAATTGCGGCAAGAGATCAAACGGCTGCTGCCTCATTTGCGTTAATTCACAGCCCGCTCCGGCTTAACTGCTGTAGGAGCTGGAGGAGCCTCTTCTTTTATAATGGTTGTGTCCGTATTGATTGTGGCGATGGGAGCTGTGCGGACGGCTGCCGTATTTCCTGTAGTCATCGCTGCTGCTTCGATAAGGGCGGTAGTGGGAGCCGCGGTGTTTGTCGAGTCCTAGCAGCTTGCTTAGTAATCTTTTTAACATGGGGATTACCTCCTTAGAGCTTTCCGAAGGAAAGCTAGCTTCGTAAGCGTGGGCTGAGCTTTCCGAAGGAAAGCTAGCTTCGTAAGCGTACGCCGAGCTTTCCGAAGGAAAGCTAGCTTCGTAAGCGCGCGCTGCACTTTCCAAGGGAAAGCTGGCATCTTCAGCGTATGCTCGGCTTTTTATCAGAAAAGCTTCGCCGGGCAATCCCCGCAAAGGGACTCCTCCAAGCATTCGCTTCGTCATTTCTTACGTAACCGGAGGCAGGTTCGTTTCAATTTCCAGGCTCTGCAGTCGCCTACAGCGTCGCTTTTTTCCGCTGGATTTGTGTTCGTTTGGCCATTTCCCTATAATCAGCTGTGAGAGAAGCCAAACAATACAAATAGCAGGCATCCCATTATGGAGAAGGAGAGACGACCATGACACTTCACAACAAAACAGCCATCATCACCGGTGCAGGCAAAGGCATCGGTAAAGCCGCAGCCATCGCGCTTGCCCAAGAGGGCGTGCAGCTCGGACTCATCGCGAGAAGCGCTGCCGACCTGGAGGCACTTCAACAGGAGCTAAGCACGGCGCATGGCGTTCGCGTAGTTTATGCAACCGCCGACGTAGCCGACAAGGAGCAGGTGGATACGGCTGTCGCCCAGTTAATCGGGCAGCTCGGCTCCATCGACATTCTGATTAACAATGCCGGCATCGCCCAATTCGGCACCGTGCTGGACATGGAGCCAAGCACATGGGAGCGGATTATCCAGGTGAACCTGATGGGGACTTACTACGTCAGCCGCGCGGTACTGCCAACAATGATCCAACAAAACGAAGGAAGCATCATCAATGTGGCGTCCACCGCAGGGGAGCGCGGCTTTGCTACAGGCTCCGCCTACTGCGCATCCAAGTTCGCCGTGCTGGGGCTGACCGAATCACTGCTCCAGGAGGTTCGCAAATCGAACATCCGTGTCACCGCCTTGACCCCAAGCACGGTCAATACCGAGCTTGCAGCCAATGCCGGGCTCAAAATCGGCGATGAAGACCGCATGATGCAGCCGGAGGATGTAGCGGAGCTGATCGTCGCCGCCTTGAAGCTGCCACAGCGCGTCTTCGTGAAAACAGCCGGCATCTGGACGACGAATCCGCAGTAACGTGAGCAGCTTTTAGCCCTACAATAGGATCCAACAAGCAGCAAACCTCGCCGACACCAAGCAGAAGCTTCCCTTGGGTCTTGCGAGGTTTGTTTTTTCTTAAGCTGATGGTGTAAGTAGCCTTATTGCTTAAAAAAGCCGTCCACTTCCGCATACCCGAGCATATGCTCCTTCAACAGCGGCTCCAGCTGCTCGAAAAAGACGGGTGTCTCCGCTGCATCAAGCTTTTTCGTATCCAAGGCATAAACCGCTACCCGGTACAGGTGATCCCCTGAATAGCGCGGCGGCTCCATGCCGAAGTAGCTGTTCAGCTCCCTTCCCGCCTTCAACGATCCCGCCTCCCCTTCCTTCAACCCTTGCATATCCGCAGGCAAATCGATGACGCTCCAATGAATATAATTGTCCGCAATCGGGTGAATATCGTACATCACAACGGCAAAGGACTGCGTCCCTGCGGGCGCATTACTCCAACTCACAGGAAGGCTGACGTTCTGTCCGCCGGGGACACCGCCATGGGCATACGCCACAGGAATATTCCCATTCAGCTGAAATGCCTCCGTTCGGATGGTCAAGCCCCCCGATCCATGCCGGGAGGACAGCGCAAGCGTGCGGCTCGCCGAATCCCACCGAAGCTCCAAGCCCAATACAAGCGGCAGCAGCCTTGCAGGCACCAAAAGATTTCCGTCGGATAGCATCGACTCATGGTCCAGCTCGTAGCTTGTGCCGTTCACCGTAACGCTTTTCTCCCCCAGCTTTTGCACGGCCGACAGCTGGCTGCCTTCGATACGCACAGACCGGGTTGCTTCATCCCACGTCAACCGGGCACCGGAGGCTTCCGCAACCGAGCGAAGCGGTACCATAATGACCGTATTGATCATGGCACCTTGAACAGGAAGCGCTTTGTCCTCCAGCTGAAGGTTGACCGGGGTATTCCACTGCAGGTAGCTGCTCACATTACGGACTACATCCTTCGCGGCAGGTGCCTGAACAGCCCCCGCCTCTTCCGCTGCCGCATAACCGGGTACGACGCTCAGCCCGCAAAGGGCTCCCCACAGTGCCATTTGAATCCATACCTTCCTGCCCACAATCCTTTTCATCTCCATCTTCATGGCTCCTCTTCCCCTATTTTCATGATATAATGAACCACACTTCTCTCTTTTTGCGCTAAACTACAAGAGAGACATTTTTAAAACCAATTTATAATATTATTTACGACGATCGTCATAATTTATGTTATAACCAAAACTTACCTTTGTCAAGGATGTGAGTTTATTTGTTATCCATCGAAAAGCAGCTGCTTTTTTTGCTGTCCCGCACGGAGAGCATGGAATCCCAGGAATTGATCCGCATCTATGAGAAAAGGAATTATTCCGCCCCCTACATCCGCAATGCCTTATCCCGGCTCAAAAAGGAAGGCTATGCCATAACCCCCTCCCGATCGAGCTACCGGATTACCGATGCCGGCAGGTCCTTCATCCAATCCATCAACCTCAAGCCCCGGCTTTATGACGATCATTGGGATCACATGTGGCACCTGGTCATGCTGGAAATCCCCGAATCCGAACGGAAAAAGAGGGATCAATTCCGCACCGACATTACACAGGTCGGCTTCGGATTGCTGTATAACAGCGTCTATATCTCTCCCTGGAGCTATGATAGTGAGGTGCTGCAGCTGATCGACAAGCACCAGCTGGACAAGCGAGTCACGATCTTCCGCGGCACGCTGCCGCATCAGCCGATCACACCGGAGCAAGCAAGCCGCATCTGGCAGCTCCCCCAGGTAGAGCAAATGTACCGGGAGCAATGGCAGACCTTTACCGGGCAATTTCAGCCCGCTATGCAAAAAGCCCTGCATTCGCATGCAGAGCCGTTGGAGCTATTTACGCTTTATTTGCACCTCGGCGAGATGATCAGCGGGCTGTACCTTGTTGATCCCATGCTGCCGGAGTCATTGCTGCCCCCCCAATGGGAAGGAAAAAAAATATTGCAGACGCTGCAGCAGCATCTCGCTGAACTGGTTCAGGCCATTCCATCCGATTCGTTCTATGCCTCGTTCTTGGATAAGGCATAGACTGCGCAGGTGAATGGCTGCGCTGCCGTTCATGGACAAGGCATTTTGTCCGGGCAGCCTTGGAGAAGCATGCGAAGCCCGGCGATTCACTGCTCCATCTGCTGTTGAACCGCAGCCGGGCGCAGCAGCGTGTAGTCCTTCCATTCGTCAGGAAGCAGACGCTGATACTGCCGCTGCAAGTACCGGTCATCGATCAACAGCAGGCGGCCCCGGTCGGTTTCGGAACGAATAAGCCGGCCTCCGGCCTGCAGCACCTTGTTCATGCCGGGATACACGTAGGCGTAATCGAATCCATTTTTACCGGTGCGATCCATATATTCCTTAATCAGATTCCGCTCCAGGCCAACCTGTGGCAGCCCTACCCCGACCACGACAACACCGTTCAACCGCTCACCAACCAAATCAATTCCCTCGGAGAAAATACCGCCCATGACGGCAAATCCGACCAAAGTGTCTTCATTGCCCGCATCGAATGCGGCCAGAAACTGCTCCCGCTCCGCCTCCGACATGACCGTCTGCTGTACCTGTATCTTCACCTCGGGTGATTGCTCCACAAACTTCTCTACCACGTTGTTCATATATTCGTAGGAGGGGAAAAACACGAGTACATTGCCTGTCCGCCCGTCAATCATTTGGCGAATCGCTTCAGCGATGGGCACCCTGCTGCGCTCGCGGTCGGCATAACGGGTGGACAAAGGCTGGAGGGTGACCTCCAGCTGATCTTTGGAGAAGGGCGAAGGCACGGTCACCGTGTACGATTCAGCATCCCCTCCAAGCATGTCCATATAATAAGACAGCGGGGATAGCGTCGCCGAGAACAACACCTGCGACCGGAAGCCCTTGCCCATGTGGCCAAGCAGATGAGACGGATCCAGACAAAACAGCTTCAGCCGCACACCGCTTCGGTCCGATTCTACGCAGGTCACATAGCGCTCGTCATACAGCTTGGCTGTACGAAGGAACGCCTGGGCAGAAAAATATAGCTCCAGCAGCCCGTTTGTTCCCCCGCCTCCGGACAGCTCCCGCTCCGCAGCCTTCACGAAAGCCTCCAGCAGAGCGACCAGCGCCTCCGGCAGTGAGGAATCCACGTGATACCTCCGCTCCCCCAGCTGCTTGCGCAGCGCAATGAAATACGCGTTGACCGCCTTCGCGGCGGCATGAATGTCCGGGTTCACCGCTTTAAACTCCCGCTGAACCGCCAAAAAATCCGCCTTGCCAAGCGAGCTGGAATACATCTCCCGGGCCCGGTCCACCAAATTGTGCGCCTCGTCTACAAGGAGAGCCGTATGGCGCTTCTGTTCCTCGAACTGTCTTTTCAAGCTGGCCCTCGGATCAAAAATATAATTATAATCACAAATCACCGCATCGGCGGCGTAAGCTGCATCCAAAGAGAACTCGAACGGACAAACGCAGTGCTTGCGGGCATAGTGTTCAATCACCCCCCGGGTCATCAGCGTCTCCTGTGTTTGGATATCGAGCAAGGCTTCGTTGATCCGGTCGTAGTAGCCGTCTGCGTACTCACAGTGCTCCTTCGTGCAGCGCACTTCGTCCTGAAAGCAGACCTTTTCCTTCGCCGTAATGGTGATGGCGTGCAGCTTCAGACCCCGGGCCTGCATAATCGCACAGGCCTCCTCCGCAGCGGTCCGCGTGATCGTCTTTGCGGTCAGGTAGAACAAGCGCTGCAAAACCCCTTCCCCGATCGCCTTCACCGCCGGGAACAAGGTGGACATCGTCTTTCCGATGCCTGTCGGCGCTTTGGCGAACAGCATGTTCCCCTTCGCTATCGATTTATACACCGCACCTGCCAGCTTGCGCTGACCTTCCCGATAATTATCGAACGGGAAGGCTAACTCCCGGATGCTGCAATCCCTTGCCTGCTCATGCTCCTTCCGCATGCGGGCATAAGGTGCAAACCGCCGTACCACATCGAGGACGAAACGCTCCAGCTCCTCGAAGGACGCTTCCGCCTTGAACCGCTTCTGCGCTTCCGACTCCACCTCCACATAGGTGAGCTGAAGGCCCATCCGGTCAACTCCATGTTCCTTGGCATACATATAGGCATAGCATTTGGCCTGCGCCCAGTGAACGGGGTACGTATCCTCTTCTATGCGGGCGATATCCCCTGAGGTCGATTTGATCTCATCAATCGTGACGAGCCCCTCATGCTGCAGCAGGCCGTCGCACCGGCCATCGATGGCAAATACAAGGCCGTCCCAGGCCAACTCCGCCGATAAGTACACTTCCTTCTGATCGTGCTCACCATACTGCCGCTGCACCTTCTGGTGAGCCTTCGTCCCTTCGGTCAAAGCCGCGCTCGTCCGAAACCCGGAATCGATGCTCCCGCTTCGAAACGCATATTCGACAAGCGACCTTACGGAAATCGGTACGGAATTGGACAAGCGTCGACAGCCCCTCTCTGAACAGCATGAAAAATCGCATCGAGCAGAACATTTGTTCTTTATTGTACCACGAATCCTCCTCTTTCTGCATCCAAAGCATTTCTCCTCCAACCTAGATGATGGAATTTCGTTGTAGACCGCTTGAGGCGAACGGTATAATGTGGAGAGTGGAACGCTCGATGTGAAATCATTTGAATATAGGACGGTGTTGAAGTGGCTGCACATTCAAAGCTTGAAATTCTCAAGGTCGCAACGAAGCTGGGCTTAACCTCCTTCGGCGGGCCTGTTGCCCATTTGGGCTATTTCCGTGAAGAGTACGTCCGCAAGCGCGGCTGGCTCGACGAGCGCAGCTATGCCGATCTGGTAGCTCTATGCCAGTTCTTACCCGGCCCGGCCAGCAGTAAGGTCGGTATCGGGATCGGCCTGATGCGCGGGGGCTTGCTTGGCGCTGTACTCGCCTGGATCGGGTTCACCCTGCCATCCGTCATAGCCCTTGTAGTATTCGCCTACTTGCTGCATGGATGGGATCTCCAAGGCGCGGGCTGGATTCACGGGTTAAAGCTGGCCGCGGTCGCCATCGTCACCCAAGCTGTGTGGGGCATGGGCAAGAGCCTGACTCCCGACCGCAGCAGAGCCACGATTGCCATCCTGACCGCTATCATCACCTTAGTATGGAGCACCGCCTTTACCCAAATCGCAGCTATCGCAGCCGCTGGACTCGTCGGATTGTTCTTACATAAAAGCACTGCAGATACAGAGCAGCAGCAGGACACACAGCAGCTTCCGCTGAGCAAGGGGGTCGGTTCCGTCCTCCTGCTATTGTTTATCGTTCTGCTCCTTGGGCTCCCGTTCCTCAGATCCTTATTTCCGCACATGTGGGGCTTGGCCGTATTCGACAGCTTCTACCGTGCCGGGGCGCTGGTCTTCGGCGGCGGACACGTCGTGCTCCCGCTGCTTGAGCAGGAGGTCGTCCCGTCCGGATGGATGACCCCGGATCAATTTCTTGCCGGCTACGGGGCCGTACAAGCCGTGCCGGGGCCTTTATTCACCTTCGCCGCTTACCTGGGCACGCTCATTCACGGCTGGCTGGGAGCCCTTATAGCGACGATCGCTATATTCACCCCGGCCTTCCTGCTCACCCTAGGGGCTTTGCCTTTCTGGAACACGCTGCGCCGCTTGCCCAAGGTAAAGCAGGCGCTGTGGGGGATCAACGCCGCGGTTGTAGGCATCCTGCTGGCCGCGCTTTATGATCCGGTCTGGACGAGCGCCGTTCGGACGCCGGGCGATTTCAGCCTGGCGCTGCTGCTGTTCGGCGCGCTTATGTTTTGGAAGCTGCCGCCATGGATCGTCGTAGTCCTTGCCGCTGCAGGCGGCACGCTTCTTGGCTTGCTGACGTAAGTCCGCCCTTGTAACTTCACCTTCTCCCGAATCGCCCCAACCTTCTCCATCCCCCGACACTCCGCTGTCGGGGTGTTTTCTTTTTTCTCAGGCGGAGCATCATTTGGCCCCAAAGTAGAAATGACTATAAATACCATCCCATTGTAAGGGTTTCAGGCACATCTTGCGTCTATATATACATAGACCTTGATTATAGAAAGCGGTGAATGCTTTGCATACGATATTTATCGTAGAAGACGATGCCAAAATTGCCGGTATACTGCAGGAGCAGCTGAACAAATATGGATTTCAGGCCTCCATTGCCGATGACTTTGATCGGGTTGCTGAGTCTTTCCTTGCCTCCCGCGCCGACTTGGTGCTGCTGGACGTGAACCTGCCGAAATACGATGGCTTTTACTGGTGCCGCCAAATCCGTTCCCATTCCAACTGCCCGATCCTCTTCATCTCCGCCCGCGACAGCGAAATGGATCAGGTGATGGCGCTCGAGAACGGGGCGGACGACTATATTACGAAGCCTTTTCACTACGAGGTCGTTATGGCCAAAATCCGCAGCCACCTGCGGAGAGCGTACGGCACCTATTCGGCGCGCCATGAAGAGAGAACCATCGAGGCTGCCGGACTAACGCTGTATCCCGAGCGGTTCCTCATCAAGCTGAACGAGCTGTCCGTAGAGCTTACCCAGAAGGAGGCGGTGCTGCTTCAGGCCTTGATGCAGAAGCCGGGCCGGGTCATCAGCCGGGAGCGGCTGCTTGATCTGCTGTGGGAGGATCACCATTTTATTGATGACAATACGCTGAATGTCTATGTAACGAGAATCCGCAAAAAGCTCCGGGAGCTCGGCGTCCCCGAGGCCGTCGAAACTGTCAGAGGAGCTGGGTATCGCTTTCAACCGGACCATAGGCAGGAGTCCCCGCTATGAAGCTCTTCTGGAAGGAACAAGTGCCTCTGCTGCTCTTCTACTGCCTCCAGACGGCACTGGTGCCCCTGCTGTATTGGCTGACCGGTGACGGGCGTCCCCTCCCTATTGTCGCTTACGGCATACTGCTAAGCAGCACAGTGCTGGCTGGCTTCCTGATTTATCGTTACTTCAGCCAGAGAGCGTTGTACAAACGGCTAAGCCGCCCCGTGCAAGAGCTGAACGAGCTGATTCAGAGCCATGGGAGCTCTCCTTTAGCCGAGGCGTTAAACGAGCTGCTGCAGCAGGTTTACCGGCAGGTTCAGGACATCCTGCACCGCCATAACCGTCGAACGGAGGAGCATATCAGCTTCATCAACCGCTGGGTCCATCAGATGAAAACCCCTCTGTCTGTGATTCAGCTAACGGTGCAAGAGCTGGACGAGCCGGCTGCCGACAGCATTCTGGAGGAGCTCGACCGGCTGCAAAAAGGGTTGGAAATGGTGCTCTACACTTCCCGCTTAGACAACTTCGAGCACGATTTCACGGTAGGCCCTGTCCTTCTCTTGAACATAGTGCGGGAAGCCGTCGCGGACAATCGCAAGCTTTGTATACGAAAAAAAGTGTACCCCGACATCCAGGTCGACGACGCACAGCTCGTGTATACGGATAAAAAGTGGCTGCGCTTTATGCTTGGCCAATTAATTACGAATGCAGTCAATTATTCCGCGGGGATCGGCCGGAAAGTCACTTTCACGACTTTTGCCAGAGGCGAGGCTATTATTCTGCAAATTGAGGATGAGGGGATCGGGATCCGTCCGGAGGATTTACGCCGTGTGTTTCATCCTTATTTCACCGGCACCCGCGGCCGCCAATACAAAGAGTCTACAGGTATGGGCCTGTACCTGGTCCGGGAAGTATGCAGCCGTCTCGGCCACGAGGTCGAACTTGAATCGGAGGTGGGCCGTGGAACAAAAGTGCGCCTCGTGTTCCCCCGTGCCCCTAAGGAAACCTCCAACCTTACAACATTGTAAGACTGCGTTAAGACAAATCGATAGCGGCCCATGCCCGCAGCTTGTAAAGTAATGCTGTGCAGCGAGCTTTTCATTAGCTGGCTGCAGGCGCAAGGCCGCCGCCCCATTTCATTTAACGCAAGGAGTGAACAAGTTGGACATTGTCAAAGTCAACGGAATTAACAAGGTATATGCCGGCAAAGTCGCGACCAATGCTTTGACGGATATTCATCTGAATATACGGCGAGGAGAGTTTGTCGGAGTTATGGGCCCTTCTGGCAGCGGGAAAACAACCCTGCTGAATATGGTATCGACGATCGACGCCCCAAGCTCAGGCGAGGTCATCATCAATGGTCAGAACCCGTATGTGTTGAAAAAGCAGGAGCTAGCTGTCTTCCGGCGGCGGCAGCTCGGCTTCGTGTTCCAGGACTTCAACCTGCTCGATACCTTAACGGTAGCGGAAAATATCGTGCTGCCGCTCACGCTCGACAAGAGGCCGCTTCGGGAAATGGAGGCGAAGCTTAAGCTCGTCGCCGAACGTCTCGGCATCGTCGACATCCTGGAGAAGCGCGTGTACGAGATCTCCGGCGGACAGCGCCAGCGGACAGCTATCGGGCGGGCGATTATCGTATCTCCGGCAATTTTGCTGGCGGATGAGCCGACAGGGGCGCTGGATTCCAACGCATCGCGAATCGTCATGGAGACGCTGGAGGATATTAACGGACGTGACGGCACGACCATCATGCTTGTTACGCACGATCCGCTGTCCGCGAGCTATTGCAATCGCGTCGTGTTCATCAAGGATGGCAAGCTCGCGAGCGAAATATACCGCGGGGAGAGCCGGCAGGCCTTTTTCCAAAAAATTATCGACATGCTGTCCTATTGGGGAGGGAACGCACATGAACTTTCCTCAATTCGCGTTTAACAATGTGCGGCGCAACAGCCGCGCCTATTTTGCCTATTTTGTGAGCAGCGCCTTCATGGTGATGATTTTTTTTACTTATGCGGTCTTCATTTACCATCCGGACATTACTCAAACCCCGATGGGCAACATGACCCGCACCGGCATGCAGTTTGCCGAGTACATTATCTTCATTTTTTCGTTCTTGTTCGTCTTTTACTCGATCAGCGTATTTCTGAAGGCCCGCAACAAAGAGCTCGGCATTCTGACGATGCTGGGAGCAACGAACGGGCAGCTCAATAGGCTTATTTTCGTCGAAAATATGTTCATCGGTTCCGCATCTATCGTCGTCGGGGTGCTCAGCGGACTGATTCTGTCCAAAATGTTTCTGCTGTTAAGTACCAAAGCCGTGGGGATCGAAGGCATGCGCTTTTATTGGCCTCTTTATCCGGCTCTCTTAACTGCCGGCGTCTTCTTACTGCTGTTTCTCATCATTTCTTTATTCACGCTGCTGTTCATCCGCAGTCATCGGGTGATCGAGCTGCTGAAGGGCAGCAGCTCCGCCAAGCCGGAGCCGAAGGCTTCCATCGGCATCTCGCTACTGTGTGTCGCCCTTCTGGCGACTGGGCTGCTCTCGCTCCAGCGGGGCGGGCTCTCCCCGTTGGTACTGTTGGTTGCCGCTGTGACCGGCATTGCGGGCACCTATTTTTTCTACACCCAACTGTCCGTGCTCACAATCCGGCTATTGAAGCGCAGCAGAAGGCTGTTATGGCGTAAAACAAGGCTCATCTGGATTTCCGAGATGGCCTACAAAATCAAAGATAACGCCCGCATGCTGTTTATGGTGACGGTCGTGACCTCGATTGCCTGCATGAGTGTAGGATTCGTGCTATCCATTGATGCTCAGAACAAGAAAGTGTTCTCGCGCAGTCCGTTTGCATTTAAATACTACAACTATAATGAGCAATTCGCTGAACGGGATCTTCAGGAGATCGACCGGCAGCTCCTTGCTATCGGTGTCCCTTATTCGAAATTCACCACGCAATCGTTCTTCAGCCCCGTGGAGGGCATGCCAGGGTTTTCCCCGGAGACAATGTCGAGGAGCACCTACGAGCAGATTGCCGCTTCCATAAGCCTGCCCCAATCGGAAAAGCTCGCTGTGGACGCGGCCTTTCTCGTCAATCCGGTGGAAGCCTATCGCGACCGTTTGACGAAAGGAGCAACCGTCACTTTGAAGCAGACAGGCACGGTTCTGAATGTGACCGGAGTGCTACAGACGGATAAGCTTCCGTCCTCCAACGGTTCCAACACGCTGTTGGTCGTCGCTGACGATACGTTCCAATCTATGGCAGCGAAGCAGCAGGAGAACAACCGTAAGGTCAGCTCGAAGGTGCTGTATCTCGTACCTGCATGGCCGGCGGACCGGGCGCTTCAGCCTGACGACCCCGAGCTGCTTCTCAGCAAGAAGCTCAATGAGTGGAACCAGGAAAGCAAGAATCTGAAGCAGACGGACAATTATTTATCATCCCGCGCACAGGATTATTTGATGATTAAGCAAGCGACCTCTCTGTTCAGCTTCATCGGCGTGTTCATCGCCGCGATATTCTCCATTGCATCGGCCAGTTTCCTGTATTTCAAGCTGCATACCGACCTGAACCAGGATAGCACCATGTACCATATGCTATCCAAGACAGGCATGAGCATCCGGGAGATGAAGCATGCGGCTACGGTTCAGATCGCGATGCTCTTCTTCATCCCGACGATCATATCCACCATTCAGACCGTCGTTGTGCTCCGTCCGATCCTGCACGGCATGGGCCTGACGCCAGAGTACGGCCCAGTCCTGACCGCTTCGGCCTTCTTCGCCGCAGCCCAGGTCGTCTATTTCCTGCTCGTCCGCTCACGCTACCTTCTTCATTTGAAGAAGGTCATGGTGTAGCAGCTGTGTAAGGGCAGCATCAAAAAAATGATAAAAAAAGTGGTTGAGCAGCGTGTTATTGCTGCCCAACCACTTTTTATGTTTAATACCTATAGCAAGCCGACACTGTACTAATACCGGTGCCAGCTTGCTTGTTCGGCAAGGCCTTTCTTAACTGTCTTGAAACAACCAATATACTTAAACGACGGCCGCGGCTTGCTCATCTATCACCAGATCGAGCTTCATACCTACAGCTTTAGCTAAAATTTGTATAGTATCAATTTTAGGAACCACTTTGGCCTTTTCAATTCTTGCCACCGCAGATTGTTGAAGCCCCGCCGCTTGTGCAAGCTGCGCTTGAGTCCAACCTAGTTCCTTACGTTTGTGAATGATCTTAGCAACTAATTTGGCTGTAAATTCGAGGGCATGAAGCTCTTCCTCCGGGACTGACGAAGTATTCTTTCGTACATCGTCCCAACTCTTCATTGAAGTAACACTCCCTACTATTATTTATTATCAGTTATTGCTCGTAATATTAATATTGTAACTAAGAATTGACTAAATTCATACTTGCTCCTCCATCTAAGATAAATATTCAAAAATTAAAAAGATCGTATTCTAAGTAAAGTTAATAGTTATTGATCTTCGTTTCCTATGACGATCTACTAGTTTTCTTCTTATCATGACATGTTCAGCTCCTTTTTATTCTTCTTTTAGGTTCCTTGTATAAGACTTATGCACTCGCTCCCCTAGAGGGGGGAGGGGCACTATTCCCCTCAATGACCATGTCTACTAACCCAATCTTCAAGCTCTCTCTGCGCCTTTTCGATTTCAGCTTTTGGAGTTTTTTTAGTCTCTTTACGGAAACTATGTAGAAGTACAATATGATTGCCATTCCACAAAAAGAAAAAAACTCGGTGATCATCCGGCCTTAGTTCCCAAAGCTTTCCTTGAATATGCTTTGTAAACTTCTCTCCGGCCCTGGTTCCACCCTCAGACAAAATGCCAATGCAGTAGTTTAACTTTTTGATTAAACCCCTAGCTGATTTGTCTGTTCTGGCTTTCTCGTCAAGCTCGTTATAGAACTTTTCAAATGGGCTGTATCCTTGGTCATCCTCATACACAATGACCTTAAACATTGGATACCCTCCCGGTATATTATGCTGCATTTTATAACAGCTATGTTATTATAATAACATAGCTGTTATAAAATGAAAAGAAATAGATTATTTTCTACGCAAAAAACCCTTCAAACAGAAGCAGCTCGCAAGAGCTTCTGCTTGAAGGGTTTTATTTTTATAAGGATGCCAATACGAATTAATAAACCAAGGAGAACAAGCCGTTAATGTGCGTCAGGTAACGGACGTTACTTGCTTCTTTCATCAACGTAGCCGGCGTGCCTTTCAGCTTCAGCTGGCTGGCGCCGATCGTACCGATGGCATCTTTACGACCCAAGCTTGCCAATGTACCGGAGAATACCGGCTGGAATTCTTTGGTTGGCAGGCCTTTGAAATAAGCATGCAGGTTGTGGCCAACCGTTTCGCCCATTTGCCATGCGATTTGCGCACTTGGCGGATATGGACGGCCTTCCGGACCAAATACAACAGCGCTGTCGCCTGCAAGGAACACGTCAGCATGTGTCGTGGACTGCAAAGAAGGAAGAACCGTAGCACGGCCGCGGTTGACTTCGATGCCGCTGTTTGCCACTACCGGGTTGCCCGTTACGCCGCCAGTCCATACGAGCGTGTTGCTTTCGATGGAGCTGCCGTCTTTCAGCATGACATTGTTGCCTTTTACTTCAGTAACCGCTACGCCTGTCAAAATGTTCACGCCGCGTTTTTCCAGGGAAGTTTTCGCGCGCTCGATCATATCAGGAGAGAAGCCTGTCAAGATGTTCGGACCCGCTTCTACGCAGTACAAGGAAATATCATTGAAATCGATGCCTTTCTCCAGGCATACGCTAGGAAGCGTATCTACGAGCTCACCGATCAGCTCGATACCGGAAAGACCGCCGCCGCCGACAACAATCGTTGCATCCGCTTTGTTTTTGGACTGCTTGTAAGCATCCAATTTAGCGGAAATGTGCGCACGAATACGTTTTGCATCATCAACGGATTTCAGCGTGAAGCTATTTTCTTCCAATCCAGGGATACCGAAGAACGCCGTGTCACTGCCCAAAGCGATAACCAGAGCATCGTAAGACAAGGTTGCGCCGCTTGCCAGCTTCACTTGTTTTTGATCTACTGCAATGTTCTCAACGGAATCGATACGAAGATCGATGGATTTGCCGCCCAGCAATTTGTCAAGCGGAAGAGCCACATTGTTCTCGTGTACGTTTCCTGCAGCAAGACGGTGCAGCTCGGTAACGATTTGGTGGGATGGAATACGGTTTACGACCGTGATGGAAGCTTCTGCAGCCGATAAATGTTTACGAGCGGTCAATGCAGTCAACAAACCGCCGTAGCCGCCGCCTAAAATCAAAATGTGCTTTGCCATGATGATCCTCCTCTTATTTATACAATCCGTTCGTATTAGCGTTGGTTTTGGCGTTCCGACATAACATCCAGGTAAGCCTGTGTGAAGCGGAACATTTTTTGCATTTGCGGATCCTTCAGCAGCTTCAACAGCCCGAACAGGCCGATCGTCGAGGAATCCTTTTGAGCGCGGTCATTAGCCTCGATTGCTGCGGAAGCGATGCCTTTAGCCTTGTCTTGAATCGGCTTCACGAATTCCCCTAAGCCATTCTTCATATCTTCAATAAGCACTTTGTCCGTTGCAACCGTTTGAGCCAAATCGTAAGCTTTGGTCAAGACAGTTACCATCTCGGTCAGTTTCGGTAAATTTTCTACCAAATCCGTAAGGGACTTTTGAATTTCGGGCTTCATCAGCTGATCAAGCACATCCAGCTCTTTGGCTGTAGTGGCTTCAACGCTAGCCGGTTGTTGAGTTAGTGTTTCGGACATGAGAAAACGGCCTCCCTTGATTTAATGAATCCATGTTTTGAATCCGTTAGAGTTATATTCCGTAAGTCTTTTTATACATTATCCCTCACACTTACGATGAACATGCTCCAAGACGCTTGTGAATTTATTCACAATAAAGTCACAAATAATTAACGTTTCACTTATGAATTACTGACTTACCTATTGTAAAGCTTTTTTTCAAGAACTGCAAAAAAAATTTTATCGATAAACGGGTATTCACCTTGTTTTTATCTTGTTTTTGCTCATAAATTGCATATTCGCAAGCGATATCGATGATTTCCTCTCGAATGCAAGGAAACAAGGCGGTTTATGTTAGTTTATGCCGGAATTTGAAGAATCATCCCCTATTTTCATTCATTCCAGCCCACATGCGCTCCATGCAAAAATAAAAGCCGATCCCGAAGATGTTCCTTTAACGGGACCGACTCGTGTTTACAAAAGCATAGTTTATACCTATCACGCTTCATGAACAGCGGAATGTGTCCGGGACGCTTTTTCCACCAGCCCTACAGTCCCCCACAGCACGGCAGTCACGAGCACAGTTATTATCGCAGAGCCGCCGGCATGCAGGACCAAAGCGGGAATCCACACGATACTGAGCGTCATATGCACTTTACGCATCCAGGGATGGGTGCGATAACGCCGGATGAACCAGCCGTATCCCCCTATGGCCAGAAGAATCGCAAAGGCGGCGAGCCCGGAGAAGATTTTATCATCGTGCAATTTCGTGATCAAATAATATACTCCATGTGCAGCAACCAGCAGCAGAGCAGCCCAGCCGGACACCTGATGCACTTTATAAAGCCCTTTGGCCAACCGCTTCACCAGGGGCGATTTGGAAGTTAGCTTCTTCTTGAATCTTAGCCAAAAAAAGCTGACCGCACCGAAGATGACGGCTAATGTCCCCATAAGCTTGAACGGCTCAAACTCTTCACGAGGACCTCCACCCCCCGGCGGCCTCGCGCCGTCCATTCCCTGCGGCGGCTGATGTCCGACCCCGTTCGTGCCGCATAGAAAGAATAGGCAATCAGCAAGACACTGACGAGCACAGCCGCAAATGCCGGAAGGTAAACCATCTTTTTCGATTTCATCATTTTCATCCCCCATCTCACAACTTATCTTCAGACCGTGCCAGTAAAAAGCGGCGTCGGCTCATATTTATCAATCACTAACGTGCGAATACAATTGCTATTGTAAATGCGGTTGCTGAGGCCATCCTTAGGGTCAACTGAATAACTCCTGAAAGTTTGACCGTTGGTATTGCGGTTCCATGGGGGGGGATAATATCCGTGGTCATATGTTGAATGTGCACAAGTAATACATGTGGAGCATAAGGGTGTATGAGATGCAGGACTCTCATCTGCTAACAAAGGGAGAGACCCCTATGGGTCTCTCCCTTTGTCTGTGCTGCTTGGCGTTATTAAGTAATATTAAGTAATACCAAGTATGATAAAGTGACGCCATGTAGAGCATATGCTGCTGCGAAAGTCTGGTTTCCCCTGCAAAAGCCTGCTCAGAAGACCGTCTTCTTACGGGGGACCACTCCTTGCCCTTCGCCTTTGGTAATGCTAAGCACTACTATGACATACCAGGTCACACTTAATAGCGCCAAGCGCAAGCGGCATCTCGCAGTGCTGGCCGGTCGGCGATTGACTGACCGCGAGCACACTAGTGAACTGAAACACTACAAACGCGAAGCACAGCCGGAAACGTGATCCTCGCTCCAGCACAGTCCCCCCGTATGTGATCTTGAGCGTGACATTCAGCGCGTCGAAACGGCAGCCAGCCACCGTGCATTTAAAGCTATTGACCAAGAACGTCGTCAAATGCAGCAGGAAGAATTCAGGCAGCGCATGAGGAATCAGGCGAAGTACCAGCAGCGGGATCAGGACCAGGGGTGGGAACGATAGGTTGAGATGATCCTACGCGCTTTGCTTGTTTCCCCAAAACAGACACTCGGAACCTTTGGTTGAATGGATGGAGGAATTTTAACGCGCAGCATAACGTGACCACTCGATTTGAAATTATGATACGGTTCACGCCTTAAAAGGCGAAAAGAGCCCTGTTCCACCAGGACTCCGCTTCCCCTTAAGTCATTAAGAAAAACAACCGCATAAAAGAGCGAACACCTTAGGAGTGTCCGCCCAAAGATAAGATGTGTATTGGTGCCCAATTTATACCAGAGGATGTGGTACATAAAGTTCTTCTAAACTCGTGATTTCTTCAGGTGTCAATTTAACCGACAATGCGGAAACCGCATCTTCGAGATGGCTGATCTTGGTCGACCCGATAATCGGTGCTGTGACCTCTTCTTTTTGCAATAACCACGCAAGTGCAATTTGTGCACGTGGAAGACCTCGGTTTGCGGCAACTTCCGCAACTCTTTCCACAACTTTGCGATCCGCTTCTTCCGTTCTTGAAAATAACGCCTTTGCTACCTGGTCATTCTCGGATCGCGGGGTCTGCTCATTCCAATCTCGGGTTAACCGGCCTGCAGCCAAAGGCAAGTACGGAGTGACGCCAACTCCCTCATCTTTGCAAAGAGGAAGCATTTCTCTTTCTTCTTCCCGATAGAGCAAGTTAAGCCTATTTTCCATGGAAACGAACCGTGTCCAACCATTGCGCTCCGCGACATGCTGGGCTTTCGCAAACTGCCATGCCAGCATGGAGGATGCTCCGATGTATCTGACCTTGCCCCCCTTAACTAAATCGTGAAGAGCCTCCATTGTCTCCTCAATTGGCGTATTAGGATCCCAACGATGGATCTGGTACAAATCGATGTAGTCCGTTCCAAGCCGTTGTAGACTGTTATCAATTTCGGCCATGATGGCTTTACGGGAAAGTCCCATCGCATTCGGACCTTTGCGCATCGGAACAAATACCTTTGTAGCAATGACGACTTCGTCACGACGAGCGAAGTCCTTTAAGGCGCGTCCGAGAATTTCTTCGCTTGTTCCGTCGGAATACATATTGGCGGTACTGAAAAAGTTGATGCCCAATTCCAGTGCTTTTTTAATGATCGGTCTGCTTTGCTCTTCATTTAACGACCACGGGGTATTGCCACGTTCAGGTACTCCGAAGCTCATGGTCCCAAGGCTTAACTTTGAAACTTCCAATCCGCTGCGTCCAAGTTTTACATATTCCATTTGATAACACACTCCTTAAGTTTATATAGGGAAGGGTCACGCCTTCAGGTTGTTGACGCATTTTCTGGCGAGCCAGTGCTCGAGATTAAATCACCAAGGGAGCTGGCGTCTCTCATTTGAGAATGTTCCCGTCGGACCGTCCTCGCCAAGCATTGCAAGGCGTACGGGCTGACGAGCAGCCTGCTCGACGGTGCCCGTGCCTTCAAAGTTGTTGAGGTCCGTCGCGGTGAAGCCCGGGCATACCGCATTGACCTTGATGCCTGTCGACTCGAGTTCGATGGCGAAGGCGAGCGTTATCGCGTTGAGAGCCGCCTTCGAAGGGCTGTAAACGGCGCCGAACATCTCGCGATGCGAATTAGTCGGGTCCGCGTTTAACGTCAGTGAGCCCGAGCCGCTCGATACGTTAACGATGCGTGCGGCTGACGCTTCACGAAGGAGCGGCAGCATCGCTTGTGTGACGGCGATGACGCCGAACACGTTCGTCTCAAACACCGCGCGCACCTCGTCTAGAGACGCGATGCTTGGGCGCCCCGACTTCCCGACCTCCTCGAGAGTCCTGCCCGGCTGACCCGCGTGCGATATGCCCGCGTTGTTCACGAGCACATCGAGACGGCCGAGCTCGCTGCGGATGCGCTCTGCCGCGGCGGAGATGGAATCCTGATTTGTAACGTCGAGCTGGAGGGCGCGGGCATCCGCTCCGATGCTCTTCGCGGCCGTCTCCCCTTTCTCGAGATTGCGCGATCCGACGAGCACAGTGAAGCCGTGCACCGCGAGATCCTTCGCGATTTGAAGACCGATTCCTTTATTGGCCCCGGTGACCAAGGCGACGGGTTTATCCTGCATAGTAATACCACTCCTTTTCATTCTTGTATCCACTGCGACCTTTGTAATACAGCCTCTGGTTGATACATTAACCCTGGGTCAACTGTCATCCGTCTTTGTTGACATGTCAACCTACGAACACTGTAACATCTCGGGGTTGATACGTCAACCTTGTTATTATGTTCCTATGGATAAGAACGAACTAAACGAAGAGGAAATGCGAATATGGAATAGGTGGAAAGGTTCCTTTAAGAGAATCTTCGGTCGTGTTGTAAAGGACATGTCCGAACACACAGGTCTATCAGAGGGCGATTTTGGAGTATTAGATCGGTTAGTCCAATTTGGGAACGGTAAGCTTCGCCAACAGGAATTAGCCGACTCGATGGACTGGGATAAGAGCCGATTATCACATCATCTAACGCGGATGGAAAAACGTGGACTTATTCTGAGAAATCCATTGGATACGGATCGTGGTGTTCAAGTCAGCATTACTTCCGCCGGAAAGTCAGCCTTGGATGAGGCCCTTCCCTTAGTCTCAAAGGCAATACGCAAACATTTTCTAGATCAATTAACCGATCAAGACATTGAGTCGATTACTAAGCTGGCGGAAAGAACAAAAACAAGGTCTTCATCGTCTTGTAAAGACTCGCCACCTTGATCGCTGTTTTTAATATTATTCATGAGGTATATAAGTACCGCAATTAACAAGGAACTGGTCCCTTCCAGCAAATCGGCTGGGGGGCTTTTTGCTTTCAGCAAGATGGGCTATGACCCGTTGAGACATGGAAGCGAGAATCGCTAGGGCGACGTGGAGACGTGAACATTTTCATACTAACGCGAGGATAAAATCCTGCGAATTCATGAGCTTGAGTGAGGAAACTGAATCATTTCGAGGGACCTTAATGCCCACGGCCACTCTACAACGTTTGGGCATGCGCACAAAACGCCCATTCCTGTGTACATGTCTACAAGAAAATCCTGATGAGATGCAAATAAAAGGCCCTGCAATCCGTTTGTTTCCCTTGATCGAAAAAACCCTTCGAAAGGAATACAAAATTGGATCACAGGGCCTTTCTGTTTGTTGAAGATGATTTATCATTTACTGCCGAACTTCATCCTGAAAAATCGGTAACAACGTCAACCGCACATTAAATCCACGATTCGATATCTTCCTCATCGATATCATCCTCCACGGGAGCGCTTGACTCCGCGGACTCCCGTTGGTCAAGCTCCGCCGGCACCGGCCCAACCGCCTGCTCCGGCGCTTCCTGCAGAGCCACCCCGGCTGCTGCCGTCTCTTCCCGAGCCGCTGCGATCTCGCTGCTTCCCGACAGCAGCACGCCAACAGGCAAGGGCGATGCAGCGGGACGCTGAGCCACTGCCGGGAACGGCAGTTCCAGCACAGCCGCGGCCGATACAAGCACACTCCGCTCGGCGGGAATGCACGCCTGCAGGTTGCGCACGCCATGCTGCTGAATTTCATTCTCGATCAAATAGCGCAGCGAATCCATCAAATTCGTCTGGGCATTGATCCATTGCATGACGAACGGGTCTTCCGTTTTCTTCGTCTTCAAGCTGATATTATCACCGGGTTGCTTCGTTTTTTTCACGCATGTCACCTTCCGGCATCTATTGAATCGCATTCCAGCTCACACAGAGAAAGCCCTCCGCCTTTAGGCGGGCTGGAACGCTTTATTTTTCAACGCCTCATAAATTTTGCCGCGAACAAAGGCATCGAGTCCCATCGCATTCAGCTGCACCGCGTAATCGGCCGGGATGTACAGAAGCTGCATTTCCCGCTCCAGGCACAGCTCCTCCAGCTGGGGATACAGCATGGACCGCATCAGAATACTTCCGCCTCCATAGACACAGATGAGGTCGATTTCATTACGGGCCTTGTTCAGCTGACGCTTCACATTCTGCACAATTTGACGGACCTGGCTTTCGAGGGGTCGCTTGAGCGTTTTGATGGCCCGGGCGTGATACTTGTGCTTCGGATTTTTGATCACATCGCTGAAAAACTGCCGTGGGCTGTCGGGCAAATGGATTAGCCGGTTGAACTCGTCCAGCGCCTCTTCAATCGCATAGCCTGTCCCGTGATGGCTGCCATGAACGAACTGACGCAGAAACTTGTTCCCTTCGGTAATCGGGTATTCCGTCGAGCCGTCGCCAATATCCACATGCAGAATGCGCTTATCTTTGAAATAATTGCCGTTGAACTTCTTATCTATTGCATAATGCTCGGCAAATTCCCGGAAAATGTCCCCTTCCCGCCAGTTGCCGTCGGCATCCTTTTGCAGCGAGAAAATGACAGGTGTCGCTTCCGGCACCACCTTCGTAAATGGGAATACAATCTTAACCGCCACCCGGTGCATGCCAAGGTGGACCGTCACATGGTGGGAGCCGGACGTAAACCGCTTCTCGAATTTAGCGGAAGTTTCGTCCGTATGCTGCGTAACCGGCAGCGCCGTTGCCATATCGACCTCCACATCAATGTGGTCGGGCACCTTTTTCTCCTCATCGTACGCCTTCTGTACGGCTACCGCAGCAATCTGGGCCAGCGTGTTCACAACGGGCAAATCCATATCGCATTTCAAGTCGATACCGATCTGCAAATTATCTAAAATCTCTCCGCTCTCCAGGGCGAAGGCGCCGACATAGTACATGCCCGGACGGGCAGCCGGAGAATCGACGGTCACGACCAATTGTTCCTGCAGGTTTTTGATGAAGCTTTCGGGCGCCTGCTCCTCGCTCCATGGAAGCTCGTCCACCGTACAATTGACGTTAGGCTGCTGGATAAGCTTGCCGTCAACGATCAAATCGTGTTCGCTGTTTCCATTATCGTTACCTACGAAAAAGTGGTAATTCATGAGGCCTTCCTCCTTATATGAATCTATCGTTAAATAAATGATATAAACGGCGACTAAGTAATACTTTGCCATACATGGTATTATTAAACAACCTGCTGAAGGGCCCAATAAATGCCCCATTCGTTTCCATTTATGCCGTCGGATTTTGTAGTTATTTTGCCCTTGATGAAGGTGCGTTCGAGGGAGTCCAACCCAAACTTGAGTGTCATAATAAATAACATACAAATAACACAATCGACTGCCAAAATAGATTTTTTGATAAAAAGACTTCAGGTTCTGCATTTTCGCGCATATGGATGATAAATGTGGATGTATGCGTTTTATCTGGTCCATTCGGTATTTGATCAATCGGTGACCATCCCCTTATGATTACTTCCATAAAGTTAGATATATGTTAGTTTATCTAACACAATATCTAAGCATACTTGGGAGGGACATACATATGCCAATTACTTTTCATCACAGTCTGCTTAAGGTTTGCTTGACATCCAGTCTCCTGCTGTCCGCTCTGGCCGCCCCTGTAAGTCTTCTGCCATCCTCTACCGCATTCGCGGCAAGCGAGGAAGCAGCCGCTCCATCTTCTCTGCCTAAAGTGAAAGTTATCGGCACCGGGGGGACCATTTCCGGTAAATCCGTGGACGAAACCAGTTTCCAGAACTACAAGGCTGGAACTTTGCTAATTCAAGATATGGTCGATGCACTGCCCAATAAAGACCGGATCGCGGAAGTAACCACAACGCAATTCGGAAACTCCGGTTCTTCAGCTTATTCAATGCAGGACTTGTACGATCTGTCTCTGCAAGTGGATGCGGCTTTGAAGGAGCAGGACGGCGTTGTCGTAACGACGGGAACGGATACGATGGAGGAAATCGCTTATTTCCTGGATCTGACCGTTCAAAGTCCGAAACCGGTAGTCGTTACAGGCTCCATGAGGCCTTGGACCGTTATCGGAAGTGACGCACAGGCGAATTTGTACAATGCCATTAAGCTTGCAGGCAGCGGCAAAACGAAATACTTCGGGACAGTGCTGATGCTCAACGATACGATTCACGCGGCAAGAGAAGTGACCAAAACAAACGATTACCGCACTGATACGTTCGAGTCTCCACAGCTCGGGATGCTCGGATATATCGACGAGAAAAATATCCGGATCTACCGCGCACCCGCGCGCAGCCTGAAGCCCGCCTATGAATGGGCGACGCCATTTGATCTGACGCGAATCAAGAAGGAGGATTTGCCGAAGGTAGAAATTGCTTTCTCTTACCAAGGCGCGGGACGCGAGGCTATCGACGGTTTTGTAGCCGGAGGCGCACAAGGGATCGTGACGGCCGGTACAGGCGCCGGAGGGATTTCCAAAGCGATGAGCGAAGCGCGGCAAAAAGCGATTGAGGAAAAAGGCGTTATTTTCGTCACTACGACCCGCACAGGCTCCGGCAGCATTTACTCCGGTGGCAAAAATATTATTGCAGGAGACAACTTGAATGCACAGCACGCTCGCATCATGCTGCTTGTGAGCTTGTCCTTCTCCAAAAACGCCGATACGATCAAGGGCTGGTTCGAGACCTATGGCGCCCCCCAAGTCGATCTAACAGATAAGTAAGGCAAAAAAGGAAGATCACCGAATCTGCTGCATGCGCGGCAGACCGGCGACCTTCCTTTTTCTTATTTTGCTGGCAGAAGATTCAGGCTTTGCCGAACGCATCGTTCAGCTGTTCTTTAGCACAATCCTGCTTTATTGCGCTCAGCTACTAGCTTCAAATCCTGGACGAAGTACTTCATGAGCACCGGTCTTCGCCGTACCGCCAGCGGATGATATGAGAATACCGACGGTATGCCCTCATAAGCATGCCATCGCCCCCGGTAACCTTTCACATCCGCTTCCTGCTCCGGATATAAGGTTTGAACGACGATATTGCCTAATCCGAGCAGAATACAAGGCTTCTTCTCCTCCAGCTGAAAGCGCAAATGGGAGAAGCATGCTTCCCGGGCCAGGGGCTTATCGTATGCCCGGACCGGGCGGCATTTAAGCAAATAGCTTACGTAAACCTGGCTCAACTCCAGCCCGGCTTCCTTCATCCCAAGCTGAAGCGTCTCCCGGGTGCCGCAAACAAAAGGATGGCCCTCCTTATCCTCTCTCGCCCCGGGATTATCCATAAGAATGAATATCGGCGCCTGCTGATTCCCCTCTCCCCATACCACCCGGTGCCGCTGGCGGGCCAGTTCGCAGCCTTGGCATTGGGCCGCAAAGGCGGGTGGAGCTTCCTCCCGCAATATTTCCGGCTTGAACGCAGTCATAAGCTCATCTCCACATGGTTGTCATGACTACTGTTCCCAACGATCCGGCCCGTCATTCCCCTCTACATCCAATCTGCCTCTTCCCCCATAAAATCCGGCATGTACCGGTACTTCATCAAGTCGACCTTTCCCTCCAGCGTGACTTCAACGCCTTCCGCTTGAAGCGAGGCGGATTGAAACAGCCTTGCCGTGTCATCCTGTATGGCGATTTCCCCTTTGGCATTGATAACCCTGTGCCAGGGAAGCTGATGGACATGGCTTAGCGTATGCAAAATCCTTACCACCTGCCGGGCCCCTCTCCGGTTTCCGGCGAGCTCCGCCACTTGTCCATAGGTCATGACATACCCAGGCGGAATGCTTTTTATCATCTCTACGACTCTCTTCGTATAAGGATTCATACATGTCCCCCAATCCGAGCCCCACGTTCCTATATTTGTCATTTCCGCGGCTATCTATCGGCTCCAAATATGCTACCATAAGATTATCATATCGGTTGTTAGCTGTAATGGTGTTGGCTCACGAATTCGCGAAAGGGGATGCGGGGAAATGATTAAAAAAGTGGTCATAGCCGGGGGCACCGGTTTTGTCGGAACCTATCTGGAGACAAAGTTTCGCCAGCTCGGGTATGAGGTCGCCATCATATCAAGACAGCCCTCTCATATTGCTTGGGATGACCTCGATGGCATCGTTCAGGCGCTCGAGCACGCTCAGCTTCTTATCAATCTTGCAGGCAAATCGGTAGATTGCCGCTATAACGACAGGAACAAAGAAGAAATTATGCGTTCCAGGACTGAGACAACAGCGATACTCGGCAAGGCCGTATCCGCCTGCACCCACCCTCCCGCCGTATGGATGAATTCCAGCACAGCCACGATCTACAGGCATGCCGTGGACCGGCCCATGACGGAATCGGGCGGAGACATCGGCTCCGGCTTTTCCGTGGAAGTGGCCCAAGCATGGGAGCGCACGTTCTTTTCCTGCGAACTGCCCAGCACAAGGCAAATCGCACTAAGAATCGCTATCGTCCTGGGGAAACACGGCGGTGTTATGACCCCTTACAAGCACCTCGTCCGTTATGGACTCGGCGGGATTCAAGGTCCCGGTACTCAGAAATTCAGCTGGATCCACATCGAGGATCTATTCCAAATCATTCTTTTCCTGCTGGAGAGGGACGATTTGAGCGGAGTTTTCAACTGCTCCTCCCCTTACCCTGTCACCAACAAGGAGCTGATGCAGCAGCTGCGGACTGCCATGAACCGGCCGTTCGGACTGCCGGCCCCCGCCTGGTTGCTGGAGCTCGGCGCATGGCTCATCCGCACAGAAACCGAACTCATCCTGAAGAGCCGGTGGGTCGTTCCGGAAAGATTGACGGAAGCAGGCTATGCCTTCCGCTTTCCCCGACTCGACCAGACTCTTCAGAATTTGGTTCGGTAAGCTTTGAGACCAGCGGCTAGCAGGACGACGACCCTTCCGCCGGCAGGCCCTCCTTTTGGACGGACCTCCCCCGGCCGGGGGGCCACTTACATTAACAGCTGGGGCCGCGGCTTTACAGAGACGGTCGCGCTACTTTAGCCGAGGCCTTGTCATGGACCTGCCGCCCTCCTCTGCCATTGCCTTGCCTGGGCCGGGTGAGAAGGAAGCCTCTTTCGTTAGAAGCTCAGCAGCGCATCCAACGAATAGGCCCCTGCACCTGTCAATGCGATGCCGACAGCTGCGGCGATCAAGACCAAATGATATTCATAGCCGTTGGCTGTGGCCCACAAGCCGTTGCCTCCGTGTACTTTGACAATGGCACCGACCATCGTTAGAGCAATAAGCACACCGGCAGCAGGAGTGAACAAGCCGACAACAAACAGTGCACCCCCCACCAGCTCCATCAAGCCGACGAGGACAGCCATGAAGACCCCAGGTTTAATGCCGATCGAATCCATCCAACCGCCCGTTCCCTTCGGACCATACCCGCCGAACCAGCCGAACAGCTTCTGAGCCCCGTGCCCCACAAACAACAACCCTACTACCAAACGAACCAACAACAATCCTAATCCCATTGCTACCATTTCTATCATCTCCTATTTGTTTTTAGTTTGATAATCTTAAATTTAAGATATGTGGCGTGTGAAAACCTCTATCAAAGCATTACAAAGATGAACGATCGCGTTAATCGCTAATTCTTATCGCTTTGGATAGAGCGGATAGTTCACTCTTGTCGGAACCTGAATAAGAATGATCCGCATCGCTTCCTCCCCCGAATTCACTATTTCAAAACCGGTCTGCACTTCCGCTGCCGCGACAATAAAATCCTTGTGCTGGAATGGGGCTATCTGCTGCGCTTGCCCTGTCGTGATCCATGATCCATGGCCTCGAATCGCTAAAGCGGTTAACGTATAGCCTACCTCCACTTGGTGAGCGTAGCTGGCGCCGGCATCAATCTCCACATCCCACATTTGTGCATCAGCCACCAGTTCAATCGGAGCACCGGTTCCGATCACGGTTTTCACGTGGAACCCACTACCGCTCACTTGCGGAAAATCCTCATGCTCATATTGGCGATAGGTTGGCGTTCTGCCCATAGCCTCCATCAATTCAGGCTCAAACCAAATTTGGAACAGCTCCGAATCGGCGCCCAGCTTCTCTTGATGACTGACACCGGAGCCGGTTTGCATTACCTGTACCCCGCCTGCACCTACCGTGCTATCGGTCCCGAGGGTATCCCCGTGAAACGCCTGGCCCTTTACCACATACGTCATAATCTCAAAGCCTTGATGGGGATGCAGACCAATCCTGGCATCCTCGCTCGAAGTGGCCCATGCCCAGTAAAACAACGGACCTACCCGCCGGATAACAGAGCCTTCGCCCGAGAAACCGATCGGCTTCTGCTCTTTGATTTTGCCACCGTCGAATTGGCCGACGGCCTGCATTGCAGGGGTATATACTCTTGTTTGCATAGAAATAACCTCCTCGTAAAATATATCTTAATTTTAATAACCTTAAATTTAATTATCTTTAATTTAAGATAAATATACACCCCAATCATTTCCCTGTCAATAGGAATTCAAAAAAAAGATCTCCTCCTGAAAATCCCAGGCCGCCCGGGGTTCCAGTTTTTTTATACACACAGTGGTGAAGACCTCATGCCTTACATATATTTAGCTTTGGATGAATAGCGAAAGGAGACGATGTGCCATGCCGGAAACCTATACCCTACCCAACGCAGCCCCCAGGGATAGGATGCGAAGCCCCTTCCGCCGCAGGCCGAACATTCTGTTGGTCCTTGTCGACGAGGAGCGGTATCCTCCCGTGTATGAAACAAGTGCTCTTCGCGCTTGGCGGCAAAAGCATCTGCTTGCCCATGAATGGCTTCGGCACAACGGCATGGAATTTCATCGCCATTATACCGGTTCCGTCGCTTGCTGTCCGAGCCGCGCCACCCTGCTCACCGGCCAGTATCCTTCCCTGCACGGTGTGACCCAAACGAGCTTCCCCGGGAAGGACGCTGCGAGCCCGGATATTTATTGGCTGGATCCGAACACAGTTCCTACCCTCGGTGATTATTTCCGTGCCGGCGGCTACCAAACCTACTATTACGGCAAATGGCATGTGTCCCATGCGGATATCGGCATTCCGGGCACCCATGATGCCTTTCCAAGCTATGATCCTTCTACCGGCTTTCCGGATCAGAACAAAGAAAGCATCTATATCCATGCCGACCGGTTGGAGGCCTACGGCTTTCACGGTTGGGTCGGGCCGGAGCCTCACGGCGTCAAACCGCATAATTCAGGCTCTTCTGCAGCCATTGGCTTGGCGGGGCGGGATCAAATTTATGCGGCGGAAGCAGCTGCGCAGATTGAAAGCCTCGATCGGCAGTACAAGAGGGCGCCTGGCGAGGACTTCCCCCCTTGGCTTATCGTCTGCTCCTTCGTCAACCCGCACGATATCGCTTTATTCGGGGAAATTAGCCGGAGGAGCCCGCTCTTCCGCTTTGAAGTGGAGCGCACCGTTCCTGATATTCCGCCACCGCCCACCCTTTCGGAAACGCTGCTTGCGAAGCCGCGCTGTCAGCGGAGCTACCGCGAGATCTATCCGCTTGCCTTCCAACCTACGGCAAACACTACCTTTTACCGCCAGCTGTATTACCAGCTTCAAAAGAACGTCGACCGCCAAATGCTGCAGGTGTTACACCGGCTTCAAGCCTCTTCCTTCTACGAGGATACGATCGTGGTGTTCACGTCGGATCACGGCGAGCTGTTAGGGGCCCATGGCGGACTGCATCAGAAATGGTACTGTGCCTACGAGGAAAACATCCGCGTCCCTCTCATCATCCACAATCCAAAATTATTTCCGTCCCCCGCATCCGCAGAGCTCCCGACCTCCCATGTCGATCTTCTGCCTACTTTGCTCGGGCTGGCCGGCATAGACCAGGTACAGGCCCGAATGCGGTTGAAGACAGACCACACGGAAGTGCATCCGCTTGTGGGTCGAGATTTGTCTCCCCTCATGCTGGATCAGGATACCGTCGTTCGTGAAGAACCTATCTATTTTATGACCGATGACGACCCGACAAGAAATGAGAGTCAGGTCGGCATATGGGGGATGCCCTACCAGCCCGTAGTGCAGCCAAATCGGATCGAAACTGTGATTGCCCGGCTCTCCGCGGACGGAAAGCGGGCGCTATGGAAATATTCCCGCTATTTCGAGCGTTTGGAGCCCCGACCCCATCCGAATGACCCTAAGGTCACCGATGAATACGAGCTGTACAACTTGTCGGAGGATGCTTCCGAACGGGTCAATTTAGCCCGCCCGGAGTTAGCGACGGAAGCCTCGAGGCAGGCCCAAGCGGAGCTTGCCGTTCTGCTGGAGGAACAACGCCGCAGGAAACGGCTGATGCCTTCCACACAAAATACCCCTAGGGGCATATGAACAGTATAACCGGAATTGGAAAAAGCCAGGTCCTCCACGGAGGGAGACCTGGCTTTTAGAATGGCAGGGGGTAGCCGGTTCTGTTTACCCTTTCAGCTGCACAGTGATGCGGTCGGCTCCCGCTTGCGGAACCAAGCGCACGCCTGCAGCTGTGACGCTCCACTCCGCTCCAGTAACCGAGGCCACCTCGCCCACGCCGCGCAGGATCAGCTCCCACGGCTTGCCTGCGCCGCTTGCCGCAATATCCATGCGCTTCCCGGTACGTACCGCGCGAACCTCAAGCTCCAGCTCCGCTTTGACGCTGTATACGGCGGCTGACGCCTCGCGTCCTTCTTCAAGCTCAAACGCATGAAGCACGACGCCGTCCGCGTAATCGTAGTCCGGGCGCAGCTCGTTTTGGCCGACTGCGATCAGGCTGTTCGGCCGAGCCATCATTGGCAGGCTGAAATAGTCATGCTGCTCGGTCACCCAGCGCCCGCCTTCGACGACACGCCCGTCCAGGAAATTCGTCCAGCGCCCTTCCGGCAAGTAATACTTGGCCGTTCCCTGTGCGTTGAAGATCGGAGCCACCAACAAGGATTCGCCAAGCATATACTGGCGGTCGAGCTGCTCGCATGTCGCGTCTCCTTCAAACTCGAGCACCATCGCCCGCATCATCGGCAGGCCGGTTTGTGTCGTTTCGATGGAAGAGCTGAACAAATACGGCATCAGCGTCGATTTCAGCTTCGTGAAATAGCGCAGCACATCGCTCGCCTCGTCATCAAACAGCCAAGGCACCCGGTACGATTGGCTGCCGTGCAAGCGGCTGTGCGAGGACAGCAGACCGAAGGCGCTCCAGCGCTTGTACAGGTCCGGCGTCGCCGTATTCTCGAAGCCGCTGATATCGTGGCTCCAGAAGCCGAAGCCGGAAAGACCCAGCGATAAGCCGCCGCGCAGCGTTTCCGCCATCGAGTTGTAGCTGGCCGTGCAGTCGCCGCCCCAGTGAACCGGGAACTGCTGCCCGCCTGCCGTTGCGGAACGGGCGAATACCATCGCCTCATTTTTCCCTTTCGTCTCTTCCAGTACTTCGAATACCGCTTTATTATATAAGTGCGTATAATAATTGTGCATTTTGACCGGATCGGAGCCGTCAAAGTAGACGACATCGGTCGGAATCCGTTCGCCGAAGTCCGTTTTGAAGCAGTCCACGCCCATTTCGATCAATGTCTTGAGCTTGCCCTTGTACCAGCGTACTGCCGCCGGATTGGTGAAGTCGACGAGCCCCATACCGCCCTGCCAGCGATCCCACTGCCAAACGCCGCCATCCTTGGTTTTGACCAGATAGCCGTTCTTCTTGCCTTCCTCAAACAAATACGACTGCTGGGCAATGTAGGAGTTGATCCAAACGCAAATGTTCAAGCCTTTGCTCTTCAACCGGTTCAGCATGCCCTGCGGATCAGGGAAAACATCGCGATCCCACTCGAAGTCGCACCATTGAAACTCCTTCATCCAGAAGCAGTCGAAATGGAATACGTGCAGCGGAATATCCCTCTCGAACATGCCGTCGATAAAGCTGTTGACGGTAGCCTCGTCATAGCTGGTCGTGAACGAGGTCGTCAGCCACAGCCCGTAAGACCAGGCCGGAGGGAGAGCCGGCTTGCCGGTCAGCTTCGTATAGTTGCCCAGAACCTCCTTCATGGAGGCGCCGCCGATGATATAATATTTTAACGATTCGCCCGGCACACTGAACTGTACCTTCGAGACTTGCTCGGAAGCCACCTCGTACGATACGCGCTCCGGATGATCGACGAATACGCCATAGCCGAAGTTGGAAATATAAAATGGAACATTTTTGTAAGCCTGCTCGCTGCACGTCCCTCCGTCCTCGTTCCACAGGTCAACAACCTGGCCGTTTTTGACAAACGGAGTGAAGCGTTCACCGAGGCCATAGATATACTCGCCGACGCTCAGGTCGAGCTGCTCTCTCATATATGTGTTCTGGTCCGGCGTACGGATATGCCCCGGACTCTTGTAGCCGCTGCCGGTCAGACGCTTGCCGTCATAGAGAAACTCGGTATTCCAGCCCTCGTTTTTATGCACTTGCAGGCGGAGCTTGCCACTTGTGAAGCTGGCGATGTCTCCTCCGTTCTCAACCTCGACCGAGAGGCCCCCGATCACTTGTTTATCGAATTCCGGCCCCTTAGGCAGCCGGCCGTCATGGTGAACGAGCTCGACGCAGATCACATCCGGCATCGGAGAAGTATAATTTACGGTAAGAATCGCCGTGTTCAGCGTGTCTCCCCGCGTCACAATCTTTTTGCAAGCTGCAAGCACCGTCAGCTTATCGGGCTGCGTCCGAATCTGACGAATTTCCACCGGGTAATTCAAAACATTGCCTTGCCTTACATGCCAATAGCCATCAGTAAATTTCATTCCAGTTCCTCCACCCATTGTCTGTATTTATCTATTTTTTTAATTATTGCAGCTATTATGGCAACCCCTATTGCAGCTCCGGAATGACTTGGACCGGGCCTTCGCCCTTCAACGCATGCACAAGATTGCGCGCTGCGGCAAAAGCCATGCTCAGACGGGTAGCCGCCGTAGCGGAGCCCAAATGCGGCAGGGCGACAACCTGATCCATCGCAAGCAGCGGATGGTCCGGAGCAATCGGCTCCTGCTCGTACACATCGAGACCCGCGCCGTAGATTTGCTTCTGCTGGAGCGCCTGTACAAGCGCCTGCTCATCTACCGTTTCGCCACGCGATACGTTAATAAAAATCGCGCTCTTCTTCATTAATGCAAACTGTGCTTCCCCCATCAGGTGCTTGGTTTGCGGCGTTAGCGGCGTCATCAGCAGCACGTAATCGGACGTTTGCAGCAGGTCCTTAAGCGGGCTGTACGCGATCCCGAGCTTCGCCTCGACATCCGGCCTCGGGCTCCGGTTGTAATAGACGACGTCCATCAGGAAACCGAGCTTGGCCCGACGGGCGATCGCTTCCCCGATGCGTCCCATTCCGATAATGCCCAGCTTCGCATGATGCACATCGACTCCGAACAGCTCGGCGTCCTGGCCCTTCCGCCATTTGCCTGCTTTCACGAACCGATCGAGCTCTGCGACTCTGCGGGCTGTGCCAAGCATAAGGGCGAAGGCCAGGTCGGCAACCGTTTCATCCAGCACATACGGCGTATGCGCAGCAACAATCCCTCTTGCCTTGAGCGCCTGCACATCGATATTGTTGTAGCCTACGGATAAATTGCTGACGACCCGCAGCCTCGGAGCCGCTTCCAGCACAGTCTCCTGCACCGGGGTTCCCGTTACCATCAACCCTTCCGCATCACCGATTTCCTGCTTCAGCTGCTCCGGAGTAATGGATTCGTTCCTCTGCCACATACGGACTTCACAATGCTCCGCCAAGTACGTCTTTACTTCTTCAGGCAAATTTCTTGCGATATATACACACGGTTTCATCCAACGGTCCCTCCCTCCAGGTCTATTAATCCTTCATGGAACCGGCTGTAATGCCGCCGACCACATATTTTTGCATCGAGACAAAAATGATAATAATCGGCAGAGCCGCGAGGGTAGCTACCGCCATCAGGTTGTTCCACTCGGTGCCATACTGGCCGATAAACCGGTACAAGCCAAGCGTCAGCGGGCGGACGGCATTGCCTGATGTGAGCGTCAGCGCGAAGATAAAGTCGCCCCAGCCGAACAAGAAGCAGAATACGGCGACCGTCAGCAGCCCCGGCGTAACCAGCGGTAAAATAATTTGGGTAAACGACGTAAACTTGTTGCAGCCGTCGATCATCGCCGCCTCCTCCAGTCCCCCCGGCAAGCTCAGGAAAAACGGGCGCAGCGTAATAATCGCGAACGGCAGCGCATGAATCAAATCCGCAAAGATCAAGCCGGCAAAATTATCGGTCAGCCCGACCTTGGAAAACATAATGTACAAGGGCATCGCCATCATAATTCCCGGCAGCATCTGAATCGACAGCAGCAAGATCATGATGATCGATTTTCCTTTGATCGTCAGACGCGCAAGCGCATAAGCGGCAGGTACCGCCAGCACAAGTGAAAGCAGCATCGTGCCTGTGGCAATGATGATACTGTTGCCGATGTAGCCGATCATATCGCGGTTGCGGACGAAGTTGTTGATGTAGGAATCGAATGTCGCCTTCACCGGAAGCAGATGCGGCGGGTTATGATACAGCTCGGTAATCGGCGTGACGGACGTTTTGACCATCCAGTACACCGGGAACAGGAAGACGATCATGAACAAGACCGCGATAAGCGTCGCACCGGACGTTTTCCATCTGGACTCTTCCATTAGTGAACCTCCTCCTTGTTCGACATTCTCAAGTACACGACAGCTACAAGGATCAGCAGCACGAACATAATCATCGATACCGCCGCTCCCTGGCTGAACTCAAACGTCGTGAAGGAAAGCTGGTACGCATAAATCGGCAGCACCGTCGAAGAGGTCACCGGTCCGCCCGCCGTCATGATGAAGATCAGATCGAACACCTTGAATGTATAAATAATGCCCAGCATGAGAAGAACCAGAATCGTCGGTCTCATGAGCGGCAGCGTGATGTGCCTAAATTGAAGAAAGCGGTTGGCGCCATCCAGCTTCGCCGCTTCATACAGCTGCGTAGGCAGTGTCTGCAGTCCGGAGAGCAGAATAATCATGTTGAACGGAATTCCGGTCCAAATGTTCGCGACAATCGTACCGAGCAGCGCCGTGCTTCCCTCACTCAGCCAATTTACGGGCTTATCGATTATGCCTAACGCTTGCAGAAAATAGTTGATGACCCCGTAATCGCCGGACATCATCCATTGAAACACCGTGCCCGTAATGACGACAGGCAGCATCCAGGCAAGCAGCATTAAGGAACGGAACAAGTTGCGCCCCGGGAATTTCATATTGAAAAATAGCGCTAGCGCAAAGCCGATCGCGAATTGAAAGAAGATGCTGACGATCGTAAAAACAATCGAATTTTTCGTTGAAATATAGAAGACTTCGTCCTTTAGGGACTTAATGTAGTTGCTCAGACCGATAAAATGATGCTCTCCCTTCAGGTTGTACACGTTCACATCCTGAAAGCTGAGCACGAGGTTATACAAAATCGGATAAATGATAAATACAGCCATAAATACCAGAGCAGGCAGAACAAATAAATAATTGTTCCACGTGGAAAACCATTTGCCGCCCCGATGGCCCCTGTAGCTTCCGTCTATACTTTGGGACTTCATCTCTCCACCCCTGTTTCCCAAATTAGGGGGATACGGTTGTGCCGTATCCCCTTTCTCCTATTGAATGATGCGATATCCATCCAATGCGGTATGCAAGGAAAGGATATCGCTATGTCGCTCTTTCCCTTACTGCTGCAGGTTCGGCTTTATTTTGGCATCCGCATCCTTCACGGCTGCTTCCGGCGTCTTCGCACCCGTAATCACTTCCTGCATCATCATTTGGATCGCTTCGGAAATTTTTGGATAGTTCGGGCCGTAAGCGCGGGCTTTGGCCACCTTCATCGCATCGGCGAACACTTTAAGCTGCTTATCTTCCTGCCAGAAAGGATCGTTCAAGTAATCGGAACGCGCTGGAAGCCGGCCTGCGGCTTTCAAGAAGGTTTTCAAGCGGTCCGGCTCGTTCGCGAATTTGATGACATCAAAGGCGACGTCTTTATGCTTGGAAGCGGCTGTAATCGCCCAGTTCTCGCCACCGAGAATCGTTCCGCCCTGCTTATTGACAGGCAGCTCTACAACATCCCAATTTACTTTGCCTTCTTTTCTTAGCAGCGGAATTTGCCACGTACCGTTGATCATCATGGCTACTTTACCCGTGGAAAATTGAACAACCGTATCGGACTGCTTCTGGTTGATGACTTCCTTGGACATATAGCCGTTGGAAGCCATGTTCTTCAACAGATTGGCGGCATCAATGGTTCCTTGACTGTTAAAGTTCGGAATATCGGAGCCGGCTTGATACATGAGCGGCAGGAATTGGAATGTGCCTTCCTCCGTTTTGACGGCCGTCATCGAGAAACCGTATACATCCTGCTTCGTCAGCTTTTTGGCGGCATCGAGCAATTCAGCCCACGTTTTCGGCGGATTTACACCAGCAGCCTTCAGCATATCGACGTTATAATACAAGGCAAGATCGTTACTGCCGATCGGTACGCCGTAGTTTTTACCTTTGTACATCGTTGAGGACCACGGGCCTTCGAAGTACTTGTCCGCTTGGCCCCACGCTTTGACCTCATTCGAAATATCAGCTAGAATGCCTGCGGCAGCAAACGCTTGATGGTCCGGATTATCGATCCAGACGATGTCCGGCATTTGGTTGCCGGCTGCGCCCAGCAGCAGCTTATTTTTGATATCGGCGAAGGAAACGAAGGTTCGCTCAATTTTGACATTCGGGTGAGCTGTCTCGTAATCGGCAATTATTTTCTTCAGAGCTCCCTGTGTTGCTTCGCTCGTCATGGAATCCCACCACTGGATGGTCACCTTATCACCGCCTGCTTGCCCATTGGCCGAATTCGACTTAGGCGCTTCGCCTGACGGCGCGCAGGCTGTCAGCAGGAGAGACATAGCTGCGGCGGCTAGCGTAAGCTTCTTAACATTTTTGTTCATTGGATACTTCCCCCTCATAAAATTTAGAAATCAATATGCATTGCCGCTACGTTTCCTCGCAGTCAGTAAATCACGCGGCATTGTCACCTCAATTAAAGCACCATAAAGTGATGTACGTACATCATTTTAGCTTATAGAACCCCAAGCTGCGCGCTACACACAAGGATAAACGGCTTCGCCGTCTTTCAAGATGGCGCGCTTAGTCAAGGTAGACGATTGCACGGAATGGATCGCATTTCGACTTGTAAGAAAGGGGTTTCATATTGGAGAAAACGCGCCCTTTCCCTCGGGCTAAGGGCTAAATATAATAGCGCGCGTTTTCCTTGGTAGCCAGCTCCAGCTTGGTTATGTTTTCCTTCTCATTTACCTTCTCGCCGGAAACCAGATAATCGAACATCGACTTCACCGTGAGATAGCCTTGATTTACAGGATCCTGGCATATGGTCGCCGTAACGGTCCCTTTGCGCAAATACTGATAAATCTCCTCCGTCATATCGTGCCCGATCAAAGCGATAGGCTTGGATAAATTCGCATCCGCCACATGCCTGGCAATGACGTTCAGCTTGGCACTGGACACATAAATGCCATCCACCTGCCGGAAATAATCAATGAACGTATCCAGCGATTCATAATCCTCCTGCTGCAGCTTGAGCGGTCCGACCAGCTCGATATGATCGTACTCGGCCACCACCTCACGAAATCCGGTAATTTTCTGCTGCATCTGGAAATTGGTATAGGACATAATCAGTCCGACTCTGGTTTTCGACCCGATCAGCTTGCACAGCATATCCGCAGCCAGCCTTCCCGCTATCCGGTAATCGCAGCCGACATAGAACAACCGCTTGCTGAGCGGCGAATCGCTGTTAAAGGTGCAAATGGCTACGCCCTGATCCACTCCATGGTCAATGATGTCGGCCATTTCCTGCGGATCGTTCGGCGAAACTGCAATCGCATCATAGCTGCCGGATTCGATCAGCTTCATGACCGTTTCCTTCTGCCGCTCAAGATCGTACTTCTCCGAACGGATAATATGCACGTGAAGGCCGTAATCACGAAACTCCTCCATCGCAATCTGCACGCCTCTCTCCACCTGCGTCCAGAAATATTCAGGCAGCTCCGGGAATACAATCGCCATGGAGTACTCGTTCTTGCGCGATAAAAAGCTGGCCGACTTGTTAGGCGTGTAGTTCAGCTCCTTGATCTTATCCATGACCTTCTGATAGGTTGCAGGCTTGACGTTCCCCCTGTTGTTCAATACGCGATCCAGGGTAGCTACGGAAACGCCGATATGCTTTGCCATTTCTTTAACGGTTAACCGCTTGCTTTGATCCATTCCAACCCACTGCCTACTCTAAAAAATTTTGTATTTCGGTTATATCATAACAACCGGCAAATTTCATGTCAACGTTTTCATGATTGTTTTCATAAATTTCTGATTTACGTACATCATTTATGGGTCGCGGGCCCAGCTTTGTTAGCCGCAGGGGGAATTTCCTTATGATTCCGGTTGAATCAAGGGGCCTTGTATAGATCCCTTTTGCGGTGTGAGAAAACCCTCAAGCGAGGCCTCTCAAAGTTGCGCGACCGCCCTGTGGGTTTTATCGCCAATAGGAAAGCAGGCTTTCGTTTCGAAAACTTATACTTTCCTATATGGTATAAAAGCAAAAAGCCCTGCCTGCGCTGTTTCGCGCATCAGGGATCGACGTATCGGCTCATTTGCAACGGATAAGCCCAACCGATCTGGCCTATCCTTAGCCGGTAGCCGGAAGCTGACCCGGGCATCCTATCCCCGGTTATCCGTCAGGAATCCGGCCTTATTTCAGAAACCTCAGAACCACGGCCTCGTACCAGCTCCAGGGCAGCAGCGTTCTGCCCCAGACAGCGAGCTTTACACCCTTGCCTGAGATATATCTTAGCTTCGGACGGGAGGAGCCGAGGATGGCGGCAATCCGGCGGGCGACTTCCCCTGGGTCCGGGGCGGTTTCGGACGTCTGTCTGGAGTAGTCCAGAACTTTCTTCAGCAAAACCCGATAAGGAGACGCCTCCGGGGCAGAGATTGATTCGAACCCTTTGTGCCAAATATCGGTCCGGTAAGCCCCGGGCTCCACGAGGACAACCTGGACGCCAAAAGGCTTCATCTCCAGCCGGAGCGCCTCGCTGAAGCCCTCGACTGCGAATTTGGATGTGCTGTAGGGGGCATAGCCGGGAAAGGCCATAAGCCCGCTCACGCTGCTTACATTGACAATATAGCCGAAGCCCTGCCTGCGCATCTGCGGCAGCACCGCCTTCGTCGCGGCGATCACCCCGAACACATTTGTCTCCAGCTGCGCTCTCCACACGTCCATCGGCACATCCTCGACAAACCCTCCGGCCGCATAGCCTGCATTGTTAATCAAGGCATCGATGCGGCCGTGCTTCCGGACCATCCCCTCTACAACCGCATGAATCGTTTCATGATCCGTAACATCCATGCGCGCTACCTCCAGGCGTCCCGCTACACCCGCCTGTCCGGCCTGCTCCAGCAGCAGTCCGCGCTTGTCCGGATTGCGCATGGCTGCAATGACGTGATAGCCTTGCTTGGCCAGGGCGATGGACGTCAGAAGTCCGAAGCCGCTTGAAGCGCCGGTGACCAGAGCGACTTTGTGTGCTTGTTCCATACGGATAATCTCTCCTCTATATTCAACGTCGGGGAAGCGGATGCAGTACAGGTCCCATAGGTCTATTGCGACCGATGGTTCCCCTACAGGACTCCAGGCATCGCATTCCTTATACCGGAAGCAGCATGGTGCCCTTGCCGATCAAGGCAAAGCGGAACAACGCAGCACCGCATCCGACGTATCCTTCGCTTGCGCAGCAGCGTGGGCTGCCTTCGTCCCGTCATGCAGTGGCAGTCCCCTTCAAGCTCCCAACACGCGGTATGGCGCCGCATGATAAGCACACGAATCCCCGGCGCGTGCTGCCGCATTGTATGGCGGTCGGTCAAACCCCACGGCGGTTAAGCCGTACGACAGCTACAGCTTATATTTCTGCAGCAGCGGAACGCCGACCCGATTCAAAACCACCTGCAAAAAAGCCCAGCCCGCTCTACGATGCCACGGCAGATGGGCATCATAGACCGCGCTGTATTCGATATCCGCAACAGCACCGCGGTTGCGCTTGAATTGGGCGGCGCCGGAGCTTTCGTGAAGCAAATGCCCGTTACTGCGGGCCTGCTTGATCAGCACCGCGGACAGCATCCGATAGAGGCCAAGCTCCTGCGGCAGCGACGTATCGTAGCCGAATACCGGCGTCGTCATGACCCCGTTCCGGCAAAAATACCCGAGAACCGCGTCGATCCGGCCTGTCACGGTACTGCGCAGCGCCTGGAAATGCAGCAGCCTTTCCCGCAAAGCCAATTCAAAAAAACGCTCGCCGAACTGCGGGTTATCGTACGAATATTTATCCAGATAGAGCAGCCGGTACAGCTCCGCGAGACGCGGCACATCGGTCACCCGCAGCTCCTCGTGCTCCAGCACTTCATATTGATTCGACGCGAGCAGCCCGTAATCCCGCTTCACCAGCCAGCGGGCTTTGGCATTCATTCGAGCCGGATTTGACGGCTCCAGGAAGTAGATTTGCCGGCTCGGTACCAACCGGAACCCTTCCCGCTGCAGCGAGTCGATCAGCTCCGCATGGGTTGTTCGATTGAGCGAACGGTACACAAGCGCATGGTCCGGAAACCGTTCCAGCAGCAGCTCCGTGACCGCCCGCAGCTCCTCTGAAGTGCAGGAGGGGTACAGATTGGTAGATACCAGCCAATTATTGGCGTGAACCGTCCGGTTGAACTGGCCCGCCCGGAACAGCCCGCCCATAACGGTCAACAAACCCGAAAACACCCGCCGGGCCAACCGGGATTCAATCAAATACAATTCCTGCTTCGCATAGCTGACATAGTGCGTGTAAGGGGAACAGACGTAGGAATTGTCGTATTCCTCCTCGTTCACCGTCACGGGCAGCACATGCTCCCCCGTACGGAGCACATACAGCCTTGTCCGGATATTTGCAATGAAGAACGCCGCAGAATGCTCCAGCAGGGGCAGTAAAAAACGCTTCGCGTAGGCCCCGTCCTCTGCAGCCGGCCACGGAAAGTCTCCAACCGATTCCCGATCAGCCCAATGCACATTTGCCTTCGCGTTCTTTGTTACATTCAAGGACCCATTCGGAATCAAGGGTAAACCTCCTTTCTACACGGCGCAGCTTTCGTTCCCCCGATACATGGCGGTATGCTTCAAAGTCGACAGCCGGCAGCACAGTTCCCGTTCGCTCGCATAAAGCTTGAAGGGACTTCACCACAGCCGCCTGTGCCGCATCCCTGCAGGTATCGTCGATCTCCAAGGCGACAACCAGCCGGTCCGGGGCATGAAGAACCGCATGATACGCGGTTATCTCGGGAGAGGCAGCCAGCAGAGCCCGGGTGATGAAGTCGGGAAATATAGGGATCAACCGGTCTCCGCCTGCCGCCCGAAAGGCGAAAATATCGTCACAACGGCCCTCGATGCGTTCAATGGCCGTTAACGGAGATCCACAAGGACAAGGCTCCCTGCGCTCCGTCAGCAGGTCATTGAGCCGGTACCGGACGATAGGCTGGGTCGTTCGGGAGAAATCTGTAAGGATCGGGACGAACCTGCCGGCATCGCGGTCAACATATTCTTTTTGCACATAGACGATATCTTCGTTCAAATGCAGTGTCCCATGAGCGCAAGTGGCCGCCAAAAAGCCCTCGGTACACTGGTACACCTGATGCACCGGTTGGCCGAAGGCCCCCTCGATGATCCGGCGGTCGAGCGGATCGAGCACCTCGGCCACCGAGACCAGCTTCTGCGGGTGAAGCGGCAGGCGCCCCGCACGCTTCATATCCGCCAGCAGGCGGAGCATAGAGGCCGGGGCAACCAGCAGGCTCGGCTGCTGCCCGCAAAGCCGTGCCACATGCTCTTCTATCGGATCGAGCAAATCGTAAAACTGAAACTGAATGCGCCGGCTCCCGACCGAGCCGTACAAATTGCTGTTCGCCCTCAGGAAGAAGGCGATCCGGTGGCGGCCGAGCAGCGGTCCCGGCAATATTTTGGCGAGCACCGTGCCGGCCCATGCCAGCCGTTCCCGGCGGCTGACAAGGAACAGCCCCCTATGGCCCGATGTGCCCGAGGACAAGCCGACCGTCACCTCCCCGATCGTCGGGGTGAACTCCCGCGTGCGCTCCGCCTCCACCGCAAGCTCCATGGCTTCCTGCTTCCCGATCCTTGCGGTATTCAGCTGATCGAGGTGCTCCATCATCACGCTTTTATCGATGACAGGGTATGATCGCCAGGCGTCCTCAGGCCGCTCTGCCCACCATGCCCGGTAAAAAGCGGACTGCGCCCGCACGCTCCGCACCTGCCGCCGTATCCGCTTCTCCTGCCACGCTTCCAGGCGACGACGGTCGCGCAGCACCCAACGCTGTCTATAGAGCGTCAGCATATAATGCCACACGATATGCCAAGTATCCGGCAGCTTCACAGCTCCGCTCCCCCCTTGACCTCGGTTTCCCACACTTCCGGGCAGTGGGAAGGAAGGATGCGCAGCTCCGGCACCTGCCGGTGCAGCTGAACCAGCCGCTCGAAGCTTTCCTTATACTGCCGACGGCTCGGCATAATGAGTCCTGCCAGCGGGTGCGGCGGCCGGTTCTCTCGGTAGGCGGCGCTGGACCATACGGCGTCGGCGCACAGCAGGTAGTCCCGCAGCGCCGTAGAGAGGAGCAGACCAATCTGGCCATCCGCATGGCCCGGCAGCGGAACAGCCAGCAGACTGCCGTCGCCCAGCACATCCAGGCCGTGTGTAAACGGGTAGGCGGCAGGAAGGGCGACCCTCTTGCACGGATCAATGATGCGGGAGCGCTGCAGGAAATCGTCAGGCAGCAGTCCCGGCAGGAACGCACGCCGCAGCGCGGCCAGGCCGCGAAGGCGGCACACTCGCTCGTAAGCCTCCGCCGCGTAGTAAAACAGCGCCTCGGGAAAGTCCTTCAGGCCAGCGATATGATCCGCATGGAAATGCGAAATGATGATTCCTTTCACCTGCTCCGGCCGAATGCCTATGTCCGCCAGCTGCCGGACAGCACTGTCTTCGCTTCCAATCCCGACCGGCGTCGTCATCCGGTAGAGCCGGTTCGGCAGCCGCGTCGTTTCCTCAAGGAAACGAGGGGCATACCCGGTATCCCACAGCAGCACGCCCGCCTCCGGATGCTCGATGCAGGCGAAGATAGCCGGAATCCGGATAACTGCCAACCCGCCGCCGCGAAGGGTCACCCATTCCGGATGCGTGCAGTATCCGGCGGCGAACAGATGCAGCTTCACTTTTCTGGCCGGCTCCAATCTAGGACCCATGTCGGCCACGCTCCCTCCACCAGGCTGCATATGCATTCAGCCCTTCATCTATGCTAACCCCCGGATGGTACCCCAGGTCACGCCGGGCTGCGCTAATATCCAGTGTCTGGCTGCGGCCGATCATCCCGGCAACCGCCCTTGTCAGCATCGGCTCCCGATCGCCGGGCAGCAGACGGGCCGCGGCCTCCATCAGGAAGGCAGCGGCATACGCAGCAGCAAAAGGCAGCGGCTTCGCCCGGAGTGGCTGCCCCAATGAACGGAAAAGCCGTTCCGCCGCCTCGGCAAAAGGCATAGGCTCCCCGTTCGTTATATGATAAATGCGCCCATTGCAATGCGCTGGCGCTTGTTGGCACAGCAGCAGGGCATCCACCACATTGTCCACATACGTCAAATCGATTAAGGCAGATCCCTTATCGATTAGGGGAACGCCCCGCTGCGCATTGGCTGCAATCAGGCGGGGCAGGATCGACGTATCCCCGGGCCCGAATATCGCCCGGGGCCGGATTACCACGGCGCCCAGCCCGTTCGCAGCGGCCCGCTGTACCGCTTCCTCCGCGAGCAGTTTCGTCGCCGCGTACGGGCTCGCCTGACGGGCAGGCAGCGGATCTGTCTCGCGCACGTTCAGCCGGTGCGCGGAGCCGAAGCAGACGCTCGGCGTCGAAACGTGGATGAGCCGTTCGACGCCATGCCGGATGCAGCCCCCGATGACATGCTCCGTGCCTTTGACATTGGTCTCGTAGAAGTCCCGGTACATCCCCCAGGACGCGGACCGGGCCCCGCAGTGAAACACCGCATCGTGTCCGGCGCATGCCTCGTTAACCTGCTCGCTGCTGCGCAAATCCCTCTGCAGGAACCGAATCCCCTCCGCATGAAGCATGTCCCGAGGGCCATCCTGTCTGGCCATCGCCGTGACTTCCCAGCCCGCATCGCGAAGCCGAACAGCCAGCCTGCGGCCCAGAAACCCGGTCCCGCCGGTAACTAACGCCTTCATAATTCACATCCATTCCATTCAATATCGCAGGTCGACGCCTCAATCAGGCTCAGCCCCCGCCTGACCGCTGTCCGCCGCATATCCAGCAGCATCGGCAGCTGCTCCAGACTCGGCCGCGGGTCGAGCCAGCGGAAGGTCACATCCTTGGCCCGGAGCCATTTGCGCAGCCATGCGGGTGCAGCTGCCCAAGACACGCCGCCTGACAAGCCGATGGCAAGCATAGGCACCGCCAGCATGGAGCTCACGCCCTGCGAGGGCTGCACCACATCGGCAGAGCCTAACGCTTCAGGAGCCAGCAGCGCGGAAGCCAGCCCCAGCTCCCCTGCCAACAGATGCAGGCCGCTCGTTGTTCTTGGATTGCACTCAATAGGGTACAGCCTGCCATCATCCGTCTCGATGAAATCAAATGCGATCTGCCCGTGAAACTCCTCCAGCGCGGTATAACGTGACACCCATTCCCGCACAGCCGGATGGTCCAGCGGTTCAAAATAGACGTTCGCCCCGCCATTCACCGCATATTGCGAGGCATAAGCCGCATGTGCGGTCAGCCTCCCCTGGTGTGCGATGCTGTAAGTACAGATCTCCCGGCCTGCAATGTATTGCTGGGCTACCCACGGGTAGCATGGGAAGCTTAGGGGAGCCTGCAGCTCCGAGACCGAAGCCAGCAGCTCCTTCCTGCTCTTCACCATGCGAACCTTGGCAGCGAACCGCGAATATTCCGGCTTCAGTACGCACCCTCCTCCGGCCAGCATGTCCTCCAGACAGCCGGAATGCACGAGCTCCTGCCATTGTGCCGCCGATTGAATCCGTACCGTCTTCGGCACGGAGAAGCCATGATGTTCGGCGCTGCGGATAAAATGCCACTTGCTGTGCAGCTTGCGCAGCTGCGCAAGCGGTGCCGTGAACACGCGGCACTGCTGACTCAGCCGTTCGTATCCGGCCGCAATGAAATACAGCTCCTCGCAGGTCGGAATCAGCCAATCGATCGCCTCCTGCCGGATCACAGCTTCAAGCGCCGCTATAAAAGAGGCCGGGTCCTCAGCAGGCCCCGGTACGCGGTAGCTTCGTTTCACCGCCCGCGAAACGCGGCAAAGATGATGCGCTGCACTTTCCGCAGCGATTACCTCACAGCCTGCGGCAGCCAGCAGGCGTGCCATTTCCAGAGCCGCGGGAGCCCGGCCGCCGGTTAGAAGCACCTTGCTGCCCCGCACCTTCTCCCGGACGTTAGGCTGTGGCTCCACCTGGATCCCGCCCCGTGGCGTTGGATCCTGCCGCTTCGCCTCGGCAGCCCGCCGCTCAGTATACAAAATCGATGCCTCCCATCGAAAATCCGGCCGACGTCCCGAGCAGCAGCACCCGGTCGCCGCGTTGGATGCGTCCTTGACGGATCGCCTCGTGCAGCCCCATCGGGATGGAGGCCGCGATTGTGTTGCCATGGTCCGGCGTAATGTACATGAGCTGCTCTTCCGCGATCCCTAGCTTCCTGCGGAGCAGCCTCATCGCCATCGCGCTGCCCTGATGCGGAATAACCAGGCGGTAATCGCCGATCCGGCTCCCGGTCGCCCCAAGCATCCCCTGCAGAAAATCCGGCAGCAGCTTGGAGGCCATCCGGAAAATCGCCTCTCCGTTCATGTCGAACAAATAGTCCGCAGCCGTCGCTTCCGTATACTTGCTGGCATGCATCGCGCTGCCGCCCCCCCGGATTTCGGAATAATGAGCCCCGCTGCTGTACGTTTCCATCGCCGCATGCAAAATACGGGAACAGTCGTCCTCCGAACGTTCAATGACGACGGCGGCGGCTCCGTCACCGAACAGCGCCGCGCTTTCTTTTTGCTGCCAATTCAGTCCCTTGGACGCTACCTCCGTCGCGATGAGCAGTACCCTTCGGTATCGCCCGGCGTGCACCATATAAGACATCATGTCCAGTCCCGCGACAAAGCTTAAGCAAGTGGAATTGACGTCAAATGAGGGCACACCCGACTGCTCCTGCCCTAAAGCCTTCTGAATCAAGGAAGCCGTGCATGGAATTGGCTGCTCCATCGTAGCGCTCGTACACACCAGGCAGTCGATCTGTGCAAATTCAAGCCCTGCCGCATCCAGCGCCCGCCGTGCCGCCTTCGCCCCCATCCGGGAAGCCGTTTCATTTTGTATAAAATGCCGCTTCACGACATTGGTCTTCTTGTTCACCCAGCCGGGCTTCACCTGAAGCCTCGCGTCCATCTCCGCATCCGTTATAAGACACTCCGGCAAATAAGTGCCGGTCCCCGCAATTCTCACTCTCAGTGCCATGTTCTCCTCCGTTATGCTAAGCATTGTGTCATTCTCATTGTATAGCAATGGAGAATAATTCCTAGTACTAAGTTGCGCTAGTACCCCTATTTTCGTCAATATACGCTATGAAGGACATAGAAAGCATGAAGGAATATGCACCGGGGATGTCGAATTTGTCCGCATGATGACGAGGAATGTAATTAATAAAACCACAATCAAATATGTTTTGCTCATTCTTCTCTTTCTTGGCGCTCTCCAAGGTCTTCGGTGGTTATGGGCGGGGATGTTTTATACAGCCGACAGTCCTCGACCCGTCAACGGCGTACTCGACCTCCGCGGCAAAGACTTGGAGAAATCCCCTTCGTTCTTTTTGGATGGGGAGTGGCAGTTTGCACCGGGAAAATTCATTTCCCGTCAGAGCCTGCCGTCGGAGGAAGAGCAATTCCAGCCGATTCAGGTCCCGGGTGACTGGGGAAATGTGCTGCATCAGGATTCCGGATCCTCGTATGGGTACGGAACGTATCGGCTGCGCATTCTGACCGATCCGCTGACGGCGCCCGCCGCCTTCTGGCTTCAAGGAATCCAGGCCGCCTCGGGGCTGGATATCAACGGGGTCGTGTTCGGAGGAATGGGCACACTGGGTACGAGCGCTGAAGAAAACAAGGCCAAAAATATTTCCTTCACCGCTTCGTATGCGGTAGAGGGCACAACGGAGCTCGATTTGCTTATTCGGGTGGCCAACTATGAGGATCCTTCCAACGGGGGTCTCCTGCGCTCCCTTCGCTTCGGCTCGCAAGCGGCCATCGATTACGTTCGCTGGTATTCCATCGGATTTCAAATGACTATCTTTCTCATTTTGCTGCTTCACGGTTTGTATGCTTTTATCCTATACGTATTTAATCCCCAGGAACGAACCTTGTTCATTACGGCTCTATTAACGCTAAGCGTGGGCATAGCCATATTGATAGGGCATGATAACGTGCTGCAGCTGTGGCTGCCGATCAATTACGCATGGGCGGTAAAAATCCGGCTCATCTCGCTCCTGTGGCAAAATTTATTTATTCTTCTTCTCTTTAAGCGGTTTGCTTCCGAGCCTGTGCGAAATGTGCGGCTGCAGGCTTATACTGTAGTGATCGTTGCCTTTACGGCCTTCCTGATTGCCGCACCCGTTACGTGGGTGAATACCGTCGTGAACTGGAACCTGTTTCACGCCATCTATTTGCTGGGCTTTGCCTGGTTCATCTATGTCGTGGGCACGTTCATCTTCCGGCAGCCCGACAAAGATATCGTTTACCTGCTTATTTCCGCAGCAGGCATCACCTCCAATTTTACATGGAGCATCGTAGAGTCCGCAAAAGATGTGACGACCGTTTACTATCCGATCGATATCATTGTGGCAATCACCGGCTTTTCCGCTTATTGGTTCAAAAAATATTTCCGTAATTCCAGGCAAATCTCCAGGCTCAACGAACAGCTGACGAGGGCCGACAAGCTGAAGGATCAATTCCTGGCGAACACCTCCCATGAGCTGAGAACACCGCTGCATGGCATTATGAATATCGCGGAGAACGTCGTAATGAAAGAGAAAGAGAAGATGCAGGCGAAGAGCGTTAAGGACATGGAGCTGCTGATCACCATCAGCCGCCGCATGGCCCATATGCTGGGGGACCTTCTCGATGTTGTGCGGCTTCAGGAACACCGGATTGTGCTCCGCCAGGAGCCTTTAAACATTCAATCGATCGTTCCCGGTGTCATCATGATGCTCAGATTTATGACGGAGGGAAAGCCTATCCAGCTGCACATGGAAATTGCCGCCACCATGCCGCCGGTCATGGCCGATGAGAAAAGGCTCGTTCAAATTTTGTATAATCTGCTGCACAATGCGCTCAAATACACGGAAGAAGGAAGCATCACCGTTTCTGCGGAAACTCATGACGGACATGCCGTCATTTACGTCTCGGATACAGGGGTAGGTATGGATGAAGAAACGCAGAAGCGGGTGTTCCTGCCTTATGAACAAGGGACTTATGGAATACACGATGGCAGAGGGATTGGACTGGGGCTAAGCATATGCAAGCAGCTGGTCGAGCTGCATGGGGGCGCAATTACCGTTCGCTCCGAACTGGGGAAAGGCTCCGCTTTCAGCTTCAGGCTGCCTTTAGCGGATGCATCTAGTACCTCATTATCACCAGCATCTTCTCCTCACGATGCGGCTACGGTTCGTGCGGAGGAGCTGTCGGCCGGGCTATTCGCCTCGAACTCCGCAGTTGGCGAAGTGGCGGCGACTGTACTCATGCCACCGCTTTTGAACGCGCAGCGGGTGAATATTCTGGCCGTGGACGACGATCCCGTCAACCTGAATGTGCTTGTCAGTATGCTATCCACGGAGCCTTATCACATCACAACAGCCCATTCAGCCCGTGAGGTACTGGATTTGCTAGGTACACAGCAATGGGATTTACTGATAGCCGATGTCATGATGCCGCATATGTCCGGCTATGAGCTGACTCAGAGGGTAAGGGAGCAATACTCCGTGTCCGAGCTTCCGGTCTTGCTGCTGACTGCCCGCAGCCAGCCTGCCGATATTTATACCGGGTTCGCCGCGGGAGCCAACGATTACGTTACCAAGCCGGTGGATGCACTGGAGCTGAAGTACCGTATCCGGGCATTGACATCGCTGAAGCAATCCTTCAATGAACGATTACGCATGGAGGCGGCCTATCTGCAAGCACAGATCCATCCCCATTTTCTGTTCAACACGCTGAACTCTCTTATGGCGCTAAGCGATATTGATACGGAAAGAATGAAGCAACTGGGCGATGCCTTTACCTCTTTTTTGCGGATCAGCTTTGATTACCTCAATACAGGGGAGCTGGTCGAGCTATCCCATGAGCTGGAGCTGGTGGAAGCGTATTTGTATATTGAAAAAGAGCGTTTCCGGGACAGGCTGTCCGTCGTCTGGGAGGTGGAGCCCGAGCTCAGCCTGCGTCTCCCTCCGCTTTCGATCCAGCCGCTGATTGAAAATGCCGTGAAGCACGGTCTTCTCAGCCGAAGCATCGGTGGTACAGTCCGCCTTCGGATTGCCCGTCAGGACGGCTTCACGCTGATCGAGGTCCAGGATAACGGGATAGGGATGGAGCCGGAACAGGCGGCTCATCTGCTGAGTCCAACCATAAAGGGAAAGGGCGGGATCGGGCTTGCCAATACGAACCGCCGGTTGACCCAATTGTACGGCCAAGGGCTGTCTATTACGAGCAAGCCCAACGAAGGAACGGCCGTGTCCTTTGTCATTCCAGATCAGAGGAAGGCATAAGAATAGAAAGCCCTGTCCCAAGCGACAGGGCTTTATTTGTACTCGCCGTCCCCCTCTTGCCAAATTCGGCGGTTACGGGGCCGTCCTTTTCTTATTTTAGCGCAAGCACACGGCTTTGAAATAAGCGATAAGACTCTCCATATTCATCTGCATATGCCGATTATCCCCGTCCAGCTTACTGATCATAATGCCGCCTTCCATAATGGACAAGGTCAAGGTCGCTAGTGCATCGATGTCCAGGTCCGACTTGAATTCACCGGATTGAACGCCCTCCAAAATAATGGATTTCATCTGATCCAGAGTGCCTGTTAAGCCTTTCCGGGCTCTTTCGCGTAAGATGGGATGACCGTCATCGCTTTCGGTAGCCAGGTTGAGCAGAGGACAGCCTCCTACAAAAGGAGGCGCTTCGACAACGTTCTCATACACCTTCAAAAAAACAAGCAGCTTGCCCATCGCCGTAGCTTCCCGTTCAAGCGCCTCTTGGATGGCTCGCCCCACGACACCGCCCGCATAGCTGTACGCCTCAAGGGCAATTTCATCCTTGCTGGCAAAGTGGCGGTAAATGCCGCCCTTCTTGATGCCCGTTAGCTCCGTAATGTCGGATAAGGATGAGCCTGCATAGCCTTTCTGGTTAAACAGCTCGGCTGACTTGGCGATAATACGCTTGCGGGTGTTTTCTCCCTTTGGCATGTGCATTCTCCCCTTTGCGTTTAAAATGATTCCTTTCATTATACCAAAGGAAATAAGGCTTTCAAAAAGGAATACGATCGTGCTATAGTAAAGATACCGATCGGTATCTTTTATTTATTTATTCAAACCATACTGGAGGAATGCGGGTGGAGACGACCTGGTTTAAGGAATCAAAGCAGGCATGGATAGGATTGGCCTCTCTCTGGATCATTGGATTCATCGGGGCGCTGACACGGTTTATCATGGCTTTTTTTCAAGTGCAAATCGCTCACGATTTACAGATCAGCAGAGGATTTATTTCGATGGCCTGGTCCACCAACTTGTTGATCGCCGCCCTATGCGCTCCGTTAGGCGGTTGGCTCGTGGACCGGTACGGCCCTAAGAAAGTCATGCTCCTGAGCTCATTCATCGGAATCCTGGGGACGGGGACCGTCGTATTCGGTCATCATTCTATTCTTTTCTTTGTCGGATACGGGATCATCTCGGGCTTTGTCGGGATCGGGACATCGACGACCTATATCCTGATTTTCGATTGGTTTCGGCATCACCGGGCCAAGGCGACCGGATTGCTGGCGAGCGCTTCCTCCCTGGGGCTAGCGATCAGCACCCCCATCTTCGTGTCCGAGAGCTGGCTGACCTGGAAGGATGCATTTCTTGCCGCATTTATACTCGGGATCGTCGTTACGCTGCCGGTCATCTGGTTTGGTATCAGGAGCGCATCATGGAAGGAGCAGCTTGAGGACAAAGCTTCTGATGCGGCCGCAGCCAAGGCTGGAGACGTACAGGAGCAAGCCCGGATTCGCTCCGGGTTCGCCATGCATCTGCCGATCCTTCCGGTCGTTGCAGGCGCCTTGTTCGCCTGCGGCTTTAACATGGGCACCGTCGAAATGAACCTAGCTGCCATTCATCAATCGGCGAACGTAGCGCCTGGCACCATTGCCCTTTCAATGAGTGTGCTGGGGATGATGGAGATCGTCGGGTCGTTGATTTTCGGTTATTTGCTGGACCGGGTCAATAAGCTGGGGATGATGACCCTGTTGTACGGCATTCGGATTGCGGGATTTTCCCTTCTCTTTATGCACCTCGGATGGTCCCCGGTGATTTTCGCCTTCGCCTTCGGCATCACCTATTTAAGCGCCATTCCGGGCGGGCTGCTCATCGTTAATGAATATGCAGGCGGAAAAGGCAAGCAGACCGGCTGGCTCCTTCTTTTTCACCAAGGGGGCGGTATTCTGGGGGCGTTTATAGGGGGCGTTTCGTTCGATTACTTCCATCATTATCAAGCGTTAATCGGTATGGATATCGTGATATGCACCCTTGTGGCATTCGGTTATTTCTTTTTATATACGACCCGGAAGACCCGAAAGACCCGGAAGCGAAGCACCCAACGAGCCATGCATCCGGAGGCCAGTGCCTGACTGCATCCTGGTGGAAGCCTCCCGCAGATATTCCCCGCGTATTTCCGACACCCGATCTTCATCGGCGTTGTTCCAAAACAAAAAAACACAACCCTCTGGAAACAGACGGGTTGTGTTTAGAAGTGCTGATTAGGATTCCATTCCTTTGATTCGATGGATAATGATGCGTTCCTGTTCAAGGTTGATCTCTTCTATCCGTTTGTTCAGGAAAAAAGCATCAACCCAGCCCCAAAGAAAGGAGCCAATCAGTATGGAAATAAAGAACCACAACATGAAGTAACTGAACCCTTCCAATTCGGTATATACCGCAAGAAGGAAAATAGCGATACTCGGGATTAAGCTCGTCGCTAACATGAAGCTTGCGTACAAATGATTATTTGTATAAAAGCGGTGTGCACCGATGAAGTGCAGGCCTGTCCAAAGGCCCCAAGCGACATCCTTGGATTTCATCTTCTTCTGTGATTCCGCCTCTAGTATTCCCAACTCTTCCAGAGTTAAAGTACGTAATAATTTTAAATTATCCATCAGGCTCTACTCGTTATTCCCGACCTGCAGCCACTTCTGTGTTAGCTTTGGCTTGGCTGAGCAAACGAATCTCAGAGAGGATCTCATTCTCGATGCTCTCGTTCGTGCTCTTAATCATTCCGGACATCAAAAACAAGTCAACCAATGTCCAGATCCCTAATCCGCCGAGCGTAAGCAGCATGGCAACCCCTGTTCCGATTCGGCCCAGATAGAATCGATGACCCCCGATCCCGCCTGTAAAGAACCAAAGCAACCAAGCAACTCCGCCTGATTTTTGTTTCTTGCTCATCTCGGAAGCAAGTAGTTGAAGCTGTTCTGTTGTTAGGTTTTGTTTTTGCAAAAGTGATGACATAATTCGACCCCATTTCTAGATAATGGGTCTATTATATAATGGATTTTCTATGTTTTAAAGAAATATTTGATAATTTTTGTATAAATTTTCATGAAGGCAGCTGATTTCCCGTCCCTTGGACCTATTTTTATCGGTTTAGCCTTCCTCCATTTTCTACAATTTTCACCAGAACGCTGCCTGCTTCACCACCCTTCCATCCGTCTCCCGTCGGATACGATGGGGTAGCTCTGCGGCAGGTGTCCGTTTCCACTCCTTCACCGTTTGAATAGCCTGATAAGTAAAGACAAAAAAGGTGGTGGACAGTTTGACGCGAAAGGTAAGAAAAGGGTCTGCTCCGTTCAAGCCAGCTTCATCCAAGGTAAGAGCGTATCCAAAAGCGGCCCTGGGATGGACATCAGGAAATTGGTCCGGCTATGCCATCAAGAAGGCAAAAAGAAATGCGTACCGCAGTGTTTCCGGATACTGGAGAGTTCCTAAGGTAAGGCCCAGTAAAACAAACAAATATTCCTCGACATGGGTTGGAATCGATGGATTCGGTAATAATTCGTTGATTCAAACGGGAACGGAGCAAGATTACGTGAAAGGCAAAGCGGTTTATTATGCCTGGTGGGAAATTTTGCCGGCGCCTGAAACTAAAATTCGGTTTCCTGTCTCCCCCAATGATCTGATGTACGCCAGAATCTCTAAAAGATGCGGCACGAACCAATGGTTAATCATCCTATCCAATAAAACGAAAGGCTGGACCTTCCGCAAGGTGACCAAGTACAATGGACCCGCTTCTACAGCGGAATGGATTATGGAGGCTCCTTCTATCGACGGGGAAATCACCCGACTGGCGAGATATAACAAATTCCCATTCAGCAGGTGCCGGGTCAATCGCAAGAACCCTCTTCTAAAGCCCGGCAATCGAGGCGTTATGATTCAAAATAAAGGTGTCGTTTCCACCCCTTCGCTTCCAAACAGGACAAAGGACGGGTTCTTCGTCGCCTATGGCTCGAAAACGCCATCGCCGCCAAAATCGAAATAATCAGCCGTTCTTCATCACATGCGCAGACAGGCTGCCCGCAACATGAATTTAGAGCAAAACCCGGTGTTCTAATATGTTTTTCATACTAATATGAGACTTCGAAGGCCCAAGCTTGATAAGGGAATCTTGAAGCTCCTCTAGCTCCTCGATGGTTGCCGTTTGTACCTTAATGAGATAGTTATATTCCCCGCTGATACGAAATAAATCGGTCACTTCCCGTCTATCCATGCAAAAATCAACGAGCTCTTGGCAATGCTCCGTTTTTAGTAAAATAAAGGTGGTCGTCCCTCGATTCAGAGCCGGTAAATGGAATTTCGCCGTATATCCGGAAATGACCCCTTTCTCTTCCAGCTTGATCATCCGTTCTTTAACGGACGGCTGGGACATGGAAACCTCTTTACTGATTTGGGAAATAGGCATTCTTGCATTATGTTGAAGTAATTGCATGATCTTTTTATCCACGTCATCGATGAGCTGTTCCATATATAAATACCCCCTGATCAAAATAAGGCTAATCTTCCAAAATGCCTTAATTTCAATCATCATCATACTACAAAATCCTTATTATCCGCATGTATTTTAGGCTTGATGATCACTATAATAAACTCAAGTTCAATGAGGAGTGATTATAGATGAGCGTAAAAGGCCTTTCTCATGTAGCCATTCAAGCCAAGGATTACAAGGCAACGATTGCATTTTATACGGACGTTCTGGGATTTAGGATAGGCCATCATTGGACCCTGCCATCCTTCCAAATCAAAGAAGCCTGCATGTTGATTTCACCTGACCAAAGGACCTGTATTGAAATCTTTGATCATGAAGCGGTCATTCCCGCCCAAGGAAGGAAATCATCCTCTGAACATGATGTAGCTTATGGAGCGTTATTACACTTCGCCTTCTATGTAGAAAATGTAGATGAAATGTTTCAAAAAGCGCTTGCTAAGGGAGCAAAGCCTTATATCGAGCCCGATTCCCTTTCTCTTGGCGAACCGCCGCTTGTCATAAGGAATGCTGTCATTCATAGTCCGAATGGGGAAGTGATAGAATTTATTGAGGATGTTGATTTTGACATGTCTGCGAAAGAGAAGCATGAGGAGCATTGCAAATGATAACAACAAGGCTGCTTCGATTTGGATTTCAAAGCAGCCTTGGCTGTGTGTTTCTTCACTTGTCCTATTCTTTTACAACCCTTGGATAAGTTCCTTGATCGAGCCGTCACTCTCCAATGCACGGATCATGATGGCTACCGCTTCAGCGCGAGTGGCATTGTTATTAGGTTCAAACTTAGCGTCAGTTGCCCCTGGAACCAGATGGGCGGCTGCAGCTTGTTGAATACCATCCTTAGCCCAGTAGTCAATATCAACATCTGTAAAGTTAGCCGAAGTATTTTTTGCCAGCAGACTAAGGTCCAGTATACGGGCAAAAATGGTCACCATCTCCGCGCGTACATTGCGATCAGGGGTTTTAGATCTTGCACCCCTCCCGTATACCGATCATTGATTGAACCAATATTATTTCGACAAAAATTCACAAAATCCTACATGGCCGACTCGGTTTGCCAAGCCCCCTCATCACCTGAATTTTCAGCCAGAGCCCAAGCTGATTACCCGTAACCTTGGCGTCAGTTCGGCAATAACGAAAAAAAGAAGGCTTCTCGCAGCTCCATCATGCTTGCGAAAAGCCTCTTCTTATTCATAGTATCCTTGGGTTGATTTGCGGAATTGTTTGAATTGATTCATATCATGTCCGAACCACACTTGTGAATTTGTTCAGGCAGCCAAAGTGCGGATTATTTCGGCCCCGTTTCGGTAGCCGCGCGAATCATAAATAATGCCCGGCAGCTTGACTGGCGGGCCATGGTATCTTCCGCCACTCCCATTTAATGATTGCAGCCTTATAGTTAGGCCCGGGCTATCGAGGCATACACCTGATCCAGGAAGGCTATCGATGCCTTCTCAGCCTCTTCTCTATGCACTAGGTTGGCCACATTTCGGCGAAGGCGGCGATATATGCAAATGGACGCATGAAGCGAGCGGTAGCAGCTCCCGGAATTGTGTGCGGGGACGGTTTCCTCTAGTTCTGCGACCGCAGCCGGGACATACTGCTCCAATCTCCTTACGCCTCTAGGAAGTTGCCCATTTTCGGCCAAAATGAGCGGCCCGAGCACCGTGCTGCGGATAAAGGCCAACAGATCGATCAATTCGAACCATTCGCCTCTCCCCAGCTTCGTTGCCCCATAATGTACCCATACCCAAAACCGGTCCTCGATCCATTGAGGATCGAGATCAGGATGATGCGGCTGCGTTCGATGAAGTATCTCACTGATTTCCGTCCCCCGTTCCCAGAGCACGAGGGGATTCTCTATGCGGTGCTCCAGTTCCTCCAGTGAAACGAACTTGTAATCAATATGAAGCGGTGGTGGACCGTACAAGCAGATGATCAGCCGTGGCTCACCGACATGCTCCCCCGTAAAAGCAGAGAGCAGACCTCCCGGCTGCTCCGCTATGTTCAGCCGCTCGTTCATGATCTCTTCCCGATAAGCGGTCCGATACACGACGATCAGATCCAGATCGCTATACTCGTCCATTTCGCCTGTCATAATCGAGCCGCCGGCAAGCAGCCCGATTAACCGGTCATCCCGGATGAACTTCTCTTTTACTTTTTCGATAAACTGTTCGTGAATAGGAAGCATCATATTGAGCACCTCTTACATTTGACCCATAAAATGGGTATTACGCCAGTTTACCAAAGGCTGCAGCGTCCTGTCAATGTGCGATGCGTCGTGTAAATACATTTGAATTTCGACGGGACGCTGGTATTCCTGAATCTTCTTCTCATGTCAGCAAGCATGCTATTCTGCATGTAAATTGCAAAAAAACGAACCAAGTCGCCAATAACAGGTCTCCTTAAATCGCTTGCCGTGTCTACATAGAGGGTGCCGGGTCACTATAGGGAGTGGCTTTGTTTGTTTTTCGGCCAAGTTGGAAACTCGCTATTTGGGATCACTCAGTCCTTCGGCATCAATCTCATTCTTGATATCCACCGCTACGCTCTCGATTCCCGGGAACAAATCGTTTTCCGTCAGACCGTAATGGAACAGCTGGTTACTCATATCCTCACGGAAGTTTTTATCGATAACGATTTTATATAAATAGTTGGCGCTGTCCGGCAGCTGATCCAGCCCGACAATTTTCGGAGTCTTGGGAAATACGGTAAAGGTTCCGGCCTGCTTGATGATCCGCGGATTGTTAAGCGGGCCGATAGCAGCGGCAGCCTTCACGTTATCGTTCTTGGCGTTCGGGCCGAAGCGCGCGGTGAAGGCGGGTTCCGTCACGTTGGGAATATAGCCGGGCTTGAGGAAGTTATAGAAGCTGAAGGATTTGTTCAGCGTGACTGGGTCCAGTAGCCAGACGACCTTATCATTGTCTCGTTCTTCCGGGCTAACCGGTACGCCCAGTGCAAACAGCAGCGCAACCAGCGCTTCCCGTGACCAATCCAGTAGGCGGGTGGGCACGCCATAGTGCTGCATGAGGAAGAGCCAGCCCCAGTATGAGTTTTCATCCTCGGCGTAGGGGAAATAAGGGACCCGATCCAAGTAAGGGTAAGCAAGGGACCGGAATTTGGATAAATACACAACTTCCGCCTGCGCCCCTAGCCCTCTGGCAATGCTCGGCTGCAAATGAAACGTCGTGCTCTTCACCCCTCGAAACCAAAGCTCACACGATTTCGGCTCATTGGGAGGGCACACCCTTTCAGATATTTGATCCACGGCCTTTAAGTATTTTTCTACGCTGTTGATTCCGCGTATTGTAAAAATTCCATTACTCTGGGACTCGGCAATCCTTGCTTTCTTCTGCATGATAGGCGTTCCTCCTAAAGGTATATACATCACAAAATATGCGCGTATGCCCAGGGAGGTGACGTTCAAAATTTTATTCAAGGGTGTGAAACGGCTCCGCTTCAACGGGTCTAGCGGCAAAAAATGAAGAGGAGCTTGCCCTGGTTACGGCAGCTCCCCTTAGTAAGGGTTGTATAAGTGGGAAACTATTTGTTCCGGATAATATAATTATTTGCCTTCTGCAGCCATCTGTTCTGCTTCAATTTTAGATGTCCTCGACGTATCCCCCATGAACCAGTAGACAATCAGACTGATGGCAATACAGCCGGCGACGTAGTAAAAGAAGAGCGACTCCGCGCCGATGCTTTTACAATAAAGCGCAATGTATTCAGCAGTTCCCCCGAAAATAGCCACCGTCAATCCGTAGGGGAAACCGACGCCCAAAGCGCGAATTTCTGTCGGGAACAGTTCAGCCTTTACGATCGCGTTAATAGAAGTATAAGCCGTCACAATAAACAGACCACCCATCATCAGCAGGAACGCTACATAGGGGCTGTGGGTATTCTGCATAAATAGGAACATAGGGACGGTGTACAACGTTCCGAAAATACCAAAGAAAATCAACAGCGGACGCCGTCCGATCCGGTCGGACAGCATGCCGGCAAGAGGCTGCAAGACCACGAACACGAGCAGGGCGATAAAGTTGATCCAACTGACGGTCTCTTTCCCCATACCTACGGAGTTCACCATAAATTTCTGCAAGTAAGTGGTGTAGGTATTGAAGGCAAGCGTTCCGCCAAGAGTCAGACCGACAACGGTCAGCACCGCTTTCCGATGCTTCATCAACTCGCGAAGCGTACCAGCCTTAGACCGGCTTGTCTTATCCATCTTGGTATACTGTTCCGATTCATCCATGCTGCGGCGCAGCCACAGGACGATAAAGGCGCCGCAGGCACCGATCACGAAAGGAATGCGCCAGCCCCATAACATCATAGCTTTTTCATCGAGGATTTGCTGTAAAATAATTTGCACGCCAAGCGCCACCAACTGACCGCTGATCAATGTGACGTACTGGAAGCTGGAGTAGTATCCGCGGCGCCCGCTGGCAGCCATCTCGGACAAGTAAGTAGCCGATGTCCCGTATTCTCCGCCGAGGGACAGCCCCTGGAGCAGCCGAGCCACAACAAGAATGATCGGGGCAACCACACCGATGGTGTGATAGTTTGGCGTGACGGCAATGATCAGGGAACCGCCGGCCATAATGCTGACAGAGAGCGTCAGTGCGGCCCGTCGCCCGTAACGGTCGGCATAGCGGCCTAGAATCAGGCTGCCGAATGGCCGCATCAAAAAACCGATGGCAAATACGCCTGCGGTATTGAGCAGCTGGCTCGTCGCATCCCCTTTCGGGAAAAACTGGGACGAAAAATACACAGCAAACGCCGCATACACGTACCAATCGTACCATTCAATCAGGTTCCCGCTGGAACCTTTTATAATGTTGCTTGTAATGCGACGCTTTCTTTCACGATCCGTTGCTTGCATGATAAATGTACCCTCCTTGATAGTATCCCGATCTTAGCGCAATAAAGATATCGAAATCGCTTGCAAATGAAATCCTGTCCTTTTGTTTCTTATTCCCAATGAGAAGAACAATTATTAAATTAGAAAGCGTTTCCATTCCCTTCTGCGATTGGATTCAATTCCTTTAGACAACATTTATTGTAGAACGTTTTGCCGCGTTGTCTCCAACAGTTTGTCCTGAACGTGCATAAATGGCATCTGAATTGCCTTATTCCCATCCAAGTTACATTGACTAATGTGCCGAATCGAAATACCCTTTACATAAGGGGTGGAGTTTCATGTCGTTTACCATGCTTTTCAGACTTTTTGAAAATATATCCGAAATTGCGGCCATCTCCCTCATCCTGGGTCAGCTGGACTACTTTCGAAATATGGTGTATGGGAAAAACGGCTGGAGGCGCATAATCATCCTCTCTGCGCTGTTCGGCTTCCTTTCCGTGCTGGGAACCGAGCAAGGAATTCGGATTCACGATGCCATCGCCAATACGCGAATTGTGGGAGCCGTCATGGGAGGGCTGATCGGAGGACCTGTCGTCGGTTTATTGACCGGCCTCATTGGGGGCATCCACCGCTATTCCATGGGCGGATTTACCGCCTTGGCCTGCGCCATCTCGACAGTGACAGCAGGTCTTTTGGGCGGCTTCGTCAGCACAAAGAGAAATCTATCCCGTTTAAAGTGGCAACATATTGTACTCGTTGGCATAACAGCCGAGCTGATCCAAAAAGGAATGGTTCTGCTGCTGGCCAGACCTTTATCCGCGGCAATCGAGCTGGAAATGAAAATCGTGATTCCAACCACGATCGTTACCATCGCAGGTCTGTTGATGTTCACTCTTGTGTTTTGGAATTTGAAATTCGTGCAAGACGAATCCGGAGCTTCAGGTGCCAATCTCGCGCTAACGATTGCAAGCCGGACATTGCCCCATCTGCGGGCAGGGCTGAATGAACAATCGGCGGCCAGAACGGCCGAAATCATTCATGAAATAGCCAAGGTGGATGCTGTTGCCATTACCGAATATAGCAAATTGCTGAGCGCCAAAGGCCACGGCCTGGAACTGTACAAGGACAAAGAAAAGCTTTGCGCCGAGGTAGCGGAAGCCGTTCTTGCTGAGAAGCAGATCATTAAACGAGACAAGCCTGTTGTCATTCCCGACTCGCTTCGTCTAAAATCGGTCGTCGGAGCGCCTTTATACCACAACAACGAACCGATTGGCACGTTGCAGTTTTACTTAAAAAGATGCTCCGCCAAAGCGTCCCGGACGAACCTGAAATTGCTGGACGGTCTGGCCGATCTGTTATCGGTCCAAATGGAGCTGGCGGAGATCGAGCGCCAGACCAAAATGCGGCAGCAAGCGGAACTGAATGCGCTGCAGGCGCAAATCAATCCCCATTTTCTGTTCAACACGCTGGGAACCATCAAGTCCTATTGCCGGACAGACCCGGGGCTGGCCCGCAATCTGATTGGCAATCTAAGCGACATTTTCCGGCGCAATCTACAGCATAAAGGGAACTTCCATAGCTTACAGGAAGAACTGGATGGCATTCGCTCTTATTTGGAGATCGAAAAAATCAGATTTGCCAACCGACTCGAGGTGGATATGGAGATTGATCCATCTTTGCTGGGACGACAGGTACCCATTTTAATCCTGCAGCCCCTTGTTGAAAACGCTATTCACCATGGTTTATTTCCTAGCCTTCACGATTGCCGGCTTACGATTCGAATCGAACCGTTTGGCAACGAAGTGAGCATTAGCATTGAAGACAACGGGGTTGGCATGAGTGAAGATCGGCTGACCGACATCTTGAGCCGCCACTCGGAAGGAATCGGTATCTCCAACGTCCATCAAAGGCTGCAATCGATTTATGGCAAGCAATACGGCCTCACGATCGCAAGCAAGCCTGGCTTGGGAACGACCGTATCCTTGTTAGCTCCTTTATCCAATATTTGATCAGGATGTGAAATCGCCGTGTTGTTGAAAACGATGATTGTCGACGATGAGCCGGCTATTTGTTCCGAATTGGAATTCTTGCTAAAGAAATATGTTGAGATCGAAGTCACTGCCATTCATTTCAATGCAATAAAAGCCCTGACCGATGTCATTCAATCCGAGCCTGATTTATTGTTTCTTGATATTCACATGCCCGGCATGAGCGGTCTGGAGTTTGCCCGTCAGTTGAACCAGGTGTCCAAGCCTCCACTCATTATCTTTTCCACCGCTTTTCACGAGCATGCGCTGGAGGCATTTGCCACACCGGCCGTTGGCTATTTGACAAAGCCGATTGAGGAATCAAAGCTTGACGAGGCGATTCAGAAAGTTATGACACTGCTTCACAAGCCAGATCATCTAAACTATGCCGCGGCGGTACCGTTCCAGGGAGAGCACATCTGTATCCGGAGACAGACCAAGCTAATTCCAGTCCATATACAGGACATTTTGTTTGCCTTTGTGCGAGACAAAGATTTATTTATCGCTACCAGCGACAGCATCGACAAAAGCGATCTATCCATGAATGAATTGGAACATATTTTGAAGGGCTCCCACGCCTTTTTCAGAAGCCACCGAAATTATATGGTGAATGTGAAACAGATCAAGGAAATCATCCCCTGGTTCAACCACACCTATTTGGTCAAAATGAACGACAGCAACCAGACGGAGATCCCCATAAGCAGGGGGAAAATGAAAGCGTTTCGCAGCATAATGAATTTGTAAGGGCAGCGTGGTTTGAAGACTGAGGCTGCTTCCGGGCTATAATATAGTTCACCATACCCCTACAGAAAAAGGGCGCTAACCCGAAGGTTAACGCTCTTTCATCAATCATCATGTGTATGTCATTTACTTAGGAAGATGCTTGACTGTAAATGCATCCTCGATGTTTTCTTTCTTCTTAATAATCCCCAGATCAAGCAATTGATCCCTTAGCTCCTCCCATCGCTGCTTACTCATGTATCCCATCCCTTTACCAGCGGCATCGCCGCCATAGATCAAGTCCTTCATAGGCTCTACGGCTAACTTCATGCGTTCTAATGACGCTCCCGGATTCAGCTCTTTCAAGTATGCATTGATTTCTTCCGTATTTGCATAGTAGTAGTTCCAACCCTCGATGGTAGCTTTCAAATAGTTTTGTACGGTTTCCGGATTATCCTTTAAATATTTTTCTGTTGTAAAAAGAACATTGGAATACGGGTCAAATCCCGAGTCTGAAACTAACAAATAATCCGTTTCCATGCTTTGGAGCTTCAATTCGATAGGCTCGTTCATCAAAAATCCTTGCACAACAGCTTCTTTGGAATAGGCGAAATTGGCCAACGAACCCGTATATTTCAACATTTTCACTTTGTCCAAGGCATACTTCTTAGTCAGGTAATCCCAATAGACTTGACCCGGTCCAATATACGCCTCCCGCCCATTCAGGTCGCCAAAGCCTTTGATCGGCTGTCCTTTATGAAACACTAATACACGCGGACTATGCTGATAGGTAGTAAAAATCGCAACAAGCGGAGTGCCCTGATCTCTAGCCAACAGCACGTCATAAGCTTGTGCAATGCCAATTTGCGCTTTACCGGACGCAACCACTTGCACCGCTGAAACTTCAGGACCTCCGGGTTGAACCGTTACATCCAAACCCGCTTTTTCATAAATGTTTTTCTTTTTGGCAGCGTAAATGCCGGCAAAATCCGGACCAGGGAAAAAGCTTGTCACCTGCGTAAGTTGAACAGGCTTCTTGGTTTCATTTGCCACTGCCGGTGCCTTGTGATCAAGACTACCGGTTACCCTTTTATCACTTGAAGCTCCACAGCCATTGACTATAAAAAGCACGAAAATTAAACAAAGGATACCCACTGATTTACGCATACATTTCCCCCCAATTAAAATGTTTTTGCACTTCTCGAACTCCTCTCGAGCCAACTCCGACCCCATCAAGCCGTTCCCATGGTAACACCAAGCGCTAACAGCCACTTGCGATAGGCGATAGACATTTGATCCGATTTCAGGCTCAGTTCAACCTGTAAATCGAGCGGCAGCTCCTCGGGCTTTACGTTTTCCAGGATCACGATATCTTGCTGCATCACAATATCGTTCGCCGGACTGATTTGGGAGACATCCATTTGCAGGTTAAAATTTTGAGCATGGATTTTATAGACAATCGACGTTTCATGATCTAACGGGAAAGCTGCCAGCATAATGCAATTTTTTTCACCGGAAGGCGTACTTTTTCTTAAAAAACCGATTAATGGCCGCATGGCGATTTTTACATAGGTTACGGGAACAATCTCCCTCGAAGGAGGACTCTCATATTCGTAAATCACGACCTCATCTGTTATCAGCTGCCCCTCGATCTCACGAACCTGATAACCCGGTACTTCAGAGTAATGAGTCTCACTTAAAATCCCTTGATGAACCCACATCAGGTGGGTAAAATCCAGAAAATTTTCGATGATTCTCGGCCCGCTCGATTTAATCTTGAAAGGGCCATTGACATAACTTATATAGCCCTCTTTAGAAAACTCATCGAACTTCGGAATCGGATATTGCGGATCCCCTATGCAAACCCAGACCAATCCATACTTTTCTTCACACAAATACTTAATAGCCTTGGCCTTTAGCGGGATGGGCGTTCCTTTCTTTTGAGCCGGAATATCAACACATTGACCTTGCGAGTTAAACTTCCATCCATGGTAGGGACAGACGATATTATCGTCGGCTACTTTGCCTATGGAAAGAGCGCAACCCCGATGAATGCAGAGATCCTTAAAAGCATAAATGCCCTTCCGGGTGCGAAAAACGACCACCCTTTCTCCCATGATCACAACTTGCTTGGGGTCCTCGCGCAGCTCTTCGCTTTTCATGACTACAAACCACTCATTGGCGAGCACAGGATCCATCTCCATCATATGCTTCATTCATTTTCCCCCTCACTTTCGCTTTCTCAATCGTTTCATCGTTTCACCCATAAATACCGGCGCCTAACTCCTATCAATATTGAATGAGTCCAGTATGCATATTTTTCACCAGCCCTCCTCCTTTGCAAATGAAGCCTATATAAACAGAAAAGAGCCGTAGTAATAGAAGATCACTCTTCTAAATACTACGGCTCTTACCCTCCGTAAAACGGATGCTAAGCGTCCGAAGTGAAATGGTTGCTGAAAAAAACGAACGCTTCGCTTTTTCAACAAACGATATTATTTCGCTACCAATCGATCAAAACAAATGACGGTACTGGAAGACTCCGTACCTGGATCATAGTCTTTAAACAAGGCAGTTACCTTTAGATCAAACGTCGATTCTAACTTTTCTTTTAACCGCTGCTTAAACTTCGACGTTAACACGGCGTCCAGGGATGAGACAAGTCCTCGCTCTTCTTCACCTAACATCGAAAATAGGGGGGAACGGCTTATTTTAGCCAAAATCAGAACTTGATTCTCAATGCTGTAGATCTTCTGACTCTGTACACCCATACTATAAATTTCTTTATTAATTTCGTTGTAGAGGATAAAGAGCTGCTTTTTAAAGGACAGATCCATAGGGTGGTCACCTTCTCACTACCTTTTAGTCACAATAACATACGCCAGGCGGCGATGTCAACTTATATGTCATTTATCTGTTCCAAGGGCTTATAAAAAGCAAATTGATGTTAACTTAACTAACATAAAATAAGCCCACATCTATCTTAATATTCCCCTTTAATTACAAAAAACGAGCCCCGAATCGTTCCAGCTAATGCAGACTTCTGCCTAGCAAACTTAAACTTCCCCTCTAGCTCCTGCGGTACCTCCATCCCCTCGGAAAGCTTAAAGCCAACGGCCCGCTTCTTAGGGTCATCCACCGTATACATGACATTGATCGCAAGCCCATCCTCATAAAATACGTAGGCAAATTTAATATTCTCCACTTGAAAACGCGATGTTTCTAAAGGCTTGGCCGCAAACTCAATATTACGCTCTTTCAATACTCGGTTTACATAATCAAGGGTCTCCTGACTTTCACTTGCTGGCACAACTGTAAATTGATGCTTATATTTGTTCATAAAATAACGCGCTTCATTAGCACGTAAACCAGCTAGCGCTTCTGCAACGGGTGAAGACTCTAAACCAACCACAGATACATTTTTAAAATCAACAATATACGACATTTTCATTCCTCCCTGTCTTTTGAACACCTCTTTACCCTACAAAGGCACTGCCGTTTTTTCCTCCCTATCGGGACTAAGCCACGACCTGTTCAAGATTGCCACACCATGTACTCCAGCCATACTTGGCTCCATTGAGCGCCTGATCGTTGGAGAGCCCCGTTTGTTCGAGATGAAGATTAACTTGTCCGTTCCCTATTTGCTGCAGCGTCCATGTAATCGTGTGCTGTTCCCCTCCGCTAACCCACGTATAAGACAACCGGTTCGGCGCTTCTACGATAAGCACTTCCCCCTCGATAATGCCATCCCACCATTCGTTTGGCTGCGTACGGAACTGAAAACGGTGTCCTACGACAGGCTTAAAATCGTTTTCCATCGCCTCACCGGTATGGATGTTGGCCACCCACTTGGCCAGCTTGCTTGAATCGGTCAAAGCAGACCAAAGCTTCTCCATCGTTGTTGTATACTGAAAATCCAAAGTTAACATCAAGCTCATTCTTCTTCCTCCTCTAATAGTTGGTTCAAGCGTGTTAAATTCGCGTTCCAGAACTTGCTGTAGAAGGCTACCCAATCTTGAATTTCTCTAAGCGGAGCAGCATTGAGTCTAAATAGTGTTTCCCTGCCGACTTTGCGGTCAAGTACCAGTCCTGCCTCTTTAAGGATGGTCAAATGTTTGGATACCGCTGTACGACCCATCTGAAACTGTATCGCTAATTCATGTAACGGTATCTCCTTTGCCTCTGATAACAGACGTATGAGTCGGCGCCTAGTCGGATCTGCAATGGCGTCAAACACGTCCCGCAGCTGGTTTTTCTCGCTCACAACACCATCCCCTAAGTATTTCCCTGTTATACCCTATTCAACACTATATGGTGTCGCTTTTATTATATGACACCTATCGGTGTCGTGTCAACATCGTTATTAACCTCTGCATAAAAATATCGCGAAATTATAAAAAAAGCATCGTTCCTGAACACCTACATTTTCCTGTTCCTCCGTACTTACTCTAATCCCCTTGATGCGATTTAATTTATTTATTTTGATTTTTTACTCCCCATTCACATAGCTCTTCCAACACGGGTAATAGTGTTTCCGCTTTATTTGTGAGACTGTACTCGACTTTAGGGGGAACTTGTGGATACTCCTTCCGGTTCACCATACCATCCGCTTCCAATTCCTTAAGCTGTGAACTCAATGTCTTATAAGTAATAGCTCCTATCTGTCTTTTCAGATCATTGAAGCGAACCGGTTGGTTTTCTGCCAGGAGGTAAATGATAACCATTTTCCACTTACCGCCAATGACTGACAATGTATAACCAAAAGGTGTATCTTGAATCTTCTTAACTTTACCTTTGTATTCAGCCATACTCATATTTTTACACTATCCTTTCTGGTAGTACCTATCAATAAAGTGCGTACTATTCTTTTATATGCTTTCATTCTATACTAACCTTACTTTAAGTAAAGGAGAGAAAAAAATGACTACTATTAAGAGCTACAATCACGATCTTTGGGATCACGGCATCACCCAGGGTTATTCCGTAAACGGAACTATCTACATTTCGGGGCAATTCGCACACGACGCGGAGGGCGCGTTCGTGGGCGTAGGCGATATAGAGGCACAGACCCGGCAAACGCTGGAAAACCTCGACCGCGTGCTGGCGGAATTTGATGCCACGAGGTCGAACCTCGCTTATGTGGAGATCTATTTGACAAACGCTCAAGAACATACTGAGCCGGTCATCCGGCAGTTCAAGGAATACGTGGGGCAGCACCGGCCAGCCGGCAGTCTCATCGGCGTGACATATCTTGCGTCCCCTGAGCAATTGATTGAAATAAGCGCGGTCGCACATACGGACTAACTCGGCCACCGCGACCGGGACAACAGAGGCGGCCGGGCTTCGGATAGGCGCGGCCGCTAATGATAGTTCGAGTTCAATATAGTTCAATATCCCTCAAGAGTCAGGGGACTTTCAATTGAAACAGCACCAAAGCCGGTCACGTTGATGTTGTCCCCATTCTTCAGGACACACTGAACATCAAATAGCTCCGGCCCAGTAGTGCAGGCAGGAGCTGGCAAGATGATATGAATCGGATCCTTTACGGCATGCCACATTCAGCAAGTTTCGACTAACCCATACAAATTTGAAACATCCAACTGGCATATAAAAGACATATTTACGTCATATATGTAAATTAATCCGGCGCTCTACTGACGATCCGGTTGCGCCCCTCTTCCTTTGCCTGATATAAAGCCTCGTCCACCTTTTTAAACAATTCGGTCAAATAACCTCTTGCATTTTCCAAGACTTTATCCGCAAATGTATCGATCGTCAGCAGCCCCAAGCTGATCGTGATTGATAAAAGCTGGGCTTCATTGGGAATACTCACCTTACTCGATTCGACAGCGGCTTTCACCTGCTCTGCTAACATCGCAGCCTGAGATCGATTCGTACCTGGCAAATAAATAATAAATTCTTCCCCGCCGTACCGAGCCAGAATGTCAGTCTTTCTCAGATTGCGCCTGATCGTCTCCACAGTACTGCAAATGACCTCATCGCCTGCCAAATGTCCATAACGGTCGTTGACTTGTTTAAAGTAGTCTATGTCCAACAGAATAATGGAAAATGGAGTGTTGGACCTTACATGCTCAACGACTTCATGCTCCAACTGTCGTGTCAAATAATGCCGGTTGTAACAACCGGTCAAGCTGTCCGTGATCACTTGCTGTTCGAGCTTTCGGTTGGTTTGATAAAGCTCCTCTTGTATCATAAGCAACTCTTGATTCCGTTCCTGCAAAATGATATTCTGACGCTTCTTCTCTTCCACTAACTGGCGCAGCTCGCTTACATCCTGAAACATGATCGTACGGCCTATCCAAATACTGTTCACCATGATAGGAGCTGCATGAAGGATGCCATGACACCGGTCGCTTGTATCCAGCGTAATTTCTATTTCCACACTCTCTAGCATCCGACGCCGATAAAATTGTAAAAATGACTCCTTATCACTTTCCGAGCGGCTCCGGGAAAGGAAGGTTGCGATCTCGAAGCGATCACCAAGCTGCAGATCGACATAAGCACGCATCGACTGGTTGATTTCAACGATGGTCTCATTCTCATCCAGCACTAGGATGCCCCGACCGATCGTATCGATCACCTTCTGATGCGCAATGGTAATGAGATCCAAGACTTTATCACGGCAAATGGCAATGATAAAGATGATATCCGAGAGGAGAATACCGCCTGAAGTCAATCCCGGAATGACCGGCAACCATGGGGCTAACACCACATTGAGCAAAATGTCCGATAACGCACATACAATCAACACCATAATCCCTTTGACTACAAGCCGGACCTGACTTTGAATACGGGGTGATCTTGCTGACGCTATCGTTTGCAGCATCAGATAGACCGAAATGAACAGATAGGCCAACAAGATGGTTATGATAAACCAAAATAGCGGCCCATACGCTCGTTGGATGTAACCCCCGTGTATGGGTTGGACGAATATGCCGTACGGATTGACAACTACGCCAAGGGCAGCCAATAGCGCAGGCACACACAGGATCGTCATTATTTTACTCCGCAGCATGTCCGATCTCCCGATCAGGAACAACGTAAATACAAGCCACCCGATGCCGATCAGCGAACAACCCACAAACGCAATGTTCAGATAAAATAGCTGCAGCGACGGATTGGCCGCCGTCTGAATCGCAAACTGGCAGAGCGGCCACAGCATCATCAAAAAGTGGAACGCGAAATAAGCCTTATGCAAGTTGGTTATGGTAACAGTCACAAATACATAGGCAAATAATACAAACAAAAGGAATAATAAGACAAGATCCAACCAGGTTGATATCCCCATATTTCACCACTTAACGTTTATGTAGTCAATTCAGCCTGCCCAGTTTGTGCTACTTCAGACCCACCTCCTCTTAATTCTACAGTTATTAATCTATGTTGACTATAGGGAATACCCCAACCCAGAATGGTTTTTTTCTAAGTATAACGAGCCTGAAAGGTTGAGTTGCGTTGAAACGATTACATCGTGATGCCGGTGGCTCCGCTAACCAGAAAGGTTTCCCCTGCCTTTAAATTCGCCGCGGCGAGCTTAAATATGCGGTAATGTGTATAGACAAGGCTAAGGCCCCTTTCTAATTTGGAGGCACCGCCGGACGTCTGGCTATATTGGCGGAAGAGTCGCTTTCTAAGCAGCGTATCACTCTAAAGACGAAATTTGCGCTTAACTTAATCAGAACGGGGGCGTCGAGACGGAAAGCAGTATGGTTTCACCCTTCCAGATATTTTTATAGCGATGAGGGATGGTAGCATCATAGTAGATGCTATCTCCTTCTTCTAGAACATAACGATCATTGCCGATATAAATTTCCAATTTCCCTGAAACTACAAAAGTAAATTCTTCCCCTTCACTGTGACCCACTCCGATCTCCCCAGAAGCGCCACCTTCTTCAAGTACCCCCCAGAGCGGGCCCATCTTGTTGCTGTTTCCCTGACTAAGCGCATACCAGGAAATCCTAGAGCCTTCGGATTGAACGAGAGGATTTCGTTCGTTTTTTCTTACGACAAGGCTTCGTTCATCGTTTGCTAGTAAATCCCTGAAATTAATTTGCAATGCATTACCGATCCGTTTTAGTACGCTCATGGAGGGATTGGCCTTATCCCGCTCAATCTCGCTGAGAAACGACAACGAGATTGAGGCTGCTTCGGACACATCACGGAGAGTTAACTTTTGCTTTTTTCTTGCTTTGCGGATGGAATCACCTATTGAATTCATATTAATTTTCTCTCCTTTACTTCTTTTACGCTGACAGCGAAATTTTAACCTTATTGTATGTAAAATATTGTGCTTTTACAAGCGTTTGAACCGGATATTTAATTACGTTCTAAAAACGTTGATCTGTGACCATGATTACATTAGTATTTATATCAAGGTTGATGCAACGCTAGATCCCGGGCTAGCAAGCATTGTCTTCAGTCAAATGACGAAAATTCTCAGATATGATAAATGTAATATTCGTTGTTAGCGTAATTTTCGCTCTAAGGAGAAGAACGTGCTGCATGTCTCTACCTGCGTAGAGATAATATTTGATAATAGATAATAGTGGAGGGGAAACAATTATGGCACTGGGTTCAAAGATCTATAAGGTAGGGGACGTCACAATCAGACGCTTAAACGAATTGGAAACAAACGGATTTACCGCGAAGGGCTTAATTCCCGATTGGGATCCGTCCATTTTGGAACAGCATAAAGACTGGTTAGTTCAAGGAAGTATGGAAGAGGATCTAGAGCATGTCATCATTACGATCGGAACTTGGATTGTAAAAACTCCCAAGCATACGATTTTGATAGACACGGCTATAGGAAATGATAAAAACCTGCCCGCTAGTACCGGTCTGGCCAATCTCCAGCTGCCCTATATCCAATGGTTGAAAGAAGCTGGTGTAGCCCCTGAGGACGTGGATTACGTTTTACTGACGCATCTCCACTATGATCATGTCGGTTGGAACACAAAACTGGTTGACGGCAAATGGGTTCCAACTTTCCCGAATGCCAAATACGTTTTTCCGAAAACGGAGGAAAACTACTACGATAGTCTGGGTACTAATAACGAAGCAAATAATCCGAGTATAAATGCCTTCGAGGAAAGTGTTCTTCCGATTATTCAAGCGGGATTAGCCGAATACATCGGCCCCGAGGGCGGAGAATATCTTGAAGGAATCAAGTTCATTCCATCACCGGGCCATAGTATCGGTCAAATGTCGATTAGTGTGACATCACGTGGGGAAGAGGCTTTCTTCGCCTCCGATGTTATGCATCATCCGATCCAGGTATATCGTCCAGAATGGAACTCCTGTTTCTGCGAAATCGACGAACAAGCACGTGAATCGCGCCTTTGGGCGCTTGCCTACGCAGCGGATCGCAACGTCCTTTATCTCGGCACGCATTTTCCTGGCAGTTCGGCAGGTTATGTGAGTCGGGATGGAGACGGCTTCAAGTGGCGCTATGAGTAATGAGGAGAACTGGCAGGTGAAACATGAGGAACATAACCATGAAGTTAACTAATGGAAACATTGTGACGGAGGATTTTAAGATTGCCAGCGATACTCCGGGCATTGAACTGCTGGTCAGGAATAAACGCTTGAATTCCAGTGAAAGCTTTTCTGCAGAACGGACGATATTGATGGTTCACGGTGCAACCTATCCATTCGAAAGTTTATTCGATGTCGAACTCGACGGCTTTAGCTTCTTGGATTTCATTGCCAGCCAAGGCTATGATGTATATGCGGTAAATGTGCGCGGATATGGTGGATCGACCCGCCCGCCCGAGATGGAACAGCATTCTGATCACAATCCTCCGCTTGTTCGAACTGAAACGGGTGTTCGAGATTTTGGTACTGCGGTTGATTTTATATTGAAACGGAACAATTTGTCCAAGATCAATGTGTTCGGGATGTCCTGGGGCGGAACAGTGGCAGGGGCATACACCAGCAAGAATAATAACAATGTGAATAAGCTTGTGCTGGTAGCACCCCAATGGGTGAGCTCGAGGCCAATTCCACTCGATCCCGGTGGTCCGATTGGATCATACCGTCACGTTCCAGCCGGACATATGAAGGCAAGATGGTTAAACGGTGCTCCGGAGGATAAGAGGGATGGCCTCCTTCCGGAAGGTTGGTTCGAGAAGTGGGTGGACGCGACGATTGCTTCCGACCCCTCGAGTCAGACGCGCACACCTCCAAGTATTCAGGCTACTAATGGTCCGATACAAGATGTCAGAGAATATTGGGCTTTAGGGAAAAAGTTCTATGAGCCTAAAGATATAATGGTTCCTGTCCTCTTGGTTCACGCAGAATGGGATGTCGATGTTCCGATCGATTCGGCAAAGGAGTTATTTTCTGAAATAACAGAAGCTCCTTATAAACGTTGGGCCGAAATCGGAGAAGGAACGCATATGGTCATGCTTGAGAAGAACAGACTTCAGGTCTTCCAGGTTGTGCAGCAGTTTCTTGATGAGGAATACAGTCCCGCGAAGTAATTCTACTAGAGTATGAAATAACACTCCTCGAATTCAAGAAGAGGCTGTCTCATAAGTAACTATTTATAGAAGAGTGAGACAGATCGTACCATTGAAAAAAGTTAATATTTGAAATGAAAAAGGAGCTAAGCGGCCTGTTCATGCTTGGCTCCTTTGTATTTGGCGCGCCGATATCCTCGATAATAACAAATTTTACGAAATTAAAATAAAGAGCCGCGAATGAATAAGCATGATTCATCCCTATATCTACAGTCAGATATGAAGGTTATTGCAACAACCTTTATTTTTTGGATTGGCACCAATCGGTGTGACCCAAACATCGATTGTAATTTCCGGTTTGGGAATTACGAATACGCTGCTGTTCAATATTATGGAGCGGATCCGCGAGATCGGGATGATGCGGGCGGTTGGGATCACACACCGGCAAGTGGTCGGAATGATCGTGCTGGAAGGCTTCGGGCATTGGGATCGCAGCCAGCCTGGTTGGCTGTATCTTTGGAATTCAGCTGATCTATATCACTTCAAGGTTACTTGAGATTCATTCACTAAGCTATCAGTTTGGCGTATCCTAGATCATTCTTCTGGGCATTGGATTATTCGGTATAGGCGTAAGCCTGGTTTCAAGCTTTAACATCGAAGGAGATAGCGCGATGCCTATGCCGGCAGTCCCGGATGCAAGCCTGGATAAAGTCTTTGACAGGAAAAGGGTAAAGCTTTCCTTTGGTCAGCTTGCGGTCAACCAGCAGCTGACTCTAACCTTTTCGTTCCACGACGATCAAACGGCTGAACCGATCACCGATCTGCAGCCTTATTTAGGCGCTATCGGACACGTTACGATTTTGTCGCAGGATGGCGAGCAATATTTGCATGTGCATGGGGAGGAAGATCAGGGATCGGGACCCGATGCACAATTGGAAACGTCCTTTTCAATTAGATACGAGAACGTCAAGAAGATTGCCAACCACCTCGATAAGCAGGCAGGTTAAGCAATCTTCTTTGTTTTTCGTTCAGCTTTTAGAAAGACTGACATCGCTCAATCGCTTCTTGACGATGTAGAAGAAATGAGTTTCACACTTGTTGAGTGGTTGTTTAGATTTTGTATAGATCGATGCAATAAAATGATGACGTGTGCTGTATAAACTTGACGTATCTTGTCATTTTACAGCATATCCTACGAAAATTGTCGAGGGAGAGGAGGAGAAAGCTACTAAGCACTGATCAACGGCCTACACGCCCACGGCACTTATTTTCACTCATCTGGAAGTTCGCAAGAATTCGATGATGTGGAGGGCCGCTGGATCAAGCAAATAGCCTGTATTTATTCGCTTGTGCGCTATATTGGGCATATGATCTTGCTGTCGATAAAGATTTTTGGAAACGGAGGGGAATTTTTGCAATGAAACGAAAACGCAGTGTAAGCAAATCTTTGCTATCTTGCTGCCTAGCTGTTTTGCTTGTCTTGCAGACGATGGCGTTCTCTGCTACTGCAAACGCGGATAGCGCGCCAGGCAATTCAGAGACGGCAGTAGCAAGCGAACCGTCGGTACATACGGCAGTGTATGCTGCGCCAGAGGCTGCCACCTTGAAGACTTTGGAGTCCAATCCAGCAGACAAAACGGCGGTGCTTAAGGGGGCTAATACAACCTTTTCGCTTGAGGTGGTGCAAGATAGCAAAGCTGTTAACACCGGCGGCATCATCCAAGGCAGACAGCCATTCACCCTGACTCTGAGTAACATCAAGGTGCCGGTGTTTGGCGACAATCAAAGCGCTGCACCTGAATCAATTATCTTGAAGAACGACAAGGTGATTTTTGACAAAGCCACTTATTTCCCCATGGTAAATCTGACGGCAACAGGCAGCAAGGATATCATGCTGGGGGGGCTGAAAATTGCAACCGTTGCGTTTACCGCAACCACCATTACCATTACCTTTGATGGCGATGACACGTTTTTTAACGGTGCAAAAAAAGACGTACTAATCAACCTATCGTCCACTGCAAAAGCGGATGTGTCGGGTGTGGGTTACGGTGCGCAAGCAGCAACACAAATATTCGGTGCGAACTACCTCATCGATAACCCGGCGCTGACGCCCAAATACACAATCGCGATAACCCCTCAGGACATTACGAAACCGTCTCAGTATTCCTATGTTAATCTGAACGGAACATCGTTTGTAAATGGGACAATCACGTGGAAGGTGGATGTCGCAGCCTTTGACCGGGACGATAACACCATTCCGCTGCCGCTGGACGGGAAGACGTTCTATGATAACCTTAGCGAAAAGGGCCTCCAGAATACCAACGCTGCAGGCGCCTACGTGGAAGGTTCGTTCACGGTCGATGGGCAGTCGGCGACGCCGGTTTACGCAAACGGTGCGCTGTCCTACACCTTCCCTGACGCGTCCACTCCAGAAGCATCCAGAAGCAAGGCGACCATTACTTTCAAAACATGGATTCCCAAGGGACTTTACTACTATGAGTACCATACTGTCCCCGGAAATGATGGTGGTCAAAAACTGGATACTACAGCTCAATTGAAGGATACGGACGAGAAATTATTGGTCGAGGCAGGATCTTACCGTATCAACATCTATCCCGACTGGATTCAGAAATACGGGGCTGTGAGTAAGCAAGGGAATGATACCCTTGTAACATGGACCATCGATGTCAATAAAAATTACCACAAGCAGGGGTTAAAGAGCTTTACCATCACCGATGCACTGCCGACTGGGCTGAGCTTCGAATCGGCTGCCTATCAGCAGTGGGATACAGGCACGAGTAACTGGTCCACTACGAGCACGCCGATTGATCCGGATGAAGGAACAAAGAGTATATATTCCTTTGGCACGGTCAATGATGCCGTTCGGCTGGTCATTGTGTCTAAGGTAGTGAGCGACAGCACCTTCACCAATCGCGCTCGCGCCAACTGGTCCCTGGAAGATCCTCCAGGTGGCTTACAGAACAACGATGCAACTATGGGAAACGAACCCAACACCGTGAGTGATTATGCAACGGTCACCGTAGGAGCTCATAGTATCACAAAGAGCGGCAGCGCCAGCTATAATGTTTCGGGCAGTGTGAACGACTACGACATCGCCGCTATCACTTGGAATGTGAATGTAACACCGCAGTATGAAGACCCGAATTTGGCGGTGTACGACCTACTGAGGTATGATGCCTCCTTTGACATCACTAAGGTAGATGAGAATAGTCAGGTCAGCAACCAGGTTTTAACTGAGATTAGCAAGAAGCTTTACGGGAATACATGGCAGCAGTATCAGGCCGACTCCTTTAAGGGCGATGCCGGCTTGACCTTAGAGGTCATCCCTTTGACTCAAGGCGGCAAGACGGTGGCGGATTTACTTAAGGTTACAGGATTCAAAGATACGTCAGCATCCTTCACCTTCCGTTCGTTCATGACTAACCCGAACGACTTCGCGGGGCAGTACACGGGTGGGCAGCCATACCGCCATAACCGTGCTTACTTGTTTAGCGGCAATACCTTTTTGGGCAATGGTGATGCCTATCCTCAAGTTTTCTCAAGGATGCTCAATAAGGAAATGCTCTTTGCATCGATCCCCCTGAAAGCAGATGGTACGCCTGAAAATGTTAAACCCAATAACGTCGGCAGCTACATTCGGGACGATAGCAATGAGGCATGGACGATTGCGGCATATGATCGGGTGACCAAGACGGTGACCTTCCGGCTGGCAGTCAATATACCTGGACTGAAAACCGACCAGATGACCGGCGTCAATCGTGTGGCAACGGACATCAAACTGGTGGATACCTTGCCCGCAGGATGGGAGTTCGTTAAGTTTTCTGAAGAAAATGGGAAGGACTATGAGCTTTACGAGGGTTTACGGAATATTGCTGATTATGGTAAACAGATTAATTCTATTGTTAAGGTGATTGAGCCAAACGATCCGCACCATGTGGTCAGCTTCTCTGCCAAGGATAACGTAGGCACCTTCTCCTTCACCAAGCTGGAAAGCCCTTACGTCATTCTGGTGAAGGCAAGACCAACGGCGGAGGCGATGAACGCCGACTTCATGGCAGGCAAGACGAAGCATGAGGGTTTTAATACCGCCGAGTTGAAGATCAAGTGGGGCGACGTTGAGAAAGTGATTGCTGAAAGTCGCAAGGTGATCGTTCCCCTTAGTCCGCTGGGGAAATCGGCGACCAAGCCTGCCCCGGGCATTCAGGAATGGACGGTGAACTACGCCCCGTCCTTCGCGATGAAGGATGGCGTCTATTTGCAGGACACTCTCGGGGCAGGGTTGAAGCTGCGCGAGGATGAGAACGGCAACCCTTCCCTTACCCCGCCCGATATGGCGGTTTATCGTGCCAAGATAACCGCGAGCGGAGCGCTAGAAAGGGTGGGCGCTGCACTGGATTTAACTGGCCCAGACCCTGAGGTCAAGGTGGAGATGCAAAAATCTGCAGGCAATCCCACAAAGCTGATCTTCAAGATAAAGGACCCGAACCAATTCTACCAGTTCGTCTACCAGACCGAGTCGAGCGGAATGTCTCCGGGAAAAGTCGGCAACAAAATCGAGCTGTTAGGCGATGACAGCCTGCCGGCTATCATGGCAAGCAGCGAAAGCACGTTGGATGCCAATGATGTAAGCGGCAGCGCGGGGTCCAACGGTGTGTTGTATATCCTAAAGGTTGATCCCGCAAACAAGCCGCTGATAGGCGTTGAGATCACACTGTATGAAGCCGACGGCGTAACAGCGGCGAAGGATCAGCAGGGTAAACCCATCAAAGGAATCACAGATGCAAACGGCAGGCTGACGTTGCTGATCCCTACGCCGGGGCTCTACCAGCTGAAGCAGACCTATATTGACGAGAATACTTATCTGCCCACCACAACGGTTTATCCGGTGCGCGTTGCCAACGTGAAAGACAGCCCAGTCTTTGTTGGTGGCGAACTCGTGACTTCAACCAAACCGTTAGTTGTGCCAACCCCTGTGTGGGAGACCGGCGATTTGAAGCTGGATATGCAGCTTGAAGGGAAAGCCGCGGACTCGACAAAGGACTTTAGCTACAAGGTTACTTTTAGCAACGGCAAGTCTTATGACTATTACGATGCTTCCGGTACAAAGCTTGGCACTGTGGCGAACGGCGGAACGATTACGCTAAAAGGCGGAAATGTCGTAACCTTCAAGGGCATCCCTGACGGCATCATCTACACGATCGTTCAGGACGATTATACAAGTAACGGCTATATAACCAATCCGGCGGATTTGACGCGTACGGGCAAAATTGTGAAGAGCAGTACTGTCGACGCGCATTATGTCAATGCCAAGTATCTCGACGGCCAACTGACGGTCAGTCAGACGGTGGCAGGTAACGGCGGAGAGATGGACAAGCTGTTTACATACACCGTGAAATTCGATGACGCAGATCCCGGCAAGCAGTATTCGTATACGTATACGAAAATCGACGGCACGAGCGAGACAGGAACGATCCAATCAGGCGGCAAGTTCGCGCTCAAACATGGAGAGAACATCGTCATTGCCGGTATATCGAAGGGTACGGTCTACACCGTGACCGAGAATGACTATACGGCAGACGAATATGTGGTGAATTTGCCGGAATGGAAGTCTTCCGGGACTATCGCTGATGGCGAAGACGCTAAAGTGTCATTCGTCAACACACGGATGGTGTACGGAGGTCTGCTGATCGGTCAGACGGTGGCAGGCAACGGCGGAGAGATGGACAAGCTGTTTACGTACACCGTGAAGTTTGATGGTGTAGATCCAAGCAAGGAGTATATGTACACATATACGAAAATCGACGGCACGAACGAGACGAGAACGATCCAATCAAGCGGGACGATCTCCCTCAAGCACGGAGAGACTGCCATCTTTGACGCCAGCCAAATTCTTCAAGGCGGTACTTATACCGTCTCCCAGACGGATTATACGTCTGACGGTTACACGACTGACCCTGAGACTTTGGTGCATACGGGTACAATTGTGGAGAAGAAGATAGCCGAGGCACGCTTCGTCAATACGCGGTATTTATCCAGCACACTGACGCTGACAGCAAATCCCGCGATTGTTCCTGGCGACGGCAAAACACCTTCGAAGATTACGGCTACACTGATCGACCACGACGGGAAGCCGGTTGTGGGCAGAGAAATTGTCCTCACACTGCCGGATAACTCGGTTGTAACTGCAACAACCGATTCGGAAGGAAAGGCGGTCATTCCTTATACACCGCCGCTATTGACCGAAACAGCTCCCAAGCAGCACACGATCACGTCGAAGACGACCAGTACGAGTGATGGAGATGCAACCGCCTCTACGACCGTAACCGCCATGCCTGCGGCAATTACAGGGGTGCTTCGGAACAACACGACGGGTAAAGTCATTCCCAATGCTACCGTTACGGTGAAAAACGATGACACGAACGAGTTGCACACGATTACGACCGATGAGAATGGAGCGTATTTCCTCGCCGTTCCACCAGGTGGAAGCTATACTGTAAACTTTACGCAAATGGTCAACATTAACGGAAGCCCGACACCAATTACCTTCGCGCAAAAAGCAAAGATTGACGGCGGCGTGACTGAGGGCGAAGCGGTTCCAGCGGAAATTACAGCTGTGGGCGTCATGCTCTTTAAGCAGTCAGATGGGAAATCCGTGCTGCTCAACAATGCTTTCGCGGGCAAGTTGCATATTTATTTAAAGGATGCGCATGGCAACTATCTTGAAGATAACGGAGTTCCGAAAGCGTTCGATGTGCAATCTAACGGCACTTTCCTTGTGGACGGCTTGTCTACAGGAGCATACACGATGGAAGTGCGTTATGAATTTAATCCGGGCAAAGAGCTGACACTCATTCGGGATTCGAAGCTGACCGTGGCAGCGAACGGCGAATTGAATATTTCGCAGGGGCTTGTTGACCCGTATGGCATAATTACGGACGCAACCACTGGCGCAACAATCGAAGGTGCTGAAGTGACGCTGTATTATGCGGATACGCCGAGGAACAAGGCGAATGGCATCGTGCCAGGCACGAAAGTAACGTTGCCTGCGATTCCAGGCTTTGCTCCGAATGATAATGCCAGCCCAAGCCAGAACAGCGACGGAACCGGCGCATATGCGTATATGGTGTTCCCGGACACAGATTACTATCTGGTTGTAACCAAAGCCGGGTACGTGATGCATACGAGTGCAACGATTAATGTTGGAACCGACATCGTACGTTACGATGTACAATTGACGCGGGAAACAGGTTCCGGCAACGGCAACAGCGGTTCCGACAACGACAACAGCGGTTCCGACAACGGAAACAACGGGGCCGGCAACAGCAACAACGGGGCCGGCAACAGCAATAACGGTTCCGGCAACAGCAACAACGGGGCCGGCAACAGCAATAACGGGGCCGGCAACAGCAATAACGGAGCCGGCAACAGCAATAACGGGGCCGGCAACAGCAACAACGGGGCCGACAACGGCAATAACGGAGCCGGCAACAGCAACAACGGGGCCGGCAACAGCAACAACGGTTCCGACAACGGCAACAACGGTTCCGGCAACAGCAACAACGGTTCCGACAACGGCAACAACGGGGCCGACAACGGCAACAACGGTTCCGACAACGGCAACAACGGTTCCGGCAACAGCAACAACGGTTCCGGCAACAGCAATAACGGAGCCGGCAACAGCAACAACGGGGCCGGCAACAGCAACAACGGTTCCGGCAACAGCAACAACGGGGCCGACAACGGCAACAACGGTTCCGGCAACAGCAATAACGGAGCCGGCAACAGCAACAACGGGGCCGACAATGGCAACAACGGAACCGACAACGGCAACAGCAACAACGGGGCCGACAACGGCAACAGTGACAACGAGCTGGACGATGTCCCGAAAACAGGCGATAATAGCATATCGCTAGCCTTCTATATGGCTTTGGTACTGATGTCCTTGATTACAATCGGGTTCTGTCTGCCAAATAGCAAGAAGAAGAAGTACATTCAGTAACCAGGGAAAGGCGGTAAGATGATGAGCAAAACCAAAAAGATTCTTATCGCCTTTTCCATTCTCCTGTTAGTTTTTTCTTTCTTCTCTATTGCGAGAATTCTTCAGCAAGATTATGATGCGCAGCAGCAAATGAAAGAACTAAAAACAGGCCTGAAAACAGAATCAGACACAGGCGAGGGCACTGTAACGCCCTCGCCATTTTCCACGAACACGCATGAGCCGGTCATGCTTCCCGAGTTTCAAGAGCTTTACGGGAGAAACCCGGACATCATCGGTTGGTTGAAGATTGACGGCACCCGAATTGATTATCCGATCATGCAGAACCCACAGGATGCGCAATACTATCTCAATCATGATTTTGATAAAAAAGAGAGCAAAAACGGACTTCCCTTTTTGGACGTACACAGTCGGATAAACGATTCAGACATTTTACTGATTCACGGACATCATATGAAAAGCGGCTTTATGTTTACAGATTTGATGAAGTACAAGAATGAAAGCTATTATAAGGAGCATGTTACGCTCCAGTTCAGTACGCTTTATGAAAAGGAAGAATACGAGATCGTAGCCGTTATTCTCTCCAAAGTTTATCGCAAATCGGACAATGTTTTTAAATACTACCAGATTGAGAAGGTTGGAACATCCGCTGAGTTTGATTCGTATATGCAGAACATCAAGCAACTCGCTCTTTATGACACGGGCATAACAGCCCAGTATGGCGACAAGCTTATAGTACTGTCTACGTGCGAATACTCAACCGAAAACGGTCGGTTAGCGGTGGTCGCCCGAAAACGCAAATGATGCTGTATTATCTGAGTCTCTCTCCGTAATTTCCCCTAAACCGATAATGACTTGATTCCCAGCGTTCGTGCTATTGATAACCGAATCCCATACAACGGTACGTTCTTTCCCCATGAGATAATGCAATGGTTATCTGTGTTTTCTTTTGTCTCAGCTACAGAAACGATTGTACGATCCGCTTTTACTGTAGGACGCTTCGCTGCATCGTTTCGAAAAGTTGGTTGTTGAGGCGGTTAATCCCTCCGTCATGCTCTACACAAAATCCCACACGGAATGACAGAATATTATTCCGCAGTATTGTGCATCCAAGTCTTTCACCCTGACCTCGCCGAAACCGTCATTTTGTCAAACAATAGAGCCCCGCAATCGGTGTATGTCCCGGATCGGCGGCATCCCAAACATCCGTGCATATTCCCTGCTAAATTGCGACGGGCTCTCATACCCGACCTGAAACGCTGCTTCCGCCGCATCGATCGATCCAGAGAGGAGTAGCCGTCGTGCCTCTTGCAAACGGATTTGCTTTTGGAACTGGATCGGGCTCATCCCTGTGACTTCCTTAAAATAATCGTACAATGACGAAGCGCTCATACTGGCCTCCGCTGCCAATTCATCTACGCGCAGAGGTTGGGCAAAGTCGCGATTAAGCTTCTCAACGACCCCCGCGATTCGCTGTGCATGGCTTCCGACAACTGCAAATTGCATTAGTGATGCGCTGTTTTCGTTCTGAAGCACCCGGTAAATGATTTCCCGCATAGCATAAGGCGCAAGCACCGGGATATCCCGCGGCGTTTCGACCAATTTCAGAAGCCGCAGCACAGCATCCAGAAGCGTATCGCTTACCCGGCTCACCCTCAACCCCCGGCTGGTCTCAGTTCTTGATCGGATGACATCGCCGGATGCCTGAATGACATCAAGAATTTGGCTCATATCAAAAAGGATCTGCATACTTAAATACGGCGTTTCATTCGAAGCCTCCATCACTTGACCTGTAATCGGTAAATGTACCGATGCGGTTAAATAGCTGCTCGGGTCATACTGATACAGCTCTTGTCCTAGCATGACCACCTTGGAACCCTGTGCCACGACGCAAAGGGAAGGCTCATAGACAGAGTATACCGGCTCAGATAACCGTGAAGAACGAATCAAGCGCAAACCGGGAACTTCCGTATCATGCGTACCGTCCTCCGGTGTAAACTTCCCGATGATCCGCAGCATTTCTCTCTTTTGTTTCTCGAACCATTCATCCATCCTTTTCTCCCCTTTTTATCCATAAGATTGACTTAACTTTATCCTTTTCTGGAGGATTAGGCAATCATCGTGTATGATCCGGCTACCGCATTGCTTCCCGGAAAAACGATAATGAACATGTATGAAATGTGGTACACGGCACGGAGGTCCTGACCGCAGGAAACGAGTGACAGGGCAAGATTCAGTCCAGCATCACAAATGGAAGGAGAATATTCAATGAGTACTCAAAGCGAACAATCCCATCCTTATGTCGGCATGTGGGTGACAAAAGACGGTTACATCCGGCATGAACTGCTGCCGAACGGGCGGTATGACGAAGCACGTGGAAATCGGAAGAGCGCTTACCAAGGCAGATATACCATCGTAGGCGACCATATCGACTATGTGGATGATACAGGGTTTACAGCGGACGGCGATTTCCGCGATTCGGTACTCTACCATGCCGGCATGGTTCTGTACCGTGAAAATAGCGGGAAGTCGTAATTTTCATCATGGGTCATGGAATTATTTTAATGAGATAGACTAGATTGAATCCATTTCAAAAGGAGAAATTTTAATGTCTGAAATTAATGGAAAAGTAGTTTTGATTACAGGAGCAAGTAGTGGAATCGGTGAAGCAGCGGCGAAGCTTCTCGCCAGCCGGGGAGCCCATGTCGTCATTGGGGCCAGACGCGTGGAAAGACTGGAAGCTCTGGCATCCCTCATTGAGGCCGAAGGAGGTTCCGTTGCATATCAACAGCTGGACGTTACAAATATCGGTCAGATGCAGGCAAGCATCCACTTGGCGCAAAGCCGGTTTGGTCGTGTCGATGTGGTCGTGAACAATGCCGGTGTGATGCCTCTCTCCCCTTTGGCAGCTTTGAAAGTCGACGAATGGAACCGAATGATCGACGTCAATATCCGTGGGGTTCTTCACGGCATTGCTGCGGGTCTCCCCGTTATGAAAGAGCAACAATCCGGTCACATCATCAACGTGGCTTCCATCGGTGCCTACGCAGTCTCGCCGACGGCGGCAGTATATTGTGCGACCAAATACGCCGTTTGTGCCATCACGGAAGGTTTACGGCAGGAGGTTGGTAGCAGCATCCGGGTAACGCTCGTTTCTCCCGGTGTGACGGAGTCCGAGCTCGCTGAGAGCATTTCAGACGACGAAGCCAAGGAAATGATGAAATTGTACCGCCGCGACGCCCTCCCAGCTGCCGCCATAGCCCGTGCCATTGCTTATGCGATAGAGCAGCCGGCAGACGTCGATGTGAACGAGCTTGTCGTCCGGCCTACAGCCCAGCTTGCCTGATGTTATTTCCATTGAACCCACTGATCTACCGTTCCAAAGCGGTTGAGGCGCGGGCTATCTTGAGGTCGGTTGCGCAAAAACTCGTTTAGAACCTCGGATAGTTCCGGCCGGTCTGTGATTCCCATCATAACAGAAGCCGGATAATTCGCCCATCCTTGATAGTTCAGATCCACCCTATCCAATAAAGCAACTATATCTTCCGGTTCAATCCAGCCGATGTAATCCGCCAATTTTCACCATTATTTGTGATACGGTTCAGCTTAATGGGTTTATCGGCGAAAAGTTAGGAAGGAGCTTGTCGTGACACGATAGCTCCATTGAGGTCCGCTTGCATTTCCAGCTGGCAACGAATAAAAACGTGATGATTCCTTAACTTTATGAAGGGATCATCACGTTTTTTTGTGCCATGAGGTTCGGTTCATCTAAAGGCAGAGAGTTATGATTATTGGGCGGAAGAAGCTTCTCTGAATCCGCATGTTTTATGAGTAGCATCGCAAAATGGCTGTGTCTTTGATTGTCCGCAGCGGCAAACGGCTATCGTATCGCTGGTTTGAAAAGTGTTCCCACTTCCATCAACCAGTTCGAAGCTCCCTTGAATGACAAAAGGTCCTTCATCGTACTTTGTAATTTTTACTTTAGACATGTTTCATTTCACCTCCTTTATGAGAAGTCATCCAAACTTGTTTGAGCGAATTCGTGCTGGTCACGGCTACATGCAAACAGGCGACCAGCAGTAGTAGGTCGAATTCATAGCCAGTGTCCTTACTCGAGATGAAACCGACGGCGAGCTTCACCTTAAATAAGGCGGTCAGAAGAATAAGACTAAATAGGATGGCTAGATATCGCGAACCGATTCCAATGATCATGATGATGCCTCCAAGCAGTTCAATCCACGGGAGTACATGAGCGAAAAATGCTGCCAGTGGAAATCCCTGACCATGCAACCATTCCGACAAATTGGAATAACCCCATACTAATTTGAATCTCCCATGCATGAAAAAAATGACTCCCGTCAATATGCGGAGAACGGTATTGGCGTAAAAACTCATGCTGTACATTTGAAAAATCAACCCCCTTTAATAAATTGTTTCAAAATCAACAATTGACTGCGCAACTAAATATAACATCGTTTAGTTGCGCAGTCAACAAATATTTGTTGATCATACAACAAAAATGATTTATATTGTTTTTAACGAATGGGGGATGGACGATGGATAAGTTATCGGAAAAAGAGTTGACTGCTTGGCGGTTGTTTATAAAAGCACATGCCAAAATCATAGAATTCATTGAGCGTGATTTGGCAGCCCAGAAGAAAGTCCCGCTGACCACATACGATGTTCTGATCGCTTTGTTTGAGGCACCCGATCGCAGGCTTCGTTTTTCAGAATTAAATCGGAAGGTCGTCTTGAGTAAAAGCGGCTTAACAAGGATGATCGACCGACTGGAGCGCGAAGGATTGATTCAAAGAGAAAAAAGCGAAGAGGACCGGCGGGGAGCATATGCTGTTCTCACGGATGAAGGTGAAAACCAGCTGCGTAAAGCTTGGCCTATATATGCAAGGGGGATCAAGCAGTATTTTGCTGCCTCTTTATCCGATGAGGAAGTAGAGATTCTGACACGTTCTTTAGGCTTAATCTATAATGAGCTGCAATCTTCGCAGGAAAAAGAGGGAAAAGAATCATGAGAGAAAGTAGCGCTGCAGTTGAAAGGGTAATGGTGGCTGAAGACCCGACAACATTCGTTACTCGCTCCGTGCCATATATTCAGATTGAATTAGGGGGGATTCCGGGAGATCGCCATTATGGCCTGTTACGTCCTGCGGATTCCAGGCAAAAAATTTATCCTCGAGGTGTGCTGATTGCCAACAGACGTCAAATCAGTATCGTTTCGAAAGAGGAATGTGAGTACATTGCCAATAGACTGGATCTCCCTGAAATAAAGCCGGAGTGGCTAGGGGCCAATATTATCATTAGCGGATTTGAGAAGCTTACAGAACTACAACAAGGGACCAGGTTGATATTTCCGGATGGAACGGGATTGATCTGTGAAGGGGAGAACCTGCCCTGCATTGGACCCGGAAGGGTGATTGAAAAAATTTATAATCAGAGCGGGCTTAGTCAAAAATTTGTGCCTGCTGCTAAAAAGTCGAGAGGCATCGTTTGTTCCGTGGAGAGGGAAGGCCGGATTTCGGAAGGCGACACGATTGTATTTCTTTAGCTCTCAGCATGAAGATCACCACTAGCGGACTTGCCTCAATCGCTTTGGGTACTATTCCGCTCCCTGCGCCACAAGCGCATCAGCTTACCGGCAGAGCGGTTCCGGAAAATCGTCCGATAGCTTTCCTTCCACTATAGTATTATGCTCAAATCTGATGGTTCAAAGCAACCGATTCCACTCGTAATTCAAATCTCCGCTTTACCAGTATGTGCGATACGGTTCAGCATAACGGGTCAATCGGCGAAAAGGCGTAAGGAGCATGCCGCGGCAGCTCCTTATTGGTTGCTATAGTTATTACGCTATCGTTTATCGTAAACTATCGTCTTTATCCCTGGGTTTACACTTGCAAAACCAGTTTGCCGACGGTGTTTTTTTGTTCTAAAAGCGCTAGCGCTTCGGCGGCTTTTTCCAGCGGATACACGCCGTGAATCTCAGCATGGATCTCTTTTCTTGCCAGCATGCTTAACGCCTCCCGCGCCGCTTTTCCGGTCTCTGCAGGATTGCTTACGGCGTATCCTCCTAATGAAAAGCCAGCGGACTGTTTATTGGAAAACCATATCTGGTTAAAAGAATGCGCAACATCCTGTTCACCGCTGGCGTTTCCGACAACAACCAACTGACCCAATGGGCGAAGCGCCTCTAAGCTTTGTTTACGCATGCTTCCCCCAACCGGGTCAAAGACAGCGTGAACGCCTTTCTGTCCCGTTGCCTTTAGTGTCCGCTCAACAAAATCGGTCCGGACAAATAATTCGTCATACCCGAAGGAAGCTGCAAGCTTGGCTTTCTCTGCGTTTCCAACGGTTCCCAATACTTTGCCGGCTCCCAATCGTTTTGCAATCTGTCCCAAAAAGCCGCCCAAACCGCCTACGGCCGCATGAACAAGCACGTTGTCACCTGTTCTCATTCTATACACATCTTTGATTGCCAAGTAAGCTGTCGTCAGATTTACAATTGAAGCTGCCGCTGTCGCCAAGTCAAGCTCCATCCCCAATTGATCTAGCGGAACCGTCAATTCCGGCCGCACGTTCGCCATAGATGCAAACCCGTTAAAATCAAGCAGCGTCATAGAGGCTACAGGTTGACCGACGTAGAACCCCTTAACGCCTTCCCCGATGGCACGTACATATCCTGAAACTTCTAGACCGGGGGTAATCGGCATTGGAAAATCCGACATAAATTCGCCGCGGCTCAGCAATACTTCAAAATATCCAACACCTGCATAGGCAACATCAATGGTAAGCAGGCCAGGGGTCGGCTGCAGATCCGGCTTTTCGCACCATTTTAGGCTTGCTGGTCCGCCTGGTTGATCGATTACAATAGATTTCATCTCCAATACCTCCTAGTTAAGAATGAAATCATTATATTTCGTATCTAAAAAGGTAACCAGTTTCCCTTTATACAGGTATCCGGACTAATAGGATCATTTTCGCAATAACGCTAACTTTGCTTCCGTAACGGTATTTGCGATAGGCGTAAATATACAGCAGTGCAGGTTTTCATCACCGTTAATATTAGAAAAGGTATTCAATTGAAAAAACAATTGTCCAGCGACACAATGATCAAACGTGTAATGGATGGCGTTCTTTTGCCGAACATTATGCAAGCGCCATAGGGTTTGAAACTCCACGCATTCGAGGCACATCTTCCGGACGAAAGCCTCAAACCAACGATCGCTGGCATTTTGGTCATAATACATCCGAAATACGCCCATCGTATAGTCCGCGAATTCTTTCCAGTTTACCAACTGCTCACGCAGATTTTCATCTGTAAATATTAATCGCGTCATAACTCGTTCATCAGCGGGAATGGCATGGAAATCCGTAATAATTTCGGTTGCCAACCGGTTGTAAGCCAACACCTCGGTTCGATGATTTGCTATAATGGCCGGGTAGTTCACTTGGTCGATAATGGTCTGAAGTTCGGGATATGCTTCACCGGTGTTCGGACTAGAATTCCTCTCTCCTCCGTAATCGGCCAATCGAAACAAATGAGCCTGTTCATCCGAAGATAATTGCAAGGCCCGAGCAACGCACTCAATGACTTCCCTTGATACGGAAGCAACCCTGCCCTGTTCCAGCCAGGTATACCAAGTGATGCTCACTCCCGCAAGCTGGGCAACCTCTTCCCTACGTAATCCCGGCGTTCTCCTTCTTCCAAAGCGGCTAGCCATTTCGGTACCATCCGGTTTCATCCGTTCTCGGCGGGATTTTAAAAAGTCTCCAAGTATCTTAAACTTTTCGTTTTCCAAAGCCATTTAACCACACCTTGCTTAAAGAGATTCGTTTTAATACTACTATATTAGATTCAAAGCTCTTTCTGCTAATATATTATTCCTGAAGTTTGTAATACACAACCCTGCGAAAAATTTCGCCCTACTTGCGGTATGGTTCTCCACCCTGTCTGTAACGGCAAATTTTAAGGGCACCTTTTCAGGTGCCCCTAGCTTTATTGTCTTTGTAAAAAACCTGCAAATTGTGCATGCCTTCTAAGTGTAACTTTTATAGCATCTTTTATAGAAGATGGCATTGTAGCCTCAGCAGAGTAAACCTTTAGCTCGATTATTACTTTTGGTTTCGATGTTCCAGGACGATTAATAAATACATCTGCCCTCACCGAGCTATACCCTGAAGTAAGCGTTTCTTCATGAGTTGCATCTAGGCCACTGGATCTGAAGACTCTTGCGATTCTTCTTCCTAATTGAGTAGGCTTTGTTGTTACACCTTCATACCACACTCGTGCTTCTTCCGCCCTTTTGGATTCCCTCTCTTTAAGTGGGGTATACTCATATTCATCCCATTTGTCAGCCACGACTTGATAAAAATGTGTCCTCATAAATCTTCCTACGTAAGAATCTCCGTATGTCCCGTCCGGATTGTCTAAATCCCCACATAGACGATGTAAGTCAGCCACACGTATTGGAATAATTCGAACATCAAAGTATAATCGAGTACGATTCAATTCTTTAAGCGGTAACTGAACACGGTCCTCAGCATTCAGTTCCCTGAACCAAGCTTCCCAGTTTAATTTATAACCTTCACGAGGCTTTGAAAATTGTAAAACGCGTTGTGTCCGAAGTGCATCTGAAACAGGCCACATTAAGATTACTTGATACTCTGATAAATTCTGGATATCAGATACTCTTTCTCCTAGAAGTACCCCCACTTCCTCCATAGCACTACCTATCGTATGATAATCCAAACTGATCTTCCTAATATCTTCTTCTATAATCTCATAGTCTGCCAATGAATTATCACTATTATGGAAACTGAATGTTTCATCGATTATCTTTGGCCACTCCTGTTTATTGGGTCCGGTTATTGTGAAGTTTTGATGTAATAATATTCTTCTATTACGACTTGTTGCATCTACAAGCATCCTTTGAAATTCTCTACTAGTTGTGAGCCAAACGAAAATGATTGGGGTTCCTGCAAGTTCCCCACGATCAAGAAGACTAATATACTCAACAAATTGGGTGGGAATTCTTTCTTTTCCAACGACATTCTCTTCATATTGGTCAATAATTGCAATTAGTATTTTTCCTGGGTTATGGGCATTCTCGCGAGTGATTCTACTTAAGAGAGTCTCCCGTTCTTCTATTTCATCCCTTACGAGCAAGAAGGTGTGTGCACTTGGTAAATGAGTGCTAATCTCACGAGCCGCTGATGTCTTTCCTGCACCGCTTTCACCGTAAAGCGGTAAAAATCTTATTCCTCCACTTATCATCATTGATTTAGTGGCTTTGTTAATCAGGTCTAGTAAGTCTTTATTAGGAATCAATCTACCTCTATACGCTTCGTCTAAACTTTCGTACCGAGATGGCAAACTTATTTTCATAGTTTCCGCACCTTTTCATAAATTGGATAAAATTCTCACCAACCATAATACTACAAAATTGTACAAAATAATACATCTATAACAATGAGAGTTAATTGTTAAAGACCTACCTACAAAACTTGCCGTCACTTATGGGACGGTTCCCCTCGCTGGCTCAAATGGCAAGTTATTATTGCTCTAATTTGTTGCTGATATATATAATTGTGGTATAGGAAAATAATTTCTAATATATTCCTAATTAATATATAATAAGAGAGTTGAGAACAATGAATAACGTTTATATTGATTTTCAGAGAATGTCGTATTTATTCAAGTATAAAACGTATTTTTCTTTAAACTATCTTTTGAAATATGGTTACTTTGACTTTAAATACTCCGAGCAGTATGAAGATGAGTATATTCTCTCAAATTATGTATATAAAGAAATATTCAACACAGATCAACTAGCCCTAGCATATTCCGAAATTGAAAAAACGATAAATTTCAAATCATATAGCGACACCGTTCCTATAGAGCTGTCAATTTATAAAAATGAGGCAGAAAGAAGGATATATAAACTACCAAATATATACTCATATATCTGTCTTTGTAGACACTTAAATCAATATAACGATACATATCTCAAAATTATATCTAAAAGTCAACAATCTCTGTCGAAATACTTCCATGCTCCCTTTTACAAAGGCAAGCAAAAAAGGGAGGAAAATAGATTTGGTAAAAAAAATATAATGAAAACTGATATTCAAAACTTTTTCCCAAGTATATATACCCATTCAATACCCTGGGTTTTAGTTGGAAAAAACGAAGCTAAAACAAATAAAAACGATAAGAATAAATACTACAATGAATTAGATTCGTTAATTCAAAGATGTCAAAGAGGAGAAACACATGGAATACCCACAGGTAGTTTTGCTTCTCGTTTAATTGCAGAGCTATATATGTGTAAGTTAGATGAAGTATTAAATAAATTCTCATATGTTAGGTTCGTTGATGACTATGAATTTTCATATAATGATGAAAGTGAAAAGAGTGATTTCTATAAAGAATTAAATACAGAATTAAATAAATTAAATCTCAAAATAAAAGTTGAAAAAAATAAAACTGATACCTTTCCTTTTCAAGGAGATCATAATTCAGCCTTCTTTTTTGATTATTTTCTAAATATTGAAGACGAAAAGAAACAGACTAAACGAATATACAACTTTATTGACAGTTGTATTTACAAAGAAAGAGAAGGCTATAAAGGCGCATTAAAATTAATGTTTAAATCTTTAAAATCAAGTGTTACTGATGCGCACATCAAGCAAGAGTCTTTAACTGAGTCTGTAAAATAGTTTGTGTAAACTCCAAAACCTATTAAAATGGAAGTATAAGAACTGTCTCTTTTCCCCATCTGAGGCTGCCGCCGAATAGATCGGTGACATCTTATGCTGTACCCCATTCATACACTAAAAATAAATA